>CAWAJB010000030.1:0-23920 GCA_963782185.1 uncultured Actinomycetes bacterium
TGCAGCGACCGGTCTGTAGCACAACGCAACTCAGGCCATGTACCGGGTTGAAACGGGTCATGAGTTATTTAGAGGCATATGGGAGGACTTCCGCCGCATGCTCTGCGGAGGTCATAACCAGGGCTCCGGCCCCTGATTCTGCGGAGTCATGGACGATAACCTGAAACAGGGAATAAGAACCCGGGGAAAGTCAAAATGAGGATGCGGTTCATGGAGATCTCGGAAGTCCTCGCCGGAGCGCAGGACCGGGTAGTCAGCGAAGTGGTCGCCTCGCTCCAGCGACGCGATCAAGCACGCCATGATGCATCCAGCCCGGAGCAGCGCCGTTGTGACGTGAGGCATCTGTTCGAGCTCGTCCTGCGGTGCGCCCACGAGGGCAGCGCCGAGCCGATCATCACGCCGTCTCAGCAGATCGCGGCGGACCGTTTCGCCGCCGGCGCCGACCTTGCCGAGGTCCAGGAGGTATTCAACAGCCTGGCCGAGGTGCTCTGGCGCCAGGTGGCCGGCGCCTTCGCCGGCGACCAGCGGGTCGAGGCGCTCAAGCTGGTGAACGCCGTTCTCGGGACGGGCAAGGATACGCTGGCCCGAACCTACGTGACCCTGGCCAGCCGGGCGGGCAGCCCGTTGAGCCAGCAGCACGCGGCCGCCGGGGAAGGTGGCCAGGCAGGCACCGCGGGCCCCCTGGCCATGGATGATGGCCCGGCGGGCGCCGTCGTCCGGACCGACATGCTCGGGCAAGTGGGCGTCATCACCCTTGATGACCAGCGGAAGCGGAACGCTATCGGTGCCCGGATGGCAAACGGCGTCGTCACCGCGCTCGCGAGCCTGCAAGCCCACCACGCGCGCGCGGTTGTGCTCCGCGCCGCCGCGGGCGCGGACGTCTGGTCTGCGGGCCATAACATCGACGAGCTTCCCCGGGGCCGCCGCGACCCGCTTGGCTACAACGATCATCTCGAAGGACTCCTCCGCGCCATCCGCGGCTTCCCGGCGCCGGTCATCGCCATGGTGCACGGCACGGTGTGGGGCGGAGCGCTGGACCTGGTGCTCAGCTGTGACCTGGTCACCGCGGATGAGACGGCGTCGTTCGCCATCACCGCCGCGAACCTCGGACTGCCCTACAACACCACCGGGCTGCTCCACTTCGTCGGGCGGCTGCCCATCAATCTCATCAAAGAGATGTTCTTCACCGCCGCGCCCGTCGACGCCCAGAAGGCCAGGGAATGGCTGCTCATCAACTACTTGGTGGGGTCAGCCGAGCTCGAGGCGTTCACCCTCGGGCTGGCCGCGACCATGGCGACGAAGTCACCCATGGCGATGGCGGTAATCAAGGAACAGCTCCATGTCCTTGCTGACTACCAGCCCATCGCGGCGCAGGTGTACGAACGTATCCAGGGGCTGCGACGGGAGGCTTACGACAGCAGCGACTATCTCGAAGGTCTCAACGCCTTCGCCGAGAAACGCCAGCCGAACTTCCGCGGCACCTGACCCCGGAACCACCGCAGCAAGGCGGCGGGTTTTTTACAGGCCGATCTCCGCCAGGCGGCCCACTTCCCAGCGGGCCACGCGCAGGCCCTGGTCAACTCCCTGGATGTCCGAGGTGCGGAAGTGCACGCCCTCCCAGACGCGAGCGTTGACGACGTCGCCGGTGATCGTCCTCCAGTCGGTTGACGCGGCTGGTATCAGGCGCCTAGCATAGTGATATCACTTTAACGTCCAGCCAGTAGCAAGCGGGTAGCACCATGAGTCTTAACGGCGGGTGGGTCAGCTATGGCGGGGACGCCAAGATCGAACTCGCAGTCGGCCTGGCGGCCGTGGCGGGCTGCGCGG
The DNA here is from genome assembly GCA_963782185.1 of uncultured Actinomycetes bacterium. Taxonomy (GTDB): domain Bacteria; phylum Actinomycetota; class Actinomycetes; order Streptosporangiales; family Streptosporangiaceae; genus RYN-230. Next base: position 1,828 of record CAWAJB010000030.1, read on the forward strand.
CTTACGCGGGAATCCGGCTGAGGCGCCCCGTCAGGGCCGTCCGGCCACCTACCTCGGTCGCGGTTCTCATGTTCTCGCTCTGGGTCATAGCGCTCGTTGCCTTCGCGGCCGGGCTAGCGATCTACGTCCACCAATTCGTGCACGACTATCCCCACATCACGTCGGGGGTCTCTGACCCCATCGCCCCGGTGACGTTGCTGGCCGCGGCGGCCATTTTCGGCATCATCATGACGCGCACCGGGTGGCGGTACCAGACCAGGCTGGGCAGCGCGGTTATAGGCGCGATGGCCGCACCGATGATCTTCGAGTTGCCCTTCGATTTCATCGTGATGGCCAGGACCTACCCGGCGCTGCCCCCGGACCCGGCCTTCTACCGGGCGGTATTCTTCACCCCCCTGTTCCTGGTCGAGCTCACCACGCTGTGGCTGCTCACGCTGTCGCCGATGGTCCGGGTGCGGAAGTCAACGTTCTTCTGCTTCGCGCTGATGATCGGCGTGTTCGGGATCTGGGCCCTGTCCGGCTTTGGCTACCCGCAGTCTGCGCTGCCCATCACGCTGAACGTGGTGTCGAAGATCCTGGCCTTCGCCACCGCCCTGACCCTGTTCCTGCCCGACCGGCTTCGGAACTGGCGGACGGACGGGCCAGCCCGCGCTCCGGGCCGCGAGCAGATCCCGCAACCAGTCATGGCGGCCCCGGTCCTGACCACCCGGGACGCGACCGTGCCGAGCGGGAAGGTCAACAATGGCAGCACGCTCGCCAGAGCCCCAGATCCAGCCAGGGAGGCGATCATGGGCGGACCAGCGATCAAAGTTGTCGGGCTGCGCAAGAGCTTCGGTAAGAAGGAGGCGGTCGCCGGGATCGATCTGGAGATCGCGGCCGGCTCCTTCGCCGGGCTGGTCGGGCCGAACGGGGCCGGGAAGACCACCTCGCTGTCGATGATGACCGGCCTGCTGCGCCCCGACGCCGGGCAGATCCTGATCAACGGGCTGGACGTGTGGGCCGACCCGCCCGCGGCCAAGGCGATCATCGGCGTAGTGCCGGCCGAAGCCCGGCTGTTCGACCGGCTCAGCGGCGCGGAACTGCTGGAGTACGCCGGGCGGCTGCGGGGCCTGCCGGCCGGCCAGGCCCGGGCCCGGGCCGCGCAGCTCCTGGACGTGCTGGACCTGGCCGCTGATGCGAAACGGCTGGTCGCGGACTACTCCACCGGCATGCGCAAGAAGGCCGCCCTAGGCTGCGCGCTGATCCACAACCCGTCGGTGCTGTTCCTCGATGAGCCGCTGGAGGGCGTCGACCCGGTATCAGCCGACGCGATCCGCCGGATGCTGACCAACTATGTCGGCTCGGGTTCGACCGTGCTGTTCTCCAGCCATGTCATGGAACTGGTCGAGCAGGTCTGCGACCACGTCTCGGTCATCAGCCAGGGCCAGATCGTGGCCACCGGCACCACCGAGCAGGTGCGGGGCGGTAAGACCCTGCAACGGGCGTTCATCGACCTGGTCGGCTCGAAGGCCAGCGAGGAGGGATTGTCATGGCTTGGCTCCTCGTCCAGCTGAAGCTGCGCCTGCTGACCAACGCGCTGCGGTCATCCAGCCGCGCCAGGGCCTCCTTCATGGTCAGCACAGCCTTCGCCGTGCTGACTGCCCTCGGCATGTTCGCGCTGCTGGCCTCGCTGCACGGGCAGAGCACCGCCGTGGATCTGGCCTCGGTCCTGTTCACCCTCTTCGCCTTCGGCTGGCTGATCCTGCCGCTGCTGGCCTTCGGCCTGGATGCCACCCTGGATCCGGCCACGATGGCCCTCTACCCGCTGCGGACCCGCCTGCTGGCCACCGGGCTGCTGGCCGCCTCGGCCACCGGCGCGTGGCCGGCCGCTAACGTGATCGGCCTGCTCGGGGTGCTGATCGGGCTGGCCCACGGCGTGCTCGGCGTCCTCGCCGCCCTGGTCGCGGTGCTGCTGCAGGTGCTGTTCTGCATCACCCTGGCCCGCTTCGTGACCACCAGCATGGCCGGGCTGCTGCGCTCCCGCCGCGGCAAGGACCTGGCCGCCTTCCTGTTCATCCCGATCATCGCCGGCTACGAGTTCTTCACCCAGGTCGTGCCGAGGCTGGCCGCCACCGGGAAGCTGACCACCGCGAGCTTCACCGGCTTCGACGCGTGGATGCGCTGGACGCCGCCGGGCCTGGCCACGCACGCGATCCAGGACGCCTCGGACGGGCATCCCGGCATCGCCGTGGCGCGCCTGGCGCTGCTGGCCGCCATCATCGTCGCCCTCGCCTGGCTGTGGATCCGGTCGCTGAGCCGCGCCCTGGTCTCCCCGGACTCCTCCACCCAGTCATCGCAGGTGCGGGGTACGGCGCTGCCGCTGGCCCGGTACGGCCTGCGCGGCGCGGTGGCCGCCCGGTTCTGGATCTACCAGCGCCGTGAGCCCATCTCGCTCGTCTACTGGGGAATGATCGCGGTCATCACGGTCGCCGCCTCCGCCAGTTCCATCATCGGCCCGCAGCGCCATCCCGCCGTGACGTTCGTGAGCGCGGTCCTCGGCGCGGCGTTCATCGGGCTCTTCCACGCGAACACGGTCGGGTCGACGGGGCCCGCCTTCGTCATGGAGGCCACCGCGCTGACCGACCGCAACGCGCTGCGCGCCTACCTTTCCGGCCAGGACATCGTGCTCGCCGTGATCGGGATACCGCTGCTCACCGTGCTGACCTTCGGCCTGGGAGCCGCGGTCGGGAGCCTGGACTACGGATTCGAGACCATGCCGGTCGGCCTGGCCGCCCTCGGCGCCGCGCTGGCCCTCAGCAACATCATCACGGTCAACGGCGCTTACCCGATGGCCAAGCGGGTGGGCACGCCCATCTACATCTCCGCGCCGGGCTACGGTTCCAGCCGGGTAGCGGCCACCATCGCTACCCTGCTCGGCGTTCCCGTGCTGGCCGCCCCGGTAATCGCCGCCGCGGTGCTCACCGCGGGCGCCCCGCTGGCCATCCGGGCCCCGGTGCTCACCGTCTGCGCCGCCGCCTACGGCCTCGCGCTGGCCTGGGGCGGAGTCCGGATCGCGGCCGCCACCGGCGAGGGCAAGATGCCGGAGCTCTGCCAGGTCGCCCTGGCCAGCAAGGTGTAACCGGGGCGCGAATCCCGGCACCCCGAGGCTGTTGCGGCCTCGTCGAGCACCGGGGCGGCGCCAGCGGCCTGCAGGCCGCGCCCGCCCGCGGCGAGGTCGAGGGCGGAGATGTCGTGGCGCGGGGCGGCCAGCAATGCGCGCAAGTGCGCAATTCCGCGGCTGTCTGGCAGCCTGGCGCGTTCACCGCCGGCTTCCAGCAGCCAGTCATCTCCGTCACGCCGCAGCGCCCACTCGTTCGCGGGCGGGCTGAGACGGTCGAGCAACGCCGTCATATCCAGCTGCCGGGCAAGCTCGCGGGCCGCCTGCAGCAGCTGCGAGGCCCGCCCGTCATCCCCATCCGCGCCGCGCGCCGCCACCACCATGCTCAGCGCGGCGCGGCAGTGAGCAAGCGCCGGCAGAGCCCCGATGCCTTCGGCCAGGCTGATGGCGGACTCCAGATGTGCGACCGCGCGATCCGGCATCCCCAGCCGGTTGGCCAGCAGCCCCAGGAAGTAGGACGCGGGACCGTTCACGGCATTCGCGCCGCCCCACACCACCAGGCGCTCGGCATACGGCAACACGGCTTCGTACAGCTGCGCCGCGGCAGCCCGATTGCCCACTTCGGCAGCCACTGCGGACAAATCCGTCATCGCTCCCAGCCAGCGGGGGCCCGAGGCGGCCAGAGCCTGCGGCAGCAATCGTTCCAGCTCGGCGGCGGCCTCGGCCCGCCGGCCGGGCGCGATGAGTATCCGCGCCTCGGTTGCCTCGTACAGATGGCCGGGGAACCGGCGAGCGACCACGCTGATCTGCTCGCGCCCGGCTTCCCATTCGCGCACACTGCCACGCTCGATCTTCACAGCGGCCAGGACGGCCGACTCCAGGCGCTCGGCATCAGGCAGGCCGATCTGGCGCGCACGGGCGGAAAACTCGGCCATGAGCTCGCTGCCAACGTCAAATCGCCCGCGCAACATGGCCAGCATCGCGTGCCGCGACAGCGCCATGGCCAGGGCTTCGGCATCGCCGGCCGCGTCCGCAGCGCGCTCGAAGGCGCCGAGCGCTACTTCTGCCTCGCCGACCCTGGCCAGCTCCATCGGCGCGACGAAGCGCCAGAACAGGCCCGCTCGCTCGCGGACCTCGTCACCCGCGGCCCGTCCAAGCTGGATCAGCGCAGTCGCCGTTTCCAGGCGGTCCCCGACGCCGGCCGGATCCCACAGCGCATACAGGCGCGCGTCGAGTACTTCGGCCAGCACCGCGTCATCACCCGCGTGCCTGGCCAGGCTCAGCGCCTCACGCCGCCGTGGCCACGACCGCGGTGGAGCCAACGACAACCCGCGCTGCGACGAGCGCAAGTACCTCCAACGCATCGGCGCCCCCGACGTCAACATCGTCGATGACGACCAGCCGTCGCTGGCCGGCGGTCAGCGCCCTGAGTGCTGCGCTCGAGGCAACTGGATCGTGCTGATGCAGCAGCCGCCTCGCAGCCTCCTCATCCGCCCCGGCATCGGTGAGCAGCTGCGCCCAGAGCCGGCGCCCAGGCTGGCCCCGGACGGCTGCGGCGGCCAGAACCTCGAACCCGCGACTGCGAGCCCGGTGCGCCGGCCGCCCCGATCAGCATTGTCTTGCCGGATCCGGCCGGCCCGAAGAAGTTGAGGACCCCGCCCGACCCAGCCGCTGCCGCTTCCAGGAGCACATCGATCTCACGGAGTTCGGCCGCCCGGCCCACAGGCTCCATATGCCGGAGTCTAGGGCCAGCGAGCTGGTCAGGCCTACCTCTGGCCTCCCCCGCCACACTCCCGGCCAGCGGGCCAGCGGGCCAGCGGATCAGCGCCCCGAATCGGGCCGGGAGGCTCACGGCTAGTATGGGTTGCGGCAGCGACGCAAGATCGCTGGAGGCGCCGATCGTGCAGGTTACCGATGGGTGAGCTGGCCGCAGCGGGGGCCGCTACGTCGGAGCGCGATGTTCTGCTGGCCACCAAGCTGAACGTGCCTGGGCTGCGGCCGGATCTGGTGCCGCGGCCGCGGCTGGCGCAGCGGCTCGACGAGGGCCGGGGACGGGGGCTCGTGCTGGCCTGCGCGCCGGCCGGGTACGGCAAGACTGTCCTGCTGGCCGACTGGGTCCGGCGGGGCCGGCATCGGGCGGCCTGGCTGTCGCTGGATGCTGGCGACGACGATCCGGCCAGGTTCTGGCGGCATATCGTGGCCGCGCTGGACCGGGTCCGGCCGGGGATCAGCGAGCGGTTGGGCCCGCTGCCCGGGCCTCCCCCGCCGCCGTCGTTCGAGCCGCTGGTGACGGCCCTGATCAACGAGGTCGCCGGGCAGCCTGACGCGGATGAGGCGCTGCTGGTCCTGGATGACTATCACGTGATCAGCTCGCAGCTGGTGCACGAGTCGCTCGGGTTCCTGGTTGAGCACCGGCCGCCGGGGCTGCACCTGGCGCTGGCCAGCCGCAGCGACCCGCCGCTGGCCCTGGCGCGACTGCGGGCCCGCGGGCAGCTGACCGAGCTGCGGGCCGCGGAACTGCGGTTCACGCCCGGGGAGGCGGCGGCGCTGCTGCAGCAGGCCGCGGCGGCGCCCGGCGCAGCGCGGCCCGGTGCGCCGCTGCCTGACGCGGCCGCCGCGGCGCTGGCCGCGCGGGCCGAGGGCTGGGCCGCCGGGCTGCAGCTGGCTGGCCTGTCACTGCGCGGGCACGACGACATCGGCGGTTTCGTCGCCGCGTTCACCGGCAGCCACCGCTACGTCCTGGACTACCTGGCCGAGGAGGTGCTGGAGCGGCAGCCTGGCCAGGTGCGTGAGTTCTTGCTGGAGACCTCGGTGCTGGAGCGGCTGTCAGGAGAGCTGTGCGACGCGGTCACCGGCCGGCCTGGCAGCCAGGCGCTGCTGGAGCAGGCCGAACGGGCGGGGCTGTTCGTGGTGCCGCTGGATGAGGTACGCGGCTGGTGGCGTTACCACCAGCTGTTCGCCGACCTGCTCCGTGCCCGCCTGCAGCAAGAACAGCCCGGCCAGGTTCCCGGGCTGCACCGTAACGCGGCAGCCTGGTACGCGGAGCGCGGGCTGGCCGACGACGCGATCCGGCACGCGGTCGCCGCCCGGGAAATGACCTGGGCCGCCCGGCTGATCGAGCAGCATTACGACGCGATCTTCCAGCAGGGCGAAAGCGCGACGATTCACCGGTGGCTTGCGGCGCTGCCCGCTGAGGTGGCCCGGTCCCGGCCGCGGCTGGCGCTGGCGCAGGCGTGGATGGCGCTCGTCGGCGGCGATGTGGAAGCGGCCGGGGCGCCGCTGGATGCCGCCGGGCGCGCGTTCGCCGATGCCGCCGACGAGCCGTTCGAGCCTTCCGTGGGCCGGGCGGCGAGCCTGCTGTCGAACGTTCCCGCGGCGATCGGGCTCGGGCGTGCCTATCTCACCGTGCTCCACGGCGATGCCGACGGGGCCGCGTCCGCGTCGCGGGCCCTGGCCGCGCTCGGCGAGGAAGACAGAGCTTTGCACCTGGTTAGCCTGTGGATGCTGGCCATAGCCGAGTGGGTGAGCGGCCGGCTCGAAGACGCCGAACACGGCTTCGCCGCCGGCGTCGCCGGATGGCGTGCGGCCGGTCAGCGTTCCCTGGCCGCATGGGCATGCCATGACCTCGGCCGGGTGCAGCGTGCCCAGGCCCGCCTGGACTCGGCCCGCGCCGCCTACCAGCAGGCGCTTGAGATCACCGCGCCGCCGGGCCGGGCGGCGATGCCCGCTGCTGGCATCGGGTATGCGGGCCTGGCCGAGGTCGCATACCAGCGGAACGAGTTCGATGCCGCGCAGCGGCTCGTCACGGAGGGCATCCCCCTGTGCCGGCAGCTGAACTGGACCCAGCCGCTGGCGGCGGGCCTGGTGACGCTGGCGTGGATCCGCCAGGCCAGCGGTGATCCGGGCGGGGCCCGGGAGGCGATGGCCGAGGCCGAGCAGATCGCGCCGGACCCCGCGATGACCGGCCTGTTCAACCCGGTCCCGGTGCAGCGGGCGCGGCTGCTGCTGGCCCAGGGCGACCTCGACGCCGCCGCCCGGTGGGCGCAGGAAAACGGCCTCAACGCCGGCGACGAGCCGGATTACCCCAGCGAGCCGGGGCATCTGGTGCTGGCGCGCGTCCTGCTGGCCCAGGCCCGGCCCGGCCCGGCGCTGGCGCTGCTGGACCGGCTGCACGCGGCGGCGGCCGCGCAGGACCGGGCCGGCAGCCTGATCGAGATCGGCGCGCTGCGGGCCCTGGCGCTGGCCGCCAGCGGTGATGCAGACCGCGCGGTGGGCGCGCTGGCCGACGTGCTCACCCTGGCCTGCCCGCAAGGCTATGTCCGGGTCTTCACCGACGAGGGACCGCCGATGGCCGCGCTGCTGGCCCGGCTGATCACAGCCCAGCGGGCCGGCGGGGCGGCCGCGGAGGTCCCGCTCGGCTGCCTGGCCCGGCTCCAGCGTGCCTTTGACACCGGGCACACCAGGCCGGGCTCCGGCTCCGCCGCGGCCTCCCCGGCGGTGCCGGGCCTGGTCGAGCAGCTGACCGGCCGCGAGGTGGAGGTGCTGACGATGCTGGCCGCAGGAAGGTCGAACCCGGCCATCGCCAGCGAGCTCGTCGTCACCCTCGACACCGTCAAGAAGCACGTCAGCCACGTCATGGCCAAGCTCGGCGCGGCCAACCGCACCGAGGCCGTCGCCCGGGCGCGGGAACTAGGGCTGATCCCTTAGCCCTCTAGTTCCGCGCCCATCTCACCCGGCGAGGGCATGGCGCAGGGTGGCGCCGAGTTCGGCGATCTGCCGCTGGGACACCCCGGCAGACAGGATCGCCTGGGACCCGTGGAAGGTGCCGGGCCACTGATGCAGTTCGACTGACACGCCGGCCTGCAGCAGGCGCTGCGCGTAGCCGATGGCTTCGTCGCGGTTCGGATCGAACTCCGCGCTGGTGATGCAGGCGGCGGGCAGGCCGGACAGATCGCCGGCCCGCGCCGGGGCGGCGTACGGCGACGCGGGCGCGGAGCCCAGGTAGTGCCGCCACGATGCGGTGACCTTGCCGCGGGTCATGAAGGGCGTATCGGTGAAGTGCCGGGCCGACCATGTCTCCTGCCGGTCATCGAGCTCGGGCTGTTCTCCAGGTCACCCATGACAAATCCGCCGCCGTGCAGCCAGACGATGACGCCCTGCGCCCGCTGCGGGCGGTAGATCCGCACCGGCACGTCCGGGCCGGCGGGCACCATGCGGTCCTCGATCTCCATTCCCCCGGTGTCCGGCACCGGCGCCGCGGCGGCCAGCTCAGCGAGGCTCTTGCGCGCGGTGACCGGGTCGGTCAGGTCGGCCGGGGGGAACAGCGGGATGAATGCCTCCAATTCGGTATCCATGTGAGCCATCCTCACGTTGCTGGTCATTTCTCACTCTCCTTGCGGGGTAGCGCGGCGCGGCCTGGACGTCCGCTGACCTGCCTGTCACCCGGCACGCTACGAACGCGCCCAGGGTGGCGCGTCACCCGAAGGTGCCATGGCGGGGTGGAGTCTTCCGCAGCGGCGCCAGGCACGACGGTGCCGCAGCGGGGAGGCGGCCCCCGTCGGGCTCACCGCGTCCGGTCATGACGCCCTGCGGGCTGCGCTGGCCACCAGAACAGTGCGGGCCGGGCAGCCTTGGGGCTGCGTTGTAAACTTTGAGTTCGCGGCTCAGGCCGCCCTGGTGATGGCCGCTTTGACAGTCCGTGGAATCGATGGGCTGCTGATTCGCCGACGCCGTCATGACCGAGGTGACGTGGTCGGGCTGCCGACCAGCCGAGCGGAAAGCCTGGAGGACGCGAAATGTCTGATCACGGCCGTAATAGACGTGGATGCGCTCACTGCCTCCGAGAGCCATGATCAGCCCGGCGACTGTGCTAGTAAGCCGCCGCGAGACGTTCAACGCTGCGCACCAGCTCCGTAATCCGCGCCTATCAGATGACGAGAACCGGCGCATGTTCGGGAAATGCGTCAATCTGCATGGCCATAATTACGCACTAGACGTCGTGGTGGCCGGAAAGATCGACGACGCCAGCGGTTACGTCCTGGACCTGAAACGGCTCTCAGAGGTCATAAACCAGCAGATCATCCAGCACGTGGACCACAGAAACCTGAATACCGACGTTCCGTGGCTGGAAGGACTCATCCCGACGGCGGAAAATCTCGCGGTGACCTTCTGGGAAAGGCTCCAGAGCGAGCTTCCTGAGGGAGCGCTGCGGTCGGTCCGGGTCTGCGAGACCGACAAGAACTGGGCGGAGGTCGGTGATCACCTCTGAGGGCCCGGCCCGCCTGGGCCGGGAGTTGAGCACCCGCTACACCACTGCCGACCTCGGGGTACTCACCCGCGAGGAGGCGCGGCGCTTCGCCCCGGACGGGGACTGCGATCCGCGGGCCGACCTGACCCTGGCCTGGGAATTGCTGTACCGGCTCGAGCCGGAGCTTTACGAGCGGATGGCCAGCGCGGAACGGCTCCATCCCGGGATAGTCGAACTGGCTGCCGCGCTCGGCGGACCGGATTGTCGAGGTCGGCGCCGGCTCAGGGCGGCTGACCCTGGAACTCATCAGCCGGGGCCGGGAGGTGGTGGCTATCGAGCCGGCGGCCGGGCTGCGCCAGATACTGGAGCGGAAGCTGGCCACGGCCAGCCACGGGCAGCGCGCCAGCGTGAGGTGCGGGTTCTTCGACGACCTGCCCGTCCCGAGCGATTTCGCCGATCTGGTCGTCGCGTGCTCCGTCCTCACCCCCGCGCCCGGTCACGGGGGCGATGCAGGCCTGGCCGAGATGGAGCGGGTTTGCCCGGCCCGGCGGCTGTGTCGCCATCATCTGGCCCAACAACATCAGCTGGCTCGCCGCCCGCAATTACCGGTACGAGAGCTTCGCCGGGCCGATGGCCGTGGAGTTCGCGAGCCACCGCGAGGCGGTGGAACTGGCCGGGATCTTCTATCCCCATGCGGTCTCGCAAGTGCGCCGCCGTGGCAGCCGGCGGGTCCCCTACGAGGTGCTGGGCATCAATCCGCCGCGTGATCTCGCGTTCAAGGTGATCACCGGATGAAGGTCGCGATCATGGCGCCGCTGGTGTCAGCCATCCGCGAGCCCCAGGGCGGAGGCTCGCAGGCCTTCGTGTCCGATCTTGCGCGCGGCCTGGCCGGCCGGGGCCACGAGGTTGACGTGTACGCGGCCACCGGATCGCAGATACCAGGGGTCACGGTCATTGATACCGGCGTCGATCCCGGATCCCTGGCGGCCACCCTGTACCGGGCCGCCGGCCCGGCGGACCGCGACCCGGCCCCGGCGCAATCGGCCTTTGCCCGGGCCTACTCGGCGGTCCGGGAGAACCGTTATGACCTGATCCACAATCACGCTTTCGACGCGCCCGCTATCGGCCTCGGCGCAGGATTGGGAACGCCGGTGGTGCACACGCTCCATTTGCCCCCGGACGCAGCGATCGCGGCCGCGCTTCGCCAGGCCGCGCTGGACGGTCGCTCCCCGGCCGTGGCCTGCGTGTCCGCGTTCCAGGCGAGCATCTGGCGCGCGGTCGCCCGGGTCGACGCGATCCTCCCGCCCTATGTGCCGACGCGTTCCGTCCCCTGGTCGGACGCGGCGGGGGACGGCGTGGTTTTCGCTGGCCGGCTGAGCCCCGAGAAGGGAGCCGCCGAAGCGATCGACATCGCGCAGGCGGCCGGAGCCCGGATCGACGTGTACGGCGACGTCTACGACGCGGGGTACGCGCGGGACCAGATCGCCCCCCGGCGAGATGCGCCCGGCGTGGCGGTGCATCCGGGAGTGCCCCGCCCATCCATGTGGGCGGCCATGGCCCGCGCGGCGGTGGTGCTCTGCCCGGCGCGGTGGGACGAGCCCTTTGGCATGGCTGCCGCCGATGCTCAGGCGTGCGGGACTCCCGTCGTCGCGTTCAGGCGCGGCGGGCTCGCCGAGACCATCGTGGATGGCGTGACCGGCTACCTGGTCGCGCCCGATGACATCCAGGCGGCCGCTGACTGCGTGCGGCAGGCCGCCCAGATCTCCCGCGCGGCCTGCCGAGATCATGCCGAAAGGCATCTTGACCTGGAACGGAGTCTGGATGCTCACGAGCAGCTCTACCAGCGAGTCATCCGCCCGGCTAGCGGAGCGACAGTCAATGGCTGACCCCGGGCACTGGCTAGCGGGACGGGTGGCAGTCGTCACCGGGGCCAGCCGGGGAATCGGGGCGGCCACCGCCGGGGCCCTGGCCGGCGCCGGGGCGCACGTCGTTCTCGCGGCCCGTGACCGCGACGCTCTCGCCAGGGTCGCCGGCGGCATCCAGGCCGCCGGCGGCGGAGCCACGCCCGTACCCACCGATGTCAGCAAGATCGACGAGGTCGAGCGGCTGTTTGCCACAGCCGCGCAGGCCGGCCGTCTCACCGCCCTGGTCTGCGCGGCCGGTGTGCTGACGTCCGCGCCGTTCGCCGAGACCACGCGGGACATCTGGGAAGAGACGCTGGGAGTCAACCTGACGGGCTCGTTCCTGTGCTGCCGCGCGGCGTTCACCGCCATGCGCGCGGCAGGCGAAGGACGGATCGTCAACATCGCCTCGCTGTCGGGCATCTACGCGACCGAGAAGTTCCCGGGGCTGAGCGCCTACAACGTGTCCAAGTACGGGGTCATCGGCCTGACGGAGGCGATCGCCGTGGAAGGCCGACCGCACGGCATCACCGCCATCTGCGTGAGCCCGGGAGCGGTCGACACGCAGATGCTGCGCCGGGCCAATCCCGACCTGCGCCCGGGCCTGACCCCCGGCGACGTCGCCGGGCTGATCCTCGCGCTGCTCGATAGCCCGCTGGTTCCGGCCAGCGGCGCGAACATCCCCCTTTTCTCTAACGCCTAGGTGAGGCGAGCCGCCCGGGCGACGCTTATGCCTCTTTTCCCAGCGACCACAGATCCGCCTGCTCGTCCGCGAGCAGTCCAGGAGGAGGCTGGACCTGGCCGGCCACCAGTCGCGCAGCCGCGGCCATCTCCGACTCGCGGTCGAGTTCGGGGTCACCGCCGCGGTCGAGTCCTACCGCGGCCCGCACCACCCCCTTGACGAGATAGAACCCGACCAGCCTGCGTTCTTGCAGACTCCCCCGGACCACGAACTCATCCCACGTCGTGACATGGCCGACATACTCCAGCTTGTGGTCGTACTGATCCGACCAGAAGCTGTGAATGTAGTCATAAGGGGCAGCCGAGCCCAGCATCGATCTCGCCGCCGCGGCACCCTGTTTCTCAGCGTTGTTATAGTGCTCGACCCGGACCCGCCCGAACACCGGGTGAAGGTGGTTCGCGACATCGCCGGCCGCGTAGACGTCGGCGGCGCTGGCCCGGCACAATTCGTCGACCAGGACACCGTTATCCTGTGCGACCGGCTGCCCCGCAAAAGCGGGCACCACGGGCTCAATCCCGACACCGGCCACCGCGAAGTCGCACGGGACGCGAACCCCGCTCGCGGTCGTGACCGCCTCCAGCCGCTCCGTCCCCTCGAACGCGGCCACCTGATCCCCCGCGAGCAGCTCGACTCCGTTCTCGCGGTGGATGGCGCCGAATATCGCGCCGGTCTCCCCGCCGAGTACCCGCTCAAGAGGGAACCTGCCGGGGAAGATGGCGGTCACGTGCACCCCGAGCTGCGCCAGCGAGGCCGCCACCTCCGAGCCGATGAAGCTCATGCCCACAACTACCGCGCGGCGGCCCGCCACTGCTTCGGCCTTGATCGCCTCGCACTCAGCGACCGTCCGCAGGTAGTGCAGGCCAGGCAGGCCCGCCCCGGGAAGTTTGAGACTGCGGTTCTGCCCTCCTGTGGCGATCAAGACCTTCTGGTACCGCAGCTCCTGGCCCGAGCTCAGCAGGGCCGTGTGCGCGGCGGTATCGATGACCGCAACGCTGGACCCGACGAGGCGGTCCACGTCGTGTTCCTCATACCAGCCGGCAGGCCTGACGTACCAGCCCGCGAGATCCTCCTCCGACCGCAGGTACGCCTTGGAAAGCGGGGGCCGGCCAAAGGGGACGCCCTGTTCCCGGCCGATCAGGGTGACCCGGTCCCGGTAACCCTCCTCCCGCAGGGTCACGGCGGCGTTGCCCCCGGCCAGGGCGCCGCCCACGATCACGATTCCGGTCCCGCCGGCCACCTGGCTCATGTACCGCGCCTGCCCCCTCCGGGGCGGATGGAAACCCGCGATCTCGGCGCCAGGCGCCCCGGGCACCTCCTGGCGGCGGTCATCACTGGCCGGGGCGCAGCGGCCGCATGAATGTCCGCTCGTAGCGGAGCACGCACCTGCTCTCGAGACGCGAAGCCGTTCGTAGCCAGGCGAAGCCGATCGTGGACGTAAATGGCTGCCCCCACGACCCAAAACGTCCACGAACTGACTCAGGCCAGGCGGGATGTGCTGCTGGCCACTGAGCGGTCCGGCCAGGCCATCGCCGGACAGCTCGTGGTCACCCTCGACACCGTCAAAAAGCACGTCAGCCACATCATGGACAAGCTCAGCGCGGCCAACCGCACCGAGGCCGTCACGCGGGCGCGGGAACTGGGCCTGATCCCCTGAGCGCCTGCCCGTAGCTGATCCCGCGGCACTTTCGTGCCACCAGCCTGCGCGGATGATTCCACTTGGCATGTCCACTATCGGGTGACGCCCGGCGCGTCAACATCTCCTACCGTCCTGGCATGAACCTATGACCCGCACTTCGCGGGGCGGCCCTGAAGGGCCTGGGTTCGGTGGCTGATGGTCAGGCTGCCCCTGACCTCTGTGCCAAGAAGCTAAGGAGAATGGAATGTCCGCTGCGCAATCGGAGGCTGCACGCCCAGCCCAGGCTGGCGGCGCGTCCGCCGGCCCTGTCCAACGACATCTCGGCCTGGCCCTGGTGGTCATCGCCACGGCCCAGCTCATGGTGGTGCTCGACGCGACGATCGTCAACGTCGCGCTGCCTGATATCGCCAAGGCGCTGCACTTCTCTGGTACCGGCCTGGAGTGGGTCGTCAACGCCTACGCGCTGACTTTCGGCGGGTTGCTGCTGCTGGGCGGCCGGGCCGGGGACATCCTCGGCCGGCGGCGCGTGTTCATCGCCGGGATCATCCTGTTCTCGGTCGCGTCGCTGCTCGGCGGCTTCGCCACCACCCAGGCCTGGCTGCTGGCCGCCCGCGCGCTGCAGGGAGTCGGCGGCGCCATCATCGCCCCCACGGCCCTGTCCCTGATCACCACCACCTTCCCGGAAGGACCCCCGCGCAACCGGGCCATGGGCGTCTACGCCGCGATGAGCATCGGCGGCGCCGCGGTCGGCCTGATCGCCGGCGGCGTGCTCACCACCTACCTGTCCTGGCGGTGGGTGCTGTTCGTCAACGTCCCGATCGGCGTCGTGGTCGCGATCCTCGCGCCGCGGGCCTTCGCCGAGTCGCAGCGGCGGCCGGGCCGGTTCGACCTGCCGGGCGCGATCACCAGCACGCTGGGCCTGGCCGCCCTGGTCTACGGCCTGACCAGCGCAGCCACCACCGCCAACGGCATCTCGCACTGGGGCGACACGAAAGTCATCGCCTCCCTCACCGCCGCGGTCGGTGCTGCTCGCCTCGTTCATCGTCATCGAGGCACGCAGCCCGCACGCGCTGATGCCGCTGCGGATCTTCCGCAACCGCAACCGGTCGGGCGCCAACCTGATCATGCTGTGCATCGGCACCGCGATGTTCGGGATGTTCTTCTTCCTGACCATCTTCGTGCAGACCGTCTGGGGCTACAGCGCCCTGAAGACCGGCATCGGTTACCTGCCGATGATCGCCGTCATCATGGTGATGGCCGGGGTCAGCGCCCAGCTGGTGCCCCGGATCGGCGCCCGGCCGCTGCTGATCGCCGGGGCGGCGATCGCCGCAGGCGGGATGTTCTGGCTGTCGCGGATCAGCGAGCACAGCACCTACGCCGGGGGGCTGCTCGGCCCGATGATCGTCACCGCGGCCGGGCTGGGCATGCTGTTCATGCCCGTGACCCTGATCGCCTTGTCGAAGGTCCCGGACCGGGACGCCGGCGTGGCGGCCAGCCTGCCCAACGTCGGCCAGCAGGTCGGCGGCTCGATCGGGCTGGCCCTGCTCGGCACCGTGGCCTGGACCGTGGTCGCCAACACCGCGCGGCACTCGGCCGAAGCCGCCAAGGCCGCCGCGGCGACCGCCGCCAAGGCCGGCCACCCGGTGCACGCCACCGCCGCGCAGGCCAAGTCGGCCGCCGCGGCGATCTACGACCACGCGCTGTCGGTCGGGTTCTCCCGCGGGTTCGAGGTCTCAGCCGGAATCATGCTGCTCGCCCTGATCGTCGCCATCGCGGTCATCCGGGTCAAGCGCGCCGACCTGGCCGGGGCCGCTTCCGCCCCCGGGCAGCCGGCCGGTACTGAGCCCGTGATGGAACCAGCCAATTCCTAGCAATTCGTAGACGAAAGGTTCGAACACCGTTCGCCGGACAACGGCCACCCGGTACCGCCTACCGGGCTGGCCGGGCCCGGCACGACTCCTACCTGACCGGAGTGGACGTGGCCACCCGCGGCGCCGACACCGTCGTGGTGAGCGCGTACCGCTTACTGGCCGCTCGGCTGCGTGCCGGCGTTGGCGATGCCGTGGGGGACGACCTTGCCTTGGTCGATGTCCTCGGACAGTTCGGCCTTGGCGGTCAGAGCCCCCCGGTCCAGTACGCCGGAGCCCGCCGCGCGCGAGATCGCGTCGCCGCCGCGGCCACGCAGCACCAGCGCGAACCCGACGGCGATCAGCGCGCCGACCGGGGGGCCCACCAGGTACACCCAGTAGCTGGTCCAGTCACCACTGACCAGGGCAGGGCCGAAGGACCGGGCCGGGTTCATCGACACGCCGCTGACCGGCGCCGCCCACAGCCCGGCCAGGGCGATGTAGCCGCCGACGCCGAACGCGGCGATCGCGCCGACGTTCTGCGCGGCAGACGCGGTGCCCAGGATCACGCTCACCAGCAGCGCGGTGAGCACGATCTCCATCAGCAGGGCCTGCCAGTTCTTGTATCCCGGGCCCGGCAGCGTCGCGCCCAGATGCTCGACGTTCCCGAACACCAGGCGCAGAAACAGGCAGGCCAGCGTCGCCCCGGCGAGCTGGATGACGATGTAGCCGGGGACGCGCTTCCACGGGAAGTCCCCGCGCAGCGCGAAGGCCAGTGACACCGCCGGGTTCAGGTGCGCGCCGGACACCGCGCCCATGAACAAGATGATCGCCATCACCATCAGCCCCGGGGCCACGACCGCCGCGGCCAGGCTGATCTGCCCCTTCGCGTGCAAAAGCCCGCCGCCGGCGGCGGCCAGGACCAGCGCGAAGGTACCCAGCAACTCCGAGAACAGCCGCCGCCATTCCCGGCGCGGGTCATCGAAGTCCCGGCGGTCCCCGAACTCAAGCCACAGCACGTGGTGCGTGCGCGCGAACGCCGGCCCCAGCGGCGCCGGGTTCGACCTGCTGGGCCGTCGCGCTGCTCACAGCGCCGGCCCCCTGCCCGGTCTCGCGCTTCGCCGGACCATCCGTCCCGCTCTCAGGCACGCCGTCGGTCATACCCCCATGCCGTCCCGTCAACAGCGCCCGGAGGACTCCGCCGCCTCTAGCGCCAGATCCTGGTGATCAGCCAGAACGTGGTTCCCGTGCCCGCGCCGTACGCGAGATGGGCGGTCAGGTCACCGGCCAGCGTCTTGGCGTCATAGTCCCAGATCGGCTTGTAGAGCCCGGCCTCTGGGAGGAGGACGTAATCCGAGACCCAGAGGCGCGGCGGTGGTCAGGGCCTCAGTGCCGGTCCGCAGGCAGGGCTGGAGCGGCGGCAGGAACTTCGGTGAGTGGTTACTGATCAGATCCTGCAGGCGCCCCGCCTTCTCCGCGGCGCGGTAAGTCTTCTCGTCGGTGTACCCGAGCGCCCAGTAGGTGTAGGGCACCCCGGCGGCGTTGGGAATGTTGCTGAAGTCCTCGCTGACGGTCTGCCGGTCGATCTCACCGGCCCGGCCGCCGAAGTGCGCGGCGAAGGCCGACGCGGCCCGGTCGGTGGTGGCCGGATCGTTGACGGTGAGCGGGAAGCTGCCGATGGTGTCGAAGTCGGGGTTCCAGGGTGAGCCGGCGGCCTGGCTCTCGGCCCGCACGATCCGCTGGACCGACGCGAGCATGCGCTGGTGGGTCTCGTCGGAGTAGATGCGCAGGTTCAGCACCAGCAGGACGTGATCGGGAATGAGGTTGCTCCTGGTACCGGCCTGGACGCTGCCGACCGTGACCACCGCGATCTCGCCGGGCGCGACCTCGCGGGACACGATGGTCTGCAGCCGGATGATGGCCATCGCCGCCAGCACCACCGGGTCGATGGTGTTCTGCGGTTTGGCGCCGTGGCCGCCCTTCCCGTACACCGTGACGTTGATGCTGTCTTCGGTGGCCATGAACGGCCCGGGCCGGGTCAGGACCGTCCCGGCCATACCGGACAGCAGATGCTGGTCAGGGCCACGTCGGGAACGGGAATGCGCTTCCACAGGCCGTCGTCCACCATGGCCTGCGCCCCGTCGCCGGTCTCCTCGGCCGGCTGGAACAGCGGCAGCAGGGTCCCGCTCCACTGGTCACGGTGATCGGACATGAGCTTGATCATGCCGAGCAGGCAGGACATGTGCATGTCATGGCCGCAGGCGCGCGCGACCGGGACCTCATGCCCCTGGGCGTCCTTCGCTGACCAGCTCGCAGTACACGCTGGCTTCACGGAACAGCTCCTGCGGATGCGTTTCCTGGAAGTACTGCAGGCCGATCTCGACCTCCGGGATATGCGCCGCGATCGCCAGCACCGGCACCGGCGAGATCCCGCGCCGGCGGTGTGCGATGTCTCGGGCTCAGGGCTGGGCACGTAGCTCGGTGCGGAGTTCATGACTGCCGTACCTAGTCGCGCTTTCGTAGTAGAGACGCAGGCGCCCGTCCGGCAGTTCGATGGCTGAAACGTAACGCAGCGCGCCACCACCGAAAGGACTGTACGCCGGGCCGGCCATGGCAATGTATCGTGACCCGTTCCACCTGGCGAGCCCGGTTCGCTCTTCATAGTTCTGTGCTGCGGACGCACGGCCATCGAAAAACGCATACTCGCCCACAACTGCCGTTATCCGCGTGCCACGGCTGTACCACGTGCCCGGCTCCGGCACCATGACAGGCTCGCAGTTGTACGCATTCACGCTAATCATCTGGTCGGCATTCTCGTCACCCTCGGTCAGAGGATGGAGCGTTGCCCATGCGCGCAGATCCTGGCCACGAAGCAGCACCGGATCCTTGATGCCGAACGCGGCGCTGCCAGGAAAGATGGTTTTGCGTGTCCTGGCCCTGAAATCTTGCGGAAGGCCCGCCCGCAATCTCTCGATCCGCCAGTGCCTGGAGTTAAATGTGGCACAGCTCAGGTACAGGTCCCAATCACCATCAGGCGTCACGTCCAGCGCTGGGCGTTCCAGGGATTCTGCATTCATATCGCGTTTGTCGATGGTGCACAACGTATCGAAATGGATACCGTCGTCAATGGGAGAGCGGGCTACGTATACCCGGTTGCCCCGGCCCTTGTTGAACCGGGTGCCGGTCACGATACGCGAGATAGATGTGGTCACGGTGAATGAGAGCACTGGCGGCACCAATCCAGTTGCCGATTCCATGCGCAGCGTGCAGCACCAGTTGACTGTTCTCCAAGCGAGGCAACATGACTCAGCGTCCTTGCAGGGTCCATGCGCAACTGTCAGTGCTGTGCAGCCCACGGGCCTACGCCAGCCACGCGGTCCACCGTGATGTGGGTGATGTATCCGGGCGGCGGGTTATCCATGGGCGGGAAACGGACACCGGGACCGAGGTAGGTATGAGCGAGGTGCTGAAGAAGTTCGGCAGCCCCTCCCTCGGTAATCCGGGCCGTGCCATAGACCACGAGGTACTCGTTAAGGCCTATGGCGTTACGTGTCTGCGTTTCGATTGAGAGGGCGACGCGGCTGTCGTTGCGGATATTGCGCACCTTCCGGTGCTCGGGAAGATGGGCAGCCACGATTTCGTCGCCATCAAGGCCGACCCATACCACGGTCACCTGGGGACTGCCGTCGGGGTTCAGCGTCACCAGGTGAGCCAGGGCCGGGGAGTCGAGCACCGCTCTGGCGCGGTCGGACAGCGGGGTGACCATGAAGTCACGTTAGCAGTGCTGGTCGCGAAGGCGCGTCCCAGCGGAGCCTCCCGAGGATGCCGCCCGCCGGGCCACGGTCGTCGCCGAGCGCGACCACCTGGTCCGTCAGGCGGCCCGCGCGCGGGCCGCCGGGCTATGAGGGAACAGCCGTGTTGCCACCGTCGAGCGTAGCTGGGCGTTTCTAGAAATTTATTGCTTGTTTTCCGCTGCTAGCGTAGCGTCGGTGACAGGCGTCGGGGCCGGACTGTCACTGGCCGCGGATCATTTCCACGCGATCTCCATAGCAGATGCGCTCGCCGTCCATGCGCCGGTTCTCAGATGGACACAGGGACAAGGGACTTCCGGCCTGGTGATCCGCCCCTTCCCGCGCATCGCGTGCCCGTGTCCTGGATGTGGCATCAGCAGGCACCGACGAGGAGGAAACCATGGACCAGAACTATCCCGTGCAGGTGCGGGCTCGCCTCGACGAGCCGCTGAGCCGCTGGCTGTGGCTGGTCAAGTGGCTGCTGGCGATCCCGCACTACATCGTGCTGTTCTTCCTGTGGATCGCGTTCGCCGTCGTCACCGTCATCGCGTTCTTCGCGATCTTGATCACCGGTCGTTATCCGCGCGCGCTGTTCGGCTTCAATCTCGGGGTGCTGCGCTGGTCATGGCGGGTCGGTTACTACACCTACAGTGCCCTGGGGACCGACCGCTACCCGCCGTTCAGCCTGGATGAGGTGCCGGACTACCCCGCGACGCTGGACGTCGCCTACCCCGAGCGGCTCTCCCGCGGCCTGGTCCTGGTCAAGTGGTGGCTGCTGGCGATCCCGCAGTACGCCATCGTCTCGGTGTTCGCCGGCGGCGCTGCCTACACCGCGAGCGGCGCCTCGGGGGAAACGTGGCAGACCGGTACCCTCTCCGGCGGCCTGATCGGGCTGCTGGTGTTCTTCGCCGCGGTCGCACTGCTGTTCGCGGGCCGCTACCCGCGAGGGCTGTATGACTTCATCGTGGGCATGAACCGCTGGGTGCTGCGGGTCGTCGCGTACGCCGCTCTGATGACCGACGCCTACCCGCCGTTCCGCCTGGACCAGGGCGGGGACAGCGTGCCCGCCGCCCCCGCACCCGATGACCTCACACCAGCCGCGGCCGCTTCGGCCCCGGCTGGAACCGCCACACCCGCCGGCTGAAAGACCCACGTGCACCCGGCCGGTGCCCGGCGGTCGTACGGAACCGCGGTCAGCGCACGTCGGTGAGAGCAGCATGAGGTCATGAAGGGCCCAATCCGCTCCTGGGCGGCCTCGTCTACCTCCTGGCCATCGCCGTGGCCTTCCTTAGCCCCACCGCCTCCTTCGCCATTGACGCCATCGTGGCTGTCTACTTCGCCGCCTCCAGGAGCCGCGTCCCCGGAGCGATCGCCCGATCGGCGCATACAGACGGTTCCGGCTAGACCGATCAGGCACCGATGCGCCCGCCTGCCGCCAACTCGCAGCCCGGGCCGTTGTGATTACTCTGGGTGTCGGTCTGGTGCTTGCGGGTTCAACGATGTTGTTGTGACCCAGTTGACGGTGGCACCATTGCAGACCGGGCACCCGAAGCTGTGAGAGGTAGTCATCCGATGCGTCCTGACATCAGACCTGGCGGCATCTTCCCCGATTACGCTCTCCCGGACCACTCCGGCACGGTGCGTACGCTCAGCGGGCTTCAGGGCCGCGATCCGCTGATCCTCACCCTGGCGCGCGGCAACTACTGCCCCAAGGAGCACCAGCAGCACCTCGAGCTGGCGGCCAACTACCCGAAGATCGCGGTGGCCTACACCCAGGTCGCCACTATCGCCACCGACGACCATCACACCCTGCAAGAGTTCCGCGCGTCGGTGGGCGCCCAGTGGGCCTTCCTGTCCGATCCAGGCCGGACCGTCCAGCAGGACCTGGACATTCAGGAGTACACCGACCCTGACCACAACCCCATGATCCCTCACACGTTGGTGCTCAAGCCGGGCCTGGTCATCCACAGTGTCTATAACGGCTACTGGTTCTGGGGCCGCCCGTCGTTCTACGACCTGTGGCATGACCTGCGTACCGCCACTAGCGAGATCCGCCCGGACTGGGATCTGAGCACCCCGGGGCTCCGCGAAGCCTGGGACGCGGGCGATTTTTCGCACTTCCACGGCTGGGACCGGCGATCGCCCGGGTCGGCGCCGTCATCGTATGAGTGACACAGCAACGGGCCAGATATGCAAGGCCGGTCACCTGGTGGCCGGCAAAGATCGCAGAGGGGGCGAAGGCCGTGAGCACGCCGGTATGCGAGATGCTCGGGATTGAACAACCGATCGTCCAGGCACCCATGGCTGCGATCCCCCGGCTGGCCGCGGCGGTCTCGAATGCCGGCGCGCTCGGCATGGTGACGCTGACGTGGTCCGATGACGCCGGAGCCGTCGTCCGTGAGACGGCGGCGCTGACCGCTCGGCCGTTCGGCGGCAACTTCGTTCTCACCGAAGATCACCACCGTCGCCTTGACCAGGCCCTTGACGCCGGCTTGCGGATCGTCTCGTTCATGTGGGGGGATCCCAGCGGCTACATCGAGCCAGTGCATTCCGCCGGGGGAATCGTCATGCACACGGTCGGCAGTGCCGAGGAGGCACGGCAGGCGGTCGCGTCCGGCGCGGACGTGGTCGTCGCGCAGGGCTGGGAGGCCGGCGGGCACGTCTGGGGTACCGTCGCGACACTGCCGTTGGTGCCTGCTGTGGTGGACGCGGTGACGCCGGTGCCGGTGATTGCGGCTGGCGGGATCGGTGACGCTCGCGGAGTCGCCGCGGTGTTCGCCCTGGGAGCGCAGGCCGCGTGGCTGGGCACACGGTTCCTGCTGGCCGAGGAGA
>CAWAJB010000031.1:0-397041 GCA_963782185.1 uncultured Actinomycetes bacterium
CAGCTCGGCCATGGCGCCGACGGTCTCCTCGATCTCCGCCGTCTGCGGCGGCCGGTGCAGGTAATACAGATCGATCACGTCCACGCCCAGCCGGGTCAGCGAGGACTCGCAGGCGCGCTTGACGTACCCGCGCTCACCGCGGACGAGCCGCTTCTCGTCGCCCCCGGAGCGGTCGATGCCGAACTTGGTCGCGAGCTGGACCCCCTCGCGGCGGCCCGCCAGGGCCCGGCCCACGAGGACCTCGTTGTGCCCGGCGCCGTAGATGTCCGCGGTGTCGATGAAGGTCACGCCGAGGTCGAGCGCACGGTGGATGGTGGCGATCGACTCGTCCCAGTCGGTCTCGCCGTACCACTCGCTCATGCCCATGCAGCCAAGGCCCTGCGCCGAGACGGTGAGACCGCCGAGTGAAACGTTGCGCACGTTACTCCTGTCCTGTTCCTGGTCCGGCCGCGCGGAGGCGGCTGTGGTACGCCGAGATCTTGTGATCGAGCAGGTCCAGGCACTCCTGCTGCTGGCGCAGGGCCTGGCGGACGTGCTCGCGGTGGCCTTCCAGCAACCCGAGCCGCTCCTGCTCCCCCGCGCCCGACCAGACCAGCCCCGCGTAGCGGAGCATGTCGCGCCCCGGCATCCCGGTGGCGCGGAGCCTGCTCAGCAGCAGGATCCAGTCCAGGTCGGCCTCGCTGTAGCGGCGGCGCCCGTCGGCGGTCCGGGCGACCCGGTCCAGCAGGCCGATCCGCTCATACCAGCGGAGCGTGTGCTGGGAGAGCCCGCACTCCTCCGCCGTCTCCCGAGGGGTCCAGCCGGTCACCCTTGTGACCCTAGACGTTAGAGCACGCTCTAACGCAAACGGTCTGCCCGGCCCGGCCGCCCTGGCCCGGTCATCTCCCTCAGCAGCCTGATCCCGCGGTCGAGCTTCAGGGCCTGGTTCATGGCATCAGCCGTCGGCGCGAAGACCGTGGTGCCGCCATCCTTGCTCACAGCGACGTATTCGTCGTCCCACCCGAGGTCCCACCCATGCCGCCACCGGGCTTGCAGCCAGGCCAGGTCACCCGGCTCGGGACAGGTGAAGGAGAACCGCGTCACGGCAGCGCCGGCCACGAGCAGGAGTTCTCGTTGATCCAGTTCGTGATCTCCCCCGGCATGTCCATCGTCCCGCAGTCAGGACCGGGATTCCGGGACCTCCTTCATGATCACGGTCACTACGGGGCGTCATGAGTCAGATATTGACCGTGAACACTTAGCTGGGAGGAGTGCGCCGGGAGGCGGGGCGGAGTCGGATGCCGGGGCGGGGCCGGGCCCGCGGGTCAGATGGGCCAGGATTCGCGGCGGTGGGCCGCGTCCCAGAACATCCACTCGTAGCGGGCCCCGGTAGCGAAATGGGCCCGGGCCCGCTCCTCCTGACCACCGGTCAGGTCACGGCCGGCCTGGTCGGCGAGATCCAGCATCTCGGCCACCTCGCCGGCGTACTCGGGACCGGCGTAGGTGTCGATCCAGCGCTGGTAGACCGGGTTGGGCGAGCCCTTCTCGTGCAGGTGGCGGCCCACCTCCCCGTAGATCCAGATGCACGGCAGCACGGCGGCCAGGCCTTCCGCGAACCCGCCCCGGAACACCGAGGCGAGCACGTAGCTCGCGTAGGCCTGGGTGGTCGGGCCCGGCTGGACCTGGGCCAGCGCGGCCGGGTCACCGCCCAGGTCGGTGACCAGTTCCTGGTGCAGCGTGGACTCGGCGGCCAGGCCGTTGGCCGCGTGCCGGGTGAGCACCCGGGCCGCGTCGGCCGTCGGCGCCTTCACCCCGACCAGCCCGACGGCCCGGACAAACTCATGCACGTAGTGCTCGTCCTGCGCGAGGTAGTAGAAGAAAGCCTCCGGGGGCAGATCCCCCGAGGTGAGCCCCTGGATGAACGGATGCTCCAGGATCGCCGCGTAGGTCCCCTCGATCCCCGCCCACAGCTGCCCCGTCCAGCCCGCCCGGACCGGTGCCTGCGCTGCGCTCGCCGCTGCCGAAGTCATGCTGTTCCCCTCACGACGAATCCGTCTTCCTCACGACAGGTCGATCCACACGGTCTTGGTCTGCAGGTAGGAGTCCAGCGCCTCGCGGCCGAGTTCCTTGCCGAAACCGCTCATCCGGAAGCCGCCGTACGGGACCGCGACGTCGAACCATCCGTAGGTGTTGACCCAGACCACGCCGGCCCGGATGGCGGCGGCCACCCGGTGACCGCGCTTGATGTCCCGGGTCCAGACGCCCGAGGCGAGGCCGAACGCGGTGTCGTTCGCCGCCGCGACCGCTTCCTCCTCGGTGGCGAACGAGGACACCATGGCCACCGGCCCGAAGATCTCCTCGCGCATCACCCGCATCCCCGGGGTCACCCCGGTCAGGATGGTCGGGGTCACGAAGAAGCCGCCGTCCAGGGCCGGGTCGGTCACCGGGGTGCCGCCGACCAGTGCGGTGGCCCCGTCGTCCAGGCCGGACCGGACCAGGGACAGCACCCGGTCCCGCTGCTCGGCGCTGACCAGCGGTCCCATCGTGGTCTGAGGGTCGAGGCCGTCGCCGAGCCGGACCGCGCGGACCTTGTCGGCCAGCCGGGCCAGGAACTCGTCGTGCACCGTGTCCTCGACGTAGACACGGGCGCCGGCGATGCAGCACTGGCCCTGGTTGAAGTAGACCGCGCCGAACGTGCCCTCCACAGCCGCGTCGAGGTCTGCGTCCGCGAAGACCAGGCTGGGCGACTTGCCCCCCAGTTCGAGCGAGAGGCGCTTCATGTTGCCCTTCGCCGCATCGAGGATCTTCTGGCCGGTGCCGGTCTCGCCGGTGAACGTGACCTTGTCCACGCCCGGATGGGCGGCCAGCGGCGCCCCGGCTGTGGGCCCGAATCCGGGAATCACGTTGACCACCCCGGGCGGGAACCCGACCTCCTCGATGAGCTGGGCCAGCCGCAGCGCGGACAACGGGGTCTGCTCGGCCGGCTTGAGGATCACCGTGTTCCCTGCGGCCAGTGCCGGGCCCAGCTTGTAGCCGCACATCAGCAGCGGGAAGTTCCACGGGATGATCGCCGCGACCACGCCGACCGGCTCCCGCCGGGTGTAGACGTGGAAGGCGGCCCCGCTGGCAGGGGTGATGGTCTCACCCTCGATCTTGGTGGCCCAGCCGGCGTAGTAGCGGAACAGGCCCGCGCACAACGGCACGTCCACGGCGAGTGATTCGCTGGTGGGCTTGCCGTTGTCGAGCGCCTCGAGCCGGGCGAACTCCGCGGCCAGGCCCTCGATCCGGCGGCCGAGTTCCCAGAGCAACTCGGCGCGGCGGGCCGGGGCCTGCGCCGACCACGGACCGAGCGCTGCGCGGGCCGCCTCCACCGCGGCGTCCACGTCCGCCGGGCCGCAGTCGGCGACCGTGGCGAGGGGGCCGCCGGTGGCCGGATTCTGCACCTCGAACCACTGACCCGAGGCAGCCGGCCGCTCGGTCCCGGCGATCACCAGTCCGCGGGGGCGCTGCAGGAACTGCTCAAATGGTTCCAGGGCGGCCACGCGCGAACTCCCGGTGCGATGGGACAGCAGGGTCAGGTCCCGATGAGATCTGAGATCTGCACTGAAGCACACCCGTCCGGAACGCGTCAAGGTCCACGCCTGAGCGGCCGGATCACCCGGAACCCATCCTGATTAACCCTGTGCTGCCGTCGATAGATTTCACATTCCGCCGCTGATAGCCCCGGCAACGGGAGCCCAGATCTTATATCTTTGCCTTTCCCGCATGTTCGTGCCCTGATGCGGGGCACCAGAGCGCGAGGTGGCCACCGCCCTCGGCTGGCCAGCGAGGGCGGGTCAGCCGGGCCGTCCCGGGCCCGTACGAGGGGCGCGGGGAGGACCCAGAGGGCCAGGCCGGGGACCCTTGCCAGCGGTACCGGCCGAGCCTAAACTTGGGCGATCATAAGATCTGAGATCTTATTTTTACGTAACGAGTGGGGATGTTCGTGCCGACTCCGGAACAGCTCAGCGCCCGCGCCGCCGCTGCGGTGGACACCCACCGGCTGATCGATCTGGTCCAGCAGGTGTGCCGCATTCCGAGCGTGCTCGGCGAGGAGGGCGAGCTGGCCGGCTTCCTGCATTCGGTGATGACGGCGTCCGGGTTCGAGGCCACCAGCCTCCAGCCGGTGCTGCCCGGCCGGCCGAACGCGCTGGGCGAGCTGTCCTTCGGCGCCGGCCCCCGGGTGGTGCTCACCGGGCACCTGGACACGAAGCCGGTGTCGCACGGCTGGACCGCGACCACGCCGTTCTCGGGTGAGCTGATCGACGGCAGCGTCTACGGTCACGGGATCATGGACATGAAGGCCGCGCTGGCCTGCGAGATCGTGGCCATGGAGGCGCTGCGTGACAGCGGGGTGGAGCTGTCCGGCACGGTGGCGATGGCCGCGGTGGCCGACCACATGGGCGACCAGCTCGGCTCCATCGCCTACTTCGACAGCAACCCGGCCGACATGGCGGTGCTCGGCGAGCTGTCCGACAACGAGATCTTCCTCGGCCACCGCGGCCGCTACTACTTCGACGTCACGCTCCTCGGCCGGTCGGCGCACACCTGCCACAAGCCGCTGGCCGTGAACGCGAACGTGCTCGCCGCGCAGGCCATCCTCGAGCTGGACGCCTCGAACTTCACGCCGGAGCTGGAGGGCTGGGTCGGGGAACTGTTCGGCCCGGAGACGTTCGTGGTGCCCGGGCGCGTCTACGGGGGCCTGCCGCCTGGCGGGCCGTCGATGATCCCCGACGAGTGCGTGATCCGGGTGGACTGCCGCCCGCAGCCCGGGGTCAGCGTGGCCGAGGTGCGGGCCGAGGTGGACCGCTGCCTGGAACGGGCCCGGCGGCGCGACCCGCGGCTGCGGGCCGAGGTCGTGCTGGCCGACGTCAAGGACGGCTACCTGGCCGGGCCGGACGACGAGGTCGTCCGGCACATGCGCGACGCCGTCCGCTCGGTCCGCGCCCAGCCGCGCGAGCCGGCCGCGGGCGCCTCGCACCGGCCGGCCGAGCCGGTGCTCCAGGTGGCCGGCTGGCTGGGCGACACGGCCAGCTTCGGCGCCAAGGTGCCCACGGTCATCTTCGGGCCCGGCGGTGAGCCGGTGTACTGCCCGGACGAGCACCTGAGCGTGGCCGACATCGTCGAGGCCACCCAGGTCTACGCCGCCTTCGCCGCCCTCGCGCTGGCCCGGGCGCTGAACGGATGAGGGTGGTGCTGGCGAAGCCTGCGGCTGGGAAGAAGCCAGACGGAGCGGAAGGCGCATGAGGGTGGTGCTGGCGAAGCCGGGATTGGATGGCCACGACCGCGGCGTCAAAGTCGTCGCGATGGCGCTGCGGGACGCCGGCGCCGAGGTCATCTACCTCGGGCTGCGCCAGACCCCCGGGCAGATCGTCGCGGCGGCCCAGGCCGAGGACGCCGACGTGATCGGGATCTCGGTCCTGTCCGGCGTGCACATCCCGCTGGCCCGCCAGATCCGCGAGGCGCAGCAGGCCGCGGGAGTGGACGACATCCCGCTGGTCGTCGGAGGCACGATCCCGGCCCAGGACATCCCGGCCCTCACCGGCCTCGGGGTCCGCGCCGTCTACGGCGTGGGGACGCCGATCGGGGACGTGGTAGCGGGCGTTCTGGCCCTCAGCCACGGGACCCGGGACGGCGGCAGCCGATGATCACCACCGACTCGGGCATCCCGGTCGAGCCCTGGTACGGGCCGCCGGAGGAACCCGGCCCGCCGTCAGGCCATCCCGGCGAGCCCCCCTACATCCGCGGCCCGTACGCGTCGATGTACCGCGAGCGGCTGTGGACCATGCGCCAGTACGCCGGGTTCGGCTCCGCCGAGGACACCAACGAGCGCTTCCGGTACCTGCTGAGCCAGGGGCAGACGGCGCTGTCGGTCGCGTTCGACCTGCCCACCCAGCTGGGCTACGACTCGTCCCACGAACTGGCCAGCAACGAGGTGGGCCGGGTGGGCGTGGCCATCGACACCGCGGACGACATGGCCGCCGTGTTCGGCGGCCTGCCGCTGGAGGACCTGTCGGTCAACTTCACCATCAACGCGACCGCCCCGATCATCCTGGCCTTCTACATCGTGGCGGCGGAGCGGCGCGGGGTGGACCCGGCCCGGCTGGCGGGCACGCTGCAGAACGACATCCTCAAGGAGTTCCTGGCCCGCAAGCTCTACGTGTTCCCGCCGCAGCCCTCGCTCCAGCTGGCCGGCGACGTGGTCGAGTACTGCGCCCGGGAACTGCCGCGCTTCAATCCCATCTCGATCACCGGGTACCACGCCCGGGAGGCGGGCTGCGACGCCGTCCAGGAGATCGGGCTGACCATGGCCGCGGCCATCGCCTACGCCGAGCACTTCACCGCCCGCGGCCTGGCGTTCGACTCGTTCGCGCCGCGGCTGTCGTTCCACTTCTCCAGCCAGCTGGACCTGTTCGAGGAGGCGGCCAAGGTCCGCGCGGCACGCGGCCTGTGGTACGAGATCGCCACCGAGCGGTTCGGGGCGGCCAACCCGCACTCAGGCAGGCTGCGCTTTTTCTCCGGCTGCTCCGGGGCCACGCTGACCGCCCAGCAGCCGCTGAACAACGTCGTGCGCTCGACCCTGCAGTGCCTGGCCGCGGTGCTGGGCGGCGCCCAGTCCATCCACGTCATGGGCTACGACGAGGCGCTGGAGATCCCCACCGAGGAGTCGGTCCGGCTGGCCCTGCGCACCCAGCAGATCATCGCCCACGAATCCGGGGTGACCAGGACCGTCGACCCGCTGGCGGGTTCGTACTTCGTGGAGTCGCTGACCAGCGAGCTGCGCAGCCGGGCGCTGGCCCTGGTCCAGGAGGTGGACGCCGGCGGCGGCTACGTGCACCTGCTCGAGCAGGGCGTGCCCCAGCGCTGGATCGCCGAGGCCGCCTACCGCGCCGAGCTGGCGGTCCAGTCCGGCGAACGGGTCAAGGTCGGGGTCAACCAGTTCACCGGCGGCGGCGAGGAACACCCGCCCCGGCTGTTCGAGGTGGACTCCGCCGCGGCCGGCCAGCAGCGGGCCCGGCTGGCCAGCCGGCTCGCCGGGCGGGACGCCGCCCCGGCTGCCCGCGCGCTCACCCAGGTCAAGGAGGCGGTGACGGCCGGCGCCAACACCATGCCGGCCTTGCTCACCGCGGCCCGGGCCGGCTGCACCGTCGGCGAGATCACCGACGTGCTCCGCGCCGAGTTCGGCGAGCACCGGGAACCTGCCCCATGGTGAGGCCGCCCGCAGGCAAGCCGCTGGCCGGGATCCGGGTGCTGGACCTGACCCGCTTCGTGTCCGGCGCCTACTGCACGATGGTGCTGGACGCGCTCGGGGCCGACGTGATCAAGGTGGAGGGGCTGCCCGGCGGCGACCCCTACCGCGCCCAGGGCGCGGTCACGGTGGGCAGCCTGAGCGGCCTGTTCGCGTCGCTGAACACCGGCAAGCGGAGCATCGCCGTCAACCTCGCCGCGCCGGACGGCCGCGAACTGGTCACCGCGCTGGCGCGCCGCAGCGACGTGTTCGTGGAGAACGCCCGGCCGGGGTCACTGGCGCGGGCCGGCCTCGGCCCGGACCACCTGCACGCGCTCAACCCGCGGCTGGTGTACGCGTCGATCTCCGGGTTCGGCCAGGCCGGCCCGGACGCGGCCCGCGGTGGCTTCGACCTGATCCTCCAGGCGGCCAGCGGGATCATGGCGGTCACCGGCAGCGAGGCGGGCGGCCCGGTCAAGGTCGGCGCCCCGGTCCTCGACATCGGGTCCGGGATGAGCGCGGCGACCGCCATCGTCGCGGCGCTGTTCGCCCGGACCGCCGACGGGCTCGGCCGCACGGTGAGCTCGTCGCTGCTGGAGTTCGCGCTGAGCTGCTTCACCAGCTACGCCGCGGACATCCTGGAGACCGGCACCTCGCCCGGCCTGCTCGGCAACGACTCCCCCCAGTTCGCCCCCTACGGCGTGTTCCGCTGCCGGGACGGGTCCCTCGCCCTCGCCGGAGCGGGCAGCGAACCGCTGTGGCTCAAGCTCTGCGACGTGCTGGGCCGGCCGGACTGGGCCGCGGACCCGCGCTTCGCCACCAACGCCGACCGGTTGCGGCACCGGGCCGAGCTGACCGCCGAGATCGAGCAGGTCCTCACCCTGCAGACCGCGGGGCACTGGCAGCAGGCCCTCGACGGGGCCGGCATCCCCGCCTCCCCCGTGCTCACGCCCGCCGCGGCGCTGACCTCGGCGCAGGCCGAGGCCCTCCAGATCCGCCACGCGGCCAGTACGCCGGATGGCCACGGCTATCAAACGGTCCGCCCGCCGCTCTCGGTGGCGCCCGGCCTGGCCGAGCCCGCCGCCAACGCCGGCAACCTGGGCGCCGGAACCCTCGGCTACTCGCGCGGCGCGCCCGCGCTGGGCCAGCACACCACGGAGATCCTCGCCGAAGCCGGGCTGGGCGCGGCCGGGATCGGCGACCTGATGGCCCGCGGGATCGTGGCCGGATGAGTGCCGCCCGCCCGGGCCAGCCGGGCACCAGCCAGCACAACGCGGGCCAGCCGGGCACCAGCCAGCCGGACACGGGCCAGCTGGCCCGGCTGGTCCTCGACCGGACCATCGCGCTGAGCGCGATCCCGGCGCCGCCCCGCCGCGAATACCAGCGGGCCCGGGTTGTCCGCGACTGGTGGGCCGCCGACGGGCTGGCCGCCGTCACGACCGACACGGCCGGGAACGTCCGGGCCCGGCTGCGCGCGGGCGACCCCGGCCGGCCCGCGGTGCTGCTGTGCGCCCACCTGGACACCGTGTTCGGCCCCGAGGTTCCGCACGCGGTCGTGCGCCACGCCGGGCGCCTGTCCGGCCCCGGGGTGGGCGACAACACGGTCGCGGTCTGCTCGCTCGCCGCCCTCGACGCGCTCCTGCCCGCCCGGCTCCGGCACCCGGTATGGATCGTGGCCACCACCGGCGAGGAGGGCCTCGGCAACCTGGCCGGCGTCCGGGCCCTGCTCGACGACCCGCCCGGCCCGGTCCGCGCCGTCATCGCGCTGGAAGGCAACTACCTCGGGCGGGTGAACGTGACCGGCGTGGGCTCGACCCGGTGGCGGGTCACGGTCACCGGGCCGGGCGGGCACGCCTGGGAGGAGGCCAGCCAGCCCAGCGCGGTGCACGAGGCGGCCCGGCTGACCACCGCGCTGGCCGGGCTGGCCCGCCCGGAGCCGCCCCTTCCCGGGCCAGGCCAGCCCGGCCTGCCCAAGACCACCGTGAACGTGGGGCTCATCGAAGGCGGCGAGTCGGTCAACTCCCGGGCCCGGCAGGCCAGGTTCCTCGTCGACCTGCGCAGCGGCGACCCCGCGGCCCTCGGCGCGCTGCGCACGGCCGCCCGGGCCGTGCTGGAGGACCCGGCCGTGCCGCTCGGGATCTCGGTGCACGAGATCGGGGAACGGCCCGCCGGCCAGCTCGACCCGGATCACCCGCTGGCTACCCTGGCCGCAGACGTGCTGCGCGAGGCGGGGATCCCGCCCCGGCTCACCGCCGCCAGCACCGACGCCAACGCCGCCTACCCGCGCGGCATCCCGGCCCTGACTCTCGGCATCACCACCGGCGAGGGCACCCACACCGAGCAGGAGTGGATCGACGTCGACCCGGTGGCGGCCGGGCTGGCCGCGCTGGCGGCCACGGTCGCCCGACTGGACGGACAGGAGTGGTGAGAACGGTGCACACCGGCGTGACCCTGCAGGGCGTGGACCCGCCCGCCGACTTCGAGGAAATGGTCACCGAGATCGAGACCCTCGGCTACGACAACCTCTGGCTGACCGACTCCTCGCTGCACTCCCGCAACTGCTGGGCCTACCTCACGCTGGCGGCCCGGCAGACGTCCCGGATGACACTCGGCACCGCGGTGACCAACCCGGTGACCCGGCACCCGGCGATCACCGCGGTGGCCGCCGCCACCGTGGCCGAGATCTCCGGCGGCCGGGTCATCCTGGGCATCGGCGCGGGCGACCGGCCGCTGCTGTCGCTCGGCTACACCCCGGCCAGCCTCGCCACCCTGGAGGCGTCGATCGCGGCCATCCGCGCGCTGTGGACCGGCGCGGCCGTCGACGCCGACGGGCCGGGGTTCGCGCTGCACGACGCGCACTACCGCTTCCCCCCGGGGCTGGACATCCCGGTGTGGGTGTCCGCGACCGGCCCGCGCACCCTGGAGCTCGCCGGCCGGGTCGCGGACGGGGTGATCCTGCTGGCCGGGCTGCACCCGGACGGGATCTCGTTCGCGCTGGAGCACATCGACCGCGGCGCCCAGGCGGCCGGGCGCAGTCAGCGGCCGCCGGTGACCGTGTTCGCCTACGGGGCCATCAGCGAGGACGAGACGGCGGCCATCGCCGCGGCCCGCACGATCGCCGCCTGGTTCCCGCAGACCGCGCCGGTGCACTGCCGGCTGGCCGGCCTGCCGCAGGACATCATCGACCAGGTCCGGGGCAGCTACGCGGGCGGCGAGTTCCAGGAGGCGGCCCGGGCGGCGGAGGCGCTGCCGGTCGAGTTCGTCAAGCGGATGGCGCTGGCCGGCGGCCGCGACGAGGCGCGGCAGCACCTGCGGGACCTGGCCGGGCTGGGCGTCAACTCGGTCACCGTGTTCCCGCTCGGCGCGGACCGGATGGCCACGATAAGAGCGTTTGCGGACTGTGTGGCGGCCGAGGCGGCGCTGACGTGACACCGGTGAGCATCAGGCCAGCCAGGAAGGAACCCGCATGATCGTCATCCAGGGCGGCACCGTGCTGACGGTGGACGACGCCCGCACCGTGCACGTTCCCGGCCACGTGGTCATCGACGGGGACCGGATCGCCGCGGTCGGCGAGGGCGCCTACCCGGGCGAGGCCCCCGCGGGCGCGGAGGTCATCGACGCGTCCGGGATGGTCGTCATGCCGGGAATGGTGGACCTGCACTACCACACCGCGATCGGCAAGGGTTTCTGTGACCACCTGCCGCTGCTGGAGTCGCTGGAGCAGTTCTGGTACCCGTCGATCCAGGCGCTCGACCCGGAGACCGCGTACTGGGCCGCCCTCAATAGCTACCTCGAGTCGATCAAGTGCGGCGTGACCACGGTCAACGACATGTACCGCCAGCTCGGCGCGCTGGGCCGGGCCGCCGAGGAGATCGGCATCCGGGCCGTGCTGTCCAACGACGTGGCGCTGCCCGAGCACGAGCTGGACACGCTGCAGGACAACCGGGACTCCTACGACGCCGTGCACGGCCTGGGCGGCGGCCGGGTCCAGGTGTACGTCGGCATCGAATGGCTGCCGCTGGCCTCCCCGGAGCTGCTCAGGGACGCCCGCCAGCTCGCCGACGAGCTGGGCACCGGGATCCACGTGCACCTCAACGAGTCCCTCGGCGAGGTGGAGAACTCCCGGGCCCGGTTCGGCCGCCGGCCCGCCGAGGTGGCCTACGACGCCGGCCTGCTCGGCCCGGACTGCGTGGCCGCGCACTGCGTGTGGCTCACCGACCACGAGATCGGGCTGATGCGCGAGACCGGCACGCACATCTCGCACAACCCCAGCTCCAACGCCAAGCTGGGCAACGGGGTCGCCCGGCTCCCGGAGATGCTCGCCGCCGGCCTGAACGTCGGTCTGGGTCACGACGCGGCCGAGTCCAGCAACAGCTGCGACCTGTTCGATGTGATGAAGTTCGCGTCGCTCATCCACCGCGCCTACCGGGGCGACGCCAGCCTGCTGCAGGCCCCGGACGTGGTGGCGATGGCGACCCGCAACGGCGCGGCCGCGCTGGGCCACGAGACCGGCGAGCTGTCCGCGGGCAAGAAGGCGGACGTGATCCTGGTGGACACCCGCAGCGCGATGTTCACCCCGATGCTGCCGGGCGACCCGGCCCAGCTGTACTCGCACCTGGTGTTCGCGGCGGACGGCAGCGCCGTGGACACCACGATCGTGGACGGGCGGATCCTCATGCGCGGCCGGGAACTGCGCACCGTCGACGAGGCGGCCGTCCGGGCCCAGGCCAACCTGGCCCTGCAGCGCATCGTCGCGGCCATCGACTACACGAACTGACCAGGAGCACGGGCATGAGCGCAATCATCATCACCGGCGGCACGGTGCTGACCGTCAACGACGCCGACGACGTGCACTTCGGCGGGCACGTGGTGCTGGACGGCGACCGGATCGCCTCGGTCGGCGAGGGCCCCTACCCCGGCGCGCCCGCCGACGGCGACCAGGTCATCGACGCGTCCGGCAAGATCGTCATGCCCGGCCTGGTCGACCTGCACTATCACACGGCGATCGCCAAGGGTTTCAGCGACCACCTGCCGCTGTGGGAGTACCTGGACGCCTGCTGGTACCCGTTCATCCGCACCCTGGACGCCGACGCGGCCTACTGGTCCGCCGCCGCGAGCTACCTCGAGTCGATCAAGTGCGGGGTCACCACCGTCAACGACATGTACCGCCGGCTGCCCGACCTGGGCCGGGCCGCGCACGACATCGGCATCCGCGCCGTGCTGTCCAATGACGTGGCCCTGCCCGAGCACAACCTGGACACCCTCCAGGACAACCGGGACGCCTACGACGCCGTGCACGGTCTCGGCGGCGGGCGGATCGAGGTGTACGTCGGGATCGAGTGGCTGCCGCTGGCCTCCCCCGGGCTGCTCCGCGACGCCCGGGCGCTGGCCGACGAGCTGGGCACCGGCATCCACATCCACCTGAACGAGTCGCTCACCGAGGTGGAGAACTCCGTGGAGCGGTTCGGCCGCCGGCCCACCGAGGTGGCCTACGACGCCGGCCTGCTCGGCGCCGACTGCGTGGCCGCGCACTGCGTGTGGCTGTCCGACACCGAGATCGCGCTGATGCGCGAGACCGGCACCCAGATCTCGCACAACCCCAGCTCCAACGCCAAGCTGGGCAACGGGATCGCCCGGCTCCCCGAGATGCTCGCGGCCGGGATCAACGTGGGCCTGGGCCACGACGCCGCCGAGTGCAACAACAGCCGGGACGCGTTCGAGGTGATGAAGTTCGCCTCGCTCATGCACCGCGCCCAGCGGGTGGATGCCAGCCTCATGCAGGCCCCCGCCGTGCTGCGGATGGCCACCCGCAACGGGTCCGCGGCGCTGCGGCACGACACCGGCCAGCTCACCCCCGGGCATAAAGCCGACGTGATCCTGGTCGACACGGCCAACCCGATGTTCACCCCGCTGATGCCGGGCGACCAGGCCCACATCTATTCCCACCTGGTGTTCTCGGCCAACGGCAGCGCGGTGGACACCACGATCGTGGACGGTCAGATCCTGATGCGGGGGCGGGAGCTGCTCACCATGGACGAGCAGCAGATCCTGTCCGGGGCCAACGCAGGGTTCCTGCGCACGCTGGAGAAGATCCGTTCCTAACGGTCCGCCCGTGCTCACTCCCGATGCACCTGACTCCCCTGGGGGGCCTGGCTGATGCAGATCGACGCGCACACGCACATCCTGAGCCTCGCCGAGGACGCGGAGTTCACCACCGAGTACGGGCGTGAGGGCTCCCTGTGCATCTACCGCAGCCTCGGCCTGCTGCCGTCGCACCGGCCGCCCACTGAGGAGGAGTGGGAGGCCAGCGGGTACAGCCGGAAGGGCTTCCCGGTCATCGGGCCGGACGAGTCGGTCCGCGACCACCCTGGCTTCGACAAGATCGTGATCCTGGCCGTGTCGCCGCAGTTCCTGGACGGCGAGCTGATCGGCACCGTGGACACCAGCGGCATCACCGGGGTACCCGGGCCGCCGACCCCGGAGAAGTGCAACGACTACATCGCCGCGATCGCCGCGGCCCGGCCGGACACGTTCATCGGCTACGCGTCGGTCAACCCGGCCTACCGCGGGCCCCGGGCCGCCGTGGCGGAGCTGGAACGGGCCGTGCGGGACCTGGGCCTGACCGGCCTCAAGCTGTACCCCATGTACCAGGACTGGTCCCCCGCCGACCCGGTGACCGCGTTCCCTGTCTTCGAGAAGGCGGAGGAGCTGGGGATCCCGGTCATGGTGCACCAGGCCGGCTCGACCCGGATCGACGCCCGGATGGAGTACGCCCGCCCGGCGCTGCTGGACGCGGCGGGCCGGCATTTCCGGGATCTGCGGCTGACCATCGCGCACTGCGGCCTGCCCTGGGTGGACGAGGCCATGTTCATGCTGACCAAGCACCCGAACTTCTACGCCGAGCTGAGCTACCACATCGCCAGCGTGACCACGGAGGAGCTGCTGCGGTTCCTGGTGCACGCGCAGGCGTCCTTCGTGCCGCTGGAGAAGCTGTTCTTCGGCACCGACTACCCGGGCTTCCTCTACGACCCGGTCAAGCTGCGCGACAAGCTGCTGGACGTGAACTCCCACGCGGAGCGGGTGGGCTGCGACCCCATCCCCCAGGCCAAGCTGGACGGCATCCTCGGTGACAACTACGCCCGCATGCTCGGCCTCCTCCCCGCCTGACGCCCCCTCGCCCCCCCGCCTGACGCCGCCCCGCCCCGCCCCGAACCCCGCCAACCCCACCAACCCCACCAACCCCACCAACCCCACCAACCCCACCAACAGATTAGCGCGGTGCATTGTGGTCGCTATCACGCCCACAATGCACCGCGGTAATGAAATGGGGCACGGGTTGGGGGCCGCTGGTGTCGGCACGGGTAGATTCGGGCGGGTGCTCATCCGGACAGCCACCGGCCAGGACTGGCCGCGCATCTATCCCATCTACGCGGCAATCATGGCCGAGGGGAAGACCTATCCCTTTCCGGCGGGGCAGACCCTCGAGCAGGCCCGCCCCTGGTGGATTGAAGAACCGCCGGGGCAGACCGTGGTCGCCGTCACCGGCGACGGCACCATCACCGGCTCCGCGAAGATGGGACCCAACCGGCCCGGACGCGGGGCGCATATCGCCACCGCTTCCTTCATCGTTGACCCCGCCCGCCAGAGCCTGGGAGTGGGCCGCGCACTCGGCGAATACGTCCTCAGCTGGTCGAGGGCCGAAGGTTTCCGCGGCATCCAGTTCAATGCCGTGGTCGAAGCCAACCATCCCGCCGTGCACTTGTGGCGCTCGCTGGGATTCGACATCATCGGCACCGTGCCTGAGGCCTTCGACCACCCCGACCACGGGTACGTCGGCCTGCATGTCATGTACCGGAAACTCTGAACCCGGCCGTCCACCCCACCGACCCCACCGACGGATCACCGTGGTGCGTTTGGCCTCGCCGCCGCCGGCGACGCAAGAGGCACCACGATCATGGTGTCCTCACAGGACAGGCCACTGCGGCTGGGGGTCGATGCCGATCTCGCGCAGGACCCGCCGGTTGATCTGCTCGACCTGCCCGCGCAGCTCTGCCTCGTCCACGCGGGTCAGCTTCTTGTGGTCGAGCAGGACGTCGCCGCCGACCAGGACGGTGTCCACCGAGTGCCCGGTCACCCCGTAGACCAGGTTGGCCACCGGGTTGTGCAGCGGCCGCCAGTCGAAGTCCGCGGTGTCGAACACGACCAGGTCGGCCTGCTTGCCGGGCTCCAGCGAGCCGGTCACGTCGTCCATCCACAGCGCGGTCGCGCCGCTGATCGTGGCCATCTCCACGGCCTGCTCCGCGGTGACCGCCCGGGGGTCGCGCCTAGCGTCCCGGGGCAGCAGCGCCGCCAGCTGCATCGAGCGGCAGATGTCGGTGTGATTGGAGACGTTCTCGGCGTCGGTGCCCAGCGCCATCGGCACCCCGGCGGCCAGCAGCTCCGGCCATTTCCCGGTCTGCGTGGTGCCCTTGGCCAGCTTGAGCGCGGAGCTCGGGTTCTGCGAGATCCGCGCGCCGGCGTCGGCCACGTACCGCACGTCGCGGTCATCCAGGCTGGTCATGTGGTTGAGCAGGGTCCGCTCGTTGAGCGCGCCGATCTGGTGCATGTGCTCGACCGGGCGGTGCCCGAACGTGGCCAGCTCCAGCTCGACCTCACGCTCGCTGGTCAACTTGTGCAGCACGAACAGGGACTCCGCGTCCCGGGCGAGCTCGGCGGCCCCCCGGTTGAGCTCGTCGGAGCAGGTGCCCACGCCCTCGATGGTGACCGCGTCCCTGATCCGCGGGTGGCCGAACTTGCGGACCTGCTCGATCCCGTCGGACAGCCGGCGCAGCGCTGTCCTGGCGTCCATCCGCAGCCAGTCCGGCAGGTCCGCGGCGCCGGCCGGGCCGGCCTGGTCCCAGGTCCACGGGCCGGTCCGGGCCCGGATC
Source organism: uncultured Actinomycetes bacterium (assembly GCA_963782185.1). Classification (GTDB taxonomy): domain Bacteria; phylum Actinomycetota; class Actinomycetes; order Streptosporangiales; family Streptosporangiaceae; genus RYN-230. The sequence goes on from CAWAJB010000031.1 coordinate 16,174, forward strand.
CCGGACGAGGCCAGCGCCTCCAGCACGGCGTCCAGGTGGTTGACGCCCGGCTCCTCGAACAGGGTCGTGCCGAACCGGATCATCTCCGCGGCGGCGTGCTGGGCGTGCACGTACATGTCCTGCTCAGTCAGGGCGGCGAAGGACGGGTAGATGAACCGGCGCAGCGCGTCGAGGGTCTGGCCGCCCTCCGGCATCGCGCCCTTGGCGCAGCACAGCAGGTGCCGGTGCCCGTTCACCAGGCCCGGGGTGATCACGCCGTCCGGCGCGTCGATGAGCCGGCCGGGCGAGTACCGGCTGAGCAGGTCGTCCCGCTGGCCCACCTCGACGATGACCCTGGCGTCGATGGCCACCGCGCCCGCCCGGAACATCTGCCGCTGGGGGTTCATGGTCAGCAGCCAGCCGCCCGCGACGACCATGTCGACCGTGACCGGTCCGGCCGCCCCGCCTGTTCCGGCACGGTCGGAACTGCCCGCGGCGTCGGCCATTCTGCCTCCCAGATCAGATCTCAGATCTGAGGCTAGGAGCGGGAGCCTCAGCCCGTCAATGCCGGCCGCGTAACCATCCTGTTTCGCCGCCTGAGCCTGCTGGCCGTGGCGGCCGCGATGCTGCGCTGGCCTTGACGAAGGCAAGCGGCGCAGAGTCTGATATCTCATGTCTCGGCCGCCGGACCAGTGGGGAGTCACCCGATGGGCACAGTGATCTCGGCCTCGGCCCTGCTGCGCGAGCGCGGCGTGGCCAGCTGGGCGGCGGCGGTCAGCCATCCGATGGTGGCCGAGATCGGCGCGGGCTCGCTGCCACACGAGACCTTCCGCTACTACTTCGAGCAGAACGTGCTGTACCTCGAGGATTACGCGCGGGCCATCGCCCTGATCATCGGCCGGGCCCCGGACCTGCCCGCGATTACGGTGCTGACCAGGTTCCTCGGCCAGATCGTGGACACCGAGCTGCCCGCCAACCATGCGTTCCTGGCCCGGCTGGGCGGCCCGGGCCGGGCCGATCCCGCCGCCGCGATGGCCCCGGTCACCTACGCCTACACCCGGCACCTGCTGGACACGGCCGGCCGGCATGACCTGCCGGCCGGGCTCGCCGCGGTGCTGCCCTGCCAGTGGAGCTACGGCGAGCTCGCGACCGGCCTGGCCGCGTCCCTGCCCGCCGACCCCGTCTACGCGGACTGGATCGCGATGTTCGCCGGGGACGGTTACGACGAGCTGGTGCAGGCGAGTACCTCCCTGCTCGACCAGCACGCCGACGTGGCCGACGAAGCCCTGATGACGTCGCTGGCCGCGGTGTTCGACCGCTCCACCCGTTACGAGCTGGCCTTCTGGGATATGGCCCTGGCTGGCCCGGGGGCCGCCTAGGCGCGCAGGAGCTGGGCCGCCCGGTGGCCGATCATCATCGACGCCAGGTTGGTGTTGGCCCGCGGGATGACCGGGAAGACCGAGGAGTCCGCCACGGTCAGGCCGGAGGTGCCGAGCACGTCCAGGCCCGGGCTGACCACGGAGCGCAGGTCGGCCGGGTCACCCATCCGGCAGGTCCCGCAGTGGTGGTTGTAGGTCCCGGCCACCCGCCGGCCCGCGGCGACCACGTCATCCACCCGCCACCACGCGTCGTCGGGCACCCGGACCAGCCCCTGTGCGGCCAGCTCGTCGATCATGTCCGCGGTGGTGGCCACGATGCCGGCCATCCTGGCCGCGTCCTGCTCCTCCGTGAGGTGGCGGACCCGGACCTCGGCCACCCCGCCGGGGGTCAGGGTGACCCGGCCGCGGCTGAGCGGCGTCATCAGGGCCGCAGTGAAGGAGACCTGGGTGGCGGGCACGGACGGGTCATATGGCCGGGTCTGCCAGGGGAAGATCTCCGCCTCCACGTGATCGCCGGGCAGCTCGTAGCGCAGCAGCGCCCCGCTGACCGGCCGGGCCTCGATAGCGGCCAGATCGGTCACGTCCACGTCGAGCAGGCACCAGGGATGGTCCTGGAGGTTGGCGCCGACCCCGTCGAGCCGGGACACCAGCCGGGCCCCGGCGTGCCGCACCATGGCTTCCGGTCCGATGCCGGAATTCATGAGCAGCAACGACGACCCGAACGCGCCTGCGCACACGACCACGCGATCGGCATGCAGGCGCTGCTGCCCCTCCGGGCCGATGACCTCTGCGCCGGCACATCGCGTCCCGTCGAAGAGCAGCCTGATGGCCTGCGTGCCGGTGCGAACGTCCACGGCCGGGCGGATCAGCGGGAGGACGGCCGCGTGCGTGCCCCAGCGTCCCTCGTCCCGGCGGTTGGTCGGCCACACCCCGATGCCGAGTGCCCCGGGCGCGTTGTGGTCAGCGGCGGCCGGGTGGCCACGCTGGGCACACAGCGCGATGAGGGCCTCGTCGAGCGGCCCGGGGGTGAGCCGGGTCACCGGGATAGGACCATCGGCGCCGTGGTAGTCCGCGTCGCCGAACTGCCGGTCGGACTCGATGGCCCGGAAGCTGTCCAGGCAGTCCGCCCACGTCCAGCCGGGCACGGCCCAGCCGTCGAAATCCCAGGGCTGGCCGCGCAGGGCCGCGGCCGAATTGACCGTGGAGCCGCCCCCGGTGCCGCGGCCCTGGGGCAGGTCGATCCCGGTGTCCGCGTCGGTGTAGTGGTAGTAGCACTCGTCGGGGAGCAGGTAGTCGTAGAGCACCCAGCGCGGCGGCGGCGTGCCCGGGTCCGGTCCGGCCTCGACCACCGTGACCGAGGCCGAGTCCTTCAGGCCGAGCGCGCAGAACAGGCCGGCCGCACCGGCCCCGATGATGAGGACGTCCGGCTGGCCGCTCACGGGCGGCCCGCGACCGATTCCGGGTCGAGGTTGGCCAGCTGGTCAGCCATGACCGACAGGATGTGCTGGCGCATGAGGGCCTCGGCCCGCTGCCCGTCCCGCTGGACGATGGCCTCGTAGATGCCCTGGTGCTCCCGGACCGACGTCCCCATCCGGCCGGGGATGGCCACGGTCAGGCGGCCGATCCGGATCACGTGGTCCCGGATGTTGTTCAGCATCGCGGTGATCCTGCTGTTCTTCGACTGGGCGTACAGGAGCCCGTCGAACTCGTCCAGCAGCGCCGCGAGCCGGTCAGAGTCGCCGGCCCCGAAGGCCGCGGCGCTGTCCCGGACGATGCGCGACAGCGTGGCCAGGTCCTCAGTGGCGATGTTCAGCGCGGCCTCCCGCGCGCACAACCCCTCCAGCAGCTCCCGCACCTCGTAGATCTCGCGCAGGTCCTGGCGGCTGTATCCGCCGACGACCGCGCTGCGGTACGGCGCGATCTCGACGAACCCGTCCTTCTCCAGCCGCACGAACGCCTCGCGGAGCGGGGTCTTGCTCACCCCGAACCGGGCGGCCAGCTCGGCCTCGCGGAGCAGGTATCCCGGCGGCAGCCTGGCGGACACGATCTCCTGCCGCAGCTTCAGGTACACCGAGTCTTTCAGCTGGCGATGCTCGACGCCGTCGACGGGCGCGCTCGTCATGGGCCCTCCAACACGGGAGCCGCCGCCCGGTGGGGTTGCCACCGGGCGGCCAGGTCCGCACCGAGAACGACCTGAGATCTCAGATTCTATCTCAGCCCGCCCAGGTTTTCTCTGGTCAGCTGACCGGGCCACCGGGCCCGGATCAGCTCTTCGGCAGTTGCGACGTGTTCACGACCGTGGACGCCTGAACCGGCTTGGTGATCAGCCCGTCGCTCTTCATCCAGTTGGCGAAGCTCTGCCACTGGCTGACGCTCATCGCCCCGAACCCATCCGGGTTCTTCAGCAGCGGCGCGGTCGCATAGACCATCTTCTTCAGCAGGGCCGGGCTGTAACCCTTGGCCACCGGGGTTATCGCGGCCAGCGCGGCGGCCGGGTTGGCCTGCGCGGCCGCGGCCCCCTGGCCCAGACCGGCCAGGAACTCCTTGACCATCGTCCGGTAGGCGGGGTCACTGGCCAGCTTGGACTTGTTGGCGATGATGACCAGCTCGTCGTAGTTGGGCACGCCCTGCGTGGCCACCGGGTAGACCTTGGGATTCATCCCGGGGTACGTGCCGAGCTGGATGCCCTCGACGTTCCGGTAGCCGCTGATGATCGCGGACACCTTGTTGGACACCATGGCCGGGACCAGGCCCTCGTTGACCGTGACCAGCTTGATCTGGTTCAGCGAAAGGTTGTACTTCTTCAGCACCGCCTTGAGCATCTGCGCCGAGACCGGGTCCCCATCGGTGCCGACCGTCTTGCCGGACAGCCCGCCCGGGCCGCTGACCCCGCTCTTACCCGAGATGATCAGCGAGTTCAGCGAGGTCGGGATCATCGCGGCGACCGCGGTGACGTTCAGGCCGGCGGTAGCCGCCGTGATCGTCTCGGGCTCGTAGGAGATGGCCAGCGGCACCTGGCCCAGGCTGACCAGCTTCAGCGCGTCCGTGCTGTTGGACGGCGATTGGAAGGTCACGTTCAGGTGCTGCTTGGTGAAGTCGCCGTCCTTCTGGGCCAGGTACAGCGCGATGTGATCAGGGTTCGGGAACCAGTCCAGCAGCACCGTGGTGTTGGTCATGGCCTGGGCGCCGCTGGAACTGGAACTGGAAGTGGAGCCAGACGACGAGGACGACGATCCGCACGCGACGGCGGCCGACATCACGGCCGCGGCCCCGAGGATCAGCGCACCGCGTCTGCGGCCTTTCCGCACTGCGGTCATGGAAGTCACCGTTTCCCCTCTCGTGCCCATGGGCAGATGATCCGCTCGGCTACCGAGACGGCGATGAACAGCAGGATTGCCTCAGCAGTAAGGATGAAGATCGCGGCGAAGACCAGGGCGGTCTCCAGCTGCGGGATGGCCTGGATCATCACGTAGCCCAGGCCATTCTGCGAGCCGGCGTACTCACCGAACACCGCGCCGATCGGAGCATAGGTGGCCGCGATCCGTAGTCCGGAGAAGATCGAGGGCAGCGCGGCCGGTGCCTCCACCCGGCGCAGCGTGGCCCACCGGTTGCCGTCCAGGGTGCGCATGACCCGCAGCAGCTCGGGGTCCACCGAGGCCAGGCCGTCGATGGTGTTCACCACGATGGGGAAGAAGCAGATCAGCGTGACCACGATCAGCTTCGGGGTGATGGTGTAGCCGAAGATGATGGCCAGCACCGGCGCGATCACCACGACCGGCACCGCCTGGGAGCCGATCAGCAGCGGGTAGACGGCGTTGCGGACCACCCGCGAGCTGTGCAGGGCAAAGGCGACGACCAGCGCGACCACGATCGACAGCAGGAAGCCCAGCACGACTTCCTCGGTCGTCACCCAGGTCGCGCTGGCCAGCGTGCCAGACCATTCGGACACCCCGGTGGACCAGATGCTGTCCAGGGAGGGCAGCACATAGTCAGGGACGCCGAACCAGTGGCTGACCGCCTCCCAGATCAGGCCGATCGCGATCAGGATCGCGGCCGCGGGCAGCGCCCGGCGGATGCCCGCGGACGTGCGCCCCGACTTCTCCGGGGCGGTCACTTCCGATTCCTCCGGACGGGTGACTGTCGTGCTCATGTCACCGCCTCGAGCAGGGACAGGATCTCATCCCGCAGTTCGGCGAACTCCGGGTGCCGGATCAGCTCGCGGCGGCTGCCTGCGTGCGGCAGGTGCACCTCGAACTGGGCACGGATCCGGCCCGGCCGGGCGGACATGACCACGACCCGCTCGCCGATCAGCAGGGCCTCCTCCACGTCGTGAGTGACCAGCACCGTCGTCCTCGGCTCGGCGTCGAGCGCGGTACGCAGCCATTCCTGCAGGTCGGCACGGGTAATGGAGTCCAGGGCGCCGAACGGCTCGTCGAGGAGCAGGACCTCCTTGCCCGCCACCAGGGTGCGCAGGAACGATACCCGCTGCCGCATGCCGCCGGAGAGCTGGTACGGCAGCTTCTCCTCGAAGCCGGCCAGCCCGAACCGGTCGACCAGGTGGCCGACCCGCTGGCGCGCGATGCGACGGCGCACCCCCTGGTTCTCCAGCGCCAGCGCGGCGTTGCCGAGCACGTCGCGCCAGGGCAGCAGCAGGTCGCGCTGGGGCATCCAGGCACAGCGGCGGAGCCGCTCGGCCGAGGTGGTGGCGCCGAGCACGTCGATCGTGCCCTCGTCAGGCTCGTCCAGGCCGCACATCAGCGCGAGCAGGGTAGATTTGCCGCAGCCGCTCGGCCCGACGATGGACAGGCGGCTGTGCAGCGGGACCTCCAGATCCACCCCGGACACCGCGACCACCGGCCCGAAGCTCCGGCCCACGCCGGACAGCCGCAGGCCCGTGCCGCTGGACACGGAGGCATCGAGGCCGGCCGTGCCGGTGCCCGGCGCATCCGCGCCTGGGACACCCGGGCCAGGGGCGGGCGCGCCCGTGTGCGCGTCCTCCTGCAGGGGAACACCCTTGGCTCCGGGCGTACCACTCGTGCCGGCCATCGCCTCCCCGATCGGCAGGAAATAGGATCTCAGATCTCGATTTGAACAGTGAACCACTCCTGGCCCGGTCGCGCGAGGTTCCGACATGGAACCGTTACGTCCGCAATGTGCTGTTAACGGGCCCCTCACCGCCAGGCGATGACAAGTTCGCTTGACATGACCGCCCGGGCCGGCGATCCTGAGCGTGTGACAAGCAGACTTTACATCGGGCCTGCCCTCCGGACCTGGTGCTGAGGAACGAGCGGTGAGGAACGACGTGCGCGAACGCCGCACCACCAAGGGACTTGCCCAGGCCGACCTGGCCCGGGAGCTGGCCGTCTCACGGCAGACGATCAACTCCATCGAGACGGGCCGCTACACCCCGTCCCTCCCCCTGGCCATCGCTATCGCCCGGTTCTTCGGGACCGCCGTCGAGGAGATCTTCCATGCAGATCACGACTAGGACCAGCCGCGCGTACTGGGTCACCCCGGCCATCGGGGTGACCGTCGGCCTGGTCTACCTCGTAGCGTTCTCCCTGGGCGGGCAGCCAGCCAACGGGCTGATCGGCCTGGGCATCATGGTCACGTTCAGCGCGGCGATCGCGCTTGCCGGGCGGCACAGCGAGACGATCCGGGGCATCCTCGATCACCGCGACGAGCGGCTGGCCGGGATCGATCTGCGGGCCACGGCGGTGACCGCGATCGTCATGATCCTGGCCGTGCTGGCCGGCTTCGTGATCGAGGTGGCGCGCGGGCATGACGGCGCGCCGTACGCCCTCATCGGCGCGGTGGGCGGCGTCGCTTACCTGGGCGCGGTCGGCTACTTCCGGGTCCGCGGCTGACCGGGCCGGGCGTGAGCTCGCTGGCCGGCATGGGAGGCCGAGGTGGCGGGGTCTGGCGCGGCCCCCTCACGCGCCCGTGCCTGGGCGGGGGCGCGGCGCCGACGTAGGCTGCGGTCAGGAGGAGATGGCCATGGGGTTCGAGCACGTCCTGGTGGAGAGGTCCGGGGACTTCGCCACGATCACGATGAACCGGCCGCAGCGGCGCAACGCCCTGTCGATGGCGCACATGCGCGAGCTGATCACCGCGTTCCGCGAGATCGGCGACAGCGACGCCGTGGGCGTGGTGCTGGCGGGCAACGGCCCGGTGTTCAGTTCCGGGCATGACCTGGCCGAGGTAGCCGGGACCGACCTGGTGGCGATCCGCACACTGCTGGGCACCTGCACCGAGCTGATGACACTGATGCAGCAGATACCGCAGCCGGTGGTGGCCCGGGTGCACGGGCTGGCCACGGCGGCCGGCTGCCAGCTGGTCGCCAGCGCCGACCTGGCCGTGGCCAGCGAGGAGGCCGGCTTCGCCACGCCCGGCGGCAAGGGCGGCTGGTTCTGCCACACCCCCATGGTGGCCGTGGCCCGGAACGTGGGCCGGAAGCGGGCCATGGAGCTGGCCCTGTCCGGCGACGTGATCGGCGCGCAGACCGCACTGGACTGGGGGCTGGTCAACCAGGTCGTGCCCGCCGGGCAGCTCGACTCGGCGGTCCAGGATCTGCTCGAGCGCGTCACCCGGGGGTCGGCGGAGAGCAAGGGCATCGGGAAGCAGGCGCTGTACGCCCAGATCGACCTGGACCAGCCGAAGGCGTACGCCTACGCGGTCGAGGTCATGGCCGCGACCAGCCAGACGCCGGACGCCCGGGAATGGACGCAGGCCTTCCTGGAGAAGCGCAAGCCACGCTGGCGCCGCGGGCGCTGAGGGCGGCGCCCGGTTACCCGGCGCCGCCGAGCGCCCGGAGCAGGGCCCTCATCCACGGGCCGAGGTCGTCCGGGGTACGGGCGGAGATGAGGTTGCCGTCCACGACGGTGGCCTCGTCCACCCAGTCGGTTCCCGCGTTGATCATGTCGTCCCGGATCGCGGCCACGCTCGTCGCGCGGCGGCCCTTGAGGATCTGCGCGGAGATCGGCACCCAGCCGGCGTGGCAGATGAACGCGACCGGCTTGCCCGCCTCATCGAAGTCACGCACCAGGCCGAGCACCGCCGCGGAGCGGCGCAGCTTGTCCGGCGCGTAACCGCCCGGGATGACGAGGCCGTCGAACTCCTCCGCGGTGACCTTGCCCACCACGGTGTCCACGAGCACCGGGCCGTGGCCCTTCTTGCCCATGACCGGGTGGTCGTCGAGGCCGGCCACGATCACCGTGACCTCCTCCTCACGCAGCCGGTACAGCGGGTAGAGCAGCTCCATGTCCTCGAACAGGTCCGCGGCGAGAAGGAGGACCTTGCGTCCGGCCAGCACCATGGTCCCGACTGTACGCCCACGGCAGCGGGGCGGGCGGCGAGGGTGACGCGCTGACGGATCGCAGTTACTCGACTACTTACTGATGCTGCTGATACGTTCCAGCGCAAGCGTCGGTGCCCGTGGTTCTAGGGGCCAGTCATGCCTGGGGGGACATGGTGCGCGCAGTCAGATCCTCGCGTGCGGTGCGGCTTTCCGGTCTGGTGCTCGGCGGGGCGGCCCTGGCCGCCGCCGGGCTGGCGGCCGGCGGGACCCATCGCCAGGCACCGCACGCCACCGCCCTGACGGCGGGATCCCGGTACTCAGCCCGGCCCGGTGCTGGTGGCACCCGCCACTGGGCCGGCGCGCTGCCGGCAGCCGGCACACTCCCCGTGAAGGACGTGGCCCAGGCCACCCACCTGGCCGGCCCGCTCCGCGGGGTGCGCCGCTACCTGCGCACCCGGCAGGGCGTGGCACAGATAGCACTGTTCGACAAGGCCGCCGGCCGGACCTACCTGCTCTCCGGCGGACCGGACACGCAGTACACGGCCAGCATCGTCAAGGCGGACATCATGGCTCTGTGGCTGTGGCGCTACCAGTCCCGGACCGGCACCCTCCCGGACAACATGCCCTACTCCGTCAGGTACCTGCTGCAGAACATGATCACGAAGAGCGACAACGTGGCCGCGACTTCACTGTTCTACTTCCCCGGCGGCTGCACCACGCTCACCCTGTTCAACACGCTGATCCCAGCCCGCCACACCAGGGTCGGCTGCGAGACGCCCACGTACTACGGATGGGGCAACTCCACGACGACGGCCGCCGACCAGGCCGCGATCGTCCGAACCCTCGCCTACCCGAACGCCACCCTGGCCCCCGCCGCGAGGGAGTACGGGCTGCACCTGATGGAGAGCGTGGAGCCGGCCCAGCGCTGGGGCATCAGCTGCGGCCCGTGGGGCACCACCTGCGCCGCACCGGACTATGCCACCCCGGACCCGGCCGTGACCGTCGCCCTCAAGAACGGGTGGAAGTACCTGCCCACCTGCGCCAGGCAGGACGACTCGTGCCCCTGGCAGGTCAACAGCATCGGCTGGGTCCGGGGCGAGGGCCGCAACTACGTCCTGGCCGTCCTGACCACCGACGACCCGGCCGGCCCCGGCACCGCCGGCCTGGACTACGGGATCACCACTATCCAGGGCGTGTCCCAGCGCATCTGGGCCAACCTGGCCCTGCGGCCCGGCCGCTGAACGCGCCCTCGTCGTCCGCCTCATCGCCGCTGTAGCCTGGGCCGCGGCCCGCCTCCGCCATGCGCACCGTCTCGCGACCGAACTGGACCGCAGCTGGAACCGGGACGACCTGATGCGCGCCTGCCCGGCCAGCCGCTCGTGCTCGCCCGGGCCGAACTGGACCTGCTCGATGCCGCGCACGATGATCCCGCGGCCTGCCGCCTCGTCCGCGGCGATCGGGGCGAAGCCGCCCGATGCGGCTCCGTGCGCGGAGAACCGGCCCCCGCACCGGATCGGGCACCGGGATGGTGGCCAGCACTTCCGGGCCGCCGAACCGGGTCACCTGGACGACGTGTGCCATGACGGCAGGCTAGAAGTTCACGTGCAGTTGAGGTCAAGGCTCATCCGTGGGTGATGGCGGGGCCGCCGCCCGGGCGGGCCGCGAGCGCACGGCGCGCACCGGCCCGGCCGAGGGCCAGGCGCAGTCCCAGGCTGACCAGAAGCCAGCCCAGGCCGTGACGCAGCGACGGCCCGCGGCCGGGCCCGGCGCCGCGTGAGGGCCGGCCGGACCCGGGACAGTTCCCGGTTAAGGTCTTCGTTGCGGGCCTTGATGTGCTGTTCCGCGAAGTACGGATGCATGGGTCGGTCACCTTCTCCGGGGAGGGTCCAGGTCCGCCTCCAGGAGGCGGACAGTGGTTAAGACGGTTCGCGGTCGCGCGGGTCATCGCCGCCGGCCCGGCCTGGCCCGGCCTTATCGGACGAGGGCCGGCCGATCGGGTAGGCCAGCACGAGGAACTCGACCGGAACCGCGTCCGGCGGCCGGAGCGAGGGATCGGTGAGCCGTTCGCGGTATCTCGGCAGGAGCACGGCCAGCAGTTCCCGGTTCAGCTCTTCCAGTTCCCGGGCGGTCATGTAGATGACGTTCTCGCTGCTGCCGGCCGCGTCCCGCCATTCGCGCGGGAACGTGCGGTTGGTTTCGAGCCAGGTCCGGTACCGCCCGAACTGTCGCTCGCGGAGCATCCGGACCAGGGCACCCGCCGCGACCTCGGTTTCCGGATCGTCGTGCGCGGTGGCGAACTGCATCCCGATCGAGGTCAGCCGCCACGGCCGGGACCGGCCCTTGCCACCGCCCGCCTCCTCCACGAAGCCGTACTTGGCCAGCTGGCGCAGATGGAAGGAGCAGGTGGTGGGCGACTCGCCGATCCGCTCTCCGACCTCGGTGGCCGTCATCGCGCCGCCGAGGAGCAGAGCCTCGATGAGCGCGATGCGGACCGGGTGCGTCAGAGCCCGCAGCGTCTGCGAGTCGGTGAGCTCGCGGACGTCATCCAGGGACGTGCGCACGTCGTCCGGGGACTTGCGGACGTCATCCGGGGGGTTAGGAGGACGTTCCGGGCCGTCATCGTCGAGAGGCATATCTCGATAGTCATCTCTCGAGAGAAGTTTGTCAAGAAGTTTCTCTCGAGAACGCCGCTGGTTCGCCCGCGGTGGGCGTTCCTGGCAGGCTGGGGCGATGACCTGGACCGTACCGACACCCAGCCCGGCCGACGGGCCGATGACCGGTGATGACCGGCCGATCCTCGAGGGCTACCTGAACTATCAGCGCTCCACGCTGCTGAACATCTGTGCCGGGCTGACCGGCGAGCAACTGGCCCGCCGCCCGCTCCCGTCCTCAAACTTGTCGCTGCTGGGCCTGATCCGGCACCTGGCCAAGGTCGAGCGGATCTGGTTCCGCCAGCGCGCGGCAGGCCAGCCGGTCCCGCCCATGTACGACCCGGCCCGGGGGAAGGACGCCGACTTCAATGACGCCGTGGCCGCGCAGGCGCAGGAGGACGTTGCCCGGCTGCGGGCGGAGTGGCGGCAGGCTGACGAGGCCGTGGCCGGGCTGGATTTCGGGGACACGCTCGACGCCGGCCACGGCGACACGTACTCGGTCCGGATGATGTACGTGCACGTGATCGGGGAGTACGCGCGGCACAACGGCCACGCCGACCTGCTCCGCGAGGCTATCGACGGCGTTACCGGACGCTGACCGCCCGGCCGCGCGCCCCGCTAGGTGCACGGGGCAGGAGCCGCGCCCGTCAGCGCACGGGAAAAGGGCCGCGCACCCGGGCAGCTATCACGGTGGGTCAGCCGGCGTCCGGGAGGCCCGTGATCCGGGCCAGCGACAGCACGAGGTGGCGGACCATGGAGTCCGGCTCGGGCCACGGGTACCCGGGCAGCGCCGTGCGCAGGGTGACGGTACCGTGCAGGGCCACCCACACCGCGGTCGAGTCGGCCACGACGTCCGTGCTGCCCGACATGCCCGCCCCGACGCAGGCCTCGATTCCCCGGACGAGCAGCGCGAACGCCTCCGCACCGAACTCCAGCACCGGGCGGCCCCCCGGGTCCAGCTGGACCGGGGCGCAGTACTCTTCCGGCGGCCGGAGGTGGCCGGAGAACAAGACGCCGTACCGGGCCGGATGGGCGAGCCCGTAGCTGACGTAACCCCCGCAGCCCGCCACCAGGCGCTCGACCGGGTCGGGCCCGGCCGCCGCCGTGGCCTGGTCGACCGCCTCAGCCAGCTGGTCGAAGACACGCAGCATCACGGCCATCACGATCGCGTCGCGGTCGTCGAAGTGCGCGTAGATCGACGGGGCGGCGATGCCGACCTCCCGGGCGACCGCGCGCAGCGTGACCGCCTCGTCCGAGCCGGACCGCTCGATCAGGGCCAGTGCTCCGGTCACGATGTCATCGGTCAGCCTCGCACCCTGGCCGCGCGCGTTGCGCTGCCGCCGCCGGGCGGAGGCGGGCGGGGCGCCGGGGACCAGGTCTGATGACATGTTCACGGCTTCTACTTTACAGCTGTTAGTTCATATGTCTATGCTTACGACTGTAAGCCAACGAACGTAAGACAACGAACGTAAGCAAGCAGTTGTAAGGAGAGTCCGATGGCCAGTCCAAACCCGGCCGCCTCCCCCACGGCCGCCTCGCCGGCGGCGCGGTGGCCGCAGGGTCACCCGAAGCGGCGGCAGATCCTGCTGGTCCTCTGCCTGAGCCTGCTGGTGGTTGTCATCGACAACACCATCCTCAACACCGCCCTGCCCACGCTGGCCCGGGTGCTGCACGCGGGGACCAGCTCGCTGCAGTGGATCGCGGACGCCTACACGCTGTGCTTCGCGGCGTTGCTGGTGCCCGCCGGGGCGCTGGGCGACCGCTACGGCCGCCGCCTGTCCCTGGTCGGCGGGCTGGCCGTGTTAGCCCTCGGCAGCGCGGCCGCGGCGTTCGCCTCCGGCGCCGGCACGCTGATCGCGGCCCGGGTGATCATGGGCCTCGGCGCGGCGTTCGTGATGCCCGCCACCCTGTCCATCCTGAACTCCGTGTTCCCGCCCCGGGAACGCCCGCAGGCCATCGCGGCCTGGTCGGCCGTGGCCGGGGTGGGCATCGTGATCGGCCCCACCCTGGGCGGCCTGCTGCTCTCGCACTTCTGGTGGGGCAGCGTGTTCCTGATCAACGTCCCGCTCGTGGCGGTGGCGCTGGCCGGCGTGCTGCTGATCGTGCCGGAGACCGCGGAGCCGGGCCACCACCGCCTCGACTTCGCCGGCACCGTGATGATCGCCGGGGCCCTGTTCCTCCTGGTGGACGCCATCATCGAGGCTCCTACCCGCGGCTGGACCGGCGCGTTCACGCTGGCCGAGGCGGCCGGGGGGCTGGCCGGGCTGGGCCTGTTCACCTGGTGGGAGCTGCACATCCCCGACCCGCTGATCGACCTGCGGGTGTTCGCGGTCCGCGCCTTCTCGGCCGCGGCCGCCTCGGTGACCGTGATCTTCTTCGCCCTGTTCGGCAGCCTGTTCGTGCTCACCCAGTACCTCCAGCTGGTGCACGGCTACAGCCCGCTGTCCGCCGGCCTGCGGGCGCTGCCCTTCGCGATCGCCATGGCCGCCGTGTCGCCGGTGTCCACGGTCCTGGCCGGCGGCTCGGCAGCCGGGTGGTCATCCCGGCGGGCATCGCGCTCATGGGCGCGGGCCTGCTGGACCTGTCCACCGCGGGCGTGGACACGAGCTACCCGCCCCTGGCCGTGGCCGTGGCCGTCATGGGCGCAGGCATGGGACTGGTGATGGCGCCGGCCAGCACCACGATCATGACCACGGTTCCCGGGCACCAGGCCGGTGCGGGCAGCGCGATCAACGACACGATCCGCGAGGTCGGTGGCGCCCTGGGCATCGCGATCATCGGCAGCCTGGCCGAGAACGTGTACCGCTCCAGGCTCGGCAGCACGCTGGCCGCGGCGCACGTGCCGCAGCCGGTGAGCCACCTGGCCACCAGCTCGGTCGCCGCGGCCGACGCGGTGGGCCGGCATCTCGGCGGCGTGACCGGCGGGCAGCTGACGGCCGCGGCGCACACCGCCTTCGCCACGGCCATGGGTACGGGGATGCGGGTCGCCGCGCTGGTGGCCCTGCTCGCCGCCATCGGGGCCGCGTTCGCCCTGCCGCGGCGCGGGCGGCCCGGCGGCGCGGCCATCGCCCAGCCGGACGGCGCGGCCACCGCGGCAGCGGCCACGTCAAGGCCGGCGGCCCTGGTTCCGGCGGTGCCCCTGAGCCCGGCGGGGCCCGTGGGCCTGGCGGGGCCCGCGGGTCCGGCGGAGCCCGCGGGCCTGGCAGGGCCCGTGGGTCCGAGCGGCGCTGGCACCAGCGGCGCGTGCACCACGGCCGGGCCGACCGCCCCAGCCCGCGCCGGGTAACCCCGCTCCCTCTCCGTGATCATGGGTCTGCTGTGGCTATAGCAACAGCAAACCCATGATCACGTCCGCAATCTGGGGGTTGTAGGGGTCAGTGGGATCAGTGGTGCTGAGGGTACTGGCCGGCGAGCAGACGTGCGGGACCATGAGGGCGCGGGACCATGAGGGCGCGGGACCGTCAGGGCGCGTCAGGGGACGGGACCGTTACGGTACGGGGCAGGTGAGGACGGGCAGGAGGATTAGCGGGCGGTTCCCGGGGCGTTCTAGGAGACGATCATGGCCGAGGTCAGGTACGAGAACGCGACACGCGTCTACCCCGGGGCGGAGCGCCCGGCAGTGGACGCGCTGACCCTGGCCATCCGGGACGGCGAGTTCGTGGTCATGACCGGTCCCCCGGGCTGCGGCACCACGACCGCCCTGCGGATGCTGGCCGGCCTGGAGGAACTCGATGAGGGGTCGATCTTCATCGGGGGCGAGGACATGGCGGGCGTGCCGTCCCGGAACCGTGACGTCGCGATGGTATTCCAGAACTACGCGCTCTACCCGAGTAAGACCGTGGGCGAGAACATGGGCTTCGCGCTCCGGATGCGCGGTATCGGCGAGGAGGAGAGCGCCCGCCGGGTCCGTGAGGCCGCCCGCCTGCTGGACCTGGAGCCGCTACTGGACCGTACGCCGCGGACCCTGGACGGCGGCCAGCGCCAGCGGGTCGCCCTGGGCCGGGCCATCGTCCGTGAGCCCAAGGTCTTCTGCATGGACGAGCCGCTGTCCAACCTGGACGCCGGGCTGCGCACGGCGACCCAGGCCCAGATCAGCAAGCTCCAGCGGCGCCTGCGGGTCACCACCGTGTACGTCACCCATGACCAGGCGGAAGCCATGACCATGGGCGAGCGGGTGGCCGTGCTGCGCGAGGGGAGGCTGCAGCAGTTCGCTGTCCCGGCTGCCTTGTATGACCAGCCCGCGAACGTGTTCGTGGCCTTGTTCATCGGGTCGCCGGCCATGAACCTGTTCGACGCGGCGGTGGAGCCGGACGGGATCAGGGTGACCGGAACCAGCCTCCGGCTGGGGGACGCCCAGCGGCGGGCCACCGCAGGCCACGACCGGGTCATCGCCGGGGTCAGGCCCGAGCACCTGCTCGCCGGCGCCGGGGAGCTGGCCCTGAAGGCCGCCCTGGTCGAGGAGGCTGCGGACGGCGCCTACATCTTCGGGCAGCTGGCCGCCGACCCGGGCAGCAACGTGATCGTCAGGGCCGGATCGGTCCGCCCTCAGCCCGGGGAGGTCATCCGGGCCGGCGCCGACCCCGCCCGGCTGCACCTGTTCGACGCCGCAACCGGGCAGCGGCTCGGCGACGGCTGAGACCGGGGCCATCAGGCGGCCCCGCCCAGCCCGGACCAGACGGGCATAGTGCATCCAACCTGGCTAATCGTGCAAAATATGATCAAGCCAGGTCAGTCCGGCCAGGTGAACCCGGCCTGAGCCGGGGTACCTACCCGGGGACCTGCGGCGCGCGGCCGCATCGGCGGAAGGGCACGAGATGGAACCAGCAGAGACCCCCGTTGTCTTTATTCACGGCCTCTGGCTGCACGCGACGTCGTGGGGGCCGTGGGTGGAGTTCTTCCAGGAGGCGGGCTACGCGCCGGTCGCACCCGGCTGGCCGGGCGACGCCGACACCGTCGAGGAGACCCGGCTCCACCCTGAGCAGGTGGCCGGGAAGGGCATCGATGACGTGGTCGAGCACTACGCCGGGATCATCCGGGGGCTGAGCGCGCCGCCCATCGTGATCGGGCACTCGTTCGGTGGCCTCATCGTGCAGCGGCTGCTCGGGCAGAACCTGGCCGCCGCGGGCGTGGCCATCGACGCGGCCCCCATCAAGGGCGTGTATTATTTGCCGCCATCGGCGCTGCGGGTGGCCTCGATCGGCTTGCGCAAGCCCGCCAACCGGGAGAAGGCCGTGTCGCTGACCGCGAGCCAGTTCCGCTACGGCTTCGGGAACCAGCTGAGCGCACAGGAATCCTCCGAGCTGTTCGGCCGCTGGGCCATTCCCTCACCGGGCAGGCCGTTGTTCGAGGCCGCCGTGGCCAACTTCACCCGCACGTCCCCGGCCGCCGTGGACACCCGCAACAAGGACCGCGGCCCGCTGCTGCTCACCGCCGGGGGCCACGATCATACGGTCCCGGCGGCGATCACCACCGCGACCCGGAAGCTTTACCACAAGTCCCCCGCCATCACCGACTTCCGGGAGTTCCCGGACCGGGGGCACTCGCTCACCATCGATAACGGCTGGCGCGACGTCGCCCAGGCCTCTCTCGACTGGCTGAGGCAGCGCCACCAGTAGCCTGCGCACGCGGGGCCTGCTGCCCGGCGTCTCGCGCGGCGAGCCGGGCCCGGTGCGGGTGGTACGGCGGCAGTTCGGCCGGGTTCACCCCGCGCCGGAGATCAGCCGGCCCTGGCGGCGGGCAGAGCACGGCAGGGCGCGGGCAGGAGCCAGATTGGACCCGGCTGGCTCGACAACCGACAGCGCTAGTGTGCCATGGGCAGCGCCCGCCAGACCTGGTTAATCCGCCATGGCCGGCCTGGCTAGGCCGGCCGGAGCTCCTGCAGCCAGCCGAAGGTGCCCTCCGCCGGGCCCGCCGAGGGACGGTACTCCAGCCCGACGTAACCGCCGTAGCCCCTGCGCTCGAGATGGCCGAGCACGAACGGGTAGTTGATCTCGCCCGTTCCCGGCTCGCCCCGGCCCGGGACGTCTGCGATCTGGATGTGGCTGATGAGGTCCCAGTAGGTATCCAGGGTCCCGGTGATCTCGCCCTCCACCCGCTGCATGTGGTACACGTCGTACTGGAGCCGGACGTTCTCCCGGCCGGTCTGCCGGGCAAACGCCGCAGCGGCCGCGGTCGTGGTCAGCAGGCAGGGGCCGTTGTCCATCGGGTTCAGCGCCTCGATCATCACCTCGCAGCCCGCCGCCGCGGCCTGGTCGGCCGCCCAGGCGACATTCTCCCTGGCCAGCTCGAGCTGCACGCCAAGCGGGTAGCGCGGCAGGCGCAGGCCGACCAGCAGGTTCATCCGCGGGCAGCCGCACGCCCGGGCGATCCGCAGCGCGGCCGGCACATGCTGGCGCAGCTGCGTGGTGCGGGCCGGGTCGGCGGCCAGGCCACGGTCTCCGGCCGCCATGTCACCGGCGTCGAAGTTCAGCAGCGCCAGCTCCATCCCCCAGCGCCTCGTCAGGCCGGGCAGCAGCGCGGCGTCCGCGTCCCCTGGCCACCACAGCTCCACGGCGCCGAAGCCGGCCCGGGCCGCGCGCTCGAACTGCTCGGGAAGGGGCAGGCCGGCCCAGAGCATCGAGAGGTTGGCGGCAAATCGCAGCGGCATCGCTGATCGGGCTCCTGGTGGGCGGCGTGCGGCGGGGCGGGGCCGCCCCCCGCCGGTCATCATGGCACCTGAGAGATTCGCCGCCGTCACGCCGGCCACGGCCACGGCCGTAACGCAGTCTTCATGATTGGCGAGTACACCTGTCGTTTGGACTCAATGAGCACGGGAACGCTCCTGGCCAGGCACGGCCGACGCGGCTCGAGGCGTAGACCCCGGTACGGGCGGGGCCCTGCTCTCGGAATCAGGGCGACCAGAGCGTGTGATTCCTGGCTGCGTGTCTCTCAGCTTGGCCATCATCCGGAGGGAGAACGTGGGTGCCTAGATCGGCCTCATCCCGGCGTGACTCCGAGGTCAGCAGCCCCGGCACCGGGCGGGGCCCGGGTGCCCCCAACCTGGGTGATCCTGGTCCGGACGGCCAGGGCGGGGGCGGCCCGCGAGGCCCGCGGCGCCGCTCCCGCCGGGGCTGGTTCCGCCGGCTGCGGGCGCGCCGCTGGTTCCAGGTCGTGATGGCGCTGCTGCTGGCGTTCGTCATCTGGCTGGGCTGGTCGGTGGGACACGCCCTCACCTATCCCGGTGGCGGAACGGTGTCAGAGCGCCTGGCGGAGTGGGCCCGGGACCACTACCTGGGCCCGCTGGTCACGTTCGGGGAGTGGGTCTCATACAAGCCGCCGAAGGTCGGCGGGAAGCCCTCGTTCGCGCTGACCGGGCCGAGCGCGGGACCGGTCGGCGGACCCAAGCCCACCGGGCATGCCGCGGCCGGAGCCCAGTTCGCGGCCCCGGCACCGCTGGCGCCCCTGGTGGCCCATCCGCTGCGTGGTGAGGGCAAGTGGCGGGTGCTCGGGACGGCCAAGGGACAGCCGGCCATCTTCGGCACCTACCTGCGGGCGAGCAGCGTTTACACGTCATATGTGGCGGGCATCGTCTCGATGAACCAGAACCTGGTGCGTTTCCAGCTGCACCCGGGGGCGGAGGACCCAGGGCCTGGCCACTGGAGGGCTGCGCCGGACGTCCCGCCTGCCAGGAGACTCGGGCTGCTGGCCACCTTCAACGGGGGCTTCAAGATTTCCACGTCCGGCGGCGGCTTCTACCTGAACGGGGCCACTGCCGGGGTGCTCACCAAGGGCGTCGCGTCGGTCGTCTACTACCGGGACGGGCGCATTGCCATCGGGAACTGGGGAGGTTCGGTGCGGATGACACCCGACGTGGTGGGCGTCCGGCAGAACCTGCACCTGATCGTCGCGCACGGCAGGATCCCCCCCTCGGTGGACTACAATGTCACGACCACCTGGGGGGCCACGCTCGGCGGCGGCTACTATGTCTGGCGGTCCGGGATCGGCATGACCAGGGACGGCCGGGTGGTGTTCGTCTACGGCCCGTCGCTGAACGTGCGCGAACTGGCCCAGTTGCTCAAGCGGGCCGGCGCGGTGACCGGCATGGAACTGGACATCAATCCGGACTGGATGTCGTACATGTACTACCTGCCGAAGCATCATCCGGCGAACCCGACCCCGCACAACCTGCTCCCGGACCAGCTGCAGCCCCCGGACCGCTACTACGGCCTGGCGAACCGCGACTTCACGGCGGTGTACGCGCGGTGACGACCCGCGAGCGGGCGGCGCAGGGGCCGCCCGGTTCCGCCGTGCTCGCGCGGTCGCCCCTCCCGGTGCGCTGGCTGGCGGCCGTCGTGCAGACCTCGCGGCCCCGGCAGTGGCCCAAGAACCTGCTCGTGTTCGCGGCCCCGCTGGCGGCGGCATCACTGGGCCGGGACGACGGCCTGGCGTACGCGCTGGTGGCTGCCCTCGTGTTCACCATGGCCGCAGCCGCCGTCTACTTCGTCAACGACGTCGCGGACGCAGGCCGGGACCGGCTGCACCCGGTCAAGCGGAACCGTGCGGTGGCGTCGGGCCGGCTCCCCCGAGCGCACGCCCTGGGCCTGGCGGTCCTCGGGCTGCTGGCCGCCGAGGCCGTGTGCCTGTGGCTCGGCGAACCCACGCTCGCCGTGCTGGTCGGCGTCTACGTGGCCTTCTCCCTCATGTACACGTTCGTGCTCAAGCACATTCCCGTGGTCGAGCTCGCGTTCGTGGCCGCGGGCTTCGTGCTGCGCGCGCTCGGCGGCGCGTCCGCGACCCGGGTACCCCCGTCCGGCTGGTTCCTGGTGGTGTGCAGCCTGGGCGCGCTGCTCGTCGCGATCGCCAAGCGCTACACCGAACTCGCCCTGCTCGGACCCGAGGCCGCGGCCCACCGCCCGGTCATGCGCTGGTACACCCCCGCCCTGCTGCGGCTCAGCCAGCGCATCGCCGCCGGGGTCATGATCGCCGCCTACCTGCTCTGGGCCTACGGCCAGCACGGCGGCTCGACCCGCGCGCTGCACCTGCTCAGCGTGCTGCCGCTGGCCGGGGCGCTGCTGCGGTTCGACTGGCTGACCGCGAACCGGCCCGCCAAGCCGGTCGAGGACCTGATCGCCCGGGACAAGCTGATGATCTGCTGCGAGCTGAGCTGGCTGGCGCTGTTCGCGGCCGGCCTGTAGTGGCTGAATGACGACATCGGGTGCGACAGCGAGCGGGAGGCACCATGCCGGATAGGCACGGTACGTGGGGCAGGCGCGGCGCGGCAGGCAGCCCGTCGAGGGTGCTGCTGCTCGGCGGGACCAGCGAGATCGGCCTGGCCATCCTGGCCGCGCTGGGCCTGCACCCGGACACCGAGGTGCTGCTGGCCGGGCGGGACGAGCAGCGGCTGGCCGCGGCAGGCAAGGACCTCGGCACCGCGGTGCGCACGCTGCCCTTCGACGCCACCGAGCTGGAGACCCACCAGGCCCTCATCGACAGCGCCTTCGCCGGCGGCGACGTGGACCTGGTCATCTCCGCGGCCGGCATCCTGACCGATCAGCAGATCCTGGACCGTGACGCCCGCGGTGCCGGGGTGCTGATCGAGACCAACTTCACCGGCCACGTCACCACGCTGCTCGCGGCCGCCGGCCGGATGCGTGCCCAGGGCCACGGCACCATCGTGGTGCTGTCCTCGATCGCCGCGATCCGGCCGCGCAAGGCCAACTTCGTGTACGGCTCGGCCAAGTCCGGGCTGGACGCCTTCGGCCGCGGGCTGGCCGACTCGCTGCACGGCACCGGGGTGGACGTGCTGCTGGTCCGGCCCGGCTTCGTGACCGGCCGGATGACCGCGGGGATGGCGCCAGCGCCGCTGGCCACCACGCCCGCCGCGGTGGGCGCCGCCGTGGCGGCCCGGCTCCGCCGGGGCGGGGATACCTCTCCCGGCGGCCTGCTCTGGGTGCCGGCCATGCTGGCCCCGGTGGCAGCCGCTTTCCGGCTGCTGCCCCGGCCGCTCTGGCGCCGCATGCCCCGCTGAGGCCGCTTCCCCCGAGAGGCAGGTTCCCCCCCGAATGCGTGTCCTGGTGGCCGAGGATGACCGTGGCCTGCGCGAGGCGGTGAGCCGCGGACTGCGGGAGAACGGCTACACCGTCAACGCGGTGCCGGACGGCCAGGCCGCCATCGAGTACCTGCGCGGGTATGACTATGAGGTGGTGGTGCTCGACTGGCGCATGCCCGGGGTCTCGGGCCTCGACGTGCTGCAGTGGATGCGCCGCGGCTCCCGGTCCAGCCCGGTCCTGATGCTGACCGCCCGGGACACGCCCCGGGACCGGGTCACCGGCCTGGATCAGGGCGCCGACGACTACCTGGTCAAGCCCTTCGATTTCGCCGAGCTGCTGGCCCGGCTGCGGGCCTTGCAGCGCCGCCCCCGCACCGCGCAGCTCCCCCAGCTGGTCGTGGGGGACGTGGTCTACGACCCGGCGACCCAGGAAGTGCGGATCGGCGCGCAGCACCCCGCGCTCACCGCGACCGAGCGCGGGATCCTCGAGATGCTGATGCGCCGGTCGCCCGCCGTGGTGGACCGGCGGTCGATTGCCCAGAACGTCTGGGAGAACGACGCGGACGCACTGGGATCGAACACGATCGACGTGCACATGGCCAGGCTGCGGTCCAAGCTCGCGCGCGGGCAGGTACGCATCGAGTCGGTGCGCACCGTCGGATACCGGATACTGGGCCTGTGAGCTGGCACCTGCCCTGGCCCCGCATGCGGCTGCCTCCCCAGTCCGGGCACGCGGCCCGGGTCGCGCTGGCCGCGACGCTGCTGGTCGGCGTGGTGTACGCGGGGTGCGTGGCGATCCTGGACCGGGCGGTCTCGGCGCGGCTGGTGGCCTCGGTGGACACCCGGCTGAGCGAGCGCCTGGCCGCCGCGCCCCGTAGCGGACCGCCCGCGGCTGGCCACCCGGCGGCGGGCGGCGAGGCTGGGCCGCCCGGCCGGGTGCACGCTGACGACGATGACGACGTGGACGAGGCACCCGTGTTCGCGTGGCGGGCCCGGCCGGGAAACGCCGCGGTCGCGCTGACCGCGGGCGCCCCCGCCCTGCCCGCGGGCCGGATCGGGGCGGCCAGCGGTCCGGTCACGGTCCGCCTGGGCGCCAGCACCTTTCGCCTGGATCAGGCGCGCCGCGACGGCTCCTGGCTGGTGGCCGGGCAGAGCCTGGCCGAGCAGCAGCACACGATGAACGTGCTCCGGGGCGGCGAGGCGCTGGTGGGCCCGGTGCTGCTGCTGGCCATGTTTGCCGGATCCCTCGTCATCGGCCTGCGGGCGCTGTCCCCGGTGGAGCAGTCCCGGCGCCGCCAGCTCGAGTTCACCGCGGACGCCTCACACGAGCTGCGCACCCCGCTGAGCGTGATCAGCGCGGAGATCGGCATCGCTCTCAGCGCGCCGCGGTCCGCCGCCGGCTACCAGGAGGCGCTGCTGCGCATCGGTGACGAGAGCCAGCGGCTGCGGCGGATCGTCGAGGACCTGCTCTGGCTCGCCCGGTTCGACTCACAGCCACCACCGCCGGGGGACGAGCCGCTCGACCTGTGCACGATCGCCGGGCAGTGCGCGGACCGCTTCCAGGCGGTCGCGCACTCCCAGTCGCTGGGCATCTCGGTGACCGCGTCCCCGGCACAGGCCGCGTGGATCACCGCCCCCCCGGAATGGATCGACCGGCTCGCCGGGGTGCTGGTGGACAACGCCTGCCGCTACGCCGGCCCCGGCGGGACCGTCCGGCTGGGCGTGTCCGCCCGTGGCAACCGGGTCAGCCTGACAGTGGAAGACAGCGGGCCGGGTATCCCGGCCGCGCAGCGGCACCGGCTGTTCGATCGGTTCCACCGCGTCACCAGCCACGGGACTGCCGGGCAGGACGGCGGGGCCGGGCTGGGGCTGGCCATCGCCGACTCGATCGTGCGGTCAACCGGGGGGCACTGGCGGGTCGGCGAGTCACCACTCGGCGGCGCGCTGTTCGAGGTGTCCTGGCGCCGCCCCGGCGCGCGGGCGCCGGGCGGGACGCTGCCGCCCGGACCCGCCCCAGGCCCGCCCGGACCCGCCCCGGGCCCGCGCGGGGAGCCGCGGCCGGCCCGGGCCGGCTGAGGCGCCCGGTCCGGTGGCCGGCGCGGCTGCCCCGGTGACCGTGACGCCCGCCATTTTCCACTCTCAAACGGTCCGGGGTACCCGGGCTAGGCTGGCCTCGTGAGCAGCCTGCGGGTCCTTTTCCTCGGTGGTACCGGCGTGATCAGCTCGGCGTGTGCCCGGCTGGCGGTGGACCAGGGCATCGACCTGTCCGTGATCACCCGGGGGCAGACCCGGACCCGCCCGCTCCCCGCCGCGGCGCGGGTGCTGCACGGGGATGCCCGGGACCCGGATCAGGTCCGTGAGCTGCTGGGGCACCGGGAGTTCGACGCGGTGGTGGACTGGATCGCGTTCACCCCGGGGCACGTGCAGGCCGACATCGACACCTTCCGCGGCCGGGCCGGGCAGTACGTGTTCATCAGCTCCGCCTCCGCGTACCAGACACCGCCCGCGCGTCTGCCGATCGTGGAGTCCACCCCGCTGCGCAACCCGTTCTGGGCGTACTCCCGGGACAAGATCGCCTGCGAGGATCTGCTGGTCCGGGCGTACCGGGAGGAAGGCTTCCCGGCCACGATCGTGCGCCCCTCGCACACTTACGATGCGACCCTGGTCCCCCTGGACGGGGGCTGGACGGCGCTGGGCCGGATGCGCCAGGGCAAGCCGGTCATCGTGCACGGCGACGGCACGTCGCTGTGGACGCTCACGCACCACCGGGATTTCGCGCGGGGTTTCGTCCCCTTGCTCGGCCACCCCCGCACGATCGGCGACTCGTTCCACATCACCTCCGACGACGTGCTGACCTGGGATCAGATCACCCGGGCCCTGGCGGCTGCGGTGGGCGCTCCCGCCGACATCGTGCACGTGCCGTCGGCCGCGATCGCCGGCGCGGACCCGCAATGGGGCGCGAGCCTGCTGGGCGACAAGGCGCACTCGCTGGTCTTCGACAACTCGAAACTGCGCAGCGTGGTACCCGGTTACCGAGCGGTCATCCCGTTCGAGCAGGGTGCCCGCGAGATCGCGGACTGGTACGACGCCGACCCCGACCGGCAGCAGGCCGACATGAGGCTGGACTCGATCATGGACAAGCTGGTCCAGGCGTACGGCGGCTGACCGCCCGGGCACGCGGCCTGGGTCAGGGCCGCGTGGGGTCAGGGCGGCCTGGGGTCAGGGTCGCGTGGGGTCAGGCCGGCCTGGGGTCAGGGTCGCGTGGGGTCAGGGCGGCCTGGGGTCAGGGTCGCGTGGGGTCAGGCCGCGCGACTGCGGCCGGCCAGCCGGGCCCGCTGCGCCTCGCGGGACGGGCTGTGGGTTATCCAGATGGCCACGTCCAGGAGCCGGAGCAGGCCGGCCCCGGCCGCGTCCGGCGGGCGCAGCGCCTCAAGGCTGTCCCGTGCCTGCGGATCCTGGAGCAGGCAGCGCAGCACCTCCCAGGTCAGCCCGGGCAGGCCGGCCGCGCGGATGACTACCTTGTCGGTAGCCGGGCAGAGCCTTGGCCGCTTGCGGGCGAGCAGCTTTGACGCGGTCGCGGTACCGACGCCCGGCATCTCCAGTAAAGCGTCCCAGAGCGGGTCCACCGTGGCGAGCTCAGCGTCCGGGGCCGCCCACAGATCGACGTCGACCGGGATCGCGTCGAGCATGGCCGAGACCATTCCGGCCTGGCTGCCGAGCAGTTGCCGGACGGCCTCGGGCCGCCAGGCGATGTCCAGCAGCGAGACGGCCAGCAGGTCATCGGCGGTCAGCGCACCCGGCGGATTCTGGCCGAGGGCGGCGAAGCTCATGCCCGCGAAACCCTCGTCCGGATCGAAGTACGCCGCCATCGCCTGGCCGAGGCCGGGCACGGTCAGTGTCTCCCTGAGCCGCCCGGCCGCGTTCCGGACGGCGTCCCCTCCCCTTAAGGAACTCATCTGCTCAGTATGCGAGCATCCGACCACTTCGGCCCAGGGATATTCGCGGTAAAGACCAGGCAGGTTTGCTTACAGATATCCGAGCTCAGCAGCTGTGGCTGCGCCCGCCTGCGAAGCCGGCAGCTTTCCGGCACACGGTCACCACAGTGGTACGCCGCGTGATCGAGGCGGCCCCCCGAAAACGGCCGGCGGACCGGCCGGCGGACCGGCCGGCGGACCGGAATCTCGGTTAGGTCACGAATCGGCGTCAAGTGACATTCCGGGTCTTGCCGGGACTGCACGGCTGACTTTCAATCAGTGAATCGCGATTCATCAGATGCCAAGGTTGCCTATCTGAGCAGGATCTTCTCGGTGAATGATGATTCATCTCCGGCACCGGTGCCGTCCGCGGCACGTCCCGGCGACCGGACACCCGGCGGCGCCTCCCCGGGATTAGGACCGGACCCGGCCGCCCGGCTGGACGTGCACGGGGTGACCGTGCGCTTCGGTGGCCTGACCGCGCTCGACGACGTCTCGTTCAGCGCGCCCGGCCGCCAGGTCACCGGGATCATCGGCCCCAATGGGGCCGGGAAGACCACGCTGCTGAACGTGATGTGCGGGTTCGTCCGTCCCGACGAGGGACGGCTGAGCTTCGGCGGGACCGACCTGGGGCGGCTCCGCCCGCATCAGCTGGCCGCGCTGGGCATCACCCGGACGCTGCAGGGCGTGGGGCTGTTCCCCCGCCTGTCCGTGCTGGAAAACGTCATGGTCGGCGCGCAGGCCCGGGCCCGCGCCGGGTTCTGGTCCGCGCTGGCCGGACTGCCCGCCAGCGACCGGGATGAGGGCCGGCTCCGGGCCGAGGCCCGGGATGCGCTGGAGCAGGTCGGCGCGGGGGGCCTGGCCGGGGCCGCGCCAGGCCAGCTGGCCTACGGCCTGCGCAAGCGGGTCGCCCTGGCCCGCGCGCTGGCGGCTCAGCCACGCCTGCTGCTCCTGGACGAGCCGGCGGGCGGCCTGTCCGAGACCGAGCTCGGCGGCCTCGGCGAGCTGATCTCCAGCCTGTCCGCCGACATGTCAGTGGTGCTGGTGGAGCACCGGATGGACCTGGTGATGGCGGTATGCGACACGGTGGTCGTGCTCGACTTCGGCAGGGTGATCGCCCGGGGGACGCCGGACGAGGTACAGGCCGACCCGGCGGTCACCACCGCCTATCTCGGGGTGGAGGACTCCGGTGAGTGACCCGGCCGCGCTGGCGGTCGAGGATGTGATGGCCGGTTACGGCGGCGTGCTGGCTCTGCAGGGCGTCTCCATCACCGCTCCCCCGGCCACCATCACCGCAGTGCTCGGGGCGAACGGGGCCGGCAAGACAACCCTGCTGCGCGCCATCAGTGGCGTTATCCGGCCGCGCCGGGGCCGGGTACTGGTCAGCGGGCAGGACGTGACCGGCCGCAGCGCCGAGGACATGGCCCGGACCGGGGTGGCGCACGTGCCCGAGGGCCAGGGCGTGATCGCGGAACTCACCGTGCAGGAGAACCTCCGCCTCGGAGCGCTCTGGCGGCGCGGGCGCAGCACCAGGGCCGGCGCCCTGGTCGAGGCCTATCAGCGGTTCCCCATCCTGGCCACGGCCCGCGACCGGGCGGCGGGGACCCTGTCCGGTGGCGAGAGGCAGATGCTCGTCATCGCCCGGGCCCTGATGGCCGGGCCGAGGGTGCTGCTGCTGGATGAGCCGTCGCTCGGGCTGGCGCCGAAGATCGTCTCCCAGGTCATGGAGCTGACCGCCGGGCTGCGCGAGACCGGCCTCACGGTGCTGCTGGTCGAGCAGAACGCACGCAGCGCGCTGAGCATCGCCGACCAGGGAATCGTGCTCAACCTCGGCAAGGTCGTCGTCGCGGCGGACGCCGTCACGCTGGCCGCCGATGTCGGGCTCCGCAAGCACTACCTGGGCTTCTAGGAGGCGGCCGGTGGAAGAGTTTGGCCAGCTGACGCTCGGCGGGATCAGCGTCGGCATGATCTACGCCGCGATCGCGCTGTCCCTGGTGCTGATCTGGCGGGCGACCCGGATCCTCAACTACGCCCAGGGCGGCATGGCGATGTTCACCACGTACGTCGCGCTGCTGGTCATCAAGCACACCGGGTCCTACTGGGCCGGCTTCGCCGTGGCGCTGGCGGCCGGGCTGGTGCTCGGCGCGGTAATCGAGCGGCTGGTCATCCGGCCGGTCGAGACCAAGCCTCCGCTGAACGCGATCATCGTCACGATCGGCCTGCTCGTCTTCCTGGAAGGACTCGCGGGCATCATCTACGGCGGGCAGTTCCGGTCTTTCCCCGCCGCGTTCTCGATCGACGGCCTGCACATCGGGTCGGCCGCGCTCGGCATCTCGGCCAATGACGTGTTCGTGGCGCTCGCGGTGCTGGCGGCCGCGCTGCTGCTGGCGGCCGGCTTCCGGTACACCTCTGCCGGGTTGCAGATGCGCGCGGCCGCCTTCAGCCCGCCGGTGGCCCGGCTGCTCGGGGTCCGGGTGGGCCGCATGCTGACCCTGGGCTGGGCGCTCGCCGGGCTGATCGGCGCGCTGGCCGGGGTGCTGGTCTCGCCGTCCACGTTCCTCTACCCGAACAGCATGGACTCCATCTTCGTGCTGGGTTTCACCGCCGCGGTCATCGGTGGCCTGGACAGCCCGGCCGGCGCGGTCGCGGGCGGGCTCATCCTCGGGGTCGCGCTGAGCTACGTCGGCGGCTACCTGGGCTCGGACCTGGTGAACCTGTTCGGGCTGGCCGCGCTGGCCCTGGTGCTCATGGTCCGCCCGTCCGGCCTGTTCTCCCCGGCCGTCACCCGGCAGGTCTGAGATGACCCTGGTCCGGCACCTGGCCGTGGCGGCCGTGCTCGCCGTCCTCCTCGTGATCATCAGCAGCGCGCTGAGCCCGTTCCGCGACTACCAGATGGCCGAGGTCGCCTGCTACGTGGTGGCCGTGGCCGGGCTGACCGTACTGCTCGGGCTGAGTGGCCAGATCTCGCTCGGCAACGGGGCGTTCATGGCCATCGGCGCGTACGCGGCCGCGCTGCTGATCCTTCACCTGCACTGGCCGCTGGCCGTGGTCCTGGTGGCCAGCGCGGCCGCTGCGGCAGCCGGCGGCGCCGTCGTCGGCGTGGCCGCGGCCCGGCTGCGCGGGCCCTACCTGGCCGGTGCGACGCTGATGCTCGCCGTGGCGCTGCCGTCCCTGGCCCTGCGGTTCGGGGTGCTCGGCGGGGACCAGGGCCTGACCGTGGTGATCAGCAGCCCCGGCTTCCTCGGCCCCGCCTTCCCGCTCACCCGCTGGCAGGCGTGGCTGACCTGCGGCTGCGCGCTGATCGCCCTGGTTCTGCTGGCCAACCTGGCCCGCAGCCGGGTCGGCCGGTCCTGGCGCGCCGCCGGGGACAACGAGGTGGCCGCCGCGCTGGCCGGCCTGAACGTGGCCCGGCTCCGGGTGCTGGCCTTCGTGGTCAGCGCGGCGTGCGCCGGGCTGGCGGGTGCCCTGCTCGCGGTGACCACGTCGATAATCTCGCCGGAGGCGTTCACCCTGACCCTGTCCATCGCCCTGCTCACCGGGGCGGTACTGGGCGGCCTGGGCACCCTGCCCGGCGCCGTCTGGGGCAGCCTGGTCCTGGTCCTGGTCCCGACCTACGTGACCGACGCGGCCAGCAGCCACGGCCTGTCCAGCTCGGCCGGGTCCAACATCCCGGTCGCGGCCTACGGCGTCGTGCTCATCGTCGTCATGCTCGCCTTTCCCGACGGCATCCAGGGCGGCCTGCGCCGGCTAGGCCGGCCCCTGACCGCCCGCCTGCCTTCCCTGCGCGGCGCGCCCTGGCGGCGCGCCCCAGCCTCCCAGCTTCACGCACCAGCCAGCGAACACCAGGAAGAAGGCTCCATATGAACAGATCTCACCGGGTCGGCCTGCCCGCCATCGCCGCCGCGGCGGCCCTGGCCATGATGGTCAGCGCCTGCAGTTCGGGCAGCAGCGGATCAGGGTCCGGGAGCAAGGGCGGCGGGCTGACCGCGTCCGCGCCCGGCATTACCGCCACCACCATCACCATCGGCAGCCACCAGCCGCTCACCGGCGTGGCCGCGCCCGGCTACAGCGAGATCGCGCCCGCCTCGAACGCCTACTTCCAGTACGTCAACGCGCACGGCGGGATCAACGGGCGCAAGGTCGTCTACAAATACCTCGACGACAAGTACGACCCGACCAATACGGTCTCCGTCGTGAAACAGCTCGTGCTGCAGGACAACGTGTACGCCATCTTCGACGGGCTGGGCACCCCGACCCACCTGGCCGTGGCCCCGTTCCTCAACTCCTCGAAGGTGCCGGACGTGTTCGTGGCTTCCGGCTGCGAGTGCTGGAACGCGCCGTCAACCTTGCCGGAGACCTTCGGCTGGCAGCTGGACTATGTGCGCGAGGGCAAGATCCTCGGCACCTACATCAAGCAGCACTTCGGCGGGCAGAAGATCGGCTACTTCTATCAGGACGACGAGTTCGGCAAGGACGGGGTCAAGGGACTGGACGACGTGATCCCCAAGGCGGACGTGGTCAGCAGGCAGAGCTACGACCCGACGAACATCAACGTCGGCCCGCAGGTGGCAGCGCTCAAGGCGTCCGGGGCCAAGGTGGTCGTGTCGTTCTCGGTCCCAGCCTTCACCGCGCTGCTGCGGCTGAACAGCCTCAAGCTCGGCTTCAGCCCGACCCTGGTGGTCAGCGACGTCGGCTCCGACCCGATCACCCTGGCCGGGCTGCTGGAAGCCTACGCCAAGCAGGGCGGCGCTACCGTGTCGGGAAACCAGCTGACCCAGGGCATCATCACCGACGGTTACCTGCCGACGCTCGGCGACACCGGTAACAGCTGGATCGCGCTGTTCAAGAAGATCCACGACAAGTACCTGCCCAAGCTGCCCTTCGACGGCAACGTGCTGTTCGGCGAGGCGGTCGCGTACACCTTCGTGCAGGCCATGCTCAAGGCGGGCAAGAACCCGACCCGGGCCGACCTGGTCAGTGCGATCCAGGGCGGGCTGCCGCAAGGGCCATCTGTGACGCCCTACGCCTACTCCGCATCGGATCACTCCGGGATGACCGGAGCCTTCATCGGAGTGATCAAGAACGGGGTGATCGTCCAGAAGGGGCCGATCCAGGTCACCAGCACGTCTCCCACCAGCGCCGTTACCACCTACAGCGGAGCCCAGACCACGGCACCGTCCAGCGGGACGCCTTAGCATACGCACAGGCTCCGGTGCGGAAGGGCCAGGGTCATGGGTCCCGGACGGGGGTAAGACGCGTGGGGGTCGCGACGAGCCGGCGGCTGCCCGACGACCGCGGGCAGCCGCCGGCACAGCGGCTGCTCGCGGCCGCGGAGCGGCTCTTCGGGGAGCGCAGTTACCAGCGCACCACGGTGGCCGGCATCTGCGCCCGCGCGGGCATCGCGACCGGCAGCTTCTATGCGCACTTCGGCTCGAAGGCGGAGATCTTCGCGGCCGTGGTCAGGCAGCTCAACGCGGATCTCCGGACGGCGATGAAGGAAGCCATCGCGCGGGCCGGGCCGGGGCAGCGGGAGATCGAGCGGGCCTCGTTCCGGGCCTTCTTCGACATGCTGTCCGAGCGCCCGTGGATGGACCGCATCGTGCGCGAGTCAGAGTTCGTGGCGCCGGGCCTGTTCCGCGAGTACTACGAGCACCTGGCCCGCGGGTACGCCCGCGGGGTGCGCCAGGCCCAGCTCAGCGGCGAGGTGGACGCGCGCTACGACCCTGAGGTCATCGCGTTCATGTACACCGGGATCGGTAACTTCGTCGGGATGCGCTGGGCGGACTGGACGGCAGGCGGCCAGGTGCCCGACGACGTCCTGGACGACCTCCTGGAGGTGCTGTGCCGGGGCCTGCCGCCCGCCGGGCCGCCGCGGTAGGCGCCCACGCGGGCGGGGGTCCCGGCCGCCCGGCCCTCGCAGGCGGCCGGGACCGATACGGGCGCCGCTCAGTAGTGGTGCGAGCTGAACGTCCGCCGGGCGGCGGGCGCGCGCCGTTCCCGGGCGGGCGCCTGCGACCCGGACCGTACTTCCCCCAGCGCGGCGTCCACGGTCCGCAGCAGGCCGCGCACGTCGATCGGCTTGACGAGATAGTCCATCACGCCGTCCGCGCGGAGCTGGTCGATACGCTGCTGGGTCGCATCCGCGCTGAGGATGATCACCGGGATATCGAGGGTCCGGGCGTCGGCGCGCAGCCGGCGCAGGACCTCCTCCCCCGGCATGTCCGGCAGCCGCAGGTCGAGCAGGATCAGGTCCGGGCGGTGCTGGCGGGCCAGGTCGAGCGCCACTTCAGCCAGCATCGCGGGCAGGATGGTGATCGAGGGCCGGTGCCTGAGGATCTGCTGGACCAGCCGGACGTTCTCGACCATGTCTTCCACGTACAGGATGGTCTTGGCGGTGGCGTACCCCCGGCTGTTGACGACCTCGTCACGGTCGATGGCCGCCTGGGAGACGGCGACCGGCTCGGTGGCGGGCAGCTCAATCCAGAATGTGCTGCCGTGCCCGGGGGTGCTGGTGATCCCGGTGGTCCCCCCCATCGCCTCGGTGAGGTTGCGGGACAGGGTCAGGCCCAGGCCGGCACTCCCCACCCCGGCCGGGGCGGCGTCAAGCCGCTCGAAGGGGAGGAACAGCCGCCCCTCATCCTGGCTCGCCATGCCGCGGCCGGTGTCCGTCACGCTGATCCGCAGCTGGTCGCCGGGCTGATCCTCCACGGTGACGGTCACCCGGCCGCCGGGATGGTTGTCCTTCACCGCGTTGGACAGCAGGTTGAGCAGGACCTGGCGGAGCCGCTGCTCGTCAGCGCGTACGTACTGGCTCGCGGTGGAGCGCGGCGGCCGGCCAAGCTGGACACCTTCGGACATGGCCAGCGGCCGGACGATCTCGAGGACGTCAGCGACGAGACCGGGGACGGGCACGGCTTCCATCGACAGGGTCAGCGTCCGGTCCTCGATCTGCGCGACGTCGCGTGCCTCGTCCATGAGCTGAACCAGATGACGGCTGGCCTGCAGAGTCATCGCGACCCATTCGTGCTGCTCGGCGCTGAGCGCGTCCAGGCCGAGTAGCTCACCGAAGCCGAGGATCGTGTTCAGCGGGGTGCGCAACTCGTGGCTGAGCCGGTCAAGGAATTCCTTCTTGTCGTCGTAGGCGGCGCGCAGGGACTCGTTGTCCTCCCGCAGCGCCCGATTGGCCTGCTGCAGGTCCTGGGACAGGCCCAGCAGGTCCGTCTCGATCCGCTGGATGCGGCCCAGCTCCGTGCCGGGCGGTGCCGGGCTACTGGCCTGGTCCTGGCTGGCCTGGTCCTGGCTGGCCTGGTCCTCGCCGGCCCGGATGTAGTCGGTCACGTCGTCCAGGGCATGGATGATCCAGGCGAGCCGGTGCCCCTGGCCGGGCACCGGGATGTTGGCCACGCGCCAGTACCGGATCTCCGGCTCGCCGCCGGCAGCGTCCGCCGGTATCTCGTAGCGGTCCACCGCCATCGTGTTGGCCACCTGCTCCGCCCGGACCGTGTCGAGCGAGGCGCGCAGCGAGCCGGGCCCGCCGGGATCGGGACAGTCGGGGAAGATCTCCGCGATGGGCCGGCCGACGATGGCCGCCCGGGTCGTCCTGGTGTCCCGCAGGTACGCGTCGCTGGCCCCGACGATCACGAGGTCGGGATCCAGCACGCAGTAGGCCCCCGGGAGCGCCTCGAACAGGGTGCGGAAGTCCGGCCCGGCCACGGCCCGGCCGTGGGCGTTACTCGGCTGAGAAGACATAAGAGAACCCCCGCGTCTAGTCGGAGAGGGCAGCGGCCACGAGTGCGCACAACTGGCCCGCCTCGTAGGGTTTGCCCAGGACCGCGCGGCACCCGGCGGCGAGGGCAGCGTCCCCCTGGTCCCCGGGAGCGCCGGTGAGCGCCACCAGGGCGGGGTGGCGCTCACCCGTGCGCCGCACCTCCGCGGCCAGCGACAGGCCATTGCCGTCGGGCAGGTTCATGTCCAGCAGCACGACATCGACCTCGCCGAGGGCGAGGGCCGCGCGGGCCTCGGCCAGGCTGGCCGCCTGGACCAGGCAGGCTCCGCGGAGCACCGGGTCAGCAGACCGGGCCAGCACGGTCCGGACCAGCTTCCGGTTGAGATCGTCGTCCTCGACGAGCAGGATCCGCGCGCCGGCCATGTCGCCGCCCCTGATAGTTTGATTACTCTTAGTCATATTTGATCACTAAAGGTGAGGGGGGTCAAGGAAAGAGCAGGTCAAGTCGGCAGCGAACTGAGAACCTCGTTCAGCAGCCGATTCCGGGCCCACGCTGACGCGGGCCCGGGCAGGCGAAGACGCGCCGGATCAGCCGCCGTAGCGCAGGATCACCGCGGACTGCTTCGTGCCGCGCTGGCCCCGAGATAAACGACGCCGAAACCGTGGCCCGGGATGGGGCGCGGGGGTCACAAGTCGGTAACACCGTGGTGGGCGGCATGGCCGGCGAGCTGATCCCCGGCCGCCTCGGGGCCGCCGCCCATCATCTTCAGCATGGCGCCGCCCCCGGATCGGAAGAAGCGCACCACCAGCGCCACGGCCACGATGATGAACACGATGTTCAGGTACGTGGTGTAGTTCCACACGATCCCGGTCTCGCCGACTTTCGCCGTGCGGGACGCCGGGACCAGGCCCAGCCCGCTGAAGGTGAACTCGACGATGTAGCCGGCCAGCACCATGGTGGCGTAGAAGACGCCGGCGATGACCAGCATCATCCGGGTGCCGTAGTACTTCCGGTAGATGATGAGGATCGGGATGATGATCAGGTCGGCGAAGATGAACGCGACCACCCCCCGAAGCTGATGCCCCCGTTCCACAGCACCGCCGCGAGCGGCACGTTGCCGATCGAGCAGACGAAGCTGAGCACCGAGATCACCGGGCCGATGAGCGGCCCCCAGAGCCGCGCGCCCAGCGGATGGCCGGTCAGGAACAGATGCTGCCAGAAGCTGTCCGGGACCCAGGCTCCCACCGCCCCGGCGATGAGCAGGCCGATCACCACGTCGCGCAGCACCGCGGCCCACTCCATGACGAAGATATGGCTGACCGAGGTGTAGCCTTCCCGGCTGAACAGGCGCCGCCCGAAGCTCCCGCCGGCGGTGATGCTCATGTCCATGGTCGCGTGGCCTTCCATCGAGCCCGCCAGGCCCCGGTCGGCCTGCCGCCGCGCCTCGTCGATCAGCTGCTGCCGGACGAACAGGCGGAAGGCTACCGCGACCAGCACGATCATGATCGGGCCGCCGACGAACTCCGCCAGCGTGAACTGCCAGGAGATCAGCAGGGCCAGGATGATCCCCAGCTCGATGACCAGGTTCGTGCTGGCGATCTCGAAGACCAGCGCCGCGGTGAAGCCGGCACCCTTGCGGAACAGGGACCGGGCCAGCGCCACGGCCGCGTAGGAGCAGGACGAGGAGGCGGCGCCCAGCGCCGTGGCCCGGGCCAGCGCGGCCGGGCGGTCGTCACCGAGCAGCCGGACCACGGTGGACCGGCGCACCAGCGCCTGGACCACCGCGGACAGCGTGAACCCCAGCAGCAGCGACCAGGTGATCTGCCAGGTCATCGAGCCGGCCACGGCCAGCGCGTGGCCGAGGGCGTCAAGCGCGCGCATCGTCGGCCTCCGGCGCGGCGATGGTCAGCAGCTGCCGCAGGCAGTGCTCCAGCAGGGGGTGCGGGAACTCGTCGCTCAGCCGGTAGTAGACGACCCGGCCGTCCTTGCGGAAGCTCACCAGCCCGGCCAGCCGCAGCATCTTCACCGCGTAGGACACCTGGTCCTCGGTCACCTCGAGCACGAGGGCCAGGTCCCCGACGCACAGCTCGCCGGCGGCGACCAGGGCGAACAGGACCCGGGATCGCACCGGGTCGGCCAGCAGTCCGAGCAACCCGGCCAGCCGCCCGGCGTCGCCCACCGACAGGGCACCCGCCCGGGCCGCGGCCACGCCCGCACCGCTCACCGGATGATCATGATCTCGCACTGGCATGTCCTTACCTCCGTACGTCCGTATAATCACACGGATATACGGACGTGTCAAACACGGCGGTGCAGTGTCGCCCGTGCACCGCGCAGGCCGTGTTCCGCCCCCACCAGATGGTGATATCTAGACGTTTGCCCGGGCGGTCGTCAGGGTTGCCGCGCCCGGGTCAGCCGGGCCCGCCGATCCACAACGGGATCGTGGCGCCGCGGTAGGTGCCCCACCGGAACCCGTAGTCACGCGGGCTGTGGTGGTAGTAGCGCAGCCGCATGCGGGAGAAGTAGCTCGCTCCCTGGTGCGCAACGACCCGCGACAGGCTCACCACGGCCGGGTACCTGGCGTAGTGCCCGGCCGCGCAGTTCGGCTGGCAGTTGTCCGCCCACAGGGTGCCCCGCGCGAAAGCGGAGCTGGCCGTCCAGCGCGACCAGTGCCCGATGCGCACGAACGTGTCCGGGCCGCCCACATAGATGACCGGCAGCCGGACCGCCCCGTGGCCCCAGCCCTCCTGCCCGTTGTAGGCCACGGGGAGCGGGAGGCGGTGCGAGGCCGCGACCGGGTTACGCGCGCTCCGGGTGAGCGCCGCGGCGGCACCCGCCGCCAGGAACGCGAGCACGACCGCCGCCAGCGCCGCGATGCCGACCTTCTTCACGAGCAACGTCCCCCCGTACGACACACCCTGTATGACACACCCCGTGTGACCGCCCCCGCGGCCAGCGCGGGCCAGACCCGGCGTCCGGGCCGGCCCCCGGCCGCCGGACCAGCATATGCCTGGCCGCAAGCGTGGTCAGGCGACGACCCGGGCCATGGAGGAGCCGTCACCCAGGCGCCGGACCTCGAGCCGCTCGGCGACCCGGTCCTTCAGGTCAGCCACGTGGCTCACGATGCCCACGACCCGGCCGCGGTCGCGCAGTTCGTCGATGACCGCCATCACCTGGTCGAGGGTCTCCGCGTCCAGCGTGCCGAAGCCCTCGTCGATGAACAGGGTGTCCAGGTCCACCCCGCCGGCCTCGGCCTTGACCACGTCGGCCAGGCCCAGGGCCAGCGCCAGCGAGGTGTAGAAGGTCTCCCCGCCGGACAGCGACCGCGGGCTGCGTTCCGCGCCCGTGTGCCGGTCGATCACGACGAGGGTGAGCCCGGTCCGTTCCCGCCTGCCCCCGCTCTCGTCGGTGCGCCGCAGCTCGTAGCGGCCGGCGGACATCGCCCCGAGCCGGATGTTGGCCGCGGCCACGACCTGCCCGAACCACTGCCGCAGCACATAGGTGGTCAGCGCCATCCGGCGGTGCCCGTCCATGCCCTTGGCCAGGCCGGCCAGCCGGATCACCGCCGACGTGTCCTCCTGCAGCTGGCCGAAGGACTCCTGGGCGCGGCGGACCTCGGCGAGCCGCTGGTCCAGGCGCACGGTCCGGGCCCGGGCGCCGTCGCGGGCGGTCCGGACCTCCTGCTCAGCTTCCTGGGCGCGGGCCAGGGCGGCCGCCGCCGCCTGCGCCGCCGCGTGCACCGCGGCCGCCTGGCCGGGATCCAGGCCGGCCAGGTCGTCGGCCGCCGCCGCGGCACGGAGCGCGGCCAGCTCAGCGGCCCACCCGGTCACCTGCTCGTCGAAGGCCGCCTGCTCCCCCGGGCTGAGCAGCGCCGCGCTGGCCAGGCCGGCGCTGCTGCGCCCGGGGGAACCGGCGGGAAAGCCACGGGCCGCCGCCTCGCGCTCGGCGCGGTCCGCGGCCCGCCGCTCATCGGCCAGCGCGGCGGCCAGCTGGTCCAGCGCCGCGGCCAGCGCGCGGTTTGTGCCTGCGGCTCCGCGCAGGGCTGCCTGCCGCTGCGCCACGGACGGGTGCCCCTGGGCGGCCCCGGCCAGCTCGTCCTGCAGCTGGCTCAGCTCATGCCCGGCCGCCGCGGCCCGGGCCTGGGCCGCGGCCAGCGCGGCGGTGGCCTCCCGCAGTTCCTCCGCGACCCGCTGCTGCTCGGCGCGGCGGGCGGCGAGTGCGGCCTCCAGCCCGCTGGCGTCCGCCGCCCCCTGCTCCGTCTCCGCGACCAGGCCGTCCACGGTGGCGGTCTCGGCGGCCAGGCCATCCACGGTGCCACCGTCCGCCACGGCCGCCCTGGCCGCCACGGCGGCAGCCAGCTCGTCGCGTTCGCGGGTCAGCTGGGTGCGGGCGGCTTCCGCCGCGTCCCGCCTCGCCGCGGCCGCGGCGAGGTCCGGCTCGGAGACGAGGTCCCCGGCCGCCTGGGCCGGGGCAGGATGGGCGGTGGATCCGCAGACCGGGCACGCGGCCCCCGCGGCGAGCTGCGCGGCGAGCTCGGCTGCCATGCCGTCCAGCCGGGATGCCATCAGCCGCAGGTGGGCTTCGGTCAGCGCCTGGTGCTCGTCCACCGCGGCCAGCAGGGCCGCGTTCTTGCCCGCGAGCTGCGGCTCCAGGCGGGCGAGGTCGGCGGCCGCGGCGCCGCGCCGTCCCAGCGCGGCCTGCTGCTCGCGGGCGGCTCCCAGGCCAGCGGCCAGCAGCCGGGCCGCGGCCAGCTGTTCCTCCGCCTCGGTGATGCGTCCGGGCAGATCCGCGCGCGCCACTTCCAGCGCCCGGACCAGGCCGGACACGCTCGCGACCCCCTGCTGCGCCGTCCTCAGCGCTGTGACGCGGTCGGGAAGGGCCGCTTCGGCGTCCGCGAGATGCTGCAGGGATACGGCGTCCTTCTCGGCCGCCTCGGCCCGGACGAAGGCCTGGGCGCCGCCGCCGCCCGCGAGCATGGTGTCGTCCGGATCTGGGACCAGCCGGAGCAGGCCGCCGCGGGCCTCGCGGACCGCCTGCTGCGCCTCGTGCAGCGCCGCGAGCAGCGGCCGCACCGGTTCCGCGCGCCGCGCCGCGTCCAGCCGCGCGGCCCGCTGGTCGTGCCCGGGCCGGGACGCCTCGTGCTCGCCGCGCCGCCGCAGCGCCTCGGTCAGCCTGGCCATCAGGCGGGCCTGCTGCTGCTCGCGCTCACAGGCGGCCCGCCGGGCAGCGGTCTCGGCCGCCGCCACCTCCAGCCCCTCGGCGCTCACCGCCGCCTCCTGCGCCAGATCCGCGGCCACCTGCTTCAGCTGGGTCGCCCGCTCCGGGCCGGGCAGTGCCAGCAGCTCGGCGCGCCCGGCGCTGTCCAGGCCCGCGGCCTCGGCCGCGGCAGACGTGGCGGCGTCGATCGCGGCCTCAGCCTCGCTGCGCTGCCGGACGGCGACCGCGCGGCGCCGGTCCAGCTCGGCCGTGATGCGGTCATACAGGCCGGTGCCGAACAGCTTGCTGAGCAGGACCCGCCGCTCGTCGTCCGCCGCCTGCAGGAATTTCGCGAACTGTCCCTGCGGCAGCAGCATGACCTGGGTGAACTGCGGCCGGTTGAGCCCGATGAGCTCGGTGATCAGCTCGCCGGCCTCGGCCTTGTTGGCGGACAGGCTGACCCAGCCGCCACCGTCGTGACGCTGCAGGTGCACGTGGGCCGGCTCGGTGGTGAAACCCTCCCCGCGCCGCTTCGGGCGCCGGTGCTCGGGCACCCGGGTCACCCGGTGCCGGACCCCGCGTACCGAGAACTCCAGGGTGACCGAGGGCTCCGCGTCCGGCGCGGCGAAATGGGAGCGGAGCCGGTCCTCGGCGGACTCGTCCCCCGCCAGCCCGCCGTACAGACCGAACGTGATCGCGTCCAGGATGGTCGTCTTGCCCGACCCGGTCGGTCCCTCCAGCAGGAACAGGCCGCTGCCGGACAGCCGGCTGAAGTCGATCCGCTGCGCGCGGGCGTACGGGCCGAACGCGGTCAGCTCCAGCAGGTGCAGCCGCATCAGGCGGCCGGCCCGGCGTGCTGCGCGGTCTCGACGGCCGCGCGGAGTACCGCGCGGTGCGCTTCCTCGGCCGGGCCCCCGCTGGTGAAATCCACGAACAGGCAGCAGATCTCGACCGGGTCACTCACCGAGGCCAGCCGCTGCAGGTCGGCGTCGGAGCTGGTCAGCTGTCCTTCGGGGGCGAAGTCCAGGATCAGCGTGTGCGGCCACTTCTCGCGCAGCCGCTCCATCGGGACCGGCGGCCGCACGGTGTCGGTCAGCACCACCTTGACCCAGGCGCCGGCCAGGTCCGCGAGATCGGAGTCCGCCCGGGCCAGGAGGTCGTCCAGCCTGCCGCGCGCCTCGCGCAGCGGCCTGGGCACGGGTGCCGGCAGCGCAGTGGTGCTGACCCGGCCCCCGGCGTCGATCTCGGCCAGCGTGACCGACTTGACGTGGTCCTTCTCGCCGAACGAGAACGCAAGCGGCGACCCCGAGTACCGGATCACGGTGCCGCTGCGCGGCGGCCCAGCGCGCTGCGCGCCGTGCAGGTGGCCGAGGGCCACATAGCTGAACCCGGCGAACACGGCGGCCGGTACGTCGGCGACGCCGCCGACCCGGATGTCGCGCTCGGACTCGGCGGGCTGCCCGCCGGTGACGAAGGCGTGCGCGGCGACCACGGTACGGGCCACGCCCCGGGTGGCGGCGTCCGCCCGGATCAGCCGGGCCGCCTCCGCCAGCACCGCCTCGTGCGTCCTGGCCCGGACGCCGAGGTCCGTCATCACCGCGTCGGGCAGCAGGTAGGGGATCCCGTAGATAGCGACCGGGCCGTCCTCGTCGGCCAGCAGCACCGGCCGGGCCAGATCCGTCACCGACGTGCGCAGATGGATCCCGGCCGCCTCGCTGAGCCCGGCCCCGAAGCCGAGCCGGACGGCCGAGTCATGGTTCCCGCTGATCAGGATGACCGGGATGCGCGCCCGGGCGAAGCGCAGCAAGGTCGCGTCGAGCAGCCGGACCGCGTCGAGGGGCGGCACCGCGCGGTCGTAGACATCCCCGGCCACCACCACCGCGCCGGCCCGCTGGCGGACCGCCTCGTCGAGCAGCCAGCGCAGGAAGCTGTCCTGATGGGGCAGCAGGTTCTCGCCGTGCAGCGTGCGCCCCAGGTGCCAGTCCGAGGTGTGGATCAGTCGCATCGCACCGCCGTGGACTCCCGTGCTGAAGGCCCGTGCTGAAGGCCCGACGATCGCCATGATGCCGGACCGTCGGGGCATCCTCGGTGATCCCGGTCCCGTCCGCGTGTCGCCGTCACTGCGCCCGATTCGCCACATCCCGCACCGGGCCGTGGGATGCTCGTGACGCTGGCTGTTAACGTGCCGGGACGGGGAGTCAGGGCACGGGATCACCGCGCGGGACCCGCGGTGCGAGCGGCCGGCGCTACGGGGAAGTCGTGAGCGGGCGGCGGACTACTGCGACACGGAGAAGGGGTGTATGAGCAGTGTCGCGGGAAGCTTCTCCCGCGCCCGGCGGCCGCAGGCGGATCACCTCGCGCGCCGAGCTCGAGCAGGTGGCGTTCGGGCTGTTCGAGCGGCAGGGCTTCGAGGGGACCACGGTCGGCGACATCGCCCGCGCGGCCGGGATCGGGCGGCGCACGTTCTTCCGGTACTTCGCGTCCAAGAACGACGTGCCCTGGGGCGGATTCGAGGAGCAGCTGGAGCGGATGCGCGCCCGCCTGGCGGGCTGCCCGCCGCAGACCCCCCTGGCCGAGGCGATCCGGCTGGGCGTCATCACGTTCCACGAGGCCGGCCCGGGCGGGGCCAGCCCGGGCGGGGACGCCTGGCAGCGGCGGCGGCTGGAGCTGATCCTGCAGGTGCCGGCGTTACAGGCCCACTGCACGCTGCGCTACGCCGCCTGGCGGCGGGTGATCGCGGAGTTCGCGGCCGCGCGGACCGGGCAGCCGCCCGACTCGCTGGTCCCGGTCACGCTGGGCTACGCGGCCGCGGGGGTGTCCGTCGCGGCCTGCGAGCAGTGGCTGGCCGGCGCGGACCCCGACCTGGCCCGGCTGATCGACGCCGCGGTCGGCGGTCTGGCCGCCGCGTTCGCCGTCACCTGAGGGATCAGGCCGGCGCGCCGCTAGAGCTGGCCCACGTCCGTGACCCGGAGCACCGCGTGGCCGGCCTCCTCAGAGGCGGCCAGGTCGACCTGGGCGGAGATGCCCCAGTCATGGTCGCCGGCCGGATCGTCGAAGATCTGCCGCAGCGTCCAGGCCTGCGGGCCCTCGTCGATGATGAGGAGGGCGGGCCCGCGGGCGTCCGGCCCGGTGCCGATCTCGTCGTGCACGTCGAAGTACGGCTCGACCGCCGCCTCCCACGCGGCCGCGTCCCAGCCGTCCTCCCCGTCCATCTCGCCCAGGTCCTCGTAACGGCCGAGCGCGGCCAGCTCGACCCGGCGGAACAGCGCGTTGCGGACCAGCACCCGGAAGGCGCGGACGTTCCGGGTCACGGCCGGCGGCCCGGCCTCCACCTGGGTGACCAGGGCGCCGGACGGGTCGCGCAGCTGCTCCCACTCGTCCAGCAGGCTGGAGTCGACCTGGCGGACCAGCTCACCGAGCCACTCGATGAGGTCGGCCAGCTCCTCGGTCTTGGCCTCGTCCGGGACGGTGTTCCGGAGCGCCTTGTACGCGTCGGCCAGGTAGCGCAGCACCAGGCCCTCCGAGCGGGACAGGCCGTAGAACCCGACGTACTCCACGAACGTCATGGCCCGCTCGTACATGTCACGGACCACGGACTTGGGGGCCAGGGCGTAGTCCGCCACCCATGGGTGCCCGCGCCGGTACATGTCGTACGCGGCCTCCAGCAGGTCCGCCAGCGGCCTGGGGTAGGTGACCGAGTCCAGCAGGTCCATCCGGGTGTCGTAGTCAACGCCGTCCGCCTTCATCTGCGCGACCGCCTCGCCGCGCGCCTTGAACAGCTGCGCGGACAGGACCGTCCGCGGGTTGTCCAGCGTGGCCTCGATGATCGACACCACGTCCAGCGGGTAGGACGGCGACTCGCGGTCCAGCAGCTCGATCGCGGCCAGGGCCAGCGGGGACAGCGGCTGGTTCAGCGCGAAGTCGAACTGGAGATCCACGGTGAGCCGGGCCCGGCGCCCCTCGGAGTCCGGCTCACCCAGCTGCTCGACCACTCCCCCGGCCAGCAGCGCCCGGTAGATGGCGATGGCCTGGTGGATGTGGCGCCGCTGCGCGGCCCGGTCCTCGTGGTTGTCGGTCAGCAGGTGCGCCATCGCGGTGAACGCGTCCCCCGGCCGGCTGATCACGTTCAGCAGCATCGCGTGCGTGACCTTGAAGCTGGAGGTCAGCGGCTCGGGGTCGGCGGCGACCAGCCGCTCGAACGTCGGCTGGCCCCAGGCGATGAATCCCTCGGGCGGCTTCTTGCGCACCACCTTGCGCCGCTTCTTCGGGTCGTCGCCGGCCTTGGCCAGCAGGCGCTCGTTCTCCACCACATGCTCGGGGGCCTGCACCACGACCCGGCCGGTGGTATCGAACCCGGCGCGGCCCGCCCGGCCGGCGATCTGGTGGAACTCACGCGCCTGGAGCAGCCGGGTCTTCGAGCCGTCGTACTTGGACATCGCGGTGAACAGGACCGTGCGGATCGGCACGTTGATGCCCACGCCCAGGGTGTCGGTGCCGCAGATGACCTTCAGCAGCCCGGCCTGGGCCAGGGTTTCCACCAGCCGCCGGTACTTGGGCAGCATCCCGGCGTGATGCACGCCGATGCCGTGCCGGACCAGCCGGGACAGGGTCTTCCCGAACCCGGCGGTAAACCGGAACCCGCCGATCAGCGCCGCGATCTCGTCCTTCTCCGCGCGGGTGCACACGTTCACGCTCATCAGCGCCTGGGCCTGCTCCAGGGCCGCGGCCTGGGTGAAGTGCACCACGTAGATCGGGGCCTGATGGGTGGACAGCAGCTCTTCCAGCGTCTCGTGCAGCGGGGTGATCACGTAGGAGTAGGTCAGCGGCACCGGGCGCTCGGCGGACGCGACCACAGCGGTCGGCCGCCCGGTCCGCCGGGTCAGGTCCGACTCGAACCGGGTGACGTCACCCAGGGTCGCCGACATCAGCACGAACTGGACCCGGGGCAGCTCGATGATCGGCACCTGCCAGGCCCAGCCCCGGTCGGGGTCGGCGTAGAAGTGGAACTCGTCCATCACGACCTGGCCGACGTCCGCGTCGGCACCGTCCCGCAGCGCGATGCTGGCCAGCACCTCGGCGGTACAGCAGATGATGGGCGCGGTGGCGTTGACGCTGGCGTCGCCGGTCATCATGCCGACGCTGGCCGGGCCGAACGCGGCGCACAGCGCGAAGAACTTCTCCGACACCAGGGCCTTGATCGGCGCCGTGTAGAACGAGCGGCGCCCGTCGGCCAGCGCCGCGAAGTGCGCCCCGGTGGCGACCAGGCTCTTACCCGAGCCGGTCGGCGTGGACACGATGACGTTGGCCCCGGACACCACCTCGATCAGCGCCTCTTCCTGGTGCGGGTAGAGGGCGAGGCCCTGCTCCTTGGCCCAGCCGGCGAACGCGTCGAAGACCGCGTCGGGCGCAGGGTCAGCGGGCAGGAGGTCGGTGAGGGTCACAAATATGCAATGCTAACGGCCCTCTCTATGTTCCCGCCGGCGTGTTCAGCCTGGCTACTGGCCGAGGAGCCGCCGCAAAGCGCGGGCGTCCCGCACGGCATTCGCGTCGCCGTCGTTGTTGAAGTAGGCGAAAACGTCATGGCCGGCCGCGTCCCATTCCCGGATCCGGGCGGCCCACCAGGCCAGATCGGCGTGGCTGTAGGAACCCGCGTACAGGTGCTGGTGGTCAGGGCCGTGCAGCCGGACATACGTGAAATCCGCGGTGGCCCGCAGTACGCACGGCAGGTGCGCGCCGCTCATCACGCAATAGGCGGCCCGGTGCGCCTCCAGCAGCGCGAACACCT
The DNA here is from genome assembly GCA_963782185.1 of uncultured Actinomycetes bacterium. Taxonomy (GTDB): domain Bacteria; phylum Actinomycetota; class Actinomycetes; order Streptosporangiales; family Streptosporangiaceae; genus RYN-230. Next base: position 60,189 of record CAWAJB010000031.1, read on the forward strand.
CCTCGCAATGCCAGCTGGAATGGCGGAACTCCACGGCGATCCGCATCCATTCCGGGGCCAGCCGCAGGAAATAGTCCAGCCTCGCGTCATCGCGCGCCTGGGCCGGGCCGAGCTGGGCCAGCAGCACGGCCCGTTTGCCGCCCAGCTCATGCCATCCCGCGCTCATGCGCCGCAGCCAGGTTTCCGGGCGCTGCAGTTTCCGGGCGTGAGTCAGTCCCCGCGGCGCCTTGACTGACAGGCAGAAATCCGCCGGCAATTTATTTTTCCAATAACGGAACGTATCGGGCCGGGGCCAGCGGTAGAAGCTGCTGTTCAGCTCGGCCGTGCCGAACGTGGCCGCGTAGTGACCCAGGCGGGCCGCAGCCGGCAGCCCGGGCGGGTACAGTTCCGGCTCCCAGTGGGCGTAGCTCCAGCCGGACGTGCCGATCCTGATCGTCACCCGCGCTTACGCTCCCGGTGTGTCCCCGTCCGGGCCTCCCCCGCCGGCGTCCGGGCGGCCGGGCTGGCCAGCCTGGTCCTCGTTGCGGGGATCCTGGCCGCCCGGCAGGCTCGCGTCCACCAGCGCGGTGGAACCCGCCGACCGCGTGGTCGTCTCCTCGGTCCGCTCCCGCAGCCGGTCCAGGCTCTCGGTGTCACCGAGCGGGACGGTGGCCTCCAGGCGGCTGCTCGCCTGGACCTCCGGCAGGTCCACGACCGCGTCCACCAGGTCGGCCCGGTGGCCCGGGGCCACATGCCCGGGCGCGGCGTGCAGCGATGCGCGGGTGTTCCCGTCCGGGCGCTGGGAGACCTCGGCCGCCGCCACGGTCTGGTCGCCGTCCTTGATCTCGACGCGCCGGGCGTCCTTGGGATCGGTCATGGAACACCTCCTCAGGAGTCGTTGCCATGCGCCTGCCCCGTGCTAGGCCCGCGAAACCGCCCGCCCGGACCGCGAGCGGAGCTTCGCGCCCACCGCCCCCGGCGAACGCTCCGGCAGCTCGGCGTTCGGCTTGATCAGCAGCGTGGTGGCGGTCAGCCAGAGCGCGGCGAAGATGAGGCTGCCGAGCACATCGGTCGGGTGGTGCTCGCCGCGGTACATCCGGGACACCGCGATGGCCACCGGCGCCGCGATGGCCAGGGCCACGAACAGCCACCGCCACCAGCCCCGGGTGTGCCCGAGGACCACGATGGCGATCGCGCCGTACAGGCAGACGGTGGCGGCCACGTGCCCGGACGGGTAGGCCGAGGTCGGCAGGTTGTGGTCGAGGTGGTGCACGTAGGGCCGGGGCCGCATGACCACGGCCGCGGCGGCCAGGAACGCGGCCAGTTCCCCGAACATCACGACCACGATGAAGATGACCGGCCGCCAGTGCCGGATGACGGCCAGGAAGATGACGCACGCGGCGACGGCCACGATGAGGATCCCGGTCGTGGCGCAGGCCACGCTGACGTCGTTGCTCCACGAGTTCCCGGTCGGCGTGCGGTGCGCGGCGAACCAGCGCGGGATCGCCGTGTCCCCCAGCCACTTGTCGTGACTGTCCTTGACGATGAGCTCGCCGAAGCCGACGATGACGCCGAGGATGAGGACCCAGGCGACCACGACGCCGGCGGCGGTACGGGCGCGGGACAGGGCAGCGGACGAACTTTCTCTCATGGCGGTCTCCGGCTGGGCTAGTTCGAGATCGGTGCGGGCCTCGGGTTCCAGGCCCTCGGCCAGGGGGTCGGTGACGGGCTGGCCGCCAGCCCGCCGGGTCAGCTCGAAGGCGAACGCGGTCAGGCCGAGCCAGGTGATGCCCAGCGTCCAGCCGCCGAGCACATCGGACAGGTAGTGCACGCCAAGCAGGATCCGGCTGATCCCGATCAGCGCGACGAGCGTGACGATCACGGTGATGAATACGGTCCGCCAGCGGCCGCGGGCCGCAGGCAGGAAGACCAGCAGCACCGCTCCGTAACAGACGATCGAGCCGAGGGAGTGCCCGCTGGGGAAGCTGTTCCCGCCGCCGTGCGCGATGGGGTGGGCCACCACCGGGCGCAGCCGTCCGACCAGGTCCTTGAGGATCGGGTCCAGGACCAGCGCGCCCGCCCCGGTGACCAGCAGGTACCCGGCCAGCCGCCAGCGGCGCCGGAAGGCCAGGAAGACCGCCGACACCACGAGGATCGTCCACAGCACCCCGTCGCTGCCCAGCCAGGTGACCGCCTTGACCACCGAGATCAGGGCGGGATGCCCGGCGATGAGGGCGTTGATCCGCGCGGCGGCGCTGTGGTCGGCCGACTCCAGCGGGCGCCACTGCAGGCGGACCAGGATGAGCAGGATCGTGAACACCAGCGCGGCGCCGGTCACGGCGAGCAGCGGGACGAGGCTGCGGCGCCCGGGCCCGTGATGCGGGGACCGGGGAGGCTGGCGGTCGAGGGTGGAGGCCGGCATGGCCGCCAGGTGCCCACGGCGGGCCCGCTCATGCATGCACGCCGCAGGGCCGTGGCACCGGGCCGGCCCTCCGCCCAGGTCAGGGGCCCACCCGGTCAGCCGAAGAAGTGCACCCGGAGCGCCAGGATCACGGCGACGAGCAGGATGCAGGCCACGCACTTGATGGCCAGCCCCCGCTCGTAGCGGACCGCGTCGCGGACCTCGTCCTCGAAGACCTGGGCCTGCTGCGCCGTGACCGGCTCGGTCGCGGCCGGCTCCGGCCCGGTCACGTGGGCACCACCATCTTCCCCGTCTTCTCGGTCTTGTCCCAGGCCGCCTCGGCGTGCCGGAGTTCCTTGATGTAGGCGGCGGTGGTGATCGCGCACAGCAAGGGCCCGTAGCCGCCGATGAACACGAACAGCGGGCCCAGGGCGCGGCCGAACCGCCGCGACTCGGCGACCTTGCCGAGAAAGGCCACCCCCATGCAGGCCGAGAGCCAGATGTAGGTGAATAGCTCGATGCCGCGGATCCAGCCCAGGGTGACGCCGACACCGGCGGCGGCGGCGAGTTCGTGGCCGATCCAGCTCGCCGGGCCGGGCAGCACGGCGGCAACCAGGATGATGACGTTGATCAGGCCGGGGAACACGAGGGCTTGTTTCCAGGTGTGCCGGCCGACGCCGGGGTCGATGGCCAGCGTGAAAGACGTGATGAAGATGTACGTGATCACGTTGGTCAGCCACAGCACGTGGAAGGCGGCCCAGGCGAGCTGGTAGTCGATGAAGAACAGGATCACCAGGGATGCCGACGCCAGCACCATGAACACCGGCAGCAGCAGCAGGCAGAACCAGAGCAGCCCGAAGCTGATGCTGCCCAGCCGGTTGTTTCGCTGCGGCCGGAACCAGACGCTCTTGAACCGCCGGGTGACCTGGACGTTGCCGCGGGCCCAGCGCAGCCGCTGCTTCCACAGCGCGACGATGCTGCCCGGCTCTTCCGCCCAGACGGTGGCGTGCGGCTCGAAGATGACCCTGCGTCCCCCCTTCTGGGTCTCGAACGTGGTCACCGTGTCCTCGGCCAGCGTGGTCGTATCCACCCGGCCGCCGATCGCCTCGATGTTGGCCCGCGAGTGCAGCTGCGCGCCTCCCGCCAGGCAGGCGATCACGCCGAGGACCTCCTGGCTCCGCCGGGCCGCGGCCTGGGCGGTGATGTACTCGTAGCCGATGAACCGGGTCATGTAGTTCCCGGGACGGCTGCCCTCCTTGATGTAGGCGGTGACCGAGCCGACCCCGGGATCAGCCAGGTGCCGGGTCATCCGCCGCAGCGAGCTGGGCTCGTAGATGACGTCCGAGTCCATGATCAGGATGGCCTGCATCCAGTCGTCGGCCAGGATCTCCGCCAGGCCGTGGTTCAGGGTCGCGGCCTTGCCCTCACCACCTTTGTCCCGGCGCAGGTGCACGACGTTCCCCGGGTACTCGGCCACCCTGGCCAGGACGACCTGCGGCGTGTCATCGGTGCTGGCGTCGTCCACGACATAGATCCGCAGGCGCTCGCGTGGATAGTCGAGCAGCATGAGCCGGTCGATCGAGGTGCCGATGACCGCAGCCTCGTTCCACGCCGGGATGAGGATGGCCGTCCGCGGGAAGAAGGGCCGGCATTTCGCGTAATGCAGCCGGCGGAAGTGCAGGCCGACCAGGAGGAACTGGTAGTTCGCGACCAGGAGCGGAACCGCGCCGAGGAGCACCAAGGCCACCAGCAGGGATTTGAAGGCGAGCGAGAGGTCCGTCATCGCGGCACCACGCCGCTCACGGCGTCATCCAGGATGCCGCGGACCCGGTCGTAACGCCCCACGGTGGCGCAATCGTGGCTGTCGGTGCTGGCCACCAGGGGAACGCCGGCCGCGGCCAGGGCCCGGATCGTGCGCGGGGACGGGCAGGCCCACTTCTCGTTGACCTCCACCCGCGCCCCGGCCCGCTGGCACCCCTGGACCAGGTGGTCCAGGGCCGGGTCAGGCACGTCCGCCTCGTCCAGGCCCATCTTGGGCAGCAGGCTGAACAGGTGGGCCAGCTGCGGCAGGGCCACCCGCTCGAGGGCGGCGAGGGTGGCCTCGATGAGGCCGCCGATGACCTCGGACACCGAGCAGTCGCGGCGCTCGAGCGCGTCCCGCATGTCCTGGGGCGGCACCGGGCCGTGGTCGCCGGGGTACTGATGATCGGCGATCAGCACCCGGTCCACCCCGCGCAGGGACGGGGGCAGATCCAGCTCGCCGGCCACGTTGAGGATCTTGGCTTCCACCCCGGCCAGCACCTCGATCCCCGGCACGGGCCGGAGCCCGCACACCGCGGCCACGAACTCCGGCACCCAGGGTGAGCCCTGGCGCACGTGGTCGGCGAGGCACAGGACCCGCAGGCCCCGGTCGCGGGCGGTGCGGACGTTCTCGGCCAGGGTGCTGACCGCGTCGTCGGAGAAGTTCGAGTGGACGTGGTGATCCTCGTCGAGCGCCACCAGGCCGGCGGCCCTCGGCCGCCGGCTCGCAGGCTCCCGGCCCGGAACGTGTGGTCACGCGGCGACCTTCTGCACTTCGCTCAGGTCCATGAAGCGCTCCTCGAGGAAGCGCACCATGGCTATTTCGTGGAAGTCCACGTGCTCCGGCACGGGGAGGCCGCGTAGCGCGTCCAGCGCCAGCCTGGGCATGTCCACGCCGCTGGCCATGGTCAGCGGGAGCGCACCGGGTGCCCGCGGGTTCACCTCGAGCAGGGCCGGGCGGCCAGCCACATCGCGGCGGGCCTGCACGTTGGCGATGTAGGTCAGGCCGGTGACGCTGGCCACCGTGGCGCCGAGTCGCTCCAGCTCCGGGTCGTGAATGGTACGCCCGGCCACCGAGACGCCGGAGTCCACCCGGGCCCGGATCCGGGGCACCGCGGCGATCACGTGGCTGCTGGTGTCGGCGAGCACGTCGATCGAGTACTCCTCGCCGGGGAGGTACTCCTGGACGATGAACTCCGCGGACCGCTCGAGCGCGGCCAGGTCCTGGGCGGAGGCCACCACGGAGATGTCCCTCGAGCCGCTCCCGGTGCGCGGCTTGAGCACGACCGGGTAGTCCCACGATGCCGGGTCGAGCGCCTCGTCGAAGGGCTCGGTGCGCGGGACCCGCACGTGCCCGGTGCAGCAGCGGGCCAGGGCCAGCTTGTCCAGGGTGAGGTCGAGCGCCCGCTCCGGGGCCAGCATCAGCTCGATCCCGGCCGCGGCGTACTCGCCGCGGGCCCGGGCCAGCGGGCGCATCTCGGCGTCCACGGTCGGGATCAGGACTCCCGCGCCGAGCGCGGCGCAGCGGGCCAGCACGGCCGAGGCGAAATCGGGGTCCAGGCCCGCCGGGATGAGGGTCCGCGCGTCCGGCGGCAGCAGGTACAGGCCGGCCGCCCACGCGTCCATGTCCGCCGCCAGCAGTTGCACGGTGGGATCGAGCTTGAGCGACTTGATGACAGACACCGCGGCCGGCCCCCCGGCCCCGGTGACCAGCACCCGGATCTGCTGCTGGCTGATGTCATGGCGCGGCATCTGGCACCTCCCTGGTTAGTTCGCGGTCTGCCCTGGTGCTGGCTCCGGCGCCAGATTTGGTACCTGATCATCGGGCCGGGGGCGCCTGCGCCGGTCCGGCGCGGCGGCCCAGGCTCCGTTCTCGCCGCGCACCACGCCCTTGGCCGGCGTGAGCTCGTGCTGCCCGGCCACCGCCGCCTCCCGGACCACCTCGAACGGCTCGGCGTAGCGTCCCTCGCAGTAGCGGGACCAGTACCGCGCGGTCGACTCGATCACGCCGGGCTCCAGGTACGCCCGGATCTCCACCTGGGAGGCGAACGCGTCGATGGCCTGGAGCTTGCGCTCCAGCTGCTCGTCGATGGCGACGAAGCGGGTGGGCCGGAAGTCCACCGTGGCCGACGGCGACTGGAAGCAGTACACCCGGGCGACCTGGCGCACGGCGACCAGCGCCGCCCGGTGTGTGTTCCGGTGGTCCTGGTGCACGTCGTGCAGGGAGTGGGTGTAGATCACCGTCGGCCGCACGGTCTCGACGATCCGGCTGATCACGCCGATCGTCAGGTCGCCCTCACCGATGCCGGTGTCCTGCAGGTCCTCGTGGTACAGGGTGGCGCCGATGATCTCCGCCGCCTTCAGGGACTCGCTGGCCCGGGTGTCCTCGGTACCGCCACGGGCGCCACGGCTCAGGGTCAGGATCGCTACCTCGTGGCCCAGCCGCCGGTGCATGGCCAGCGTGCCCGCCGCGCCGATCTCGACGTCGTCGGGGTGCGCCCCGATGGCCAGCACACTCTGCCGGGCGGCCTCGCGGGCCGCGCGGCCCCTGGCCACCAGCGCGGTCACGGTCTCGACCAGCTGGTCCGGGCGGACCGGCTTCTCCAGGAACTCGTCGGCCTTGTTCCGCAGCGCCAGGACTGCGTAGTCGACCGACGGGTGCGCGGTGAGCACGGCCACCGGCAGCTGCGGGGATATCTCCCGGACCGCTTCCAGCAGCTCGATCCCGGTCATGCCGGGCATCTCCACGTCGGTCAGCAGCAGGTCCCAGCGTTCGGCCCGGACCCGGTTCAGCGCGGCGGCCGGGTCGGCGATGTGGGTGACCTCGAAGCCACCCCGGTTGCGCAGCACCTGAAGCACGTAGCCGGCGGCTTCCGGATCGTCCTCGACGACCAGGATCCGCCCGGCTGACTGCGCCGGGCTGGTGCTGTTCACCGGCTCACCGCCGGGCCGGGGGCTGGCTCCGGGGCTGGGCCGGGACTCTTCTGGGCCGGGAGGAAGAGGTGAACGGTGGTGCCGGCCCCCAGCACGCTGGTCACCTCGACCCGGCCGCCGTGCATCTCAGCGACCTCCTTGACGATGGACAGCCCCAGGCCGGATCCGGGACGGCCCGCCGTGACGGCGTTCGAGGCCCGGAAGAAGCGGTCGAACAGGCGGCCGATCTCCTCCGGGGGGATGCCGATCCCGGAATCGGTGACGTCGATCCGCCAGCCCCCGGCATCCATCGCCGCGGTCACCTGGACCCGCCCGCCCTCATCGGTGAACTTGACCGCGTTGGCGATCAGGTTGTCGATCACCTGGACCAGGCGGGCCCGGTCGGCCAGCACCGGCGGCCCGTCCGGGGCCGCGCCGTCCAGCGCGACGCCCTTCTGCGCGGCTCCCGGCGCCGCGGCCTGCACCGCCTCGGCCACGACCTCCGCGACGCAGACGGGCACCAGCTCCAGCGGGATCATCCCGGCCTCGATCCGGCTCAGCAGCAGCAGGTCACCCACCAGCTTGGTGATCCGCTCGGCGTTACGCGTGATGACGTCGAGGAACCGGGCCGCCGTCGGGGGCAGGCCGCCTTCGTCCCGGATCAGCTCGGCGTAGGACACGATTGACGTGAGCGGGGAGCGCAGCTCGTGGGACACGGTGGCCAGGAACCGGGTCTTGAGCTCGTCGAGCTCCCGCAGCTCGTCATTCTGCTCGGCCAGTTGCTGCCGGGCATGCTCGGCGGCGCGCCGCGAGGTGAGTTCGGCCTGCAGCCGGCGGTCGCGCTCCTGCTCCTCGGCGGCGCGCTCGGTCATGTCCCAGAGCAGCAGCAGGCTGCCCCGGTACGCACCATCCGCGAAGACCGGCCAGTAGTCGCACTCCAGCATGCGGCCGTCCGAGGCCGCGAACCGGAGGCCGTCGACCCGCTGCCGGTCCGCGTCCGGCTGGGTCATCCGGCGCATGACCTCCGCGGATTCCCCCAGCGCACGCGCGATCGGCCTGCGCAGAACCTCGGCGTCGGTCCCGGTGTACCTGGCCGGCGGACCCTCGATGCCGAGCAGGTCGCACAGGCTCTGGTTGACGTTCACGATCATGTGGCGCTCATCAAGCACCAGCACGCCGGGGATGGCCGCCGCGATCAGGCTGTTCAGCCGCTCGGTCTGGTCGGTGAGGTCGCGCACCGCGGCCTGCTCGGCGGCCAGCAGCCGGTCCCGCTCCTGCTCGGCCCGCTTGCGCGCGGTCACGTTGGTGAGGGCGACCATGAACCCGCGGGGATAGTCAGCCTGATCGGGCATGGGCGTGACGGCGGCGTGCACCCACACCAGAGAGCCGGCGTGACGCTTGAGGCGGAAATCGGTACGCAGTTCCGCCCCGGCGGCGCTGGCCCGTTCCCACTCCCGGCGGACGCGGGCGGCATCCCCGGGATGGACGGCGTCCAGCCAGGTGGTACCGAGGATGTCCTCCGCCAGGCGGCCATTCTGCGCGCACCAGCGCTCGTTGACATACGCGCACCTGCCCGTGCCGTCGGTACGCGCGATGCCGACCGGGGCCAGCTCAGACAACAGCCGCACCTGAGCCTGACTCACCGCGAGCGCCGCGTTGGCCCGGGACAGCTCGGTCACGTCCCGGGCGAAGTTGCAGAAGTAGGCCTGGCCACCCACGACGAGCGGGAGCGGGGTGAGTTCCACGGTCCGCTCCGTCCCGTCCCCGCGCAGGATGGGCAGGTACAGCCGGCCAGTGAACTCACCCGGGTCCTGGCTGCGCAGGAACTCCTCGGTCGACTCCATGAACCTGGCCCGGTTGCGTTCCGGGATGATCAGGTCTCCCATGCTCTGGCCGATCACGTCGGCGCGCCGGCGTCCGTAGAGTTCTTCAGCAGCCGGATTGAACTCCACGATCCTGCGCCCTGCGTCGGCCACCACCACGGCATCGGGGACCGCGTGGATCATGGCGTCGGTGACCACCCGCCGCTCGGCGAGTTCCCTCGTGTCCTCGACCCGGCGGATCCGGGCGGCGACGACCGTGGCCAGCGCCCGCGCGGTGGCCTCCGACTCGCTGGTCCACTCCATCCGGTCGGCCACGAGGGCCAGGGCACAGGGAAAGCCAGCGCCCGGCATCCGGGCCACGGCGAGGAGAATCCCGCCGGACGATTTTTCCTGATGGCCGGCTGATCCCGGCTCGGGCCAGGTCACTGCCCCCTTGATGCAGCCGCCCGACGTGGCGACGACGCGGCGGCTGGCCAGCAGGGCGGCGATCTGCCCCATCAGGCGGGGATCGACCGCCCCGGGAGGATAGGCGGCGATGACCGCCGGTTCATCGGGGACGGGCAGCCTGAGCGCCAGGGCCGCACGAGCGCCGAATCCTCCCACACAGCGCTGGAGAAGCTCGGGCAGCCCCACTTCCGGTACCGCGCCGTCCAGGCCCACGGCCTGGCTGACCGCGAACTCCAGCAGTTCAAACGGTGAAGCAGGGACGTCCGGGCCAGGCGGCCGAACCGTGGCTCGCGGAGCCGCTCGAGACGCCCTCATAACAGGAGCGCTCCTCCCTATGTGTAATCAAATGACTACTCTACGCACATGGTACCCGGCGCGGCGCTCCTCACCGACGTCACTGCAGGTCTTCCGCCCGCCCGAGGGCTCTGCGGGCGGCGACAGCCATGCGGTGATCGACCTGCTGGAGGAGGCCCGCCGCGTCGAGCTGGACGAGCGGCTGGCCTCGGGCCGGCGTGGCCGGTTCGGCGCCGCCGCGCTGGCCGGGGCGGCTACCGCGGCCGGGCACGCCTGCCTGGGCTGGCCGGAGGCGGGGGAGATCGTCCCCGGCGCCCTGGCCGACCTGGTCACGGTGCGCCTGGACACCCCCCGGCTGGCCGGCGCGGCCGCGGCCACCGCGCTGGAGTCGGTGATCTTCGCGGGCACCGCGGCGGACGTGACCAGGGTGGTGACCGGGGGCCGTGACGTGGTCCGCGACGGCCAGCACCTGCTGGTCCCCGACGTGCCCGGCGCCCTCAGCAGCGCGCTGCGCCCCCTCCTCGCCTGACCCAGCGGGTCGCGCCCCCGCCCGCCCCCTGGATCGCGCCCCCGGCCGCCCCCTGGATCGCGCCCCCGGCCGCCCCGCCGGATCGCGCCCCCGGCCGCCCCGCTGGATCGCGCCCCCCGGCCGCCCCGCCGGATCGCGCCCCCGGCCGCCCCGCCGGATCGCGCCCCCGGCCGCCCCGCTGGATCGCGCCCCGCCGGCGCTCACGCCATCGGCTCGCCCGCGCGCGGCCCGGCTGTCCGTCCCGCCAATCCCACCCCGCCCAGAAGCCCCTCCCGTCCCAGGCCCCTTTCGTGATCATGGGTTTGGTGTGGCTATAGCAACACCAAACCCATGATCACGAACCTTCATCTGGCATTGGCGGGGTTGGCGGGGTTGGCGGGGTTGGCGGGGCTATGGGGATGATGGGCTGGGGAGCGTGGGGTCAGGGGTCAGGGGGCAGGGGTCAGGGGTCAGGGGTCAGGGGGCAGGGGGCAGGGGGCAGGGGGCAGGGGGCGGGGCGGAGACGGGCACGGGCGGCGGCGAGGCCTTCGGCCAGGGCCTCGCGCTGGGCCGGGGTGAGGGCGTCGATGAGGTTGTCGCGCACGACCCGCAGGTGCCCGGGTGCCGCGCGGCCGAGGGCGTCCCGGCCCGCGCCGGTCACCCGGGAACGGGACAGCGGCCGGCAGGTGGTGGTTGGCGGCTGAGGGAAGCCCGGATCACGGCGAGGGAGCGGACTTGATGAGTCAGCAGGCGCGGGACCGGCTCGGCCGGTTCGGTATCTGGCGGGGCGAGCGGCAGATCACGCCGGAACTGGCCGCCCGCATCGAGGAACTCGGGTTCGGTGCCCTCTGGCTGGGCTCGGCCCAGCGGCGACCTGTCCGCCGCCGAGGAGTTCCTGGCCGCGACGACCACCCTCACCGTGGCTACCGGCATCGTCAACATGTGGCAGTACGAGGCGCATCAGGTGGCTGCCTCGTTCCAGCGGGTGGAGCAGCGCTTCCCGGGCCGGTTCCTGCTGGGCGTGGGCGCGGGCCACCCCGAGGTGACCCAGCAGTACGCCAGGCCCTACGACACGCTCACCCGCTACGTGGACACCCTGCTGGATGACGGCGTCCCGGCCGGCCGGCTGGTCCTGGCCGCCCTCGGCCCGAAGGTGTTGCGGCTGGCCGCCGAGCGCACCGCCGGCGCCCATCCCTACCTGGTGACACCCCGACTACACCAGGCAGGCCCGGAAGATCCTCGGCCCGGGCCCGCTCCTGGCCCCGGAGCAGAAGGTCGTCCTCAGCACGGACCCAGGGCAGGCGCGGGCGATCGGGCGCCCCCGGGTGGAGAAGCCGTATCTGGGCCTGGCCAACTACACCGCCAACCTGCGCCGCCTGGGCTGGACGGAGGAGGACCTGAGCGGCGGCGGCAGCGACGCCCTGATTGACGCGCTGGTCGCCCGCGGCAGCGCCGCCCAGGTGGCTCCGGGCACCTCGACGCGGGAGCCGACCACGTGAGCATCCGGCTGCTCACCGCCCGGCGCCGACCCGGCCGGCGGCTACCGGGAACTGGCCACGGCCATCCGGCTCCGGTAGGACCGGGCGGTCCTGCCCGCGGAGAGCGCCCGGCCCCGCTCAGCCCGTGATGACCAGGACCTTGCCGCTGACCCCCTGCTCCACGGCCTCGTGCGCGGCGGCGACCTCCTCCAGCGGGAACCGGTGCTCCGGCAGTTCGGTCAGCGCGCCCGCCCTCAGCGCGGTGCCGATGTCGGCGACCCCCTGGTCCAGGATCACCTGGGGCAGCGTGTAGAGCAGCATGAACCGGAGCACGACGCCGGCGGTCATGCAGGCCCGGACGGGCAGCACCGGGTCGCTGGGCCCGGCCGCGTAGCAGGCCACCACGGTGCCCGGCCGGGAGATGGCCAGGTCAAGCTCCAGGTTCGCCCCGAGCGCCACCTCCACGATGCGGTCCACCCGCCCCACGGCGGCGGTGATCTGGCTGGCCGCGCCGGGGTCGGTGTAATAGACCACGTGGCCCGCCCCGGCCTCCCGGGCCAGCTGGGCCTTGTCCGGGGTGCTGACGGTCGAGGCCACCCGCCCCGCCCCGCCCCACGTGGCGAACTCGATCGAGAAATGCCCGACCGCCCCGGCGCCGCCGGCCACCAGAACGGTGGCGCCCTTGACCGGGCCGTCCGCGAACACCAGGTGGTGCGCGGTCAGCCCCGGCACGCCCAGGCTGGCGCCCAGTTCCATGGAGACGCCGTCGGGCAGCGGCACCGCGCGGGCCTCCGGGACCACGGTCCATTCGGCGGCCGTGCCCCAGCAGCGGCCGGCCGCGGCGAGGTACACCCAGACCCGCTGGCCGATGCGGTCCTCCGGCCCGCCCGGGCCGACCGCGTCGATGACCCCGGCACCGTCCTGATGCGGGATCTGGAAACCGTCGATGAGCCTCGGGGTTGCCCCGCTGCGGGTCTTGACGTCGGTCGGATTAACTCCTGATACGTGGACCCGGACCCGGACCTCGCCGGGACCCGGTTCCGGCGCCTCGACATCCGTCACCCGCAGCACCTCGGCTGCCGGGCCGGTGCGGTCATAGACAGCCGCTCTCACCCTGTACCCCTCACTCCGGGCCGCCCTCGCCCTGCCGCCCGGTTGCCGTCGTCATCCCCATTCTGGCCCCGGGCCGCGCTCGCGGCGCGCGGACCGGCCAGACGGGCCGGAGGGACTTGCGACGCGCGCGGGGCGGGGACGCGACTCGCGTCCCCGCCCCGGGTGGGCCGGTCATGCTGGACCTGCCCGGCTGGCGCCACGCCCGGCGCCGCCGTGTGCCGCTGGCCTCAGGCCTTGAGGACGGCCTCGATCTCCAGCTGAATCGCGATCTTGTCGCTCACGACCACGCCGCCGGTCTCCATCGGGGCGCTGAAGTTCACGCCGAAGTCGCGGCGGTTGATCTCCGTGGTGGCGGTGAAGCCGGCCCGCGTGCCGCCGAAGGGGTCCGGGCCGAAGCCGTTCAGCTCCAGGGTAAGCGGGACCTCCCGCGTCACGTCCTTGAGGGTCAGCTCACCGTCCACGATGTAGTGGTCGCCCTCGGCGCGGATGCCGGTGGAGCGGTAGGTCATGGTCGTGTACTTGTCGACCTCGAAGAAGTCGGCCGACCGGATGTGCTGGTCACGCTGCTCGTTCCCCGTGTTGATCGAGGTCAGGTCAATGGTGGCGGTAACCGACGACTGCACCGGGCTCTCACCCAGGACAATCTCGCCGGAGAAGGTCGTGAACCTGCCGCGGACCTTGCTGACCATCATGTGCCGGGCGGTGAAGCCGACCTCGGAGTGGACGGGGTCGATCTCCCACGTGCCTGCGACGTAACCCGGGATCGCGGTCGCTTCGGTGCTAGTGGTCATAGGTAATACTCCTGACGTTCATAGTGACGGGGTTCATATTTGAACCCTCAACGAGTACCACGCCCAGTGTAGCGTTGTCAAGCGTTCAACTATTCCCGGGTATGCTTATGGTCATGAGCGATCCTGAACCGCGCTGGCTGAGCGCCGGCGAGCAGCACACGTGGCGAAACGCCATCGAGGCCTGGCAGTGGCTCCTGGCCTCCGTCGACGCCCAGCTGCAGCGGGATTCCGGGATGCCGCTCGCGTACTACGAGATCCTGGTGCGGCTGTCCGAGGCGCCAGACCGCTCGCTGCGGATGACCCAGCTGGCCGAGGCTTCCTCGTCCAGCAAGAGCCGGGTGTCCCACGCGGTGGCCCGGCTGGAGGAACGCGGCTGGATCCGCCGGATGGACTGCCCGACCGACCGCCGCGGCCAGATCGCCGTGCTCACCGACCAGGGCTTCGCCGCGCTCAGCGCGGCCGCGCCGGGCCATGTCGAGCGGGTCCGCCAGGTCCTGTTCGACGCGCTGGGCGGCGAGCAGCTCCGCCAGCTGGACGAGATCAGCGCCGCGATCCTGGCCAAGGCGGCCAGCTCGCCCACGGACGCGGAGGGCTGCCCCGCCTAGCGGCGGCGAGCACGTGGCGCAGAGCCCTGGGCATCCCGGGCCGTCCGCTCACTACACTCAGCCCCTATGGAGAAGCGCATTCTGGGCAGGACGGGCAGGGCAGTCTCGGTCGTAGGCCTGGGTACCTGGCAGCTGGGAGCTGACTGGGGCGAGGTCGGCGAGAAGGATGCGCTGGCCGTGCTGGACGCGGCCGCCGCGACCGGGACCACGTTCCTGGACACCGCCGACGTGTACGGCGACGGGCGCAGTGAGCGGATCATCGGCCAGTTCCTGGCCAGCAACCCCGGCGCGGAGTTCACGGTGGCCACCAAGATGGGCCGCCGGGTCGCGCAGGACCCCGGGTTCTTCACGCTGGACAACTTCCGGGCCTGGACCGACCGGTCCCGGGCCAACCTGGGCGTGGACCGGCTCGACCTGGTGCAGCTGCACTGCCCGCCCACCCCCGTGTTCTCCTCGGACGCGGTCTACGACGCGCTCGACACGCTGGTCGCCGAGGGGCGCATCGCGGCGTACGGGGTGAGCGTGGAGACCTGCGCCGAGGCTCTCAGCGCGATCGCACGGCCCGGCACCGCCACCGTGCAGATCATCCTCAACGCGTTCCGGCGCAAGCCGCTGGATGAGGTGCTGCCCGCGGCGCACGCCGCGCGCGTGGGCATCATCGCCCGGGTCCCGCTCGCGTCGGGCCTGCTGTCCGGCCGGTACACCCATGAGACCTCGTTCGCGGCCGACGACCACCGCACGTTCAACCGGCACGGCGAGGCCTTCGACGCCGGGGAGACCTTCTCGGGCGTGGACTTCGACACCGGCGTGGACGCCGCCCGGGAGTTCGCCGCCCTGGCCCCGGCGGGCGCCACTCCCGCCCAGGCCGCGCTGCGCTGGGTGATCCAGCAGCCCGGTGTCTCGACCGTGATCCCGGGCGCGCGCAATCCGGAGCAGGCCGAGCAGAACGCGGCCGCGGCCGCGCTGCCGCCGTTCAGCGACGCGGGCCTCGCGGCGATCGCGGACCTGTATGACCGGCGCATCCGCGCCCAGGTACACGACCGCTGGTAGACGCCGGTGAGGGGGGGCGCGCCGGAGGCGTGTCTCGCCAAGTTGGCG
Source organism: uncultured Actinomycetes bacterium (assembly GCA_963782185.1). Lineage (GTDB taxonomy): Bacteria > Actinomycetota > Actinomycetes > Streptosporangiales > Streptosporangiaceae > RYN-230. Next base: position 75,439 of record CAWAJB010000031.1, read on the forward strand.
GATTCGGAGGGCTCCGGGGGTCGTCCCCCCAGGTAAACACTGTGCTGGCCCGGGGGGCGACCCCCCGGAGCCCCCACTTGCCCGCATCCGCAGGCACTTTGCCTGCGGCGGCTGCCGGGTTAGTCGCCGGCTCGGCGAGGACACGCCTGCGGCGCGCCTCCCCTGGCCGGCGAATCAGTCGGGCGGTTCCATCAGGGCCGCGATCCCGGCCGGGCCGGGGCCGGGCTCGCCGGCCAGCGCCGCCGCCACCGCGGCCTGATCCTCGGCGCTGCGGTTCTGGCTCAGCTTGTGCTTCGCCTCCACGGTGTCGATGGCCAGTTCCACCCCCACGATCCCGCGCAGCTGGCCGTTGATGTAGTCCGGCGGGGCGTCGGTGACGGCCCAGGGCGCGTCACGGTGGTCCTCGTGCCGCCGGGTCAGCCGGGTCACCACGTCACGCAGCCACTCCGGGTCCCGGTGCACGGTCAGCGGCCCCGTGAAGTGAACGGTGACGTAATTCCAGGTGGGCACCACCCGCCCGTGCCGGGCCGTGCTCGGGTACCACGACGGGGAGACGTAGGCCTGCGGGCCGTGCACGATAGCCAGCGCGCTGGTTCCGGGAGCCACGGACTGCCACTGCGGGTTGGCCAGGGCGAGATGGCCGAGCAGCCGGCCGTGCTCGCCTGTGCCGGAGTCCCAGATGACCGGGATGAGGCTGGCGACGGGCTTGACCCCGTCGAACGTGACCAGATCGGCAGCGGCGGCGGCGGCCACGAACGCGGCCACGTCGGCCGTCTGCGGCGCGGTGAAGTGGGAAGGGAGATACACGCTACGAGCGTACGCATCCGGCCGCGCCGATGAGTCCGGCCCGCTCGTGGCGTCTTAGCTAGTGACGCTGCCAATCACGTAGCCCGAGCATCGCGAAGGAGCGACCATGCCCGCACGAGACACCACACCCGCCGGGGCGCCCTGCTGGGTCAACCTGCTGACTTCCGACCCCGGGCGCAGCCGCGACTTCTACGGCCAGGTCTTCGGCTGGACCTCCACCGAACCCGAGGAGCAGTTCGGCGGCTACTTCAACTTCTCCAAGAATGGCGTCCTGGTCGCGGGCGGCATGCCCAAGCAGCCCGGCATGGAGGCGCCGGACACGTGGTCGGTCTACCTGGCCACCGATGACGCCCAGAAGACACTCGAGGCCGCCACCGCCCGCGGCGGGCAGGTCCTGGTGCCTGCCATGCAGGTCGCCGACCTCGGCACGATGGGAATGGTCTCCGACGCAGGCGGGGCGGCGATCGGGTTGTGGCAGCCGGGCCTGCACAAGGGCTTCGGGATCGTAGCCGAGGAGGGCGCCCCGGGCTGGTTCGAGGTATACACCCGGGACTACCAGGCCACCATCGCCTTCTACCGCGACGTGTTCGGCTGGGAGACGCAGACCGTCGGCGACACTGACGACTTCCGCTACACCGTCGCGCTGCACGGCCCGGACCAGATCGCCGGGATCATGGACGGGTCCGGGTTCCTCCCCGAAGGCGTGCCGGCCCACTGGGCGGTCTACTTCGGCACCAAGGACACGGACGCGACGCTGGCCAAGATCAGCAGCCTGGGCGGCTCGGTTGTCCGGCCCGCGGAGGACACCCCCTACGGCCGGCTGGCCGAGGCCGCCGACCCGACCGGGGTGCACTTCAAGCTCGTCGCCCCGAACGCGGCCATGCCCGCGCGGGAGTCCTGAGCCAGCCCAACCGCGGGACCGCCGGCCCGCGGTCCCGGGACCGGAGGTAGTAACCCGAGGAGCGGATTGGCGCCCACAGGGGCGGCGCCAATCCGCAGGGTCACGGTGCTCCGGCTCGTGCGGCTAAAGAGGCAATAAGGCCGCCCCATACTGGTGTGTTTGCCGTCAAAGGGACTGGCCGTGTTGCTAAATTGACCCCGGCGGCATGGTTTTGCCAGGGGGACGCACGAGGAATGGGGACACCGCCATGTCACGGGTCAGCAAGTTCGGCATGAGCCTGTCCGGAATCAGCCGGTGACCTGCCGTGGCTAGCGGGCCCGGCCAGCCCGCTTCCGGCCCTCACGGGCTGCCCGGCAGCCTGGCCCGGCACCGGTGGATCACCGCCGCAGGCATGACCGTCACCCTCGCGGCCGTAGGCGGGGGCGGCGCGGCCCTGGCCTTTCACGGCAGTTCCACCCGGCCGCAGAAAGATTGCGGACTGGTGCCGTGCGCCGCGGCCCTGCCCGCGTCGGTACGGTCTGGTCGCACCGGGCCCGCCAGCGCGCCCGCCACCGCCGCGCCCACCGTCGCCCGGCCATCCTCGGCTCCGTCCTCCCCCACTCCCTCACGCCCGGCGCCCGTGGCCATCCAGCCGGTATCCGCCCAGCGCGTGCCAGCCCAGCCGGCATCCGCCCAGCCCGCGCCCGCCGCGCCGGCGTCCCGGCCGGGTCCCTTCTCGTCCCCGGCCCCGCTCTCCTGGGCCACCGGGCGGGCCGTCTCCGCTGACCACGCGATCGGCGTGGGCTACGCGATTACCGAGGACAGCCAGCAGGGCATCCGCGGACAGATCGTTATTGTCAATAATGGGTCCGCGCCGGTCAGCGGCTGGCGGATCACGCTTGTCCTGCCCGGCGACCGCGGTTACCAGGTGCTGGACGCCAGGAACCGGTCGGCAGGGGACGCCCTGGTCATGACGTCGCAGGCGGACGGCCGCTCTCTCGCCGCCGGCGGAACCGAGCTGATCGCGTTCACCGCCCGGGGCACGACCAGCAGCCCGGTCCGGTCCACGTTCACGGCTTCCCCTCGCCCGCGGCCGGCCGGACGCGGCGGTTCCGGAGCCGCCGCCAGCCTGGGCAGCAGCGCCGGAGGCGGCCGGGCCGGCGATCACCGCCACGAGGGCTGGCCCTGGCTGGGTGGCTGGCCCGGCGGGGGCCAGACTCGGGGGCACTGGCCCCAGGGGGGCTGGCCTCAAGGGGGCTGGCCTCAAGGGGGCTGGTCCGGCCGGGGCGGGCCGGGCAGCGGCCGGGCGGGGCACCACCACGGCTGGCCCGGCGGCCGCTGACCATGCCGCGGCCGCCCCGCCACGCCCGGTAGGGTTCGTGCCATGACTGACCGGGATACCCTCGAAGCGCTCTCCTCCCAGGAACTCCACGACCGCGCGGTGCACCGGGCCGTGCGGCACCTGGATATCGGGTTCCTGTGGCGGCTGCTACGGGAAATCCCGGAGGGGGAGGCGGTCGCCGGGCACGCCGACCAGACCGCGGCGGACGTCACCCAGTTGTCAGCGATGATCGACGACGCCTTCGGCCACGAAAACCCGGACGTCGCGGACGCGCTGCGCCCCGTCTACCTTGACTACCTCGAAAAGCACGGCGGCTGAGCCGCAGGTCACCTGAGCGCGTGGACGCCGGGCCTGGCGGGCCGGGCCCGGCGGGCCGGGTCCGGCGGGCGGCGCAGATCACTGTGCCGGCCGCCGCGTGCCGCCCAGGTCAGGGCCGCCCGGGTCAGGGCCGCCCGGGTCAGGGCCGCCCGGGTCAGGGCCGCCCGGGTCAGGACGAGGGCCCGGTCGGCGGGCGCAGGGGCGGTGCGGTCGACCCGGGCGGGACCCGGCGGCTGGACGAGGCCCAGCCGCTGCCCGCGGCCCCGCGGTGCAGGATCTGGTCGATCGCCGCGGTGACCCCGCCGTCCTCGTTGACGAGGCGGCGGACCACGTAGATGAGCGCGGGAATGGCCCAGAAGTCGCCGCAGACCCACAGGATCGCCGCGCCGATTTCCTGATCCGCGTACGGCGGCAGCGTCACCCCGGGTACGTGGTCGTACACCGGGTACCAGGCGGTCTGGGAGAAGATGCTCATCGCCATGGCCAGCATCCACATGACCAGGTTGGTCCCGATCAGCGCGGCCGCCTGCGAGACCAGCGGCATCCGCCGCTGGAAGGGCGGGGACGGGATGAACTGGAGCCAGAACAGCACCCCGGCCAGGAAGAAGCTGCCATGGACCAGCCAGATGTGCACGGCCTGATCCCGCTGGGCGAGGTCGAACAGCGCGGGAATGTGCCAGACCAGCATGACCACGGAAAACAGCGAGACCGAGACCCAGGGCCGCAGCAGGAACCCGGCGATCGCCCGGAGCGGCCGTGACCAGGTGTCCCGCAGCACCGCAGCGGTCGCGGTCCGGCCTGTCCGCCCGGGCAGCCCGTCGAGCAGCGGCTGCCAGGGGGCGCCGGCCACCACCAGCGTGGGCGCGGCGAACATGAGCAGCAGATGCTGGAACATGTGGACGAAGAAGTAATCGTCCGCCCAGTAGTCGATAGGTGATTCGACCGCGAGGAGCAGGACCGCGAGACCGCCGTAGAACCAGAGCGAGCGGATCCTCCGCTGCCGGGTCCGCTCCGGGCGGGACCGCCGGGCCAGCCGGGCCAGCCCGGTCTCGTGCCAGGCGACCAGGACCAGGACCAGGATCAGGAAGGGGTCGAAGGACCAGTTGTCGACGAGGTAGCTCACAGCACCCAACTCACCCGGACGAGCCGTAGGGAATGGTCACGTTGATGACCTGGGAGCGGCTCCACCCGGAACCGCCGGACGACAGGGACCAGACGGACAGCTGGCCGCCCCGGGCACTCAGGGCCTGGAAGCCGCCTCCCGGGGCGGCGGCGAGCGTGACCCCGCCATCCGGGGCCGACGACGCCTTCGCGGGCAGGCCCGGCAGCGTGCGCCAGGCCGCGCCGGGCCCGCTGACCCAGACGGCCCGGCCGCCGGGCAGGACCACGCCGAGCGAGCCGCTGCCCGAGGAGACGCTGCCTGACGGGTTGCCGCCAAACGATGCGGACAAGGGCCGGGCCGAGCTGGTACGGCTGGGACAGTGTCCACGAGGTACCGTCCCGGTTGGACCAGGCCCCGAGCAGGTGCGCGGCGTCCCCACGGCCCGCGACCAGGAGGGCCGCGACCGTGTGGCCCGCCCTGGCCATCTGGAGCACCTCGACGTCCTGCCGGGCGAGCGCGGCGGGCAGAGCGGGCCCGGTACGGGACCAGCGGCCGCTGGCCAGCCGGAAGATCCCGGCCCGCGCCGGGCCGGTGCACGCGCCCGCCACCAGCGGAGTGCCCGACGGGCTGTAGGCGACCGAGGTGAGCTGAGCCGGCCCGCAGCCAGAGCCCGAGGTCACCACCGCGCGCCCGGTGGCCAGCCTGGTCCAGGTCGCTCCCGGGTGTGCCCGCAGCTCGACATCGCCGGCCGGTGTCAGCGCGATCAGGCCGCCGCCGGGCGCGGCCGCCAGCGCATCCGGGTATCCCGCGAGCCTGGTGTCCAGCAGGCCGGACTGGGCCCATTTCGCCCCGTTGTCACTGCTGCTCGCCAGCGGGGAGAAGGACAGGTCCTGGCTGGGCCGGATGGCGGCAGCCAGGGCGGGGCCTCCTTCGGCCGCTACCGTGATCCCGCCGTTGCTGGCCGCGCCCAGCGGCGTCGCCAGTTTCCAGGTCGCGGCCTGGCCCGGCCGGACGAACACCTGCCAGAAGTTGTTGTGGTCGGCAGCGGACCCGCCCATCACGAGCACCGCCCAGCTGCCGTCCGGGTAGTCCGCGGAGGTGGCCAGCGACAGGCGGACGGCCGGGGCGGCCGGGGCCGCCTGGCTCGCGGCCCGGCTGCCGCAGCCGGCCAGCAGGTGTCGGCCGGCGCGACGGCGGAGGCCACCGTGGGGTTGTTCAGCTGGAGGGTCGAGCCCATCCCGGACATGGCACGTGACTCCTTCATTCACCCTGTTTGGCCCTGCCTGCCACTCCTGGTCCCAGAGGGGTGACACGACCGCCGTAGCGGCGGAATTACGCTGACGCGATCCTACGCCGCCGCCTGAGCCGGCGATCACGGTATCGCTCCCGCCCAGACCGGCCCCGGCGGCTGCCCGGGCACCCGCCTCATGACCTGTTATGACGCTGCGTAATCGCATACGGCAATTTATCGGGATCTTCCCGGGTGCCGCCTATGGCTCTCCGGGGCCGCCACCCGCACAATGAAGTAGAGGGGCCTGGTTGTCCAAAGTGACACATGCGCCCAGGTGGGAGGCCAGGTGAGGAGCAGAGCACGGCGGGATGCCGGAAAGGCCCGGCCGTCCCGCCCGGCGTTCCGCTCCCGCCTGGCCACGTGGGGCCGGACGCAGGCCACGTGGGGCCGGATGCAGGCCACGTGGGGCCGGATGCAGGCCACGTGGGGCCGGGCGCAGGCCACGCGGGGCGCCAGGCCGGCCGCGTGGGGCGCGGGGCTGGCCGCCGCGGTCACCGTGGGCATCGTCGCGATCTCACCGGGCGCACACGGTGCGGAGCGGCTGGCGTCCCGGCTCGCCGCGGCGGTCAAGGCGCTGCCCCGCGGGGCCCCAGCCGTCCCTCCCGCCCTGCTGCACAGCCGCTTCTACAACGGCACCCCGGCGGTGGGAGCTCTGTTCACGATCAGCAGTGGCCGGCTCGGCCAGCACTTCTGCACGGCGAGCGTGGTGGCCAGCCCGGTCAGGGACCTGGTCATCACCGCGGCGCACTGCCTGGACGGCAGGCAGCCGGGCCAGGTGGCTTTCGTGCCGCAGTATCACCGGCACCTGGAGCCCTACGGCACCTGGACCGTCGATCAGGTATTCGTGGACGCGGCCTGGGCAAGATCCGGAAACCCCGACGACGACGTGGCCTTCCTCGTCGTCAGCCAGCCGGGGAACTCCGCGCCCGTCCAGGAGCTGACCGGCGGGGAGAAGCTGGCCACAGGCTGGAGGGCAACTCAGCTGGTCCGGGTCATCGGCTACCCGGACGGCCGGGAGCGGCCGATCACCTGCACCGCCCGGACCCGGGCGTTCGGCCGGCGGCAGATGGAGTTCGACTGCGGCGGCTACACCGACGGCACGAGCGGCGGGCCGTTCCTCGCGAACGTCCGCCCGCCCTCCGGCCTGGGCGCGGTGGCCGGGGTCATCGGCGGCTACGAGCAGGGCGGGGACACACCGTCGGTCTCCTACTCGGCCCGGTTCGGCCGGGCGGTCCGGGTTCTCTACAACGAGGCGGTCAGCAAGAACTGACCGGCGGCCTCAATACGCGGAATCGGGCGGGGGCACGATCTGGTCGAGCCCGGCCAGCGCGTCCTGCGGCGGGATCCAGTCGGCAGCCGCGGCGTTCGCCTTGACCTGATCCGGTGAGGTCGCCCCGGCGATCACCGACGCACAGCCCGGCAGGGCCGCCAGGCCGCCGATGGCCACGTCGAGCAGGCTGACGCCGTGCTCTGCGGCCCAGCGCTCGAGCGCCTCCACCCGGTCTAGTTTCGGCTCGGTGATGTAGCCCTCCCGGCTGGCCAGCCTGCTGCCGGCCGGCGGGGCCTGGCCGCGCCGGACCTTCCCGGTGAGCAGGCCGTTCGCGAGCGGGTAGTACGGCAGCACCCCGAGGCCGAAGTGCACGGCCGCAGGCACGACCTCGGCCTCGGCCTGCCGCTCGAGCAGCGACCAGTGGTTCTGCGCGCAGATGAACGCCTCCGTGCCGGACTCCCTCGCCACGTGGGCCGCGTCGGCGATCTGCCAGCCGGAGAAGTTGGAGTGGCCGAGGTAGCGGACCTTGCCTTCGGCGACCAGCTCGCTCAGCGCATGCAGGGTCTCGCCGATGGGCGTGACCGGGTCGGGCGTGTGCAGCTGGTACAGGTCGAGGTAATCGGTCCGGAGCCGGCGCAGCGACTGCTCGACGGCCCGCCGGATGTATGCCCGGCCGCCCTTGGCCCCGGCCGCCGGCCCGTATCCCATATCCACCCGCTGGTGACCGAACTTGGTGGCCAGCACGACCTGATCCCGCCGGGCGCCGAGCACCTCGCCGAGCATCTCCTCGGAGCCGCCGGCGTTGCCGTAGATGTCGGCCGTGTCGAACAGCGTGATCCCCGCGTCGATGGCCGCGTCGGTCACGACCCGGGTCTGCTGCACGTCCAGGCGGCTGCCGAAGTTGTTGCAGCCCAGGCCGGCCACCGAGACGAGCAGCCCGCTCTCACCCAAGGACCTGTAGCGCATGACCCTGCCTTTGATTGCGTCGCGTTCTGGCCGATGCTCAGATTACCGGCGGGTTCCCGGCCCCGGCCGCGGACGGCCAGCCGCTGGGCGTCGGCACCGTGACGCCGGTCACCGGGGCGAGGCGGGGTGCCAGGCAATGGCTCAGGGGATACAGTGACCGGGTCAGCGCAAAAGACCAATCCCCGCGTATTTCTCCCCCGCCAAGAAGCCAGGCATGTTGCGGTAATGCCGGAGCCCACCTGGACCGCCCGGGTGCATGCTGTCTGGCAGCCGTTCCCGGAGAGGAAGTGGGCCGATGGCAGATGCGGTGGGCGGCCCGACAGTCCTGCGCCTGCTGCTCGGGGCTCAGCTGCGCCGCCTGCGCGAGTCCCGGGGAATCAGCGCCCACGAAGCCGCGCGCGCCATCCGGGGGTCGGAGTCGAAGATCAGCCGGATAGAGCTCGGCCGGAATGCGGTCCGCGAGATCGACATAGCCGACCTGCTCACCTTGTACGGGATAGCCGACCAGGCCGAGCGGGAGCAACTGCTCTTGCTGGCCAGCCGGGCGAACCAGCCGGGCTGGTGGCATCGCTACCACGACGTGCTGCCCGCGTGGTTCCAGGCTTACATCGGGCTGGAAGAGTCCGCCCAGTCGATCCGTACCTATGACGCGCAGTTCGTGCCCGGCCTGCTGCAGACTGAGGACTACGCCGCCGCGGTCCTGTCTCTGGGTGACTGCCCGCTCGACGAGGCGGAACGTCTGGTGGCCCTGCTCAAGGAACGCCAGCGGCGTTTCGCGGCGGGCGGCATCCGGCTCTGGGCCATCATCGATGAGGTGGTGCTGCGCCGCCCCGTCGGCAGCCCCGGGACCCTCCGCGGCCAGCTGGAGCACCTGCACAACGCCTGCCGCCAGCCGTCCCTCACCCTGCAGGTAACCCCGTTCCCGGTGGTCAGCCACCCGGCCCCGGGGTCGTTCAGCATCCTGCGCTTCGCCGACGCCGACATGCCCGACATGGTCTACGCGGAGCAGCTGACCAGCGCGACCTACATCGACAAGCGGGCCGAGGTGGAGCGTTACCTGCTGGCCATGGAACGGCTCAGCCTCATGAGCGCGTCCCCCGCCGACTCCGCCGACCTCATCGCCAGCATCCTGACCGACCTGGACCAGGCACCCTAGGGGCGGACGCGGTCCTTTCCCGGCGCTGTTCCGCCGGGAGAAGGACCGCGCCGCTACCGCCCCCGGAACTGGAGCCAGCCCGGCAGGCTGACGCAGGCTAGCCGACGGGGAGGTCGAACTCCCCGTTGCGAACCCCGGCCAGGAACGCTATCCACTCGCGGCGGTTGAACACGTGCGGGGCCTTGCTGACATCCTTGGAATCGCGCAAGGCCACCAGGCCATTAGGCAGGTGCGCCACTTCCACGCAGCCCGTGACGCTTGAGGCACTGCTCTTGAACCAGCAGGCATTGGTGAAATCCGGGGTCATCCCCACTTTCCCTTCTATGGAGGTTAGGAGCATTCGCATCAGGTGGTGTCGCCAGCCATTCGCTCGATGAAGGTGACTGTGTCGGCTGGCGACAACGCTGCTGCCCGGAGCAAGTCGAAAACCTCCGCGCAGGAGCGCACCTCAGCGTCTCTTTCCAGATAGGCGTGGCCGGCCACGCCCTCGGTGTAGACCACGTCCTGATCACCGCGCTCAGGAAACTCAAGAATGCAGAACGGCCCGTTGAGGGCCGGGTGCACGCCGCTGCACAGCGGCAGCACCTGCAACGTCACATTCGGCTGCTGGCCGGCCTCGACGAGCCGGGCCAGCTGCTCCCGCATGACCTCTGGGCCGCCGATCATCCTGGAGATGACCGGCTCGTTGAGGATGCACCACAGCTTGAGCGGGTCTGAGCCGGTGAGCACCCGCTGCCGTCCCATCCGCAACTCCACGGCCCGGTCGATTTGCCGGGTGTCCTGCCACCGGCGGACCGAGGTCATGACCGTGCGGGCGTACCCTTCCGTCTGCAGCAGGCCGTGGACCACCTGGTCCTCGAACACCCGCAGCGCGGACGCCTCGGCCTCGAGGCCGACGTAGACATCGAAGCCGGTCGGGAGCACGTCGTCGTAGACGGCCCACCATCCCTTGCGGTGGCCTTCCCGGGCCATCTCGATCAGCACCTGCCGCTGGCCCTGGTCGTCCACGCCGTACATCTCGAACATCGTCATGAGGTAGGCGGTCCGGGTGGGCGCCTTACCGGTCTCGATGCGGGACAGCGTTGACCCGGCCAGGCCCAGGCGGTCTGCGGCCTCTTCGAGCTTGAACGAGTGGGCCTCGCGCAAGCGCCTTAACTCGGAACCGAGCCGCCGCCGCCGCACCGTGGGACCGATCGACACGGGCATCTCGCCTCCTCGAAGGCAGGTCCGGCGGACTCCCGTCCCAGGTCAGGGGCAGGATTGACGGAACTCTTCCGGTACGTCAAGTAACGATACCGGACTTGCGAAAGGAATGAGATCTCATCTGAAATTTCGCCTCCCATATTTGTGCTACGCACTTGCGTGAGATGCACGCCCACCCCCATCATGGACCTGACGCGCCGTATCTGACCGGCTACCAAAGCGGACTCATGCGGCGGGGCGCCACGCACCCGGCGGCTCGGGCCGTGCCAGGGGGGGAACGCGCGGCCCGGGAAGGAGTGCACGAGGGATGGGAGCCACCGCCTCCGCGGCGGCCGGGGCGACACATACCGGCAGTCCGCACATAGCAGCAACCGACAGGCCGCAGGCAACTGCGGCGGCCGCCCCGGCACCGGTCATCGTGGGCAGCCTGACAACCGCTGGCCGGACGAAGAACGTCGCGGAGACCCGGGCGTTCGTGGCCCGGACCCTCGGCCCGGCCCATTCCTGCACCGACGTGGCCGTTTTACTGTGCTCTGAGCTCGTCACCAACGCCGTGCTGCACAGCGAGTCGGGGCGGCCCGGCGGCACGGTCACCGTGGTCGTCGTCGGCCTGCCCGATGCGGTCCGGGTGGAGGTCGTGGACAACGGCTCCGCGGACAGCACCCCGGTGGTCAAGGCCGAGGTCTATGAACCCCACGGTCACGGCCTGTTCCTGGTCGAGCAGCTCGCCGACAACTGGGGCTACACCCGCGATGAGGTGGGGACCACGGTGTGGTTCCGGCTTATCTGCTGACGCCGGCACGAACCGCCGGCCATGAGTCACCGGCCGCCCTCCCCAAAACGCGCTCGGCGCGGCCCCCGGGGGGAGGGCGGCCGGTTCAGTCTTCCCGGCGGGCCCGCGCCCCGCGCCGCGCTCCCCCGCCGCCCCGGCCCGCACCGGGCCGGCCCGCACCGGACCGTCCCGCACCGGGCCGGCGCTCGCGCAGCCGCAACGACAGGCGGAGCGGGCTGCCCTCGAACCCGAACTCCTCCCGCAGCCGGCGCTCGAGGAAGCGGCGGTAGCCCGCCTCCAGGAAACCCGTGGTGAACAGCACGAAATGCGGCGGCCGGATGCCGGCCTGGGTCGCGAACATGATCCGCGGCTGCCTGCCGCCCCGGGACGGCGGCGGGGTGGCCGCGACGACCTCGTTTACCCACGCGTTCAGGCGCCCGGTGGGCACCCGGGCCTCCCAGCTCTCCAGGGCCTGCTCGATCGCGGGCACCAACCGGTCCACGTGCCGCCCGGTCGTCGCGGAAATGTTGACCCGGGGTGCCCAGCGCGCGGTGTGCAGCTGCCGGTCGATTTCCCGGTCCAGCTGCAGCCGCCGGTCCTCATCCACCAGGTCCCACTTGTTGTAGGCGATGACCAGGGCCCGGCCAGCGTCGATGACCATCGAGATGATCCGCAGATCCTGCTCGGTGAGCGGCTCGCTGGCGTCCACCAGGACCACGGCCACCTCAGCCCGCTCCAGCGCCCCGGCGGTGCGCAGTGCCGCGTAGAAATCCGCGCCCTGGTTCTGGCTGGCCCGCCGGCGGATCCCCGCGGTGTCCACGAACCGCCAGGTGGTGCCGCCCAGCTCGATCAGCTCGTCAACCGGGTCGCGGGTGGTCCCCGCCACCTCGTCCACCAGCACCCGGGTCTGCCCGGCCAGCTTGTTGAGGAGGCTGGACTTGCCCACGTTGGGCCGGCCGATGAGGGCCACCCGCCGCGGGCCCCCGGCCTCGCCGATCTGCTCGCGCGGGGTCTGCGGCAGTGCGGCGAGCACCGCGTCCAGCAGGTCCCCGCTCCCCCGCCCATGCAGCGCGCTGACCGGCTGGGGCTCGCCCAGGCCGAGCGACCACAGGGCCGTGGCGGCAGGTTCCGCGATGGTGTCGTCCACCTTGTTTGCCGCAACGACAACCGGTTTCCCGGCCCGCCGGAGCACCCCGGCGACGGCGTCGTCGGCGTCGGTGACCCCGACCACGGCGTCCACCACGAACAGCACCGCGTCGGCGGCCTCCACGGCCACCCGGGCCTGCGCGGTGACCTGTTCCGCCAGCTCGCGGCGCTGCTGGCCCTCCTCGGCGCCCGGGAACGGCTCCCAGCCGCCGGTGTCCACCACGGTGAACGCGCGGCCCCGCCAGGAGGCGTCGTAGGTGACCCGGTCCCTGGTCACCCCGGGAACGTCCTGGACCACGGCCTGCCTGCTGCCCAGGATGCGGTTGACCAGGGTGGACTTGCCGACGTTGGGCCGGCCGACGACTGCCAGCACGGGGACACGGACGTCGGGCCGGCCATCGCCGCCGCCCGCGGTATCGCCGCGGAGGGCCCAGTAGTCCCCGCCCTCGTAGCCGGCGCCGTCGAAGTCCCCGCTGCCGAAATCGCCGTCGGCGAAGTCCCCGCCGCCGTTGCCCCCGCCGCCGTTGCCGCCGCCGCGGGCGGACGCGTGCCCGGTCACCGCGACCACGCCGCATCGGCCCCCTCACGGGCCAGGCTCTCGATCACGCTGATGACCTCGTCCAGGCTCAGGGCGCTGGAATCGATCAGCACGGCGTCCGCCGCCTTGGCCATCTGGGCCGCGTCGGCCCGGTCCCGGCGCTCCTGCTCGGCCTGGGTCAGCGCCACGGTCACCGCCGGGTCGGCGGCCAGGTCGGCGCTGCGCCGCTCGGCGCGGATGCCCTCGCTCGCGGTCAGGTACACCTTGACCGGGGCGTCCGGGGCGACGACGGTGCCGATGTCCCGGCCCTCGGCGACGATCCCCGCGCCGCCGGCGCAGGTCCGGGCGATGATGTCCTGCTGCATGGCGACCAGGCGGGTGCGGACCCCGGGGACCGACGCGACGGCGCTGACCGCGTTGGACACCGCGCGGGTCCGGATCGGGGCGGTCACGTCGGTGCCGTCCACGCTGACGGCCGGGTCGCCGGGGTCGGTGCTCACCTCGATGACCGGCTCCTGCGCGCGGCCGTCCACCGCCCCGGCATCGCTCACCGGCACGCCATTGCTGAGCATCCACCAGGTCAGGGCGCGGTACATGGCGCCGGTGTCGAGGTAGCGCAGGCCGAGGGTACGGGCGACACCGCGGGCGGCGCTGGATTTGCCGGACCCGGCGGGGCCGTCCACGGCGATAACGAGACAGTCGGTCACGAGGGTGATGCTACCGGCGCACAGGGCTACCGAGGCACGGGGCTACCTGCGCACCGGCCATCCGTTGGCCGCGAGCGCCTCCGTCAGCCGCCCGACGGCCTCCGGGTGAACGGTCAGCTCGGCCACGCCGACCGGCAGGCCAGGAGAATGCTCGATGCCGATGTCCTCGATGTTGACCCCGGCCTCGCCCGCGGCCTGGAAGAGCCGGGCGAGTTCCCCGGGCCGGTCGGGGATCACGACCTGGACGGCCGCCTCGGCCCGGGCGGGAGCACCCCGCTTGCCCGGGATCCTGGCCACCCCGGCGCCGCCCTGCTCCAGGAGGGCGGCGAGGACCTTCAGGTCCAGGCCGGCGGTTGTGGCTCCGGCTCCGGCCTCAGCCTCAGCCTCAGCTTCGGATCCGGCTCCAGCTCCAGCTCCGGCTTCACGGCCAGGGGCCTGCGCGGCCTCGGCCAGCGCCTCGGCCACCGCCGCCAGATCGGCCGCGACCGCGGCGAGTACGTCGGCGACCGGGGCCGCGTTGGCCGCCAGGATCTGGGTCCACAACCCGGTGTCACCCGCCGCGATCCGGGTTACATCACGCAGTCCCTGGCCCGCGAGGGACAGCGCCCGGTCGCTGGCGTCGGCCAGCCGGGCCGCCATGGCCGCAGACAGCACATGAGGCGCGTGCGAGACCAGGGCCACCCACCGGTCGTGCTCGGCCACGCCAACTTCAGCCGGCTCGGCACCGCAGGCCCGGGCGAGGGCCCCGATCGCCGCGAGGCCCTCAGCCGGGACCGGCGGACCGGGGCAGATGACCCAGGGGCGGCCCAGGAACAGGTCTGCGCGGGCCGCGGCCGGCCCGGACCGTTCCCGGCCGGACAGCGGGTGCCCGGGCACGAACGAGGCCATGTCACAGCCGGCCGCCCGGGCCTGCCCGACCGGCAGGGCCTTCACGCTGGCTACGTCGGTGTACCAGCGGGCCAGCCCGGCCGCCTGCGCGCGGGCCAGCGTGGGCGCCACGGCCTGCGGAGGCACGGCGAGCACGGTGACGTCGGCCGGGCCGCCGGGCGGTGGTGCCGGGGGCACGTCACCGGGAAGCACCGTACCGGCCCCGATGTCGGCGGCCAGGCGGGCCGCGGCCGGATCGGAGTCGGCCAGCCACACCGTCACGCCGCGGGGCCGCAGGGCGAGCGCGATCGAGGTCCCGATCAGCCCGGTCCCGATCACGATGACGCTGGCGGGTGAGGTCACTGTGCTGATCTCACTGTGCTGATCTCACTGTGCTGATCTCACTGTGCTGATCTCACTGCGCGATATCCAGCCGCAGCGCGGTGGCGCCGCGCAGGTAGACGTGCTGCATGGCCGAGCGGGGCTTGCTGGTCTCGATGTGCATCAGCAGCCGCACCACGCGGGGCAGCGCGTGGGGCACCGCGATCTCCGTGCCGCACAGCAGCGGCACATCCTGGAAGCCGATCTTGCGGGCGGCCAGGGCCGGGAACTCGGCAGTGAGATCGGGGGTGGCGGTGAACACCACGCTGATGACGTCGTCGGTGACCAGGCTGTTACGCGTCATAACCTCGGCCACGAGCTCGGTCGTGCCCTCGAGGATCGCCGCCCGCTCGTTCGCGTCCACCTGGACCGCGCCGCGGATCGCCTTGACCGCCACCAGCCTGCTCCTTCACGCCGTCAGGTCCGAGGACTTCCTCCTGGCCCGCTGTTACCCGCCAGGTTACAGACCGACGGCCGCGTACAGCTCACCTATCTCACGGGTGGTCAGCGGGCGGGTCGTACCGGGCCTCTGGGAGCCGAGCGCGATGGGCCCCACGTGCGTGCGGACCAGCCGGCTGACCGGGTGGCCGACCTCGGCCAGCATCCGCCGCACGATGTGCTTGCGCCCCTCATGCAGGGTCAGTTCGACCAGCGCCCGGGACCCGGCCTGCTCCACCACCCGGAACTTGTCCGCGCTCGCCACCCCGTCCTCGAGTTCGACGCCGGACAGCAGCAGCCGCCCGACGTCCCGGGGCAGCGGGCCGGGCACGTCGGCCAGGTAGGTCTTCAGCACCCCGTAGCTGGGATGAGCCAGCCGGTGAGCCAGTTCGCCGTCGTTCATGAGCAGCATGAGGCCCTCGGTGTCGTAATCGAGCCGGCCCACGTGGTAGAGCCGCTCTGGGTACTCCTCCAGGAAGTCGGCGATCGTCGGCCTTCCCCGGTCATCGGACATGGTCGTCAGGACCCCGGCGGGCTTGTTCAGGGCGAGGTAGACCAGATCCTGGCGGGACGGAATGCGCATCCCGTCCACCCGGATGACCTGGTGCTGCGGGTCAACCCGGGCGCCGTACCGGCGCACGGTCTCGCCGTCGACCTCGACCCGGCCCTCGCCGATCAGTTCCTCGCAGTGCCGGCGGCTGCCCACGCCCGCCGCGGCCAGCGCTTTCTGCAGTCGCACGCCGCCCGGCACATCGATCAGGCTGTCGCGATCATCGTCCCCCTCACCATGCAGATCCTCGCTGGCGAGGGAAGGCGCGCCGGAGGCGTGTCCTCGCCGAGGCGGCGACTCGCGGGGGCCGGGGGCTCCGGGGGTAGTCCCCCGGGAAGGCGGAGCGGGGGGTCGGCCCCCCGGGCCAGCCTCGCTGCCGAGGGGAGGCGCGCCGGAGGCGTGTCCTCGCCGAGGCGGCGACTCGCGGGAGGTTCCGGGGGGTCGGCCCCCCGGGCCAGCAGAGTCAGGTTGCCTGGCGCTCATCAACCGCATCCTCGACGTCCTCGACATGCTCGGGCAGGAACGGGGCGAGGTCCGGGAGTTCCTCCAGGCTGGCCAGGCCGAGCCGCTCCAGGAAGTACCCGGTGGTGCGGTAGAGGATGGCACCCGTCTCGGCCTCGGTGCCCGCCTCCTCGACCAGGCCTCGAAGGGTGAGGGTGCGCAGCACGCTGTCACAGTTGACCCCGCGCACCGCCGATACCCGGGCCCGGTTCACCGGCTGCCGGTAGGCCACGACGGCCAGTGTCTCCAGTGCGGCCTGGGTGAGGCGGACCTCCTGGCCGTCGCGGACAAACCGCTCCACCACCGGCGCGCAGTCGGCGCGGGTGTAGAAGCGCCAGCCGCCCGCTACCTCGCGCAGGTCGAAGCCCCGCTGCTCAGCGTCGTAGGAGGCGGCCAGATCGCGCAGTGCGGCCGCGATCTCCCCGCGCGGGCGTTCCAGGACCTGCGCGATGACGACCTCCGGCACCGGCTCGTCTACGACCAGCAGGATGGCCTCCAGGCTGGCCCGCAGCCCGGGACCCCCGGGCCCGTCGACCAGGTCGGCATCACCGTCGCCCGGTCCGGTCTCACCCCCGGCCAGGATCGGCTCAGCGCCGGCCGCACCGTGCTCGCCGTCCCCCGGGCTCGCCTCGCCGTCCCCCGGGCTCGCATGGCCATCCGTCAGGCTCGCATGGCCGTCTTCCAGGGTCGCGCGGACGTCCAGGGGGCGGGCGCCGCCGGGCTCGGGGCCGCCGGCGGCATCCCCGGGTCCCTCCGCATCCTCGGCGTCGCCGGCCGGGCCCACCCGGTCCTTCATGGTCACCCGTTCTCCTCCTCGGGATTGGCGGCCGTCCCGGCCTGCGGGACCGGGCCGGTCTCAGCGTCCGGGCCGGGCTCCATCACCCACGTCACGTACAGCTCCCCGAGCGGGGCCACCTGGTCGAACGAGACGCTACCCTCCCGGTACAGCTCCAGCAGGGCCAGGAACCGGGCCACGACCTCATAAGTCCCCGCGCAGTCGGCGGACAGGCGGCGGAACGTGGCCCGGCCGAGCCGGCTGAGCCGCGCTGCCATGATGTCAGCCTGCTCGCGGACAGTGGTCGTCGGCGAATGCAGATGCTCGGTGGACACCTCAGGCACCGGCCGGGGCGTGAGGGCCCGGGCGGCGATCGCGGCGAACTCCACCGGGCCCAGGCCCAGCAGGACCTCCGGGAGGAGCTCGGCGAACTGTGGTTCCATCGGCACCCGGCGGGCGAACCGGCGGCCCTGGACCGACATCCGGCCCGCGAACACCGCCGCGACCTCCTTGTAGGCGCGGTACTGCAGCAGCCGGGCGAACAGCAGGTCCCGGGCCTCCAGCAGGGCGAGGTCTTCCTCGTCCTCGACCTCCCCGCTGGGCAGCAGCCGTGCTGCCTTCAGGTCGAGCAGCGTCGCCGCGACCAGCAGGAAATAGCTGGCCTGATCCAGGTCCCAGCCGTCGGCCAGGGCCCGGATGTAGGCGATGAACTCGTCCGTCACCTGGGAGAGGGCGACCTCGGTGATATCGAGCTTGTGCTTGGAGATCAGGCCGAGCAGCAGGTCGAAAGGACCTTCGAAGACGTCAAGGTGAACCTCGAACCCGCCCTCGCCGGTGCCCTGCGCAGCCTCACCACCGGGATCAGCTGCCACCGCATGCATCACCGGCTGCCCGCCACCTCACGTAGTATCTCGCAATCGCCCGGCCAGCAGACTCGCCTCGCCCTCGGCGTCCAGGTCGGCTAGCAGTACAGCTAGAGCCTCACGTACCAGCCTGCCACGATCCACGGTAATCCCGTAAGCGCGAAGCGCGAGCCGGGCCCGCTCGAGGTCGAGAAGCTCGGCGGCGGACAGGTACACCGTGATCTTCTGGGAGTGGGCTTCGCGTCCGCTGGCCTGGCGGCCGTCCCCGGATGGGCCTGATGCGGACGGGCCCGGCGTGGCCGGCCGGAGCAGCTCGGCAACGCCCGGCAAGCTCACCCGGCGTGGACGGGACCCGCGTCCCACCCGCCTGCCCGTTTCCGCGTCACCCTGTCCGACTCACCCGGCACGCCTCACTGGCGCCACCGGTCGAGTACCTCCCGGGCCAGCTCCCGGTAGGAATTCGCCCCCGTGGACGAGGGATCGAAGCTGGTGATCGGCTCACCCGCGACGGTGGCGTCGGGGAACCGCACGGTGCGGTTGATCACCGTGTGGAACACCTTGTCCCCGAACCCCTTGACGACCTCGGCAAGAACCTCGCGGGAGTGCAGGGTACGGGAGTCGTACATGGTGGCCAGCAGCCCGTCGATGCCCAGCCGGGGGTTGAGCCTGCTCGAGACCTTGTCGATGGTCTCCAGCAGCAGGGCCACCCCGCGCATGGCGAAGTACTCGCACTCCAGCGGGACGAGCACCCCTGCCGCGCACGCCAGCGCGTTCACGGTGAGCAGGCCCAGCGAGGGCTGGCAGTCGATGAGGACGACGTCATACTCGGGCAGCAGCGGCTCCAGCACCCCGCCGAGCACGAACTCCCGGCCCACCTCGTGGACCAGCTGCACCTCGGCCCCGGACAGGTCAATGTTGCTGGGCAGCAGGTCCATGCCGTTCACCGGGGTCTTGAACACCACATCAGACGCCTGCAACCCACGTTGCATCAGCAGGTTGTAGATCGTGTAGTCGAGTTCGTGGGGCTGGATGCCAAGGCCGACGGACAGAGCGCCCTGCGGGTCGAAGTCCACCAGCAGCACCCGCCGCCCGTTCTCCGCCAGCGCCGCACCCAGGTTGATGGTGGTGGTGGTCTTACCCACCCCGCCCTTCTGGTTGCAGACCGCGACGATGCGGGCAGGGCCGTGGTGAAGCAGGGGTTCCGGATCGGGAAAGGCGGGCACCGGCCGCCCCGTGGGCCCAATGGAGCCTGGTTCAGCATGAATCAAGTGCGCCCCTGCTACCATCTGCTGCACCTCCCCGGCGGACTGGGCAAAACCTCCGCTGGAACCGGGACTCTAGGCCCTGCCCTGGCCGCCGGCAAGCCGACTCACCGGAGCGTCAGTCAATACCATTTTATGAGCGTAGGCCCGCAGGGCAGCGCGAGCGGGTGGTTCGGGGCTTGCTGACTAAGACGGCCGCCGAATGCCAGCCCCCAGGACCCGGGTAATGGACGCCAACCGTATCCGCTCAGCCGAGGGCACGGGGGTGGGCCGCCGAGTACACCTCGCGAAGCTTGTCCACCGTCACCATCGTGTAGATCTGCGTGGTGGTCACCGAGGCGTGCCCGAGCAGTTCCTGGACCACCCGCACGTCCGCGCCGCCGTCGAGCAGGTGCGTAGCGTAGGAATGCCGCAGCGTGTGCGGGGAGACCCCGCCCAGCCCGGCCCGGTCCGCGGCCGCCTTTAGCACCCCCCAGGCACCCTGGCGGGTCAGCCGCCCGCCCCGGGCGTTCAGGAACACCGCCGGGCTGACCGACGCCCGGCGGGCCGCAGCCGCCAACGCCGGCCTGGCCCGCACCAGGTACGCCTCCAGGGCCTCGCGGGCGTACCGGCCGACCGGGACGACCCGGTCCCTGCCCCCCTTGCCGGCCAGCCGGACGGTGGCCGGCGGCGCCTGCGGCCCGGGGCTGGCCAGCGCGAGGCTGGCCAGGGCAGGCCCGGCCCGGCCGACCGTGTCGTCCGCAGCCATGAACCCGAGGTCGTCAACGTCGAGCCCGACCGCTTCGGAGATCCTTGCGCCGGTTCCGTACAGCAGCTCGAGCAGCGCCCGGTCGCGCAGCGGGCGCGCGGCATCGCCGTCGTCAGCGGCGCCCGCGGCGGCGATCAGCTGCTCAACCTCCTGGACCCCGATGGCCCGGGGCAGCTTCCGCGGGCTGACGGGTGGGTGGACCAGGCTCGCGGGGTCGGACCGGGCCAGCCCTTCCGCGGCCGCGAACGCGTGCAGCCCGCGGACCGCCACCACGGCCCGGCCCGCCGAGCTGGCCGCGAGCGGTGAGTGGTCACCGTCCCCTTCCCGGAGCCCGGCCAGGTACGCCGCCACGTCGTCCGTGGTGACCTCGCTGATCACCGTGCGGCCGCGGGCGGCCAGCATGGCCTGGTAGCGGAGCAGGTCCCGCCGGTAGGCCGACAGCGTGTGCACGGCCAGGCCGCGCTCCACCGTGAGGTGATCGAGATAACGGCTGACCGCGCCCGTCACCGTGGCAGGCACCGCCGTGGTCAGCTCAGGACCTCGCTGGCGGACCGCGACGGGAGGCCATGCGCCTCAGCGACCGGCTGGCATGTCAGGCTGCCCTCGTGGGTGTGCAGCCCCAGCGCCAGCGCGGGATCGGCCAGCAGCGCATCGCGCCAGCCCCGGTTGGCCAGCTCCACCACGTACGGCAGGGTGACGTTCGTCAGCGCATAGGTCGAGGTGTGGGGCACGGCACCGGGCATGTTCGCCACGCAGTAGTACAGCGCGTCGTGCACCCGGTAGGTGGGATCGGCGTGTGTCGTGGGGCGGGAGCCCGCAAAACAGCCGCCCTGGTCGATGGCGATGTCCACCAGCACCGAGCCGGGCTTCATCCGGGACACCAGATCGTCGGAGATCAGCTCGGGCGCTTTCGCCCCCGGCACCAGCACCGCCCCGATGACCAGGTCGGCATCGATGACTGCCCGCTCGATCTCGTAAGCGTTGGACGCGACGGTCTGGCAGTGTCCCTGGTAGATCGCGTCCGCTGAGCGCAGCCGGGCCACGTTCTTGTCCACGAGCAGGACCTCGGCCTGCATGCCCAGGGCGATGGCCGCCGCGTTCATGCCGGAGACCCCCGCGCCGAGCACGACCACCTTGGCCGCGTAGACGCCGGACACCCCGCCCATGAGCACGCCCCGGCCGCCGCCGTCGCGCTGCAGGTGGTGCGCGCCGACCTGGGGGGCCATCCGGCCCGCCACCTCGGACATGGGGGCTAGCAGCGGCAGCGACTTGTCCGGCAGCTGGACGGTCTCATAGGCGATGGCGGTGATACCCGAGTCGAGCAGCGCGTCGGTGCAGGGCCGCGACGCCGCGAGGTGCAGGTAGGTGAACAGCACCTGCCCCTTGCGCATCCGGTGGTACTCCTCCGCCACCGGTTCCTTCACCTTGAGAATCAGGTCCCCGGTCTGCCAGACGTCGTCGGCACTGGGCAGGATGACCGCGCCCGCGGTCACGAAATCCTCGTCCGGGATGGACGACCCCGTGCCCGCTTCACGCTCGATGAAGACCTCATGGCCGCCCCGGGTCAGCTCATGAACACCGGCCGGGGTGATCGCCACCCGGTACTCATGGTTCTTGATCTCTTTGGGAACGCCTACCCTCATGGCTGCAGCCCTCTCTCCGTAACTCCCGCACCCGGCCCCATTGCCGGGTGTCCCGAGTCCTGATCACTCAGCGTCCTGGCGGACTCGCTACCGCTGGTCAGCTGGTATGGCTCAGCCGTCGCCGGCGCCCGTCCGCCGCAGGCCGGCGAACCCGCTGACTCGCGCGGCACACGCGGACAAGATACCCACCGCGGCAACCCCATTGTGCAGGTCACCTGCCACGAACGCAGCCAGCGCCTCGTCCAGGGCGACCCAGCCAACCTGCAGCTGGGTCTCCTCGTGCTGGGGTACGAAGTCGCGCTGCGCCGCCGGGACCGCGGTCAGGTCTCGGGCCAGGAACACCCGGATGGACTCGGTGCTGATGCCCGGCGATGAGTAGTAGTCGATCAGTATCCCCCAGTTCCCGGCCCGGTATCCGGTCTCCTCAAGCAGCTCCCGCTCGGCGGTGATCAGCGGCGGCTCCCCGTTGACGTCCCGCAGCCCCGCGGGCAGCTCCCAGAGCCTGCGGGCGACCGGATGCCGGTACTGGCGGATCATCAGGACCCGGCCCGCCTCGTCGAGGGCGACGATCGCCACCGCCCCGGGATGCTCGACGATCTGCCGGTCCGCGGCCCCGTGGTCGGGCATCTGCACCCGGTCAGTGCGGAGAGTCACGATCGGGCCGCGGGCCTGTACTGCCGAGGAGAGAACCGGCCAGCGCTCCGGCGTGTCGCAAAGGGGAACCGGGCCGTGCTTGCCCTGCACTCCAGGGGCCCCGCCCACTTCTCCTGCCTCCCTCACCAGCGCCCCGCTAGCTCACTCATGCGGTGGCCGCGGCCGGGTGGCCGAACGCCGCTCCGCCACGGCTGAGCGACTTGGCCCGCTCCCGCGCCGCAGCCACCAGGCCCGCGAACAGCGGATGGGCCCGGGTGGGCCGGGACAGGAACTCGGGATGCGCCTGGGTGGCCACGAAGAACGGGTGGACCTCCCGCGACAGCTCGACGAACTCGACCAGGCGGCCATCGGGCGACAGCCCGGAGCACTGCAGCCCGGCCCGTTCCAGGACCGGCCGGTAGGCGTTGTTGACCTCGTAGCGGTGCCGGTGCCGCTCTTCCACCAGGTCCGTCCCGTACAGCTCGCGCACCAGCGTCCCCTCGGACAGCACGGCCGGGAACAGGCCCAGCCGCATCGTGCCGCCCATATCGCGCTCGCCCGCCACCACGTCCTGCTGGTCCGCCATGGTGGCGATGACCGGATCGGGGGTGTCCGGGTCGAATTCGGAGCTGTTCGCGCCGGGCAGCCCGGCGAGGTCCCGGGCGACCTCGATGGCGGCGCACTGCAGCCCCAGGCACAGCCCCAGGAGCGGGATGCCGTTCTCGCGGGCGTACCGGATGGCGCCGAGCTTCCCCTCGATGCCCCGGACCCCGAAGCCGCCGGGGACGAGCACCCCGTCCACGTCCCCGAGTTGGCGGGCCGCGCCGTCCGGTGTCTGGCAGTCGTCGCTGGTCACCCACCGGATGTTCACCCGGGCGTCGTTGGCGAACCCGCCGGCCCGCAGCGCCTCGGCCGGTGACAGGTATGCGTCGGGCAGGTCGACATACTTGCCGACCAGCGCGATCGTGACGCTGTGCGCCGGGCGGTGCACCCGGCGGAGCAGGTCATCCCAGTCACTCCAGTCCACGTCACGGAACGGCAGGCCGAGCCGGCGTACCACGTACGCGTCGAGCCCCTCGGTGTGCAGGACCTTGGGGATGTCATAGATGGACGGGGCGTTGACCGCGGAGACCACGGCCTCCTCGTCCACGTCACACATGAGGCTGATCTTCCGCTTGAGCCCATCGCTGATCGGCCGGTCGCTGCGGCACACGATCGCGTCGGGCTGGATACCGATGCTGCGCAGCGCCGCCACGGAGTGCTGGGTGGGCTTGGTTTTCAGCTCCCCGGACGGGCCGATGTAGGGCAGCAGCGACACATGCAGGAAGAAACAGCGGTCCCGGCCGATCTCATGCCTGATCTGCCGGATGGCCTCGAGGAACGGCTGCGATTCGATGTCGCCCACGGTGCCGCCCACCTCGGTGATGACCACGTCGATGCCCGGGCCGCCCATGTCGATGATGCGGGACTTGATCTCGTTGGTGATGTGCGGGATGACCTGGACGGTGTCGCCCAGGTAGTCGCCGCGGCGCTCCTTCGCGATCACGCTGGAGTAGATCTGCCCGGTGGTGACGTTGGCCGAGCCACGCAGCCGCGTGTCGAGGAATCTCTCGTAGTGCCCGACGTCCAGGTCGGTCTCGGTCCCGTCGTCGGTGACGAACACCTCACCGTGCTGGAACGGGTTCATGGTGCCGGGATCGACGTTCAGGTAGGGGTCAAGCTTCTGCATCGTGACGTTCAGGCCACGGAGCTTGAGCAGACGCCCCAGGCTGGAGGCGGTCAGGCCCTTGCCGAGGCTTGAGGCCACTCCCCCGGTGACAAAGAGGTGTCGCGTCGAAGATTGCCGTGATGAGTGCGGTGCCGCAGCCAACAGAAGGCTCCCGTGGTCGGTGTGATGCGGGAATCCCGCCGGTCCACGGACCATCAGAATATCAGCCCTCGTAGACCGCCTGATGCCCGGACACGCAAGGGACCCCCGCGGCCCTCCCCAATTCCGGTGAACAGCTCCACCGTAGAGCAGTCCCGGCCGTCAGCACACCGTCGAGGTGCTCGGCTCGCCGTCCTGGCGCGGCGCCAGGCCGTCGCCGGAGTGCTCACCGGCCTCGCCGAACCGGGCCAGGAGTACCGCGCAGGCCACGGCCAGCACGAACGCCGCGGCCGCGACCAGGGCCAGCCCCGGCCTGGTGTGGTCACCCAGGAACAAGATCCCGACGATGGCGGGCGGTGCGGTCTCGGCCAGCACGACCGCGGCGGTGGCCACGGTGACACTGCCGTGATCCAGCGCGGTGGCGTAGAGCATGAAGGACACCACGCCCCCGGCGACCACGGCATACGCGGCCGGGTCGCGGATCAGGTCCCCCGGGGCGTATCCGGGCAGCACCCGCGCGGCCACCGCGACCACGCCGAAACCCAGCCCGGCCACGGCGCCCAGCGCGGGCGTTCGGGCCGGCCGGCTGAGGCGGGCGGCCAGCACGCCCGCCACGGCCACGCCCGCGACGGCCAAGATGAGCGCCAGCTTGAACGGCCCGCTGACCGCGGTCGCCCCCTCAGCTCCGGCCGACGCGCCCAGCAGGCCCACGCCGACCACGACCCCGGCCACCGCCAGCCACTCCCGCCAGGCCAGCTCTACGTTGATCAGCCACGCCGCCAGCACCGCGGTCACGGCCAGGTTGCCCGCGACGATCGCCTGCACGGCGAAGAGCGGGAGCCGCCGCAACGCGACCAGCTGGGCCCCGAACCCGATCAGGTCCAGGGCGAGGCTGGCCACGAACCGCCACTGACGCAGCATGCGGACGACCAGGCCGGGATCCACGCTGCCCAGCGGAGTCGCCGGCCCCCCGCCGTCGGGGGGCCGCCGGCTCGCCGCGCGGACCGCGACAGCCTGCATCACCGCGGCGATCCCGTAGCACAAAGCGGCCACGATCGCGGCGGCCAGGCTGACCAACACGTCTACGACACTACGCGGGGGTACCGCCCGGCACGATGCCGTACCGGGCCAGGTCGGCGCGGGCGGCGGAGGCTCCGGTGAACTGGACACTCCTGATCCCCAGGGCAGCCGCCCCGGCCACGTTCTCGGGCCGGTCGTCCAGGAAGATGACGTCCCCGGGGTCGGCCTCCAGCAGCGCGAGCGTGGCCCGGAAGCACTCCGGAGCGGGCTTGGCGGACTTGAGCGCGCAGCTGAACACCAGATGCTCGAAGTAGCCCGCCAGCGGCAGCCGCCCCACGGCCTGGGCCACGTCGGTCGGCGCATTCGACAGCACCGCGAGCCTCTTCCCTGCCGCGGCCAGCCCCGTGATCAGGTCCACGGTGCCGGGCTGCAGAGTCAGCCAGGACGCGGCATCCAGCCTGCTGAGCTCCGAGATCTCCGCGTCGGTGTAGGAACGGCCCAGGTCCGCGGCGACACGCTGCCAGTAGGCGGAGACGTCCAGCGCGGCCCGGTCATAGTCCAGCCGGTACCGCCAGTAGGCCGCCTCGAAGTCCGCCACCGGGCCGCCTGACGCGCGGGCCAGCCGGGCCCGGTCCGCCTCAGGCTGTGGCTCGCAGATCACGCCGCCGTAGTCGAATAGCACCCAGGCCATGCTCACCCTTCCGGCTCGTGTCAGGCTCTGCGAACCTACCAGCGGCCGGTTCTGGCCAGCATGGGCGGTGCTGGCCAGCTTGGGCGGTGCCGGCCGCCGGGCAGGCACCTACCCGGCGGGGGCGGGGCCCGGCCGCAGCGGGCTCATGCGCGGCGTGCCCGGGCTGGTGCCCCGCAGCGCCGCGATGGGGCTGATGCCCATGGCGCGGGCCAGGACGGCCCACAATCCGGGTGAGCCGTCGGCCGAGCGGACCGGCCCGGCCCCGGCCACACCCGAGCAGCCCCCGGCGGAGGCGGTGACCACAGGGAAGGTGGTGGAGCCCGCGGCGAAGCTCAGCCGGTAGCTGACTCCCAGGTCGGCAGGGCAGTTCATGACGACCCTCGGCATGGGGGGCAGCCCGCAGACCGCTGCGGCCACCGCGCGGGCCCGCCCGGGGCTGGCTACGGTGATGGCGGCCGGGAACGCGAAATGCAGGTGGTTCTGCGACAGGGCGCTGACCCGCCTCACCAGCAGCCGGGTCACGGCAGCCTGGTCGGAGCACAGCGCCGCGCCGCCTGTGGTGCCGGCACTCCCCGGGCTGGCGGCGTCGGCCGGGCTGGTGCTACTCGCCGGCTGGGTCGCGCTGGACGTGGTCGCGGCCTGGCTCCCGCAGGCGCCGACCAGCACGGCGCAGCCAGCGGCGGCCAGGACGGCTAGACCGGGGCCGGTGAGACCAGGGCGGGTGAGACCGCGGGATCCCCGTCCGGGCACGCCCATGGTGTCCTCCGTTTCCCGTCTCCGCCGGTCATGTGGCCAGAAATCAGTGTGTCCAGGGCACTGAGCGGCGGCCTGGACCGCTCAGTGCCCTGAACTACAAAGACTTGGACGTGCGGGAAGCGCCTGTGGTTCCGCTGGGTGAGAACTCGCCACGATCAGTGGGCGACAGCAGCCGCCACCGCCCTGCCTGCCTGCGGCGCATCCGCCAGGAAAGCCGCCGACTGAGCCTGACCAGCACAAACGGGCCAGATCAGACGCCGGCCGCCTGCATCCCCCGCAGCTCGTGCTTCAGTTCCTTGATCTCGTCCCGGATCCGGGCCGCTACCTCGAACTGGAGCTCCGCCGCGGCGGTGTGCATCTGCTCGGTCAGCTGGGAGATCAGCGCGATCAGGTCGCCCCGCGCGGCCCCGCCGCCCTCGGCCTCGCCCGCGCCGCTGGCCGAGGCCCGTACCCGTGAGGACAGCCCCGGGACCGGGGTCTTGCCCCGGCTCTGCTGGCGCCCGCTCCCGCCGATGAGCTTCTCGGTGTCCGCGTCCTCCCGGACCAGCTGGTCGAGGATGTCGGCGATCCGCTTGCGCAGCGGGGTGGGGTCGATGCCGTGCTCGGTGTTGTAGGCAACCTGCTTGGCCCGCCGCCGGTCGGTCTCGTCGATCGCCCGCCGCATGGACGGGGTGACCTGGTCGGCGTACATGTGGACCTGGCCGGACACGTTCCGCGCGGCCCGGCCGATGGTCTGGATCAGGGAGGTGCCGGAGCGCAGGAAGCCCTCTTTGTCGGCGTCCAGGATGGACACCAGCGAGACCTCGGGCAGGTCCAGTCCCTCACGGAGCAGGTTGATCCCGACCAGCACGTCGTATTCGCCGACGCGCAGCTCACGGAGCAGCTCCACCCGGCGCAGCGTGTCCACCTCACTGTGCAGGTAGCGGGCACGGATGCCGAGTTCCAGCAGGTAGTCGGTCAGGTCCTCGGCCATCTTCTTGGTCAGCGTGGTGACCAGCACCCGCTCCGACCGCTCGGCCCGCGTCCTGATCTCGTCCACCAGGTCGTCGATCTGGCCCTTGGTCGGCTTGACGATGACCTGGGGGTCGATCAGCCCGGTGGGCCGGATCACCTGCTCGACGACCTCGCCGCCTACCCGCTGCAGCTCGTAGGGGCCCGGCGTGGCGGACAGGTACACGGTCTGGCCGATCCGCTCGGAGAACTCGTCCCAGGTGAGCGGGCGGTTGTCGATCGCGCTGGGCAGCCGGAAACCGTGCTCGACCAGGGCCCGCTTGCGCGATACGTCACCCTCGTACATGGCCCCGATCTGCGGGACTGTGTTGTGCGACTCGTCGATGACCAGGAGGAAGTCCTCCGGGAAGTAGTCAAGGAGGGTGTTCGGCGGGCTGCCGGCCGCGCGGCCATCGATGTGCCGCGAGTAGTTCTCGATGCCCGCGCAGCTGCCGACCTGGCGGAGCATCTCGATGTCATAGGTGGTACGCATCCGTAGCCGCTGCGCCTCCAGCAGCTTGCCCGCCTTCTCCAGCTCCGCCAGCCGCTCTTCCAGCTCGGCCTCGATGCCTGCGATGGCCCGTTCCATCCGCTGGGGGCCCGCCACGTAGTGCGAGGCGGGGAAGATGTACAGTTCCTCGTCCTCGCTCATCACCTCGCCCGTCAGCGGGTGCAGCGTCATGAGCCGCTCGATCTCGTCCCCGAACATCTCGATCCGGATGGCCAGTTCCTCGTAGACCGGGATGATCTCGATCGTGTCACCGCGGACGCGGAACGTGCCCCGGGTGAAGGACAGATCGTTTCGCGCGTACTGCATCCCGACCAGCCGCCGGAGCAGGGCGTCCCGCTCGATGGTGGTGCCGACCCGGAGCCGGACCATCCGGTCCACGTATTCCTGGGGGGTGCCCAGGCCGTAGATGCAGGAGACCGACGCCACCACGATCGTGTCCCGGCGGGTGAGCAGCGAGTTGGTCGCCGAGTGCCGCAGCCGCTCCACCTCATCGTTGATCGAGGAGTCCTTCTCGATGTAGGTGTCGGTCTGGGGGATATACGCCTCAGGCTGGTAGTAGTCGTAGTACGAGACGAAGTACTCGACCGCGTTGCGCGGGAGCATCTCACGCAGCTCGTTCGCGAACTGCGCCGCCAGCGTCTTGTTCGGCAGCATGACCAGGACCGGCCGCTGCACCCGCTCGGCCAGCCAGGCTACGGTGGCCGTCTTCCCGGTGCCGGTCGCCCCGAGCAGAACCGTGTCCTGGGCGCCGGTGGTCACCCGGCGCTCCATCTCGGCAATGGCTCTCGGCTGGTCACCGGACGGGACCATGTCCGTGACCACCTCGAACGGAGCCACCCGCCGCTGCAGGTCACTAACTGGCCGCACGATGCTGCCTCCTCCGCGTGCCGAAGACCCAGTGGCTAAACTCCCGCAACCTCCACTGTATTTCGGGGGTCGGACAGTTACGGCGGACGGTCAGGACTCCCCCGCGGCGTTCGCCCGGCGGCAGAGCTCGGCCCATAGGTCCCCGACCTCGCGGTCGAGTTCGGCCAGCGACCCGGAGTTGTCCAGCACGATGTCCGCGATGGCGAGCCGGTCCTCCCGGCTGGCCTGGGCCGCGACCCGCGCCGCGACCTGCTCACGGGTCATGCCCCGGTCCCGGACCAGCCGGTCTTCCTGGATCCGGGGCGGCACGTCCACCACTACGACGATGTCGTAGAAATCAGCCAGGTGGTTCTCGGCGATCAGGGGGATGACTTCCACCAGGACGGCGCCAGGGTCAGCGCCCTGCTCCAGCTCGCGGATGCGCTCACCGACCAGCGGATGGACGATCGCGTTCAGCTTGGCACGCAGTTCAGCATCGTAGAAGACGATCTCGCCGAGCCGCTGGCGGTCCAGGGTGCCGTCCCCGGCCAGGACCCCGGTGCCGAACACGCCGACTACCTGGGCCAGGCCCGGGGAGTGCGGCTCGACCACTTCCCGGGCCACCAGGTCTGCGTCGATGATCAGTGCCCCGTAGCCGGCCAGCCTGCGGGAGACCTCACTCTTCCCGGAGCCGATGCCTCCGGTCAGGCCCATTTTAAGCATGCTGACCACCGATCCATGACCGCCCGGCCCGCGGCCCCCGGGAATCTAAGGACGGTCATGGATCGGCGCCGTGACAGCTGGTTAGGTTAGCTCTGGCCCCCGGACAGCTTGTCGCGCAGTGCAGCCAGCGCCTCGTCCGAGGCGAGAGCCCCGCCAGCGGAACCGCCCCGGTCGGGCGTGCCCGACGTGTGCGTGCCGCCGCTCGTGTCGCCGCCGCCCTCCTCACCGTCGCCGCTTTCGGCCTTGGTGCGGGCCTCGGCGATCTGCCGGCGGTGCGCCTCGAACCGGGACCGGGCCTGCGCGTACTGCCGCTCCCACTCCTCGCGCTGGGTGTCGTAGCCCTCGAGCCACTCGCCGGTCTCGGCGTCGAAGCCATCGGGGTATACGTAGTTGCCCTGGTCGTCATAGGTGGCAGGCATGCCGTACAGGGTCGGGTCGAAGTCGTCACCAACAGCCTCGCCGACCGTGCCCTCGTTGGCCTGCTTGAGCGACAGGCTGATCCGCCGCCGGTCCAGGTCGATGTCGATGATCTTGACGAAGATCTCGTCGCCGACCTGCACGACCTGCTCAGGAATCTCGACGTGCCGGTCCGCCAGCTCGGAGATGTGCACCAGGCCCTCGATGCCCTCCTCGACGCGCACGAACGCGCCGAACGGGACGAGCTTGGTGACCCGGCCCGGTACGACCTGGCCGATCTGGTGGGTCCGGGCGAACTGCTGCCACGGGTCCTCCTGGGTGGACTTCAGCGACAGGGAGACGCGCTCCCGGTCCATGTCCACGTCCAGCACCTCGACCGTGACCTCCTGGCCGACCTCGACCACCTCACCCGGGTGGTCGATGTGCTTCCAGGACAGCTCGGACACGTGCACGAGGCCGTCCACGCCACCGAGGTCGACGAACGCGCCGAAGTTGACGATGGAAGACACCACGCCCTTGCGGATCTGGCCCCGCTGCAGCGTGTTCAGGAAGTTCTGGCGCACCTCGGACTGGGTCTGCTCCAGCCACGCCCGGCGGGACAGCACCACGTTGTTGCGGTTCTTGTCCAGCTCGATGATCTTGGCTTCGATCTCCCGGCCCACGTAGGGCTGCAGGTCGCGGACCCGGCGCATCTCGACCAGGGACGCGGGCAGGAACCCGCGCAGGCCGATGTCGAGAATCAGGCCGCCCTTGACCACCTCGATGACGGTGCCGGTGACCACCCCGTCATCATCCTTGATCTTCTCGATCGTGCCCCAGGCGCGCTCGTACTGGGCGCGCTTCTTGGACAGGATGAGGCGGCCTTCCTTGTCCTCCTTCTGGAGGACAAGGGCCTCGATGTGGTCGCTGACCTTGACCACGTCGTGGGGGTCCACATCGTGCTTGATCGACAGCTCGCGGGAGGGGATGACCCCCTCCGTCTTGTAGCCGATGTCGAGCAAGACCTCGTCTCGGTCGACCTTGACGACGGTGCCTTCGACAATGTCTCCGTCGTTGAAATACTTGATGGTCTCGTCGATCGCGGCGAGGAAGGCTTCCTGCGACCCGATGTCGTTGACCGCCACCTTGGGGGTCGGGCTGGCCTCTGTGCTGCTCGTCATGTGTTGGTTGGCTCCGGCGGACAGAAAGTAGTTTGGGACGCGCCATACCGAGGGCCCGTCAGGTGGGCCTACAGGGTGCACTGGATTTGGCTGGCCGACCCGGCGAGCCACGGAGGGGCCTCACGGCCGCCCGTAACTTTGCCTGGCCACGGCGGACTGCACCAGAACACGGCGCAGCGCTCAGGATATGAGAGCTAAGCCACCCGGTCAATCTGAGTACCCGATCGCCGCATGATCGTTATCGCCCGCATCAGCACTGCACGCTGTATTTCCGGAACGGGATTCCGCCGCCTTTTACTCCCGGTCTCAATCTGAGAGCGGCGCGGCCGGGGAGGGGAGGCGCGGCGGGCCGGGGGGAAGCGCGGCGGGGCGGGGCGCACGCCGGGATGGGGAACGCGGCGGCACGCCCCGTGCCGGGGAGGGGAGGCGCGGCGGCACGCAGGGACGGCGAGCGGGCGCTCGCCGGGGAGGGGAGGCGCGGCGGATCCTCCCCGGGCAGCTCGCCGGGGAGGGGAGGCGCGGCGGATCCTCCCCGGGCAGCTCGCCGGGGAGGGGAGGCGCGGCGCAGCCGTGTCCTCGCCGACCCGGCGATTAACCCGGCGCTGGCAGCAGACGACGTGCCTGCGGGAGCGGGCAAGTGGGGGTCCGGGGGTCGCCCCCCGGGAAACTCAGTGCCCGGCCTCGGCCCAGCTGCGGCCGGTGCCGAAGGACACCTCCAAGGGCACGCGCAGGTCGAAGGCCCCGCGCATGGTGCGCGTGACCAGGTCGCGCAGCGTGTCGATCTCACCCGGGGCGACCTCGAAGACCAGTTCGTCGTGGACCTGGAGCAGCATCCGGGAGCGCAGGCCTTCGTCCCGGAGAGCCTGGTCCACCCGGAGCATGGCCACCTTGATGATGTCGGCGGCCGACCCCTGGATGGGGGCGTTGAGCGCCATCCGCTCGGCCATCTCCCGGCGCTGCCGGTTGTCCGAAGTAAGGTCGGGCAGGTACCGCCGACGGCCGAGGACCGTCTCGGTGTACCCGTCCTTGCGGGCCTGGTCCACCACGGCGTACAGGTAGTCCCGGATCCCGCCGAACTGCTCGAAGTACTCGTCCATCAGCCCCCGGGCCTCGTCCGGGGTGATGTGCAGCTGCTGCGACAACCCGTAGGCGGACAGGCCGTAGGCCAGCCCGTAGTTCATCGCCTTGATCCGGCTGCGCATCTCCACGGTGACCTCGCCGGGCGGCACGCGGAAGACCCGGGACGCCGTCTCGGCGTGGAAGTCATGGCCGGAGGTGAACGCCTCCTCCAGCGCGGTGTCGCCGGACAGGTCGGCCATGATCCGCAGCTCGATCTGGCTGTAGTCGGCGGTGAGGAGCGTCTCATAGCCGCTGCCGACCACGAAACCCTGCCGGATCCGGCGGCCCTCCTCGGTGCGGATCGGGATGTTCTGCAGGTTCGGGTCGGTGGACGAGAGCCGCCCGGTGGCCGCGATCATCTGGTTGTACGTGGTGTGGATCCGGCCGTCCTCATCAGCCATCGGGATCAGCGAGTCCACGATGCTCTTCAGCCGGGCGACGTCCCGGTGACGGAGCAGGTGCTCCAGCACCGGGTGGCCGGTCTGGGCGAGAAGGCTGGTGAGCGCCTCAGAGTCGGTGGTGTACCCGGTCTTGATCCTCTTGGTCTTGGGCAGGCCCAGCTCGGTGAACAGCACTTCCTGGAGCTGCTTGGGTGAGCCGAGGTTGAACTCGTGCCCGATGATCTCGAACGCCGCCTGCTCGGCCGCCTTCACCTCGCCGCCCAGGCTGGCGGACATGTCCGCGAAGTGGTGGGTGTCGGCCGCGATCCCGGCCCGCTCCATCCGAGCCAGCACGCCGACGAGCGGCAGTTCGACCTCGGCCAGCAGCTGCACCGCGCCGCGCTGCTCCAGGTCCGCGTCCAGGGCGTCGGCGAGTTCTGCGGTGGCCCGGGCGCGCAGCACCAGCGCCACCGCGGCCGCTGCCTCGCCGTCCTCTTCCTCCTCGTCCCTGGCGGACAGGTCCAGCGTGAGCTGGCCGGTCGCGATCCCGCCGTCGCGCAGTTCCTTGCCCAGGTAACGCAGGGCCAGGTCGGCCAGGTCGAACGAGCGCTGGCCCGGCAGGGCCAGGTAGGCGGCCAGCGCCGTGTCGGTGGTCAGGCCAGCCAGCTCGAGACCCAGGGCGGCCAGGGCGTGTATCGGCCCCTTGGCGTCGTGCAGCGCCTTGGGCTGGTCCGGGTCGGCCAGCCACGCGCCCAGGGCCCGCTCGTCGTCCTCGGTCAGCGTGACCGGGTCGACGAACGCCCCGGCCCCGTCCGCGGCGGCCAGCGCCAGCCCGTCCATGGTCCCGGTGCCGCGGCCCCAGTTGCCGTGCACCGCGACACCCGCCCGGCCAGTCCCGGTGGCGTGCTCGTCCAGCCAGGCGGCCAGCTCATCCGGACCGGGCACCGAGACCGCGACCTCGAAGCCCTCGGCCGGCCCGGACGCCTCAGCGCCGGCTGCAGTGGCCGCGCCGGTAATTCCGTTAGGGAGCGTGCTGTACAGCCGGTCACGCAGGACGCGGAACTGGAGCGTGTCAAAGAGCTGATGGATCTGGTCCCGGTCCCACGGCACCGGGACCAGCCCGGCCGGGCCCACGTCGAGCGGGACGTCCCGGGCCAGCTCGGTCAGCTGCCGGTTGCGCAGCACCGATCCGAGGTGCTCACGCAGCTTCTCGCCGGCCTTGCCCTTGACCTCGTCAACCCGGTCCACCAGCTCGGTCAGCGAGCCGAACTCGGACACCCACCGGGCCGCGGTCTTCTCCCCGACCCCGGGGATGCTCGGCAGGTTGTCGCTCGGGTCGCCGCGCAGCGCGGCGAAGTCGGGGTACTGCGCGGGGGTCAGGCCGTACTTGGCCTCGACCTCCGCCGGGGTGAACCGGGTCATGTCGCTGATGCCGCGCCGGGTCATGAGCACTGTGACGTGGTCGTTGACCAGCTGCAGGTTGTCCCGGTCACCGCTGACGATGAGCACGTCCATGCCTGCCTCGGTGGCGGCCACGGTCAGCGTGGCAATGATGTCGTCGGCCTCATAGCCGGCCACCGACAGCCGCGGGATGCCGAGCGCGTCGAGCACCTCGAAGATCAGGCTGAGCTGGCTGCGGAAGTCCGCCGGGGTCTCCCGCCGGGTCGCCTTGTACTCCACGTACTGCTCGTGCCGGAAGGTCGGCTCGCTGCGGTCGAAGGCCACCGCCACATGGGTGGGCTGCTCGTCACGCAGCACGTTGATGAGCATCGCGGTGAAGCCGTAGACCGCGTTGGTCGGCTGCCCGGTCGTCGTGGAGAAATTCTCCGGCGGCAGCGCGAAGAACGCGCGGTACGCCAGGGAGTGCCCGTCGAGCAGCAGCAACCTCTCCCGGCGCGCCGCCTTCTCGGGTGCGGATGCTGGTCCCTGGGTCGCCTTTGTCGCCACGCAGGAAGTCTAGTAGCCGGTACCGACGCCGGCGGGCCTACATGCCACGGCGCCGGCATGCCACGGCCCGGGGGCCACCGCGAAGGCGGCGGCCGCCGGGCCGCAACGAGCCGGGCTGGCTGCGGGCCCCGTTCACACGGCCCCCGCAGCCAGGCGTGGCATCAGGAGTTGAAGGCGAAAATGGTTGTCGAGGTGAAGGTCTTCCCGGGGGCCAGAACGGTCGACGGGAAGTTGGGGTGGTTGGGCGAATCCGGGAAGTGCTGGGTCTCGAACGTGTAGCCAGCGCTCTGCCGGTATGTGTGGCCGCTGATGCCCACCAGCGTGCCGTTGAGGAAGTTGCCGCTGTAGAACTGCACGCCCGGCTGGTCAGTCCAGACGGTCAGCAGCCGGCCGCTCGACGGGTCGAAGGCGCGGGCGCAAAGGTTCAGCCCGTCTGGCCCGGTGGTGGCCTTGGTCTGGTTGTTCAGCACCCAGTTGTGGTCATAGCCCTGGGCGATGAGCAGCTGATGGAACTTCCCGGCGTGGTCCGGAGCGGTGACATCATCGATCCGGGAACCGATCGTGTGCGGGCGGGTGAAGTCGAACGGCGTGCCCTTGACCGACGGCTCGGTGCCGAGCGGGATCAGGGTCGAGTCGACCGGCGTGTACCTGTTGGCGTTGATCTGGACGAACTGCCCGTACGCCGAGCCTGCCGCTGACGCCTCACCAGCCATGTTGAAGTAGCTGTGGTTGGTCAGGTTGAGCACCGTCGACAGCTTCTTGTCGTTGTTGGTGGCCTTGTAGTGGATGCCGAGCTGACCCCGGTTGTTCAGCGTGTAGGTAACCACCACGGTGAGCTGGGCCGGGTACCCGGTGCAGGCGGAGACGCAGCCGGGGGATCCGGCGGCCCCGCTGGCGTCACCGTTGGGGCTGACCAGCGTCAACTGCACGCCGGCCGAGCCGGGTGCGGTCACCTTGTGGGACGCCCAGATGTGATTTCCGAAGCCGACGAGCCCGCCATGCAGGCTGTTGGCGCCGTTGTTGAGCGGCAAAGTGTAGGTCTTGCCGTTCAGGTTGAACGTGCCCTTGGCGATCCGGTTGCCGTAGCGGCCGATCGTCTCGCCGAAGTACGGGCCGCCGTTGGCGATTACCGGCGGGCTGACGAACTGGACGTAGTCCTTCAGCGTCTTGAACCCCAGCACCACATCGGCCTCCCGGCCGTGCCGCGACGGGGTGTCAATGGACTGCACGATGCCGCCGTACGTGAGGATCTTGACCTGCGTGCCGCGGCAGTTGGTCAGCGTGTAGCGATAGACCGCGGTGTTCTTGCCGGTGTACGGCTCGATGGTCTTACCGAAGAATTGCTTCGACACGGTCGGCGAGCAGCCGCCGCCGGCCTTGGCGACCGGAGCAGACCGCATGGCGGCCAGCGATGCCACGCTGGCGATCGCGAGCGCGGCGACCGCGCCGACGCGCAGACCGGTTGTACTGATCTTGCCTCTTAATACTGGACGCATGGAGACTCCCCTTCGTTGGGTTCCCGGAGACTGGCACAGACAGCCCCCCGGGCATTGTTAACGCTCACCTGCATGTAACGCCAGTGTTTCGGGACAGAACGCCTGATCTTTTCCCGCTATGTGACGTGATGGTGATCTGAGGGCCGGGCAACTCCGGTATTGCCGCCTAAAGCACGCATAGAGCACTCTGGCCACTTTGGGCACTGTGCCCCCTTGAGTCACGGCGCAGGTGTGCCGAGCCTCCGCTGCGGACCGGCCGCGCCGGTCCGCTTAGGCTTCCCCTACGACCGGGCGGCCGCCGGGTCGTTACTCCGGAGGCGCGGGTGGACCGAGACGGCGAGATGCAGGCGGACCGGGACGGCGAGGCGCAGATCCTCGCGGGCTTCTCCCGGCTCAGCGAGGGCACACTGAGCAGCCGGATGGGCATCACCGTGACCGCCGCCAGCGCCGAGCAGGTCACCGGCACCATGCCGGTAGACGGCAACATCCAGCCCTACGGCCTGCTCCATGGGGGTGCCTCGTGCGTGCTAGCTGAGAGCCTGGGCTCGCTGGGCGCGGCGCTGCTGGCGGGGCCCGGACGGTTCGCGGCCGGCATCGAGATCAGCGCCACGCATCATCGCGCGGTGGCGAAGGGAGTCGTCACCGGGGTCGCCACCCGGGTGCACGGCGGGCGGACCACCGCCACCTACGAGATCGCGATCAGCGATGACCGGGGGCGCCGGGTCTGCTCGGCCAGGCTGACATGCCTGCTCCGCGACCAGGTGCCGCCGGGCGGACATGACCCGGGCAACGTTGCGGCAGCCGGAGAAGGACCAGGTCACCCTGCGTAGGCGGGTAAACCGCCCGCGAACCGCCGTTTATCACAAACTGGCCAGGGAATAGCCGGCCCTTTGCGCGTTCCGGGGACTCCTCGCTACCGTGGGTTCAGAGCCCGGGGAGCTGAGTAGAGAACGTGTCGGCCCGGGGAAGGCCGACACGGCACCAAAAGTTCCCCGGGCTCGATCCCGGGGAACGGCTTAGCCGGTTGAGGAGCCGCAATCGCGCGGCCGGCTCAGGAGCCGCAGTCGCGCTTGGCCAGCCGGGGAGCCGCAGTCACGCAGCCGGCTCAGGAGCCGGAGTCGCGCTTGGCGCCTGCCGCATCACCGGCGTCCGCCGCACTGTTGCCCGCCGCGCCGGGGGTCAAGGCCCCCTCGAGCACACGCTCCGCCACAGTCCGCATGGCCACGCGCTGGTCCATGGAGGTCTTCTGGATCCAGCGGAATGCGTCCGGCTCCGACATGCCCTGCTCCGTCTGGAGCTTCCCCTTCGCCCGGTCGAGGAGCTTGCGCACCTCCAGCCGCTCCTTCAGTGTGCCAACCTCGCCGGCCAGCGCCGCGACTTCCTGGAAACGGCTGACCGCGATCTCGATCGCGGGAACGAGATCCGCCTTGGTGAATGGCTTCACCAGGTAGGCCATGGCACCCGCGTCGCGGGCCCGCTCGACGAGTTCACGCTGGGAGAACGCGGTCAGGATGACCACCGGCGCGATCTGGCCGGCGGCCACCTGCTCGGCGGCCGATATCCCGTCTAGGACTGGCATCTTCACATCGAGGATGACCAGGTCCGGCCGGAGATTCCCGGCGAGGTCGACGGCCTGCTGGCCATCGGCGGCCTCACCAACGACCGAGTAGCCCTCCTCCTCGAGCATCTCCTTGAGGTCAAGCCGGATCAACGCCTCGTCTTCGGCGATCAAAACACGCAATGGGGTCTGACTCACGCTCGTGATCGTACCGGTAGCGGGTAGATTGACGTTCGGCCGAGCCAGCTCCGTACGGTCTGGCGGCTGGGCCCCGGTAGACCAACAGGCAGAGTCCATGGTCTCAAAAACCATGCAGTGTGGGTTCGAATCCCACCCGGGGCACCCCAGGTCATCAGCGTCGTCTCTCTCATCCGAGACCAGCCCCCAGGGCTGCGGCGCCGCCGATGATCCGGGCCATCGTCGCCACTGTCTCGGGTGCAGACGATTTTCGCCCGGCGGTTCATGCTCATCGCCTTCCAGACGAGCCGCCAAATTGGTCTATACCACTCTACGGGCGGACCAGCGGGGCCGCGGGCACCCGCTGGTCCGCCCGATTCACGGAACAGTCATCCGACGTCACGCGACAGCGACAGGGACGCCACGCAGCGCCGCGCGGATCTGGGCCGCCACCACGTCAGGCTGGTCCCGGACCGCGAACGCCGGGAAGCGAATCACCCGCAGGCCGCTGATGGTCAGATCGTTGCCGCGGTACATGTCATCCCACCAGGCCGTGGCGTCCATGTGCCACAGGCCATCCACTTCTGCCACGAGGCGTGCCTCGTCCCAGTACGCGTCCAGCCAGCGGCGCCGCCCGTCCTGGTCCCGGCGCATTACCTGGCGGTCCGGCGCTGGCAGTCCGTAGCGCCGGGTGAGCCGGATGAAGTCGAGTTCGGAGAGCGCCTGTGCGCCGCCCACGATGTCCGTGAGTGTGGTCGCGATGAGCGCATGCCGACGCAGTCGCGGGAATCGCTGCAGTACGTCCACCAACTGGTCGGCCCGGACCAGTCGCTGTTGCACGCCCGCCGCCAGCAGCGCCCGGGCCCTGTTGTCCGACCCGCACCACGCCGCGGCGTCCAGCAGGGACCGGGCCAGCCTGGTCCGCGGCGGCAACCGCGCCGGATGCACATCCTCCGCGCCCAGTACCCGTGACCGATGCACCACCACCCCGGGCAGGACGGTCCTGACCCGGCGCGCCGCAGGGATGACGAGCTGGATGGCGGGGGCCTCGAATCCAGTGAGCCCATCCAGGACGGCAGCCGTCAACCCGCCGAGAACGGCGTCCCGCCCGGCGGCGAGGACGGCGGCCCATAGTTGCTCCTCATCGGTGAGGGGCCCCGAATGCGCCACGACGACCCCCCGGCACGGGCGTTGCCATCGGCCGCTGCTCAGCTGCCAGCGGACCGCGGCGCGCTCGAGGACGAGGGTGGCCGGCGTGGTCCGCGCGACAGTGAGTCCCGGATGCCCCGGCCCCAGCGGTCGGCCGGATGTCCCCTGAGTCGATCCCATGACCAGGATGCTGATCCGAAACCCGCCTCGCGTCAGAACACCGCGGTCAACTGTGGACATCCGCGTCAATCCGGCCAAGCTGTTGATAACCACCAGTCAATCGTCAGACCCATGCCTCACAATCCCCAGGCGCCGACCACGCGGTTGTTGGTCCCAAATGTCCGCCAGCACAACCAAGTGCGTCCGGGATCACCCAGCCAAGGCCCGGAGCCCGAGTCAAGGCCCGGAGCCCCGCGAAGGCCAGGAGCCCGAGTCAAGGCCCGGCCCGCAGCGCGGGCCAGTCCCTTCCACATCGATCGTGGACGGAAATGGTCGCGGGGACAGCCATTTCCGTCCACGATCGGGTGGGGGGCGGCCTGCGGCCCACGGTGCGGCATGGTGACGGAAGGACGCCAGCCGCCCAACGCGATCGTGGACGGAAATGGTCGCGGGGACAGCCATTTCCGTCCACGATCGAGAGTGAGCACCGGCCTTGAGCGCCCTGAGGAGGCCAGTGGGGCCTGGGAGGGTCCGAAGTCCGAGGGCCTGACGGGCCTGACGGGCCTGATGGGCCTGACGGGCCCCGATCAGACGAGGGGGCGGGCGGTGGGGGGGATGGGAGCGGGCAGCAGGCTGTCCCCCTCCAGGTAGGTGTCCACGGCCGCCGCGGCGGAGCGTCCCTCCGCGATGGCCCAGACGATCAGTGACTGGCCGCGGCCCATGTCCCCGGCCACGAACACGCCGGGCACCGACGCCGCGTACGACAAGTCCCGCGCCACGTTGCCCCGCGCGTCGAACTCGACGCCGAGGTCGGTCAGCAGCCCCGCCCGGTCTGCCCCGGTGAAGCCCATGGCCAGCAGGACCAGCTCGCAGGGGATCTCGCGCTCGGTCCCCTCGACCGGTGAGAACCTGCCGTCGGCCATCTCCACCTCGACCAGGCGCAGCGCCCGGACCCGCCCGGCGGCGTCGCCCAGGAAGGCCTGCGTGGACACGGCGTAGACCCGCTCCCCGCCCTCCTCGTGCGCGCTGGACACCCGGTAGATCATGGGATAGGTGGGCCAGGGCTGGTGGTCCGGCCGAGCCGCGCCCGGCTGGGGCAGGATCTCCAGCTGGGTCACGGAGGCGGCCCCCTGCCGGTGCGCGGTGCCGAGGCAGTCGGCCCCGGTATCGCCGCCGCCGATGATGACCACATTCCTGCCCCGCGCGGTGATCGGCGGCTCGGGCACCGGGCCGCCGCCGGCCCGGGCCTGGGACGCGGCGACCGCACGGTTGGCCTGCGGCAGGAATTCCATGGCCTGGTGCACCCCGGCCAGGTCGGCGCCCGGGACAGGCAGCCCGCGAGCCACGGTCGCGCCCCCACACAGCACGATGGCGTCGAACTCCGCCCGCAGCCCCGCAGCGGAGACGTCCCGGCCTGCGGTCACCCCGCACCGGAACCTGGTCCCCTCGGCCTGCATCTGCCACAGCCGGCGATCCAGGTGACGCTTTTCCAGCTTGAACTCGGGGATGCCGTAGCGCAGCAGCCCGCCGGGGGCGTCGGCCCGCTCGAACACGGTGACCGCGTGCCCGGCGCGGGTGAGCTGCTGGGCCGCAGCCAGCCCGGACGGCCCCGACCCGATCACCGCCACGCGGCGGCCCGCCGCCACCGCCGACGGCGACGGCGGCAGAGGCCGGACCCAGCCCTCGGCCCAGGCGCGGTCGATGATCTCCACCTCGACCTGCTTGATCGTCACCGGATCGGCGTTGATGCCGAGCACGCAGGCACTCTCGCACGGCGCCGGGCACAGCCGGCCGGTGAATTCGGGGAAGTTATTGGTCGCGTGCAGCCGCTCCGCAGCCTCGCGCCAGTCATGCCGCCAGACCAGGTCGTTCCACTCCGGGATGAGGTTGCCCAGCGGGCAGCCCTGGTGGCAGAACGGGATGCCGCAGTCCATGCACCGGCCCGCCTGCGACTCGAGGGCCGCGGGAGGAAAGTCCGTGTACACCTCACGCCAGTCCAGGATCCGCACGTCCACCGGCCGCCGGGCGGGCGTCTCGCGCGGCGTGGTCAGGAACCCCTTGGGGTCAGCCATTCCGTACCCCCTCAGCCGTGCGCCGCGGCCATCACGGCCTGGTTGACGTCGCGGCCTTCACGCTCGGCCAGCCGGGCCGCGTCGAGCACCCGCTTGTAGTCCTTGGGCATGACCTTGCCGAACCGGGGCAGCGCCGCGTCCCAGTCGGCCAGCAGCCGCGCCGCGACCTCGGAGCCGGTCTCGGCGAGATGCTGCCCGACCAGGTCGCGCAGCCGGGTCACGTCGTCGTCGTCGAGGTCCTCCAGGTCGGCCATGTCCGTGTTGACCCGGACCGGATCCGGGTCAAGCAGGTAGGCGAGGCCGCCGGACATGCCCGCCGCGAAGTTACGGCCGACCGGGCCGAGCACGGCCACGACGCCACCGGTCATGTACTCACAGCCGTGATCACCGGTGCCCTCGGCCACCGCGGTGGCGCCCGAGTTCCGCACGCAGAAACGCTCGCCCACGACGCCCTGGAGGAACATCTGGCCCGCGGTGGCGCCGTAGCCGATCACGTTGCCCGCGATGATCTGCTCCTCGGCGACGAACACCGCGTCCGGGGCCGGGGCCACGATGATCCGCCCGCCGGACAGGCCCTTGCCGAGGTAGTCGTTGGCGTCCCCGGTCAGCCGCAACGTGATCCCGCGGGGCAGGAAGGCGCCGAAGGACTGCCCGGCCGAGCCAGTGAACCGGACCAGGATCGTGTCGTCGGGCAGGCCCTTGCCGCCCCACCGCCTGGTCACCTCGTAGCCCAGCATGGTCCCGACGGTCCGGTTGACGTTCCGGACCGGGAGGTCCAGGGTGACCGGCTTCCCGTCCTGCAGGGCCCCCTCGGCCAGCTGGATCAGGGTGTTGTCCAGGGCCCGGTCGATGCCGTGATCCTGGGTGGTGGTGTTGCGGGTGGCCGATCCCTCGGGCAGCGCGGGCATGTGCAGGATCGGCGCGAGGTCCAGCCCGGCCGCCTTCCAGTGCCCCACCGCCCGCTCGCTGTCCAGCAGGTCGGTCCGGCCGACCGCCTCCTCCAGCGTGCGCAATCCCAGCGCGGCGAGGTACTCGCGGACCTCCTCGGCGATGAACTCGAAGAAGTTGACCACGAACTCCGGCCTGCCGGTGAACCGCTTGCGCAGCTCAGGGTTCTGGGTGGCCACCCCGACCGGGCAGGTGTCCAGGTGGCAGACCCGCATCATGATGCAGCCCGACACGACCAGCGGGGCGCTGGCGAAGCCGAACTCCTCGGCGCCGAGCAGCGCGGCGATGACCACGTCCCGGCCGGTCTTCAGCTGGCCGTCGGCCTGGACCACGATCCGGTCCCGCAGCTTGGCCCGGAGCAGGGTCTGCTGGGTCTCGGCCAGGCCCAGCTCCCACGGCGCGCCCGCGTGCTTGAGGCTGGTCAGCGGGGCGGCGCCGGTGCCGCCGTCGTGCCCGGAGATCAGCACCACGTCGGCGTGGGCTTTGGACACCCCGGCCGCGACCGTGCCCACGCCGACCTCGGCGACCAGCTTGACGTGCACCCGGGCCCGGGGATTGGCGTTCTTCAGATCGTGGATCAGCTGGGCCAGGTCCTCGATGGAGTAGATGTCGTGGTGCGGCGGCGGGGAGATCAGGCCGACGCCCGGGGTGGAGTACCGGGTCCTGGCGATCCACGGGTAGACCTTGTGCCCGGGCAGCTGGCCGCCCTCCCCCGGCTTGGCCCCCTGGGCCATCTTGATCTGCAGGTCGTCGGCGTTGACCAGGTACTCGCTGGTCACGCCGAACCGGCCGCTGGCCACCTGCTTGACCGCGGACCGGCGCAGGTCGCCGTTGGCGTCCGGCACGAATCGGTCCGGGTCCTCGCCGCCCTCGCCGGTGTTGGACCGGCCACCGAGCCGGTTCATCGCGATGGCCAGGGTCTGGTGGGCCTCGGCCGAGATCGAGCCGTAGGACATCGCGCCGGTGGAGAACCGGCGGACGATCTCGGAGACCGGCTCGACCTCGTCGATGGGGATCGGGCTACCCGGGGCCGGCCTGGATGAGCCGAGGCCAGCCGGGGCCGATCCGGGGATGCGCTTCCCGACGGGGTGCGGGCCGGTCGGGTGCAGCCCGGCCTGGTCCTCGTCGGGCACGCTGGCCTCGCGAGGCGCGCCGGGCACGTGAGGCGCGCGGGCCGGGAGCGACGCTGCGCCCAGCCCACGCGGGTCGGTGTGGTCATCGACGCCGCGGATGCGCAGCAGGCCGCGCAGCGTCATGAGCCGGGCGGACTGGTCGTCCACCAGGCGGGTGTACTCCTTGAAGATCTCGTACCGGCGGCTGCGGGTCGCGTGCTGCAGCCTGAACACGGTCTCCGGGTTGAACAGGTGCGCCTCACCCTCGCGGCGCCACTGGTACTCACCGCCCGTCTCGAGCCGGCGGTGATCGGGCCGGCGCCCCGGGGCGGGAAGGCCCTCGTGTGCCGGGCCGCGGTCTCGGCGGCCAGCACGTCGAAGCCGACGCCGCCGAGCCGGGAAGTGGTGCCGGTGAAGCAGGTGCTGACGATCTCCTGGCCCAGCCCGATGGCCTCGAAGATCTGCGCCCCGGTGTAGGAGGCGACGGTGGAGACGCCCATCTTGGACATGATCTTCAGCAGGCCCTTGCCCAGGGCCTTGACCGTGTTCTCCGAGGCCTTCCTGGCCGTCACCCCGTCCAGCAGGCCGCGGCGGACCATGTCCTGCACGGTCTCCAGGGCCAGGTACGGGTTGACAGCGGCGGCGCCGTAGCCGATGAGCAGCGCGATGTGGTGGCTCTCGCGGGCGTCGCCGGCCTCCACGACCAGGCCGGCCCGGGTCCGGGTCCGCTCCCGGATCAGGTGATGATGCACGGTCCCGGTGAGCAGCAGCGACGGGATCGGCGCCAGGCTCGAATCGGCCGCCTCGCCTCCCCCGCGGTCGGACAGCACGATGATGTGCGCGCCGCCGGCGATCGCGGCCGAGGCCTCGGCGCAGATCTCGTCGAGCCGGTCACGCAGTGCGGCACCGCCGCCCGCGACCTGGTACCGGCCGTCCACCACGTGGGAGGCGAAGCCCGGCAGGTCGCCGTCGTCGTTGATGTGAATGATCTTGTTGAGGTCGTTGCGGCTGATCAC
Organism: uncultured Actinomycetes bacterium; assembly: GCA_963782185.1. Classification (GTDB taxonomy): domain Bacteria; phylum Actinomycetota; class Actinomycetes; order Streptosporangiales; family Streptosporangiaceae; genus RYN-230. The sequence goes on from CAWAJB010000031.1 coordinate 119,712, forward strand.
CGGGAACGGCAGCACGATCTGGCGGCACGACGCCGGGCCCGGCTCGAAGAGGTTGCCCTCCGGGCCGGTGGAGGACTCCAGCGAGGTCACCAGCTCCTCGCGGATCGCGTCCAGCGGCGGGTTGGTGACCTGGGCGAACAGCTGGGAGAAGTAGTCGAAGAGCAGCCGGGGGCGGTCGGACAGCACGGCGATCGGCGTGTCGGTGCCCATCGAGCCGATCGGCTCCGCCCCGCTGCGGGCCATGGGAGCCAGCACCACCCGCAGCTCTTCCTCGGTGTACCCGAACAGCCGCTGCTGGGTGGTGAGCTCCGCGGTGGCCGGCAGGTCACGGGCCCGGTCGGGCAGGTCATGCAGGTGCAGCAGGCCGGCGTGCAGCCAGTCCTCGTAGGGATGCTCGCTGGCCAGCGCGGACTTCACGTCCGCGTCCTCCAGGATGCGCCGGCGTCCCGTGTCGGCCAGGAAGACGCGGCCGGGCTGCAGGCGGCCCTTGCGGATCACGTCCGCCGGGTCGATGTCGAGCACGCCGACCTCGCTGGCCAGCACCACGAAACCGTCCCGGGTCACCCAGTACCGGCCCGGGCGCAGCCCGTTGCGGTCGAGCACCGCCCCGATCACGGTCCCGTCGGTGAACGCCACGCAGGCCGGGCCGTCCCACGGCTCCATCAGGGTGGAGTGGAAGCGGTAGAAGGCGCGCCGGGCCGGATCCATCTCATCGTGGTTCTCCCACGGCTCGGGGATCATCATCAGCATGGCGTGCGGCAGCGACCGGCCACCGAGGTGCAGCAGTTCCAGGCATTCGTCGAAGCTGGCCGAGTCGCTGCCGGTCTCGTCCAGGATCGGCAGCAGCCGCTCCATGCCGCGGCCGTCGGCGGACCGCGGGAACAGGTCGCTGGCCAGCATGGCCTCGCGGGCCCGCATCCAGTTCCGGTTGCCCCGGACGGTGTTGATCTCCCCGTTGTGCGCGATGTAGCGGTACGGGTGCGCCAGCGGCCAGGACGGGAACGTGTTGGTGGAGAACCGCGAGTGGACCAGGGCCAGCGCCGAGACGTAGCGCGGGTCGGTCAGGTCCGGGTAGAACGGCTCCAGCTGGAGCGCGGTCAGCATCCCCTTGTAGCCGATCGTGCGTGAGGAGAGCGAGACGACGTAGCAGTCGGTCTCGTGTTCCACCCGCTTGCGCAGGCAGTAAGCGCGCCTGTCCAGCGCGATTCCGCTTTCACCGTTCGCCGCAACGAAAACCTGCCGCAGCGTAGGTAGCACGTCCCTGGCGCCACGCCCGCAGTGCTGCGGTTCGTAGGGGACGTCGCGCCAGCCGAGTGTGGTCAGGCCCTCCTCAGCGGCGAGCCGTTCCACCACCATGGCTGTGTCGCTGCTGCCCTGGTCATCAGCGGGCAGGAACACCATCCCCGCCGCATACCCGCCGGGAGGCGGGAGCTCGAAGCCGCACACGGCGCGGAAGAACGCATCGGGGATCTGGGTCAGGATGCCGGCCCCGTCGCCCGTGTCCGGGTCACTGCCCTGGGCGCCGCGGTGCTCCAGGTTGCGCAGTACGGTCAGGGCCTTGGCCACGGTGTCGTGGCTGGGCAGTCCGGACAGGTCGGCCACGAACCCCACGCCGCAGGCGTCGTGCTCAAACCTGGCGTCGTAGAGTCCCCCGGCGTTCACTGAAGCGGCAGGTGCCATCCGAACTCCTGTCGTCTCGTCCGAATTCGCGTTCTCGCATGCGGTCGGGACGACATTGGCCCTGCCATGAACCCTGTGAAGAGGGTATCGCTGGCTTCCTCGAGCTACCGCTCGTAGGTTACACGGAGATTACGCCACCAGTGCAATCATCCCCGCTTCCTCCGGTTCGCGAAACACCTGAGTCGGTCGGAACATCCGCTTCGCGAGGATTGTCCCCCGGACGTGCCCGCGCCGTGTGACCGGCAAACTCCGGTCGTCCAGGGGATGACTGAGGGACCGCCGTGGTGATGGTGTCCGGCCCCTGCTTGCCGGCCGTCATGATCAGGTAGCTGACACCGGCGATCCAGATGGCGATCATCGCCCACTGGTCCATCCGCAGGCCGGACAGGTGGTGCGCGAAGTCGATGCGCAGCGACTGGACCGCGAAGCTGCCGGTGGCGTAGCCCGCGGCGTACAGCGCGAGGACCCGGTCGCCGGTCAGCCGGAAACGGCGCGCCGCCCAGATCAGCGCGAGGCCGAGGAGCAGGTCCCACAGGGATTCGTAGAGGAACGCGGGCTGGAACGTGGCGTAGTTCTCGTAGGGGATGACCCGGTGGGCCGGGTCGATCTCAACCGCCCAGGGCAGGCTGGATGGGCGGCCGTAGAGTTCCTGGTTGAACCAGTTACCCCAGCGGCCGATGGCCTGCCCGAACGCCACGGCGGGCGCCGCGGCCCCCGCCACGGGCCCGAACTTCACGCCGGCCCGGCGGCAGCCGAGCCAGGCCCCGAGGACGCCTGCGACCACCGCCCCGGGCATGCCGATCCCACCGTCCCAGACCCGGAAGATGTCGATCCAGTCGCGGCCCGGCCTGAAGTACAGCTCGTAGTCCGTGACCACGCTGTAGAGCCGGGCGCCGACCAGGCCGGCCGGGACCGCCCACGTGGCCGCGTCGAGGATCACTCCCGGGTGGCCGCCGAGCCGCACGTACCTGCGGCTGGCCACACGGACCGCGACCAGGATGCCGAGCACGATGCACAGCGCGTACCCGCGGACGGGCAGCAGGCCGAGATGCCAGGTCCCGGGACCCGGGCTGGGCAGGAACGCGACCGTCGTGCCGGGTGATGCCACGCCACGTGAGGCTAGTGCACCTGCCGGTAATTGGGTGTTGCATTAGCGGTTCCTCGTTAGGACGAGCGGCTCCCGGTCCTGGCCCGCTGGGCTGGGCGGGCCGGGCTGGGGCCGGCGCGGGCCAGGCGACCCGCGGTCCTAACGAGCCGGGGCGCGGACCCCGGCGGCGAGCTCGGCGGCCAGGTCGCGGACGGAGTCCAGGCCGGCCCTGGTGTCGGGCGCGGCGAGCAGCCGCTGCACGAACGCCGACCCGACGATCACGCCGTCCGCGAAGCCGGCCACCTCCGCGGCCTGAGCTCCGTCACGCACTCCGAGGCCGACGGCGACTGGCAGGCTGGTGGTTTCGCGGACCCGGCCGACCAGTCCGGCGGCTGCGGCGCCGACGCTGTCGCGGGCCCCGGTGGTGCCCATCAGCGACGCGGCGTACACGAACCCGCGGCAGGCCGCGGTGATCCGCGCGATCCGGGCATCCGGCGAGCTCGGCGCGACGAGGAAGACCCGGTCCAGGCCGCAGGCCGCAGAGGCCTCCAGCCAGTCCGCCGCCTCCTCGGGCGGCAGGTCCGGGGTGATCAGCCCGGCCCCGCCGGCCGCGGCGAGGTCGCGGGCGAAGGCGGCCACACCGTAGTGGTCCACCGGATTCCAGTACGTCATGACCAGCGTGGGCACGCCCGCGGCGGCCACGGTCTCGACGGTGCGCAGCACGTCGGTCACGTGCGTGCCGGCGGCCAGCGCGCGCTGCGTGGCCTCCTGGATCACCGGGCCGTCCATCAGCGGGTCGGAGTACGGCAGGCCGATCTCGATCACGTCCGCGCCCGCCTGCGCGATCGCCACCGCCGCCTCGGCCGCGCCGGCCACCGACGGGAACCCGGCGGGCAGGTAGCCGACCAGGGCGGCCCGGCCGCCCGCCGCGGCCTTCTCGAACGCGACGCTGACGGTGCTAGCCCGGGGGGACGACCCCCCGGACCCCCCGAGCCCGCCGGCTCGGCGAGGACCCGCCTCCGGCGGGCCTCCCCTCCCCGGCCCAGCGGGGGACGACCCCCCGGACCCCCCGGGCTGGCCGGCGCTCATCGGGCGGCCTTCCCGTCCAGGTGGCCGAACCACCGGGCCGCGATGTCCACATCCTTGTCGCCCCGGCCGGACAGGTTGACCAGCAGCAGGGCCCCTGGTTCCAGCTCGCCGCCCAGCTGGAGCGCGCCGGCCAGGGCGTGGGCCGACTCGATCGCCGGGATGATGCCCTCCGTCCGGCACAGCAGCGAGAACGCGTCCATGGCCTGGGAGTCCGAGATAGCACGGTAGCTGGCCCGGCCGGTGTCGTGCAGCCAGGAATGCTCCGGGCCGACTCCCGGGTAGTCCAGGCCGGCCGAAATCGAGTGCGTGGGCAGGGTCTGCCCGTCGCCGTCCTGCAGCAGGTAGGTACGCATGCCGTGGATCACCCCGGCGGAACCGGCCACCAGCGTGGCCGCGTTGCGGCCGCTCTCCGGGCCCTCGCCGCCGGCCTCGCAGCCGATCAGCCGCACGGACTCGTCGGGGATGAACGCGTGGAAGGCCCCGATCGCGTTAGAGCCGCCGCCCACGCAGGCGACGACCGCGTCCGGCAGCCGCCCGGTCATGGCCAGCACCTGCTCCCGGGCTTCGACCCCGATGATCCGCTGAAAGTCACGCACCATGGTCGGGAAGGGGTCCGGGCCCATCACCGACCCGATGCAGTAGTGGCTCGTCCCGACCGTGGTCACCCAGTCGCGGAACGCCTCGTTGATGGCGTCCTTGAGGGTCCGGCTGCCGGTGGCGACCGGGACGACCTCGGCGCCCAGCATCCGCATCCGGGCGACGTTCAGCGCCTGGCGCTGGGTGTCTTCCTCGCCCATGTAGACCACGCAGTCCAGGCCCAGCAGCGCGCAGGCCGTCGCGGTGGCCACCCCGTGCTGGCCCGCCCCGGTCTCGGCGATGACCCGCTTCTTGCCCATCCGCCTGGTCAGCAGGGCCTGGCCTAGCACGTTGTTGATCTTGTGAGAGCCGGTGTGCGCCATGTCCTCGCGCTTGAGCAGGATCCGGCAGTCCCCGGCCCGGGCCGCGAACCGCGGCACCTCCGTCACCAGCGTCGGCCGCCCCGCGTAGCCGCGCAGGAGTTCGGCGAGCTCGGCCTGGAAGGCCGGATCCGCCTGGGCTGAGGCGTATTCGGCCGCCAGTTCCTCGAGCGCGGACATGAGCGCCTCGGGGGCGAACCGGCCGCCGTAGGGCCCGAAGTGGCCGGCTTCCTGGGCCGTTGCGGTCATCCGCGGTCCCCGCGCAGCGCAGGATGCGAGCCGGCGGTGACCAGGTCAGCCACGGCCGACCGCGGGTCCTTGCCGGTGACCAGGCTCTCCCCCACCAGCACCGCGTCCGCGCCGGAGGCGGCGTAGGCAAGCAGGTCATGCGGCCCGCGGACACCCGACTCGGCGATCTTCAGTACCCCGTCCGGTATCTGCGGGGCGAGCCGCGCGAACACGGTGCGGTCCACCTCGAGGGTGGTCATGTCGCGGGCGTTCACACCAATGATCTTCGCGCCGGCCTCCAGGGCACGGTCCAGTTCCTCATCCGCGTGCACCTCGACGAGCGGGACGAGCCCGATCGAAACGGACCGCTCCACCAGTGACACCAGCGCGTTCTGCTCCAGGGCAGCCACGATGAGCAGGATCATATCCGCCCCGTACGCCCGGGCCTCCCAGAGCTGGTAGGAGCTGACCACGAAGTCCTTGCGCAGCACCGGAACGCCGACCGCCGCCCGCACTGCCGCCAGGTCGGCGAGGCTGCCCCCGAACCGGCGCTGCTCGGTCAGCACGCTGATCACGCTCGCGCCGCCGGCCTCGTAGTCCGCGGCCAGCGCGGCGGGATCGGCGATCGCCGCCATCGCCCCCTTGGACGGGCTGGCCCGCTTCACCTCGGCGATGACCGCGACGTCCTCGCCCTTGAGCACCGCCATCGCGTCCTTCGGCGACGACGCCCGCCCGGCCATCTCCTTGAGCTGGTCGAGGGTGACGTCCTGCTGCCGGGCAGCGAGGTCGGCACGCACCCCGTCAAGGATCTCGTTGAGCACGCTCACGCGGTTTCGCTGCCCCCTCGGTTTGGGTTTCTTGGGCCCCGATCGTAGCGAGGCTGTTTCTCTGCGGATGCGGGCCCCCTCCGGGCCGGGCCCGCGCCCGCCCTGATTCCGCCCGCGCCGCGCGCCCGGATCCAGGACACGGCAGCGCCGGCCGCCCGCTCACCCGCGGTGGCCGTGCCTGGGTCCAGATGCCGCCTGATCAGGCCTGACCCAGCTCTCCGTCGTCGGGACCCGGTTCGCGGAGCGCGCCAGCGGCCGGGCTGGGCCCGGACCCGCAGGCGCGGGCCACCGCGGGATGGATCAGGATGGCGGCCGTGATGAACAACACCCCGATCGCCCCGGTCCGGGCCGCCAGCAGCCGGGCCAGGGTGCCACGCGCGTCCCCCGGGATGCCCGGGGAGAGCTCCTGCTCCAACGCCCTCACCTCCGCTGGACGTACTCTCCAGACTAACCTGCGCTGCCGCTCCGGCCGGGCCCGTGGCTGCCTGATCCGGCCGCGGGCCCGCCCGGCGCCGCCGGACCGGAGTCGGTAGGGTCGAGGCCCTGGCTCAGTGATTCCCAGAGGCTGGCCGGGTCCGCCGCGCGGGACGGCTCCCGGCCCGCTGGCCGGTCATACCGGCTGGACATGACCGGCCAGCGGTGGCCGCGCCAGGCGACCACCAGGCCGGTGCCGATCACCAGGAGGCCGCCGGCCAGCACGGCCCACCGCCACGGGAACGCGGCCATCTCCACGTGGCTGGCCAGGGTGAGACCGGCCACGCCGGAACCTCCGGTACCCGGCGTTGTGCCGCTGCCGACGGTGCTGCCGCCCGGCACCGAACCGGCCTGCGCGGTCGTCGCGTCCGCCGCGGCGCTGCGCGCCTGCGCCGCGGTCACCGGCAGGCTCACGGACGCGGCGATGGCCACGCCGAACGCGGCGAGCAGACCGCCGACCACCCGGCGGGCGAGGCCCCGGGTCGCGAGCACCGCAGCCAGGCCGGCCAGCGCGGCCAGCCCCAGCGCTCCGGCCGCGGGCACCAGGTCCTGGCCGCTCACCGTGACGCGGGACGCGGGCAGCGGATGCGGCTCGATGGTCACCACCCGGGCCCAGCCCTGGCGGGCCGCGAGCAGCACGACCACGGCACCGATCGCACCGGCCAGCAAGGTGAGCAGGTACTCGCGCCGGGCCCCCGTGGCCGGACGGCGGGCGCCCGGCCGCTCAGCCGCCGGGTCCGGCGCGGTCACCCCGCCACCGGTCACCCCGCCACCGGTCATCCCACCACCGGTCATTCCGCCACCAGGGCGGGCAGCGGATCCGCGTCGAAGCAGGTCCGGTCGCCGGTGTGGCAGGCCCCGCCGGCCTGGTCCACCTTGACCAGCACGGTGTCCCCGTCGCAGTCGAGGGCGACCGCTTTCACCTGCTGGGCGTGACCGGACGTCTCACCCTTTACCCAGTACTCCTGGCGGCTGCGGGACCAGTACGTGCACCGCCCGGTGGTCAGCGTGAGGTGCAGCGCCTCGTCGTCCATCCAGCCGACCATCAGGACCTCGCCGGTGTCGTACTGCTGGGCCACGGCGGGGACCAGGCCGGCCGGGTCACGCTTCAGCCGCGCGGCGATCTGGGGGTCCAGCGCGGAGAGGCTGCGCGGGCCGGTGGCCGCGCTCGCTTGCGTGTTCATAGGCCGATCCTCTCAGGTTGGCCCATTCCACTGGGCGGGGCCGGGTAGCTACCATCGCGGGATGACTCTCGCCCGGGATGAGCGCCTGGCGCTGTGCGCGCTGCTGGAGCAGACTGGCCCGTCCGCGCCCACGCTATGCGACGGCTGGACCACGCTCGACCTGGCCGCTCACCTGGTGCTGAGGGAACGCCGCCCGGACGCGGGGGCGGGCATCATGGTCGGCGCGCTCGCCGGGTACACCCGGCGGGTGCAGCGGGGGCTGAGCGACCGGGAACCGTTCGGCGAATTGGTGGCCGCCATCCGTAACGGGCCACCGCGGCTGTCCTGGTTCGGCCTGCCGGGGATGGACGAACGGGCCAACCTGGTCGAGTTCTTCGTGCACCACGAGGACATCCGGCGCGGCACCCCCGGCTGGGCGGACCGGAAGGTCACGCCCGCGCTGTCCGAGGCCTTGTGGGGGCGGCTCGGCATGGCCCGGTTCGTGCTGCGCAAAGCCCCGGTCGGGGTGGAACTGGTCCGCGACGACATCACCACCGACCCGGGGCAGGGCCGGGTCCGGATCACCGCCAAAGCGCGCACCCCGGTGGTGACGGTCACCGGCGCACCCGGCGAGCTCACCCTCTGGACGTCGGGCCGGCGCGCCGCCGCCCAGGTACGCCTGGATGGCACCGAGGCGGCCATCCGCACCCTGGCCGCATCCCGCTGGGGTATGTGAACCCCGGCCTGACCTCAGGAGCCGCACCATCGACTGTCAAATGGCGCGCGGTGACGCGGGGCTGAACACCGGGTACCCGCCGTCCCAACGCGGGAAAACTTCGCCTCCGGGGCCATAATCCGGGCCGCCCGGGTACTACCTGGTCAGCCGATGGCACACCATGGAGTTGTCTCTCGCTGCGGCCCGGCCGCGCCGGGGGGGATTCGCGGGCGAACGGAGGGCTGTGCAGTGCAGGTACTCGGCATCGACATCGGCGGCACCGGAATCAAGGCCGCGCCGGCCGACACGGCCAAGGGAAGGTTTCTCACCGAGCGGATCAAGGTGGAGACGCCCCGCCCGGCGCTGCCCGACGCGGTCGCGGCCGTGGTGGCCCAGCACGTGAAGCACTTCGACTGGACCGGGCCGGTCGGCGTCGCGTTTCCGGGCGTCGTCGTGGACGGGGTCACGATGACCGCGGCCAACCTGGACCCCGCCTGGGTCGGGCTCGACTCCCGCGCCCTGTTCGGCAAGGCGGCCGGCGTGCCCGTCTCCCTGGTCAACGACGCCGACGCGGCCGGCCTGGCCGAAATGAGGTTCGGCGCGGGCGCCGGGCACCAGGGCACGGTGCTGATGCTGACGTTCGGCACCGGCATCGGCAGCGCCCTGTTCCGGGACGGGATGCTGGTCCCGAACACTGAGTTCGGCCACATCGAGGTCCGCGGGCGGGACGCGGAGACCCGCGCCTCGGAACGGGCCAAGGAACTGCACGACCTCAGCTGGGGCAAGTGGGCCGGGCGGGTCGAGGAGTACCTGCACCATGTGGAGGCGCTCACCGCACCGGACCTGGTCATCATCGGCGGGGGGATCAGCCGCAAGGCGGACAAGTTCCTGCCCCTGCTGAGGTCGTTGCGGGCCACGGTGGTGCCCGCCGCGATGCACAACGACGCGGGCATCGTGGGCGCTGCCCTGTCGGCCGATCTGGGCGCGCCCGCGGGGTGAGGCCTACCTGACTGGGTGGCCGGCGCCGCGCAGTGCCTCCTTGACCTCGCCGATCCGTAGCTGGCCGAAGTGAAACACGCTGGCGGCCAGCACGGCGTCGGCGCCCGCCCCGACCGCGGGGGCGAAGTGGGCCAGCTCACCGGCCCCGCCGCTGGCGATGATGGGCACGGTCACGACCGCGCGCACCGCGCGGACGAGTTCCAGGTCGAAGCCGGCCTTGGTGCCGTCCGCATCCATGGAATTGAGCAGGATCTCACCGACGCCCAGCTCCGCCCCCCGGGCCGCCCACTCCACCGCGTCGATCCCGGTACCCCGCCGTCCGCCATGCGTGGTCACCTCGAACCCTGCCAGCCCGGGGGGATGACCCCCCGTTCCGCTTTCCCGGGGGACTACCCCCGGAGCCCCCGGCCCCCGAGCGTCCCCGGCTCGGGGAGACCCGCCTCCGGCGGGCCCCATCTCGCCTGCGCGCCGGCGGGCGTCCACGGACAGCACCACGCACTGTGAGCCGAACCGCTCGGCTGCCTCCGCGAGCAGTTCGGGACGGGCGATGGCCGCCGTGTTCAGCGACACCTTGTCCGCGCCGGCCCGAAGCAGCCGGTCCACGTCCCCGACGCTGCGCACCCCGCCGCCCACGGTGAGCGGGATGAACACCTGGTCGGCGGTGCGGCCCACTACGTCGATCATGGTCTCGCGGTCGCCGCTGGACGCGGTGATGTCCAGGAACACCAGCTCGTCGGCGCCTTCCGCGTCGTAGGCGGCGGCAAGTTCCACCGGGTCGCCCGCGTCGCGCAGGTCGCGGAAGTTGACGCCTTTCACCACCCGCCCGGCATCCACGTCGAGGCAGGGAATCACCCGCACCGCCACGGTCATGGCGCTCCCCACCACCGGCCCGCCAGCACCAATCGTTTGATCACGAACGGGGTGTCCTGGGCGAAGGGGGCGGGAGCCGGGGCGGGGAGCGGGGGGACGGCGGCGGCCGCGGCTCGCGGGGGCATCAGGCGCCGATCCCGGGGCGGTAGGCGACGGCCTCCACCTCGACCAGCATCCGGGGGTCGACCAGCCGGGCAATCTCGATCATGGTCGCGGCGGGCATGGTGTCACCGAACGCCTCGCGGTGTGCCTGGCCGTACTCCCGCCAGCGGGAGATGTCGGTGACGAGGATCCGGGTCTGCACCACGTCGGCGAGGCTCAGGCCGAGCGGTTCCAGCCCGGCCGCGACGTTCCGCAGCGCCTGGGCGGTCTGCGCGTACGCGTCGCCTTCGTGCACGAACTCCGCGCCCTCCACCGACGTGCAGCCGGCCATGAACACGTAGTCCCCGGCCGCCACCGCACGGCTGTACCCGACCACCGGCTCCCACTCGGTCCCGGTCGAGACCCGGCGCGTCACGCTGCCACCGCCTTGAGTGCCTCCTCCAGCGTGAAGGCCCCGGCGTACAGGGCCTTGCCCACGATCGCGCCCTCCACTCCGTCCGGCACCAGGGCCGCGATAGCCTCCAGGTCAGCGAGGCTGGACACCCCGCCGCTGGCGATAAGCGGCCGCGCCGTCCGAGCGCAGACATGCCGCAGCAGGCCGAGATTCGGCCCGGACAGCATCCCGTCCTTGTTGATGTCGGTGACCACGTACCGGGCGCAGCCGTCGGCGTCGAGCCGGTCCAGCGCCTCATCCAGCTCGCCGCCCTCGCGGGTCCAGCCCCGGGCGGCGAGCCGGGTGCCGCGCACATCCAGGCCCACCGCGATCTTGTCCCCGTGCTCGGCGATGGCCGCCCGGACCCAGTCCGGGTTCTCCAGCGCGGCGGTGCCGACGTTGACCCGGGCGCAGCCCGTGGCCAGCGCGGCCGCCAGCGAGGCGTCGTCACGGATACCCCCGGATAGCTCCACCGCGATGTCCAGCCGCCCCACCACCGAGGCGAGCAGTTCCGCGTTCGAGCCGCGGCCGAACGCGGCGTCCAGGTCCACCAGGTGCACCCACTGCGCGCCTGCCGCCTGCCAGGCCAGCGCGGCCTGCAGCGGCGCGCCGTAGTCGGTCTCGGTCCCGGCGGCCCCCTGGACCAGCCGGACCGCCTGGCCGCCGGCCACGTCGACTGCGGGCAGCAGGGTCAGCCCGCGGCCCCCCGGAGCACTGTCCTGCGAGGCGCTGTCCTGCGGACCACGGGGTGTCATCGCACCATCTCCAGCCAGTTCGCCAGCAACGCGGCGCCCGCGTCGCCGGATTTCTCCGGGTGAAACTGGGTCGCGGACAACGGGCCGTTCTCCACCACCGCGATGAACGGCTCCCCGTGGGTGGCCCAGCTGATCTGTGGCGGCGTCATCCGCCTGGACGGCGGCATGGGCAGCGCCAGGGCCGCGTAGGAATGCACGAAGTAGAAGCGGGTGCCGGGGTCGAGGCCGGCCAGCAGCCGGGAACCGGCGGCGGCATCAACGGTGTTCCAGCCCATGTGCGGCAGCACGGGCGCGTGCAGCCGCTGCACGGTACCGGGCCACTGGCCGCAGCCCTCGGTGCGCAGGCCGTGCTCGACCCCCTCGCCGAACATGACCTGCATGCCGACGCAGATGCCGAGCACCGGACGGGAACCGGCCAGCCGCCGGTCAATGATCTGGTCGCCGCGGACCGCGCGGATCCCGGCCATGCACGCCGCGAACGCGCCCACTCCCGGCACCACCAGGCCGTCGGCGTTGAGCGCGGTGTCGAAGTCGGCGGTGACCTCGGTGTCCGCCCCGGCCCGCTGCAGGGCCCGCTGGGCGGACCGGATGTTGCCCGACCCGTAGTCCAGGACCGCGACGCGGGGCCGCGGCGTCACGGTGCCTCCCGAGGCGCTGGCGCCGTCCGGCGATCAGAAGCGCTCACAGGACGCCCTTGGTGCTGGGGATCCCGGGCGTCCGGGGGTCCGGGGCCGCAGCGGCCCGCAGCGCCCGGGCCGCCGCCTTGAACTGCGCCTCGACCAGGTGATGCGGGTTGCGCCCGGTCACCTCCAGGTGCAGGCAGATGGCCGCCGTGGACGTCACGGACTCGAAGAAGTGCCTGGTCAGAGTGGTGTCGTAGGTGCCGATCAGCGGGGCCATCCCGTCCGGCTCCGAGTGCACCAGGTAGGGCCGCCCGGACAGGTCGATCGCGGCCCGGGCCAGCGTCTCATCCAGCGGCACGGCGGCGTCCCCGAACCGGCAGATGCCCGCCTTGTCGCCGAGCGCCTCGCGCAGCGCCTGGCCCAGGGCGAGCGCAGTGTCCTCCACCGTGTGGTGCGCGTCCACCTCGATGTCCCCGGTGGCCCGCACGCTCAGGTCGAGCAGCCCGTGCTTGGCCAGCTGGGCGAGCATGTGGTCGAAGAACGGCACCCCCGTGCCGATGTCGGCGGTGCCGCTGCCGTCGAGGTCCAGCCCGACCAGCACGCTGGTCTCCTTGGTCACCCGCTCGACCCGCCCGGTACGCCGCGTGTCCCGCCCCCAGGTGTCGTTCATCGTGCACCCTCCCCGGCCGGCTGGACGGCCGGCGTCAGCCCCAGCGCCAGCACCGCGTCCAGCGCGTCGCGGAAAGCCGACATCTCGGCGGGCGTCCCTGCCGTGACCCTGAGCCACCCGGGTGGGCCGGTCTCCCGGATCAGCACGCCCCGGTCCAGCAGCGCCTGCCAGATCGCGTGCCGGTCGCTGAACCCGCCGAACAGCACGAAGTTGGCGTCGGAGTCCGCCACCTGCAGGCCCCGCCCGCGCAGCCAGGCCACGAGCCCGTCCCGCTGCTCGCGGAGCGCGGCCACGGTGGCGAGCGGCTCGCTGGCCAGGGCCAGCGCGGCCCGGGCCACCGCCTGGGTGACCGCCGACAGGTGGTAGGGCAGCCGGACCAGGAGCAGCGCCTGCGGCACGGCCGGGTCGGCGGCCAGGTATCCCACCCGCGCGCCGGCCAGCGCGAAAGCCTTGGACATCGTGCGGGTCACCACGAGCCGCGGGCAGCGGGACAGCAGGGTCAGCGCGGTCGCGGAGGTATCCCGGGCGAACTCGGCGTACGCCTCGTCCACGATGACCATGCCCGGGGCCGCCGCGCAGACCGCCTCGATCACCTCCGGAGCCAGCGAGGTGCCGGTGGGGTTGTTCGGGGAGGTGAGGAAGACCAGGTCGGGCTGGTGCTCCCGGATCGCGGCCAGGGCCGGGCCGGGCTCGAGCCCGAAGTCGGCGTCCCGGGCACCGCTGATCCAGCGGGTGCCGGTGGCCAGCGCGATCAGCGGGTGCATCGAGTACGAGGGCTCGAAACCCAGCGCGGTCCGCCCCTGCCCGCCGAACGCCTGGAACAGCTGCTGGATGACCTCGTTGGAGCCGTTCGCCGCCCATACCTGGCCCGGCCCCAGCCCGTGGCCGAGGTAGGCGGCCAGGTCGCCGCGCAGCGCCATGGCATCCCGGTCCGGATAGCGGTTCAGCGTTCCGGCCACCTCAGTGACGGCCTGCGCGATCGCCACGACCATCGCCGGGGAAGGCGGATAAGGATTCTCGTTGGTGTTCAGCTGGACCGGGACGCCGATCTGCGGGGCGCCATAAGCCGTGTGCCCGGCCAGGTCCTCGCGGAGCGGCAGCCAGGACGGGAGCGAGGCGGACCCGGCGCGGGGCTCTGGCAGACCATCCGGCCCGCCTGCGGGCCCGTCCGGGGATCCGCTCACGGCTCGGTCCTGGGGATGCGCACCCGTACCGCAGCGACGTGCGCGGCCAGGTCCTCGGCCCCGCCGAGCGCGTCGATGTGCGGCGCGACCTCGGCCAGCGCGTCCCGCTCGTACTCGACCAGGTGGATGGCGCGCAGGAAGGTGAGGACGGACAGGCCCGCGGTGTGCCGGGCGGTGCCGCCGGTCGGCAGCACGTGATTCGAACCGGCGAGATAGTCGCCCAGCGAGACCGGCGCGTACGGCCCCACGAAGATGGCGCCCGCGTTACGGACCCGGCGGGCCAGCACACCCGCGTCCAGCGCCTGGATCTCCAGGTGCTCCGGCGCCCAGGCATCCGAGGTGGCGAGCGCCGCGTCGGTGTCGTCCACCAGCACGCAGGCCGACTGGCCAGCCAGGGCAGCCTCCACCCGCTCCCGGTGGCGGGCCGCGGCGATCTGCGGCCGCAGGGCCTTGTCCACCCGGTCCGCGAGACCCGGGTCCGTGGTGATGAGCAGGCAGGCGGCCAGCGGATCGTGCTCGGCCTGGGCGATCAGGTCGGCCGCGACGAACTCCGGGTCGGCCGTGTCGTCCGCGATGATGGCGATCTCCGTCGGGCCGGCTTCGGCGTCGGTGCTGATCGTGCCGAGCAGCAGCCGCTTGGCTGCGGCCACGTAGATGTTGCCCGGGCCGGTGATGGTGTCCACCGCAGCGCATCCGGCGGTGCCGTAGCCGAGCATGGCGATGGCCTGGGCGCCGCCGGCGGCGTGCACCTCATCGATACCGAGCAGCGCGCATGCGGCCAGCACCGCGGGACTGGGGAGGCCGCTGCGGCCGGGCGGCGAGGCCACCGCGATCTGCGGCACGCCCGCCACCTGCGCGGGGACCACGTTCATCAGCACCGAGGACGGGTAGGTGACCAGGCCGCCCGGCACGTACACGCCCGCCCGGCCCACGGCGACGTACCGTTCGGTAACGGTCGCGCCCGTGGCGACGCTGGTCACGACGTCAGCGGGCAGCTGGGCCCGGCAGACCAGGCGGACCCGGCGGATGGTCTCCTCCAGCGCCGCCCGGAGCCCCGGGTCCAGGGCCTCGAGCGCCGCGGCCAGCGCGGCCGCCGGAACCCGGGTGGAGGCCAGGTCGACGCCGTCGAAGCGCAGCGTGTAATCACGGACCGCGGCCGCGCCGCGATGACGCACATCGTCGCAGATCGGGCGGACCTTCTCGATCGCAGCCTCGACGTCCAGCCCGGCCCTGGGCAGCACCGGGGCCAGCTTTTCCCTGGTCAGCTGGGTAGCCGACGATCCGCGCAGATCAATCCTGGAAAGCACCCGCCCAGTGTACGGAGCCCACCCAGGCAGGTGCCGGGCCCGTCCGCATGGTGGACATTCGCGGCCGTCATTCCGGGGCCAGGACCGACCCGGAGGAGGCCACCTGCCGGTCGCGCACCCACGCGGCCAGTTCCATCCCGCCCGCCATCAGCCCGGCCCCCAGCGGCCAGAACGCGATCGCGCTCCGGGCTCCCAGGGACAGGGCACCCCGCAGCTTCGCGCCGGGCGGCAGGGTGGCGAGGAGATGGTGATAGGTAGCCAGCCCGCCGTGCTGGCCGATCCAGAGCGTGACCAGCGCGGCGGCCACCGCGCTGACCAGGACGATGATCATGGCCACCGGGCCGTGGCTGCGGACCGCGAGCAGGTAGCCGGCCAGCCCGGTCAGCACTCCCCCGGCCAGGCAGATGAAGCAGTACCAGCCGTCCGCGGCGACGAAGGCGCCGGTCTCCGCGTTGATCACGGCCGCGGTACCGCGGCCCGTCATCAGCAGCACGGGCCGGGGAGCCGCCGCGGCCCAGATGAAGCCGGCCACCACCCCCAGCAGCACGGTCCCGGCCACCACGGCCAGGCAGGCCACGACGCCGCGGCGGATTCCGGCGGCGGCACGCGCGGCGGGCAGTGGCATCGGCTCGGTCATACTTCGCAGCAGCGTACGTGACCGACGGCACGGACGCGCACCCGCACCGCGGACCGCCCGGCAGACGCACGCCCCGCGGCGCGGCGCCCGGGCGGACACGGCACGGCCCGGGAAAAGGGGCTGCGCCCAATCGGTTGGTACCTTAGGTTCTGGCGTACGGCGCAACCAAGTCGGCCGGGCCGTCCTGAGGGGAAATGATGATTGAGGCACGGGACCTCACCAAGCGCTACGGGGAAAAACTCGCCGTTGACCATTTGTCCTTTACCGTGGAACCGGGCCGGGTCACCGGCTTCCTCGGGCCGAATGGCGCGGGCAAGTCGACCACGATGAGGCTGATCCTCGGCCTGGATCGACCGCACTCCGGCACCGCGACGATCAACGGTCGCCGTTACGCCGATCTCGCCCGGCCGCTGCGCACCGTGGGCGCCCTGCTGGAGGCCCGGGCCATGCACACCGGGCGCAGCGCGTACAACCACCTGCTCTTCCTGGCCCAGACCCAGGGCATCCCGCGGTCCCGGGTAGACCAGGTCCTCGCGCTCGTCGGGCTCACCGAGGTAGCGCGCAAGCGCACCGGCGGTTTCTCGCTGGGAATGGGCCAGCGGGTCGGCATCGCCGTCGCGCTGCTGGGTGATCCGCAGATCCTGATCCTCGACGAACCGGTCAACGGGCTCGACCCGGAAGGCATCCTGTGGATCAGGAACCTGATGAAGCAGTTGGCCAGCGAGGGCCGCACGGTCTTCGTGTCCAGCCACCTGATGAACGAGATGGCGGTCACCGCTGACCACCTGATCGTGATCGGACGCGGCAAACTGCTCGCGGAGACCAGCACGCAGGACTTCATCGAGCGCAGCTCGGAGAAATACGTGCTGGTGCGCTCGCCGGACGCGGCCACGCTGGCCGACCTGATCGCCGCGGCCGGCGGCAAGGCCGAGCCGGAGAAAGCCGATGGCAAGACACCCGCACTAAGGGTCAGCAACCTGGACGCGCCGCGAATTGGCGAGATCGCCGCTGACGGCCGCATCGTGCTGCACGAACTCACCCCGCGGCTCGCCTCGCTGGAGGCGGCGTACATGGAGCTCACTGCGGACAGCCTCGAATATGGACTCCCGGCCGCCGGGAGCCCATCACCAGCCGCCCAGCCAGCGAGTAGCGAGCAGGCACCCGCCACAGCTCAGGGGAGGACCGAGTGACCTCCGCCAGCCCACCGGTGCAGGCCGCCCGGCCCGGCAGTTCAGGCACCCCGGCCGTGTCCGGCGCCGGCGGGTTCGGTCGCCTGCTGCTGTCGGAGTGGACGAAGATCCGGTCGGTGCGCTCGACCGTCTGGTCGCTGGTCCTGCTCGTCGTGCTCACCCTCGGCTTCACCGGCCTGTTCACCTGGCTCACCATCCTCCAGTGGGACAAGAGCGATCCCACCCAGCGCGCGCAGATCATGGCCGATCCGGTGAGCACGATCCTCGGATCGGGGCTTGAGTTCGGTCAGCTGACCATTTGTGTCCTGGGCGTGCTGGTCATCACGAGTGAATATTCGACCGGGGTCATCCGGGCGTCGCTGCTCGCGGTGCCACGGCGAATCCCGATGCTGGCGGCCAAGGCGGTTGTCTTCGCCGCGCTGGTCCTGATCGTCGGCGAGCTGGTCACGTTCCCGTCGTTCTTCCTCGGCGCGGCCATCTTGCACAGCCATGCGCCCGTGTCGCTCAGCGATCCCGGGGTAGCCCGGGCGGTGTTCGGCGCGGGCCTGTACCTGGCCGTGCTCGGCCTGTTCGCGATGGGGATCGGCGGGATCATCCGGCACACCGCCGGTGCCATCACCGGAGTGATCGCCTTCGTGCTGGTGCTGGCCCCGCTGACCCAGCTGATTCCCGGGAAGATCGGCAAGTACGTGCACGCTTACCTGCCCACCGAGGCGGGCCAGCTGATCGGCCAGGCGCACCAGCAGGCCAATCAGGTGCTCTCGCCCTGGGAAGGCTTCGGCGTGTTCTGCCTGTGGACCGCCGTGCTGCTGGTCATCGCCGGTTACCTGCTCAAGACCCGCGACGCTTAACTAGCCCAGGGGGCCCGAGCCCCCGGGCCAGCAGAGCTAGCCGACGCAGGCGGGGCCTAGGAGTTGCTTCAGGTCGGCCAGCAGCGCGGGTGACGGCTTGACCCGCAGCTTGTCATCGAGCCGGACAATCGTCGCCCTGGGGCCATTGCAGAGTTTCAGGTGCACTTCGGACAGGCCCGGGTGGGTGCACAGCACCTCGCGCAGCCGGTTGACCACGGGCGCGACGCACCGCTGGACCGGCATCGACACCACGAAAGGGCCGGCCTGGTCCACCGTCAGGTCCGGTGCGCTCACCTCCTGCGCGATGAGCTTGGGTGACTCCTCGCGCCGGTCCAGCCGGCCTTTGACGATCAGGATGGCGTCCTCGGCCAGCAGCAGCGAGCACTGCTGGTAGGACGCCGGGAAGAAGAGCACCTCGATGGCACCCTCCAGGTCCTCCAGCGTGGCGGTGGCCCACGGGTTGCCCTGCCGGGTGACCTTCCGCTGCACGCCGGACAGGATCCCGCCCAGCGTCACCATCTGCCCGTCCGGCCGTCCCCCCCGGGCCGCGCGCTCGGCGGGCTCATCCCCCGCCGAGCTGATCAGCTCCGCCACCGAGCAGTCGGTGTTCGCGGCCACGATGTGCTCCACGCCGAGCAGTGGGTGGTCGGACACGTACAGGCCGAGCATCTCGCGCTCGAAGGCCAGCAGCGTGGTCTTGTCCCACTCCCCGTCCGGCACCGGGACCTCGAAGCTGGCCTCGATCTCGGCGTCGCCGCCGAACAGCGAGTCCTGCCCGATGGCCTCGTTGCGCTTGACGTCGATCACGGTGTCGATGGCCTGCTCGTGGATGATGGCCAGGCCCTTGCGCGCGTGACCCAGCGAGTCAAAGGCCCCGGCCTTGATCAGCGACTCGATGACCCGCTTGTTGCACACGTTGACGGGCACCTTGCGCAGGAAATCGGCGAAGCTGGTGAAGGCATCCTTGGCCGTGCGCGCCTCGACGATCGCGTCCACGACGTTGGTGCCGACGTTCCGGACCGCGGCCAGGCCGAACCGGATGTCGTTGCCCACCGGGGTGAACGTGGCCGCCGACGCGTTGACGTCCGGGGGCAGCACGGTGATGCCCATCCGCCGGCACTCGTTGAGGTACAGCGCGCTCTTGTCCTTGTCGCCGGAGACCGACGTGAGCAGCCCGGCCATGTACTCGGCCGGGTAGTTGGCCTTGAGGTACGCGGTCCAGTAGGAGACCAGCCCGTAGGCGGCGCTGTGCGCCTTGTTGAAGGCGTAGTCCGAGAACGGGACCAGGATGTCCCACAGCGTCTTGATGGCCGCCGCCGAGTACCCGTTCTTCTTCATGCCCGCCTCGAACGGGGCGAACTCCTTGTCCAGGATCTCCTTCTTCTTCTTGCCCATGGCCCGGCGGAGGAGGTCCGCGCTGCCGAGGCTGTACCCGGCCACCTTCTGGGCGATGGCCATGACCTGCTCCTGGTAGACGATCAGCCCGTAGGTGTCGCCCAGGATGTCGGCCAGCGGCTCGGCCAGCTCGGGGTGAATGGGCACGACCGGCTTGCGGTGGTTCTTCCGGTCGGCGTAGTCGTTGTGCGCGTTGGCGCCCATCGGGCCGGGCCGGTAGAGCGCGCCGACCGCCGAGATGTCCTCGAAGTTGTCCGGCCGCATGCTGCGCAGCAGGGCCCGCATCGGGCCGCCGTCGAACTGGAAGATGCCCAGCGTGTCGCCCCGGGCCAGCAGGTCGTAGGTGGGCTTGTCGTCCAGGGACAGGGACTCGAGGTCGATGTCGATGCCCCGGTTGGCCTTGACCCCGCGGACCGCGTCGTCCAGCACGGTGAGGTTGCGCAGGCCGAGGAAGTCCATCTTGAGCAGGCCGAGCGACTCACACGCAGGGTAGTCGAACTGGGTGATGACCGCGCCGTCCGCCTCCCGCTTCCAGACCGGGACGTGGTCGATGATCGGCTCGCTGCTCATGATCACGCCGGCCGCGTGCACCCCGGCCTGGCGGATCAGCCCCTCGAGCCCGCGCGCGGTGTCGATGACCTGCCGTACCTCGGCCTCCGCCTCGTACAGGGCGCGGATTTCCCCGGCCTCGCCGTGCCGGGGGTGGGACTCGTCGAAGATCCCGGACAGCGGGATGTCCTTGCCCATCACGGCGGGCGGGAACGCCTTGGTGATCCGGTCGCCGAGCGCGTAGGGGAACCCGAGCACCCGGGCGGAGTCCTTGACCGCGGCCTTGGCCTTGATGGTGCCGTAGGTAATGATCTGCGCGACCCGGTCGTCGCCCCACTTCTCGGTGACGTAGCGGATCACGTCACCCCGCCGGCGTTCGTCGAAGTCGATGTCGATGTCGGGCATGGACACGCGTTCGGGGTTCAGGAACCGCTCGAAGATCAGCCCGTGCACCAGCGGGTCCAGGTCGGTGATGCCCAGGGCGTAGGCGACCAGGCAGCCCGCGGCCGAGCCACGGCCCGGGCCGACCCAGATCCCGTTCCGCTTGGCCCACATGATGAAGTCGGCGACGACCAGGAAGTACGAGCAGAAGCCCATCTGGGTGATGATGCCCATCTCGTAGTCGACCTGCTGGCGGCGGCGCTCGTCGTAGCCGCCGGGGTACCGGCGGTCCATGCCGCGCCAGACTTCCTGGCGCAGCCAGCTCTCTTCGGTCTCCCCTCCGGGGACGTCGAACAGCGGCATCAGGTTCCGGGTCTCGAACGTGACGTCGGCGCGCTCGGCGATGAGCAGCGTGGAGTCGCAGCCCGCCTGCCATTCCTCGTCGGGGAACGCCGCGCGCATCTCCTGCGGCGTCTTCAGGTAGTAGCCGCTGCCGTCGAACCTGAACCGCCCGGGGTCGGCCATGTTGGACCCGGTCTGCACGCACAGCAGTACCTCGTGCGCTTTCGCGTCCGCCTCGACCGTGTAGTGCGAGTCGTTGGTGACCACGAACGGCAGGTTCAGCTCTTTTGCGATACGCCGCAGGCCGTCGCGGACCCGCTGCTCGATGCTGAGCCCGTGGTCCATGATCTCGACGAAGAAATTGCCCGGGCCGAAGATGTCGCGGTACGCGGCGGCCGCCTCGAGCGCCTGCGGGTACTGGCCGAGCCGGAGCCGGGTCTGCACCTCACCGCTGGGGCACCCGGTGGTGGCGATGATCCCCCGGGCGTGCGCGGCGATCAGCTCACGGTCCATCCGGGGCTTGCGGAAGTAGCCCTCCAGCGAGGCCAGGGACGACAGCCGGAACAGGTTGTGCATGCCCTCGGTGGTCTCGGCCAGCAGCGTCATGTGCGTGTAGGCACCGGCGCCGGACACGTCGTCGTCTTTCTGGGCGGGTGTGCCCCAGCGCACCGGCTGGCGGTGCCTGCGGTGCTCCGGGGCGACGTAGGCCTCGATGCCGATGATCGGCTTGATCCCGGCCTTGGTGGCCTTGGACCAGAAGTCGTACGCGCCGTAGAGGTTGCCGTGGTCGGTCATGGCCACGGCCGGCATGCCTGCGCGCTCGCACTCGGCGAACATGTCCTTCAGCCGCGCGGCCCCGTCCAGCATCGAGTACTCGGTGTGCACGTGGAGATGCACAAACCCGTCCTGGGGGCCGGTGGGATCCGCTACGGCTGCCGTCACGAACTACCGCCTCCTTAAAGGCATGCAACGAAAACCCTCGCGGGCACTCACCAGCCAGGGCCGGGGGAAGTGGCCGGTGCTGCCTGGCAAAGGACCTGCCCGGCCACGGTATTCCCCGGGGGGAGGATGCCGCGGCAGGAGCGCACCGGCCCGGCGGACCCGAGCCTACAGAGGCGGCGGGGGCGCGGCGACCCGCCACACCGGATGGCCGGTTATCCCGATTTGCGCCTGCCTCCCGCCAGGAGGAATATGACTTTTAGTCGCACTGAGGTAGCTTAGAGTGGTCAGCCTGGCGGAGGCTCCGCACCGGCTGAGTGTCACGAACCGTGATCGCTGTGCCCGCTGAGCTGCCAAGGATGATCCGGCGTGCGACTGACTCGGTACCTCGTCCCAGCGGTCGCCCTCGGCGTGGCCGCGGTCTTGCTGATCGGCGCCGTCGCGACCCACTCCCACCAGGGCACGGACGGCGACGACCCAGTCGTGGCCGGGCCAGGTACCGGAACCGGGCAGCTGGCGGTGAGCGTGGCCCGCGCGTACCTGTTCCTCAACCAGATGATGGACCGCCACACGGGCGGCACCACCCCGCGCCTGGTCCAGAGCTACCGGGGAGGGCTGCTGGGCCTCGACGGCGACACCTCCTCTGCTGCCTACGATGACGCACTGGTTATCGACGCCTACCTGGCCGAGGGCACCCGCAATGGGATCGCCCGGGCCGAGGTCATCGGCAATGCCCTGCTCTACCTGCAGGCCCACGATCCGTCGCACGACGGGCGCATCATGGACCAGTATCAGCCGACCGCCCTGGATCACCCGGGTGACATCCACGTCGCCGATCCGGCCAGCAGTACCGGCGTCATGGCCTGGGCCGGGGACGCTCTCGCGCAGCTATATTCCGCCACCGGGATGAAGGCCTACCTGGACGGCGCCGTGGCCCTCGGCGACTGGATCCAGGCCCACTGCCGGGATGATCGCGGGCCGGGCGGCTACACCGGTGGCTATACCGGATCGGGAAGCAAGATCGAATGGAAGTCAACCGAGCACAACATCGACGTGTACGCATTTTTCCGGCTGCTGGCCCGGGAAACCGGGAATCCTGTCTGGTCATCCAGATCGGCGTGGGCCAGGCGGTTCATCCTGGCCATGCATGTGGTGGTCGGCGATGAGCAGCGCCACCGTCTCGTGCCCGGCCGCCAGCTCGCGCAGCGTCGCCAGGCCCGCGGCCGCGGACGACGTGCCAGCGACGCGGAAATCCTCCCCGAAACGCCGGCTGAGGTCGTCGTGGAGCGCACGCACGACGCCGGGGTCGTCATCGATCACGAACAGGACTGGTCGTGACATCGGCTGCCTTTCAGCGGTACGGGCCGGTGATCAGCGCGTCCGCCGCCGGCCTGGCCGGCACGTGCCCCCGATCATCAGGTGCCGGCCTGCTGGCGGCTGGGCGGGGCTCAGCGTCCGGACCCGCCGGCGGGCTGGATGTTCTGGTTGATGTGGAAGGTGTTCTCCGGGTCGTACCGCTGCTTGATCTGGGTGAGCCGGTCGTAGTTGCCGCGGTAGGACGCCCTGATCCGGTCCTGGCCCTCGTTCATCATGAAGTTGATGTACGCGCCGCCGGCCGAGGTCGGGTGCAGTTCCTGCCAGTAGTCCTTGGCCCACTGCGAGATGGCGGCGGCGCTGGCCGGATCGGGATCGACGCCGACGATGACGCCGGCCCAGCCGCCGTCGCGGTAGGCGAACGCGGTCGCGTCGGCGGGCACCCGGCTGGCGGCGCCGTCGATGGGATACAGGTGCATGGTGGAGTGGCCGGTGGGCAGCATCGCGCCGTACTTGCGGTGCACCTCGATGGCGGCGTCGGAGATCTCGTTGAAGAAGTCCGCCCGCCAGTACCACTGCAGCCCGGCCGGGTACAGCGGGTCGAACGCGCTCTGCAGCGCGGTGAACGGCATCTCCGCCACGCCGGCCAGCAGCGGCGAGCCGAACGACCTGACCGGCTCCAGCACCTGTCCGGCCCGGTCGTGCGGCCCGGTGTAACACCAGATGATGCCGCACGCCTTGCGGCCCCACAGCGCCTCGGGGAACGGCGGGGCCGGGGGGATGGTGAGCAGGCCGATCCAGCCGCTCAGCTCCTCGGGCAGCGACGGCAGCAGTTCCCGGTACCAGCGCATCACCTCGGCGGCATCGCCGATGTCATAGAGCACCGGCCCGCCGATGATGGTGCCGTGCTCGCCGATGTCGTGGCAGCGGAACGTGAACGAGGTGACGATGCCGAAGTTCCCGCCGCCGCCGCGCAGCGCCCAGAACAGGTCGGGGCAGGAGTCCTCGCTCGCGGTCACGAACGTGCCGTCGGCGAGCACCACGTCGGCGGCCAGCAGGTTATCGACGGTCAGCCCGAAGCGGCGGGACAGGTAGCCGATCCCCCCGCCCAGGGTCAGCCCGGCCACCCCGGTCGAGGCCAGGAACCCGGACGGGGTCGCCATGCCGAACGCCACCGTGGCGTGGTCCACATCTCCCCAGGTGCACCCGGCGTCGGCGCGGACGGTGTGATCCCCGGGACTGACCGTGGTGCTGCGCAGCAGCGACAAGTCGACGACCAGCGCGCCGTCCGCCACCCCCAGCCCCGCCGCGTTGTGGCCGCCGCCCCGCACCGCGATCTCGGCGCCGTGCTCGCGGGCGAACCGCACGCAGGAGACGACGTCGGCGGCGTCACGGCACCGCGCGATCGCCGCCGGGTGCTTGTCGATCATGCCGTTGTAGACGGCGCGCGCCTCGTCATACCCGGGATCCCCCGGCTCGATCAGCTCACCGCGCAACGTGGCCGCTAGCTCTGCGTACGGCACCGTGGTAGTGCGCGAAGATGTGGCGGTCATGGTATTCCCCCTTTGGGCACGTCACCGGGCTCGGTGACACACCGACGCTAGGGCGGCGTGCGTTCGCGGAGCGTTCGCGGAGCGCGTTCGGGTCAGGTGGTCGGCAGAACGCTGCCCGCCGCAGGCCTGGCGCCCCGCTCGCTGAGGTCCCGCTCGCAACGCCGGAGCAGCGGGACACTGCCCTGGCGAGACGCCATGTGCGCGGCGGCGTGCAACCGGGACACCGCCGCCTGCCCCTCGTCGTAGGCGGCGCGCATCCGCATCACCTCGGGCAGCCACCACAGATCGTCCCGCTCCTTCGCGCCGGCCGCGGCGGCGTCGAGGATGGCACGCGCGTCGCCGGGCTGGCCATTTCGCGCCAGAAGGTCAGCGAGCAGCGACAGCCAGTACGGCATGCGCGCGAACGAGCCCTCCGCCTTGAGATTGTCGATGCCCTGCCGGGCCAGGGCGATCCCGGATCCGTCCATGCGGGACCAGCCGTCGATGATCAGAGCCCACTCGGGGTAGTACGCGAAGGCGTATCTCCCGCAGAGCTCACGCAGCTCCTCGAGGGTGCTTCTCAAGTCAGGAGCCCCCGCCGCCCCGGGGGCCTCCCCGGCCCCAGGCACCTCTGGCGCCCCAGGCGGACCTGGGACCCCAGGCTCGCCCTGGCGCATCTGGTAGGTGATGCTGGCGTACGCCAGGGCCACGGCCAGATTGTACGGGTGATCGATCGAGCGGGCCAGCTCGATGGCGTCCCGGCTGGCGGACAGAGCCGCATCGTCGTCCCCCAGCAGCCAGTGAGCGTGGGCCGACCATGCTGTGCCGTGCACGCGAGGCCGGGTTCCGATGCTCAGCGATACCGCGTCACTCGCCAGGTCGGCAGCGATCCGGAGGTGCCGCAGGCCCTCCGCGGGCATGCCCAGGCTGATGGACGACCCGCCAACGCCGAAATGAGCCACGCCGCTCAGCTCGGAGCCGGGCTCGGCCAGGGCCAGGGCGCGGGTGGCCGTCAGGTAGCCATCGGCCGTCCGTCCCTGGACGAACTGTGTCCCCCATAGCGCGACCATGCCCCTGACCTTGGAGCCGGTGCGGCCCAGCGATCCGGCTAGATCGATCGAGCGCTCGAGCGTGTGTTGCAGTTCCCGGGACGAATAGCCGGACCTGGCGTTGAGCGGCGCGGCCATGCCCTCGAGGACGGCCAGCTCCTGGCTGTCCCGGTCTTTCCCGGGGGGCAGGCCGCGGACGATGGCCAGCGTCTCCTGGCCCAGGCGGATAGCCTCGGCGTGGGCGAACATTCCCGCCGCGAGGTTGGCCGCGCGCTGGTAGTAGGCCACCGCCCGCCCGGGCCGGCCCCCGCGCGCGTACTGCTGGGCCAGCTGGGCGGAGACCGCATCGGTGTCGTCAGCGTGCAGCAACTCGAGGCTCTGGGCGATGCGCCGGTGCAGCAGCCACCGTTTGGGCGGGCTGAGCTGGGCGTAAGCGGTGTCGCGGAGCAGGTCATGGGAAAAGTCATAGCCGTCGCGGAACTCACGCATGATCCGGCGGCGCCATAGTTCGTCGACCGCGCCGACCACGACGTCGGCGTCCAGGTCGCTGGCCTCGGTGAGCAGGTCCAGGCTGAAGTCCCTCCCGACCGCGGCGGCCAGGCCGGCCACCTCGCGGGCGGCCGGGGTGGCCTGCTCGAGCCGGTTGCGCAGCACCGCGGTGAGATCGCCGGGCTCCCGGGGGGCCTGGCCGCGGTCCACAGTGCCGCGTACCGCAGTGCCGCGTACCGCCTCGACCACGTAGAGCGGGAAGCCTCCCGTCGTCTCCTGGAGCAGCCGCGCCTCGGCTTCGGCCAGCGGCTCGCCGGCGATGGCCTCGGCCAGCAGGGCGGTGTCGGCGGCCTCGAAGGGGCTGAGCGTGAGCTCGGTGAGCAGCCCGGTGGCCCGCATCCGATCGGTCCAGTCCGCGGGCACCGGCTCGGCACCCAGGTTGTCGTCACGTGCCGTGCCGGCCACCAGGAGCTGCGCGCCGGGGGCCAGGCCCAGGCAGAACGTGAGGAAGGCCAGGGTCTCCTGGTCGCACCACTGCATGTTGTCCAGAACCAGCAGCATCGGGCGATCGACGGCCAGCAGCGCGCGGGCCAGGCCCTCGAAGAAGCGCAGGCGCTGCCAGGCATCGGCCATGGCTCTTGGGCCGGCCCCGCGCTCGCTCCGCCCGCCGGAGGGCACCAGCCGGTCCACTTCGGTACGCCAGGCTTCGTCCAGGGTCGCCCGCGCGGCCTGGACCTCCCGGTTGCGGAGCCAGTCCGCTACCGGCGCCAGCGCCAGCCGCCCGGCTGTCCCGAAGCACTGGCTGCCCGCCACGACCGCGCCTTGCCGCCTCGCCAGCCTGGCCACCTCCGTCACCAGGCGGGTCTTCCCCACGCCGGCTCCCCCGCGGACCACGACCAGGCCGGGGTGGCCGGCCACGGCCCCGCGCCACAGCCCCTCGAGCACGCCGAATTCCCCGAACCGGCCGACCAGCCGGGCCGCGGCGATCCCGGACCGGGCAGTCAACGGCCCGGCCTGCGGCAGTCCCGCACCTGCCGGGTCGGGGCCGGAGCGGGCCATCAGCCGCTCGAACGCCTGACGGGTCGCCGGGTCGGGGGTAATGGCGAGCTCGCGTTCCAGGACCGAGGCGCAATGGTGGTAAGTGCTGACCGCGCCGGCGCGGTCGCCCAGGTCAGCCTGGAGCTGCATCAAGGTGCGATAGCCGGCCTCCTCGAGCGGCTGCAGCTGGATCCGGCGCCGGGCGGCATCCACCGCCCCGGCCAGATCACCCCGCCGGGCCCGCGCCGCGCAGACCAGATCGCACAGCTCCACGCACTGGCGCTCCAGCTGTGACCTGGCCTCCAGCACCCAATCCTCGTACACCCCGGGCAGGAGGTCGCCCCGGTACTCGGCGAGAGCCCTTGTGGCGTGCAGGAGAACACCATCGTCATCAGCAGCCCCGGCCGCCGCCTGGGCCGCCCCGTGCTCGATGACGAAGGTGCGCACGTCGACGTGGCACGTCTGCGTGTCGCACCAGCACAGATCCCTGGACGTCACGACGAGCGAAGGCTCATCGCCCAGGACCTGGCGAAGCTGATGCAGCTCACGGCGCAGGTTGGTCAGCGCCTGCCCGTCTGTCGAGTCCGGCCAGAACCGGCCGGCGATGCGCTGGCGGGCCTGGGGCAAGCCAGCGTGGATGACCAGGAAGGCAATGAGGGCAACCGTGCGGGACGAGCGGACCCGGACCCCGGTCCCGTCGTCAGTGACGGACTGCTCCCCCAAGAGAGACACGTGCAGCATTCCGACGCGGCCTCCTGCGCCCAGGGTAAACGGGCTGGGCGCCCGGGCACAGGTGCGAGCAGGTGCGAACCCGGAAATTGCGTCTCTCCTGGCGTCCCCGCGACTGCTGGCCGCCCGTCCCGCTCAGCCCGCCCGCTCAGCCCGCCCGTCCGGCCTCGGCCGGTCCAGGCGGGCCGCCCGGGGCCGCCCCGCCCAGGGCCGGATTGCCCAGCTGGTCGCGGAGGGCCCGCAAGGCGGCGGATGTCCCGGACGGTCACGGGGCCTGCCCGCCGGGCGCCGCGGACGCCGGTGATCCCGGGCCGGGGGATGCGGCAGCGGCCGGCTCCGCCAGCTTCGGGATGGCGTCGAGCAGCTGCCCGTGCCAGTGAATCTCGGCCTCCAGCCGGCCGATGGCGTGCTGCAGGATCAGGCTGTCCGCGACCGTCTGCTCGGCCCAGGTCCTTTCCCGCTCGTGCCGGAAGACCTGGACCTGGGCGGCCAGCGCCCGGCGCCGGTCCTCGACCAGCACGCGCAGTTCCTCTTCGGGGAGCTCGCCGCTCATCGCGACGGCCAGGTCGACCGGGTCCGGGCGCAAGCTGGCCTGGCGGAAGGCCTCGGCGCGCAGGGCCAGCAGCTCCCGGCGCCCCTCGCTGGTGATCGCGTAAACGGTCCGGGCGGGCAGGTTCCCCACCTGCTCGGTGCGCACCGCCTCGATGAGCCCCTCGGCCGCCATCCGGTGCAGGGCCCCGTACAGCGAGCCCGGACGTACCTCGGACCACAGCTCGGTCCGGTCGACCCGCGCGCCGCGCCGGATCTGGTGCCCGTACATGGGCCCGCGCCGGGCCAGCGCGCCGAGCACGAACAGCCGGGTCGGGTTCACGTGACTAGTCAAACATGAGTACTTGCGTCTGACAACGTCAACGGGAATCTCACTCCGGCACTCCGGGCGGCCACGCGCCGGCCTGCCCGGGCTGGCCAGCCCGGGCAGGCGGGCCCGGGCTAGCGGGCCCGGGCTAGCTTTCCGCGCGGAGGATGGCCAGCGCGTGAGCGAGGTCCGGGGAGTACTCGCTGGTGAACTCGACCCGGCGGCCGTCCGCCGGGTGCGCGAAGCCGAGCCGGACGGCGTGCAGCCACTGCCGCGTCAGCCCCAGATGGGCGGCGAGCACCGGGTCGGCCCCGTACAGCCGGTCGCCGGCGCAGGGGTGCCGCAGCGCCGCCATGTGCACCCGGATCTGATGGGTCCGCCCGGTCTCCAGGATGATCTCCTCCAGGCTGGCCCCGCGGAAGGCCTCGAGCGTGTCGTAATGGGTCACGCTCGGGCGGCCGCCCGCCACCACCGCGAACCGCCCGTCCCCCGCCGGATGGCGGCCGATGGGCGCGTCGATAGTCCCCCGCAGCGGATCCGGGTGGCCCTGCACCAGGGCGTGGTAGCGCTTGTCCACCTCGCGGTCCCGGAACGCCTGCTTGAGCACCCGGTAGGCGTGCTCGCTCTTGGCCACCACCATGAGGCCTGAGGTGTTCGCGTCCAGCCGGTGCACGATGCCCTGCCGCTCCTCGGCCCCGCTGGTGGCGAGGATCTGCCCGGCGCCCAGCAACCCTTCGAGCACAGTCGGGCCGGTCCAGCCGGGGGTGGGGTGGGCGGCGACGCCCGGCGGCTTGTCCACCACCACGATGTCGCTGTCCTCGTACACCACCTCCAGGCCGGGCACGGGGCGCGGCACCGGCACCGTGGAGACCGGGGCGGGCAGCGTGACGTCTAGCCACTCCCCGGCGGGCACCCGGTCCGACTTGACCGCCGGGCGTCCCCCGATCAGCACCTGGCCTCCGGTGATGAGTTCCGCGGCACTCGTCCGGGACAGCCCGAACATCCGCGCCAGCGCGGCGTCAACCCGCTCGCCGTCCAGCCCGTCGGGAACCGGCACCCGGCGCTGGTCCGCCCCGGTCACGGGGGGCCGTCCCCGGGCACGCCCGGCGGGCGCGGCACGCGGGGGGCGGGCCGGGTGCCGTCCAGGGCGGCGCTGCGCGGCGCGGGCGAGTCGTCCCGGGGGGCGGGCGAGTCGTCCCGGGGGGCGGGCGAGTCACCCCTGGGGACGTGCGGGCCAGCCCTGCGGGCGTGCGAGTCACCCCGGGGGGCCTGCTGGTCATCCTGGGGGCCGGGCGGATCGCCACGGGGCACGGGTTCCGCGGCCGCACCGCCGCTGATCATGGTGCCCGCTCCCCGGCCGGGCCCGGCGGACGGGCCGGCGGCCACGTTCCTGGTGCCGTCGATGGAGATGCCCCGGACCGCGAGAAGCACCGCCAGCACGCCGCCGCACACGATGCACGAGTCGGCCACGTTGAACACCGGCCAGTGCGGCAGCTCGATCCAGTCCACGACATGCCCGCGCAGGAAACCCGGTGACCGCAGCAGCCGGTCTCCCAGGTTCCCGGCTGCCCCGCCGAGCAGCAGCCCGAGCGTGACCGCCCAGGGAATGCTGCGCAGCCGCCGGGCGGTGCGCAGGATCGCCACGATGACCCCGAGCGCGATCAGGGTGAACACGACCGTGACCGAGGTGCCGATGCTGAACGCCGCGCCGCTGTTACGCAGCTCCCGCAGCGTCAGCAGGCCACCGAGCAGCGTGATCGGGGCCCGATCCGACAAGGTCGCCACCACGATGGTCTTGGAAACCAGATCCGCAACGAAAACCAGCACGGCGACCGTGATCAGCAGGCGGATCCGCCGCGGCCGCGGCGCCGGGCCGGGGCCGCCCGCCCCGTGCTCCGGGTCCCCGGCGCCGTTCAGCGCCGTTCCTCGCGCTGCTTGCAGGCCACGCACAGGGTGGCCCGGGGAAAGGCCTTCAGGCGCGCCTTCCCGATCGGCTCGCCGCAGGACTCGCAGACGCCGTAAGTGCCGTCCTCGATCTTGGACAGCACCCGCTCGGTCTGGGCGAGCAGCTCACGCGCATTCTGGGTCAGGGCGAGCTCATGCTCGCGCTGAAACGTCTTGGCCCCCGCGTCCGCGGAGTCGTCGCCGGCGTCACCGACCGCGTCACCGAGCCGGGCCGCGATCTCAGACTCAGCGGCGGAGATGTCCTGCCGCAGCCCGTTGGCCTCGTCCTGGAGTTCCTGGCGGACCGCGGCCAGTTCCTTCTCGGTCCAGTGCTTCTCACCAGGCCGGACAGGTAGAGCCGCGGCACCCGAACGTGCGGTTGCTGTCATCTCGGCCCCCTTTGAGGCAACTTGTCCACTATGCCAGCCGCCACCAATCGATCTTGAACTGGCGGGCAGTCACCGGAGGATAGATCGGCCTGCCCGGCACTGCAAACACATCTGGGGCCGCCGATAATCCGCGGTCCAGGCCGCTCAAGATCATCTGGTCGTCCAGTGTCACCACGGCAGCGGGCCACCGGTAATCCGGGGGCGGCCGGCCGGCATGGCCGGGCCCGAAATGTCCCGTGATACTAGGGACGAGAACTCCCGCCCGACCGGATGGAGACCCTGATGGCCCAGGCCACCACCGACTCGCCGCGCACGTCGGTCCGCCACCCCCTCGCCCCGCTCACGGTCAGCGAGGCCGGCCAGGCCAGTCGGCTCGCGCTCGCCGCCGCGGGCCCGGGCACCCGGCTTGTCTACTGCGCCCTCGCCGAGCCTGCCAAGCGGGCTGTCCTGGCCTGGGACGGCCGGCCGCTGCCCCGGGAGGCCCGCTGCGTCCTGTACGAGCGGCCCGCCGGGCAGACCTGGGTGATCACGGTCTCGCTCGACGAGGCCGCGGTGATCAGGAAGGTCCTGGTCCCGGACGTCCAGCCGCCGCTCATGGCCGAGGAATGGATCCAGAACACCGAGCAGATCAAGGCCGACCCCGGCTTCCGGGCCGCGCTGGCCCGGCGCGGTATCACGGACATGTCCCTGGTCCAGGTCGATCCCTGGCCGGCCAGCAACTTCGGGCTGGAGGTCGACGCCGCCGGCCGGCGCCTGGCGCGGGGGGTGGGGTACCTGCTCGACGGCCCGGGCAGCAACCCGTACGCCCGGCCGATCGAGAACCTGGTGGCCCTGCTGGACCGTGACACCGGGGAGGTTCTGCAGATCGAGGACGGCGAGGCGGTGCCCATCCCCCGGGACGCCGGCCGGTACGACACCGCCAGCGCGGGTGAACTGCGCCATCTGTCGGCGCTGCAGATCGTGCAACCCGACGGGCCCGGGTTCACGGTGGACGACGGGGGCCTGACCTGGGGTCCCTGGCAGATGCGGCTGTCGCTGCATCCGATCGAGGGACTCGTCCTGCACCAGATCGGCTATCAGGACCACGGGCGCCTGCGGCCCATCATCTACCGGGCTGGCCTGTCCGAGATGATCGTGCCCTACGGTTCCACCGCGATGAACCACTGGTGGAAGAACGCGTTCGACGCCGGCGACGTCGGCCTGGGCAAGATGGCCAACCCGCTGGAACTCGGCTGCGAGTGCCTGGGTGAGATCGTCTACCTGGACGCCGTGGCCGTGGACGAGGACGGCGTGGCCCAGCCCCTGCCGCAGGCCATCTGCCTGCATGAAGAGGATTACGGCGTGCTCTGGATGCACCGGGACGCGGCGAACCAGGCCGCGGAGACCCGCCGCTCCCGGCGCTTGGTCGTGTCGTCCATCGCCACCGTCGGCAACTACGAGTACGGCTTCTTCTGGTACTTCTACCTGGACGGCACGATCCAGGCCGAGGTCAAGCTGACCGGCATCATCCAGACCCAGGCGGTCCAGCCGGGAACCCAGGCCAGCTACGCCAGGCTGGTGACCCCGGAGCTGGCCGGCCCTCACCATCAGCACCTGTTCAACTTCCGCCTGGACATGTGCCTGGACGGCCCGGCCAACTCGGTCTACGAGGTGGACGCGGTGCCCGTCCCGGCTGGTCCGGCGAACCCCTACGGGAACGCGTTCGCCGTCCAGGAGACCCTGCTCGAGACCGAGTCCGCCGCCCAGCGGATGGCCGCGCCCGAGCGGAGCCGGTCCTGGAAGATCGTCAACCACGGCGCGCGGAACGCCTGCGGCGAGCCGGTCGGGTACACCCTGGTGCCTACGCACGCCAGCGCGCCGCTGCTGGCCCAGCCGAGCGCGGCGATCACGTCCCGCGCCGCGTTCGCCACCCGCCATCTGTGGGTCACTCCCGCCCGGGACGACGAGCTGCGGGCGGCCGGGGAGTTCCCGAATCAGCATCCGGGGGGCGCCGGCCTGCCCGCCTGGACCGCGGCGGACCGCGCGGTCACCGACACGGGTATCGCACTGTGGCACACGGTCGGCGTGACTCATTTCTGCCGGCCGGAGGACTTCCCCGTGATGCCGGTGGAGTACACCGGGTTCACTCTGCGCCCGGCGGGCTTCTTCGACCGGAACCCGGCCCTCGACCTGGCCCCGCCCGTCGGTGACCCCGGCCACTGCGCCCCCGCCCGCGACCAGTAGCGCGCCCCTCAACCCCGCCCCGGCCCCGCCTGACCCGGCCTGGCCCGCCCGGCCTGACCCGGCCTGGCCCGCCCGGCCTGGCCCGGCCTGGCCCGCCCGGCCTGGCCGTGTTCGTGATCATGGGCTTGCTGTCGCTATAGCCACAGCAAGCCCATGATCACGAAGGCGGGAGCCAGGCGCGAGGACACAACGGCCACGCTAGTCACACCGGCCGCAGGAGTTAAGGGCGGCGGGAACCCGCCTGCCGTCTGGGCCTGGTTGCGGGCGTGAATGGTCACAGGAACGGCCATGTCCGCCCACGATCGGTAAGGACTCGGGGCACCAACGTGCCCGTCTCCTGGCCCGGGCGGGCGCCGCGGGCGAGTGGCGAGCGGGACGGGCGCGGGGGAAATGGCGTCGGCCGCGGGTGGGGGTATCGGCTATCGTTGTAGCGGCAAAGGCGTTGATGGGGACAGCTGCCGCAACAGGCGCCAGGAGCGACCCGGGGATGGTGCGAGCCCGGGGGCAGGCCAGCGGACCAGATCACCCCAGAGCCGCCGGAAGAACAGCAGCGGGCCAGGCACCGTGGTCGCCAGCAGGCGCAACGGTCGCCAGCAGGCAGCGTGGCCCGCGAGCCCAGTAGAGCCGGCTGCCAGACCTGAATGGAGCGGGTCGCGCTCCCTCGTGGAGACGCGGCCAAGGAGGGTGGTACCGCGGGGCCGCCGCCGGCGCGCCTCGTCCCTCCAGCGAAGCCGCGCGAACGGGCCGATGGCCAGCCCGCGAGCGCCCCGCAGGAGGACCACCCATCGTGTCAGATCCAGCCCAGCCACAACCGGGCCAGCCCGGGTCCGCGCCGCCGGCCTCAGGCGGCCCGCGCTACTTCCCTGACCTGCCTCCGGCTATCGACCTGCCTGCCATGGAGCACGACGTCCTGGCCCGCTGGCAGGACGGGAAGTTCTTCGAGCGTTCGCTGGAGGCAACCGCGGGACGGCCGCTCTGGACCTTCTACGAGGGGCCGCCGACGACCAACGGCATGCCCGGTGTGCATCACATCGAGGCCCGGGTGTTCAAGGACGTGTTCCCCCGCTTCAAGACCATGCAGGGATTCCACGTCCCGCGCCAGGGCGGCTGGGACTGCCACGGGCTCCCGGTGGAGGTGGCCGTGGAGCGGGAGCTCGGCCTGTCCGGCAAGAAGGCGATCGAGAGCTACGGGATCGCGGAGTTCAACGCGCGGTGCCGCGAGTCGGCACAGCGGCACGTGGACGCGTTCGAGGAACTGACCGTCCGGCTGGGCTACTGGGTGGACCTGCAGCATGCCTACCGGACCATGGACACCAGCTACATCGAGTCGGTGTGGTGGTCGCTGAAGGAGATCTTCAGCAAGGGCCTGCTGGTCAAGGACTTCCGGATCAGCCCGTACTGCCCGCGGTGCGAGACTCCCCTGTCCGACCATGAGATGGGCCAGCCGGACGTGTACCGGCAGGTGTCCGACCCGGGGGTCACGGTCCGGTTCCCGCTGCTCAGCCTGCCGGACGGGGTCAACCCGCTGCTGAACGGGGCGGACCTGCTGGTCTGGACGACCACGCCGTGGACTCTGGTCTCCAACACCGCCGTGGCGGTCCACCCGGGCGAGAGTTACGCGATTGCCCGCAAGCCCGGCGACGGTGACACGGTCGTGGTGGCCGAGAAGCTGGTCGCCCGGGTACTCGGGGAAGGCTGGCACGTCGTGGGCACGGTGCCGGGCACGGCCCTGGTCGGTGCCACCTACCGGCCGCCGCTGCGCCTGGTCGAGATCGCGGGCGCGCACCGGGTCGTGCCGGGTGACTTCGTCACCGCCGAGGACGGCACCGGCCTGGTGCACCTGGCCCCGGCCTTCGGCGCCGACGACATGGAGACCAGCCGCGCGCACGGCCTGCCGGTGGTGAACCCGGTCCGCCAGGACGGGCACTTCGAGGAGTGGATCCCGCTGGTCGGCGGGATGTTCTTCAAGGATGCCGACGCGCCGCTGGTCCAGGACCTGACCGAGCGCGGCGTGCTGTTCCGGGTCGAGCCGTACGAGCACAGCTACCCGCACTGCTGGCGCTGCCACACGCCGTTGCTGTACTACGCGCTGCCGTCCTGGTATATCCGGACCACCCAGGTCAAGGACCTGATGCTGGCCGAGAACGAGCGCACCAACTGGCAGCCGCCGACCATCCAGCAGGGCCGGTACGGCGAGTGGCTGCGCAACAACGTGGACTGGGCCTTGTCCCGGACCCGGTACTGGGGTACCCCCCTGCCGATCTGGGAGTGTGGTGAGCAGCACCTGACCTGCGCCGGATCGCTCGCCGAGCTCAGCGAGCTGGCCGGGCGGGACCTGTCGGGGCTTGACCCGCACCGTCCCTACGTGGATGACGTGACGCTGACCTGCCCGGAGTGTGGCGGGGTAGCCCGGCGGGTGCCGGAAGTGATCGACGCCTGGTATGACTCCGGGTCGATGCCGTTCGCCCGCCTCGGCGCGCCGTGGCACAACGCCGAGGAATTCCGGCGCACCTACCCGGCGCAATTCATCTGCGAGGCGATCGACCAGACCCGTGGGTGGTTCTACTCGCTGATGGCGGTCGGCTGCCTGGTGTTCGGCCGGAACGCCTACGAGAACGTGGTCTGCCTCGGCCTCGTGGTCGACGAGCGCGGCCGCAAGATGAGCAAGCATCTGGGCAACGTGCTCGAGCCGCTTCCGCTGATGGAAGCGCACGGTGCGGACGCGACCCGCTGGTTCTTCGCGGCGTCCGGCTCGCCCTGGTCCACCCGGCGGATCGGCGACGGGGCACTCGGGGAAATCGTCCGCAAGGTCTTGCTCACGTACTGGAACACGGTTTCGTTCCTGGTTCTGTACGCAAACGCGGCCTCGGCGCAGGGTCAGGCATGGGGACCGGCGCGGGCCGGGGAGGCACCGCCCCCGGCTGGCCGGCCGCTGCTGGACCGCTGGCTGCTGAGCGAACTCCACGCCACCACCCGGGAGGTCACCGCGGACCTGGAGGGCTTCGACACCGCGGCCGCGGGCCGGCGCCTGGCCGCGTTCATCGACGACCTGTCGAACTGGTACGTGCGCCGCTCCCGGCGGCGGTTCTGGGAAGGGCCTTCCACGCCGGACGGCTCGTCGGCGTTTGCCACGCTGCATGAGAGCCTGCACGTGCTGACCCGGCTTATGGCCCCGATCACGCCGTTCCTGGCCGATCATGTGTGGTCAGTGCTACGCGGCCCGGATGACCCTGAGTCCGTGCACCTGGCCAGCTGGCCAGACGCGGACGAGGGGCTCATCGATTCCCGGCTGTCCGTCCAGATGGCGCAGACCAGGCGGCTGGTCGAACTCGGGCGCTCAGCCCGCGCCGCGGCCTCGGTCCCGGTCCGCCAGCCGCTGCCCCGCGCCGTGGTGGGCGCGGCCGGGTTCGCGGACCTGGCTCCCGAACTGCGCGCCGAAGTGATCCAGGAGCTGAACGTCCGCGCGCTGGAGCCGATGGCCGCGGTCGGGGAAGACCTGGTCGACTACGTGGTGAAGCCGAACTTCCGCACCCTGGGCCGGCGGTTCAGCAAGGGGACCAAGGCGGTCGCGGCGGCAATCACCGCGGCTGACCCGGCGGTGCTGGCCGCCGAGCTGAGGTCGGCAGGCAAGGTCTCGGTCGAGGTGGACGGCGCGACGGTCGCCCTCGGGCCGGACGACGTGATCGTGACCCAGACGCCCCGCAGCGGCTGGACGGTCGCGTCCGAGGGCGGCGAGACCGTCGGCGTCGAGGTGTTCATCACCCCGGAACTGCGCCGCGAGGGTATGGCCCGGGAGGTCATCAGGCTGGTCCAGGACGCGCGCAAATCCGACGGGCTGCATGTGAGCGACCGGATCACGGTCGCCTGGGAAGCCACCGACCCGGACCTGTCGGCCGCGCTGACCGAGCACGGGCAGTTGATCGCGGGCGAGGTGCTGGCCGATCGGTTCGGTCCCGCCACGGCCCAGGACACGGACCCGGCCCGGGGCGCGCACCAGCACGCGGAGCCGGAGCTGGGCCTGACCTTCTGGCTGGCGCGGGACTGACAGCACGCGGTTCCCTCCCCGCCGGCGCCGGCGGGGAGGGAACGCCGCCTAGGCTTCGAGCTGGTCGGGCTGACAGGCCCGGCACGGCACGAACGTGGCCTGCTCGGCCTCCTGCCTGGTCATGATCTCCAGATCGTCGGCGCCGAGGAACCGGATCAGGATGCATCCACTGCGGTGGTAGCGCGCCACTCCGGGCACCACGCTCACCTCGACGCGCCCCGGCCCGGCCGCAGGTTCCGCGGCGGCAGGCTCCCTGGACTTCCCAGCAGCAGGCCCCCCGGCCGCCGGATCGTCGGTGGCAGGCTCACCAGCCGCCGGCTGCCCAACGGGAGATTCGCCCGCGGCGGGGTCACCCGCCACCGAATTCCCGGCGGCGGCCGCGGCCTGGACCGGCGGCTCCTGCCCGGCCGGCGGCTCCTGCCCGGCCGGCGGCTCCTGCCCGGCCGGCGGCTCCTGCCCGGCCGCGGCGGCTCCTGCCCGGGCGTCCCGGTGTCGGGCACTTCGGTGTCGTTTTCTGCGGCCTCGCTGGCCGGCTCCTCCTCGGGCGGATCTTCCCGGCCCGGCAGGGAGATGATCCACTGGGGCCGGCCCTGGCCGGTGTCCGCCCCGGGAGGCGCGGCGCTGGAAGCGGGCCCGGCGGACTCCTCCTCCTGATCGCCCGATCCGCCCGCGTCGTCTGGAGCGCCCGGAGTCGCGTCGTGGCCGGGAGAGCCAGGACTGGCCTGCTCGGCGTTCTGGGCAGGTGCGGCACTCGCCGCCTTCGAGGCCGGCTCTGCCGCCTCCGCGGCCGCCGGTTCGGCGTGAGCGGATCTGGTGTCGTCCGCTCGCGTGTCGTCGCGAACCGTGTCGTCTGGACCTGCGTCCCCTGGACCCGTGTCTTCTGGACCTGCGTCGTCTGGACCTGCGTCGTCCAGGCCCGTGTCGTCCGCATCCTGGGCAGGCTCCGGACGCGCGGACGATCCCGCGAATGCCGCCGCGGGCGGCGGCCAGGCCGGGTCGGAAGTCTCGGGCGGCTGCCAGCCCGCATCCCGCCCCCACATCCAGGCGCTGGGGCCTGCGGCTGACGTATCGCGCGGGCCGGTCTTCCCGGACGGCGCGGCCTGCTCGGGCGATGCGGGGGATTCACGGAAGACCGGCAATTCGATGGCGGGCCAGCTCAGTGCGCCCGTATCGCGCTTGCCCGCGGATCCGAGTTCCTCCTCAACCCGCTCCCACAGGTCGTCGGAGCGTCCCGCGACGGGAGACTGCTCCTGGGTACCGATCGCCTCCGCCTGCTCGCCGGCCGGCAGGCCGCCGGCCTCCTCGTGCCGGGCGGGCGGCTCTTGCCCACTGGCGACGGCCGTGGACACCGCGCTGGCCAGCACGGGAGGGCTGCTCGCTCCCGCCTGCGGCGCTGACCAGGCCCCCTGCGCACTGGTCGGCCGGGCCTCGCCCTGGCCGAATATCTCCGACCAGTGCGTCACTATCCCGACCGCCAGGATCAGCGCCGCTACCGCACAGACCCCGATGGACACGTACACCATCAGCAGGCTGCTGGCGAGGACGCCGACCACGAGAAGGCCGATCGCCACGGCAGCCAGGAGAGCGCTGGCTTTGATCACGTGCGCTCTTCGCGGGCTATGCGGGTCATGCTGCCAACCGAGGAAACGCTGTTGAGCTGGGTAACTATCGAGCGGGTTAACCGGCTACCGGTGGTCGTGCGGTGAGCCATCTGACGGGTGGAACCCGCCATGCGACACAGGCTCCGGGGCACCGGCGTAGGCACTGGCGATGGACGGCTGGCCATTCCTGGCCTCCATGCGGGACATACCTGAGGAAACGGACGAGTCGGGTCCGCTACCCATAGCCGGGAAGGCACCGCTGTCGGTCGCGCCCGCCTCCAGGTCACGCATCTGCCCTTCCAGGTACGCCTTCAGCCTGCTGCGGTACTCCCGCTCGAAGGCACGCAGGTCATCAACCCGGCGCTCCAGCTCTTCACGCTGCTGGACCAGGGAGCCCATGGCCTGGCGGTGGCGCTCCTGCGCGTCCCGCTCGAGGCTTTCCGCGCGGGCCCGGGCATCGCTGGTGATCTGCTCCGCCTGGCGGCGGGCCTTGCCCAGGATGTCGTCGGCCTCGCGGCGCGCCCGGCCGAGCGTCTCGTCGGCCTCGCGGCGCGCATCGGCGATCGCCTGGTCGGCAGTCTGCTGCGCGAGCGCCAGCACGCGAGCGGCCGTGTCCATGTTGTCCTCGGCCGGCGGCATGCCCATCATCGACGGCTCTGGCCTGCGCTCAGGCTCAGGGCGCGGCGGTTCGGGCGCCATCATTTCCGGAGCCGGGTCGGCGAGGGGCGAGCTGAGCGCGGACATCGGTACCTTGCCCCCCCGCAGGCTCTCGGCCAGCTTCGCCCGGAGCTCCTCGTTCTCCTGGATCAGCCGGTCGAGCTCAACCTCGACCTCGTCGAGGAAGGCGTCAACCTCTTCCTCGTCGTAGCCGGGCCTGAGCCTGGTGGTACTGAACTGCTTGTTTCGCACATCCGCGGGCGTCAGCGGCATCTCGTCTCCTCGGCACGCTTGAACGGTGTTCCTGTCGGACGCTACCGGATCAGAGCAGCCGCACGGCCTGCATCGCGAAAATGACCACGAAGAAGAGCACCATGAAGCTGAGATCCAGGGCCAGACTACCGATCCGGACCGTGGGTATGACGCGTCTTAGCAATCTCAGTGGAGGGTCGGTGGCAGTAAAGACCAGTTCGGCCAGGATCAGGACGATGCCCTTAGGCTGCCAGCGGTCCGGAGGTCGCGAGAAGGCCTGGATCCAGCTGAGGATCAGCCTCCCGATGAGAAGCACGAAGTAGATCGTCAGCACGTAGAACAGAACGATCTTTACAATCCCCACGTCCCTGCCCTGCCTTCACCGGCGCTGCCGTGACGGGCACCGGGATGGCTACCGCGGGTGCCACTGCCGCGTGCTCGCCACCGAGTGTGCCGGTACTCCTGAGTGCCTAACTCTGGTTGAAGAAGCCTCGCTCAGCTATCCGGGCCTTGTCCTCCGCCGTCACCTCGACGTTGGCCGGGCACAACAGGAACACCCTGTTCGTCACGCGGTCGATACTCCCGTGCAGGCCGAAGATCAGGCCTGCGGCGAAGTCGACGAGCCGCTTGGCGTCGCTGTCGACCATCTCCGTCAGATTCATGATCACCGGAATGCCCTCGCGAAAGTGCTCTCCGATGGTACGGGCTTCATTGTACGTGCGCGGGTGCAAGGTGGTGATCCGGGCGAGATCGGTGGCATGGGACGGCCCGGGCACATAGGTACTGGCACTGGCCTGCGGGGCGGCGGGCGGAGCAGGGTCCGTCAGGAATTCGCCGCGGCCACGGGAGGCCGGCCGGTCGGCCTCCGGCTCAGGGGCCGCGGCCGGCTCACTGTAGTCTTCCTCGTACTCCTCATAGGAGTCAT
The DNA here is from genome assembly GCA_963782185.1 of uncultured Actinomycetes bacterium. Lineage (GTDB taxonomy): Bacteria > Actinomycetota > Actinomycetes > Streptosporangiales > Streptosporangiaceae > RYN-230. The sequence continues at coordinate 160,201 of CAWAJB010000031.1, forward strand.
AGGCCTCGTCATACCGCGGATCATCCTCGACGAGGCCGAGGTAGACCGCCATCTTGTGCATCGTGCCGGCCATCGGTCAGACCTCCGTCATCACTGTCATGCGCCCCGGTGCGTCGGACATTACCTGACGAAGCCCGGCCGACCGCCGAGCAACGCCGTACCGATCCGGACGTGTGTCGCGCCCGCGCTGATGGCGGCCTCCAGGTCACCGCTCATCCCGGCCGAGATCACGGTCGCCCCGGGGTGCGCCGCGCGCACCCCGGCGGCCATCTCGGCCAGCCCGCGGAAGGCGTCCAGCGGATCGGCTCCCTGTGGCGCCACGGCCATCACTCCCCCTAGTTCCAGGCCCGCCTCACGGGCCACCGCGTCTGAGATCAGCGGCACGTCCGCCGCGACGACGCCCCCGCGGCCCGGGGCCCCGTCCAGGCTGACCTGGACCAGGCAGGTCAGGGTGCGGCGGGCTTTCCGGGCTGCCGCGCCCAGGGCGGTGACCAGCCGGGGCCGGTCCACCGAGTGGATCATGTCCGCGTACCGCACCACGCTGCTGACCTTGTTGGTCTGCAGTTGCCCGACGAAGTGCCAGGTGAGGCGGTCACGCAGGTCCGCGCACTCGGCGGCCTTCGGGGCCGCTTCCTGGTCCCGGTTCTCCCCCACGTCCCGCACGCCCAGCGAGCTCAGCACCCGGATATCGCTGGCCGGGAAGGTCTTGGTGACGGCGATCAGGGTGACGTCATCCGGCCGCCCGGCCGCCTGGCAGGCCGCGCTGATCCGTGTCCGGACCTGGGCGAGCGACGCGGCTACCTCGGCGGCCCGGTCACGGCCCGGTCCGCCCGGCGGGCCTGTCACCAGGTCCGGCCGGTCACTACTTGAGGAAGTCGGGGACGTCGAGTTCGTCATCCTCTTCGAACACCACCGAGCGGCGCCGGGTGGTCGCCGCGTCGAAGACCCGGGCCGCTGCGGCGGTGTCCGGCCGCGGCGCAGGCGCGGCCGGGGCGGCGTCGGCCGGTCGGGGCGCGGGCACGGGGTCGATCCCGCTCTCCTCGGCCACCGGGGCCGCGGGCGCCCCGGAATCCGCGGTGCCGGACCTGACGCTCCCGGTGCTTCCGGCGGGCACGGGCTCCGGCTCCGGGTCACTGACGGTCTCGGACGGGGCGGCCCACACGTCGGCGGGCACCGGGGGAGCCGGCACCGCCGGAGCCCGGTAGGTATCGGCGGCGGGCCCCGGGGCCGGGGCGGGATCCGCGGCGAAACTGGACGCCACCCGGGCCGACCGCGGCCGGCGGGTGCCGCCCTCGTCGAACCCGGCCGCGATGACCGTGACCCGGACCTCATCGCCGAGGGCGTCGTCGATGACCGCGCCGAAAATGATGTTGGCTTCCGGTGCCGCGGAGTTGGACACGAGCTGGGCTGCTTCGTTGATCTCAAAAAGGCCGAGGTCGGAACCGCCCTGGATGGACAGCAGGACACCATGGGCCCCGTCGATGCTCGCCTCGAGCAGCGGGCTGGAGATGGCCATCTCAGCGGCCGCGACGCTGCGGTCGTCGCCACGGGACGAGCCGATTCCCATGAGCGCCGAGCCCGCCCCGGACATGACCGATTTCACGTCGGCGAAGTCCAGGTTGATCAGGCCGGGCGTGGTGATCAGGTCGGTAATTCCCTGGACACCTGAGAGCAGCACCTGGTCGGCTGCCTTGAACGCGTCCAGCACGCTGACGTGCCGGTCCGAGATGGACAGCAGCCGGTCGTTCGGGATGACGATCAAGGTGTCAACCTCGTTGCGCAGCCGCTCAATCCCCAGCTCCGCCTGGGAGGCCCGGCGCTTGCCCTCAAAGCCGAACGGCCGGGTGACCACGCCAATGGTCAGCGCCCCCAGTGACCGGGCCACGTTGGCGACGATCGGCGCCCCGCCGGTCCCGGTCCCGCCACCCTCTCCCGCGGTGACGAAGACCATGTCGGCCCCCTTGAGGACCTCCTCGATCTCCTCCCGGTGATCTTCCGCCGCGTGTGCCCCGACTTCAGGATTGGCCCCGGCGCCGAGGCCCCGGGTGAGTTCCCGGCCGACGTCCAGTTTCACGTCGGCATCGCTCATCAGGAGCGCCTGCGCGTCGGTGTTGATCGCGATGAACTCAACGCCTTTGAGCCCCTCTTCGATCATCCGGTTCACGGCGTTGACGCCGCCCCCACCGATACCGACGACCTTGATGACCGCCAAATAGTTCTGCGGTGCTGCCACGAGGAGGGCCCTTTCCGCTCGTTTGCTTCTCTCGTCTTCCTGCCCACTATTTTTACTGCCGGAGGAAGTGCCCTTTGCGGGTCCGTCCCCTGAAAGCCACCGCCGCAGCCAGTGCTTCAGCCACTTGCCGAATTGCTCCCCCAATTGCATCGGCCGGCACGCTCCGTGATTTTCAGGGAGGTCAACCCTAACCTTCAAGTTGAGATTTACAGTTATGTCATCCTGCCGATTGATACGGACAGTAGGGTTGGACGGGGGCAGGGTCAACTAGCCACGCGCAAAGCGGGCCGGCGTGTCGCCGACCGCCCGCATATGCCTGGCTGCCATTCACCCGCCGGTCACCGCCGTCCCCGGGGCGCTCACGTCGTAAGTCCGCGCATGCGTTCGCATGAGCAGCGCCAGTTCCCTGGCCTTCGCGGCCGGCCGGTCTGTCCCGCCCCACACCACCGTGATCCCGCGGGACAGCCCGAGAGTCACCTCCGACGCGCTCGGCGCCTGCACGCTGATCACAGTCCGGGCCAGGTACCGCGGCAGCTCATGAAGGACCGTCGCGGCGGCGTAGACCGCCGGGCTGCCGCGCAGCGCCGGCACGGACACCGGCCCGGACACCGGCCCGGTCCCCGCCTCGAGCAGGGGCAGGCCGGGCGGGCGGCGCGCCGATGGCTCCACGGGGACGCCGTATTTGTCGATGAGCTGGTAACCACTCCCGGCCCACACGGCCAGGGCAGGTGTCCTCTCGGTGACGGCGATCGTGATCCCGTCCGGCCAGTCGCGGCTGACACGCGCGGTCTGGACCTGGCGGATCTGCTCGACCCGGTCGGCGACGACGCCACTGTTCACCCTGATCAGCGGCAGCCCGGGAGGGATGGCCGCGGCCGACCGGACCTCGGCCCCGGTGACCAGGTGCGTGCCCGTGACCTGGACCGAGCGGACCACGAAGAACCGCGAGTCGAGCAGGGCCCAGGCCACGCCGGCCACGATGGCCACCGCGGCCAGGGCGAAGAAGGCTGCCCGCCAGGGCTGGCGCCCGGGCCTCCGGCCGGGCCAGCGGCCGCCAGCCGGTCCCAGGCCGCCGGGATCCCCGGCTGGCCGGTCGCGGCCCCCCTGCGTGACGTCCCCGGCCTGACTGGTCATCCAGCCGACCCCCCGCGGGCGCGGAGCGCGTCGAGAACAGGCTGCCCCAGCGCGGTGACGTCGCCTGCGCCCATGGTCAGCACCAGGTCACCGGGCTTCGCGGTGGCCGCCACGGCGCCCGGCACAGCCCCGCGGTCGGGCAGGAAATGGGCCCCGCCCCCCGGCACGGCCACGGCGACCAGCTCGCCGGTGACGCCCGGTTCCGGATCCTCGCGGGCGGGATAGACATCCAGCACGAAGGCCTCGTCGGCCCGGCCGAGAGCCGCGCCGAGCTCGGCCGCGAAGATGCGGGTCCGGCTGAACAGGTGCGGCTGGAAGATGGCGATCACCCGCCCCCCGTCCGCGATATCCCGGGCCGCCGCGAGGTCGGCGGCCAGCTCGGTGGGATGGTGCGCGTAGCTGTCCAGCACCCGCACTCCATCGGCCTCGCCCTTGAGTTCCAGGCGGCGCCGCGCGCCGCGGTAGGCGGCCAGCCCGCGGGTCACAGCGTCCGCCGGGAAACCGAGTTCCAGGCATGTCGCCAGCACCGCAGTGGCGTTGAGGGCATTGTGCCGGCCGGGGACACGCAGCGGCACCTGCGCAGTGACCTCAGCCCCCTGCGCAGGCGGCCCGGCGCTCACCTCGAAGCCGACCGTCATGCCACGAGGCACCACGGCGCCGATCCGGTAGTCCGCGTCCGCCGACTCGCCATAAGTCCGGACGCGCAGCGGGAGATCCCGGGCCGCCCCGGCCAGGGCCCGGGCGCCCCGGTCATCAGCGCAGGCGACCAGCAGCCCGCCGGTGGTGATACGCCCGGCGAACGCGGCGAACGCGGCCTCGATCTCGGCCAGGCCGGCGTAGTTGTCCAGATGATCCGCTTCCACGCAGGTGACGATCGCCGCCTCGGGCGAGAGCATGAGAAACGAGCCGTCGCTCTCATCGGCCTCGGCCACGAACAGCTCGCCGCTGCCCTCGTCCGCGCCGAGGCCGGTCTCGGTCAGGATGCCGCCGATCACGTAGGACGGGTCTGCCCCGCAGTCCCGCAGCACGGTGGTCAGCATGGACGTGGTCGTGGTCTTGCCGTGTGTGCCGGCCACCGCCACCGTCCGCCGGCCCAGCATCACCGAGGCCAGCGCGGCCGCGCGGTGGAGCACCCGCAGCCCGCCGTGGCGCGCGGCCAGCAGCTCGGGATTGTCCGGCCGGATCGCGGTGGACACCACCAGCGTGTCCGCCCCCGCGACGTTCGCGGCGTCGTGCCCGACCCGGATGTCCGCGCCGAGCACGGCCAGCTCGTCGAGCAGCGCCGACCCGGCTGCGTCGCTCCCGGACACGCGAACCCCCCGGGCCAGCATGATCCGGGCGATCCCGGACATGCCGGCCCCGCCGATGCCGGTGAAGTGCACCCGGCCGAGCTGCCCGACCGGGACCGGCTCCACCGGGGTTACCAGGCCCATCGCGCCATCCTCATCCGCTGGTGGTTCACGCCCTGCGCCTCCCCCGGCTGGCGCCGTCCCGGCTGGCGCTGGCCCGGCTGCCGCTGGCGTGGCCCGTGCCGCCCCGGCCGCGGGACCGGTTGTGGGCCCGGTCCCGGACGATGCTGAGGACCTCAGCCGCCAGCCTCGTGTCGGTGTCACGATGGCCTATCGCCGACGCCGCCTGCGACATGGCCGCCACGAGCTGCGCGTCGACCAGGATGGGCAGCAGGTCGGAGCGGATCCACTCGGGGCTCAGCTCCGCGTCCGCGATGATCAGCCCGCCGCCGGCCGCTTCGATCGGCACCGCGTTGAGGCGCTGCTCGCCGTTGCCGTGCGGCAGCGGCACGTAGGCCGCGGGCAGGCCCACCGCCGTGAGTTCCGCGCAGGTCATCGCGCCGCTGCGGCAGATCGCGAAGTCGGCCGCCGCGTAGGCCAGGTCCATCCGGTCCACGTACGGCAGCGTGATGTACGGCGGCCCCGCGACGGGCAGCCGGACGTCGATGTCGCTGCGCGGGCCGAGAATGTGCAGCACCTGGATCCCGGCCGCACGGATCGAGTCGGCCGCGTCGAGGACCGCGTAGTTCAGCGAGCGGGCGCCCTGCGAGCCGCCGGTGACCAGCAGCACCGGCAGGTCCGGCCGGAGCCCGAAGTGCGCCCGGGCCTTGTCCGCCAGGGCCAGCCGGTCCAGGCTGGCGATCTCGTGGCGGAGCGGGATCCCGATATAGCTGGCGTGCGGGAGCTTGGTGTCAGGCTGGCCGGTGAACACGTGCGTGGTGAACCGGGCGCCGATCCGGTTGGCCAGCCCGGGCCGGGCGTTGGCCTCGTGCACCACGATCGGCACGTGGTGGCGCCGTGCGGCCAGGTAACCGGGGGTGGCTACGTAGCCGCCGAACCCCACCAGCACGTCCGCGCGGGCCTGCTCCAGCACCCGCGCCGCGGCCCCCACCGAGGCGCTGAGCCGGCCGGGCACCCCGAGCAGCTGGGGGGTCAGCTGGCGGGGCAGCGGGACCGGCGGGATCAGCGCCAGTTCGTAGCCGCGCAACGGAACCAGCCTGGTCTCCAGGCCGCGCTCGGTCCCCAGGCACACGATGCTGAGCTGCGGGTCAGCCCGGCGCAGCGCATCGGCGAGGGCGAGCGCAGGCTCGATATGGCCCGCGGTCCCCCCGCCCGCGAGTACGACGCTCATCGCCCGGTACTCCCTTTCTCACCGACGGCGCCCGGGCGCGGCTGGCTTCTCCCGCCGGCCGGCCAGGCCCAGCCAGCTTAGGACGCGGAGCGGCACGCCGGGGCCAGCCTCGGCAAGGGCCTGGCTCGCCCCCGGCTCCCGTTTCGCGAACGACATCAGCATGCCCAGCGCCACCATGGTCACGAGCAGCGAGGACAGCCCCTCGGAGATCAGCGGCAGGGGCACCCCGGTGATGGGCAGCAGGCCGAGAACCGCGCCCATGTTCACCACCGCCTGGACCACGATCCAGGCGGTCGCCGCCCCGGCGGCCAGCCGCATGAACGTGTCCTGCACCCGCCGGGCGATCCGCAGCCCGGCGTAGGCCAGGCCGCCGTAGAGGAACGTCACGCACAGCGTGCCGATCAGGCCAAGCTCCTCCCCGAGGATCGCGAAGATGAAGTCGGTGGTCGATTCCGGGACCCAGCCCCACTTCTCCCGGCTGGCGCCCAGGCCCACGCCGAACCAGCCACCCGAGCCCACCGCCCATTTTCCCTGGATGCTCTGCTGGTTCGGGCCGACGGGGCTGCCCGCCGGGCCCAGGTAGCCGGTCAGCCGCTTCAGCCGGTACGGCGCGACGACGACCATGAGCAGCAGCGCGAGGCCGATGATGGCCAGGACCCCGAGGAAGACCCGGCCGGGGGTTCCGATGATCCACAGCAGCGCCAGGAAGATGATCAGCAGGACGAACGTGGTGCCGAGGTCGTCGCCGAGCATCACCAGCATGGCGAGGATCCCGACCCCGGGCAGGAGCGGGATGAGCAGCTGCCGCCAGTCGTCCAGCTGGCTGAGCTTCTCCTTGCGGGCCAGCAGGTCCGCCCCCCACAGCAGGAACGCGAACTTGGCCAGCTCGGACGGCTGGAACTGGATACCACCGAGCTGGATCCAGCGTGCCGCGCCACCGCTGTACGCGGGCGGCGGGAGAACCAGGACGACGACCAGGCCGAGGAGGGATACGAACATCAGCGGGTAGGCCGCGGCCCGGAACCGCGAGGGCGAGCACTTGGCCGCCAGCCACATGCAGGGCAGCCCGATCAGCACCCCGAACAGCTGGTGCTGCAGGCCGGACCAGGGCGAGATGCCCTGCATGAGCCCGTACGCGGATGAAGTGGACAAGACCATGACCAGGCCCAGAGCCAGGAGCAGCGTGGTGATGCCGAAAACCAGGTAGAAGGAGGTAAGTGGCCGGTCCAGGAAGGCGAGCCGGGCCGACACCCGGTCCCGCGCGGACTCACCCCATGACCCCGCGCCGTGCTGTCCCTCCGCGCCGCCGTACCCGGCGCCGCCCCCTCCCTGGTGGGACTCCGCCGACACCTCTGAGACCATTCCCCAAGTCTCGGTCCCCGGGGCCGCCGGGCCGGGGACATCTGGCGCGTGTCGCTGGTATTAGTCCGGGGGGCGACCCCCTTGCCCCCCGCCATCCGCGGTCCCGGACGGAACCCGCCCCCGGCGCGCCGCCCCGCCGGCGACCCGCGGGACGTGGGTTACTTCGGCATCCATTCCACGTAGAAGATGCCCAGGCCCAGTGCGACAAACATGGCGGAAATCAGCCAGAATCTGATCACAATGGTGGTTTCTGCCCAGCCTTTGAGCTCGAAGTGGTGCTGGAGCGGCGCCATCCGGAACACCCGGCGGCCGGTCATCTTGAACGAGCCGACCTGGATGATCACGGACAGGGCGATGATCACGAAGATGCCGCCGAGGAGGGCCAGCAGGAGCTGGGTCTTGGTGCACACCGCCAGGCCGGCCAGCACGCCGCCGAGGGCCAGCGACCCGGTGTCGCCCATGAAGATCCGGGCGGGCGGCGCGTTCCACCACAGGAAGCCGAAGCAGGCGCCGAGCACCGAGGCCGCGACCACCGCGAGGTCGAGCGGGTCGCGCACGGAGTAGCAGTGCGGGGCGAGGAACGTGGTGCAGTCGTTGCGCAGTTGCCAGTTGCCGATCAGCACGAACGCGGCCAGCACGAGGCAGGCGCAGCCGGTGGCCAGGCCGTCCAGGCCATCGGTGAGGTTCACCGCGTTGGACGTGCCTGCGATCAGGAAGACGATCCACAGCATGAACGCGGTGACGCCGATCGGCGGCCCGAAGTCACGCAGGAAGGACAGGTGCGCGTCGGCCGGCGTGAGGTCGTACCCGTCGGCGAAGTGCTGCTGGACTACCAGCAGCGCGAAGACCGCCCCGACCACGCCCTGGCCGGCCAGCTTGGCCCCGCTGCGCAGGCCGAGGCTGCGCTGCTTGTAGATCTTGATGAAGTCGTCGATGAAACCGACCGCGCCCAGGCCCACCATGAGGAACATGACCAGCACGCCGGAGACGGACGGCTCCTGGCCGGTGAAGATGTTGCCGACGAAGTAGCCGACCACCGCCGCGATCACGATGACTGTCCCGCCCATGGTGGGAGTGCCGCGCTTGGTCGCGTGGCCGGCCGGGCCCTCTTCCCGGATCAGCTGGCCGTAGCCGCGGCGGGAGAAGATCCTGATCGCCAGCGGCGTGCCGAACAGGGCGAGCAGGAGCGAGACCCCGGCGGAGAACAGGATCGTCCTCACTGGGCCGCCTCCGTCAGCGCGAGCGCGACCCGCTCCAGGCCGGCCGAGCGTGAGGCCTTCACCAGCACCACGTCCCCCGGCGCGAGCCGGTGGCCGAGCGCGTCGATCGCGGCGCTCACGTCGGCGACTCCGACCAGCTCACCGCCCCAGGACGGCTCGGCTTTGGCCCCGGTGAGGATGGGCCCGGCCTCCTCGCCGACCACGATGAGACCGCTCAGGCCGGCCTGGGCCGCGTACCCGCCGATCTCCTCGTGCCGGGCCCGGGAGTGCGGGCCCAGCTCGCTCATCGGCCCGAGCACCGCGAACGCGCGGCGGCCGCGGGCCAGCGCCGCGAGCGTGTCCAGGGCAGCCCGGACGGCCTCAGGGTTGGCGTTGTAGGCGTCGTTGAGCACGATGACCCCGTCCGGCCGCTCGGTGACCTCCATCCGCCACCGGCTGCGGGCCTCCGCCCCGGACAGCCGCTGGGCGATGTCGGTCACGGGCATGCCCAGCTCCCCGGCCAGGGCGGCCGCGGCCAGCGCGTTGTGCACGTTGTGCTCGCCGTACAGGCGGAGCTGGACCGGGCCGGATCCGGACGGGCTGACGAGCCGGAAGCCGGGCCGGCCACGGTCGTCGAGCCGGACGTCCTCGGCGCGCACGTCGGCCGGGCCGTCGAGGCCGAATGTCACCACCCGGGCCGCCGTCCGCGCGGCCATGGCCATGACCCGGGGGTCGTCGGCATTGAGCAGCGCCACCCCGCCGCGCGGCCCTCCGCCTTCCGGCAGCGCGGCGGGCAGCTCGCCCTTGGCCCGGGCGACTTCCTCGATGCCGCCGAACTCGCCCTCGTGCGCGTGTCCCACGCACAGCACCACGCCGAACTGGGGCGGGGCGATCTGGCACAGGTGAGCGATGTGTCCGGGCCCCCGGGCCGACAGCTCGAGCACCAGGTAACGGGTCTGCGCGGTGGCGCGGAGCACGGTCAGCGGATGGCCGATCTCGTTGTTCCAGGATGCCCGCGGCGCCACGGTGGGGCCGAGGTGCTCGACGAGCTGGGCGGCGAGGTCCTTGGTCGTGGTCTTGCCGGCTGATCCGGTGATCCCGGCGATCCGCAGGTCAGGCAGGGAATCCACTACGGCGCGGGCCAGCCGGCCCAGGGCCTCGGTGACGTCGGGCACGATCAGCGCAGGTACCCCGCAGGGCCGGGTGGCCAGCACCGCGGCGGCCCCGGCGGCCACGGCCTGCGCGGCGAAGTCATGCCCGTCCACGCGGGTGCCGGGCAGGGCCGCGAACAGCGCACCGGGGCCGGCCGCCCGGGAATCGATGATCACCGGTCCGGTGACCAGCGTGCCCGGATCTGGATGCCGGCCTGATGCAGCGCCAGTGAGCTGGGGCCCGGTGAGCCGGGCCCCGGTGAGCTGGGCGATGGCCCCGATGGAAAGGGGGATCACGCGTCCTCCTCCATGGCACGCTCTCCCGGGCTGGACAGGCGCGATCGCGGCGGACCCAGCCGGACCGGGGCCGCGTCCCAGCCGCGATCGGCCAGCACCTCGGCGAGGGCGTCCGCGGCGATTTCCCGGTCGTCGAACGGGGTGACCTGCCCCGCGGCGTACTGCCCGCGCTCGTGTCCCTTGCCCGCTATCAGCACGATGTCCCCCTTGCCCGCAGCCGAGATGGCCAGCCCGATCGCGGCGGCCCGGTCCGGCTCCATGATCACCCGCCCGCGGCGCTCGGCCGGGACGGTCAGGACCCCCTGCAGCATCTCAGCCAGGATGGCCAGCGGGTCCTCGGATCGGGGGTTGTCACTGGTCAGGATAGCCAGGTCGGTGAGGCTCACCGCGGCCGCGCCCATCAGCGGCCGCTTGGCGCGGTCCCGGTCACCGCCGCAGCCCAGCACGATGGACAGCCGTCCCTGGGTGACCGGCCGCAGCGCGCGCAGCACGGCCTCGACGGCCCCGGGCTTGTGCGAGTAGTCCACGAGCACGGTGAAGTCCTGGCCGCACTCCACCCGTTCCAGCCGGCCCGGGACGCCCGGCGCGGCCGCGACTCCGGCCACCGCCGTGGCCAGGCTGACCCCCGCCTCCACGAGGGCGACGATCGCGCCCAGCGCGTTGGAGACGTTGAACGGGCCGGGCAGCGCCACCGACGCGTCGGCTTCCACCCCGCCCGGCCCGATGACCCGGAAGGTGCTCCCGTCCGCGCCGCCCCGCACATCAGCCGCACGCCAGTCGGCACCCGGGTCTCCGGTGGCGGAGATGGTGGTGACCGGAATCTCGGCCCGCCGGGCCAGCTTGCGGCCCCACTCGTCGTCGGTGTTGACCACGCCGATCCGGGCGAAGCCCGGGGCGAACAGGCTGGCCTTCACCGAGAAGTACTCATCCATGCTGGGGTGGAAGTCCAGGTGATCCTGGGACAGGTTGGTGAACACGACGACGTCGTAGGTCGTGCCCGCGACCCGGCCTAGGGCCAGTGCGTGGCTGGAGACCTCCATCGCGGCCGCGGTCACGCCGCGCCGCACCATTTCGGCCAGCAGCGCCTGGAGATCGGTGGCCTCGGGCGTGGTGAGCTGGCTGGGGGCGACGGTCCCGGCCACCCGGGTTTCCACCCCGCCCAGCAGCCCGGTCACGTGACCCGCCCCGCGCAGGCCGGACTCCAGCAGGTAGGTCGTGCTGGTCTTGCCGCTGGTGCCGGTGACACCGATGAGGGTCAGGCGACTGGACGGGTTCCCGTAGATCCACGACGCGACCTCGCCCAGCCGGGCCCGCGGATCGGAGACCACGAAGACCGGCAGCCCGCAGTGCCGGGCCAGGCTCTTCCCGTCGGGGTCGGTGAGCACGGCCACCGCCCCGGCATCGGCGGCGCCGTCGCAGAAATGCGCGCCGTGGTGCTGACTGCCCGGCAGGGCCGCGTACAGGTCACCCGGCCGCACCCGGCGCGAATCGTGGGTCACGCCGGTTACCATGGCCGGTCCACCTGGACCGGCCAGCGGATCAGGGCCAGCGCGTCCGGTGCTCAGCCCGAGCAGCATGGCCAGTTCGGACAGCGGACGCGGCGGGACATCGCGTGGAAGGAGAGCCGCAGGCACGGGCCGAGGTTACCTCTGATCACGGTGCCGTGAGCCTGACGTTGGGACGCTGGGCATGATCGGGCGGGATCTTCATCGTCCGCAAGGCGAAGTTCATGACTTTGTAGAAGACGGGGCCTGCCACCTGGATGCCGAAGTAGCCGCCCTTGCGCGGGTTCTGCACGTTCACGGCCACTACCAGCTTGGGGTTCCCGGCCGGCGCGATCCCGATGAGACTCGACCCGTACAGGCACAGGCAGCCGCCGTGCTTGGGGTCGGCGATCTGCGCGGTCCCGGTCTTGGCCGCGATCGAGTACCCCGGTATTTCCGCCCAGGGCTCACCCACCTGCGCGTCCACCCAGGGCACCTGCTGCAGGATGCCCATCAGCTCGTGGGCGGTCTTGACCTGGATGACCCGGTGGCTGGCGGGCTTGGGCGCGGCTACGAAACGTCCGCCCGCGGTGGTGGTGCCGTCCACGATCGAGGGGGCGACCCGCACCCCGCCGTTGGCGATCGTGGCGTAGACGCTGGCCATCTGGACGGCGGTGACCGCGACGCCCTGGCCGAACGACAGTGTGTACCGCTCGTCGCCCCACCACTTGGACACCGGATAGAGGATGCCGTTGCTCTGCGCGGGCAGCCCGGCCACACTGGGCGAGCCGATACCGAAGTTCCTGAAGTACTGGTACTGCGTCTGCGGGCTGACGTGCTGGGTCACCTGGACCATGCCCACGTTGCTGGAGTGGGCGATGATCCCGGCGATGGTCCACCTTTCGGTCGGGTGGTATTCGGCGTCGTGAAAGGGGTAACCGTCGATGTTGATCGACTCCGGCACCGTGTAAGCGCTCATCGGGGTCTGGCCCCCGTGCTCCATCGCGGCCGCGGCGGTGATCACCTTGGCGGTGCTGCCGGGGTCGAACACGTTGGAGACCGGCATGTCGATGGTGTTGGCCAGGTTGGCCGGGTCCCCCGGATCAAACGACGGCGACTGCGCCATCGCGAGGATCTTCCCGGTGCCGGGCTGCATGATGACCACCGTGCAGTTGCTGGCGTCGGTCTTCTTGACTTCCCGGGCGCAGGCCTGCTCGGCCTCCCACTGCAGCCCGGCCACGATCGTGAGCCGGACGTTGCGGCCCGGCTCCACCTGCCGGACATCCTGGCCCGCCACCGGGATCGGCTGGCCGTTGGAGCCCACCTGGACCTCCTGCTGGCCGGCCCGGCCGGCCAGCAGCGGGTTGTAGGACTGCTCGACGCCGGCCTCCCCCTGCAGTACCCCGGAGGCGGTGGTGTTGGTGAAGCCGATGACGTTGGCGGCCAGGGCCCCGTTCGGGTAGACGCGCGTGTACGACGGGGTCAGCGCGATACCAGGCAGGTTGAGCGTGCTGACCCGCGAGGCGGTGGTGGCCGGAATGCTCCGCTTCAGCACGACGTAGTCAGGTGAGGTCGGCGGCGCGTGGGACAGCAGGGCCAGGATCGACGCAGGCGTCATGCCGAGCGGGCTGGCCAGGGCGCTGGCCACCGAGCTGAACGACCGCTTCCCCCGGGTGATCATCGGCGGGTCGGCATGGACCAGGTCAGTCTGCACGGTCATCGCGAGTGTGGTGCCGTCCGCGCTGGTAATGGAGCCCCGAACGGCCGGCACGGCGATCGTGGCCAGCCGGTGCGACTCGGCGACGGCCTGGATCGACGAGCCCTCCATGGCCTGGAGTTGGACGAGGCCGGCCACCAGGGAGAGCACGAAGCCGATGCAGAGCATGGTGATGCGCAGCCGGCGGTGCGGGCTGCCCCGGGTGAGCATGCTGCGGCGGCGCGGGGCCTGGCTGCTGCCCCCCGTCTCGCGACCCGGGGCCCGGGCGTCGCGGGCCGGGCTGTCCCGCGCGGGGGGACGCCGGGGCGCGCGAGGCGGCCGCACCGGACCCGTCCACGACCCGGGGCGGGACGCCTGGCGGCCGTCCGCGCCGGGACGCGGGAGCCGCCCGTGGCCGGCCTCACCACGGACGCCCGCGGCACCGTCCCGCGACCTCCGGCCCGCCGCAGGACGGCGGGGGCCGGGTGAGGCCGGCGGTCGCCCGCCCCGCGCGCCAGGGCGGCCGTCACCCTGACCGTCCTTCACGGGGTATATCCCGGAACCGCGGGAACGCCCGCCTCGGTGCTGGGCTGGCGGATGATCCGGCCGGACTTGAGGTTGAGGAACCTGGTCAGCGGCGGCCGGACCATGCCGAGCTCGCGCGCCCGCTTCGCGATGATCGAGGGCGCCGAGTCCTCAGCGACCTGCTGCCTGAGCACCTGCACCTGCTGGCCGCGAGCCGCCTGTGCCTGCTGGAGGCTGGTGATCTGGTACGACCCGGTGGCCAGGATCGTGTTGATCACCAGCAGGCAGATCAGCCCCCCGCCGAGCAGCGCGGTCACGAACACGATGAACGGGGTCCGCGCGATACCCCTGGATGGCGCACCCGCCCACGGTCCGGCGTCGGGCGTGGCCCCCGCCGGGTGCGGCCCGGTTCCGGTGGCCCCATCCGGGACGGGGACAGCCGAGCGGCCCTGGCCCGGCCCTGCGGAACGTCCCGGGCCCGTGCCGCCCGGGCGGGGACGGGATGGCCGGGTCCGGGCGGGCAGCACGGGGGCCGGTGAACCCGCCGAGGCCCGCGCCCGCTGGCCGGCCGGTGCCTGCCCCGCGGCACCCTGCCTGCCTGAACCCTGCCTGCCTGAACCCTGCCTGCCTGAACCCTGCCTGCCTGAACCCTGCCGCCGAACCCTCTCCCACCGGAAGGCTGCCCGCCCGAACCCTGCCCGCCGGCAGCCAGCTTCCCGGCAGCCCGGCTCCCAGCGGCACGGCTCCCAGCGGCCCGCCCCCGGGCGCCCTGGCTCCCCGGACCCGGTTCCGTGGTTCCCGGTTCCCGGACGCCGGGCGGCCGTGGCCGGGCCCCTGTCCTCACGTCAGTGCGCACGCTCACTCCCGCGTCCCCCTTGCGGCCAGATGTCCCTGCCCCGCCCCGTGATGCCCTGCCTGCTGGTGCCCCGCCCGCTGACCCCGGTCACGCCGCGTCCCTGATCCGCTCGGCGGCCCGCAGCCGGGCGGGCGCGGCCCGCGGGTTGCGGGCCAGTTCCGCCGCGGAGGGCCGCTGCGCCCCCCGGGTGAGCAGCCTGAACTCGGGCCGCGCGGACTCCAGGGGCACCGGCAGGCCGGGCGGTGTGGTGTCAGCAGCCGCAGCGGCCAGCGTGGTCTTGACCGCCCGGTCCTCCAGCGAGTGATAGGCCAGCACCACGATCCGGCCGCCCACGGCCAGCCGGCCCAGGGCGCCGGGCAGCGCGGCGTGCAGCGCATCGAGTTCCCCGTTGACCTCGATGCGCAGCGCCTGGAAGGTCCGCTTGGCGGGATGCCCGCCGGTGCGCCGGGCCGGTGCGGGGATGGAGTCCCGGACGATCTCAGCCAGCTGGCTGGTGGTGGAAAGTGGAGCGCGGGCGCGCTCGCGCACCACGGCGTCGGCGATCCGCCGGGCGAACCGTTCCTCGCCGTAGTCGCGCAGGATCCGGGCGAGCTGGCCGGCCGGGTAGGTGTTGAGCACCTCGGCGGCGGTCAGCGCCCTGGTCTGGTCCATCCGCATGTCCAGCGGCGCGTCATAGGAGTAGGCGAAACCCCGGGCCGGGTCATCCAGCTGCGGTGAGGAGACGCCCAGGTCGAACAGGATGCCCTGGACGCGCTGGTCACCCCGGTGTGACAGGAGCTCGGGGATCTCGTCGTAGACCGCGTGCACCAGGGTCACCCGGTCGGCGTAGGGGGCCAGCAGCCGGCGCGACTCCTCCAGCGCCTGGGTGTCGGTGTCCACCCCGATCAGCGCGAGTCCCGGGTGCGCGTCGAGGAGCGCGCGGGCATGGCCGGCCCGGCCCAGGGTGGCGTCCACGAGGATCGCGCCGCGTGGCTGCAGCGCCGGCTCGAAAAGGGCGAGGACTTCCTCGATCATCACCGGCAGATGCCCGGCTGCCGACTCGCCCATCCGACCCCCTCTCACCCCGCCGCAGCCTCCTGGAGATGCAGCGGGCGGCGTGCCTGCCCGTGTTGCCGGCCCCGTGCCGGCGGCCCCGTGCTGGCGGACTGGTGCTGGCGGACTGGTGCTGCCCGGCCAGGTCCCCATCCGCGCTACCGCGCGAGCCTGGACGTCTCCTGGCGCCGGGGAAGTGACGCCAGCCGACGTGATCGCCCAGGCGCGGGTGGAGACCTCGCCGAGCACGCGGCACCGGAATCCCGGTGCCGCTTACAGCACCCCTGGCAATACCTCCTCTGAGGCTGCGGAGAAGGCGTCTTCCTGCTCCGCCAGGTAGGACTCCCATGCCGCGGAGTCCCAGATCTCCAGACGCGTATTGGCCCCGATGACCGCGCAGTCACGGATCAGCGCCGCGTACTCGCGCAGCCCGGGCGGGATGGTGATCCTGCCCTGCTTGTCAGGGATCTCGTCGGAAGCACTGGCGAAGAACACCCGGCTGTAATCCCGTACCGCTTTCGCGGTGACCGGCGCGCTGCGCAGGGCCTCCGTGATCCGGCCGAACTCCGCGACCGGGAAGACATACAGGCAGCGTTCCTGGCCCTTGGTGATCACTAGCCCTCCAGCGAGCTCCTCGCGGTACTTCAGCCGGCAGGAACAACCGGCCCTTCTCGTCGAGGCGTGGCGTATGAGTGCCCAGGAACACAGGCCCTCACCTCCCGCCCCCCGGAGTAGCGTGCCCCATCGGCCTCCACTGTACTCCACATTCCCCCACCGTCAACGTCGCCAAGGATCTAGATAACGGATAAACGCGCTGTTCACGCAGGTCAGAGCCAGGGAGCAAAGTGGGGGAACCGCGACCGGCGGCCAGCGGGTGGGCTGCCCCGCTGCGCCGCATCGCGCGCTGGGCCGTCCAGGACGTACTGTCGGTACGCACCAACACGTCAGCCGTGGGCGGCCCAGAGCCTGCGGTTGACGTTGCTGTCGGCCTCGTGCCCAGCTGACCAAGGAGGACAGGTGGTCTTGGATATGGGGGCGGGCGCCGAGCGCACGCTCGACGACCTGGTACAGGTGGCCCATCGCATCGGCACCGCGATCGAGTCGGTCATCGAGGGGAAGCCGGACGCGGTCCGGCTCGCCCTGACGGTGCTGCTCGCCGAGGGGCACGTGCTGATCGAGGACGTCCCCGGCGTGGGAAAGACGATGCTGGCCAAGGCGCTGGGCCGGTCAACCCACTGCACGGTGCAGCGGATTCAGTTCACGCCCGACCTGCTGCCCAGCGACATCACCGGGGTCAGCGCGTTCAACCAGGAACACCGCGAGTTCGAGTTCAAGCCGGGGCCGGTCTTCGCGAACATCGTTGTCGGCGACGAGATCAACCGCGCGTCCCCCAAGACCCAGTCAGCGCTGCTCGAGTGCATGGAGGAGCGGCAGGTCACGGTGGACGGCACCAGCTACCCGCTGGAACGGCCATTCATGGTCATCGCCACGCAGAACCCGGTGGAGATGGAGGGGACCTACCCCCTCCCGGAGGCGCAGCGGGACCGTTTCACGGCGCGGATCTCCATCGGCTACCCGAGCACCGACGCCGAGCTGGCCATGCTGGACCTGCACGGGTCGAGTTCCCCCCTGGACTCGCTGGAGCCGGTCGCCACGGCCAGCGACGTGCGGGACCTGATCGCCGCGGTGCGCCGCGTCCACGTGGCCGAGGCACTCAAGCAGTACGTGATCAGCCTGGTGGCCGCCACCCGCTCGGCTCCCGAGCTGCGGCTCGGCGCTTCCCCCCGTGCGACGCTGCACCTGCTCCGGGCCAGCCGGGCCCGCGCGGCGCTGGACGGCCGCGACTTCGTGATCCCTGATGACGTGCAGGCGCTGGCCGGCCCAGTCCTCGCGCACCGGCTGCTCCCTACCGCTGAGGCCATGGTGGAGCGCCAGCTTCCGGACCGGGTGGTGGCGGGTATCGTGGAGCAGACCCCCCTGCCGCGGATGCGCTGAGCTCCCTGGCCGCCGCCTCCGCACTGCGGCCTGCGGCAGCGTGCGCTGCGCCGAGTTCCCATCGCTGCACCGCCTCATGAACCCGTGGCCCGTTCGTGACGTAGGTTAGGACGACGGGGCGGAGGAAGGGCCAGGATGCGGGCGCTGTTCGCCGGGTTGACCATACGTGGGAAGTCATTCCTCGCGGCGGGCGTGGCCGCGGGGGCGTTCGGGCTTGGCCTGGGGGAAAGGGCCCTGCTCAGCATCGGGATCGTGCTGCTGGCGCTGCCGCTGCTGGCCGCGCTCGCGACCAGCCGGGCCCGCTACCGGATCCGCTGCGCGCGGCGGATCAGCCCGCCGCGGGTGCCCGCGGGGCATAACGCGGTGGTCTCGCTGCGCCTGGAGAACATCTCCCGGCTGCCCACTGGGCTGCTGCTGGCCGAGGACGCCCTGCCCTACTCGCTCGGTACCCGGCCGCGTTTCGTGCTGGAACGGATTGAGCAGGGTGGCTGGCGGGAGCTGACCTACCCCATCCAGTCCGGCTCACGGGGCAAGTACACGGTCGGGCCGCTGCAGGTGCGCGTGGCCGATGCGTTCGGCCTGGTCGAGCTCACCCGCTCGTTCGCCGCCCGGAGCACGCTCGTGGTGACGCCCGCGATCATCCCGCTGCCGAGCATGCCGCTGGCCGGCAACTGGCGCGGGGAGGGTGGCGGCCGCACCCGGACGGCGGACACGGCCGGGGAGGACGACGTCATCCCCCGCCCGTACCGGGATGGTGACGAGCTGCGCCGGGTGCACTGGCGGTCCACCGCCCGGCATGGTGAGCTCATGGTCCGGCGTGAGGAGCAGCGCTGGCGCAACCGCGCGGTGCTCCTGCTCGACACCCGAGCCCGGGCGCACAGCGGCGCCGGCGCGGGCTCCTCGTTCGAGTACGCGGCGAGTGCCATCGCGTCGATCGGTGTCCACCTGGCCCGCAGCGGCATTGACGGGCATCTGGTCACCGATACCGGGCCCGCCACCGCGCCCGGATCCTTCGAGGATTCCCTGCTCGACTCCCTCGCGGTCATCGGGCAGTCCAGCGGGTCGGGACTGGCCGGCGGCATGGACCTCACGCCCGGCGGCACCGGCGGGCTGTTCGTGGTGGTGGCCGGGCGGCTGTCGGCGCAGGAAGCGAGCAGGCTCGCCGCGGGCCGCCGGGACGCGGGCCCTGCGATGGCCCTGCTGCTCGCGGTCTCGACCTGGGCCGGCCGCCGCGCGGCCGACAGCCAGGCGGAGACGGAACTCCCCGCGGGAATTCTCCGCGCGGCGGGGTGGCGGGTCACCACGATCACCGCCGACACCCCGCTCACCACGGCCTGGGAACGGCTGCGCGCCTCATCCACGCTAATCGGCGCACCCGGGCACGAGCAGGGCAGCTTCCGGGCCGGGGCCGGCCGGTGAGCCAGCGCCTCACCGTCGCCGCGGCCGTGGCCGCGCTCGCGGCGTCCCTGTCTCTCTACCCGCTGGTGTCGGGCTGGCTCTGGTTCTGGGAGGGCGCCGGGGCCATCGCCGTGGTCGCCCTGGCCGGGGCGCTCACCCGGCTGCGGGTGCTCCCGTGGCTGCTGTGCGCCCCCATCGGCCTGATCGCACTGCTGCTGTACGTGAACGTGCTGTTCTCCAGCGCCCACTCGCTGGGCGGGATCATCCCGACGACCGCCTCCCTGCACCACCTGTGGTCACTGGCCCGGGAGGGGCTGGACGAGACCGCGAGGTTCGCGCCGCCCGTCCCGGCCGGCTCGGGGATCCTGCTGCTCACCGTGCTCGGCATCGGCCTGGCGGCGGCGGCCACCGACCTGCTCGCGGTGCGGCTGCGCCGGCCGGCTGTGGCCGGGCTGCCGTTGCTGGTGCTGTTCTGCGTGCCCCTCACCACCACCGCGCATGAGGGCGTGTTCGGGGCCATGCTCGTGTTCGGCGTGGGCATGGCAGGGTATCTGGCCCTGCTGGCCGTGGACGCCCGGGACCGGCTGCGGCTGTGGGGACGGCTGGTCACCATGTGGCATCGCGGCCAGGATCCCGCGGTGGCGCAGCGGGGCACGCCGAACACCAGGGAGCTTGCCGCGGCCGGCCGCCGGATCGGGGTGGCGGCCGTGGTGATCGCCGTCTTCGTCCCCCTGCTCGTGCCCGGGCTGCGCAACCACAAGCTCTTCTCGGGCGGGGGCGGCGCCGGGGAGCTGGTCTCGCTGCCCAATCCACTGGTGCAGATGAACGCGGACCTGCAGCTCCCGCAGCCCCGGCACGTGCTTACTTACCGGACGACCGACCCGGACCCCCAGTATCTCCAGGTGTACGTGCTGAGCAACCTCAGCTCCAGCACCTGGACACTGGCCTCCACCGCCGGGCGGGACATGCACGACGGCAAGCTGCCCGCCACGCCGGGGCTGAGCCGCAGTACCACCACGTCGGCCGAGAGCACGAGTATCACCCTGGGCAAGTCGCTGACCACCGGTCCGCGCACGGCGAGCTTCCTCCCGCTGCCCTACCCGGCCCGCAACGTCAACGTGAGCGGGGACTGGCGTACCGATCCGCGCACGCTCACCATGTTCTCGGCCCAGCGCCTCGCCGGCCTCAGCTATACGGTGACCAGCCGCGAGATCTCCCCCACGCAGCGGCAACTGGAGCGGTCCGGCGTCATCCCGGACAACATCGAGACCAGCTACATTGACGTCCCGCAGGCCTTCGATCCGCTGATCAAGCTCGCCGCGCGGATCACCGAGAACCAGACCACGCCCTACGGCAAGGCGGTGGCCCTGCAACGCTGGTTCGCCCAGTCGGGCAAATTCACCTACAGCCTCAACGTGCGTGAGCCGAACACGGCCAAGGCCCTGGTCAACTTCCTGACCAAGGACCGGCGGGGTTACTGCCAGCAGTTCGCCTTCGCCATGGCCGTGCTGGCCCGGCTGCTCGCTATCCCGTCCCGGGTGGCGGTGGGATACACCGAAGGCTCGCCGATCGGGCATGACCGCTGGAATGTCCGGACCAGCGATGCCCACGCGTGGCCGGAACTCTATTTCCAGGGTGCTGGCTGGCTCCGGTTCGAGCCCACCCCCTCGGGAGCCGAGGGCCAGGCCACCGCGCGCCAGCCCGCCTACACCGTGCCGCTGCTGCCCGTCGCCCCCGACGGGGGCCAGGGCGCGCCGACCCCGGCCGCTACGGCCCCGCAGACGGGGGCGACGCCAGGAAACTCCGGGGCGCTGGCCAAGCTGAACCGCCTCGGCGCCACCGGGGCCCAGGGAGGCGCCTCCAGCGCTCATTCGTCATCCATCTGGCTGATCGTCGTGGCGGTGGTCGCCGTCCTGCTGGTCACTCCCCGCCTGGCCAGGTCGCTGACCCGGCGGCGGCGCTG
This sequence comes from uncultured Actinomycetes bacterium, assembly GCA_963782185.1. GTDB lineage: Bacteria > Actinomycetota > Actinomycetes > Streptosporangiales > Streptosporangiaceae > RYN-230. Next base: position 181,166 of record CAWAJB010000031.1, read on the forward strand.
GTCGCGGGCGGCGGGGGACGACCGGGAGCGGGCTCAGGCGGCCTGGCTGGAACTGCTGGACGACCTGACCGACTATCAGGTCACCTGGTCCGCGAGTGAATCTCCGCGGGCCCTCGGGAGCAGGCTGACCGAGGCGGTGCGGCCGGGCACGGAAGCGGCGGCCGCTCTGACCCGGATCGTTCACGCCACCGAGCGGGCCCGGTACGCCCGGGAACCTGCGGATTCGGCCACGCTGCGGGCCGACGCCGACCTGGTCCGCCGCGAAGTGGCCGCGCGGGCCAGTCGGCTGGGACGCTGGCGGGCCCGGCTGCTGCCCTCTTCGTCGCTGCGGCCTGCCCGGGTGGCCGTGCAGCACGGGCTGGACGTGTTCGGCTGGATGGACGTGGCCGCGCACCGGACGGGCGCCTGGTCACGCCGGGGCCCGCGGGCCGATCGCAAGGCGCGAACCACCTGACCTGGTCGTAACCACCTGATCGTGCCTACCTGAGCGTCACTGGCTGGCGCGGGCCGCGTGACCGCACGCCGCTCATCACTGACCGCCTGCCCGGAAGGCAGGCAGACCGCCTGCCCGGAAGGCAGGTTCCGGATGAAGCTGGGCCTGCCGGTCCGCTTCCGGGCCTACCGGTCCCGCTCCTGACGGCGGCGCCAGCGCTCCTCGAGCCGTTCCATGAACCGGGACCGGGAACTCGCCGGCGGCCGCATCCGGCGTTCACGGGCCGGGCCAGGCCGCCCGGCCGAGCCACCGGACATGTGCCGCCAACTGGACAGCGCCCACATGGAGCAGGCGAGCATGACCACGAAGCCGGCTACGCCGATCAAGGTCAGCTTGGAGATGACGCCGGCCAGCAAGAGGCCCACGCCGAGCAGGAAGCCGATCGCCGCCTCGACCACCCGGCGCTTGTAGTGCACCCGCGGATCCTTCGCGCGCACCGCCTGCGCGAACTTCGGATCCTCGGCATAGAGCGCACGCTCGATCTGATCGAGCTGACGCTGTTCGTGCTCAGACAGCGGCACGGCGCCTCCCATGAAACCTCGCGCGCGGGGACGGGTGCGATGAGTTCATCTCACGGTCCAGGGTTCTTCTTCCAGAATACGAGTCCGGCCGCACTGGGTGGAAGGGTAGCGGGAGGGTAAAGGAATTCTGACCACTGCCTGCACCCCGGACCTCCTCTAGCGCCGGCCGCAGCCATCCGCCCGGCAAGCCGGACGTCAGTCAAACGCACATTCGAATTAGATTCGTGTAAGGGTCAGTATATCAGCCTCCTCCCGGCGGCCTCCGGGATCCTTGGGCGGGCTTGCGGCGCCCTGATCCGGCTGGCGCCCGGGACGGTAATCCGGCCGGCCGTGGGCCGGATCACCCCGCCCGTAACCCGGATCAACCCGCCCGTACCCGTCATCGCTTCGCCCATCACCCCAGATCACCCCGTGGCCCGGATCACTCCGGAGGGCGCGGACCGGGCTCCGCCTCCGGGCGGGGCCCCGCCTCCGGGCGGGATGGCGGCCCGCCCGGACGCGGGGACGGCCCATCCCGGGACGGCGGCCCGCCCGGACGCGGGGACGGCCCATCCCGGGACGCCGGCCCGCCCGGACGCGGAGCCAGCCCATCCCGGTCCCCGGTCACCAGGGCGGCGGGCCGGACCGTGTCGGTGCCGAACCGCCCGCTGATCCGGTCCAGGGCCCGCTCGGCATCGCGCCACCCGGCCGGCCTCTCACCGAACGCCAGCTGGGTGGCGGCCCGGGAGGCGGGCACCAGGCCGCTCGCGCGTACCCCGACCAGCCGGAGCCGGGCGCGGGAGTCCAGTCCGGCCGCGCCGTACAGGGCGCAGGCGGTCGCGTAGATGGTGCGGGCCACGTCGGTCGGCTCAGGGAGCGTCCGTGACCGGGTGATCGTGGTGAAGTTGGCCAGCCGGAGCTTGATCACCACCGTCCGGGCCAGGGCCCCGGCCGAGCGCAGGCCGCGCGCGGTCCGCCCCGACAAGCGGAGCAGCTCGCGGCGGATCAGCTCCGGGTCGTCGATGTCGCTGGCGAACGTCTCCTCCGCGCCGATGCTCTTTTCCGGGGCGCTGGTCACTACCGGGCGCTCGTCCCGCCCCCAGGCCAGGGCGGCCAGGTGAGCGCCCAGCGAGGGACCCAGTTCCCGCTGCAGAGTGCCGACCGGGATCTCCGCGATGTCCCGCACCGTGCGCAGCCCGAGCCGGGCCAGCACCTGCCCGGTCTGCTCGCCCACGCCCCACAGCGCCGCCACCGGCAGCGGGTGCAGGAACTCCAGGACCCCGTCGGCGGGCACCACGAGCAGCCCGTCCGGCTTGGAGCGGGTGGACGCGAGCTTGGCGATGAACTTGGACGGGGCCACCCCGACGGAGCAGGTGATGCCCTGCTGCTCGGCGATCGTGGCCCGGATCAGCGCACCGATCCGGGCCGGCGGCCCGAGCCGCCGGATGGCCCCGGACACGTCGAGGAACGCCTCATCCAGCGCGAGCGGCTCCACCTCGGGAGTGACCGACCGGAAGACCTCCATGACCTCCTTGGACACGGCGGCGTAGACGTGATGCCGGGGCGGGATGAACACGGCCTGCGGGCACAGCCGCCGGGCCCGCGTCACCGGCATGGCCGAAGTCACCCCGAACGTCCGCGCCTCGTAGGACGCGGACAGGACCACGCCGCGGCTGGCGGTCGCGCCCACGATCACCGGCCGCCCGGCCAGGTCGGGGCGGTCGCGGATCTCAACGCTCGCGTAGAAGGCGTCCATGTCCACGTGCAGGATGGGGCAGCCGCTGTCCTCCCGCTCGTGACCCGGGCCGCCGTGGCTCATCGGTACCCGAGCACGTGGAACTGGGTGGCGAAGTCGTGGAAGGCCGGATGGGTGGAGGCGGCCTGCTCCAGGGCCAGCAACGCGTCCGCGGCCCCGGGGTCGACGTCCGCGAAGGAACCCGGCACCAGGTCGGTGAAGACCCGGATGCCGTGCGCGGCGCCAGGCCTCAGCCCGGCTTCCTCGATCAGGCCGGTCACCTCGGCCAGGGTGAACCGGCGCGGCTCGGCCCCGGACCGGCCGCCGGACCCGGCCCCGGACCGGCCGCCGGACCCGGCCCGGGCCATGTCCCCCGACCCGGCCCCTGGCCGGCCGTCAGCCGCGGCCGCCGGGCCGCCGGCCGCGGCCAGCAGCCGCCGGGCCTCATCGAAACGCCCGGCCAGGGCCCGGTGGATGACCGCCGCGACCGCGCTGGCCGCCAGCACGCTCACCGCGCCGCCCGGCCGCAGCACGCTGGCCACGGTGGTCATGGCCGCCGCCGGTGAATCCACGTACTCCAGCACGCTGTGGCACAGCACCAGGTCGGCGCCCTGTTCCCCGACGACGGCGGCCAGGTCGCCGACGTCACCCTGGACGGCCCGCAACTGCACGCTCATCTCCGCGGCGCGGCGCTGCGCGGCGGCCAGCGAATCCGGGCTGGGGTCGATCACGGTTACCGCGTGCCCCTGGCCGGCCAGGGGCACCGCGGACCCGCCGGTCCCGCCGCCGGCGTCCACGATGTCCAGCCGCGACCGGCCAGTCTCAGCCACCAGCCCGGTCACGACGGCCCGCAGCACCTCCCGGATGACGGCCGTGCGCGCGTCGTCGTAGCGGTGCCACCGCTGCGACGTGCCCATCCCGGCCGCCGCGCCCACCCCGGCCGCCGCGCCCACCCCGGCCGGCATGCCCGCCCCGGGCGGCACCTCCAGCCCTCCGCCACGACGCTCGCTGGCCACGGCCCCTCCTCGCTCACGGTCGGTCCCAATGTAGTGCGCGGCCACGACAATCCCCCGCCTTCGCCACGACCGCGCCGCCTCGTCCGGCCGGCGGCCGGACGAGGCGGCGCTGAGCAAAACCTGAGAGATCCCTTTAGTAATGCTCCGGGTTTGTTACGGTGCTTCCCGCGCAGCTTCCCGCGCTTCCGCGTGACTTCCCGGCGATCCCGCGGCCGCTTCGGCCGGGGCGGGGAAGTCTCGTTCTGGCGGGCCGAAATTCGCCCTCCCATGCGGCTGATTCCGCGATTACCAGCCCCTTCGCTGGGCAATACATAGGCCAGTGCCCCGCGTTGCGAAGCGGTGCGGCGCGCCCGCCGCCGGGAGGATGGGCGGCTGGATGCGCTGCAGCAGATCTGCCGGGCAGGCAGGACGTACCACCTGTTTCGCGAGGCGGGCACGGGGCGGCCAGGCCCCCGCATGGGGCCGGGGGCTCTGCGGGCTGGAGGTCAGCGCCGACATGACGGTCCATGAGGCACACGCAAAAACCGAGCCCGCCTCCGGATACGTACCTCAGCCGGCCTCCGGATGCGCCAACAATAGGTTTACTTGCAGCTTTGCTCAGCAGAACCTCTGCGAATGGTCATCCATATCCAAACGGGTCTCACTCACGAGACTCACGGCCTAGGCTCTCCCCATGGTCGAGCACCTGGAGCTCCCCCGCCCACTGCGACTCATTCGCTGCACCGGGTTGAGCCTGAGCGAGTCCCTTGGTCTTCCGCTCGCCGCCTACTTCCTGGGCGCCTGGCTGGGCGGCCGGAACGACGGGCTCATCGCCGGCGTGGTGGCGATCTGGCTCACGGCGGTGATCCGCAAGATCGCCTGCGGGTCGGTGCCCAGCCTGCTGACGATCTCGGCCATCGTGCTCAGCCTGCAGACCGCCGTGGTCCTGGCCACCGGCGTGTTCTGGATCTTCCTGCTCCAGTTCCCGCTCGGCTACGCGGCCATGTTCATCCTGTTCGCACGCACCGCCCGCGGCCCCAACCCGATCGTGGCCAAGCTCGCCGCCGAGGTCGTGGCGCTGCGCCACCCGGCGCACCATCCCGGGCTGCACCGCTTCTTCCAGGGCGCGACCTGGCTCTGGTCCGGCATCTTCCTGGTGCTCACCGCCGGGCTGGGCGTGATGATGTGGACCGAGCCGGCCAACACGTTCTTGTGGCTCTCCACCGTCGCCACGGTCGCCGGGACCGTGGCGGGCATCGGCGCCTCGGTGGTGTGGTTCTGGTCCGTTCTCCGCAAGAACGGGCTGCGGGTGCAGTTCACCCGGCTAGTTCGTTCGGCGAATTATGACCTTGACCTTCAGGCGGTCAGCGTCGGCTTCAGCTCCAGCAAGTGGGCCAGCAGGCCGTTGACGAACGCAGGCGACGCGTCGGTGGACAGGTCGCGGGCCAGCAGCACGGCCTCGCTGATCGCCACCCCGTCCGGGACGTCGTCCCCCCAGAGCATCTCGTAGAGGCCGATGCGCAGGACGTTGCGGTCCACGATCGGCATCCGGTCCAGCGTCCAGCCTTCCGCGTGCTCTTCCAGCAGCTGGTCGATGCGCTCCCGGTGCGCCTGGACGCCGCGGACCAGTTCCGCCGCGTACTCGCCAACTGGCGGGCTGGCCGCGATGACACGCTGCTCCAGCATGTCCAGCACCGGCTCGCCGCGGACCTCGGCCTCGAACAGGATGTCCAGGGCCCGCTTGCGGGCCTTACTGCGGGCGGCCACGGAACCCGCTCGCTGGATGACCGGGCACCGGTGATTCGGCTGGCCGGGTCACGCGCGGCCGAGGTAGTCGCCCGAGCGGGTGTCCACCTTCACCTTTTCGCCCGTGGTGATGAACAGCGGCACGCTGATCTGCGCGCCAGTCTCCAGCGTGGCGGGCTTGGTGCCGCCGGTGGACCGGTCCCCCTGGACGCCCGGGTCGGTCTGGCTGACGGTCAGCTCCACCGAAGCGGGGAGTTCCACGTACAGCGGGGTGCCGTCGTTGAACGCGACCGTCGCGGTCTGCTCCTCGAGCAGGTAGTCCGCGGCGTTGCCCACCGTCTGCCGGGGAATGCGCGGCTGGTCGTAGTCCTGGGTGTCCATGAAGACGAAGTCGTCGCCCTCACGGTAGAGGTACTGCATCTCGCGCCGGTCGACGTTGGCCACGTCGACTTTGACGCCGGCGTTGAAGGTCCGGTCAACGACCTTGCCGGACATGATGTTCTTCAGCCGGGTGCGCACGAAGGCGCCGCCCTTGCCGGGCTTGACGTGCTGGAAATCGACGATGTTCCAGAGCTGGCCGTCGATGTTCAGCGTCATGCCGTTCTTGAGGTCGTTCGTGGTGGCCACGTCTGCGTGTCTCCTGCGTGCGGGCGCTGCCCCGCCGCCGATGGCCGGCTACAGGACGAGCAGTTCCCGGGTGGTAGTGGTGAGTAGCTCCTGCGGTGCCGCCGTCCCCGTGCCGGCGCGCACCACCAGGGTGTCCTCGATCCTGACGCCGCCTTGCCCGGGGAGGTAGATCCCGGGTTCGACGGTGATGGGGACCCGGTCCCCGAGTGTACCCGTCCGGCCGTACCCCATGATCGGAGCCTCGTGGATCTCCAGGCCCACACCGTGGCCCAGCCCGTGCTGGAAATGCCCGCCGTGACCGGCCTCCGCGATCAGGTCGCGGGCCGCCGCGTCCACGGCCCGCACGTCCGCGCCGGGCACGGCCGCCTCGATCCCGGCCGCCTGGGCCGCGGCGACCAGGCCGTAGATATCCCGCTGCCACGGGGCGGGCGGGCCGAGCACGACCGTCCGGGTCATGTCCGCGTGATACCCCTGGTACCGGGCGCCGCAGTCGACCGTGACCAGGTCACCGGCCGCGAACGGGCGGCCGGACGGCTCGTGATGCGGGATGGCCCCGTTCGGGCCGCTGGCCACGATCGTGTCGAAAGCCAGCCCGTCCGCGCCCAGGTCGGTCATGGCCCGCTCCAGCGAGATGGCCAGCTCGCGCTCGGTCACGCCAGGCCGGATCAGGGGCACGACCTGCTCGAACGCACGCGAGGTGATCTCGCAGGCCCGGGCGAGCAGCGCGATCTCCTGCTCGTCCTTGGCCATCCTTATCTCCTCAACGGCCCGGCCCAGCGGGACTAGCTCGGTCCCGGGAACCTGGGCGGCGAAGGCCCGGTAGCGCTCCACGGTCATCTCATGAGCCTCGAACGCGAGCCTTCCTATCCCCAGCCCGGCCGCAACGCGGGCCAGCGCCGGCTCGATCGCGCGCTCGATAAGGATCTCGAGGTCGGGGCAGGCCTGGCGGGCGGTGCCCGCGTAGCGGGAATCCGTGGCCAGTACCGGGCCGGCGCCGGGGCCGGCCCGGCGGGCAGCAGCAGGGCCGCATTGGAACTGGCCAGTCCGGTCAGGTACCGCACGTTCGCGAGGCTGGTGATCAGCGCGGCGTCCGCGCCGGGCGCGGCCAGGGCCTGGCGGAGCCGTTCCCGCCGGGCCCGCTGGAGGTCAGGCATGCCCCGACTGTAACCCGGGCCTCCGCGGGCAGGCCCCCGCGATCCTCGGCGCCCAGATTCCCCACCCCCTCCCGCGCCCGGCCGCCTCGCCCCCATAAGCCCCCCGTCCCACCCGTCCCGACCGTCCTGCCTGTCCCGCCCGTCCTGTCCTCGGCGACATATCACGCCCGCGGTGCGCCAGAAACGGTCAAAACACCCGCCTGAACGCACCGCGGGCGTGAAAAGTGGCTGGACCCACGGGGGTCAGGGGGTCGCCGGCGTCACGGTGGCGCGGGCCAGGACGGACAGGGCGGCCGGGCGGAGGGAGTCGGTCCGGTCCCAGAGCGCGGCCGGGATCGAGTCGCGCTGGCGGACGTGCTCGATGGCGCCGAACCCGTGCTCCTCGAGCAGGGCCGTCATGTCGTCGGGGGCGAAGAACGTGAGCCAAGGCTCACCGCCTTCCGCTGCCGCGGGCGCCACCAGGTCGGCGTACGTGCGGCTGGCCTCGTCCCGCAGGCCGGGTGGCAGCAGGTAGTCGGTTATGAGCTGGGTACCCGGCGCGAACCCGCCGATCTCGGCGAGGGTGTGGCCGATCGCGGCCTGAGTGAGGTACATGGTCACGCCGAGCCAGCTGACCAGGGCGGGCCGGGAAGGATCGAACCCCGCCCCGTTGAGCCGGCCGGCCAGCGAGTCGCGCTCGAAGTCCACGGGCACGAAGCTCACGCTGTCCGGCACATGGATTGCGGCCGCCGCGAGGTGGTCGCGTTTCCACTGCTGGGTGCCGGGGTGATCGACCTCGAAGACCCGGGCCGGGCCCTCGTGGGCGGCGTCCGCGCGGTAGGCGAACGAGTCCAGGCCCGCGCCGAGGATCACGTACTGGGTCGTGCCGTTACCGGCGCAGGCGGCCAGGCGGGTTTCGGTGAACCGGCTGCGGCAGAGCACCTGGGCCCGGGCGCAGGACAGCACCAGGTGCGTGCCGTGGGCCCGGTGATAGCCGATGAATTCGTCGGCCCGCTCGCCGAGAAGGGCGGTGGCCAGGTGATCGGCGAAGATGACAGGCTCGCCGTCCACGATCAGGTGGGCGGCACGGGCTGCGGCGGCGGTCAGGGCGGTCTGGCTGGGCAGATGACTGGTTTCCACGCCGCGGACAATAGCCGATAATTTTCTTAACAATACCACGCAAATGAATTTTCCGGAAGCATATTAGAATTACAATGGCGTATCAACAGCGGTTGCCGGAGCCATTACTCAGAGCGCTCAATCGTTGCCGGCGAACCCGTTCGCGGACGGGCCGGTCAGGTCTTTGGCGAGCAAGATGTCGTCAACGTACTGGCCCTCGATCAGGTACTCCCCCCGCAGGAGCCCCTCGCGCTCGAAGCCGAACCGCGTGTACAGCCGGATCGCCTGGGGGTTGGTGCTGAAGGTCCGCAGACTCAGCTTGCGGGCGCCGCGGGAGCGGGCCCGTTCCTCCGCCGCGCCCAGCAGCGCGGTGGCCACTCCCCGGCGCCGCGCCTCCGGCGCCACCGCGAGCCCCAGCACCGAGATCACGTGGGCGTTCTCGGGCAGCGGCAACGGGGACCCGAGCCGGATGTACCCGACCACCACGCCGTCGATCTCAGCGACCAGGAAGGCTTGCGGCGGGCTCTCGGTCAGGAAGAAGACCGAGCCCGCCTGCTGGATCACCGACGGGAACCCGCTCCGCGGTGACCACGAGATCTTGTCCAGCCGGGCCAGAGGCGCCTCGTCGGAGGCACGCGCCACCCGGACCTTGACCGGGCTGACTGGTGCGGTCATGCGATCATCCTTTCGCACGCGCACCGGCGGCCTCGCGCCGAGGCGGGGTCCGGGTCAGGGCCGCGCCGGGCGGTTTGGGTCGGTGCCTGGTGGCAAGATCGGGAGGATGACGAACCCAGCTCCCCCGGCTGGCGTCGCCGCGGGAGGAGCCGGCCTGACTTCGGGCCAGGCCGCGATCACCGCCGAGCGGGCCGCCGCTCAGCTGCTGTCCGGGCCGCCCGCGGGCCGCGCCGAGGAGGTCGCCGGGCGGTTGCTGGCCATCCAGGGTCAGGACCCCCGCGGGGCCAGGCTGGCCGTCCGCGCCCGCAGCCAGGGACTGTCCGCGGCGGATATCGATCATGCGCTCACGGTGGACCGCTCGCTGGTGATCAGCTGGCTGAATCGCGGCACCCTGCACCTGGTGCGCAGCGAGGACTACTGGCCGCTGCACCGGCTCACCACGCCGCAGCTGGAGACGGGCTGCGCCCGCCGTCTCGCCCAGGAGGGCATCACGCCCGCGGAAGCCGACCGCGCAGCCGGGCTGATCGAGCGGTTCCTCACCGGCGACGGCCCGCTGACCCGCGCGCAGCTCGCCGGGCGGCTGCAGGCCGCCGGGGTCCGGACGCAGGGGCAGGCGCTGGTGTTCCTGCTGTTCCTGACGTCGCTGCGGGGGATCTCGGTGCGCGGGCCCATGTCCGGCAAGCAGCACGCTCACGTGCTGGCCCGGGACTGGCTGGGCGCGCCGCCCGCCGCCCCCGGTCCGGACGCCGCCCTGGGCTGGCTGGCCCGCCGTTATCTCGCCGGGCATGCCCCGGCCACCGACCGGGACCTGGCGAAGTGGGCCGGCCTAACGTTGCGGGACGCGCGCCGGGCCCTGCGGGACATCGCGGCCGAGCTGGTCGAGGGCGAGGACGGGCTGCTCCGGCTGGCGCGCCCGGCCGGGGATCGCCCGGGCCCGGGGCCGGAGCCGGCGCTCCCGGCGCCCCGGCTGCTGGGCGTGTTCGATCCGCTCCTGCACGGCTGGCGGTCCCGCGCGGCGGTGCTGGGCCGGCACGAGCCGCAGATCGTCCGCGGCGGCATGTTCGGCTCCTTCGCGCTGGCGGGCGGCCGGGCGGTCGGCACCTGGGGCCTGTCCGGCGAACGGGTCTCGCTGACCCTGCTGGAACGCGTGAGCCCTGAGTACCGGCGGGCCCTGGAAGCCGACGCGGAGGACGTGCGGCGCTTCCTCGGCCTGGCCGGGCCGGCCGGGCCCTAGTCATCCCGCGCCGCCGGGGCGGGGAGTGCCCCTGACCCGGCAGCACCCCGCCTGGCCCCCGGGCCGCCCGGGGACGGGGAGGACGGGAAGTTTGAGATATGACGCTTGCAGTCTGGCGTCAGCCTCCATATACTCGGCTACGGATATACGGTGACGGAGAGAAGGCGGTCGTGATGGCGGGCAAGCGGCGGAGGGTGTCCAACCCGCTGGCCCTCGCCGTGCTGTCCTCGCTCCGCGAGCGGCCGATGCATCCGTACGAGATGGCCGCGACCATGCGCGCCCAGGGCAAGGAGCGCAGCATCAAGCTGAACTACGGCTCCCTGTACACCGTGGTCAACAACCTGGCCAAGCACGGCCTCATCCAGGCCATGGAGGCGAGCCGTGAAGGCCGCCGTCCCGAGCGCACCGTATACCGCCTCACCGATGAGGGCCGCGCGGAGCTGGAGGACTGGCTCACCGAGCTGCTCGGCACCCCGGTCAAGGAGTACCCGCAGTTCGAGGCGGCGCTCGCGGAGATGGCGGTGCTCCCCCCGGCCCAGGTGCGCGACGTGCTCGAGCGCCGGGTCGAGGCCCTGGAGGAGGCGCTGGCGCAGGAACGGGCCGAGATCGCCCAGCTGCCCTGGCTGCCCCGCCTGTTCCTGCTCGAGAACGAGTACCACCTGGCCGTGCGGGAGGCCGAGCTGGCCTGGGTGCGCGGCCTGGTGCGGGAACTCCGGGACGGCTCCTTCCCCCTGATGAAGGAGTGGGACCACTGGACCCGGACCGGGGAATTCCCGGACGGCCTGGCGGCGGAGCTGTACGAGGCGGGTGGCCTGGCCAGGCCGGCGGAGGCAGGCGCCGCGGACGCGGCCGCCGGGGAGGCCGCGAGCGAGCCTGGGTCCGGGACCGGCTCCGGCTCCGGGACCGGCTCCGGAAGGGAGCCGCTGAACTGACCCAGACGCGAGCCGGCCCCCGGCATGGTGCGGGAACACCTGACCAGGGGCCGATCCCTCGAACCGATCCCGCGGGAACGAGATCCGATCGGGTTGTTGCAGCTCAAGGATACTCGGTGAGTTCCCCGCGGGGCGGTTCAGCCAACCGACCTGCACGGAGGAACACGTCATGAGCACCCAGGCGCAGGATGCGGGCCCGGCCCGCACCACGCCCCGCCGGGCCCTCGCCATCGAGGCCCGCGATCTCGTCAAGACCTATCCCAAGGGGATCCGCGCCCTCGACGGGCTGAGCTTCACGGTCGGTGAGGGCACGGTCTTCGGCCTGCTCGGCCCCAACGGGGCGGGCAAGTCCACCACCGTCAAGATCCTGACCACGCTGGCGCAGGCTGATTCCGGGTCGGCCAGCGTGGCCGGCCTGGACGTGCGCGCCCGGGCCGCCGCGGTGCGGCGCGCCATCGGCGTGGTCGCCCAGCGGTCCGGGGCCGACCCGACCGCCACCGGCCGGGAGAACCTGGTGCTGTCCGGCCGCATCCAGGGCCTGCGCGGCCGGGAGCTGGGCCGCCGGGCCGACGAGCTGCTGTCCCGGTTCGGCCTGGCCGACGCCGCGGGCCGGATGGTCCGGACCTACTCGGGCGGTATGCAGCGCCGGCTCGACGTGGCCATGGGGCTGATCCACCGGCCGGAGGTGCTGTTCCTCGACGAGCCCACCGCGGGCCTGGATCCGGAGTCGCGCTCGGCGATGTGGGACGAGATCGCCCGGCTGTCCGCCGGCGAGGGCCTCACGATCCTGCTGACCACGCACTACCTGGATGAGGCCGACCGGCTGGCCAGCCAGCTGGCCATCGTCGAGCGCGGCACCGTGGTCGCGGCGGGCAGCCCGGACGAGCTGAAGGCCCGGCTGCACGGCGACTCCGTGCACGTCGAGCTGGCCGGGCCCGGCGACCGCGCGCAACTGGACGAGGTCTTGCGCCAGATCCCGGAGGTGCGCGACGTCAGCGTGACCGGGACCCAGCTCAGCGCCCGGGCCGACGACGGGGCCACGACCCTGCCCGCCCTGCTCATCGCGCTGGAACGGGCCGGGATCGGGGTGCACGGGATCACCGCCGCCCGCCCCACGCTCGACGACGTGTACCTGCGCTACGCCGGGCGGCGGTTCGCGGAGGCCGAGGAGCCGGCCCCGGCTGCCGCCCAGCCCGCCCAGACCCCATCCGGAGGATCCCGATGACCGCCATCGCCACGCATACCACCTGGATGACCCAGCGCCAGCTGAAGGCGCTGGTCCGCCAGCCCGCCTACCTCATCATCCAGATCATCCAGCCCGCGATCTGGCTGTTCCTGTTCGGTTCGCTGTTCCGCAAGGTGGCGGAGCTACCCGGATTCGGCGCCCCGTCCTACCTCGACTACCTCGTGCCCGGGGTGGTCGTGATGAGCGCGCTGTCCACCAGCATGTGGAGCGGCATGACGGTGCTCGAGGAGATCGACCGCGGCATCATGGACCGGTTCCTGGTCCTGCCGCTGCGCCGCTCGGCGATCATCAACGCCTCGGTCGTCATGCAGTCGGTCGTCACGGTGATCCAGTCGCTGATCATCGTGGGGCTGGGCCTGGCCGCCGGCGCCCGCTACCCGGGCGGCGCGGTCGGCCTGATCGTCCTGCTGGTGGTGTCGGTCCTGGTGGCGGTGGTGTTCAGCGCGCTATCCAACACCATCGGGATGCTGGCCCGGCAGCGCGAAACCATCATCGGCCTCAGCGTGTTCCTGCTGCTCCCGCTGACGTTCCTGTCCACGGCCTTCATGGCCCCGGCCCTGATGCCGCACTGGATGCGGATCGTTGCGGACTGCAACCCGGTCAACTGGGCGCTGGAAGCGGCGCGGGCCGCGATGAGCGCCACCCCGGACTGGGGGCGGGTCCTCGCCCAGGGCGGCGGGCTGCTCGCGCTCGCGGTCGCGGTCACCGCCCTGTCGGTGCTGACCTTCCGCGCGTACCAGAAGTCCGTCTAGCCAGCCGGGGCCTACGGGTCTTGCGGGACCTGCGGGTGCTCCTGTGGGTCTTGCGGGACCTGTGGGGGCTTGCGGGACCTGTGGCGCTTCCGGGGCTTGCGGGGCGCGGTTCCACAGATCCCGCGGTTCGCGGGCCCCATAGCACCCACAGATCCCCCAGACCCCACGTGCGCCCCACAGAACCCGCGTCCCCGTTGGTGATCAAAACGATTGCCAAGGAAGAAGGGCTGGTGCACCGGGAGGCCGCGGCCCTCGAGCCACACCGGCCCCGGAGACCACACCTGCCCCCTGAATCCCGCTGCCACGTTCGTGATCATGGGCTTGCTGTTGTTCTAGCCACAGCAAGCCCATGATCACGAAGAAGATCCCGGGCGGCGCGGCTGAGCGGGCTACCCAGCCAGGTCGCGGACCTGCTCGATGAGGCGGACCCGCTCGGCGTGGGTACCGGCCAGCGGGGTGACGTTGAGCGTGCTCACCCCGGCCTCCTTCATCGCGGCGACCCGGTCCGCGACCAGGCCTGGCGGCCCGATCAGCGACGTTCCTTCCAGCAACTCGGCGGGCACCAGGGCCGCGGCCTCCTGCTTGCGGCCCGCCAGGTACTCGTCCTGGATCCGGGCGGCCGTCTCCTCGAACCCGAACCGCACCGCGAGCTCGTAGTAGAAGTTGCGGCCCTTGTCGCGGTGCGGGCCCATGCCGCCGATGTACAGCGCGAACGTCGGGCGGCCCAGGTCCAGGTATCCGGACACGTCCGGGCCGATGGCCAGCGGAGCGGAGGCCACCACGTCCAGCGGGCCGAGTGACGGGTCACGGCGCGCCTGGCCGGCGGCGAGGGGTTCCGCCCAGGCGATGGCCGCCTTCTCCGGGTAGAAGAAGATCGGCTGCCAGCCCTCGGCCAGCTCGGCCGCGAGCGCCACGTTCTTCGGTCCCAGCGCCGCGACCATGATCGGGATCCGTTCCCGGACCGGATGGTTGATCAGCTTCAGCGGCTTGCCGAGCCCGGTGCCCTGCCCGGGCGGCAGCGGAATCGTGTAGTGCTTCCCCGCGTACTCCAGCCGCTCCCGGCGCCACACCTTGCGGCAGATTTCGATCACTTCGCGGGTGCGGCCGATCGGGGCGTCGTAGGGCACCGCGTGCCATCCCTCGATCACCTGCGGGCCGGACGCCCCGAGCCCCAGCGTGAACCGGCCGCCGGAGACGTAGTCGAGCCCGGCTGCGGTCATCGCGGTGAGCGCAGGGGTCCGCGAGTACAGCTGGAAGATCCCTGAGCCAATCTCGAGCCGCCCGGTCTTGGCCGCGATGAACCCCAACTGGCTGACCGCATCGAAGCTGTAGGCCTCGGGCACGAACACGATGTCGAGCCCGGCCTTCTCATAGTCGGCGAGTTCAGTGACCGTCTCGGCGAAACCGCCGGCGTAGTTGAGATGCATCCCGATGCGCATATCCGGCCTTTCGCGGGGCGGCCGAGCCGAATGCCGTCCGGCTCAGGTGATGTTGAGAGTAGCGGGCGCCCGTCGGGGGTCAACCTTCAGCCGGCGCCGGGAGCGGCGTCCGCGGGCACCGTGTCCTCCCCGGCCGCCGCCCTGACCGCGGCCAGCTCGGCGATCGCCTGAAGCGCGAGCTGGTAGGACATCAGGCCGAAGCCGGCCACCGTCCCGTCCGCCACGCCGGCCACCACGGACGTGTGCCGGAACTCCTCACGCCCGGCCGGGTTGGTCATGTGCACTTCCACCAGCGGCGCGGTGCGCATGGCGAGCGCGTCGCGCAGCGCGTAGGAGTAGTGGGTGAAGGCGGCGGGGTTGAGGACCAGGGGCGTCCGGGCCGCGGCCGCCTCCTGGACCCAGGCGATCATCTCGGCCTCGTCATCGGTCTGCCGGACCTCGACGTGCAGGTCCAGCGCGCGCCCGGTGAGCCGGCAGGTCTCCACCAGGTCATCGAACGTCTGGGTGCCGTACACGTCCGGCTCCCTCGAGCCCAGCTGGGCGAGGTTGGGTCCGTTGAGCACGAGTACCTGCTTCACCGTTCGCACACCTCCTGGTAAGCCCGGCGCAGCAGGTCCTCCGATGGTGCGTCGAGCGTGCCGGGCCGGGCGAGCCCGTCGAGGACGACCAGGCGGAGCCGGGCCCCCCGGGCCTTCTTGTCCACTGTCATGGCGTCGCGCAGGTCGGGCCAGACATCGGCCCGGTAAACGGTGGGCAGCCCGACCGCCTTGAGCACCCGGCGGTGGCGCGCGGCGGTCCCCGCATCCAGGCGGCCCTCCAGCCGGGCGACCTCCGCGGCGAACACCATGCCGATGGCCACCGCCTCGCCGTGCCGGATCTGGTAGCCCTCCACGCGCTCGATCGCGTGGCCGAGCGTGTGCCCGTAGTTCAGGATCTCCCGGCGCCCGGCCTCGCGCAGGTCCCCGGAGACGACATCCGCCTTCATCCGCACGGCCCGCTCGACCAGCTCCCGGGCCCGCCGCCCGTGCGGGATGACGGCCTCAGCCGGGTCTTCCTCGATGAGCTCGAGAATCACCGGATCGGCGATGAACCCCGCCTTGATCACCTCGGCCAGGCCGCTCACGTACTCGGCGCGGGGCAGCGTCTCCAGCACGGTCAGGTCGGCGAGGACCCCGGCAGGCGGGTGGAACGCCCCGACCAGGTTCTTCCCCTCAGGGATGTCCACCGCGGTCTTGCCGCCGACGGCGGCGTCGGTCATCCCCAGCAGGCTGGTCGGCACGAGCACCACCCGCACCCCGCGCAGCCAGGTGGCGGCCACGAAGCCGGCCAGGTCCGTGGCCGCGCCGCCGCCCACGCCGACGATCGCATCACTGCGGGTGATCCGGCTGGCCAGCTTCGACCAGAGCGCCGCGGCGACGCTGATGTCTTTTGCCGCCTCGCCCGCCGGCACCTGCGCGGTGTGCACGGCGTACCCGGCGTCCCCGAGCGCCCGGCACACGGGCCAGGCGATCTCATCCAGCCCCTCGGGCGCGATCACCATCACCGACGTGGCGTGTTTCCCGATGAGGGAGGGCAGTTCGCTGAGGATGCCGGTGCCGACGATGACCTCGTAGGGGTGCTCGCCGCCAACCGGGATGCGGGTCGCGCTCACGGCCGCGGGACCGCCGGCCCGTCGCCGTTCCCGCCGCCTGGCTGGCCGTCCGGCCCGCCGGGCCGGCCGTTCCCTCCGCCGGGCGCGAGCCGCGCGGCGATCTCCGCGGCGATGTCGCCCGGTTCACGGTCGTCCGTGGGCACCGTGATCCAGGCCAGCGAGGCGTAGACCGGGAGCCGTTCTTCCAGGAGCGTCTTCATCCTGGCCCGGGGATTGCCCAGGAGCAGCGGGCGCGGGGCGCTGAGCCCGGTCCGGTGTACCGCCGAGACGAACCCGGTTTCCAGGTAGACCACCCGGCGGCCGGCCAGCAGGTCGCGGGTGCCGGCATCGAGGATGGCACCGCCGCCGAGCGCCAGCACGCCGGGGTGGCCGGCGATCAGCCGGGCCGCGGCCGCGCGCTCGAGGGCACGGAACGCTTCCTCGCCGTCCTGGAGGAAGATGTCGCTGACCGGCTTGCCCGCCGCTTCCTCGATGACCGTGTCGAGGTCGACGAAATCCAGCCCGAGCCGGGCGGCGACGAGGGCGCCGACCGTGGTCTTGCCGGCCCCGGGCGGGCCGATGAGGATGGCGGCGGGCTGCCCGTGCTCCGGCGTGCCGTGTTCCGGGGCGGTCACTTCATCACCAGGGAGTTCAGGTAGCCGGACCAGTTCCGGTGGGCTTCGGCCACCGAGTCGCCCCCGAACTTCTCCGCCGCGGCTCCCGCCAGCACCAGGGCGACCATGGCCTCGGCCACCACACCCGCGGCCGGGACCGCCGTCACGTCGCTGCGCTGGTTGATGGCCCTGGCGGCCTCGCCGGTGCTCACATCGACCGTGGCCAGCGCGCGCGGCACGGTGGAGATGGGCTTCATCGCCGCCCGCACCCGCAGCACCTCTCCCGTGCTCATGCCTCCCTCGATCCCGCCGGCCCGGTTGGTCCTGCGCCGGATCCCGCCCCCGGCCAGCTCGATCTCGTCGTGGGCCTGCGAACCGCGCCGCCGCGCCGTGGTGAAGCCGTCACCCACCTCGACACCCTTGATCGCCTGGATGCTCATCAGCGCCGCAGCCAGCCGGCCGTCGAGCCGCCGGTCCCAGTGCACGTGGCTGCCGAGCCCGGGCGGCAGGCCGTAGGCCACCACCTCGACGACCCCACCGAGGGTATCGCCGTCCTTGCGGGCCGCATCGATTTCCGCCACCATCGCCGCGCTGGCCGCCGGATCCAGGCAGCGCACCGGGTCCTCGTCGATCCGGTCCCGGTCGGCGGGTTCCGGCAGGGTGGCCTCGGGCGCGCTCACCGGCCCGATCGCGACCACGTGGCTGAGCACCTCGATGCCGTAGGCCTGGCTGAGGTACTGCCGCGCGACCTCCCCCAGGGCGACCCGCGCGGCGGTCTCACGCGCGCTGGCCCGTTCGAGCACGGGGCGGGCATCGTCGTGACCGTACTTCTGCATCCCGGCCAGATCGGCGTGCCCGGGCCGGGGCCGGGTCAGCGGGGCGTTGCGGGCCAGGTTCTCCAGCTCCTCGGCCGGAACCGGGTCGGGTGACATCACCGTTTCCCACTTCGGCCACTCGGTGTTCGCTACCCGGATCGCCACGGGGCCTCCGAGCGTCCGCCCGTGCCGGGTCCCCCCGGTGATCTCCACCTCGTCCTGCTCGAACTTCATCCGCGCGCCACGGCCGTAGCCAGCCCGCCGGCGGGCCAGCGCGGCGGTGATGTCCGCCGTGCTGATCTCGACGCCGGCGGGAACGCCCTCGCAGATGGCCACCAGGGCCCGGCCGTGCGACTCTCCCGCGGTCAGCCAGCGAAACATGTGCCGATCCTCCCACGGGCGGCTCGGTGCGGGTCAGGCACGCGGCGCAGGTCAGGCACGTCGCGCAGGTCAGGCACGTCGCGCAGGTCAGGCACGCGGGCCCGCCGTCCGCCCCGCCTGCAGCACCGATACCTCCACGCCGCGCCGGAGCCGGTCACCGGTCGCGGCCAGCAGGGCATCGGCCGCCCGGCGCACCGCCGCCCCGGCCTCGGCCGGATCGCATCCGGCGGCCAGTGTCACCTGGAGCGCGAGATCCGCCCCGGGAGAGGGAGGGGCGGCCCCGTCATCCCCTGCTTCCCGGGCGTCCAGGGCGGACACGCCCGGGCCAGTGTCCGCCAGCCCCGCTTCCAGCGGGTCCAGCTCCGCCGGATCAGGGCCGAGCGGCGCCTCGGGCCGGCCGGGGATGCCGCCGACCGGATCGGGGGGCGCACCACCGGCAGCCGACACGCGCTGATCGGGTGTGGTCACGGCGGCTGCCACGATCAGGGGCTCGCGGGCCAGCGCCGCGTGCAGCGCGGCCAGCACCTCGGGATCCTGGTGAGGCAGGGGGACCGGCCGGCCCTCGGCGAGCGCCGCGAGCCGGGCACCGTCCACGGCGAGCGGGACGGGGCCGGCCACGTCGATGACCACGGCGCTGGCCTCCTGCGTGCCCGCGATCCAGGCACTGGCCGCCGGGACAGGGACTGGGCGAGCGTCGTTGCGCCACCGTTTGAGCGCATCAAGGCAGGTGAAGGCGAGTACGGCGCGGCTGCCGTCCTGCGCTACCAGGGTGGGCAGCGCCATCTCCGTGGATTTCTCGGCGCCCTGGTCGTCCGACTCAGCCAGCACGGCCACCACGGGCACGAGCAGGCGGGACCGGGAGAGTGCGGTCAGCGCGGCGTGCTCACTGCCCTGACCCGAGGCATATGCGGTCAGGGCGGCCAGCACCAGCGGGTCTGCGGCGCCGTCGTCTCCCGGGAATCTCGGCTCTGCCACGGTCAGCCCTTGCACGCCCCAACCCTAGGCCATCTCCGGCGACACCCAGACGGCTGGCGCTATCCCCCGTAAGCTCTCGGCTGACGGCCGTGCCGTGGCGCCGTTGCGCCGGGCCTGGATGCGCACCACGGTGTCCCGGGCCAGCCGCCAGCGTCACGCCCGGCGGTGCTCGGCAGCTCAGCGGGCAAGCGGCGAACCGGCCCTCACCCGGCCGGGACGCCCGCTGCAGGCGAAGCAGTTGAGGCGGAAATCGCCATATGAGAGTCTTTTGAACTGCACCGAAGGCCGACCGGAGGGGAGCGTGTGACAGAGGCTGAGCACATGGTCAGGATCATCGAACCGGGAACGCCGATGCAGAAGGTTATCCCGCCCCGCTTGGTCGAGCCCTATCTGACCGGGCGGCGCTCGGTGATTGCTGGGTATGTGTACCGGGCCAGGGACTGTGCCTTCCACGGCCCCGCGAATTTCTATGATTCGCTCAACCTTGGCTATGAGGGCTCGGACTTCACCGCCGAACTCGCGGAGATCTATGTCATGCGCTGGCTCGCCCTGGAGATGGGTTCCTCCCTGGCGCCTCCCCCGGCCGACGGCCAGAACAGCCTGTCCCGCCCCTCCATCCCCGAGTTCTACACGCTGCCGATACCGGTCCCGGTGGGAGCGGAGATCCACCGGATCGTGCTGGGCGGGGAGGAGTTCATCGCCCGCTACGACGGGCAGTCCTGGCTGCGGCCGTCCAGGGGGCTGTGAGCCATGCGTTTCAGGCTGATGGCGACCTACCGCGGGGTCCCGTATGAGGTCGGAGTCGGGCCGTCCAGTTCCGACGTGGTCTTGTTCGCGGCGTGCCCGCCGCCGGAGGAACTGGGCTTCGAGCCCGCTCCCGGCCACTGGCGCAAGCACGTCATCAGGGCGGAGGTCGACGTGCTCTGGGAGTCGCGGCCGGTGGGCACCTTCCACGGGGATCCGTGCCTGGTGCTGGACGATCTGGGCGACCGGCTGCACGTCGCCTACCTCGGCAAGGATGGCCGCCGGGCACGGGAACTCGGTTACTGGCAGGTCGACCGGGGCGTGTACGAGCTGCTGACACCCCGCGACGAAGTGACCGGCCTGACCGAGGAGAAAGCGGAAAAGAGCCTCTCCCGCCCATCGCCCGTGAACGGGGCGCAGCCGATGCCGTCCTACCCGTACGGCTCGCCGCAGTGGCGGCCCCCGGCGCCCGCGGCCTCTCCGGGCCTGCAGGACCCGCGCGGAACGAATGGCGGCGCGGGAGGCTACGTCGGCGAGCCGGCCCTGACGCCGGCCGGTGCCTGGAACGGCAACGGCTCGCCGGCCGACACGGGGGGCTGGAACCCCACCGGCCCGCCCACCGCGCCTGGTGGCTGGAACGGCAACGGGACACCCGCCGACACCGGCGGCTGGAACCGCAACGCCACCCCCGCCGACACCGGCAGCTGGAACCGCAACGGCACCCCCGCCAGCGCGGGCACGTGGCCCGGCCACGCGGGCCCCCCATCCGCGGCCGAGGCGAACGGGCACGCCATGGCCAGCTGGAACGGCATGGCCGGCCCGGATGGGATGCTCGACGCCCCCGCCGCGCCCGGCCCGGGACGCAGGCGCCTGGGGCCGAAGCCTGGCCGGCGGTCCGCCCGCAAGCAGCGGGTGCCGACCCGGGCCATCTTCTCGGAACTGGCTGACCTGGCGGCGATCCCGCGCTCGGCCTACGCGCTGGAGCAGGAATCTGACGGCGCGATGTGCCTGCTGCGGACCGGCGAAGGATTCGAGGTCTTCAGCGCGGCCGACGGCGCCCGGCACGAGGTGCGTTCCTTCGATGACGAGGAAGCGGCGTACTTCTACCTGTTCGGCGTCCTGGCCGCCGAAGCCGTGCGCACCGGCTCGCTGATACCGCCCCGCTAGGCGAAGCCGGCCCTCTGCCGCTGGCCGGACCTGGCCCGGGCCGGCTACACAGCGGCGGGCGAGGCGATCAGGACGCCCAGCCTGCGCAGCCCCCGCGCGGTCCGGGCCTTGATGGTGCCCAGCGGGACGTCCAGCCGTTCGGCGATCTCCCGCTGGGTCAGGTCGGCGTAGTAGGCCATCTCGATTGCCTCGCGCTGCAGATCGGGGAGGCGCGCCAGGGCCACCTGCATATCGCGTGAGCGATCGACCTGGCTGGCGATGTCCCGTCCGTCCGGTCCCGCCATCGACGCGGCGTCCTCGAGGGGCACCGTCTCCCGGCGGCGGGACCGCAGGTGGTCGATCGCCCGCCTCCGGGCGATCGTGAGGACCCAGGCCTCGAGGCTCCTCGACGGGTCGTACCGGCTGCGGAACCGCCATACCTCCACGAACACGACCTGGACGACGTCGTCGATGTCCGCGTCCGGGACCCGGCCGCGCAGGTACCGGCGCAGGATGGGCCCGAGTTCCGCGTAGCAATCGTCGAACGCGTCCTCGCGGGCCCCGGCCAGCCGAAGGCCGAGTTCCCTGATCCTGTCCGTGCCCACCCCTGCACCGTCCTTCCCGGGCCGGCACCGGTCCTGGTTCTGGTCCGGCTGCCGAAAATCGCTTCAAAAGTTATTCATAGCCGAGAATGCGACTGTGCGCAACCAGGCGCGGCGTCGCCGCCGAAAACAGGGAAGCCGGGCCGGACAGGAACCCGGCATAGAGCCCAGACCGGGCGCCCAGGCGGGCCGCCAGGTCGGGGCCGCCGGACAGGCCCAGGGGCGGACCCGGGGCGGCTAGCGCACGGAGGAGTGAGCGGTGCGGCGGCATTCGACGAGGCAGCCCAGGCCGGCCGCCGTTACCCGCCGGGACGCGGGCCTGCCGGGGATGTCAGTAGCCGAGGGCCGCCACTACGTCGGACACGGCCTCGGACAGGGTGCCGACGAGCCGGGCGGAGGCGGGAATCCCGTCCCGGTCCCAGCCCGGTCCCCCCAGGATCAGCCTGGCTCCCGGACGGCGCGGCGACAGATCAGGCAGGACGACCGGATCACCGGTGGCCGGTGCCTGGGACCACAGGAAGACGACCCCGGGGCCGGTACGCCGGACCGCGGCCGCCAGCGCGGAGTACGGGAGGTCAGAGCCGAGCATCCGGCTGTCGATCCCCCGCTCGGCCAGCGCCGCTGCCAGCGCATAGAGCGGCAGGCTGTGCTGCTCACCCTGGGCCGAGGCGAGCAGGACCGCCCGGTGCTCCACCTGCCCGGGCAGGTCGGCGGCCCGCCGGGAGAACGCGGCAATGATCGCCATCGACAGCAGGTGCTCCGCCTCGATGCATGTTCCGGTGTGCTCATAACGGATGCCCAGCCCGGACAGCACCGGGAGCAGCAGATCCTCCCAGGTGCGGACGCTGCCGTCCCGGGCCAGTGCGGCCAGGATGACCTCGCTGATCCATTTCTCGTCCAGGGCCAGCACAGCGCGGGCCAGGCCGCGCGCGGTCGGCGACGCACCGGGCAGGGCCAGTCGCTGGCCGCCGGAGCCATGGCCCGGCCCTGGCCGGGGTTCCGGGAGCCCGGCGCCGGGAGTTGCGGCCGCGGTGCGGCCGTCGCCCGCGCGGTCCCCGGCCCCGCCGTCCCGGGCCGCGCGGTCCGCCGCCCCGCCGTCCCGGGCCGCGCCGTCCCCGGCCGCGAGGTCCCCGGCCGCGAGGTCCCCGGCCGCGAGGTCCCCGGCCCTGAGCCCGTTTGCCCCGCGCCCGCCGTCCGCTCCCCCGGGCACCAGGGTCACATCGGCCCGCCCGCCTGGCTCCCTGGCTACCCCGGCCGGCCCGGCCCCGCCGCGGTCCGCATCGGCCCCGTCCGCCCCCGCGCTCTCCGCTGCAGCGGCCTCCGCGCCCGCCGGGGAGGGGACTACAGTCACCGGAGCGGCCATGGCGGCCCGGGCCGCATCGGCCGGGGCCGCGCCGCGCAGGATCAGCTTCTGCATGTGCTCGAGGCGGACGATGTCCTCCGCCGTGTAGCGCCGGTGCCGCCCGGGGCTGAGTTCCCGGGCACCGATCCCGTAACGCCGGTTCCAGGTGCGCAGGGTGGACGGCGCCACCCCGAGACGGCGCGCCACCGCTCCCACACTGAAACCGACTGTGTCCGTCATGACCTTTCCTGATGTGACTTATGCCACCGACCGCCGCCGGTAA
The DNA here is from genome assembly GCA_963782185.1 of uncultured Actinomycetes bacterium. GTDB lineage: Bacteria > Actinomycetota > Actinomycetes > Streptosporangiales > Streptosporangiaceae > RYN-230. Next base: position 204,324 of record CAWAJB010000031.1, read on the forward strand.
TCACCGGCCTGATCCTGGGACCAAGACCGCTATTCAACCCCGCCCCCGCGCCGGGGGACAAACCAGGCCAGGGCGGCGGAAGCCACGCCGCGCGGCCGCGGTGGCCGGCTGGGCGGCGCTCGCGGTCATGGCCGTGGCCCAGGTGGTTTCCTCCCGGTCTGGCCACCTGGAGATCTTCGTCACGCTGATCGTCGTGGCGCTGGCCGTGGCGAGCGTGTCGTTCACCGCCGTGGTGTGGGGCTGGCCGCGGGCCATCAGCGCGGCCGCCGCCGCGTTCGCGCTCGGGATGGCCGCGGAGTGGGCCGGGACCAGGACCGGGTTCCCGTTCGGCGCCTACCGCTACACCGGGCTGCTGCGCCCGGCCGCAGGCACCGTGCCGCTGGTGGTCCCGCTGGCCTGGGCGGCGATGGGGCTGCCCGGCTACGCGGTCGGCGCGACCCTGGCCCGCAGCCGCGCCGGGCGGATCGCCGCGGGTGCGGTCGCCCTGACCGCCTGGGACCTGTTCCTGGATCCGCAGATGATCAGCAACGGGTTCTGGCGCTGGGCGCGTCCTGGCCCGTACCAGGGGGTGCCGCTCAGCAATTTCGCCGGCTGGCTGCTGGTGTCCGCGGCGTTGATGGCCGTGTTCGATGTCCTGCTCGCCGCGGTCCCGCGCCCGGCCGTCCCGGACCTGGCCGGCCCGGACCGGGCGGCTGGACGCCAGGAACCACGGCAGATAACGAAAACCAGCCCGGGGCTGCTCGCCGCCTACTCCGTCATGGCGGTCATGGAAACGGTGGGGTTCGCGGCCATCTTCCGCCACGGGCGGGCGGTCGCGGTGGCCGGCGCGCTCGGGATGGGCCTCCCGGCCACGCTGGCCTGGGCCCGCCGTGCCCGCCGCCGGGACCCGTCGTACCCGGAACCAAACGGGAGGTATGCAGCGCCATGAGCGATGTCGTAGTGATCGGCGGCGGGGTGGGCAGCATGGCCACCGCGATCCGGCTGGCCGCCCGGGGCCACCGGGTCCAGTTGTTCGAGCGCCGCCATGAGCTGGGCGGCAAGCTGACCGAACTGCGCCGGGACGGCTTCAGGTTCGGGCTCGGCCCGTCCCTGCTCACCCTCCCGGACCTGTTCGGCGGGCTCGCTGCCGAGGCCGGCCGCAAGCTCGATGAGCTGGTGACCCTGACCGAGGTCGATCCGGTGTGCCGGTACCGCTTCGCGGACGGCAGCGTCCTGGACGCGCGCAGTGACCCGGGGGCGATGGCGGCCGAGGTAGAGCGGTTCTCGCCCGGGCAGGGCCAGGCCTGGCAGCGCTACTTCGAGTGGGCGCGGCGGTGCTGGGCCGCGAGCGAGCGGGCCTTCCTGGCCGGGCCGCTGGACCTGGCCGGGCTGGCCCGCCGCCAGGCCAGCCTGTCCGACCTGTTCGCCAGCGCGCCCGGGCAGACGCTGGCCGGGCTGGCGGGCCGGTTCTTCTCCGACCCCCGGCTGGTCCAGTACGTGTGCCGGTACGCAACCTACTCCGGCTCCTCGCCCTACCTGGCACCCGCGGCGGTCGGCTGCATCCCGTACCTGGAGCACGCCCGGGGGGCGTGGTACGTGGAGGGCGGGCTGGCCCGGCTGCGGGACGCGCTGGCCCGGCTGCTGGCCGAGTTGGGCGTGGTGGTGCACACGGGAGCCACGGTGTCGCAGGTCCTGGCCACTGACGGCCGGGCGGGCGGGGTGCTGGTCGCCGGGGAACGGGTGCCCGCCGACGTGGTGGTGTGCGGCGCGGACTCGGCCCGGCTGTACCGGGACCTGTGCCCGTCCCGCCCCCTGCGCCGCCGGATCGCCCGGATCGGGCCGTCGTCGTCGGGGTTCCTGGTGCTGGCCGGCGTCCGCGGGCGGACCACGGGGCTCGCGCACCATAACGTCATCTTCTCCGCGGACTACCGCGAGGAGTTCGCGGACATCTTCGACCGCTGCCGCCCGCCCGCCGACCCGACCATCTACGTCGGCTGCGCGGCGGCTGACGACCCGGCCACCGCCCCGCCCGGGCACGAGAACCTCACGCTCCTGGTCAACGTCCCGGCCGCGAGCCCGCGGACCTGGGGCCGGTCCGCCGCCGACTACCAGGAACTGCTGCTGGACAAGCTGTCCGCCGCGGGTGTCGGCATCCGCGGGCGGGTGCTGTTCAGCGAGACGCTGACCCCGGCTGACCTCGAGCGCCGGTACGACGGCTGGCTGGGCTCGATCTACGGCACCTCGCACAACGGCCGGCTCGCCCCGTTCCGCCGTCCCGGCAACCGCGGCCCGCTGGCCGCGCTGTACCTGGTCGGCGGGTCGGTGCACCCGGGCGGCGGGCTGCCGCTGGTCGTCATCGGGTCGCGCATCGTGGCGGATCTGGTCACCGAGGACCTCGCCACCGGGAGGATCTGACGATGAGGCTCCTCACGGCGGCCCAGGCCGCTGCCGCGGCGGTGGTGGCGACCCGGCTGGCCCGGGGCCGCGGGATGCGGCCGCCACTCCAGGCCGGGGTGCTGCCGGCCGGCACGACGGTGTCGGCCGTGATCCCGGCCCGCGATGAGGCGGCCCGGATCGGCCCCTGCGTGATCGCGGCCCGCGCCGACCCGGGGATCAGCGAGGTGATCGTGGTGGACGACGAGTCTGCGGACGGCACCGCCGCGGTCGCGGCCCGGGCCGGGGCCCGGGTCATCCCGGGCCGCCGGCTGCCGCCTGGCTGGGTCGGCAAGCAGTGGGCGCTGCAGCAGGGCCTGGAGGTGGCGTCCGGTGAGTACGTGCTCACCCTGGACGCCGACGCACGGCCACGGCCCGGGCTGGCGGGGGCGCTGGTCACGGCGGCCGCCGCGGGGCCTTTCGACCTGGTCAGCGCGGGCCCGCGGTTCGTCTGCGGCAGCGTCGCCGAGCAGGGTCTGCACGCGGCCATGCTGGCCACCCTCGTCTACCGGTTCGGCCCGATCGGCCTGGCCCGCCAGCCGCGCCCCGGCCGCGTGGTGGTCAACGGGCAGTGCCTGCTGGCCCGCCGGGCCGGCCTGGCCGGCGCGGGCGGCTTCGGGCCGGTCCGCGCGCACCTGACCGACGACATCGCACTGGCCCGGGACCTGGCCCGGCGTGGCTGGCGGATCGGTTTCCTGGACGGGCGTGACCTGCTGGAGGTCGACATGCACGCGTCCGTGGCTGAGGTGTGGCGGGAGTGGGGCCGGTCGCTGCCGATGACAGACGTCAGCAGCCCCGCGGGCCAGGCCGCGGACCTGGCGGTGCTCGGGCTGACTACGGCGCTGCCGCTGGCCCGGCTGGCGGCTGGCCGGCCGACCGTGCTGGACCTCGGCCTGCTCGCGATGCGGGTGTCCCTGCTCGGCCCGCTGCGGCGCTGCTACACGTCGCCGGGGCCGGGACTGTACTGCTCGCCGCTGGCCGACGTGGCTGCGCTCATCCGGATGACGGGCGGGACGATTCGGCCGGTGCGGTCGTGGCGGGGCCGCCGCTATCCGGTGGCGCGGGCGCCGTCGGCGGGGCGGGGGCCGCGTCAGCCGGGCGCGCCGGACGTCCCGCACGCGGGACGTCCGGGCGCGGGCGGCCCTTCCGGTGCCGAGCGGCCAGCGCGGCCATCACGAACCGCACCCCGATGAGCGACATCAGCGCGCCGGTGGCCGCGACCTCGAGGGCCGGCGTGAAGATCAGCTGGAGAAACGGGACTGCGAACACCCCGGTCCTGGCACCCACGGCGAAGGACCGGGTGAGCAGGGCCACCCCGGCGCACAGGGCGATGCCCAGGACGAAGGCGGGCGGGCAGATTACCGCGAACCCGCCGGCGAACGTGAGCACGCTGCGCCCGCCCCGCAGCCGGGCGAAGACCGGCCACGCGTGGCCGATCATGGCCGCCGCGACGGCCGCGTACACGAGGACCGTACCCGGGGGCGCCCCGGCGCCGAGCAGCCCGTGGGCGAGGAGGACCCCCAGCAGCCCGGCTGCGGTGCCCTTCAGCGTGTCCCCGGCCAGCACCGGGACGGCGGCCACCCAGCCCAGCTGGTCCTTCATGTTCCAGAAGCCCGGGTTCTGGTCCCCCACCTGGCGTGGGTCGAATCCCCGGGCGCGGGCGGCCAGCACCGCGACCGGAACCGAGCCCAGCAGGTAGCCGCCCAGCACGGCCGCCACCCAGGAGTCAATCATGATCGCCTCTTTTCATCTCACCAGGTACCCGCGCGAGCACGCCGGGCGCGCGATCAGCCGGATGGCCTTCGACCGGCCGGCCTTGGCCAGGACCGCCGGGCTGCGGTTCTGGCGGCTGCTCGGCACCGCGCGGGGCAACGCGATGAGCCTGAGCGCCGACCTGCGCCGCTGGGCGATGTTCGCCGTCTGGCAGGACGAGGCGGCCCTGGAGCGCTTCCTGGCCCAGTCGGCCATCGCGGCGGAGTGGCGGTCCGCCGGCCAGGAAAGCTGGACGGTCCGGCTCCGCTACGCGGGCGGGCACGGCCAGTGGGGTGGCCGCGATCCGTTCGCGGGCATGACTCCCCAGGTGCTGGCCTCCGGCCAGGCAGTGGCCGTGCTGACCCGCGCGTCGATCAGGCCCCGGCAGCTGGCCCGCTTCTACCGCGCGGTACCCGCAGTGGACCGGGCCCTCGCCGGCGCGGACGGGTGCCTGCGCGCGGTGGGCATCGGCGAATGGCCGCTCGCCCGGCAGGCCACGTTCAGCCTGTGGCGGGACACTGGCGCGGTGCGCGGCTTCGCGTACGCGGGCGGCTCGCACGCCGCCGTGATTGCCCGCACCCGCAAGGAGGGCTGGTTTTCCGAGGAGTGCTTCGCCCGGTTTGTCCCGTACGCGTCGCAGGGCTGCTGGGACGGCGCCGACCCGCTCGCCGCCTGAGCGGTTCACGACAGGGCACTGGCCGGCGAGCCGGCGACCGCCTGGCCGACCTGCCCGGTGATCCCGGCCCGGGCCGTCACCCGGGCCAGCAGGCAGGCCCGGGTGATGGCCCGGGCCCGGGCCGAGCCGTGCGCGATGACGACGGTGCCAGCCAGGCCGAGCAGGACCGCCCCGCCCTGGGTGTCCGCGTCGAACCGTTCGGCCAGGCGGCGGAGCCGGCCCCGGTTGGCGAACTGGGCCACCGCCCCGGCCGGCCCGGCGGTCAGCGCGGCCCGGGTCTCGGTGAGCGCCAGGCGCAGGCTGCCCTCGATCGCCTTCAGCGTCACATTGCCGGTGAAACCGTCGGTGACCATGACATCCACGGCGCCGGCCAGCGCGTCACGTCCCTCAACGTTCCCGGTGAACCTGACCGGCGCCGCGCACAGCAGGGGCTGGGCCCGGCGGGCCAGCCGGTTGCCCTTGCCCGGCTCCGAGCCGATCGTTAGCAGGCCCACCCTGGGCGACTCAACGCCCAGGACCGCCCGGGCGTAGCGCGACCCGAGCACCGCGAACTGGGCCAGCATCTCCGGGGTCGGGTCGGCGGTGGCCCCGGCGTCCAGCAGCACCGTGCCCCGCCCGGCCGTCGGCAGCAGCACCGCGATAGCCGGCCGGAGCACGCCGGGCGCGCAGCCGAGCGCCGCCACTGCGGTCGCCACGGTGCCGCCCGTCGAGCCTGCGGACACCAGGGCGCCAGCCTGCCCGCTGGCGACCAGCCCGCAGGCGACCGCCGCGCTGGTGCCGGGCAGGCCGCCCATCCGCACGCCGGTATCCCCCATCGGGATGACCTCCGCCGCGTGCACGATCTCGATGTCAGCCGCCGCGCCCTGCTCGTCAAGCAGCGGCCGCAACGTCCCGGTGTCACCGGCCAGGACGACCCGGACCCCGTGCTCGCGCACCGCCGCGACCGCTCCCGCCACCTGCTCGCGCGGGGCATGGTCGCCACCCATGGCATCCAGGACGACCGGCACGTCCGATCCCGGCATCGGCCCCTCCTTCGAGGGTGTTGGTGGGCTGTGACCTAATCCATTCGCCGTGAACGCGCAGCTGGCCACCTCGTCCGCGGCCTCTTCCAGCGAGCCGGCCAGGTGCACCGCGGGTGGCAGCGGCCTGCCCTGCCATCCAGGACCGCCGAGCACGATCCGCGGCCCGGCGGGCAGGCTCTCCAGGAAGCCGGGCCGGGCGGTCGCCGGCACCTGGGACCAGACGAACACCCCGGCGGGGTGGACGGTCCTGACCGCGTGGGCCAGCGCCTGCCGGGGCACCCGGCCGCCGAGCTGGCGCACGTCCACGCCCCGCCCGGCCAGCTCCGCGTGCAGCGCATACACCGGCAGCACGTGCTGCTCCTCCTCGGCGCAAGCCAGGACGACCGGGCGGATCGTGCGGGCGGGCGGCGCCAGCGTGATCACCGCCAGCAACGTGGTGAGCAGCGAGCCGGACAGCATGTGCTCGGCTGACACGTGCCCGGCGGCGGCGGGATCATTGGTGCCGAGTTCCCGCAGCGCGGGAACGGCCAGGCCGTGCCAGGCGGCAATGACCCCGTGCCGGGCGAAAGCATCGCCGAGCATCGAGCACAGCAGCGGCGCGTCCAGGCGTACCGCGGCCCGGATCAGCAGCGCAGGCGAGATCATGGCGCCCGCAGGAGCATGCCCGGCCGGGCCACCGGCCGTCAGCCCGGCCAGCCCGGCGGCCTGGGCGGGGGGCACGCCGGTCTCGACCAGGGTCCGCATGGCCCGCAGCCGGATGAGGTCAGCCGAGGTGTAGCGCCGGTGCCCGCCCGTGCTGCGGCCCGACGGGCCGATCCCGTGCCGGCGCTCCCAGGTCCGCAGGGTGGCGGCGGGGACGCCGAGCTGCCGGGCGGCGCCGCTCACCGTGAACACCGGCCCGGGCGGGGATGCCGCGGCCGAGCTCACGATCCGGGCAGCCTGACTTCGACCTGCCGCTCTCGGCGCGCGGCGCCGGCGGCGGCGGTGAGGTGACGCGCGAAGATCGCGGCCCGGCGGCGGCGGGACAGCCGGACCCGGCCCCGCAGGACCTGGTAGTCGCGGCGCTCCAGCTCGTCCAGGATGCCGCCGTAGAGTTCCAGCGCGGCCCGGATGCAGGGCCGGGAGGACGGAGCGAGCAGCTCAACGCCGGGCAGCGCGGCGCGGTAGTGGGCGCGGGCCCGGGCGCACTCGAAGGCGAGCAGGTCCCGGACCGCGGCGGTGGGTTCCGGGCGGGCCAGGTCCGCCGGTGCCACCCCGAACTGGTCCAGGTCCGCGACGGGGAGGTAGATCCGGCCGCGGCGCAGATCCTCGCCGACGTCCCGGATGAAGTTGGTGAGCTGGAAGGCCAGGCCCAGCTCGCGGGCGGGCCCGCGGGCCCGGGCCGGGTCGGCGGACTCCAGCACGGGCAGCATCATGGTGCCGATCGCCGCGGCGGACCCCTCCATGTACCCGAGCAGGTGGTCGTAGCTGGCGTACGACGTCACCGTGAGGTCCATGGCCATCGAGGTCAGGAACGCCCGGAAATCGGCTTCGTCGATGCCGAACGAGCGGACCGTGTGCACCACCGCGGCCAGCACCGGGTCGTCGCAGCAGCCTGCCCGCAGGTACCCGAAGAACCGCTCGCCCCAGTCCGCCAGGGCCAGGGCACGCTGCTCCGGGCTCAGGCCGTTGTCCAGATCATCGACGATCTCATCGGCGTACCGCGCGAAGCCGTAGAGCGCGTGGACGTGCGGGCGCTTCCAGTCCGGCAGCAGCCTGGTCGCCAGGTAGTACGAGGTGCCGTGGCGGCGGTTCAGCTGGCGGCAGCGCGCGTAGGCGGCGGTCAGGGTGGTCAGGGCCGGGGCGGCAGTCAGGACTGCGGGCTGGCCCGGTCCCGGTCCGGCCGGGCGCCGCTCGCCGGGGCCGGGGGCGGCCGGGCCGGGACCGGCCAGGCCCGGACCGGCCAGGCCAGGCTCGCTCAGGCCCAGGCCGGCCGGGCCGGTCCCGGGTGCCCCCGCCACCCGGCCCGCCCGCCACTGCTCGTGCGGTGCTTCGCTCAGTTCGGTCATCGCGGGCTGTCCAGCACGGCCCGGGCGGCCAGCCGGCCGGAGATCAGCACCATGGGAACGCCTATCCCGGGGGCGGTGCCCGCCCCCGCGAAGTGCAGACCCGGGACCCGCCGGGCCGAACGGCGCGGGCGCAGCCACGCGGTCTGCGACAGACGGTGATCCAGGCCGAACGGGGTGCCTGCGGTATGCCCGCGCGCCGCCCAGCCAGGCGGGTCCACGATCAGCTCGGCCGGGGCACGGTCCAGGTCGCCGTAGCCGAGGCGGCCCAGCCGGGCCAGCAGCCGGCCACGCAGCCGGGGCGTGGTGGCCGCCCAGTCGTGCCCGCCGTGCAGGTTCGCCGTCGGCTCCAGCACGCTCAGCGTGGCGTGGCCCGCCGGGGCCGCCTCCGGGTCGTGGCTGGGCGCGGTGACCAGCAGGCTGGGGTCCGGGCCGGGCTGGACATCGCCGCGCCGGGTCAGCGCGTCAAAGGTCCCCGACCAGTCCGGACCGAGGTGCAGCGTGTGATGGGCCTGGCCGGGCAGTTGGTGATCCAGCCCGAAGTGGGCGACCAGGGCGGACGGCGCAAAATGGGGGCGGATCAGCCGCCAGTCCGCCGCTCCCGGCGGCAGCATTCCGCGGTGCGCGGCGGGCAGGTCAGCGGCCACGATCACGCTGGACGCCCGGAGCAGCTCGCCGCCGGCGAGCCGGACCCCGGTGACGCCGGACGTCCCGGCCAGGACCTGCTCGGCGCGAGCGCCGTAGCGAAGCTGCGCCCCCGCTTTGGCGGCCACGTCCGCGAGTGCCAGCGGCACCGCGTGCATCCCGCCGCGGGCGGGGATGTGCACGCCGCCGACGGTGTCCATGGTCGAGACGATCGAGTAGATCCCCGGGGCCCGGGCCGGGTCGAGGCCGACGTACAGGGCCTGGAAGGTGTGGGCGCGGATCAGCCGCCAGTCGGTCAGGTAGCGCTCAGCCAGCCCGCTCATCCGGCGCAGCGCCCCCAGCCGGGCCAGCCTGGCCGCGGCCCTGACCTGGATCAGATCGCTCAGGCGGCGGAAGTCCCGGGCCACGAACGGTTCCCACTCCGCCTCCAGCAGCAGCTCTAGCTGGCGCCGGAAGCGCAGGTAGCGGGCCGCTTCCCGGGCGCCGGACAGGCGGCTCACCTCGCCGGCCATCCGCTCCGCGCCAGGCAGCACGTCCAGGTGTGACCCGTCGTGGAAGGCGAGCCGGTAGTACGGGTCCAGTTCCTCAAGCGGGAGCCAGCTCTCCAGGTCCTCCCCGGCCGCGCCGATGGTGTCCTCGATCACCCCGGGCATGGTGAGCACCGACGGGCCGGTGTCGAACCGGTAGGGCCCGGCACTGGCCGTGCCGCAGCATCCGCCCGGGCCGTCGCTGGCTTCCACCACAGTCACGTCACGCCCTGCCGCAGCGAGATGGATCGCGGCCGCCAGGCCAGACAGCCCGGCACCGATCACGACCACCGGCCCGCTCATCTCAGCGGGCCCGGCGGGTGGCCAGGCCCGCCAGCTCGAGCAGGGCGCCCTGGACATCGTCCGGGACACCCGGCTCGGCCGCCAGCGCGGCCCGGGCCTGCCCGGCCAGGTCGGCGATCCGCCGCTCGACCGCGTCCACGGCCCCGCAGCCGGCCAGCACCGCGCGGACGTCAGCGATGTCCTGCCCGGCCGCGGCCGGGTTGCCGGGGACCGTGTCCAGCAGCCGCTGCCCCGCCGGGCCGGCCATCTGCCTGCCCAGCACCAGCAGCAGGGTCTGCTTGCCCTCGCGGATGTCCTCCCCGGCGGGCTTGCCGGTGACCTCCGGGTCGCCGAACACCCCGAGCACGTCGTCGCGGAGCTGGAACGCCTCCCCGAGCGGGAGGCCGTATCCGGACAAGAAGCCGTCCGCACCGCCGGTTCCCGCGACCGCGGCGCCCAGCTGGAGCGGACGTTCCACCGTGTACTTGGCTGACTTGTAGCGGATGATCCGCTCTGCGTCCCCGATCAGCTCCGCGACCGCTGGAGTCTGACCGCCCGGGACGCTGCGAGCCGGGGCGGCGGCACGCTGCGCGTGGACGAGGTCGAGATACTGCCCGCCGATCACTTCGGTCCGCAGCGTGGTGAACAGGTGCAGCACCGCGGCCAGCCGGTCGGGGCGCAGGCCCGCGTCACACAGCGCCGCGTCGGCCCAGGTGAAGGCCTGGAGACCGAGAACCAGCGCGGCCGCCCGGCCGAACTCGGGCCGCGAGCCCGGCCAGCCATGCCCGCCGTCCGGGCCGGCCAGCCGGACGTGCGCGGCGGGTTCCCAGCGCCGGATAGGCGAGCCGTCCATCAGGTCGTCGCAGATCAGCGCGCAGGCGTGCAGGAACTCGACCGCACAGCCCACCCGGAGGGCGGCGTCCGCGTCGGGCCCGGCGGCCGGGCCGCCGGCGGCCCGGTATCCCCAGTAGACGAAGGCCGGGCGGAGGCGCTTGCCCGGACCCCGGACGAGATGGCCGAGCACCTCGTCGAAGGGGGCGATATCGGCGCCGAGGAAGTCCAGTTCAGCGAAACGCCTGCCTAGCATCGCGGCCAACTCCGCCTCGATCAGCTGGCCCGGCCAGGTCATGTCGGTGGCTGCGGCGGGAACCTCACCGACCTGCACGGTCACGATCCGGCGATCCTTTCTGCGGGGTCTGCGGAAATGCCATTACCGGAAGATTCGGCGTGGCTGCGCCGGACGGTTGCATGCGCGCGTCCGCCCGCCCGCCGGGCAGAAGCAGGACGGCCCCGCGGGCGGCGGCGAGGGATCAGGGATCGTCCAGGGATGGCGCCCGGGAGTCCGGCGGGAGCGCGGGCGCTGGAACAGCTGACCCGGGACGCGGCAGGTTCTTACAGGCCTATTACCATCGCCATCACACGGGCCAGGCCGGCGCTCCCCGGACCGCAGCGTGGCTCCGTTCCAGTGGGATACGCTCAACCCGCCTACCTGGTAATGGCCGCTTACAGTATCCGAGTGATTACCAATGAATACGAGAAGGTGCATGTGAGCGCACTACAACCGGGGTTGGGGAACTTCGCCCGCATGCGCGGCCCAGGCCGCTATGGTTCAACTGCCGGCGGGGCTGACGGTCCCCCGCTCCCCAAGCAGCCCCGCCGGCACTCGGCCGCCATCCAACCGCCGGTTCCCCAGCACCCCGGACGCCAGCACCCCGGACGCCGGCACCCCGGACGCCGGCACCCCGGACGCCAGCACCCCGGACGTCGGCACCCCGGACGTCGGCGTCACGGAATCCAGTGCCCCGCAAGCCAGGGGCCCTCGGACAGGCAGGGAAGCTGATCATGGTTTCGCTTACCGGGGCTCAGGTCCCCCTGACCGGTGTGCAGTACGACATTTCCGCAGGTGACTACCGGGCCACCGTCACCGAACTGGGTGCCGGGCTCCGCCGGCTGGAATACCAGGGCCAGGCCGTGATCGCGGGGTACGAGCCGGACGAGCTGCCCCCCGGGGGCGCGGGCCAGCTGCTCTGCCCGTGGCCGAACCGGGTGGACGGCGGCCACTACGCCATCGACGGCACGCACTACCAGCTCGATCTCAGCGAGCCAGCCAACTCGAACGCGATCCACGGCCTGACCAGGTGGTCGTCCTGGACCCCCGGGCCTGCCTCCGCCCCGCCGGGCGGGGAGGAGATCACGCTCCGGCTGGCGCTGCTCGGGCATCAGGGCTACCCGTTCGTCCTGGAACTCGACGCGTCGTACCGGCTGGACGCCGATCATGGCCTGAAGGTCAGCGTCAGCGCCCGGAATCTCGGGTCGGTCGCGGCCCCGTACGGGACGGGCTCACATCCGTACCTGACCACGGGAGCGGCCACGGTGGACGAGTGCGACCTCGGCCTCCCGGCCAGGCTGTGGCAGCCGGCCGGCGACCGGGGCATCCCGGTCGGCGTTCCTGAGGACGTGAACGCGGGCGAGTTCGATTTCCGCGCGCCGCGGCGGATCGGCGACACCCAGCTCGACCACGCGCTGACCGGCCTGGACCGGGACGCCGCCGGCCGGGCCTGGGCCCGCATGAGCAGCCCGGGAACCCAGGTGGCCCTCTGGGCCGGGCCCGGCTACGAATGGCTGCAGGTGTTCACCGGCGACACGCTCGGCCCGTCGCACCGCCGGAAGGCCCTGGCCATCGAGCCGATGACCTGCCCGCCGAACGCCTTCGTGTCCGGCGTGGACCTGCTGATGCTCGAGCCGGGCGACAGCGTGACCCACACCTGGGGCATCGAGGTCACCCCCGCCTGACCCCACGCCCGGCTCCCGCCCGGACCCCGGCATCGTGATCATGGGTCTGGTGTCGCTGGAGCGACACCAGACCCATGATCACGATGCCGGGCCGATCGCTCAGGAGGCTGAGGGGACTGGTGTGGCTTCAGGGGCGGGCCAGGCGGGCCAGGTCCTCGGCGGTGTCCACGTCGTCCGGGCGGCCGGTGTCCGCGCACTCCACCCGCGTGACCAGCTCCGGATGGGCGCGCAGGAACGGCCGCGCGCCCACGTCGCCCACGGCCAGCCCGATGACCTCCGGCCAGTGTTCGCGGGCGATCAGCACCGGGTTGCGGGCCTGCCCGTCATACGCGGCCACGGCGACCCGGGCGCCGCCGGCGAACGCGGTGATCAGCCGGCCCACCGCCGCGGGCCCGACCAGCGGCTGATCCACCAGGGCGACCACCGCCGCGGCGCAGCCGTCCGGGACCGCGCGCAGGCCGGCGGCCAGCGAGGATCCCATGCCGCTGGCCCAGTCCGGGTTGAACACGCTGATCACCCCCGGGGGCAGGCTGACCGGCGCGGCGCCGGTCACCACGACCAGCGGGGACGCGCCACCCGACTGCAGCAGCCAGATACCGCGGTCCACCAGCCGGACCCCGGCCAGCTCGACCAGGGCTTTCGGGCGGCCGAGGCGGGACCCCGACCCCGCGGCCAGCAGCACGCCGGCGACCGTGCCCCCGGTGTCCCCGGACGGGGAATCTCCCGGGGACCCGGCCCCCGGCGGCCGGGGACGGACCCGCCGCGCGCTCAGTGATGGATCCGCCCGGACGTCACGGTCAGCGGCTGGCCGGAGCCACCCCAGCGGAGCTGGATCAGCTCCGCGGCGACCGACACGGCGGTCTCCTCGGGCGTGCGCGCCCCGAGGTCCAGGCCGATCGGGGAGCGCAGCCGGGCCAGTTCGTCCTCGCCCAGGCCGGCCTCGCGGAGCCGGGCCAGCCGGTCCTCGTGCGTCCGGCGGCTGCCCATGGCGCCGATGTACGCCGCGGGGGTGCGCAGCGCCACCTCCAGCACCGGCACATCGAACTTGGGATCATGGGTGAGCACGCAGATCACCGTGCGCGAGTCCACCGGCGTCCGGGCCAGGAAGCGGTGCGGCCACTCGACCACCACCTCGTCGGCCTCGGGGAAGCGGGCCGGGGTGGCGAAGATGCCGCGGGCGTCGCAGACGGTCACCTGGTAGCCCAGGAACTTCCCGGCCCTGGCCACGGCCGCGGCGAAGTCGATCGCCCCGAACACCAGCATCCGCGGCGGCGGCGCGAACGAGCGCACGAACACGGCCAGCTCGTCGGCGAGCCGCTCGCCGTCCGCGCCGTAGCGCCGGACCCCGGTCAGGCCCTGGGCGAGCATGCCCCGGGCGTCGTCGTCGACCGCCGCATCGAGGCGGTCGCCGTTGCCGAGGGTCCCGCTGGACCTCTCGTCGGCCCAGATGATCCGGCGCGCGCCGACGCGGCCCGGGCCCTCGATCACGCTGGCCACCGCGACGGGCTCGCCCGCGGCGATGGACGCCGACACGTCCCCGAGTTCCGGGTACCGCTCGCGGCTGACCGGCTCCACCAGCAGGTGCAGGATGCCGCCGCAGGTCAGGCCCACCGCGAACGCGTCGTCGTCACTGACGCCGTAGGTCGCCAGCACCGGCTGCCCGGTCTGGCAGACCTCCTGGGCCAGCTCGTACACCGCGCCTTCGACACAGCCGCCCGACACGCTGCCCGTGACCTCGCCCTCGGCGGACACGGCCATCGCGGCGCCCGGCTCGCGGGGTGCGCTGCGGAACGTGCGCACCACGGTGGCCAGGCCGAACACCTCGCCCGTGTCCCACCACTTCGTGATGGGGTCCAGGATGTCTCGCAACCAGTTCACCTCGGCACGTTGGTCACGTCGGCCCGGCCCTGCCCAGAAGCCTGGCGGGCGGCTGGGACCGCCGCGCCGGCCCGGCCGGGGCTTACCTCAGGGTACGTTCACGTTACGGGCCCGCGCCATGCCACGAACCGGGGGCGCATCCGCGGCGGGCCCCGCCCCCGGGCATGGGTGGCCCGGGCATGGGTGGCCCGGGCATGGGTGGCCCGGGCATGGGTGGCCCGGGCATGGGTGGCCCGGGCATGGGTGGCCCGGGCATGGGTGGCCCGGGCATGGGTGGCCCGGGCATGGGTGGCCCGGGCATGGGTGGCCCGGGCATGGGTGGCCCGGGCATGGGTAGCCGGAGATGGGCAGCCCGGGCGGCGGCCCAGGCTGGCGGCCCCGGGCTGCAGGCCCGTCCCGGCGGGACCCCCGCCCCTGGCAAGTTAGGTTAGCCTAAGCTATCGTCGGTTCCCGATCAGCGGCGATCCCGGCCCGGGCCGGCGGGCCCGGCGCACGTGACGAGGAAAGGCGACTGGCTGATGGCATGGCGATGGGGCCGCGCGCCCAGGATGACCGCGGCGGCCGTGGCCGTGGCGGCCCTGGTTACTGCCGCGGTGACGGGCTGCTCGGCGTTGTCGGGCTCGGCGTCCACCGGCGGCGGCAGCTCCATCACCCTGTACAGCGGCCAGCATCCGCAGACCACCCAGAAGCTGGTCGCCGCCTTCGAGAAGCAGACCGGGACCAAGGTCAGCGTGCGCAGCGACGACGAGGACGTGCTGGCGGCCCAGATCGTGACCGAGGGACAGCGCTCCCCGGCCGACGTGTTCTACACCGAGAACACCCCGCCGCTGGAGTTCCTGCAGGGCAAGGGCCTGCTGTCCGCCCTGCGCAGCAGCACGCTGGCCGCCACCCCGTCGAGGTACAACTCCGCCCAGGGCGACTGGGTCGGGGTGTCGGCCCGGGTCAGCGTGCTCATCTACAACCCCCGCCTGATCAGCAAGAGCCAGCTGCCCACCTCGGTCATGCAGCTCGCCGACCCGAAGTACCAGGGCAAGCTCGCCCTGGCCGCCGGGGAGACCGACTTCCAGCCGATCGTTACCTCGATCCTGCGCGCCCACGGCCCGGCCGCGACGGAGAACTGGCTTACCGCCGTGAAGGCCAACGCGGCCGGCCACCTCTACCCGGACAACGAGACCGTGACCAGCGACGTGAACCGCGGTAGCGCCGCGCTGGGCATCATCAACCAGTACTACTGGTACCGGCTGCGGGCCGAGATCGGCGCCGCGGCCACGCACTCGAAGATCGCGTTCTTCGCCCCGCACGATCCCGGTTACGTGCTCAACGTCTCGGGGGCCGCGGTGCTGAAGGCCAGCTCCCATCAGGCCGCTGCGCAGCGGCTGGTGGCCTTCCTGGTCAGCCAGCCGGCCCAGGAGATCATCGGCGGCCACTCACTCAGTTACGAGTACCCGATAGCCTCGGGCGTGACCACCGCGGCCCCCGAGACCCCGCTGAGCCAGCTCCAGCCGAACCCGATCACGCTCGGCGAGCTGGGCACCGGGTCGGCGGCCGTCGCCTTGCTCCGCCGGGCGGGGCTGCTGTGATCCGCTGGCGGCCCGGGCCTTCCGGGCGGCCCGGGCGGCACCGGCCTGGAGGATATCGATGACATCGTCCCCCGTTCTGGACCGCCATGGCCCGGGACCGGGGCAACCCGGGGCGGGCGGGACGGTTTTCGTTGCGGAAAAAACGGCGCGCCGCGGGCGGCGCCCGCGCGCGCTGACCGCCGCCGCCACGCTGATCGCGGCGGTCCTGGCCCTGCCGCTGGTCTTCCTGCTGATCGAGGCGAGCGGCAGCGGCGCGGCGGCGGACTGGCGGCTGATCGCCCGGCCGCTCACCGGGGAGCTGCTGTGGAACACGGTCCGGCTCACCGTCGTCGTCACCGCCCTGTGCGCGGTGATCGGCACCGCGGCCGCGTGGTGCGTCGAGCGCACCAACGTCCCGGGCCGGAAGATCTGGGCGGTGCTGGTGGTCGTGCCGCTGGCCATCCCGGACTTCGTGGTCAGCTTCGGCTGGGCGTCGCTGTGGACGTGGATCCACGGCTTCCGCGGCGCGGTCATCGTCATGACCCTGGCCGTGTACCCTCTGGTGTACCTGCCGGTCGCGGCCAGCCTGCGCGGAACCGACCCCGGCCAGGAAGAGGTCGCCCGCAGCCTGGGTTCCGGCCGGGTGCGCACGTTCGTCCGGATCACGCTCGGCCAGGCCCGGGGGGCCATCCTGGGCGGCTGCCTGCTGGTCGCGATGGTGATGCTCGCCGAGTACGGCGCGTTCGAGATCGTCGGCTACCAGACGTTCACGACCGAGATCTTCACCGAGATCAACGTGGCCTTCAGCCTGCCCGCGGCCTGCGCGCTGGCGCTGGTCCTGGTGCTGCTCAGCCTCATCGTGCTCGGGGCGGAAGGCAGGCTCCGCGGCCGGGGCCGGGTCAGCCGGTCCGGCGCGCTGGCCCAGCGGGTGTCCGCGCCGCGGCGGCTGGGCAAGGCCAGGATCCCGGCGCTGGCCGGCCTGACCGCGCTGGCCGGGCTGTCCCTCGGCGTCCCGGTCGGGTCCTGCCTGTACTGGATGGCGACGGGCGGCCGGGACTCGCTCACCGGCGTGTCGATGCCGATGGCGGCGCTCACCACCGCGCTGTACGGGCTGCTGTCCGCGGGGCTGGCCACGCTGCTGGCGCTGCCCGTCGCGATGCTCGCGGTGCGCCACCCTGGCGGGGCCCGCCGGTTCCTGGAACGCAGCACGTACCTGGTGCTGGCGGTGCCGGGTGTGGTCATCGCCCTGGCCTTGTCGTATTTCACCGAGCGTTACCTGGGCGGGTTCGGGTACCAGACCGCGCCGCTGCTGATCCTGGCCTACGCGATCATGTTCTTCCCGCTCGCCCTGGTCGGGGTCAAGGCCTCGCTGGCCCGGGCCCCGGTCAGCCTGGACGAGGTGGCCCGCTCCCTCGGCCAGCCCAGGCTGGCGGTGCTCGTCCGGGTCACGCTGCGGCTGACCGGGCCCGGCCTGGTGGCGGCGTTCTGCCTCGTCTTCCTCTCGGTTATCACCGAGCTGACCGCCACCCTTATCCTGATCCCGACCGGCGTGCAGACCCTGGCCTCGCAGTTCTGGGTGTACGAGACGAACCTGTCCTACGGGCAGGCCGCCCCGTTCGCCCTGGTGATGATCGCCGTGGCGGCCGTCCCGAGCTGGGTGCTCGGCCGGTTCTTCAATCGCCGCGCGGCAGACCCGAGGATGATGACATGACCCAGCTGGCGGTCGCCGGGCTGGACAAGCGGTTCGGCGCTCACCAGGTCCTCAGCGACCTCAGCCTCGACGTGCCCGCGGGCTCGCTGACCGCCATCCTCGGCCCGTCCGGCAGCGGCAAGACCACCCTGCTGCGGGTGCTGGCCGGATTCGAGCACGCCGACGCGGGCACGGTGCGGATCGGCTCCGCGATGGCCGACGGGCCGGGCGTTTTCCTCCCCCCGGAACGGCGGCGGATCGGCTATGTGCCGCAGGAAGGCAGCCTGTTCCCGCACCTCACCGTGGCTGCCAACGTTGCGTTCGGGCTGAGCCGCCGCACCTGGGGGCGGGACCGGCGCGCCCGGCGCTGCGCGGAACTGCTGGAGGCCGTCGGGCTCGGCGGCCTGGACCGGCGCTACCCGCACCAGCTGTCCGGCGGCCAGCAGCAGCGGGTCGCACTGGCCCGGGCGCTCGCCATCGCGCCCGAGGTCGTCCTGCTCGACGAGCCGTTCGCCTCGCTCGACGCGAACCTGCGGGCCAGTGTCCGGGCCGACGTGCAGCAGCTGCTGAAGGAGTCGGGCACGACCGCCGTCCTGGTCACCCACGACCAGGACGAGGCCCTGTCCACCGCGGACCGGGTGGCGGTGCTGCGGGACGGCGGTATCGCCCAGTGCGCCGCCCCGCAGGAGCTGTACTGCCGCCCGGTCAACGCGGACATGGCCCGCTTCATCGGCGAGGCCAATCTCATCCCCGGCGTCCTGACCGGCACGTCCGTGCAGACGGTGCTGGGCCTGCTCGCCGTGACCGGGCCCGATCCCGGGGCGGACGGCGCCGGGGCGGCAGCGGCCGCGGGCCGGGGCGGCAGCGACGGCCCGGGGCTCCGGCCGGCCATGGTGCTGATCCGGCCCGAGCAGGTGGAGCTGGTGCCCGGCAGTCCCGGCCCGGTCCTGGCCGCAGACGGCGGCGGCGGCGACGGCGGCGGCCTGACCGGCCGGATCACGGGATACGGCTACCACGGGCACGACGCCGTGATCACGGTGCAGCCGGAGCGGGACCCGCAGGCGCCGGCGCTGACCGTGCGGACGCTCGGCGGCCAGGCCCTGGCCCCCGGGTCCCGGGTCAGGCTGCGGGCCCGCGGCCCGGTCATCGCCTGGCCCCAGCGCGACTAACACAGCGCGACCCGGCTGGCGGTTAAGGGGCGGCCGCCTACTCGACGATCTTGGAGATCGGGATCTCCAGGATGTCCCGGGCCCCCGCCGCGCGCAGCGCGGGGATCAGCGTGTTCACCCCGCGCTTGGGCACGACGGTCTCCACCGCGTTCATCCCGCCGCGGGCCAGCGCGGTGACGGTCGGCGAGGAGAGCGCGGGCAGCATCGCCGTGACCGCCTCCAGCTGGGCCGCGTCGACGTTGAGCTTGAGCAGGACGTGGCCGCGGGCCTGGATGGCGCCGCGCAGCAGCAGCGCGATGTCGTCCATCGCGGCCCGCTTCTCCGCGTCCGCGTACGCCGCGGTGTTCGCGATCAGCTCGGTATAACTGGTCAGCAGGGTGTCGAGGATGCGCAGGCCGTTGCGGCGCAGCGAGGAGCCGGTCTCGGTCAGGTCGACGATCGCGTCCACGATGTCGGGCACCTTGGCCTCGGTCGCGCCGTGGGACGGGATGACCATCGCCTTGACCCCGTTGGCCTCCAGGTACCGGGCCGTGGTCGCGGGCAGCTCGGTCGAGATCCGGACCCCCTCGGGCAGATCGGTCACGGACTGCCACGGCGAGTTCTGCGGAACCGCGAGCACCACCCGGATCGGCTGCGACGTGGCCTTGGAGTAGTGCAGCTCGCCCAGCGTGGCGACCTCCGAGCCGGTCTCGGTGATCCAGTCCCGGCCGGTGATGCCGAGGTCGAACAGGCCCCGCTCGATGTAGGACGGGATCTCCTGCGGGCGCAGGAAGCGGACCTTGTCGATCCGGGGGTCATCGATCGACGCGTGGTAGTCGCGGTCGGAGGACCGGCGGACAGTCAGATCGGCGGCGTCGAACAGGTCAAGGGTGGCCCGCTCCAGCGAGCCTTTGGGCAGAACCAGGGAAAGCACGGTGGGAGAACCTTTCTTCCGCAACGAAAACCGGCCGGGGCTGCTCAGCACGCCCGGTCAATGTCGTTGCGGGTTCCCGTCGGGGGGTGCCCCCCCGCGCAGGGAGCGCAGCACGAGCGCGGTCTCGAGCGCGGCCACGACCGCCTCCCATCCCTTGTCCTCGCAGCTGCCGTCCTGCCCGCTGCGGTCGCGGGCCTGTTCCAGGGTGTCACAGGTCAGTACCCCATTGCCAACGGGTTTGCCGGTGTCCAGCGCGACCCGCGCGATCCCGTAGGTGACCGCGTCGCAGACGTACTCGAAGTGCGGCGTGCCGCCCCGGATCACTGCGCCCAGGCAGGCCACCGCGTCGTGGTGGCGGGCCAGCTCGGCGGCGACCACGGGCAGCTCGACCGCGCCGGGCACCCGGACCACCAGCGGGTCGTCGACGCCGCACGCCTTCGCGGCGGCCAGCGCCCGGTCGGCCAGCGAGTCCGTGATCTCCGCGTGCCAGCGGGTGACCGCGATGGCCAGCGTGAGCCCGGCGGCGTCGACGGTCGCGGCGGCCAGGCCCGCGCCGCTCATGGTGTCCTGCTCACCGGGCGCCGGCCAGGGCTGTGCCGCAGCCGTTGGTGCCCGTCCCGCTGACGGCGCTCCCGGGGGCCGGGGTGCCGTTGAGGGTGACGGGCAGGCCGTCGATCAGGTGGCCGAGCCGGTCCCGCTTGACGGTCAGGTAGCGGAGGTTCTCCGGGGTGGGCGTGACGGGCAGCGCAACCCGGCCGGCCACCTCGATCCCGAACCCGGACAGGCCGCTGACCTTGGCCGGGTTGTTGGTGAGCAGCCGTACCGAGCGCACGCCGAGGTCGGCGAGGATCTGGGCGCCGGTGGAGTACTCGCGCGCGTCCGCAGGCAGGCCGAGCTCGAGGTTGGCGTCCACCGTGTCGGCCCCGGCATCCTGGAGCTGGTAGGCCCGGAGCTTGCTGAGCAGGCCGATGCCGCGGCCCTCGTGGCCGCGCAGGTACAGCACCACGCCGCGGCCCTCGGCCGCGATCGCGGCCATCGAGGCCTCCAGCTGGTCCCCGCAGTCACACCGGCGGGAGCCGAACACGTCCCCGGTCAGGCACTCCGAGTGCGCCCGGACCAGGACGTCCCGGCCGTCGCCCAGGTCGCCGAGGACCAGGACAGGGTGCTCTGTCCGGTCCACCAGATTCTGGTACCCGAACGCGCGCCACTCGCCGTAGGCGTTGGGGAGCCTGGTCTCCACCACCCGGCGGACCATCCGCTCGCTGTGCCGCCGGTAGTCGATGAGCTGCTCGATGGAGATCAGCGCGAGCCCGTGCTCGTCGGCGAACTCCCGCAGCTGCGGGAGCCGGGCCATGGTGCCGTCGTCGTTGACCACCTCGGCCAGCACCCCGGCGGCGGGCAGCCCGGCCAGCCGGGCCAGGTCCACCGCGGCCTCGGTGTGCCCGGGGCGGCGCAGCACGCCGCCCTCGGCGTAGCGCAGCGGGAAGATGTGCCCGGGCCGGACGATCTCGTACGGCTCGGTGGCCGAGTCGACCAGCGTGCGGACGGTCCGCGCGCGGTCCTCCGCGGAGATCCCGGTGGTCACGCCGTCCCGGGCGTCCACGCTGATCGTGAACGCGGTGCGCATCCGCTCGGAGTTGTGCGGGGTCATCAGCGGCAGCTGGAGCCGGTCCAGGTGCTCCCCCGGGAGGGGGACGCAGATCACGCCGCTGGTGTGCCGGATCATGAACGCCATCAGGTCGGGCGTCATCTTGCTGGCCGCGATGATGATGTCGCCCTCGTTCTCACGGTCGGCGCCGTCCACGACCACCACCGGGCGGCCGTCCGCGATGTCCCTGACCGCCTGCGCGACCGCGTCCAGCATGGTCTCCTCGCCGCTCATGACCTGGCTCCCTGCTCGTTCCCGGCCTCGCCGGCCGGGGCCTGGCTGGATGGGCCCAGCAGGCTTTCCACATACTTGGCGATCACGTCTACCTCCAGGTTCACCTGGCTGCCGGGCTGGAGGCCGCCGAGCGTGGTCATCTCCAGCGTGGTGGGGATAAGGCTGACCTCGAACCATGGGGCCGGCGCCCCGCCCGGGCCGCCGGCGCCGAGGGCCGACACGGTCAGGCTGACTCCGTCCACCGTGATCGAGCCCTTCATGACGATGTACCGGGCCAGATCCGGCGGAATCGCGATGCGCACCACGTCCCAGTGCTCGCCCGGGGCGCGGGACAGGATCTCCCCGGTGCCGTCGGCGTGCCCCTGGACCAGGTGCCCGCCGAGCCGGCCGCCGAGTTCGACGGGGCGCTCCAGGTTGACCGGGGATCCGGGGCCGAGCCCGCCGAGCCCGGTCCGCTGCAGCGTCTCGGCCATCACGTCAGCGGTGAAGGTCTTGTCCGAGGAGCCGGTCACGGTCAGGCAGACCCCGTTGACGGCGATGGAGTCCCCGTGCGAGGCCTCGGCGGTCACCCGCGGCCCGCGTACGGTCAGCCGGGCGGCGCCGGGCAGCCGCTCCACGGCGACGACCTCACCGAGTTCTTCCACTATGCCGGTGAACATCCGCGGTTCCTCTCCTCGGAGCCGTTGGGCCACTCGGCTCCGGGGGTGCGCGGACGCGCAAGCGCGAGCAGGCAGCCTCTGCTGCCGCCGCGCGCGTGCTTCCTCCCATCCGGACTTTAACCGTCGGTCCCGGAATTTCACCGGATCAGCCGGCCGCTGGCGCTGGGCGCCTTGGCCGGGTCGCGGACTGTCACCGCCGGCTCGGAATTTCACCGACCCCGGAGCACGCTTTACTGCAGCAACCAGTGTGCCACGAGAGGTATTCCTCGCCGCAACCCGCCTTCCCCGTGACTCTCCGCACACCGGCGGCGGGCTAGCCGCCGGTGACCTCCGCGAGGCGGCGGGTGAGGAAGTCGCGCTCGGGCTGGTTGGCGGTGAGCCCGAGGGCACAGCAGTAGGCCTGCGCGGCCTCCTCCGCCCGGCCGAGCCGGCGCAGCAGGTCCGCCTTGGCGGCGGGCAGGTACTGGTAGCCGGCCAGGCGGCCGTCACGCTCCAGATCCCCGATCGCGGCGAGGCCCGCCTCGGGGCCGTCGGCCATGGCCAGCGCGACGGCGCGGTTCAGCGCGACCACGGGTGACGTCCACGCCCGCCCGAGCAGGTCGTAGAGAAGCAGGATCTGCCGCCAGTCGGTGTCGCGGTACGCCGGGGCGCGCGCGTGCACGGCCGCGATCGCGGCCTGCAGCGCGAACCGGCCCGGCCGGCCGCCCCGCAACGCCTCGCGCACGAGCGCGGTTCCCTCGCCGATGGCGGCCCGGTCCCACTGTGAGCGGTCCTGCTCCTCCAGCAGCAGCAGCCGCCCGTCCGGGGCGCACCGGGTCGCCCGCCGGGCGTCGGTGAGCAGGAGCAGCGCCAGCAGGCCGCGGACCTCGGCTTCGTCCGGCATCAGCAGGCTCAGCATCCGGGCCAGGCCGAGCGCCCGGTCGACCAGGTCATCGCGCACGAGGCGACCGCCGCCGGGCGCGGTGTGCCCGGTCGTGTACAGCAGGTGCACGACCGTCAGCACGGCGTCCAGCCGGTCCGGCAGTTCCGCCGATTCCGGCACCCGGTACGCGATGCGGGCGGCTGAGATCTTCTTCTTGGCCCGGGTGACCCGGGCCGCCATGGTGGGTTCGGACACCAGGAAGGCCTGGGCGATCTCCGCGGTGGACAGCCCGCAGACCAGCCTGAGCGTGAGCGCGACCTGCGCCTCACGGGCCAGTGCCGGGTGGCAGCAGGTGAAGATCAGCCGCAGCCGGTCGTCGGGGATCACGCCGCTGCCCTCCTCGGCCCCGCCCGGGTCTTCTGGTCCGGGCCCGGCGGTTCCGGGGCCGCCGGGCTCGACGAGCAGCGGGAGTTTCCTGCGCAAGGTGGTGTCGCGCCGCAGCAGGTCGATGGCCCGGCGGCGGGCCGCTGTGGTCAGCCAGGCGCCGGGATTGCGCGGCACCCCCTGATCGGACCAGGCCTGCAGCGCCGAGACGTAGGCGTCCTGGACGCACTCCTCGGCCAGATCGAGGTCCCCGGCGACGCGCGCCGTCGCGGCGAGCACGAAGGCCCACTCACGACGGTGCGCGTCCGCCACGGCGTCAGCCGCCGTGGGACGGTCATTCCCGGCCCCCGACCCGGTGCCGGACCCGGGCTCGGCGGGAAGTCCGCCCGCGGTGGATCCGGTCACATGCCGTCGAAGACCATGATCGGCCGCACCTCGACGCCGCCGAAGCGCGCCGGGCAGAGCTTGGCGATCTCCAGCGCCTGGTCCAGGTCGCGGGCCTCGACCAGGTAGAAGCCGCCCAGGGCTTCCTTGGTCTCGGCGAACGGGCCGTCGGTCACCACGTCGCCGCGGACGGATGTGGCGGTGCTGGTGGGCTGCAGGGCCCGCCCGCTGACGATCGACCCGCCGGTCTCCTCCACCTGCTTGGCGAAGCGGTTGTGCGCTTCCATGACCTCCTGCAGCACGTCGGGGGACGCGCTGGCGTAGGCGCTCTCGTCTTCGTTGATGAGGATCAGGTACTCAGCCATGACGGCATCTCCTTCAGGTTCTCGACTCGTCCGTCACCAGTCCGACGAACGGCCCCCGCGATATCGACAGCCTGCGCGCGGCTTCTTCTGTCGATTATGAGTGACCGCCGGCCGGGCGGTCAGCCCGACCAGGGCGCCCGCGCGGTGGCCCGCTCGGCCTGGGCGCGCAGGGCCTGGACCGCGGCGGCGGGGTCGCCCGCGGCGTACACCGCGGAGCCGGCCACGAACACGTCCGCGCCTGCCTCGGCGCAGCGCTCGATGGTCTTCTCGCTCACCCCGCCGTCCACCTGGAGCCACACCGCGCCGCCGTGCCGGGTCACCAGCTCACGGGCCCGGCGCAGCTTGGGCAGCACCAGATCCAGGAAGGGCTGGCCGCCGAATCCCGGCTCCACGGTCATCAGCAGCATCATGTCGAGCTCGGGCAGCAGGTCGGCGTACGGCTCGACCGGGGTCGCCGGGTTGAGGGCCAGGCCGGCCCGGGCCCCGGCGGACCTGATCATGCGGAGCGTCCGCACCGGCGACGACGCCGCCTCGGCGTGAATGGTGACGTTCCGCGCGCCGGCCTCCGCGTAGGCGGGCGCCCAGCGATCCGGCTCCTCGATCATCAGGTGACAGTCGAGGGGCAGGCCCGCGTGCTTGAGCAGGGCCTCGACCACGGGCAGCCCGAGGGTAAGGTTCGGCACGAAGTGGTTGTCCATGACGTCCACGTGCAGCCACTCGGCCGCTCCGGTGACCGCGGCCGCTTCGTCCGCGAGACGGGCGAAGTCGGCGGACAGGATGCTGGGTGCCATCTGGACGGACATGGGGCCGAGTGTAGGACCCGGCGCCGCATCCGGGTGGGTGGGCTCCGGGGTGAGCCCGCGGTCCCCCGTCCGGAAGCCAGGCGGCGCGGGACCAGCCGGGAGTAGGGTGCCGCCTGGTACAGCACCACAGGCAAGAAGTTGAGGGCAAATGTCGCAGGGTCCGGATACCGTTCGAATCTGCATTCGATAGCGTGCTCTGGACAGGAGGCAACTTCCGTGAACCCCCAGCCAGCAGGATCCGAGGCCGCAGCCGCCCTGCTTGATCGTGTGCGCAAGCTGCTCACGAAGGCGGAAGCCGACGGCGTGACCGCAGCCGAGGCGGAGGCCCTGACGGCCAAGGCGGCCGAGCTGATGGCCAAGTACGGCATCGACCGGGCTCTGCTCGCGGCACGGCGGCCGGAGACGGATCACCCCGCCGACCGTCAGGTCGACATCGACAACCCCTGGGCCCGGGTCCAGGCTCACCTGCTCTGCGGCCTGGCCGCGGCGCTGCGGTGCCAGTGCGTGCTGCTCCCCCGGCAGGGCCCCGGGACCCGGATCCACATCTTCGGGTTCGCCTCCGACATCGAGCGCACCGACATGCTCTACACGTCGCTGCTGCTGCAGATGTGGCAGGGCCTGGCCGCAGCGGAGGTTCCCGGCTGGAGCCGCAGCCCGCGGGCGTGGCGGCGCAGCTGGCTGCTCGGCTTCATCTCAGCCGTGATATCCCGGGTCCTGGCCGCCGAGCAGGCGGCCACCTCGCAGGCCACCTCCCCGGCCGCGGCCGAAGGCGAGCGGATGACGCTGGTGCTGGCCGACCGGCGGCAGGTCATCATGCGGAACATCGAGCACGCCTACCCGATCACCCGGAAGACGCAGATGACCTACTCGGGGAGCGGCTACGGGGCCGGCTACAGCGAGGGCCAGCGGGCCGACATCGGCTCGGCCCGGCTGCGCCGCAGATCCGGCCGCTCGCTCACCAGCGCCGGCTGAACCGGATCCGGCGGTCCCGGGCGTGCCCGACGGCGCCGGCTACGCGGCCCCGGTGCCCTCGCGGCGGCGCAGCAGGGCCAGGAAGATCGCGTCCGTGCCGTGCCGGTGCGGCCAGAACTGGGCGTACCGGCCATCGGGCTCCGGGCAGCGCAGGTCCGGAACCTCGGCCAGGACGCCGGGCGCGTCGAGCACCTCGATGTCGTCCCGGCCGCGGAGCACGTCCGCCAGCACCTCCCGGGTCTCGCCCCGGTGCGGCGAGCAGGTGACGTAGCCAACCACGCCACCCGGCCGGACCGCGTCCAGCGCGCTGCGGAGCAGGCTGCGCTGCAGCCTGCCCAGGCTCAGGACGTCCTGCTCCGAGCGCCGCCACCGGGCCTCCGGGCGGCGGCGCAGCGCCCCGATCCCCGAGCACGGGACATCCGCGAGCACCCGGTCGAAGGCCCCGGCCCGCCAGGCGGGCGCGGTCGCGTCGACAGCCGCCGCGGCGCCGGCGCCGGTGACCGACACCGCGTCGCGGGCCAGCCGGGCCCGGTGCGGCCGGGAGTCCGTGGCCAGCAGGTGCGCCCCGCGCTGCGCGGCCAGGCCGGCCAGCAGCCTGGCCTTGCCGCCGGGGCCGGCGCACATGTCCAGCCACCGGCGGTCCGGGCCGGCCAGGCCAGCCCGGGCGACCGCGATCGCGGCCAGCTGGCTCGCCTCATCCTGCACGGCCGCGCGGCGGTCGCTGACCGCCCCGATCGCGGCCGGATCCCCGCCGGCCAGGTAGGCGCCGAACGGTGACCAGGTGGCGGATTCCGCGCCGGCGGCCAGGAGTTCCGCGGGATCAGCCAGGCCGGGCACCACGCACAGGGTGACCCGGGGCCGGATCCCGTCCGCCGCCAGCGCGGCCTCCGTCCCGGCCAGGCCGCCCGCGGTGTCCTCCCCCAGCGCCTCGGCCACCGCCTGCGCCATCCACCGGGGATGGCTGTAGCGCACGGCCAGATGGCCGAGCAGGTCGGTGTCGCGTCGCGGGGCCGCGACCCCCATCCAGGTTTCGAGGTCCCGGGTGGCGACCTTGCGGAGCACCGCGTTGACGAACCCGGCCGAGCGCTGGCCGGCCAGATCGCGGGCCAGGTCCACAGACGTCGCGACGGCCGCGTGCGGGCGCACCCGGGTGGCCAGCAGCTGGTGGGTGCCGAGCCGGAGCACCTCGCGCAGCGGGGGGTCCACCCGGTCGAGCCGCCGGTCGCTGCACAGGCCGAGGATCGCGTCGTAGCTGCCCCGGCCGCGCAGCGTGCCGTAGGTGAGCTCGGTGGCCAGCGCCGCGTCGCGGCCCTCGATGCCGCGCTCGGCGAGCATCGACGGCAGCAGCAGGTTGGCGTAGGCATCGCGCTGCTCGACGGCGATGAGCACGTCGTAGGCGACCCGGCGGACCGGATCGGCGCGGCGTCCCCGGCCGCCCCGCGGGGCGCCCCCGCCCGAAGCGCCACCACGGGGGCTCCCGCCGGAAGCGCCACCACGCGGGGCATTGCCGTGGGGGGCGCCGCCACGGGAGGCAGAGCGCGGCCTGCGGATGGGTGCGGTCATCTCAGCTCAGCACCGCCGCGTCCTGGCGGAGCCCGCGGGCCCAGTCGGCCGCCCGCATCCGCCGTTTGCCGGGCGGCTGGACGTCACCCAGCCTGACCGGCGTGGTCGCGGTGCCAACCAGGACCCCGGAACGCAGGATCGCCACCTGGCCCGGGGCCAGAGTCCCGGTGGATGCGGCGTCCTCCGGGGCCGGCTCGACCGGGCCCAGTTTCACCCGGGCCTCCCCCCGCATGGTCCAGGCCCCCGGGCTGGGGGTGCAGGCCCGGATCTGCCGGTCCACGGCCGTGGCCGGCTGGTCCCAGCGCACCCGGGCGTCCTCGGCGGTGATCTTGGGGGCGAGGCTCACTCCCTCGGCGGGCTGGGGCCGCGCCTCGAGCTGCCCGGACCCGATCCCGTCCAGGGTGGCCACCAGCAGCCCGGCGCCGGAGACGGCCAGCCTGCCGAGGAGATCACCGGCGGTATCCCCGGGACGGATGGGCTCGGTCACGACCCCGAAGACCGGACCCGCGTCCAGCTCCTTGACCAGCCGGAACGTGGTCGCCCCCGTGATGTCGTCCCCGTGCAGGATCGCGTGCTGCACCGGGGCCGCGCCACGCCACGCGGGCAGCAACGAGAAATGCAGGTTCACCCAGCCCTGGGCCGGGATGTCCAGCACGGACTGCGGGATGAGCGCGCCGTACGCGGTGACCGGGACGACGTCCGGGGCGATCTGCCGCAGCCGCTCGGTGAACTCCGGTTCCCGGGGGCGGGCAGGCTTGAGTACCTCGACCCCGGCCTCAGCGGCGCGCTGCGCCACCGGGCTGGGCTCCAGGTGCAGCCCGCGGCCGGCCGGAGCGTCGGGCCGGGTCAGGACCGCGGCCACCTCGTGCCCGGACTTGAGCAGGGCGTCGAGCGCGGGCACAGCGGCCTGCGGGGTACCGGCGAACACCAATCGCATCTGGGAACCTAGCGAGCCTGTCCGCCGGTCGCGTGCGGGGAGGCCCGGATCTCCGGCACCGGCTCACCCCACCACTCCGCCTCGCGGATGGCCCGGTTGGCCAGCTTGCGCTGCTGCGGGTCGAGCCGGTCGATGAACAGCACCCCGTCGAGATGGTCGGTCTCGTGCTGCACGCACCGGGCCAGCTGGCCGGTGCCCTCGACGGTGACCGGCTCGCCGTACATGTTGAAGCCCTTGGCGACCGCCCCGAACGACCGCTGGGTCGGGAAGGCGAGGCCGGGGAACGACAGGCAGCCCTCGTCGTCGATCTCGGTATCGGCCGACAGGTCGAGCGAGGGGTTGATCAGGTGCCCGAGCTCGTCGTCCACGAAGTAGGTGAAGACACGCAGGCCCACCCCGATCTGCGGCGCGGCCAGGCCGAGGCCGGGCGCCTCCAGCATCGTGTCCGTGAGGTCCTTGACCAGCTTGCGCAGCTCGGCGTCGAAGTCGCGGACCGGCTCGGCCGGGGTGCGCAGTACCGGGTCGCCGAAGATGCGGATCGGCTTGACGCTGATGGCGCACCATCCTTCCGTGTCGGCGCTCGCCGGGAACCCCGTCACCGGGAACCTGGCCCCCGAGAGCCTTAACCAGCCAAGTCTATGAACTGCCCGGGCCCTAACTCGCCGAGACCGAGCGGGCTTTGAACGCGGCCTTCCTGGCGGCCCGGGCCACCCCGGGGTCGGGATGGTGATCACTCAGCGCGGTCAGCAGGTCGGTCACCCCCGGATGACGGACCCGCCACAGCCCGGCCACCAGCTCCGCCTGAGCGTCCGGGGGCACATCGGGCAGCAGCTCAGCCACGACGTCCTTGGGGTCGGCCTCCTCCAGGAGCCCGGCGCCCAGGTCGACCAGCAGCCAGGCCCGGTCTTCCCGGTCCAGCTCGACGTCCTCACCGTGCTCGTGCAGCCAGACCGCCGCGTGGGCCCGGAGCACCGGATCGGCCAGGGCTTCCCGGACCGCGGCCACCGCATCTGCGCCGATCCGGTCGAGCACCGCGAAACCCGCGCCGCGCAGGCCGGGCGAGCCCAGGCTGGCCGCGCTGATCAGCTCCTCCGCCGCCTGCCGGGGGGTCCGGCCCGCGAGCCAGCTGGCGATCTCCGCTTCCCCGTCCTCGACGTCGCAGTTCGCCAGGGTGGCGAGCAGCGCGGTGGCATCGCCTCCCGCGCCGCCGCCGCGGGTGACCGGGACATGCCATCCCTGGGCGCGCAGCCGCCGGTGGACACCCCACACGCCGAGCGGCGACAGGGTGACGGTCAGGGCGCCACCGTCCTCGCCGGCACCCGGCTCGTCCGCACCCAGCTCAACGACGCCGAGATCGGCCAGCATCTCGAGGGAGACGGACAGGGCCGCCCCCTCGTCCTGGAGGAGACCGGGGTCGGTGGCCGCGTCACCGCCAGACCCCGGCTGGCCATCGCGGGCTCCCCGGCGCCTGGTGTCCGCCGCGGCCAGATAGGCGTCGAACAGGGCGTCCATCCGGACCGGGCCGCCCACCGTGTAGAGGGCCGTGGCCATGCCGTCGAGATCCTCGGCCTCGAGCATGACCGTGAGCGCCGCGTCCCAGGCGGCCACCACATCGTCGGCGGTCCCGGAGGCGAGCACGTCCAGCCGGTCCCCCGTCTCCACGCGGCCACCCCCGTGCTGGCCACCCCCGTGCTGGCCAGGCCCGTGCTGGCCAGGCCCGTGCTCTCCGGTACTGAGCACCAGCATCCGGGCTTCGACCGCGACCCGCCACGCCGCCTCGAACTCGGCCGGGATCAGCTCCAGGTGGGTGGTGGCCGCCAGGGCATCCGCGTGGCGCAGCCGCCCGGATTTGGTGAGCGCCCGTCCTGGCCCGATCCACCGGGCCACGTCGCGGGCCGCCCGCATCAGCGGGGCGACCCGGGCCGCCGCGGCCAGCTCCTCGCGGGGCGCCAGGCGCACCGTCGGGAGCCGGGGCGGACCGCCGGTATCCGTCCCGCCCTGCGCGTTCCCGTTCGCGTTACGGCGCGGACCCAGCGTGGTCCGCGACGGCGGTTTCCGTCGTGAGGTGGCCACCCCAGCACCCTATGGCCTCCCCGGGGGAACTCAGATCAGCTCGGCCGGGTCGAGCTGCACCCGGACAGTCCCCGGGGCCTTGCGGGCGCTGCGCCCGGCCTGCCCCCGCTGCAGCGCCCCGGCCAGCGTCAACGCTGCTGACCTGGGTACCCGCACCAGCATCCGGACGTCGTCCGGAGGCTCGTCGACCGGGCCGAGCAGTTCGGCACCAGGCGGCAGCCCGGAGTCCGCGAGCAGGGCCTCAACCGCGTCCTGGGGTCCGCTGACGGCCGCTATGCGGACCGCAGGCGGGAAATGCAGCTCGGCCCGCTCGTCGAGTTCCCGCTCGGAGTGGGTGACCGGATCCCACCGGATCAGCGCCTGCACCGCGGGGATGGCGGAATCAGCCACCACGACCACCCGGCCGCCTGCGGGCCCGGCGCGGACCAGCGCGGCTGCGTTCATCCAGCGGCGCAGGGTCTCCTCGGCAGCGCGCAGGCTGGGCCGGCCTAGCAGCATCCAGCCGTCCAGCAGCAACGCAGCCGCGTACTCACCGGCGGCCCGCGGCTCGGCTCCCGGGGTGGCCACGACCAGCGCGGGCGAGCCCGGCACAGCGGGGATCATGGCCGCCCCGCCGGAGGTGATCAGGGGGACGCCGGGGAAGGCCCGGCTGAGTTCCTCGGCGGTGCGCCCGGCCCCGGTCACCAGGGCGCGGACGGCGGAATGCCCGCAGCGCGAGCACCGCCACCGCTCGTCGGCCGCTCCGCACCATCCGCAACGCGGCGCCGCGCCGGCGCTGGCCAGCGCCAGCGGGCCCCCGCAGGCTGCGCACCTGGCCCTTTCCCGGCAGCGGGCGCAGCCCAGGGCCGCGACGTAGCCGCGGCGCGGCACCTGAACCAGCACCGGCCCGCTGGCCAGCCCCTGACGGACGGCGCGCAAGACCAGGCTGGGCAGCCGCGCGGTCTGGGCTGCCTCATCCCGGGCGAGTTCGGTGTCACCGCCCGCAGCACGGACGGCGGGGGCATGGTCGCGGAGCACGGCCCGGCCCGTGACGACCGGCCGCGCCCAGCCACTGGCCACCAGGCTGGTGGACTCGGTCGTCCGGGCGAACCCGCCGATCAGGACGGCCGCGCCGGTGCGGTGCGCGCGCAGCGCGAGCACCTCGCGGGCGTGCGGGTAGGGAGCGCGCGGCTCGGCGTGCAGGTCGTCGCCGTCGTCCCAGAGCACCACGAGCCCGAGCTCACTCACCGGCGCGAACATCGCGGCGCGCGTCCCGGCCACCACCCGCCGCGCCCCGCGCCGGACGGCCAGCCAGCGGCGGTACCGTTCGGCGGGTCCAAGGTCCGCGGACAACGTGACGTGCAGGCCGGGGCCGAGCTGCGCGGTGAGCGCTTCGTCAAGCAGGCTGAGGTCACGGACGTCGGGAACCACGGCCAGGGCGCCCCGCCCGGCCGCCGCGACCGTGGCCACCGCCCGGGCGATCTCCTCCGGCCAGTGCGGGCCGGGCAGGGCCGACCACACGGCGCGCGGCCCCCGCCGGCTGGCCAGGGCGTCGAGGAACGCGGGGCCGTCCGGATACCGGGCCCACGGACCCGGCGCCGGCCTGCCCGGCCCCGGCCCACCAGGCGCGGGGAGCGGGGCTGCGGATTCGGTGCGGGCGTGCCGGGGCGGGATGGCCAGCCGGAGCACGTCGGCCAGGGTTCCCGCCCAGCGGTCCGCGACCTCGCGGGCTAGGGCCATGATCTCGGGGCTGAGCACCGGCTCGGGTGACACCACCCGCTCCAGCCGGGCCAGCCGGCCCTGGTGCTCGCTGGCCTCCGCCCGGCCGAGCAGATAGCCGTTGACCAGCTGCCCCGCGAAACGGACCCGCACCCGGCAGCCGGGCACGGCCTGATCGGACAGCCGCCCGGGGACCAGGTAGTCGAACGGGCGGTCCAGGTGGGCCAGGGGGATGTCCACGGCGACCCGGGCGACCGGCAGCACCGCCGCCACCGGCCCCGGATCGCGGGAGGCACCCCGCCGCGCAGGCCGGGTGGCCGCCTGCTGACCCGCTGCCCCTGCCACGGTCCTGTCCTACCAGAGGGTGGTGACACGCCGCGCCGCGCGCGGCGAGGCTGCAGGCCAGGGGCGCGGCCTGACCGCAGGCCCGCGGCGCGATCACAAGTGCACGGTGCTCACAAATGCGGTGCTACCCGGTCGTAGGCTATGAGCGCGGTGTTCTTGTACGCCACGCAGCCAGGGTCGGCGGCGCGGGCGAGATGCGGGACCAGATAGCACGCGGCTCCCGCCCAGGCCAGCGTCAGCGCGACCGCCACCCAGCAGCGGGCCGGGCCCCGGTTCCCGGGGCGGGCCTGGCGGAAGCCGAGACAGGCCAGCAGCAGGCCGGCCGGGATCGTGATGAGCGCACCGCCCAGGATTCCGCACACCAGCGCGGCCGTGGCGGGCCGGTTGGCGGCGCGCGCCTGGGCCGGCCGCGGGGACGCGTCCGCAGCCACCGCCGGCACCGGGCCTGGGGGTGATGGCAATGGCTCACCGGCTCACACATGCGGGCAGAACGCCCTAACCAGAACACCGAGCGCCATGAGCGTAGATTCCGGTCCCCGATGATGTCCAGGCCGGGAACGTGGCCCGGGCCAGCCCGCTGGTTACAGGCCGGCGGCGGACCGGAGGCCGTCGGCCCGGTCGACCCGCTCCCAGGAGAAGTCCGGCTCCTCACGCCCGAAATGCCCGTAGCTGGCGGTCTGGGAGTAGATCGGGCGAAGCAGGTCGAGATCCCTGATGATGGCGGCCGGCCGCAGGTCGAAGACTTCCAGCACCGCGTCCTGGATCTGCTCGACGGGCAGCCTCTCGGTGCCGAAGCACTCCACGAACAGGCCCACCGGCTTGGCCTTGCCGATCGCGTAGGCGACCTGGGTCTCGCAGCGGTCCGCGAGGCCGGATGCGACCACGTTCTTGGCCACCCAGCGCATGGCGTAGGCCGCACTGCGGTCCACCTTGGACGGGTCCTTGCCGGAGAACGCGCCGCCTCCGTGCCGGGCCATGCCGCCGTACGTGTCAATGATGATCTTGCGGCCGGTCAGCCCGGCGTCGCCCATCGGGCCGCCGATCTCGAAGCGGCCGGTGGGGTTGACCAGCAGGCGGTACGCGGTGGTGTCGATGTCCAGCCCACCCAGCACGGGGCTGACCACGAGGTCCAGGACGTCCGGCGTCAGCAGCTCCCTGAGGTCGATGTCCGGCGCGTGCTGCGCGGACACGACCACGGTGTCCAGCCGCACCGCCTTGTCCCCGTCATATTCGATCGTGACCTGGGTCTTACCGTCTGGCCGCAGGTAGGGAACGTCACCGCTGCGGCGCACCTCGGACAGCCGGCGGGCCAGCCGGTGCGCGAGCATGATCGGCAGCGGCATGAGCTCCGGCGTCTCCCGGCACGCGTAGCCGAACATGAGCCCCTGGTCGCCCGCACCCTGCCGGTCGAGCTCGGAGGAACCCTCGCCCTCGCGGTGCTCGAACGCCTGGAGCACGCCCTGGGCGATGTCCGGGGACTGGGCGCCGATCGACACCGACACGCCGCAGGAGGCGCCGTCGTAGCCCTTGAGGGAGGAGTCGTAGCCGATCTCGAGGATCTTCTCGCGGATGATGCCGGGGATGTCCACGTAGGTCTCAGTGGTCACCTCTCCCGCCACGTGCACCTGGCCGGTCGTGATCATCGTTTCCACGGCCACGTGACTGTGCGGGTCATCCTTGATCATCGAGTCGAGGATGGCGTCACTGATCTGATCCGCCATCTTGTCGGGATGACCCTCTGTCACCGACTCGGAGGTGAAAAGACGTCGGGCCACCTGACTCCCCGTCCTAGTAAGCTGGTTAGCGGCTAAAACCTCGCCGAAGTCTAGCCGGGCTTCCTGGCCGGCGGGACCAGAAACCATCCCAGCCCAGCCACGTGACGAGCATAGACGGGCGGTCCCGGGCGATGGCCGCCAGATCACCGGGCCGCCTCCGCCAGCAGGCCCGTGACCACCTCCGCCCAGGCCAGTTACCCAGGCAGCCGGGCGGCGACCAGGTCCCACACGACGTCGGCGAGTACCTCCTTGGGCCCGCGGGGCACCTTCTCCGTGGTGCCGTCGGAGCCCAGCACGATCGCCTCGTTGTCGGTGGTGCCGAACGCGAGCCCGGCACCGACCTGGTTCACCACCAGCAGATCGCAGCCCTTGGCGGCCAGCTTGGCCTGGCCGTTGCGCAGCAGGTCCCCGGTCTCGGCCGCGAAGCCGACGATGACCTGGCCGCGGCGGGCCCGGCGGGCCGCCAGGCCGCGCAGGACATCCGGGTTCTCCACCAGGTGCAGCGGCTCAGGCGCCAGCCCGGCCTTCTTGATCTTCGAGTCGGCCCGGGTCACGGGCCGGAAGTCCGCCACCGCTGCCGCCATGACGATCGCGTCCGCGTCCGCGGCGGCGGATGCGACCGCGGCCTCCAGATCGCGGGCGGAGATCACCCGGACCACCCGCACGCCCGCCGGGTCATCCATCTCCGCGTTGGCGGACACCAGGGTGACCTGGGCGCCCCGGGCGGCGGCCGTCCGGGCCAGTGCGTAGCCCTGCCGCCCGGAGGACCAGTTGCCCAGGAACCGCACCGGGTCGAGTTCTTCCCGGGTGCCGCCCGCCGAGACCAGTACATGCCGGCCGGTCAGATCCGGGCGCAGCGCGGCGGCGCCGCGGGCCAGCACCCGCAGCGCCGTCTGGTAGAGCTCCGCAGGCTCGGGCAGCCGACCCGGCCCGCTGTCAGCGCCGGTGAGCCGCCCGGCCGCCGGCTCCAGGACGAGGCAGCCGCGGTCGCGCAGCGTGGCCACGTTGGCCTGGGTGGCGGCGTGCTCCCACATCTCGGTGTGCATCGCGGGCGCGAACACCACGGGACAGCGCGCGGTCAGCAGGGTGGCGGTCAGCAGATCGTCGGCCCGCCCGGCGGCCGCGCGCGCCAGCAGGTCGGCCGTGGCGGGCGCGACGAAGACCAGGTCCGCCTGCTGGCCGAGCCGGACGTGCGGCACTTCGTGCACGCGGTCCCAGACACTGGTGGCGACGGGCTGACCCGACAGAGCGGCCCAGGTGGCTTCCCCGACGAATCGCAGCGCGCCGCCGGTCGGGACCACCCGGACCTGGTGGCCGTCTTCGGTGAACCGCCTGAGCAGCTCGCAGGCCTTGTAGGCGGCGATTCCGCCGCCGATACCGAGAACGATGCTCGACGGCACGTCCTAACCCGTCCCCGTTCCCGGCCGCTCGGAGGTCGTCAGCCGGTCGGCTCGGCCGTCTCCTGGGCGGAGAGCAGTCCCTGGCGGATCTCACGCAGCGCGATCGACAGCGGCTTCTCCTGGACCCGGGTCTCGACCAGCGGCCCAACGTACTCCAGCAGGCCCTCGCCGAGCTGGGCGTAGTAGGCGTTGATCTGCCGCGCCCGCTTCGCCGCCATGATCACCAGGCGGTACTTGCTGTCTACGACTTGGAGCAGATCGTCGATGGGCGGGTTGGTGATGCCCTCCGCGGCGGGATTCCCGGCCACTATGTGCCTTCCGTTCGGAAAAAGAATCATGGGGCCACTAAGGCCACCGCCAAGGCTACCAGCTGACGGCAGACATCCCCGACCGACGTATTTATCAGCGTCAGGTCGAACTCGTCCTCGGCCGCCAGTTCCACCCGGGCTACCTCCAGCCTGCGCTGGATGACCTCCGGGGGCTCCGTGCCGCGGCCGGTGAGCCGGCGCACCAGCTCGTCCCAGTTAGGCGGGGCGAGAAATACGAGCAGGGCGTCGGGCGCGGCCTGGCGCACCTGCCGCGCGCCGGCAAGATCAATTTCCAGCAGCACCGGAACTCCGGCCGCCAGTTTCTCGGCCAGCGGGCCGCCCGGTGTTCCATAGCGGTGCCCGGCGAATGTGGCCCATTCGAGCAGATCCCCGCGAGCCAGCATCTGGTCGAACTCGGCATCACTGACAAAGTGATACTCCCGGCCGTCGAGTTCACCGGGCCTCGGTGCCCGTGTGGTCACCGATACCGAGAGCCAGATTTCCGGGCTTTCCTTCCGCAGCCCGGCCACCACAGTGCTCTTGCCGACCCCTGAAGGACCGGAAAGAACAGTTAGCCGGGCTGGCACCCCGCCCCCCCGGACAAGCGCGGTACCGCATGAGCGATCAGCGGACGTCACGGCCGTTGGCCTCGGTCCCCGCGCCCGCCCCTGGGGTGATCAGGCTGCCTCAGATAACACCACCGAACTCGTTTTCCAGCGCGGCACGCTGGTTTGCACCCAGGCCGCGGACCCGGCGCGATTCGGCGATGCCGAGCCGCTCCATGATCTGCCGCGCACGCACCTTGCCGATGCCCGGCACGGCCTCGAGTAGAGCCGAGACTTTCATCTTTCCAAGGATGTCATCAGTCTGGCCGTCCTTCAGGACTTGGGACAGGGTCAGGTCGCCCTTCTTGAGCCGGGCCTTGACCTCTGCCCGTTCCTTGCGCGCCCGCGCGGCCTTCTCCAGGGCTGCTGCGCGCTGATCGGGAGTGAGGGGAGGAAGAGCCACTCCGGGTCACCTCGGGTTTCAGAATCGAAAACTGCGGTCGGGAAGGGAAAGTAGCGAGTTCAGCCCGCCAGGGCAACGCAAACACCCGTTTGTTACGTCATAAATTGGCCGATATTACTCTCCGCATGAGACCGAATACTTAACGTAGTCAAACGGGCTATCCCCATCGTCCTATCATCCAGCCCGTGACGGAGTACTCCAAACGCGCCGTCCGGGCGTTCAGCGTCCAGATCGCATGATCAGCGCGCACTTTCCATGATCATCCAGCGCGCGCAGGGGGCGGCGCAGACGGCCCGGCCGGGCGGGCGGATGACGCCGGCGGGCCGCCCGCCGCGGTACTCAGTCCGCCGGCGCGAGCCGCCGTAGCGGTGCCGCGATGGCCGACGCGGCCGCGCCCGGGTCGGCTGCGCCGGTAATGGGGCGCCCGATGACCAGAAGGTCGGCTCCCTCCCGCAGTGCCTCCTCCGGCGTGGCCACCCGCGCCTGATCGTTGCGGTCCGCCCCGGCGGGCCGCACGCCGGGCGTGATCAGCTTGATGGCCGGGCCGACTTCGGCCCGGACCGCGGCCACCTCGCGCGGGGAGCAGACCAGCGCCCGCGCGCCAGCCCCGACCGCGAGGACG
The DNA here is from genome assembly GCA_963782185.1 of uncultured Actinomycetes bacterium. Lineage (GTDB taxonomy): Bacteria > Actinomycetota > Actinomycetes > Streptosporangiales > Streptosporangiaceae > RYN-230. The sequence goes on from CAWAJB010000031.1 coordinate 241,727, forward strand.
GCGAGACGGCGCACCGCGTCCGGCACCGGGCCCCGCATGCCGATCGACTCCAGGTCCGCGGGACCCAGGGAGGTGAGCACGGTCACCCCGGCGATCACGGTATCCGGGGCGGCCTGCACGGCCGCCCTGATGACCTCAGAGCCTGCTGAAGCGTGCACGGTGACGATGTCCGGGCGGAGCCGGGCCACGGCCCGCGCCGCGCCCGCCACCGTAGCCGGGATGTCGTGCAGCTTCAGGTCGAGGAAGACCCGCACGCCGCTCGCGCCGCGGATCGAGGCGACCACGCCCGGGCCGTAGCGCAGATAGAGTTCGAGGCCGATCTTCACCGTGCTGACGTGCGGCGTTACCAGGTCGGCCCAGCGAGCAGCGGTCTCCAGGTCGGGCGCGTCAAGCGCCACAGCGATCGGCGCTGGCTGGCTCAACTCTCCTCCTCGGGTGCGGGTGATGACGGGCGCGCAGGCCCCTGCTCTACAGAACGGTCCCGGTCAGCCGGCGGGCCGGCGTGCCGCGCGGTTCGTGCGCGAGGCCGATCACCTCGCTGAGCCGCTCGATGCCGCGGTGCCCGAGTTCCTCGTCCAGCTCGCGCAGGATGCGGACGCAGGCCGACGGATCGTGGAAGATCGTGGTGCCGACGCTCACCATGGACGCGCCGGCCAGGATGAGCTCCAGCGCGTCCCGTCCGGTCCTGACGCCGCCCATGCCGATGATGGGGACATCGGGGAGAGCCTTGCGGACCTGCCAGATGCAGCGCACCGCGACCGGCCGGATGGCGGGGCCGGACAATCCCCCGGTCACGCCAGCCAGCACGGGCCGCATGGTCTCGGTGTCGATGACCATCCCGAGCAGGGTGTTGATCAGCGACAGCCCGTCCGCGCCCGCACCGACGCACGCCCGGGCGATCGCGACGATGTCCGTGACATCCGGGGACAGCTTCGCGAACACCGGGATGTCGTAGCGCGCCCGCGCCCGGACCGCCTCGATGACCGAGGCGGAGGCACCGGGATCGCAGGCGAAAACCTGCCCCCTGTCCTCCACGTTCGGACAGGAAATATTCACCTCTATGGCAGTAACCCCTGCCGCATCGGATAGCCGGGCGGCGAGCTCCGCGTACTCGTCGACGCTGCCGCCGGCGATGGATACCACGGCCCGCGCACCCCGCGAGAGCAGCCAGGGCAGGTCACGCTGGAGAAAGGCATCGATCCCCGGCCCCTGGAGGCCGATCGAGTTCAGCATCCCGCTCGCCGTCTCGGCCATCCTGGGCGTCGGCCGACCCGCCCGGGGTGCGACCATCACGGACTTGGTGACGACCGCGCCGATCTTGGCGACGTCGAAGAACTGGGCCAGCTCCCGGCCGGACCCGGCGCACCCGGACGCGGTCAGGATCGGGTTCGGCAGCTCGACGTGGCCGAGCCTGGCCCGCAGGTCAACTCCCATGCCGCTCCCTCCGGTCCGGGCCGGGGCGGCCCGTCCCGACCTCGCGGGCCGGGCCGTCCGCGCCTGCGAGGCCGGCGGACCCGTTGGCCCCGGCCGGCCGGGCCGCGCCGCCGCCCGGGTGCTGCCGCGGATTCCAGCCCGGTGCGCCCAGCGCGTCGAACGGGATGGTGCCGATGTCGTCCCAGCGGACCGTCTCGCCGCGGAACACCGGGCCGCCCACGCAGGACCGGACCATCCGGGTCACGCCGTCGTCCCCGATGACCGGGAGCACGCAGGTCATGCACACCCCGATGCCGCAGGCCATCGACTCTTCCACCAGCGTCAGGACCGGTATCTCGTAGCGGCCGGCCAGCGCCGTGACCTGCCGCAGCATGCCCATCGGGCCGCAGGCGTAGATCACGTCGGTGCGGGCCTCGTGGATGACCTGGGTGAGCCGGTCGGTGATGAGCCCGCGGACTCCCATCGATCCGTCCTCGGTGGTGACGGCGGCAGTCCGGCCGGTCCGGCGCGCGGTGAGCGCGCCGAACACCCGGTCCGCACTGGCTGCGCCGAGCAGGAAGTCCACCTGACAGTCACGGCTGCGCAGCCGGTCGGCCAGCGGGAACAGCGGTGCGCTCCCGTAGCCGCCGCCAACCAGCAGGCAGCTCACCGGGTCCCGGGGCACCGGGAAGGGCCGGCCGAGCGGCCCGGTCAGGTCGATGACGTCACGCGTGCGGCGCTCGGCCAGCCACCGGGTGCCCGGCCCCTTGGCGGCGAACACGAACTCCACCGTCCCGCCGTGGTCCGGCCGCACGTCATGGATCGAGAACGCGCGGCGCAGCAGCATGGACGTGTCCGGGCCGCCGACCGCCACCGCGACGAACTGGCCCGCCCGGAACCTGGCCGCGATGCCGGGGGCGACCACGGTCATCGCGTAGTACGCATCCACCTTCCGGACGGTCAGCACGGTGCCGCGGGCCTGGACCTGGACGGCGTCCTGCTCGCCCTCGGCGGTGGTCATGGCGCTGCTCCCGGGGGGTCCGGGGGGTTGCCAGCGCCGGCGACGGGGGGCGCCCCGGAGGGGTGTTCCCCCGGAGCCGGTGCTCCCGGGGGGTCCGGGGGGTTGCCCCCCCGGACTAGCAGTGCGTACTCCTGCAATGACCGCACCCCCACCTCGCCGCGCTGAATGGCCTCGATGCCCTGCACCGCGGCGCCGAGTCCCTGGACCGTGGTGACACAGGGCACCCCGCGCCGCACCGCGGCCGTCCGTATCTCATAGCCGTCGAGCCGGGGACCCGACTGCCCGGGGCTGCCGAACGGCGTGTTCACGATGAGATCCACCTGGCCGGCGAGGATCCTGGCCACGATATCGGGCTCGCCGTCCGGGCCGGGGCCGTCACTGTGCTTGCGCACGATCGTGGCACGAACGCCGTTGCGCCGCAGCACCTCAGCGGTTCCCTCGGTCGCCCAGATGTCGAAGCCCAGGTCGGCCAGGCGCTTGACCGGGAACACCATGGACCGCTTGTCCCGGTTGGCGACCGACACGAACACCCGTCCCTTGACCGGCAGCGGCCCGTAGACGGCCGCCTGGGACTTGGCGTAGGCGGTGCCGAACGCGGCGTCGATCCCCATCACCTCGCCCGTAGAACGCATCTCAGGGCTGAGGACGGTGTCCACACCCTGCCCGCTCGTGTCCCGGAACCGGCCGAACGGCAGGACCGCCTCCTTGACCGCGATCGGCGCGTCCAGGGACAGCGTGCCGCCGTCGCCGGCGGCGGGCAGGAGGCCCTCGGCGCGCAGGCCGGCGATGCTCGCGCCCATCATGATCCGGGCCGCCGCCTTGGCCAGCGGCGTGGCCGTGGCCTTGGACACGAACGGGACGGTCCGTGAGGCCCGGGGATTGGCCTCCAGCACGTGCAGCACCCCGGACGCCATCGCGTACTGGACGTTGAGCAGGCCGCGCACCCCCACGCCGCGCGCGATGGCTTCGGTCGATTCGCGGATGCGGGCGATGTCCGCGCGGCCCAGGGTGATCGGCGGCAGCGCGCAGGCCGAGTCGCCCGAGTGGATGCCGGCCTCCTCGATGTGCTCCATCACGCCGCCGAGGAACAGCTCCTCCCCGTCATACAGGGCGTCCACGTCGATCTCGATCGCGTCGTCGAGGAACCGGTCGATGAGCACCGGGTGCCCCGGGCTGGCCGCCGCGGCCCGGCCGACGTAGTCCTCCAGGGTGGCGTCGTCGTAGACGATCTCCATGCCCCGGCCGCCGAGCACGTAGGAGGGCCGGACCAGCACCGGGTAGCCGATCTCGTCCGCGACCACCTTGGCCTCGTCGTAGGACAGTGCGGTGCCGAACCGCGGGGCGGGCAGCCCGGCGGCCTCCAGGACCGCCGCGAACTCGCCGCGGTCCTCGGCCAGGTGGATCGCCTGCGGGCTGGTCCCCACCACCGGGACGCCCTCGGCGGCCAGGGCGCGGGACAGGCCGAGCGGTGTCTGGCCGCCGAGCTGCACGATCACCCCGGCCACCGGCCCGCTCTGCTCCTCGGCGTGCACCACTTCCAGCACGTCTTCCAGCGTCAGCGGCTCGAAGTACAGCCGCCCGGACGTGTCGTAGTCGGTGGACACGGTCTCCGGATTGCAGTTGACCATCACGGTCTCGTAGCCCGCGGCCGACAGCGCGAACGACGCGTGCACGCAGGCGTAGTCGAACTCGATGCCCTGGCCGATCCGGTTCGGCCCGCTGCCCAGGATGATCACCTTGGGGGTCCCGCCGGCGGGAACCTCGGTCTGCTCGTCGTAGGTGGAGTACAGGTACGGCGTGCGGGCGGCGAACTCCGCGGCGCAGGTGTCCACCGTGTGGTAGACGGGGCGGATCCCGAACGCCTGCCGCAGCAGCCGCACCTGGTCCTCCGGCAGGCCCTTGAGCTGGCCGATCTGGGCGTCGGAGAACCCGGCCCGCTTCGCCGCCCGCAGCGCGTCGGTGTCCAGCTCGCGGCCCGGCCGGCTGGGCGCGGGCGCGCCGTTCAGCCGCACGGCGAGCTCCTGGATGCCCTGGATCTGGTCCACGAACCACGGATCGATCCCGGTGACCCCGGCCACGTCGTCCACGGTGGCCCCGGCCCGCAGCGCCTGGTGGACGGTGGACATGCGGCCATCGTGCGGGACGGCGCAGCGCGCGAGCAGCTCATCGCGGTCACCGGGCGGATCCGCCCAGCTGAACGGGGCGGACCGGTCCTCCAGCGAGCGGAGCGCCTTCTGCAGCGCCTCCGGGAAGTTCCGGCCGATGGCCATCGCCTCGCCGACCGACTTCATGTGCGTGGTCAGCTCCGGGTCCGCGCCGGGGAACTTCTCGAACGCGAACCGCGGCACCTTGACCACGACGTAGTCCAGCGCGGGCTCGAAGCTGGCCGGGGTCTCGCCGGTGATGTCGTTGCGGATCTCGTCCAGGGTGTAGCCGATGGCCAGCCGAGCGGCGATCTTGGCGATCGGGAAGCCGGTGGCCTTGGAGGCCAGCGCCGACGACCGGGACACCCGCGGGTTCATCTCGATCACGACCATCCGGCCGGTCTGCGGGTGCACCGCGAACTGGATGTTGCAGCCCCCGGTGTCCACCCCCACGGCGCGGACCACCGCGATGGCCACGTCCCGCATGTGCTGGTACTCGCGGTCGGTCAGGGTCATGGCCGGGGCGACCGTCACCGAGTCCCCGGTGTGCACGCCCATGGGGTCGATGTTCTCGATCGAGCAGACCACCACCACGTTGTCGTGGCGGTCGCGCATCAGCTCGAGCTCGAACTCCTTCCAGCCGAGGATGGACTCCTCCAGCAGCACCTCGGTCACCGGGCTGGCGTCCAGCCCGGCCCCGGCCAGCCGCCGCAGATTCGCCTCGGCGCGCGCGATGCCGGAGCCGGAGCCGCCCAGGGTGAACGACGGCCGGATGACCAGCGGGTAGCCCAGGTCGGCCGCGGCGGCCAGGCATTCGTCCATGGTGTGGCAGATGTGGCTGCGCGGCACCTCGCTGCCCAGCCCGGTGACGATCTCCTTGAACCGCTTCCGGTCCTCACCGGCCTTGATGGTCTCGATGCCGGCGCCGATGAGCTCGACGCCGTACCTGGCCAGGGTGCCTGCCTCGTGCAGCTCGACCGCCGCGTTCAGCGCGGTCTGCCCGCCGAGGGTAGGCAGCACCGCGTCGGGCCGTTCCTTGGCGATCACCCTCTCCAGCACGTCCTGGGTGATCGGTTCCACGTAGGTGGCGTCGGCGAACTCCGGGTCGGTCATGATCGTGGCCGGGTTGGAGTTGACCAGGCTGACCCGGATGCCCTCCTGGCTCAGGACCCGGCAGGCCTGGGTGCCGGAGTAGTCGAACTCGCACGCCTGCCCGATCACGATCGGCCCGGACCCGATGACGAGCACCGACCGCAGGTCCTCACGCTTGGGCATGCCCGCCTCCCCTGGCCCCGTCCATAAGGTCACAGAATTTCCCAAACAGCCCGGACGCATCGTGCGGGCCCGGCGCGGCCTCCGGGTGGTACTGGACGCTGAACGCGGGCGCCTCCAGCAGCCGCAGGCCCTCGACCACGCCGTCGTTGAGGTTGACGTGGGTGATCTGGGCCGGGCCGAAGTCGGTGGGAAACGTGGCCCCCGGCGCGGCGGGCTGGCCTGGCCGGCCTTCGGCGGCAGGCTGGCCTGGCCGGCCTTCGGCGGCGGGCTGGCCTGGCCGGCCTTCGGCGGCGGGCTGGCCTGGCCGGCCTTCGGCGGCGGGGGGCATGGCGACCGCGAAGCCGTGGTTGTGGCTGGTGATCTGCACCCGCCCGGAGGCCAGGTCCTTGACCGGCTGGTTCACCCCGCGGTGGCCGAAGCGGAGCTTGTAGGTGCCCAGGCCGAGCGCCCGGCCCAGGACCTGGCTGCCCAGGCAGATGCCGAACACCGGCACGCCGCGGGCAAGGACGCCACGGACCGCGTCCACCGCGTAGCCGGCCGCCGCCGGGTCGCCCGGGCCGTTTGAGAAAAAAACGCCGTCCGGACCGCCGGCCAGGATGTCCTCGGTGGTACTGGCCGCCGGGAGGACGGTGACCTGGCAGCCGCGCCGGGCCATGGCCAGCGGCGTGGCGGTCTTGATGCCCAGGTCCACGGCCGCGACCCGGTAGCGGACAGCGGTACCGGCCGGCGGGGACACGGTATAGGCGGCCGGCGTGGACACCTCCCGGGCCAGGTCCGCGCCAGTCATCTGCGGGCTGGCCAGGACCCGCTCGCGGAGCGCGCCGGAGTCCGTGGTGCCGGTGGCGATGCCGGCCCGCATCGCGCCCCGTTCGCGCAGGTGCCTGGTCAGGGCCCGGGTGCCGGTGATCGCGATGCCGGTGACGCCCTGGGCGCGCAGCTCGTCGTCCAGGCTCCGCCGTGACCGCCAGTTGGAGGCCAGCCGGGCCGGCTCGCGGACCACGAACCCGCTGACCCAGATCCGGCGCGACTCGGGGTCCTCGTCGTTGATCCCGGTGTTGCCGATGTGCGGCGCCGTCATCGCCACGATCTGGCGGGCATAGGACGGGTCCGTCAGCGTCTCCTGATAGCCGGTCATGCCGGTGTTGAAGACCATCTCGCCGAACGTCTCGCCGTCCGCGCCGAACGTGGTCCCGCGGAACGTGGTGCCGTCCTCCAGGACCAGGACCGCCGGGGCGCCCGCCCCGCGCCGCCCCGCTACCGGTGAGGGGGCCATCAGGCCAGCTTCCCGTCGAGGACGGTCGGCGTGCCGCGCAGGAACGTGGCCACCACCCGGCCCGGCAGCTCCATCCCCGCGAACGGGCTGTTGCGGCTCCGGGAGGCGTGGGCGCGCGGATCCACCGTGTCGCGCGCCGAGGCGTCGTAGAGCGTCAGGCTGGCCGGCAGCCCCGCCGCGAGTGCGCCCGCCGGCCCGGGCAGCCGGCCGATCCGGGCCGGCCGGCGGGACATCCGGTCGGCCACCCCGGCCCAGCCGAGCAGCCCCGTGTCGATCATGGCCTCCTGGACCACGCGCAGCGCGGTTTCCAGCCCCGTCATGCCGAACGCGGCCGTGTCCCACTCCGTTTCCTTGTCCTCCACCGGATGCGGCGCGTGATCGGTGGCGACGCAGTCGATGGTGCCGTCGGCCAGCCCCTCACGCAGCGCCGCCACGTCGGCGGCGGTGCGCAGCGGCGGGTTGACCTTGTAGACCGGGTCGTAGCCGGCCGCCAGCGAGTCGGTCAGCAGCAGGTGGTGCGGGGTGACCTCGGCGGTGACCCGCCAGCCCTTGCTCTTCGCCCAGCGGATGATCTCCACCGATCCGGCCGTGGACACGTGGCAGACGTGCAGGGCGGAACCGACGTGGGCGGTGAGCAGGCAGTCCCGGGCGATGATGGCCTCCTCGGCCACCGCCGGCCAGCCGGTCAGCCCGAGCCGCCCGGACATCTCCCCCTCGTTGAGCTGGGCGCCGTCGGTGAGCCGGGGTTCCTGCGCGTGCTGCGCGATGACCCCGTCGAACGCCTTCACATACTCCAGCGCCCGCCGCATCAAGACGGCGTCGGACACGCACCGCCCGTCGTCGGAGAACACCCGGACCCGTGCCGCGGAATCCGCCATCGCGCCGAGTTCGGCCAGCCGCGTGCCGGCCAGGCCCACGGTCACCGCGCCGACCGGGTGGACGTCGCAGTGCCCGGCCTGCCGCCCGAGCCGCCAGATCTGCTCCACCACGCCGGCCGTGTCGGCCACGGGGTCGGTGTTGGCCATCGCATGCACGGCGGTGAACCCGCCCAGCGCGGCGGCCCGGGTGCCGGACTCCACGGTCTCAGCGTCCTCGCGGCCCGGCTCGCGCAGGTGGGTGTGCAGGTCCACCAGGCCCGGCAGGGCGATGAGGCCCGCCGCGTCCAGGACCTGGGCGCGCGCCGGGGCGGCGCCGTCACCGATGCTGTCGATCACGCCGTCGCGGATCAGGATGTCGGCGGGGTCGCCGCCGAGCGGCCGCGCGCCCTTGATCAGCCAGGTTGCGGGGCCCGTGCTCATGCCCGTGCTCATCACTGGGCCTCCGCTCCGCCGAGCAGCAGGTACAAGACGGCCATGCGCACGCTCACACCGTTGGCCACCTGCTCCACGATCGTGGACCGGGCCGAATCCGCGACTTCGGCGGCGATCTCGACCCCGCGGTTCATCGGGCCCGGGTGCATCACGATGGCGTGCTCGGGCAGCTGCGTCGCCCGGGTGGCGTCCAGCCCGTAGCGGCGGCTGTACTCCCGCACGCTGGGGAAGTAGGCGGCCTTCATCCGTTCCTGCTGCACCCGCAGCATCATCACCACGTCGCTCTTGGGCACCACGGCGTCGAAGTCGTAGCCGACGGAGCAAGGCCACGAGCCGACCGCCACCGGCAGCAGCGTGGGCGGGGCGACGAGGGTGACCTCGGCGCCCAGCGTGGTCAGCAGCAGCACGTTGGACCGCGCGACCCGGCTGTGCAGCACGTCGCCCACGATCGTGACCCGCAGCCCGTCCAGATCCTCGCCGCTGGGGCGGCCGAACTTGCGCCGCATGGTGAACGCGTCCAGCAGGGCCTGGGTGGGGTGCTCGTGCGCGCCGTCGCCGGCGTTGACCACGGTCCCGCGCACCCAGCCCGCGAGCCGGTGCGGCGCGCCCGAGGCACTGTGCCGGATCACGACCGCGTCGGCGCCCATGGCCTCCAGGGTGAGCGCGGTGTCCTTGAGGCTTTCGCCCTTGGCCACGCTGGACCCCTTGGCCGAGAAGTTGATCACGTCGGCGGACAGCCGCTTGGCGGCGGCCTCGAACGAGATCCTGGTCCGGGTGGAATCCTCGAAGAAGAGATTGACCACCGTGCGCCCGCGCAGCGTGGGCAGCTTCTTGATCGGGCGGTCGGCCATCCGGGCCAGCTCATCGGCCGTGTCCAGGATCAGCAGTGCGTCGTCGCGGCTCAGGTCGGCCGCGGAGATCAGGTGACGGTTCACGTGCCGCTCCCCACGTGCCCGATGATCACTGCATCCTGGCCGTCCACCTCGGTCAGCAGCACCCGCACGACCTCCTGCTTGGAGGTGGGCAGGTTCTTGCCGACATAGTCCGGCCGCACCGGCAGCTCACGGTGCCCGCGGTCGATCAGGACGGCCAACTGCACCGCACGGGGCCGGCCGAGGTCGTTCAACGCGTCGAGCGCCGCGCGCACGGTCCGGCCGGAGTACAGGACGTCATCGACGATGACGACCACGGACCCGTCGATACCCTCGGGCGGCACCTCGGTGGGGCCGAGCGCCCGGGCCGGGCGGAGCCGGAGATCGTCCCGGTACATCGTGATGTCGAGTGACCCGTGGGGCACCGGGCGTCCCTCGACCTGCTCGATGCGGTCGGCCAGGCGCCGCGCCAGCGGGACGCCGCGGGTGGGGATGCCCAGGAGCACCACGTCGGCGGCGCCGTCGGTGCGTTCCAGGATCTCGTGTGCGATCCGGGTGAGCGCCCGGCTGATCTCGGCGGGCTCCAGGACTGTCTTAGGGTCGGCCGGGCCGGGTCTGGCCGGGCCGCTGCCCGCCGCTGCGGCCTGATCCCGGGCAGGATGCAGTGCATGCATGCCACGGACCTCCTTTCCCGCCTCACTGGACGGGTCTTAAAGGATGATCTGTCACGCCCACCGTACCAGGAAGAGCGCCCTGACATGGGACGCCACGGCGCACGGCCGCGCCTGGCGGTGCGCCGTGGCGAGGGCGATGGGGGTACCGGCCAGACGCGGGCCGGCGGCCACGGGACGGGGACGGCAGCGAGCCCGCCGGAACGGAAAGTACGGACCGGCTCGGGCGTGGATTGGGTGACGATGAGTGATTCGTGTCACACTGAGACGACACGGATCAGCGAGACTCGCAAAGCCTGCCGGGTGCGGTCGCCAGAGCAGCGAGAAGGCCTGACCCAGCGGGCTTTTCGGGAATCGTGTCTAGGTGCCTGGACGATCAACGTCGCCGTGGGCCCGAGCGACAAGACGCGTAAGTTGACCCGCTTTTTGCTATTCGGCTTGACCTGGTCGCGCTTGCGGCCTACCGTCACTGTCCGTAACCGTTACTGAAAGCGACGACTGGCCGGGGGGCCGACAACATGCCATCTGAATACGCGAAGACTCTCGGCGCACGACTGCGTGCCATCCGTACACAGCAGGGACTCTCCCTGCATGGAGTGGAGGAAAAGTCGCGCGGCCGCTGGAAAGCCGTGGTCGTCGGCTCGTACGAGCGCGGCGACCGCTCGGTGACCGTGCAGAAGCTGGCCGAGCTGGCGGAGTTCTACGGTGTGCCGGTCTCCGAGCTGCTGCCCGGTGATTCGACGCCCGCTCCGCTGGCCCCGTCACCCAAGCTGGTCATCGACCTGGAGCGGATGGCCCAGCTGCCCAAGGACAAGGCCGGCCCGCTGGCCCGCTACGTGGCGACGATCCAGAGCCAGCGTGGCGACTACAACGGCCGGGTGCTGTCGATCCGCCAGGAGGACCTGCGGTCACTGGCGGTCATCTACGACAAGTCACCGATTGACCTCACCGAAGAGCTGATCAGCTGGGGTGTCCTGGACTCTGAGGCTCGAGGCGCAGTCGAGGCTTTCTGACCCAGGGCGGCCCCCTCTCGGGCGGCCTGCCGGCCACTGGCCGGCAGGCCGCTGTCGTCCCCGGACCCTGGCGCCGCCGGGGATCTGGGCCCTTTATCCCGCCGGCCGGAGCGTTATCCGCCGGCCGGAGCGGCAGGGCCGACTGGCCCGGCAACCCCAGCGCTTCCTCGGCCAGGTTCAGGAACGTCTCAGCGTCCCTGAGCAGATCATCCGCCTCCCGGGCAGACACCGCGCGAACCAGCCCCGCCTCAGCGGCGGCCCGCTTGCCTGCTCCGGCAGCGAAGAACGCAGCCCATTCGGACAGGGCGGGCTCAACGCGGGGCAGGAGCTCCCAGACACTGTGGGGAGCCTTCCGCCGTGGGCTCTGGCCCGGGCCCATCTTCACCGCCACGATGGCGGCCGCCGCACGCAGCGCCGCCAGGTGCGCGCCCACGTACCGCGTGCCCGGGCTGGCTTCACCCGCCGCGTCAGCCAGCCCGTGACGGGCTGATTCGATGAGGCTGAGCGCCGCAGGCGCTATACGGCAGCGTGACTGGCCTGGTCGTACTGACATGACCGTACTCATGGCCTTCCTTCCGTCGCGGAGCCAGGATCAGGCGGGTGATCTCACGCCGCCCGACCCCGGCCCGGCCGCCCAGGATGAGGGGGGACGTCCCGGCGGTCCCGCTAGTTATTCGAACATAGGTTCGCTTCGATGTCCAGCTGGTTGTACCTGAGTTCGAAAGTACCCGGCGGGTCCGACAGAACGCCGCGGCCGCCCTCGCGTACGCTTGCGCGGGTGCGCGCTGGCCCGGAGCTGCTGGAATTTGGCAAGGCGCGCTTCCTCGCGGAACTGGGCGTCCTGATCAACATCTACGGGGCCGCCATGCAGCCACCGCAGCACCAGCTGCCGGGGCGCCGGGCGATCATGGAACGGCACGCGGGGTTCCCCTCGTTCCGGTGCGTGGTCATGACCCTGCCGGACGGTTCACCGAACGCGCCCCCCGAGCTGCGGACGCAGACGGGCCGGCTGACCGTCATCGGCTTCGCGTACGGTTTCCACGGCACCAGCGGCCAGTGGTGGCACGACCTGGTGCGCAGCGCGCTGGCCGCGGCCGACGGCCGTGAGCTGGCGCAGACGTGGCTGGGCGACTCGTTCGAGGTCGCCGAGGTGCATGTTCATCCCGGCTACCAGGGGCGCGGGGTCGGCCGGGCGATGCTGCCCGCCCTGGTCCGTCCCCGGCTGGAGCGGACGGCGCTGCTCTCGACACAGGACACCGACAGCCGGGCCCGCCGTCTGTACCGGGGGCTGGGCTTCAGTGACCTGCTGACTGGTTACCGCTTCCCGGGAACCGACCCGCCGTACGCGGTGATGGGCGCGGCGCTCCCGCTGCGCCCCCTCCAGGCCCGGGACCGGGCAGCTGACCCGGCGGGACCGGGCTGACCCGGCGGGACCGGGGTCAGCTTCCCGCAGTCAGCCGGGCCGGGGCGGCAGCCGCGCTGCCGCCGGCGATCCGGGCGGCCAGCCCGAGGCGCTCGTAGATCTCGCGGGTCGCCCGGGACCCGTTGAGCGTGTAGAAGTGCAGCCCCGGGGCACCCTCGGCCAGCAGGCGCTCGCACATGGCCGCGGCGTACCGCACACCGATCTCCCGCACCGCGGCGCCGTCGTCGGCGGCCGCCCGGACCTGCTCCCCCAGTGCGCCGGGGAACCGGGCCCCGGACAGCACGACGATCCGGTCCAGGGTGCGCAGGCTGGTGATCGGCATGATCCCGGCGATGATCGGCACCTCGCACCCGGCGGCCGCCACCCGGTCCCGCAGCCGCAGGTAATCCTCGACGTAGAAGAACATCTGGGCAATCGCGAAATCGGCGCCTGCCCGGCACTTGCGCACGAAGTATTCGGTATCGGAGTCGAGATCAGGAGAACGCGGGTGCCCTTCGGGGAACGCGCCGACGCCCACGCAGAAGTCACCTGAGGCCTTGACCAGCCGGACCAGGTCCGCCGCGTACTCCAGGCCCTCCGGATGCGCGACCCACTCGGCGTTGGGGTCCCCCGCGGGGTCGCCCCGCAGCGCGAGCACATTGCGGACGCCCACCGCCGCGTACGAGCCGATCACGCGCCGCAGTTCGGCCACGGAGTGATCCACCGCGGTGAAGTGCCCCACCGGGGTGAGCGTCGTCTCCGCGGCGATCCGCCCGGTCATCCTGACCGTCCGGTCCCGCGTCGAGCCTCCCGCGCCGTAGGTGACCGACACGAAGGTGGGACGGAGCGGCTCCAGCTCACGGATCGCCCGCCACAGCCGCCGCTCCGCGTCCGCTGTCTTGGGCGGCATGAACTCGAACGAAAAGGACTCCGCGCCCGAGGCCAGCAGCTCACGGATGGCGGGCGCACGGTGCAGGACCCCGGATGGCATGCCCCCAGGTTAGTCGGCTGCCGCCGGCTCGTCGCGGCACGGAGGGCAGACGGCCAGCCTCAAGATCAGGCTGAAAGCCCGCATCATGCGTCCTGACCGCAAGGACGGACTCAAGCAGATGACGTCGGAGATCGTCCGGAAAGGGCTCGATGAGAAGCCCTCGATCGTGGTGATCGACAGCACGAAGATGCTGCGCGAGTCTGCCGACGAGCGCGAACTGCGGACCGCGCTGTATGACCTGACCGGCCGGTTCGCCCAGTCCGACACGGTCCTGCTGCTGCTGGGCGAGTACACACCTGAGGAGTTGAGCGGCGACGTCGAGTTCTCCCTGGCTGACGGCATCATCCAGCTGGACTACGAAGCGCGCGAGCCGGTCGACCGGCGGTGGCTTCGGGTGGTCAAGCTGCGTGGCACCAGCCCTCGTCCCGGCAAGCACACGTTCCGGATAGGCCCGGCCGGCGTCAAGGTGTTCCCGCGGATAGAGACGCTCATCCCGCGCAGCCCCGTGCCGGTCTCCAGCCACCCGGTCCACAGCGGGATCCCTGGCCTGGACGAGCTGATGAGCGGCGGGGCGAAGCAGGGCGACGCCACCCTGCTCACCGGCCCATCGGGGGTCGGGAAGACCATCTTCGGGCTGCGCTGGATCGCGCAGAAACTGGAGCAAGGGGAGCGCTGCCTGTATGTCACCTTCCAGGACACGCCCGAGCAGCTGGCCGGCATGGCCGGCGGCTTCGGCTGGGACCTCAAGGCCAGCCAGGATGCCGGGCAGCTGGTGATCTCGCACGTCCCGATGGGTAGCGGCGTGACCGGGCGCCTCGGCTGGAGCGCGCTACGGATGCACGCCGTGCCGTCTCCCGCGCATGTCAGCGCATAGCGCTCCCGCTCGACGAGGGCAGCGCGAGCCCGCGCCTTTAGAACGCGAGGGCCTGCGCCCGCCGGTTCACCTCGGTGCCGCGGCGCTCCGTCATCGCCTGGATCGGCGTGCCGGGAAGCGTGTCGTCGGCCGTGAACAGCCAGCGCAGCGCCTCACCGTCGTCGAACCCGCAGTCGAGCAGCACGGTCAGGGTCCCGTGCAGCCCCTTGATGATGGAGCCTCCGTCGAAGAAGGCCGCCGGGATTGCCTTCGTGCCGTCAGGCCGCTGGACAGCCAGCAGCTTGCGGTCACGGAAGAGCTGCTTGAGCCTGCCCGGCGGGATGCCGAGCCGGTCAGCCGCTTCAGGGAGGGTGAGCCAGTCGCCGACGAGCGCGTCGGCCGGGGGGTCAATCTCTGCCACGTCTCCGAATTTCCCACGCGGCGGCCCGGGTCAAACCCGGACACGCCAGTCTCGTTCTGTTCTCTTTGCGAGCCGGTGCCGCCCAGCGCCGCGCGTCAGGTTACCGCCGCATCCCGCACGGGCACGCCGGGGTCAGCCAGCCGCGCCGTGTCCACGGCCTGCCCGGCCTGCATCAGGCGGCGCCCCTGCAGCATGTCCCGGGGCTGTCCCACGGTGAGCACGGCGACCAGCCGGTCCGTGCCCGCCGTCCCCGACACCCAGCACGCCGCCCAGCGCTCCTCGGCTGGATCCCCGCGCCAGATGAGGCGGTCCTCGCGTTCATGGTGGCCCACGTACTGGACCATCCGGCCGAATTGCTCGGACCAGAAGTACGGCACCGGGTCGTAGGCGCGCTCGGCGCCCAGCGCATTGGACGCCGCCACGGTGGGCGAATGCAGGGCGGTGTCCCAGTGCTCGACCCGCAGCCGCCGGCCATAGCGGGCGGACCAGAACGCGGCGCAGTCCCCGGCCGCGTAGACACCCGGCACCGAGGCGCGGAGCTGGCCGTCCACCACGATCCCGTTGCCCAGGTCCACCCCGGAACCGTCGAGCCATCCGGTACTCGGCCGGACCCCGACCGCGGTCACGACCAGGTCGGCCTCCAGCCAGCCGCCGCCGGGCAGGGCCACTCCGCCTTCCTCGATCGATGCGACCGGCTGGCCGAGCCGCAGGTCCACCCCGGCCGCGGCGTACCAGGGCACCATCGTCGCGCCGGCCGTCTCACCGAGGGCCGCGGCCACGGGGGTGGCGGCCGCCTCGAGGACGGTGACGGCGCACCCGCGGGCAGCGGCGGCGGTGGCGAGCTCGGCGCCGATCCACCCGGCCCCGACGATGGCCAGCCGGGTGCCTTTCTCGAGCCGGGCCCGGATCGCGAGGGCATCGTCCACGGTTCGCAGCACCTGCTGCCGGCCTGGCCCGGGCAGCAGGACCGGGGCGGCCCCCGTCGCCACGATCAGGCGGTCGAACGGGTACTCGCCGCGGTCGCTGCGTACCGTCCGCCCGTCCAGGCCGGTGGCGGCCTCGGCGAGCCGCAGATCGAGGCGGAGGGCGGCCGCGTCGGTCTCCAGTGACGTCGTGTCAAGCTCGCCCATCATCAGCTTCTTGGACAGGGGCGGGCGGTCGTAGGGCGGATGGGGCTCCGCGCCCAGCACGGTGATCTGCCCGGCGTAATCCTGGGCCCGGAGCTCTGCTGCGGCACGCGAGCCTGCCAGCCCGCCGCCCACGATGACTACCCGCTCGATCTGCACGAGCACCAAGGCTAGGGCCGCCGCCGCGATCCGGCGCGACGGCACCCCGGAAGTGCCCGGAAGCGGCCCCGGCGGCCGCTTTCCGGACGGGTGCGCGGCGCTTTCCGCGCGGGCCATATCCCGGCCGCCGCCCGGCCCGTTATGCGGTGATCACAGCATCGGAGGAGAAACTTCCAGGTAATCCGCTCGTGGCGGCAGCTTCGTCACTCCTGGTCACCACCTGACACCGTACAGGTGTTCCCCGCGTCCGGAGCGATGAGCGGCCATACAATCGAGCCGATGGACACGACGCTCGCGCGCCCACCCGTCGGCCGGCTCCTCGATGGCCGGTACCGGGTTGAGTCCCTCATTGCCACCGGCGGGATGGCCACGGTGTATCTCGGTACCGATACCCGGCTGGACCGCACCGTAGCACTGAAGATCATGCACGCCGAACTGGCCAACGATGAGGATTTCGTCCGGCGGTTCGTGGGCGAGGCCCGCTCGGTGGCCCGGCTTTCCCATCCCAACGTGGTCGGCGTGTACGACCAGGGCGCTGACGGGCGCACCCTGTACCTGGCCATGGAGTACGTGCCCGGGCGCACGCTGCGCGACCTGCTGAACGAGCGGGGCAGCCTTCCCCCCCGCGAGGCCCTGGACATCATGGATGGCGTGCTGGGCGGCCTCGGCGCCGCGCACGCCGCCGGGCTGGCGCACCGGGACGTCAAGCCAGAGAACGTCCTGCTGGGTGCGGCCCACGCGGTCAAGGTCGCGGACTTCGGCCTGGCCCGGATGCTCGCGGGAACCAGCCATACCAAGACCGGCATGCTGATCGGCACCGCCGCCTACCTGGCCCCGGAGCAGGTCTCCCAGGGTGTCGCCGACGCGCGGACGGACGTGTACGCCGCCGGGGTCATGCTGTTCGAGATGCTCACCGGCCAGCAACCGCACACCGCGGACACACCGCTGGCGGTGGCCTACAAGCACGTCAACGAGGCCGTGCCGGTCCCGTCACAGTTCGTGGACGACATCCCGTCCGCCCTGGACGACCTGGTCCTGCGGGCCACCAGCCGGAACCCTGATCTCCGTCCCGCGGACGGCGGGGAGGCCCTGCGCAGCCTCAACGAGGTACGGCTCAGCCTCCCGCCTGCTCCCCCGGTCAGCCCCGCTGCGCCAGCGGCGGCCGGCTATCCCGGTCCCGGTTTCCCGGCCCCTGGCGGCTATGAGGCTCCTGGTTACCAGGGCACGGCGTACCGGGATGCGGCATACCAGGGCACGGCGTACCAGGACCCGGCCGGCTACCAGCCGGCCGGCTGGCCCGCCCAGCCACCGCCGTCACAGTATGCGGACGACCTGATCCCCGGCCTCCATGCGCCCGGTGACCCGGCCGCCGGCGATGTGCCGCCCGCCGCTCCCACCAGCGTGGGCGCGGCCTTCCCCACGTCGGGCTCCCTGGCCGGCCCGGGCTCGTCCACCACGGCGTTTTCCGGGGGATTCGCCGCCCCGCCGGGAGAGACCCCGGGCGCGGTCACCCAGCGGGTGGATGAGGATGCCTTCCACCGGGCCGCGAACCACACCCTGGTCGTGTCGCCGGGGGCAGCCACGGGCTACGGCCGGGGCCGCGGCGGCTACGACGGTTCCCGCGAGCCCGGCCTGCAGCGCTGGCTGTTCAGCCGCCGGCTCTACTACGTGCTGGGCGGCCTGGCCCTGGTGCTTCTGGTCAGCCTGCTCGTCTGGTGGCAGTCGGCGGGCAAGTACACGACGGTCCCGCACGTGGGCGGCCTGACCGCGAGCACCGCCCGGCTGGAGATCCGCAACGACGGCCTGACCGTGAGGATGGGCAAGGCCCAGTTCAGCGCCCGGGTGGCCAAGGGCAGCGTCATCGGCACCGAGCCGGCCATCGGGTCCCGGGTGAGCAAGGGTGGCACCGTGGTGCTCATCGTCTCCGCGGGCCCGCACATGATCCCGGTACCCCAGGTGACCGGGACTACCCTGGCCACGGCGGAGGCCTCGCTGCGGCACGCGGGCCTGATACCGGGCAAGGTGGTCAGCCAGACATCGACCACCATCCAGAGCGGGATCGTCATCAGCACCACCCCGGCAGCGGGCGTGTCCTGGCCGCAGAACCGGCCGGTGTCGCTGGTGGTGAGCACCGGGCAGCCGGTGCCCAACTTCGTCGGGCAGCAGAAGGCCGTGGCCGAGCAGTGGGCGCAGGCCAACAGCGTCTCGCTGAACGAGGTGGCGGACGCGAACAGCACCCAGCCCGCCGGGACGATCACCCAGCAGTCGGTGGCCCCCGGCAGTTCCTTCACCCCGCATCAGGTCATCACGATTGACATTTCCAATGGGCCGCAGATGGCTAACGTGCCCAACGTGGACGGCCAGCAGGTCTCCCAGGCCGAGCAGGCGCTGACCCAGGCGGGCTTCCAGGTCAAGGTGGTCCAGGTCGGGCCCCTCAACAACGTGTTCAACTACAGCCCCTCAGGCCAGGCGCCGCAGGGCAGCACGATCACCCTGTACGTGGGTCTGCCTCACCTGTAAACGCCGCGGCCGGAACTTTCCCGCCCGCACGGCCCGCCTTCATAGCCCGGGCTTCCGCGGCCCGGCCTCCACTGGCCCGGCTCTCTCGCGGCCCGGCTCTCTCGCGGCCCGGCCTCCACTGGCCCGGCTCTCTCGCGGCCCGGCTCTCATGGCCGGGCACGCCTTTACGTGCCCATTGCCTCACGATGGATCTTCTTCGCGTTCTTAGCCGCAAATTCGTCTTTCCATGGGTTGGGTATGTCTCTTGCTGGAACTATTTCGTTTCAGCTAAATGTCGCCGATGCACTAGTATGTCCGCGCCCCATGGTTGCGCCCGCTCCAGATTGACGGGCCCAAGCCGAAGAGAAGGCCCCGCTGAAGATCCAAGCGCCCGTGTTCCACGTCTCAGGACACCAGGCCGGGCCTGGCGTTCCCGGGCGCCGGACCACGTTCCGCGCGCCCAGCGGCTCGACCATGCTCCGCGTGGTTGCGCACCTGGCGGCCTGGCTGCCCTTCGTGGTCGGCGCAGTGCGCCTCATCCGGCATGGCTGGCGGCCGGTTGGCGACGAAGCGGCCATCGCCTTGCGGTCGTGGAACTCGCTGACCGCGCATGGGCCGATGGTGGGCCAGGCCACCCGGCTGGCCCACGGCGTGTTCGACCCGGGCCCCCTCGAGTACTGGCTGCTGGCGATCCCGGTTCACCTGGACACGGCGCACGGGATTCTCTGGGGAGCCGTGATCTGCTGCCTGGTCGCCTGCTCCCTGGCTATCGAGGCCGCCTGGTCGGTGCTCGGCGCGGTCGGCGGGCTCTGCGCCAGCGGGTTCATTCTCGGCCTGGTGCTGTGGACACCCGACATCACGGCGCCGCCGAGCTGGAATCCCTGGTTCGGCGTCGTGTTCTTCACGGCGGCGCTCGCGGCGGCCTGGGCGGTGATGTCCGGGCGCCGGGGCTGGTGGCCGGTGCTGGTCGTCACGGCTTCGATCGCGGCCCAGGCTCATCTGATGTTCACCGTGCCTTCGGGTGTCCTGACCATCCTGGCGCTGAGCATCGGCCTGGTGGACACCATCCGGGCCAGGTCGCGCTACTGGTGGGTGCTGATCGGCGCGGTGGCCGGCGCCGCGTGCTGGACCGCGCCGCTCATCCAGCAGTTCACCTCCCGGAACGGGAACCTGGGGTTGCTCTTCAGCAGCAGCGGCACCGCTACCGGGCCGCGGACCGGCGGCGCTTTCAGCCTCAAGGCCCTGTCCGCCGCGATGGGGCCGCCCCCGCTGTGGTGGAAGTCGCACCTCCAGCCGACCGCGATCTTCAACCTGATCAGTCACCGCTCAGCCTGGTTCGCGGTCGCCGCGCTGATCCTGATCGCGGTGGCCGGCGTCACCGCGATCCGCCCGCTGCGCTGCCGGCCGCTGGCCGCACTCGCCATCGTGACGCTGGTGATCAGCCTCGGATCCCTGGTGACGTATTCGAGTATCCCGGTGCATTACACCAGCCTGGGCACCCTGCCCTACCTGGTCGTGCTGCTGTTCCCGGTCGGAGTGCTCAGCTGGTTGGTCGTGGGCAGCTGGGCCGTGCTCATGGCCGGGCTCATCTCGGGGCGCGTGGCCGCAGCCGGGCGGGTCAGGACGCGCCTGCTGGCCGCCGGCCAGGGGGCCACCCACTGGGCAGGCGGGGCGGGCCGTCTGGCCGGGGTCACCGCCTCGGCCCTGGCTGCCGTGGGCGTGGTGCTGGCTCTCGTGGTGCAGGGACCTATTGACCGCAAGGTCACCAATGACCCGGCCATGCCGGCCTCGCTGAGGCTGGCCCGGCAGATCGCACGGGATCTGCCGGGCCAGCCGATCGCCCTGTCGGTCTACGCTTCCGACCCGTCCGTGCGCGGGCGGCTGACCCTGGGCCTGACCTGGGAGCTCACCCCGAGGGGTTTTCACGCGGAAATCAAGCACGCCCGGCTGGCCCGCGAACTCGGGGACTGGTACGTCTACCGCGGGGGCTCCATCCCTAAGGTCAGGGTCCGGGTGCGGTTGCACGGGGCCTCGGTCACGGTGATCAAGCCCTCCAGGTCCGCGGGCCACGGTTAGGGGCAACCGCGCACCCACGCCCAGGCGCCGGTTGCCGGGCCACCCTTCGCATCAGATCGCACACGCACCGTAACGCGAGTCCCGCTACAGTGGCCGGTCGTGAGCGGAACCAAGGTGACGCCAGCGGCCGGCGCGCCGTCGGGCCGCGCGGGCGCCAGCCTGCCCCGGGGCCCCGCCCTCCGAGGCTGGCTCTCCCCCGTCCCGCTGATCATCGCGGGCTTCACGCTCATCGGCGTGAGTCTGCGGCTCTTCCTGCTGATCCGGCCCGGATACCTGCTCGGCGTCACGCAGTACGACGACGGTCCGTACTTTGGCAGCGCCCTGCGCCTCGTGCGCGGCGCCCTTCCCTACCGCGACTTCATCATCGTCCAGCCGCCCGGCATCACGCTGCTGATGAGCCCGGCCGCACTGCTGGCCCAGGTCACCAGCCCGGCCTGGGGCATGGCGGCCGGGCGCATCCTGACGGTGGCGGCGAGTTCCGCAGGCGTCGCGCTGGCCGGCCTGCTGGCCCGGCACCGGGGCCCGCTCGCGGTGGCCTGGTCGTGCGGCGTGCTAGCTATCTTCCCGGGCAGCCTGGTGGCCGCGCATACCGTCCTGCTCGAGCCCTGGCTGGTGCTGTTCTGCCTAGCCGGTGCACTGGCGGTGCTGGATCGTGATCAGCTGGCCGCCAGCACCAGGAGGCTGCTCTGGGGCGGGGTGGCGTTCGGTGCCGCCGGCGCGGTCGAGGTGTGGGCCATCATCCCGGTCGTGGTGATCGCGGTGCTGCTGGCCCGGGAGATCCGGCGGGCCGCACTCTTCGTGGCCGGGGTGGCGGCCGGGTTCTGCGTCCCGGTCATCCCGTTCGCGGCGGCGGCTCCCCGCCTGTTCTACAAGAGTTTCTTCGCCGCCCAGGTGTTCCGCGTCGTGCCGACCCGCACCCCGGTCGGCAAACGGCTGCGGCTGATGAGCGGGATCGGCCAGCTGCTGCACCTCGGCAGCACCTGGACCCTGGCCGCCTCGCTGATCATCGTGGTCTTCGTGGCGGCCGCGTTCATCACCGCGTGGCGGATCAGCCGCCACCCGCTGACCGCGCTCGACTGGTTCGCCGTGGCCTCCTGCGCGCTGGTGATCGTGGCCTTCCTCTGGTACGCCCAGTTCTTCCCGCACTTCCCCGCATTCCTCGCGCCGTTCCTGGGCCTGTCCATCGGCCTGGCCGCGGGCCGGCTGGCCACCGCCCTGCAGACCGGGGGGATATCGGCGCCCGCGAGTCAGCGCGGTCCCGGCTCCCGGGTCCAGTGGGCCGTCGTGAGCCTGACGGCGTGCTTCAGCGTGATCCTCGCCGTGCAGCAGGGCCGGTCGGACCTCGTTATCACGCCCCGGGTCAGCCCGCGCGCGGTGGCCGTCGTCGAGCGCATCGTGCCTGCGGGGGCGTGTGTCCTCAGCGACCAGGTGTCCTTCCTCATCGCTGCGGACCGGTTCTACTCCGGTGTGCCGGGCTGCCCGGAGATGGTTGACGCGATCGGCACGGATTACGCGCTGGGTCACGGCCGCAACGGCAGTTCCGGTGCGGCCCGGTCCCCCGCGGTCGCCGCCACCTGGCGCAGCGCCTTCCGGCACGCGGGCTATGTGTGGCTGTCGCTGCGCTTCAACAAGCAGCGGATCGCCTGGACGCCAGCGCTGCGGTCGTACTTCTACGGCCACTTCAGGCGGGCGCTCGTGGACGGCACGAGCGACGCCCTGTATGTCCGGAAGCACCAGGACAGCGATGCCGGCCAGATCGGCGTTCGCGCCGGCTGACGGCGGTTACTCCTGGTGGGAGAAGCGCTCCTCACGCCAGGGGTCAGCGGAGTTGTGGTAGCCGCGTTCTTCCCAGAAACCGCGCCGGTTCTCGGTCAGGTACTCCACGGCCCGAACCCACTTCACGCTCTTCCAGCCGTACAGGTGCGGCACCACCAGCCGGATCGGGTAGCCGTGCTCCGGGGTGAGCGGGTCACCCGCCACCGCGGTCGCGAACAGCGTGGTGTCGGCCGTGAAGTCGTCGATGCCGATGTTGGCGCTGTAGCCGTACTCGGCCCACACCATCACGTGCGTGACCGGGCCGGCCGGCGGCGCCACGGACAGCACCTCCGCCGCGCGGATGCCCTCCCACGCGATCGCGGGGATCGTGCATTTGGTCACGCAGTGCAGGTCCGCGGTGACGGCGCACCGCGGCAGCCGGGTGATCCCGGCCCAGTCCCAGCGGTGCTCCACGCCGGACTCGGTGGCGCCCATCACCATGAAGGTCCAGGTATCCGGGCGGAACCTGGGCACCGGGCCGTAATGCTGCGCGGGCCAGTCCCGCCGTATCACCTGGCCCGGCGGCAGGTCCCGGCCGGCCGGCCGGCCGGGGCCTGGCCGCCCGGGCCCTGGCCGCCCGGGCCCTGGCCGCCCGGGGCCTGGCCGCCCGCCGCCCCGGCGAGCACCTGGCTCACCAGCGACTGCCGCGCCGCCTCCTGACCCGGACTCTGCTGACCCGGGACCTGCTGGCCCAGCCCTGCCCGGCCGCCGTCCGGCTGACCCATTCCCTGCCCTCCTGGCTGCTCCGCGGCTTCTACCATCGCACGCGGCCGAAACCCGGTACCTGGCCCCCCCGGTCCTGGGTCGATGCGCTACGCTACGTGTCATGCGTCAGCAGTTTTGGTTCTGGTATGGCTACCGGCCCGGCAATCGGACGGTCGCCCGCCAGACTCTGCGCTGACGCGAGCGAACCTCCAGGAAGCCCCGGGCCGCAGGCCCGGGGCTTTTTGCGTGAACGCCGCCCCGGCCCCGCACCGGCTCACCAACGGCCACGGCTACGGCCGCGGCACCGGCTCACCACTGCCACGGCTAAGGCCGGGGCACCGAGAGAAGAGGACCCCATGGTTGTGGTCATGACCCCCGACGCCACGCAGGCGGACGTGGACGGAATCGTCGATGTGGTGCGCGAAGCGGGCGGTGAGGCGTTCGTGACCCGCGGGGTCTCGCGCACGATCGTCGGCCTGGTCGGCGACGTGGACCAGTTCGGCTTGCTCAACCTGAGGAGCAGGCCGGGGGTGCTCGACGTGGTCAGGATCTCGGTGCCCTACAAGCTGGTCAGCCGGGAGCACCACCCGAACCGGTCGGTCGTCCAGGTCGGCGGCGTGCCCATCGGCCCGGACACGATGACGGTGATCGCGGGCCCGTGCGCGGTCGAGACCCCCGGGCAGACCCTGACCGCGGCCCGGATGGCCAAGGCGGCGGGCGCCTCCCTGCTGCGCGGCGGCGCGTTCAAGCCGCGGACCTCGCCGTACGCGTACCAGGGCCTGGGCGAGGAGGGCCTGAAGATCCTCGCCGACGTGCGCGAGGAGACCGGCCTCCCGGTGGTGACCGAGGTCATCGACCCGCGCAGCGTGGCCCTGGTCTCCTCCTACGCCGACATGCTCCAGGTGGGCACCCGGAACATGCAGAATTTCGCGTTGCTGCAGGCGGTCGGCGAGGCCCGCAAGCCGGTGCTGCTCAAGCGGGGCTTCAGCGCCACGATCGAGGAGTGGCTGATGGCGGCGGAGTACATCGCGCAGCGCGGCAACCTCGACATCGTGCTGTGCGAGCGCGGCATCCGCACGTTCGAGACCGCGACCCGCAACACGCTGGACATCAGCGCGGTCCCGGTCGCCCAGCGGCTGAGCCACCTGCCGGTCATCGTCGACCCGTCACATTCGGGCGGACGCCGTGACCTGGTGCTGCCGCTGACCCGGGCGGCCATCGCCGTCGGCGCGGACGGCATCATCGTGGACGTGCACCCGGAGCCGGAGATGGCGATGTGTGACGGCGACCAGGCCCTGCTCGACTCCGACATCCGCGAGCTGGCCAGCGTGGCCGCGCACCTGCCCCCGCTGATGGGCCGGACGCTGACCCCGCCCCGGGACCCCAGTGCCCTCCGGGACACCAGCGCCGCGCCCGCCCCCGTCGGCTGACATCCGCCGGCCGGCCCGCCCGTCCGCTACTTCTCCGCAACGAAAACCAGGCCGGGGCCAGTGCCCCGCGCCTGGTTTTCGTTGCGGAGATTTTTCAGGCGTGGTCGGGCCGGTACTCCTGCGCGATCGCAGCCAGTTCCTCCGCCAGGTCCCCCGCATCCAGCCGGGCCTCGATCCGGCGCAGGTCATCGATCCGGGCCCGGGTTTCGACCTGGCGCGGGGTGAGCAGGGTGCAGCAATCCTGGTCAGGCAGCTCGGACAGGGCCAGGGTGCGGATCAGGCGTGCCTCGCCGGTGATCTCGATCTTGTCGTAGCCGATCAGCGGGCGCAGGACCGGCAGCGACACGGCGTCGTCCAGCGCGGTCAGGTTGGCCAGTGTCTGGCTGCTGACCTGGCCGAGTGAGTCGCCGGTGACCAGGGCATCCGCGCCGAGCCGGCGGGCCAGCACCTCCCCGGTCTTGAGCATCAGCCGGCGCTGCGCCACGATCTGGAGCCGGCTCGCGCCCGAGGACGCCAGCCGCTGCTGGGTCTTGCCGAACGCGACCACGTACATCCGCGAGTCGCGCTGGAAACGGTCCAGCTGGTACATCAGCCCGTACGCCTTGTACACGGACTCGGGGCCGGTCAGCGGCATGCCGGAGAAATGCAGGAAGTCACAGCGCAGCCCGCGGCGCATCATCCGGTACGCGGCGACCGGGGAGTCGATCCCGCCGGACATCAGCACGAGCGCGCGGCCGCTCATCCCGACCGGCAGCCCGCCCTGGCCCGGCGCGCCGTCGGTGTAGACGAACACCTCACGCTGGTCCACCTCGACGACGATGGTCAGATCGGGGCTGGAGAGGTTGACCGGGTTGCCGTAGGCCCGCTGGACGCGGGCGCCGATCTCCCGGTTCAGGTCGGCCGAGGTCAGCGGGAACCGCTTGTCGCGGCGGCGCGCCCGGACCGCGAACGACCCCGTCCGGCCGGCCGCCATCGCGACCGCGGTGCCGATCGCGGCCGCCGGGTCCTTCGCCACCCTGGTCGCCCGGCATACCCGGGCGATGCCCATCACCGAGCTGACCCGCTCCGCTACCCGGTCCATGGCGGCTTCCGCGGACAGCCCGGTCGCGGGGCCGTGCGGGCTGGGCCAGCATTCACTGGTGAGGCGGAGCACCATGACCCCGTTGCGGTTCCACAGACGCACACCGAAGCCGAGGTCACGGACGGCGCGGCGGACGTTCGCCTGCAGCAAGCGCTCGAAGTGGTGCCGGTTGCCGCCCTTGAGCACGATCTCGCCCACCTTGAGCAGCACGCACGGCTCCCGGAGGCCGGCGCGGGCGGGCTCGCGGACGGCGGCGCGGGCGGGCTCGCGGACGGCGGCGTGGCGGCCCGGCTGGGGGACGGCGGCCGCGCCGGGCTCGCGGACGGCGGCCGCGCGGGGCTCGCTGAGGGTCGCAGGCGGACCAGGGGGACCGGGGGTGCCGGGGGGACTGGGAGTGCCGTCCGTGGCCGGAACCGGGTGACCGCCGAGGGGTAGAGCAGCCATTACCCCAGTTTGCCAGCATCCCGGCCCGGGGGCCCGGTGCCATCTGGGACGGCCAACCCTCCCCGGGAACGAGAACGTACAATTACGAGCACCCTTAAGTGTACGCTTAACCCATGGATGTCGCGATCACCGAACTGCGGGCCAACCTCAGCGTCTGGCTCGACCGGGCGCGCAGAGGTCACGAGATCGTCATCACCGACCGGGGGGTACCAGTCGCCAGGCTGCTCGGCCTGGCGACCACGGCAACACTGGAGCGGCTGACCGCGGAAGGGGTGATCAGCCGGCCAGGATCCGCCCAGCGCCCCACGGCCGCCGGGCAGTCGCGGCGACGCTCGCGGCGCGCCCTCTCCGACATCGTGAGCGAAGACCGGGGCTGACCAGTGCCGCTGGTTTATTTCGACTCCAGCGCCTTCGTGGAGCTGCTCACCGAGGAACCGGGGAGTGACCTCGCGGCCGCCCTGTGGGACGGGTGCGACGCGGCCGTGGCCAGTCGGCTGGCCTACCCTGAGGTCCGCGCCGCGCTGGCGGCCGCTGGACGCAACCACGATCTGACCGCACCGGAAGTGAGCGCCGCCGAGCGGGCGTGGGATGAGTACTGGGCAGCTATCTGGCCGGTCGAGCTCACCGCAGCCGTCGGGCAGCACGCTGGCCAGCTCGCCTCCTCACACGCGCTCCGCGGAGCGGATGCCGTCCACCTCGCCAGCGCTCTAGTCATCGGCGACCCTGACCTGGTCATGGCCGTCTGGGATCGGCGCCTGCACGCCGGAGCACGGTCAGCCGGCCTCCAGGTCGCCCCAGCCGGCCTGGGGGCAGCCTGACCTGGCTGGCGCGGGCCGTCGGGAGGTACGGTGCGGGGATGACGGTCAAACTCGTAGTTCTGTACACCCAGCCCGATGACCCCGCCGTGTTCGATGAGCACTACCTCGGCGTGCACATGCCGCTGGTCGCGAAGGTGCCGGGACTGCAGCGCACGGAAGCCGGGCGGCTCACCGCGGCGCTCGACGGCGGCGCGCAGACGTTCTACCGGGTCACGGAGCTGTACTTCGCCGACCAGGGCGCGATGAACACCGCGCTCCGATCACCTGAGGGCCAGGCCACCGCGGCCGACTACCAGAAGATCGCACCCTCCGGATCCCGGATGTTCGTCCAGGTGCTGGACGACTGACGGGGCACGGGCGGCGCCACCCCGCGTTTGAGGGGCCGCGGCGGTCGATCCGGGGCGGCTGCGTTCGACTCACTGGTGAACGTCAGCCACGCTGCGAGCCAGGAGGATGCGATGCGCTACCTGTTCCTGCTGTACGGGCCGGATGAGCCGCTGCCCGGAACGGAGACGCCCGAGGGGCAGAAGATGATCGGCGAGTGGCGGACCGCCACCGAGGCCATGGCCAAGGCCGGCGTGCTGATCGACTGCGGCCCGCTGCAGCCGCCCGCCGCCGCGACCACCGTCCGGGTGCGCGACGGCGAGACGCTGCTCACCGACGGGCCGGCCGCCGAGATCAAGGAGCAGTTCGGCGGCTACACGCTGATCGAGTGCGCGGGGCTGGACGAGGCCCTGCGCTGGGCCGCGACCGTGCCGACCGCGCTCGACGGGTCGGTGGAGGTCCGGCCGGTGGTGCAGATCCCCGACCGGGGGGTGCCGGGCTGAGCCAGCCGTACGAGGAGGTCTTCCGGGCCCACTGGTGGGCGGCGGTCGCGGCCGTCGCCCACCTGGTGGGTGACCTCGAGATCGCGGAGGACGCGGTGCAGGACGCCTGCGCCGCGGCCCTCACCCAGTGGCCCGCGGGCGGCCTCCCGGACCATCCGCGGGCCTGGCTGGTCGGCGTGGCCCGGCACAAGGCCACCGACCGGCTGCGCCGGGAGAGCCGCCGGGCGGAGAAAGAAGCCGCGGCCATGCGGGACGGCGCGCTGGGCTGGGCCCCTGCCGGTGCGGGCGGGCCAGCCCCGGCCCGGGGCGGGCCAGCCCCGCCCGCGGGTGCGCCAGCCCCGCCCGCGGGTGCGCCGGTCCCGGATCAGCCGGTGTCCAGCGCGGACGACGAACTGGGCCTCATCCTGGCCTGCTGCCACCCGGCCCTGGACCCCGCGGTCCGGGTGCCGCTCACGCTGCGCGCGGTGTGCGGGCTGCCCACCGCGGAGATCGCCGCCGCGTTCCTGGTCCCGGAGCCGACCATGGCCCAGCGGCTGGTCCGCGCGAAACGCAAGATCCGGCAGGCGGGCATATCGCTGGCCCTTCCCCCGGCCGCGGAGCGGGCCGGGCGGCTCGGCGGCGTGCTGCGCGTCGTCTACCTGGTGTTCACCGCGGGCCACAAACCCTCCGCCGGCGACGCCCTGGTCCGGGGCGACCTGTGTGACCAGGCGATCAGGCTGGCCCGGGCGCTGGCCGCGCTGGTGCCGGGCGAGGCGGAGGTGACGGGCCTGCTGGCGTTGCTGCTGCTGACCGACGCGCGCCGCGGCGCCCGGGTCAGCCCGGCGGGCGACCTGGTGCTGCTGGCCGACCAGGACCGCTCGCGCTGGGACCAGGCCAAGATCGCCGAAGGGGCGGCCCTGCTCACCCAGGCCCTGCGGGACCGGCGGCCCGGGCCCTACCAGCTGCAGGCCGCGATCGCCGCGTGCCACTCCTGCGCCCGCTCGGCCGCGGGCACCGACTGGACCGAGATCGCCGCGCTCTACGGTGCGCTGCTCCGCTTCGAGCCAACCCCGGTGGTCGCCGCGAACCGGGCCGCGGCGGTGGCCATGGCCGAGGGACCGGCGGCTGGCCTGGCCCTGCTGGACGAGGCGGCCGCGGACCGGCAGCTGGCCCGCTGGCCACAGCTGCATATCGCCCGCGCCGAACTCCTCGGCCGCCTGGGCCGGCGGGCCGACGCGGCCCGCGCCTACCAGGCCGCGCTGGACCTGGCACCCGCGGCGCCCGAACGGGACTTCATCGGCCGCCGCATCCGCGAGCTGGCCGGCTGAGGCTTTGACAGGATCCGCTGTCCACGTCATGACGGAGACCAGGGCATGAGCACGATCACGGTCCGGGGAGCGACCCCCGCCGATTTCCCGGGGATTGCGAAGGTCGCGGTGGCCACCGGCCAGGACGAGGAGTGGGCCGGATCGGACCCGGCCTACCTGGCGTACCTGCTGGAGCACGGCACGCTGCTGGTTGCGGAACGCGACGGGTCCGTGACGGGGTTCGGGGCGACCAGGCTGATCGGCCAGGGGCCGGCCGCGATCAGCATGCTGTGCGACCTGTTCATCCATCCGGGCACGCACGGGCGGGGCTGCGGCCAGGCGATCCTCGGCCGGTTGTGGCCCGGGGAACCGGGTCGGGACGGACCGCGGCGGATGACCTTCAGCAGCCTGCACGCGCACGCGCTGCCGCTGTACACGCGGTTCGGCCTGGACGCGTGGTGGCCGTTGCTGTACCTCGCCGGGAATGTGCGCGCGCTGCGGGTCCCGGACGGGTGGACGGTGGCGACGGCCCCCGTGGCTGAGGTGACGGTGGCCGAGGTGGCCACGGCGGAACAGGGCTGGACCGGGGTGGACCGGTCCGCCGACCACCGGGCCTGGGCAGCCCGGCCGCACGGGCAGCCGGTGCTCGCCTTCCGGCACGGGGAACTGGCCGCGGCGGGCACGGTCGCCGGGCACGGGGACGAGTACGGCCTGGTTCACCTGGCGATCGCGCCGGTCGCTCGGGCGGACGCTCGGGGGCGGACGCTCGGGCGGCGGACGCTCGGGCGGCGGACGCGGTGCTGGCCGTGCTGGCCACCCTGCAGGCCCCGGACGGCCGGGCCCGGGTTTGCCTGCCGGGGCCGCATCCGGCGGTGCGGCCGCTGTTCGCGGCCGGGTGGCGCCATGAGGACACCGATCTGTTCATGGCGTCCGGTCCGGGGCTGCTCGACCCGCACCGGGCGGTACCCAGCCCCGGCGGTGCCTGACGTTCGCGGTGATCTTGGCCACCCTGGCCAGCCTGCCAGGATGACGCGTCTGGTGCCATGATGCTCTGTGTGGATAAGAAGAGGCTCCACGATTCGGCGCCGGACCAGGAGTCCGGGCGGTCCCAGGTGCGGGCCGAGCCTCCGGGCAACGGGGTGGAATACCTGCCCGACGGTCACGCCGGCCCGCCAAGCCTCTACGAGCGCCAGCGCCACGAGGTCCTGCTGCGGGTGGTGCGGATCAGCGATGCCCTCAACCAGCGCCTGGCCCGGTGACCGGCTTGATGACGGAGTTCCTGACCCTCGACGACGCGCTGGAGGTGGCGCGGCTGGTCACCGGCGAGCCTGCCCGGGTCCGCGACTTCGGCGATCTGCACGCGGCGGTCACCCGTCCACACCAGACCGAGGGCGGGAGGGAACTGTTCCCGGGCATCTGGGACAAAGCGGCGGCGCTGATGGAGTCGCTGGGCCGCAGTTACGCGCTGGTCGACGGGAACAAACGGCTGACCTGGAACGCGACCTGGTTCTTCCTGGGCGTGAACGGCCACCCGCTAGCCGAGCCGCTCGACGAGGAAGCAGCGTTCCAGTTCATGCACGACCTGGGCCGGGGCAGGCTGACGGCTCCCGCCATCGCGGAACGGCTGCGGCGGTTCGCCGCCTGAGCCGGCTGGTTCCCGGTGCGGTCCCGGCCTGGCAGGGTCCCGGCCTGGCAGGGTCCCGGCCTGGCAGGGTCCCGGCCTGGCAGGGTCCCGGCCTGGCAGGGTCCCGGCCTGGCAGGGTCCCGGCCTGGCAGAGTCCCGGCCTGGCAGGGCCGCTGGCGAAGGCTACTGGCGGGCCAGGTTCGGGGTGCCTGGCCGCCGGTCAGGAGGCGAGCACGCCGACCAGGATGCGGTTCTCGCCGCGCTGCCAGATGGTGCCGATCTCGGAGAAGCCCGCGGCGCGCAGACCGTCCACGTGCGTGGCCAGCTGGGCGGACTCCGACCCGTGGTGATTCTCGGACAGCCGGCGGTGTTCACGCTCGGCCAGCGGCGCCGCCAGCGCGGGATCCTCCTTGATCGCCTCCCACCAGCCCTGCCAGGTCTCCGGCAGGCCGTCCGGGAAGCGGCGCTGCTCCTCCCGCTCGATCAGCGCCTGCCCCAGCCGGGCCAGGGTGGGAACCTCTGTCGGGTCCTCTTTCAGGTGATCCCCGTCGAGCAGCAGCCCGCCCGGCCGCAACACCGTGGCCAGCCGCGCGTACATGGCGTGCAGCGCCTCAGGCCGCAGCCAGTGCAGGGCGGTGGTGCTCACCGCCGCGTCAGCCGGGCGGTCGAGGCCGAGTTCCCCCGCCCAGCCGTCCGCGCGCAGGTCCAGATCTGTGAACCGGAGTCCGTCTCGCTGCCCGTATGCGGTACGGCCGAGCGCCAGCAGTACCGGGTCCGTGTCGATGGCGATGATGCGGGCCGCCGGAATCCGGTCCAGCAGCCGGACCGACAGTGAGCCGGGCCCGCAGCCGAGGTCGAGCACGAGCGGGTCAGGGCGGCCGGCCGCCTCCTCGACCGCGTCGAGGAGGGCGGTGAAGCGGTCCTCCCGGTCGGGCAGGTATCCCTGCTGCTGGATCTCCCACCGGGCAATCCAGCGCTGGGCGGTCTCACGGTCCAGCACGTCCTGATTCAGCTCGGGCACGCCCGCCTCCTCATCACTGACGACTATGCTTTCGGCAGTCATAACCTAGATCGCGGAGCATAACTGGTCAAGTGAATTTCAACAGTCACATGGATGTGGTGGTGACGGTGGCCGCCAGCCTGGTCAATACGCTCACGCCGGGCGAGGAACGCGGCCACCCGTACCCGCCGCTGGACGAGGAAAGCCTGCCGGCGGCGGCCACCGCGGCGCTGCGCGCGGGCCGCCCGGACATCCGGGAGGTCAGCCTGTCCGAGGCCAGGGAACTGCACGACTTCGCGCTGGCGTTCAGGGCCGTGTTCACCGCCGTCGCCGCGGGCGACGTGGACTCCGCCGCCCGCCGGGTCAACGAGCTGATCACGGCCACGGGCGCGCACCCCAGGCTGGACCGCCACGACGGCGAGCCGTGGCACCTGCACTTCCACGGGGCCGTGGACTCGCTGACAACGGGCTGGGCCGCGGGCTGCGCCACCGGGCTGGCCGTGGTCTTGGGCAGCGATCTGTTCGGCCGGATCGGGGTGTGCACGGCACCGCGCTGCGATCGCGTCTACGTGGACACGTCGCGCAACGGCACCCGCCGGTTCTGCTCCACCACCTGCCAGAACCGGGTCAAGGCGGCGGCCTTCCGGGCGCGCCAGGCGGCGGTGGGCTGACCGGGCCTGGCGTGCGGGACGGCGCCGCGCGGACGGCCCGCACCGCGGGGAGGGCGAGGACGACCGCGCAGCTCACCGTGGACCAGGCGGCCCCGAACCCGAGAACGGTCCCGGCCCCGAGCACCACGGCGACCGGGCCCGCCGCCGCGAAGGCGAGTGGGCCGAGCGCGAAGGCGGTCACCGTCTGGAACGCACTGACCCGGGCCAGCACCCCCGCGGGGAGCTGTTGCTGTTCTGCGGCCGCCGCGAACGTGCCGCCCAGGCCCGAGCCGATCCCGGCCACGAGGGCCCCCGCCGCGACGGCCGGCAGCGGCCCGCGCAGCGCGAGCACGGCGCACGGCACGCCGTAGCCGAACGCCGCCACGGTCGCTGCGACCATGGGGTGCCGTGGCCGGCGGCCCAGGGCCAGCAGCGCTCCCGCCACCGACCCGCCGCCGTAGCAGGCCATGACCGCTCCCCAGGCCCCCGCCCCGCCGAGGTAGGCACGGCACAGCACCGGACCGAGCAGCAGGAACGGTCCCCAGGTCAGCAGGTTGAACAAGGTGAACTGAACTGTCGTGATCACCAGCCAGGCCCGGCCCCGGAACTCAGCCCAGCCGTCACGCAGGTCACCAAGATAGGACCGGGCCACGGCGCGGCCGACGCGGCCGGCCTGGCTGGCCTGGCCGGCAGAGCCGGCGAAAACGGCGGGACTGCCGGGGCCAGCCGGAACGCGCCGGGCAACTGGGACGGGCCTGGCGGACGGCAGCCGGAGCGACGCGAGCGCCAGCACGCTGGCCCCGTACGAGCCCGCGTCCAGCGCGATGACGGTGCCGGGGCCAGCCAGCGCCACCAGGACCCCGGCCAGCCCCGGGCCGGCGACCGCGGCCGCGGACCGGGCCGCGGTGAGCAGGGCGTTGGCGTTGACCAGGTCGTCCGGAGGAGCCAGTTCGACGGTCAGCCCGGTGAGCGCGGGGGTGAACACCGCGTCCCCCGTCCCCCGGGCCACGGCCAGCAGGACGAACACCCACAACGCGGGCCGGCCGGCGAGGACGGCTCCCGCCAGCGCGGCCTGGGCGGCGCAGCGCGCGGCGTCCGCCCCGAGCATGACCGGCCGGCGGCCGAGCCGGTCGGCGATGACCCCGCCGCCCAGCATGAACAGCACCTGCGGGACGATCCCGGCCGCGAGGACCACGCCAAGATCACTGGCCGTACCGCCATCGTCCAGTACTGCGAAGGACACCGCGAGCGAGGACATCGAGGTGCCCAGGAGTGAGGTGGCGTAACCGGCGAAGAACCAGGCGAAGTCGCGGTCGCGGAGTACGGTCACCCGTCCCCGGGACCGGGCTGCCCCGGCGCCGTCAGTCGTGCGGGAAGCTGCCCGGTTCCCAGAAGCCATGCCATTTACTGCGACAATTGAACGACCTTCGTCCGGGAATTTACTGCGGCCACTAAATTCTGCAAGGAGCTCCTTAATCACGCTCTCTACCTTGCCATCCTTCAGCTATTAATGTCAGCATCGGATGGTCGATAATGCGGCAGTAATTGCCATGTGCCAATCTGACCCAGAGAAAGTTCCCGCAGTAAATGTAGGCTGCGACTGGTGTTATCCTTTCAGCATGCCCAGTCCGGCGCCGGTAGAGTACGCGGCCGCGGTTGACCGCTACCTGGGCCAGGCTGCCCTGGGTGCCGCCTCCCGGCGGGTCTACCGCATCTCGCTGGTTTCGTGGTCATGGCCGCTGGTCGGCCGGCCCGCCCCCCAGGGCGCGGGCCGGCGCGGCGCGGCGCCACCCTCCGTCCCGCTGTCCCGGCTCGATGACCCGGGCACCGGGCCGGCCCTGGCCGCCGCGCTGCACGGCCGGTCCGCCGCGACGGACGTGCGCACGGTCAACCGCGAGCTGTCCGCGCTGCGCAGCGCCGTGGCCTGGTGGCAGGACCAGCGGTGGATCAGCCACGACTCGACCGCAGGCCTTCGGCATCTGACCGGTCCCCCTCCGCCGCAGCCGGCGCTCACCGGCCCCGAGCTGACCCGGCTGTTCCAGGTGGCGCCGACCCTGCGAGATCACGCGCTCTGGCGGGTGCTGCACGACAGCGCCGCCCCGGCCGAGGAGGGGCTCCGCCTGAACGTCGGCTCCCTTATGTCCGGCGCGGGAGTACCTGCCGGGGCGCGGCGGGTGGTCAGGAACACCGGCCCTTCCGGGCGGCCCGCGGTCAACCAGCGCAGCAACTCGGTGCTCGCGGCACCCCACTCGATCCACGGGCCTGGCCAGGGTGGCCCGGCGCGGCCCCGGTGCCGGGCCAGGTCCTGTGCCCGCTCACCAGCCGGGCCCGGCTGTCCTACCGGCGCGCGGCGGAGGTCTTCACCGAGGTGACCCGGCCTCTCGACCCGGCGGGCCGGGGCTGGACCCTCAGCCGGCTCCGCCCGTAGCCGCCAGTGGACAGGCGAAGCCTCCCGGGGACAGGCGAAGCCTCCCGGGGACAGGCGAAGCCTCCCGGGGACAGGCGAAGCCTCCCGGGGACAGGCGAAGCCTCCCGGGGACAGGCGAAGCCTCCCGGGGACAGGCGAAGCCTCCCGGGGACAGACGAAGCCGATCGTGGACGTAAATGGCTGCCCCCGCGACCCAAAACGTCCACAAACGGACTCAGGCACCGCCGGCCCGGGGACTCCTGCGACATGTGTTGCTGCTGTTACATGTGCGCCCTGCAGCCAGGCTTTCCGCGGCCATGATCAGACGATTGGTGCTGCCCGGGCAGCACCAATCGTCTGATCACCTGGGCCCAGGCCGGCCCCAGTGAGGTCCGGACGTCAGCGCGACGATGCGGCCAGCCGGGCGTCGTCGCGGCGGAGGCCCGCGGGCAGGTAAGCCGCCCCTGGGCCGCCGGCCCGGGCGGTGTCCGCGGGGTTGGAGATCGCGCAACGCTGCAGGGAGAGGCAGCCGCAGCCGATACAGGAGTCCAGACCGTCGCGCAGCGCGGTGAGCGACTCGATCTGCTCATCCAGCCGCTGCCGCCAGGCCCGGGACAGCCGGGACCAGTCCGCACGGGTGGGCGTCCGTCCCGCCGGCAGCGACGACAACGCCTCGGCCACCTCGTTCAGGCTCAGCCCGACGTTGCGGGCGGCGCGGATGAAGGCCAGCCGGCGCAGCGTGCTGCGCTCGAACCGGCGCTGATTACCCGCTGTCCGGACCGCGGACAGCAGGCCAAGCCCCTCGTAATAGCGGACCGCCGACTCGGCGAAACCGCTGCGCCGGGCTATCTCGCCGACCGTGAGCAAGTCCGTGGCGCGCACCCGCAACCTCCCTGACATGAAGCTGACTTCAACTATGAGTATCTCATGATCGTGGAGTTGTCCGGGCACCACCTGCCGTCGCGGCGCCCCCCCGTCCGCGGGACCGGCGCCGGTCCCGCGGACGGGAGTCCCCGCGATTCCCGGAGCCGATTCCGCTGATCGCCCCTGGCCGAGGCCTCGCGACTCCGGGAGCCGGTCCCCGGTACCACCTCCCTCGCGGCGGCCGCGACTCCGGGAGCCGGTCCCCGGTACCACCTCCCCGGCACCACCCCCCCGGCGACGGCCCGCGACTCCGGGAGCCGGTCCCGGCGAAGCGCCCCTGGCCGCGGCCCGCTGAGGTCCGTGACGGCTGCCGCTTGACTTCAAGTTGAGTTTAACTATCAGTATGGGCATGCACCCCTGAAAAGCCGGAGGAGTCATGCCTACAGCTGTGATCACTGGAGCGTCCCAGGGCCTGGGCCGGGCCCTGACCCGCGCGCTGGCGGGCCGGGGCTGGACCCTGACCGTCGACGCGCGCCACGCGGACCCGCTCGACGCCGCCGTGGGCGGACTCGAAGCGGTGACCGCGATTCCCGGCGATGTGACCGACCCCCGGCACCGGGACGCGATCGCCGCGGCTATCGCCCCGAGCGGCCGCCTCGACCTGCTGGTGAACAACGCCAGCCGCCTCGGGCCCAGTCCCCAGCCGGTACTGCGCAGCTACCCGCTGTCCGAGCTCGGCGACGTATTCCAGACCAACGTGCTGGCTCCGCTGGCCCTGATCCAGCTGCTGGCTGGCTCACTCACGGCGGCTGGAGGCGTGATCGTCAACGTCAGCTCCGACGCGGCCGCCGACGCCTACCCCGGCTGGGGCGGCTACGGCTCGGCCAAGGCCGCGCTCGACCAGCTGACGGCGGTCCTCGCCGCAGAGGAGCCCGGACTGCACTGCTACGCGTTCGACCCGGGCGACATGCGCACCGCCATGCACCAGCGCGCCTTCCCCGGCGAGGACATCTCCGACCGCCCGGAGCCGGAAGTGGCTGCGGCGGCGCTGCTGCGGCTGCTTGACCAGCAGCCACCCAGTGGCCGGTACCGGACCAGCGACTATCCGGAGGCCAGCCCGGCACCCGGCCCCCAGAACCCGGCCGGCCACCAGGACCCGGCCAGCCGGCCGAGTCCGGCGGTAGCCCGGTGATCCGCTCGGCTACCCGCCCGGCTGAAGCGCGCGGGCTGGCCCGGGACGGCGTCCGGCTGCTGGTCGCCACCCCCGACGGCCTGGTCCACACGACGTTCCGCGACCTGCCCCGTTTCCTGGCGCCCGGCGACCTCCTGGTCGTCAACAACTCCGCCACCCTGGCCGCCGCGCTCCCCGGACGGCGCGCCGGCGGCGCGGCGGTGACCGTCCATCTTTCCAATCAGCTCGCTAACGGGACCTGGCTGGTCGAACTCAGGCAGGGCCCGGCGGCGGCACGGCTCGGTGACGGGGTCCCGGGCGAGATCATCAGCCTCCCCGCAGACGGGTCCGTCACGCTGCTGCGCCCATACCCGGACGCGGCCGGCCCGGCCCGGGAGGCCACCCGGATATGGGCGGCCGTCCTGACCACCAGCGGCGGGCTCCACGAGTATCTGGCCCGGCACGGCCAGCCGATCCGCTACTCCTATGTCCCGGACACGTGGCCGCTGACGGCCTACCAGACGGTGTTCGCCCGCTCCCCCGGGAGCGCGGAGATGCCGAGCGCGGCCCGGCCGTTCACCGCCGAGTTGGTAACCAGGCTGATCGCCGGCGGCGTGGCGATGGCGCCGGTCACCCTGCACACCGGGGTGGCGTCGCTGGAGGCAGGCGAGACCCCGCTGCCAGAGTGGTTCGACGTCCCGCAACCCACCGCCGACCTGGTCAACCTGACCCGCGCGGCGGGCCGGCGGGTGATCGCGGTCGGCACCACCTGCACGCGGGCCCTCGAGAGTGCGGTGCCGCCGGACGCGGCTGCGGGGCACACCGTGACCGCGCGCCGTGGCTGGACCGGCCTGGTGCTCGGGCCAGAGTATCCGGCCCGCGTGGTCAACGGCCTGATCACCGGGTGGCACGAATCGGGTGCATCCCACCTCGCGCTGCTGGAGGCCGTAGCAGGGCCGGCGCTGGTCGAAGCCTCCTACCGCGAGGCCGAGACGGCAGGCTACCTGTGGCACGAGTTCGGCGATAGCTGCCTGCTGCTGCCTCCGCAGCCGGCGGGCCGCCCGGCGGCCCGGTCACCACGCGGGCGGGTCGTGCTCAGTCCGCCGGGGTGGCAGGCAGCCAGCGCTTGATGCAGCCGAGCAGTTCCTCGGTGTCAACCGGCTTGGTCACGTAGTCGGTGGCGCCCGCGGCCAGGCTCTTGTCCCGATCCCCCTGCATCGCCCGGGCGGTCACCGCGATCACCGGCAGGTCGGTGAACTCCGGCATCTCGCGGATGGCGGCGGTGGTCGTGTAGCCGTCCATCTCCGGCATCATCACGTCCATCAGCACCAGGTCGATGTCCTGATCGGCGCGCAGCGCATCGATCCCCTGCTGCCCGCTGGGCGCGTGCACGACGGTCAGCCCGTACAACTCGAGGACACTCGTGATCGCGAAGACGTTCCGCAGGTCGTCGTCGACGACCAGCACCTTCCGCCCGCTCAGCCCGGCGTGCGGGCCGTGCTGGGCCGGGCCCGCGGAGGCACTGTCCGCAGCCGTCCCGTTGACGGCGGGGTCCCCGGCCAGGCCGGTCACCGTGCCGCCGCGGCCGGGCGCCGCGGCTGCCGTGCCGTTCGCGGCGGCCGTCCCGTTCAGCGCCGGCATTCCGCCTGCGGCGGACGGGACCGCGGCGGGTGGCCCGGCCAGCGGTGCCGCGACGGGCTCGTCGGCGGCGGGGCTCTCGGCCGCGTCGCCGGTGCCCTGGTAGGTGGCGGGCAGGTACAGGGTGAACGTGCTGCCGCGGCCCGGCTCGCTCTGCGCGGTGATACGCCCGCCGAGCACGGCCGCGACCTCGCGGCTGATGGCCAGGCCCAGCCCGGTGCCGCCGTAGCGTCGGCTGGTGGTGCCGTCGCCCTGCTGGAATGCCTCGAAGATCGTCTTCAGGCTGTCGTCGGAGATGCCGATCCCGGTGTCCGAGACCGAGAAGGCCAGGCCTGCCTCGGCTCCGGGGGTCTGCGGGATCTCCCGGCGGATCCGCAGCTCCACCCGGCCCTGCTGGGTGAACTTGACCGCGTTGGACAGCAGGTTGTGCAGCACCTGGCGGAGCCGCTGGCGGTCGGTGACCACCTCGGCGGGCACGTCGGGAGCCGACGCCACCGCGAACTCCAGCCTCTTCTCGGCCGCGAGCGGCTCGAACACGGTGCGCAGGTCCTCGGCCAGCGTCCCGAGCGCGAACTGCTCCGGGTGCACGTCCAGCTTGCCGGCCTCCACCCGGGACAGGTCCAGGATGTCGTTGATCAGCAGCAGCAAGTCCGACCCCGAGGAGTGAATCACGTTGGCGTACTCGACCTGCTTGGGCGTGAGGTTCTCGGCCGGATTCTCGGCCAGCAGCCGGGCCAGGATGAGCAGGCTGTTCAGCGGCGTGCGCAGCTCGTGGGAGACGTTCGCGAGGAACTGCGACTTGTACCGGGAAGCCAGGTCCAGCTGCCTGGCACGCTCCTCGATCTCCTGCCGGGCCTGCTCGATCTCGGCGTTCTTGATCTCGATGTCACGCTTCTGCCGGGCGAGCTGGGCCGCCTTGTCCTCCAGTTCGGCGTTGGAGCTCTGCAGCTCCTCCTGCCGGGCCTGCAGCTCGCCGGTCCGGGATTGGAGCTCGACCGCCAGCCGCTGGGACTCCTGCAGCAGGTGATCGGTGCGGGAGTTCACGATGATCGTGTTCACGTTGACGCCGATGGTCTCCATCAGCTGCTCCAGGAAGTCCTGGTGCACCTGGGTGAACCGGCTGAACGAGCCCGCCTCGATGACCCCGAGGACCTGCCCCTCGAAAACAATGGGCAGCACGATGAGGTTGACCGGCACCCCGTCACCGAGCCCGGAGGAGATCCGCACATAGTCAGGTGGCGCGTCGGTGACAATGACGGGCTTCCTGGTCTTGGCCACCTGCCCGATCAGCGACTGGCCCAGCCGGAACTGGCTGGGCGCCGCGAAGTCGGCCCGCAGGCCGTACCCGGCGATCAGGCGCAGGATCGTGCCGTCGCTGGTGTCGCCGGAGATGAAGAACGTACCGTGCTGGGCGCCGACCAGCGGGATCAGCTCATCCATGATCAGCTCAGCGACCGTGGCGATGTCCCGGTGCCCCTGCATCAGGCCGGAGATCCGGGCCAGGTTGGTCTTGAGCCAGTACTGCTCCTGGTTGGCCTTGGTCGTCTCGCGGAGCGAGTGGACCATCGCGTTGATGTTGTCCTTCAGCTCGGCGACCTCGCCCTCGGCCTCGACCGAGATCGAACGGGTCAGGTCCCCGGTCGCCACCGCACTGGTCACCTCGGCGATGGCGCGGACCTGGCGGGTGAGGTTCCCGGCCAGCTCGTTGACGTTCTCGGTGAGCCTCTTCCAGGTACCGGACAGTCCCTCGACCTCGGCCTGCCCGCCCAGCCGGCCCTTGCTGCCGACCTCGCGGGCCACCCGGGTGACCTCGGCGGCGAACGACGAGAGCTGGTCAACCATCGTGTTGATGGTGGTCTTGAGCTCGAGGATCTCGCCGCGCGCGTCCACGTCGATCTTCTTCGAGAGGTCGCCCTGGGCGACCGCCGTGGTGACCAGCGCAATGTTGCGGACCTGGCTGGTCAGGTTGCCCGCCATGAAGTTCACCGAGTCGGTGAGATCCCGCCACGTCCCGCCGACCCCGGGGACCTGCGCCTGGCCACCTAGGCTGCCCTCGGTGCCGACCTCGCGGGCCACCCGGGTCACCTCGTCGGCGAACGCCGACAGCTGGTCGACCATGGTGTTCAGGGTGTCTTTCAGGGCCAGCATCTCGCCCTTGACGTCCACGGTGATCTTCTGGGTGAGGTCACCACGGGCTACCGCGGTGGCGACCTGGGCGATGTCCCGCACCTGCCCGGTCAGGTTGTCGGCCATGGCGTTGACCGACTCGGTGAGGTCCTTCCAGGTTCCGGCGACCCCAGGGACCCGGGCCTGGCCGCCGAGCTTGCCCTCGGTGCCGACCTCACGGGCCACCCGCGTCACCTCGGAGGTGAAGAGCGCAAGCTGGTCGGTCATGCTGTTGAAGACGGCTGCGATCTCATCCATCAGCGGATCGCCGGTGTGGGGCAGGCGGGTGCTGAAGTCCCCGCCCCGGACCGCGGTCAGCCCCTCGAGCAGCCGTTGCAGCCGCGGGTCGGCGGGCTGGCTGCTGGCCAGCACTGCTTCCGCCATGACGACTCCTCCGCTGCTGGCCGTACCCGCAGGCAGGGCCAGTCACCGTGTATGCGCAACAGGCCGATGCTGTCACGGTGGTTGACGTGATCAAAAACAGACGTTAAGGACACCCCCTGCCCGGTAACGTGGCACTCAAGCCGCTGAATCTCCCGGGAAGGCCTCCTACTACCGTGACAGTACCGAGCGGCGCAGAATTCGAACGGCTAAGCGCCCTAATTGCGCGACAGCGGCGTGAGCTCGACACGATGCAGTCCGGGGCCGCCACCCGCTCCGTGGTGGACTTGGCCCGCGGCATCCTGATGGAGCGGCTCCGGTGCTCGCCCGCCGAGGCGCAGGCCCAGCTGGCCCACCTCTCCGCGGAGTCAGGCACGAGCCTGGCCGAACTGGCGGCGCAGATCGCCGGGCAGCAATTCCCCGCACTGATGACCGGCGCGGCCGCCGGGCCGGACGCGGTGGATCCGCCGGAGAGCATCCTGCCCGGTACCCGCCGGGTCGCCCTGGCCGGGGCGGCCGCGGAGGCTGCGCACGACGGCGGCGGCATCGCGGCCGCCATCCTCGAGGAGGCGCTGGCCCCGGCGGGCGCGGTGGCCGTCGCCCTGTGGCTCGCCGAGCCGGACGGCGGCCTGGAACTGGCCGGGCAGGCCGGGTTCTCGGCCCGGGACGCCAGCCGCTGGCGGCGCATCCACCCGGACATGGACACCCCCGCGCAGCGGGCGGCGGACGAGGGCGCTGAGTACTGGTGGCCAGAGGGCCGGCCGGACGCCGCGCTGGCGCCGCTGATGGGTGACTGGCCGCAAGGCGCCCGGGCTGTGCTGCCGCTGCCTGGACCGGGGGCGGCGCTGGGCGCGATGGAGATCTGCTGGCCCGGGCCGCTGGAGGAGTTCCCCGACCCGCTCCGGCGCCACATCAGCGCGCTCACCGATGTCTGCGCGCAGACCCTCGGCACCAGGCTGCCCAGCGGGGACCTGGCCGCGGATCACCGGGCCTCGTGGGCTTTCGGCCTGCTGGACAGCCTGCTCGGCTCGGCACTGTTCGCGACCACGATCCGTGACGGCGCCGGGGTGATCACCGACTTCCGGATCAGCTACCTCAGCAAGGACTTCGCCGATCCCGGGGGCCGCGAAGCCGCGGCCCTGGCCGGGCGCCCGCTGCTGGAGGTCTACCCCGCCGCAGCCCTGGCCGGCGGCCTGTACGACCGGGCTGTCCAGGTGATGGCGACCGGCGAGGCGCAGTACACCTCGGGAGAGATCATCACTGCGCCGGTGGCCGGTGGCCCGGTCACCCCGGTCCAGGAGATCCGGATCGCGCGGCTCTACGACGGCGTGGTGATCACCTGGCGCCCCGCGGGTGAGGTCGAGCGCCTCGGGGCGCTGCTGCACCAGGCCCAGCGGCTCGGCCGGATCGGCGGCTGGGAGGAGAACCTGCTCACCGGAGAGGTGCTCTGGACCGAGCCGACCTTCGCCCTGTTCGGGCAGCCGCCGGGGGACCCGGTCCCGGTGGCCAAGCTTCACGCGCACGTCCCGGCTGACGACCTGCCGCTGGTGGAGAGCTTCCGTGCCACGCTGCTGGAGGACAAGCTGGAGGCCGCCGCCGCGTTCCGGATCATCCGGGCCGACGAGAGCGTGCGGCAGATGCGCGCGTTCGCCGAGCCGGTCACCGACAAGGGCGGCACGCTGGTCGCGGTGCGCGGCGCCTACCAGGATGTGTCCGCCGACTATCACACGCAGGTGGCGTTCGCCGCGACCCGGGACCGGCTGGCCGACACCGAGGAACGTGCCGCGGAGGAGCACCGCCTGGCGCTGCGGCTGCAGCAGGCGATTACCCCGCAGGCCGCCGAGCCGGTGGAGATCGCCGGCCTCGACATCGCCGCCCGCTACCGGCCAGCCGGGCCCGGGAACCTGGTCAGCGGCGACTGGTACGACACGGTCCCGTTGCCGAGCAGAGAAGTACTGCTCGTGGTCGGCGATATCGCCGGTCACGGGATCGACGCGGTGACCGGCATGGTGGCGCTGCGGAACTGCCTGCGCGGGCTCGCGATCACCGGCGCCGGTCCGGCCCAGCTGCTGCGCTGGCTGAACCGCCTGGCGTGCTATCTGACCGACGGCATCATCGGCACGGTGGTGTGCGGGATCTACGACCCGGCCCAGCGGACGCTGCGCTGCTCCCGGGCGGGTCACCTGCCGCCGCTGCTGGTCCGGGACGGGGTGGCCCGGGAACTTGCGCTGCCGGCCGGGGTGCTGGTCGGCGCGGATCCGGACGTCAGCTACGAGGAGCTGACCACCAGGCTGCGGCCCGGCGACGCGCTGGCGATGTTCACCGACGGGCTCATCGAGCGGCACGACGAGGCGATCGACGACTCGATAAACGCGCTGCTGTGCCTGGCGAGCGGCCCGGTCGACGACGTCTCCCGGTTCGCCGATCACCTGATGAGTAACTCGCGCTCCGACACCAAGGACGACGCGTGCCTGGTCGCGGTCCAGGTCCGCTGAGCCAGCGCGCGGCTGGCGGGTGACTCAGCGGACCCGGCCCGTCCTGGCGGGCCCGCTGGGGTGATCAGCCGAAGAAGACCTCAGCCTCGGCGTACCGCTCGGGTGGCACTGTCTTCAGCTCGCGGGTGGCGTCGGCCAGCGGCACCCGGACGATGTCCGTGCCACGCAGCGCCACCATGGTGCCGAAGTCGCCGTCGTGAACCGCCCCGATCGCGTGCACGCCGAACCGGGTGGCGAGTACCCGGTCGAACGCCGTGGGGGTCCCGCCACGCTGGACGTGGCCCAGCACGGTGCAGCGGGCCTCCTTGCCGGTCCGCTTCTCGATCTCATCGGCCAGCGTCTGCCCGATGCCGCCCAGGCGCACATGACCGAACGCATCCAGCCGCTGGTCCGAGACCTGGACGTCCTCCTCCTGGGGCGTGGCGCCCTCGGAGACCACCACGATCGGCGCGTACCGGGTCTGGAACCGGTGCTCCACGTAGGAACAGACCTTCTCGATGCTGAACGGCTTCTCCGGGATGAGGATCACGTTGGCCCCGCCGGCCAGCCCGGCGTGCAGCGCGATCCAGCCCGCGTGCCGGCCCATCACCTCGCAGATCAGCGCGCGGTGGTGGCTTTCGGCCGTGGTGTGCAGCCGGTCGATGGCCTCCATCGCGATATTGACCGCGGTGTCGAAGCCGAACGTGTAGTCCGTGGCACCGAGGTCGTTGTCGATGGTCTTCGGCACCCCGATGACCTGAACGCCTTCCCCGTGCAGCCGGGTGGCCACCCCGAGGGTGTCCTCCCCGCCGATCGCCACCAGGGCGTCCACGCCCAGGCCGGACAGGTTGTCCTTGATCCGCTCCACCCCGCTGCGGTCCCCCTGGGTGACGGATTCCGACAGCGGGTTGGTGCGCGACGAGCCGAGGATTGTCCCGCCCCGGGGGAGGATCCCCCGCACCGCCTGCACGTCCAGGGGCACGGTGTCGCCCTCGAGGGGCCCGCGCCAGCCGTCGCGGAAGCCCACGAACTCGTAGCCGAACTCTGCCGTGCCCCGGCGGACAAGCGCCCGGATGACCGCGTTCAGCCCAGGGCAGTCTCCGCCGCCCGTCAGCACTCCAACTCGCATAGCGCAACACTAGTCCTCATGAGCGTGCTGGCTGTCAACGCCGGGACAACCGGTGTCACCGCATTGGTCGTGACCGAGGACGGCACCGTGTCCG
The DNA here is from genome assembly GCA_963782185.1 of uncultured Actinomycetes bacterium. GTDB lineage: Bacteria > Actinomycetota > Actinomycetes > Streptosporangiales > Streptosporangiaceae > RYN-230. Next base: position 286,251 of record CAWAJB010000031.1, read on the forward strand.
GGCGCGGGTACCAGGAATTCCGGCAGTACTTCCCGGAACCGGGCTGGGTGGAGCACCTGCCCGAGGACATCTGGCAGGCCACGCTGGACGCGTCCCGCCAGGCCCTCACCCGGGCGGGTGATCCGCCGGTGCGCAGCCTCGGGATCACCAACCAGCGGGAGACCGCGGTCGTGTGGGACCGGGCCACGCTGGCCGCGCCCCGCCGCGCTATCGTCTGGCAGGACCGGCGGACGGCCCGGATCTGCGACGCACTGCGTCAGGCCGGGCACGAGGCCCGGGTGGCCGGCCTGACCGGCCTGCGCCTCGACCCGTACTTCACCGGGACCAAGCTGACCTGGCTGGCTGAGCACGAACCAGGGACCTGGCGGGGGCTGGCGGATGGCTCGCTGGCCTGCGGGACGGTGGATTCCTACCTGATCGCCCGGATGACCGCCGGCGCCCGGCACGTGACCGACGCGTCGAACGCCTCACGCACGCTGCTGTTCGATATCGCGGCCGGGCAGTGGTCCGGGGAACTGTGCGAGCTGCTGCAGGTCCCGGAGAGGGCGCTGCCCGAGGTGGTGCCCTCCACCGGGGTCGTCGCCCGTACCGATCCCGGCGCTTTCCTGGGCCTCGACCTCCCGGTGGCCGGCATCGCCGGTGACCAGCAGGCCGCCCTGTTCGGCCAGGCCTGCTTCAACCCGGGCGACACCAAGTGCACGTACGGGACCGGGTCGTTCGTGCTGGCCAACACCGGGCCGGCGATCGTGCGCTCGGCCGCCGGGCTGCTGTCCACGGTGGCCTGGATGGACGGGTCGGGCCAGCTCACCTACGCCCTGGAGGGCTCGGTGTTCGTGACCGGAGCTGCCGTGCAGTGGCTGCGGGACGGGCTCGGCCTGCTGGATCACGCGGCGCAGAGCGAGGCGCTGGCACGCAGCGTGCCCAACTCGGGCGGTGTGGTGTTCGTGCCCGCGCTGACCGGGCTGGGCGCGCCCGACTGGGATCCGGACGCCCGCGGGGCGCTGTTCGGCATCACCCGCGGCACGACCCGGGCGCACGTGGTCCGGGCCACGCTGGAGGCGATCGCCTTCGAGGTGCGCGACGTGGCCGACCTCATGATCGAGGGCGGATCGCGGGCGGGCCGCGTGCTGCGCGCCGACGGTGGCGCCAGCGCTAATGACCTGCTGATGCAGATCCAGGCCGACCAGCTGCAGATCGCGGTGGAGCGGCCCGTGGTCGGTGAGACCACCGCGCTCGGGGCCGCGTTCCTGGCCGGGCTGGCCACTGGGACGTGGTCGTCCACCAGCGAGCTCGCCGCGACCTGGCGGCTGGACCGCCGTTTCGACCCGGGCCCCCGTGACGACGCCGGCTACGCGCGCTGGCGCCGGGCCGTGGACCGCACCAAGGGCTGGTCCTCCCCCTGAACCGCAGCCAAGCTGAACCGCAGCCGCGCCGGAGCCGGTGCCGTGCGGCGCCCACCAGGTCGCTGAAACTCCCCGTCACACCCGGCTGCCCGGCTGAAACATCCATGTCGTGGGCGCGTGCCGCGCGACAGTGCGTGGACGTTTCAGCCAGGCAGTGGGGATGGGGCTCGGGCGGACCCCGGAACGGGACTAGCGGGCGCCGAGGGAGGCGCCCAGGGCCTGGTAGTCGGCGTCGAAGCGCCTGAGCAGCGCTTCCAGGCCGGTAGTCGCCACCACCTGCTGGTACTGGGCGGCCGAGGTGACCTTCGAGAGGCGCATGAAGTCGTCGCCGGCCTGGTTCGCGTCCGACCGGATCTGGTCCGCTGCCGCTGCGGACTCCCCGCTGGGCATGGAGATGCTCTTCATGTCCTGAGCGAACCTCCCGAACGCCCCGGACATCTGCGCGTCAACCTTGTTGACGCAGCTGAGCCTGCCCTGGCAGGCCGCGACCTTCGAGTCGAAGCCGGAAAGCGTGCTGCTGAGCGTGGCGAACGCAGCCTCGACCGAGATGGTGGCTTCAGCTCGGGTCACGGTGTTGTTGCCGCTGGTGGAGGCGATCACGGCGATCAGCACCCCGTAGCCCACCAGCAAGATCACGCCCAGGACGAGGAACAGGGCGACCAGGCGCTTGGCCGGGCGGGACAGGACCAGCCGCCAGGGCTGATCTCCGCCCAGCCAGCGCACCGGACCGGCAGGCTGGCCGTACCCCGCCGGTGGCTGGCCGTACCCCGCCGGTGGCTGGCCGTACCCCGGCTGGCCGGATTCTGGCTGGCCCCACGGGCCCCACCCAGGCTGGGCGGACCCGGGCACCTCCGGCCCGGGCTGACCCCACCCAGGGGCCACGGGCGCCTCCGTGCGGGCGGGCGACCCGGGACCGGACGGCGCCTCCGGGACCCCCTCGGCCGCCGGCCCACCCGGACCGGCCGCGAATTCCCCGCCCGCCGGCCCCATCCCGAAGGCCGGGGTGTCCGGGTCTCCGAACAGGCCTCCCGGGTACTGGGCGGTGAGCATCAGGAAGTAACCGCTCACCCTGACCTGGTAGCGCACGGCGGCCGCGAGGGCCTCGTGCAGCGGCCGCGGCATCCGGCCCGCGATGAGCACGATCAGCCAGGTCACGAGCATGACCAGGAAGCTGATCCCGTAACCGAGGACCACGCTGACGATCCACGCGGGGATGACCAGGATGACCCTGAACAGGACGGCGAGCCGGTTGAGCCGCCCGGGCTGAGCGCGCATCCGGACGGGATAGTCCGAGTCCGCGAACTCGAACGGCGGGTACTCGTCGGTGAGCAGGAACAGGTACGCGTAGAACCGGGTCGCCCAGCGCAGGTAGCCGACCTGGAACTCAGCCAGCGCCTCGGGCAGCCGGCCGGTGACCAGTGCGGCAAACCAGCAGATCAGCGCCACTACCTCGGCGGCGATACCGAGCACCCACAGCACGACTATGTGCGGGATGGCCAGGATGAGGCGCACCAGGACGGTGCAGCCGGCGCTGGTCGGCCGGCTCGGCGAAGGCCACCAGGATCTCGTCCGCCGGGCCGGGCTGACCACCAGGCCCGCCGGGCGCGGCGGGCGCGGCGGGAATCCCCGGGGCCCCCATCGGTATTTCACTCATTAATCCGCTCCTTTAATCAAGGGCCGTAACCTTAGCGTTTGCTGGACGCGGGGGACGCTTGGTTGACGAGACCTGCCGGTCAGCCGGCGGGCCGGACCGCGGCGGGGATGGAGGCGCGCTACATGATCGACCTGGAGCTGTCCTGGCGGGCGGCCGCGATCACCGCGGCCTGCCTGGCTGGCGCTTCGGCCGCCGTCCGGCGCACCGCCCGCCGCGCCGCCTGCCCGGAAGGCCCCGCACCACCGCCGGAGAGCCCCGCATCACCGCCGGAGAGCCCCGCACCGCCGGCGGACGGGCCGTGGCCGCGCCGGCTGGCCCTGGCTGCTGGTATCGCCCAGGAAGCCGCGGTCCTGCTGGGCCTGTTCGCCCTGTGGCAGCTGGCGGGGAGCTTGAGCCTGGTCGGCCCGGACGGCGCGCTGGCCCGGGCCCAGTGGATCTGGCACGCCGAGCGGGTAGTGCGCCTGCCCAGCGAGACAGTGATCCAGCGAGCGTTCCTCGGCCATCCGCTGCTCATCGAGGCGCTCAACCTGTACTACGCGTCGCTGCACTTCGTGGTGCTGATCGGCTGCCTGGTCTGGGTGTACGCCCGGCACCGCCGGCAGTACCCGCCGGTCCGCACCGCGCTGGTGCTGTTCACCGCGGGGGCGCTGCTGATCCAGTTCCTGCCGGTCGCGCCGCCGCGGATGCTCGAGGGCGACGGCATGGTGGACACCGCGGCGCGCTACGGCCAGTCCGTCTACGGCTCGGTGGCGGGCTTCAACGCCGACCAGCTCTCGGCCATGCCCTCGGTGCACGTGGGGTGGGCGCTGCTGGTGGCGCTGGTGGTGGTGCAGGTGTCCCGGAGCCGGTGGCGCTGGCTGGCGTTCGGCTACCCGGTTCTGACCGTGCTCGCGGTCATCGTCACGGCCAACCACTTCTGGCTGGACGGCATCGCCGCGGCGGCCCTGCTGGCCCTGGCGCTGCTCGTGCAGCGGGCGGGGCAGGCGGCGCGCCGCCGGATCCTCTCCCGGTGGCCGCGCTGGCGGCGCGGCACGGTGCCCGGGCGGGACGGCCAGCCGGGCTACCTGCCCGATCGGCCCTCGGTGGACGCGTGAACCAGCCGCTCGGCCTTATGTTCCGCCTTCAGCCGGGCCTTGGCCCGCTGCGCGTCCTCGTCCACGTACTCCTGGCTGGCCAGGGCCATGATCGCGTACATGATCTCGTCGGTCACGGCGCGCAGCACGAGCCGGTCTGATTCCAGGCCCGCGTACCGCGAGAAGTCCAGCGGCTTGCCGAACCGGACGCCGGGCCGGTAGCGCAGCCGCGGGAGCAGCTTGCCCGAGGGCATCAGCTCGAACGTGCCGACCATGGCACACGGGATCACCGGCGCCCCCGATTCCAGGGCCAGTCGCGCCACGCCGGTCTTGCCCCGGTACAGCCGCCCGTCCGGGGTCCGGGTGCCCTCGGGGTAGATGCCGAGCAGCTTGCCCCCGGCCAGCATGCGCAGCCCGGTGTTGATGGCCCGCTCGCTGGCGTGCCCGCCGGCCCGGTCGACCGGGATCTGTCCCACCCCGCTGAAGAAGGCCTTGCTGAGCAGGCCTTTCAGGCCGCGGCCGGTGAAATATTCGGCCTTGGCCAGATAGGTCACCTTGCGGGGCAGCGGCAGCGGGCCGAAGAAATGATCGGCGAACGAGAGGTGGTTGCTGGCGATGATGGCCGGTCCTTCCCGGGGCACGTTCTCGATACCCTCCGCCCAGGGCCGGAAGATGAGCGCCAGGAAGGGTCCCAGGATCGCCTTGACCACCCAGTAGAACACGTCCCCATCGTCGCACGGCGTAGGCCCGAAAGCGCTGTCCCCGCCACCCGATTACGCGGCCGGGCGGCGTGCGGCGGAGCGCGCGCCATGCGACGATGCCAGAGCGGAGATGCGCGGCCAGGCTCCCGGGGACGGTTGGTGCTCAGGGCCCCGGGCGCGCGGTCCAGCCCCCGGCGTAGAGGACGATGAGTTCATGCCAGTCATCCCAGGCGCGGAATCGTACTTCCACGCGGGCAGCAACGGCACCGGCGTCCTGCTGTGCCACGGGTTCACCGGTTCCCCGGGGTCGCTGAGGCCATGGGCGGAGTACCTGGCCGGCGCGGGCCTGACGGTGTCCGCGCCCCGGCTGCCCGGCCACGGCACCACCTGGCAGGAAATGTCGCGTACCCGGTGGGAAGACTGGTACGCGGAGGCGGACCGGGCCTTCGAGGAACTGCGGGGGCGCAGCAGCGCGATCTTCGTGATGGGCCTGTCCATGGGCGGCTGCCTGGCGCTGCGGATGGCGGAACTGCGCGGCGCCGGGGTGGGCGGCCTGGTCCTGGTCAACCCGTCGCTGGCGCCGGACACGAGGCTGTTCCTGCTGGCCCCGGCGCTCAAGCTGGTGGTGCCGTCGCTGCGGGGGATCGCCAGTGACATCAAGAAGGAAGGCGTCACCGAGCTCGGCTACACCCGGGTCCCGGTGCGGGCGGCGGCGTCCCTGCCCGCGCTGTGGCGGCTGACCCAGTCGCGGCTGGGGGAGGTGACCCAGCCGGTGCTGGTCTACCGCAGCGCAGTCGATCACGTGGTGGGACCGGCCAGCATGCGGGTGCTCCAGGCCGCGCTGCCCCCCGGCCAGCTGACGGTCCGCGAGTGCCCGGACAGCTATCATGTGGCCACCCTGGATAATGACGCACCAACGATCTTCGCCGGGAGCCTGGAGTTCGTCCGTGCGCATAGTCATGCGGAGACGGAGTGAAGGGCAGCGGGCGGGGCGCGTCAGGCGGCGAGGAAGCCGCGTGGCGTGACCTGATCGCGAACTACACGGCCGATCCGGAGGCGGACGGCGGCGAGATGCCGTGGCCGGAGCGGGAGAACCTGCCCGGTCCGCGGCGGGCCGGCGTCCTGCCAGACCCAGGCCCGGACACTGATCCTTCGCTCACCGTGGACCTGGGTGACGACACCGACCCGGCACTTGACCTCGGCGCGGACCCGGGCGAGCCCCCGGATCCCGGCCCGGCGGCCGGCCCCGCCTCCCGGCCGTCTCCGGGCCGCCCCGGCGTGCCCGGCGGGAACGGGCCTCCCGCTTCCACCGCGAACGGCCCGGCGGTCAACGGTCCCGCCGCGCATGGTCCCCATTCCATCGGCCGCAACGAAGACCCCGCACCCGCCGGACCCGGACCGGGAGGCCGGCCGCGGATCGTCCGCCCGGCCAGCTCCGGGCCGCCGCCCGCCCCGGCGGAGAACGAGGACTTCGTGCCGCCGGTCCCGCCGCCGCTGCCGTCGCTCGACCCGGTGGCCAAGGGAGCCTGGACCGCGTTGTTCGGTGGTCCCGGCTACCTGCTGCTGGCCACGATGGCGGGCTGGGCGATCCCGGGGTGGGCTGCGTTCCTGGCCGTGGCCGCGTTCGTCGGCGGTTTCGCGACCCTGGTCATCCGGATGGGCGAGAAACCGCCCCGCGACTCAGGCCCGGACGACGGCGCGGTGCTCTGAGGCGAGGGTCCTGCTCCGGGCCCGCGTCGCTGGGCCCGCCGCGGTCCTGCGAGGCTGGACCGCGTCACCAGTCGCGGGGGCCTGCTTGGCCGTCGCCCCGGTCACCAAACGGATCCCTGCGCCCCTGCCCGGGCAGGGGCGGGCCCAGGCCAGCGCGGCCCCGGCCAACCGCGGCCGCGCCCGGCCCGGAAGATGGCCAGGGCCACCAGGGCAAGGACGATCAGCACCACGAGCACCGGCCCGACCGTGGGGACCCGCCAGATGAGCAGGCCGAACCGCCAGATCGCGTGCCAGATGAGCAGCCTGAGGATCAGGTGGGCGAGGCCGCCCCCGCCGCCCAGCGCCAGGCCGGCGTGCATCACAGGAGTATGCGGGACCACACTTCACCATGCCAGGTGCGGCAACCGCGCGCACGCCACCGCGCGGGCAGCCGCGCACGGTGTCTTACTCAGCCGGGCCCGTTGGCCCAGATGAGCCGGGGTCGGACGTGGCCGGCGAGTCAGCCGGCCCGGCCGGCTCTTCCCGCTCAGTCACCCCGGCAGCCCCGACCGCCTCAGCGGCCCCGGTGGTCCCGGCTGTCCCAGTGGCCCCAGCGGATCCTGCCGGTTCAGCAGTCCCGGCGGGCCCTGCCGCTTCAGCAGTCCCGGCGGACCAGGCGGCCTCCGCCGTCCCGAACGCCTCCGCTGCCCCGCCCGCCTCAGCGGACCCGGCGAATCCGGCGGACCCGGCTGGAGTAGCGGGCGGGTCCGGCACGATCCGGGGCAGCGGGCGGGCCGCCGGCTCGGTGGCCTCGTCCCATACCGTGCCGCTGGCCGGCGCCTCGTCCCGGGGCCGGGCCTGCCGCGCGGCCGCGGCCACGGCCGTCTCGAACGCGGTCGCGGCGTCCTGGAGAACCACGGAGACCGCGTCACCCGCGGCCGCCAGGGACGAAGACAGTCCGGGACCCGATTCCCGGAGCCTCCGGCGGGCCCGGCAGATCGGGCACCACTGGCATTCCGGGGCCTCGTGATCGGCGGTCGCGCTCTCCCATACGTCCGCACGCGTGTTGTTACCGCCACCCAGCGCGGTCCGGACCTGGTCACCCAGCTGCCGCGTCACGCTGCGCGCTCCCGAGCGGACCAGCCACCGCTGGAGCTCGCTGATCGGGTCGCTGCCTGGCTGCCGCTCCGTCACGTCGCGCCTTCTTCCCTGTCCTTGTCCAGCTGTGTGCTGCCCGCCTCGGCCTGCGCCCGCAGGCCCTCGACCCGCGTTTTGAGCCCTTTCAGCGCGGTGTCGATGATGACCTTCTCAGCCTTCCGCTTCAGCATGCCGAGCATCGGCACCCGGAGGTCCACGCTGAGGTCGTAGGTGACCTCGGTCCCGCGGGAACCCTCAGCCACCGAGTACCCGCCGGTCATCGCACCGATGACCGATCCTGGCTCGGCGAGATCCCAGCGAACCCCGGAGTCCTCCCACTTATAGCTAAGGCCGTATCTGTCCTTAATCATCCCGGCATCCAGGCTGAACCGGACGAGGCTGGGGCGGCCGTCCGCGCCGCGCTCGGCCACCTCGGCGGAGCGCACCGCGGTCGCCCACTGCGGGTAGGCGGCGAAATCGGCTATCACGGCCATCACGTCCGGCCCGGTAGCGGCGATGGAGATGCTCGACGACGTCCTGTCGGCCATGCTCGGAGCGTACCGCCACGACCGGGCCCGGCACCCCATCCGCGGCCCCGGCGGGTCACCACTCCAGGACGTACGGAACCCCGGTTGACCGGAAATGCCCCACGTTGATGCACTCGGTGCGGCCGATCCGGACCCGGCGGGCCAGCGGCTGGTGCACGTGGCCGAAGAGGGCGTACCGGGGCTGAGTCCGCCGGATGTGCTCGAGGACCGCGGTGCTGCCACGCTCCAGCCGCCGCGCCACGGTGTCATAAAGCAGCGGGGGAACGGCAGGCGGGATGTGCGTGCACAGCACGTCGACCTCGCCGGTGGCGGTCACCTTGGCTGCGTAGGCGTCCTCGTCGATCTCGTAAGGGGTGCGGTACGCGGAGGGCAGGCCGCCGCCGACGAACCCGAAGCTCCAGCCGCCGAGCGTGGCCCGCTGCCCGTCGAGGATCTCGTGCCCGGGCTTGAGGTGCTGCTGCCACAGCGGGGGGATGTCCACGTTGCCATAGGTCATGTAGGCGGGCTCGGGCATGGCCGCGAATAGTTCCGCGTACTGGCTGGAGGCCGCCTTCTCGACGTACCCGGAGGGGTCACCGTCCAGCTGGCCCCAGAGGTGGCGGGAGAACTCCCGGGCCTCGTCGAACCGCTTGGCCATGCGGAGCGCGACGAACGTGCGGGTCGCGTCGGCGCCGAACAGGTCAGGGAAAATGCCCTGCCGGTGGTCGGCGTAGTCGATGAACAGCAGGAGGTCGCCGAGGCAGATGAACCCGTCCGCACCGCCGGCCGCCGCGAGCGCCTCCGCGCGGCCATGAACATCGCTGACCACGTGCACCCGCATGAGCCAACCGTACAAGCCCGGCGCTGGCAGCCTGCCCCGGTATGACACGGCGCGTGACGGCGTGCCTCAGTCCAGCGGCCGCCGGAGCGGGTACTCGAAATAGCCGCGGGCCCACCCGCCCACAGGCTGATCGGCCAGCGTCTGGGCCATCCACGGGGCGAGCCTCGTGGCTCCGCCGATCCGGACCGGGGTTCCCCGGCTGAAGTCCGACCGGACTCCGGGGCCGGTGATGATCCAGCCCCCCTCACCCACTGCGTTCATGGCCGCGTACCGCTCCCCGGGGACCAGGTCACCCAGTTCCACGACCGACACGACGCGGGCGTGCATGGCCGTGACCAGGATGCCGACCGTGTGCTCAGGCGACTGTTGCTCGCTGGCGGCTAGGGCAATGGTGATCAGGGAGCCGTACTCCCATCGCGTGGGCATCCCGCCACATTGCCACAACTGACGCGCGCGCGCCGCTGGGCTGGATACTCCATACCTCGGAGGGTTCCAGGCGATACCTAGGCGGGTTCCGGGGGCCAGCGTGAGGGCAGACCACTGACAGGACCCGGCGGGCAGGACCGGCCTGGCCGCCGCCCGCCAGGTAACCTGGATCCGGCTACCTGCGGGTAGCTCGCGGGGGCCGCCCGGGGTACGGTCCAGTCGTTCACCGGGGAACAACGTGACCGGCAGGAGCTGTCATGCGTGAATACAGCACCCCCGCTGTCGTGGAGATCGCACCCTCAGCGAATCTCTGCGACGTGGTCTTCGAGCGCGCGGACCGCGACCCGCAGGCGGTGGTCATCCGCCGCAAGGCCGACGGCGGCGGCCAACTGTGGGGCGATGTGACCGCGGCGCAGCTCCGCGACGAGGTCACGGAGCTGGCCAGAGGGCTGATCGCGTCCGGCATCGGGGCCGGGGACCGGGTGGCGTTGCTGTCCCGGACCCGGTACGAGTGGACGCTTGCGGACTACGCGATCTGGGCGGCCGGCGCGGTTACCGTCCCCATCTACGAGACGTCGTCAGCCGAGCAGGTCGAGTGGATCCTCAGCGACTGCGGGGCGCGGGCCCTGATCGCCGAGACGCCCGCGCACGTGGAGGCCAACGCAGAGGTGCTGGGCAGGCTGCCGGGCGTGGAGCGGATCTGGCTGATCGAGGGGGCAGCGGGCGGGGAGACCGCCGGGGCCAAGCCGCTGGAGAGCCTGGCCGCGGAGGGCGCCGCGATCAGCGACGCCGCGCTGGCTGAGCGGCGCTCGGCCCGGGTGGCCGCCGACCTGGCCACGATCATCTACACGTCCGGGACCACGGGCCGCCCCAAGGGATGCGAGCTTACGCACGCGAACATGCTCGCCGACGTGCGCAACGCGATCGGCGCCCTGCCCGAGATCTTCACCGTTTCCGGGCGCTCGGCCCTGCTGTTCCTGCCCCTGGCGCACTCATTCGCGCGCATCATCCAGGTCGGCTGCCTCGAATCGGGCACCGTTCTCGGGCACACGCCGGACGTGGCCAACCTCGTGGCCGACCTGGGCAGCTTCCAGCCAACCTTCATCCTGGCCGTCCCGAGGGTCTTCGAGAAGGTGTACAACGGCGCGGAACTGCAGGCGTCGGCGAGCCCGCTGAAGGCCCGCATCTTCGCCGCGGCGGCGCGGACGGCGATCGAGTGGAGTCGCACCCTGGGCGCCGGGGGACACGCCATCCCGGGCCGCCAGAGCCTGCGGCTCCGGGCCACGCACGCCCTGTACGACCGGCTCGTGTACGGCAAGCTGCGTGCTGCGACCGGCGGCCGGGTTCAGTACGCCGTGTCCGGCGGCGCCCCGCTCGGCGAGCGGCTCGGGCACTTCTTCCGCGGTGCGGGCATCACGGTGCTGGAGGGCTACGGCCTGACCGAGACCAGCCCGGTGATCTCGGCCAACCTGCCCAGCCACAACAAGATCGGCACGGTCGGGCCGCCGGTGCCTGCGGTCACGGTGCGGATCGCGGACGACGGCGAGATCCTGGTGGCGGGCCCGAACATCTTCCAGGGTTACTGGCACAACGAGGCCGCGACCGCCGAGACGGTCGACGCCGGCGGATGGCTGCACACCGGCGACCTGGGCGAACTGGACGACGACGGTCACCTGCGGGTGACCGGGCGGAAGAAGGACATCATCGTCACCGCCGGCGGCAAGAACGTGGCCCCGGCCGTGCTGGAGGACCGGCTGCGCGCCAGTCCGCTGGTCAGCCACTGCATTGTGGTCGGCGACGGCCGTCCCTACGTGGCCTGCCTGGTGACCCTCGATGAGGAGGCGCTGGAGGTCTGGAAGGGGCGGCGCCCGCAGCTGGCCTCGGCCAGCCTCGCCGAGCTGGCGGATAATCCCGAGCTGATCGCCGAGATCCAGTCGGCGGTAGACGACGCCAACAAGGCGGTGTCCCGGGCCGAGTCCATCCGCCGGTTCCGGATTCTCCCGGTCGACTTCACCGAGCAGGAGGGGTATCTCACGCCGTCTCTCAAGGTCAAGCGCGGCGTGGTGACCAAGGATTTTGCCGCGGAGATCGACGCCCTCTACGGCTGAGCGGGCTGGCTGCCCTGACTCAGCCGGCCAGGATCTGCTCCAGCCGGCGCGCCACCAGGCCCCAGCGCCATTCGCGGTCCACCCAGGCCAGGCCCTTCTCGCCCATGGCCCGGGCCCCGGCGGGGTCGGCGAGCAGCTCGTTGATCCGGGCCGCGAGAGCCGTCTCGTCGCGCCCTTGGACCACGTAACCGGTTTCCCCGCTGAGCACCGCGTCCGGCGCGCCGCCGGAATCACCCGCGATGACCGGCAGCCCGGTGGCGGAGGCTTCCAGGTAGACGATGCCCAGGCCCTCGACGTCCAGGCCGCCGCGCCGGGTCCGGCAGGGCATCGCGAATACGTCACCCGCGTCGTAGTACGCGGGCAGTTCCGCGTCCGGCACCTGGCCGGTGAACACGACCGAATCCGCGACGCCCAGCTGGCGGGCGAGCTGCCGCAGCCGCCCGGTCTCCGGGCCGCTGCCGACCAGCAGGAGAACCGGATCGCCGGCCGCGCGGACGGCCGGCCAGGCCCGGATGAGGGTGTCCTGGCCCTTGCGCTTGACCAGCCGGGACACGCAGACGACCACGGGCCGCCCGGCCAGGCCGAGCCGGTCCCTGACGGCGGCCCCGCCCGCGCCCGGGCGGAACGCCCCGGTGTCCACCCCCGGGGCCAGCCGGGCCATCCGCGCCGCCGCCGCAGGTGACAGGGCCCGGGCCAGCCGGACCCGGAAGTACTCGCCGAGGTAGGTCACGACGTCGACCGAGTCGCCGATCCGGCGCAGCAGGCTGCGGGCGACCGGCAGCGCCGCCCAGCCCGCCTCGTGTCCGTGGGTCAGGGCGACGATCCGCCGGGCCCCGGCGGCGCGGAGCGCGGGAGCCAGCAGCCCCAGTGGCGCGGCCGCACCGAACAGCACCGTGTCGCAGCCATGCTCGGTCAGGGCCCGGACGGCACGGCGGCGCACCGAGGGCACGGGCAGCATCAGCGAGGTCGGGTGACGCAGTACCGGGAACGGCTGCCGCTGGTCGAACCCGGCGGCACCCTCCCAGGCGGGGGCGTACACGACCACCTGGCCCGGGGGCAGCCGCAGGGCCAGGGCATGCACGAACGACTGGATGCCGCCGGCCCGCGGCGGGAAGTCGTTGGTGACGATCAGGGTCTTTGCCATCTCGGGGAGGATCATAGCGGCGCCCCCGGAACGTTCCCGGGAGCGCCGCTATGCCATATCAGCTGCCGTTAGGTCTCAGGGGCTCTGAAGCTCAGGGCCTCGCGGCGCTGTCGAGGTTCGCCCTGTACCAGCCCGACAGCGGGACCTTCTCCACGTTCGAGCCGGTCTGCGGCGCGTCGATCAGGTAGCCTCCGCCGACGTAGATGCCGACGTGGCCATCACCGTCCATGAACAGCAGGTCGCCGGGCTGCAGGTTGCTCGTGGACACCGCGGGCAGCGCTGCCACCTGCTCGTACGTGGTCCGCGGGATCGACACCCCCGCGTAGGCCCACGCCGCCTGGACCAGCCCGGAGCAGTCGAACGAACTCGGCCCCGTCGCCCCGTACACGTACGGGTCGCCCAGCTTGGAGTAGGCGTAGGCCACGGCCTTCCCGGCCTGGCTGCTGGTCGGGACGTTGTTCGTCGCCGTCGTGCTGCCGCCGGCCCCGATCGTCGAGGTAGTGGTCACGGCCTGCTGCTGCTGGGCGGTGAGCGTGGCCAGCAGGGCTTTCTTCTGGGACAGCGACTTGCCGAGCGACTTCTTGCGCGCCAGGCGCTGCGCGTCCAGGGTTGCTATCCCCTGCTCGGTTCGCTTCGCGGTGAGCTGGGCTCCCTGGAGCTGGCGGGCCGCCTGGACGAACTCGTTCACCTGGGCCGCCCTGGCGCTGGACAGCTGCAGCAGCACCGAGGCCTGGCTGAGTACGGCCTGGGGGTTGTCGGAGGTCAGCAGGGCACCCATGGAGGTCATGGTGCCGTTTTCATAGGCGGTCGAGGCGATGGCCGCGATCTCGCTGCGCATCGACTCGAACTTGGCCCGATCGGCCTTGACCTCGCGATTGACCAGGGCGAGCCGCTGCTTGGCGTTGCTGAGCTGCTGCTCGGACTGGTCGTACATCTGGGCCGCCTGGTCCTCCTGGGAGGTGAGCCGGTTCACCGACTTCTGGACCTGGCTGACCGTGGGCTTGGGTGCGGCCCCGGCGGAACTGGCGAAGGCCGCGAAGGTCCCGGCGACGACCACGCTGGCGCCGATGGCCACCCCGCGGCGCAGGATCACGGTGCGCCGGGCCGACGTGCGCCGGGCCGACGTGCGCCGGGCCGACGTGCCCCGGGCCGACGTGCCCCGGAACGACGCGCGCGGACGTGCAGGCTCAGCATCTGGACGCGTACTCACGTACGTGATCACGCTCCTTCTTCCACTCCGCCTACCGGGTGAGCTGACGGGTTCGGGCTGTGGAAGATGCCCTACGGCCGGATCACGGTACGGCCGACCGCATCGCGGTGACCGCGATGCACGCAACCGTCGTGCGACCTGGCCGATTCACCCCTGAAGGACTCTCATCCGGGCTGGTCCCGGGACAGTCCTCCGGTGGGTCCCCGGCTCTCCGGCTGGCCGTCCTATGCCAGCACGAAGACTCGGCGGTGGCCGGCCGCCGTCACCATAGTGGTGGCTGGGGAGCGAACCGACCGGGGCTGACACTAGTGAAGCCCGCAAGGGGAATTCAACCGCTTCGCGAACTCCCGTGACCTGCTTGACCATCGCCAGGAGTTTCTGCTCCCGCAAATTGCCCGCTGGGACGGCGTTCTGGCTGGTCGCCAGCGCGGGGTTCCGGGCGGGGCGGCCAGGTCCGGCGCGGCGGGCCTGGGCGTGTCCGCTGGCGGGCCCGGGCGTGTCCGGGCCCGGGCCCGCCAGGGCCCGGGCGTGTCCGTGGCCGGCCCGTGCGTGTCCGCTGGCTGGTCCGTGCATGTCCGCTGGCGGGTCCGTGCGCCCCCGCAGGCTGCCCTCGTCACGGTGCAGGCCTGTCCAGGTTCAGGACGCCTTGGCCGACGGGCGCAGCAGGAGTGGTGAGACCAGCCGCGCGTCGGCGAGCACCCGGAGCGCCCGCCGCTCGGCCGGGTCGAGGTCGGCCGCCGGCTCACCGTCGGCGAGCAGGGCGGTAACCACGCAGTCCGGGCAGGCGATGTCACGCATTTCACAGCGGTCACATTCGATTAGCATCTCTCCTCCTCTGGTTGGCTCCCGCGCCGGGCCAGGGCCCTGGGCGGGCGGCGCGGCGCCCGCCGGGGAGCGCTTCACGGATCACGCTAGGTGGGGGTACTGACACTCCGGCCCACGGCGAGCCTGGGATGATCCGGGCATGCCCGACGATGAGCGCAGCACAGCACAGCATCAGCGGGAGGCGTCGTCCTTCGGTGCCGCCGCGGACGTCTACGAGCGCGGGCGGCCGCCTTACCCGCCCGAAGCCATCGACTGGCTGCTGCCGGCGGGCGCGTCGCGGGTGCTCGACCTCGGCGCGGGAACGGGGAAGCTCACCCGCCAGCTTCGCGACCGCGGCCTGGACGTGATCGCGGTGGAGCCATCCGCGGGCATGCGGGAGCAACTGGCCCGCGCGGTGCCGGGCGTCACGGTGCACGCCGGATCGGCGGAGGAGATCCCGCTGGCCGACAGCTCAGTCGACGCGGTGCTGGTCGCCCAGGCGTGGCATTGGGTGGACCGCAGCCGCGCGGTGCCGGAGGTAGCCCGCGTGCTCGTCCCTGGCGGGCGGCTCGGCCTGGTGTGGAACATCCGTGATGAGCGGGAGGACTGGGTGGCCGAGCTGGGCCGGATCCTGCACGACCCTGGCGAGCACCGCAGCCAGGACCGGGGGCTCATCGGACCCCCGTTCGGGCCGGCCGAGCGCTGCGACGTGGAATGGAAGCACCGGCTCAGCCCGGACGAGCTGACCGACCTCGCGGCCTCCCGCAGCTACGTGATCACGAGGCCGGACGAGCAGCGGGCCGCCGTGCTGGCCGCGGTGCGGCGCCTGGCCGGCACGCACCCCGGCCTGGCGGGGTCGGACGAGCTGGTGCTGCCCTACGTGACGGAGTGCTACCGGGCCTCGCGGGGCTGAGCGGCCAGGAGTGCCGCAGGCGTGCCTTGGCCAGGAGTGCCGCCGGCGTGCCTTGGCCAGGAGTGCCGCCGGCGTGCCTTGGCCAGGAGTGCCGCCGGCGTGCCTTGGCCAGGAGTGCCGCCGGCGTGCCTTGGCCAGGAGTGCCGCCGGCGTGCCTTGGCCAGGAGTGCCGCCGGCGTGCCTTGGCCAGGAGTGCCGCCGGCGTGCCTTGGCCAGGAGTGCCGCCGGCGTGCCTTGGCCAGGAGTGTCGGTAGCCAGGCATACCGTGACAGCGTGATCACGCTCGACAGGTGGGTACGCGACTCTTGGCGGGACAGGCTCGCGGTAGCCAGGACGCGCCTGCGCCACCCGTGGACTCCCGGAATCCGGCGGCGCCCGCTCGGGGCGCTCGATTTCGTCGTGGTCAACGTGGAGACCACAGGCTGGTCACCGGATGCGGACGGAATCACCGAGATCGGGGCGGTCCGGCTGAGCGGCGGGCAGATCTGCGCGGAGTTCGCCACCCTGGTCAACCCGGGCCGGATCATCCCGCCGGACATCGTCGCGCTGACCGGCATCACCGACGCCATGGTCGGCCTCGCTCCCCCGGTCGGCGAGGTGCTGCCAGGGTTCCTCGACTTCGCCCGCGATGCCGTGCTCACCGCGCACAACGCGCCCTTCGATATCGGCTTCCTCAGCGCGGCGTGTGCCGGTACCGGGCGGCGCTGGCCCGCCCCGCCCGTGGTGGACACGGTCACGATGGCCCGGCTGCTGCTCACCGGCGACGAGGTGCCGAACTGCAAGCTGGCCACGCTGGCGGAATTTTTCGGCGCTCCTGATCTTCCGCGCCATCGCGCGCTGGCCGACGCCCGGGCTACCGCAGCAGTGCTGGCCGCCCTGCTGGACCGGCTGCCCGCGGCGAGGGTGCGGACGCTCGCCCAGCTCAGCGCGGCAGAGCGGGCCGCCGCCCGGCAGGCTGCTCCCCGGCTCGCCTCCGCCGCCGCGCCGGGTCCGCGGCCCGGCGGGTGAGCAGCGGTACGCTACGCCGGGGACGGACCCGCCTACGCGGACCGGTCAGGGGCGCCCGGCCGTCACGGGAGGCCGGCCCGGGCGGGCTGAGCAAGGGCGCCCGGACACGGCAGGCCCCGCAGCGCGGGGCCGAGGCAAGGTTGGCCCCGGCAAGGCAGGCCGAGGCAGGCCAGTGGCGCGTTAAGGAGGCGGCAGGTGATCACCGCGATCGTTCTGTTGAAGGCCGATGTGGCGCGGATCCCCGAGACGGCGGAGATAATCGCCCAGATCCCGCAGGTCACCGAGGTCTACTCGGTGACCGGCGAGTTCGACCTGGTGGCCCTGATCCGGGTGCGCGCGCACGACGAACTGGCTGACGTGATCCCCGGCACGCTCAACCGGGTCGAGGGCGTCACGCACACCGAGACGCACATTGCCTTCCGCACCTACTCCCGGCACGACCTCGAGGCTGCGTTCGCGCTCGGCTACGACGAGGGCTGAGCTGTGCTGGCCCGGGGGCCAAGGCCCCCGGAGCCCCCACTTGCCCGCTCCCGATGCACGTCGTCTGCCGCGGGTGCCGGGTTTCTCGCCCGCTCGGCGAGGACACGCCTCCGGCGCGCCTCCCCTCGCCAGCGAGCTAGCCGGACCGGGCCAGCCGCTGGCTGGCCGCCACCCAGCGGTTGAGCACGTCCGCCGCCGCCCCGGAATCGAGGGCCGCACTGGCCCGGGCGAACCCCTCGGCGAGGGCCTTGTCGAGCGCCTCGCCGCCCTGGACCCCGGCTGACGCGGCGAGCGCCGCGGCGGCGTTCAGCAGCACGGTGTCCCGCACCGGGCCCCGCTCACCGCCCAGTACCGCACGGGCCACTGCCGCGTTGTGCTCGCGGTCCCCCCCGCGCAGGTCCTCCGGCCGCGCCCGCTCCAGTCCCAGCACCGCAGGATCGAACACGGTCTGGGTCACCGTGCCGTCGTGTACCACCCAGACGGTGGAGGTGGTCGTGGGGGTCAGCTCGTCCAGCCCGTCGTCGCCGTGGAAGACCAGCGCCGAGCAGCCGCGGCCGGCCAGCACCCCGGCGATCACCCCGCCCATCCGCGGGTCCGAGACACCCACCGCCTGGGCCCCCGGCCGGGCTGGGTTGGACACCGGGCCCAGGGAGTTGAACACGGTGGGCACGCCCAGCTCACCCCGGGCGACTGAGGCGTGCCGGAAGGCCGGATGGTAAAGCGGGGCGAACAGGAACGCGATCCCCGTCTCCTCCGCGAGCTGTGCGCTGGCCGCCGGGGGCAGATCGATGACCACGCCCAGCGCCTCCAGCACATCCGCGGCGCCGCACGCCGACGAGGCGGCACGGTTGCCGTGCTTGACCACCCGCGCACCGGCCGCCGCGGCGACGATCGCCCCCATGGTGGAGATGTTCACCGTGTGCGCGCCGTCCCCGCCGGTGCCGACCAGGTCAACGAGGTCGCCTGGCACGCTGATCGGGGTGGCCCGGCGCAGCATCACGTCAGAGAGCCCAGCCACCTCAGCGGGCGTCTCGCCCTTCATCCGCAGGGCTACGGCGAACCCGGCCACCTGGACCGGGGTCGCGGCGCCTTCCATGATCTCGTTCATCGCCCAGGCGGCCTCAACCGGGCTGAGGGTCTCGCCCCGGATCAGCGTGCCGATGAGGGCACGCCAGGACGGCGCCAGGGGCGTGGTGGGATGCATCGGCCCGCTCGCCGCCCCGCTCAGCTGCCGGCCTGGGCGGCCAGGTGCTCGGCCCGCTGGCGCATCAGGCCCGCGAGGGCGGCCGCGAACGCGACCGGATCGATCGGGTGGCTGGTCACGGCGTCTGCGCCGGACCAGGTGGCGAGCCAGCCATCGTCCACCCGGCCCACCACGAGCAGGACAGGCGGGCAGTCGTGGATCTCATCCTTGGCCTGCCGGCAGACTCCCATGCCGCCGGCAGGCTGGGCCTCGCCGTCCAGCACCATGACGTCCGCGCCGCCCGCATCGAGCAGGCGGATGAGCGCCGGCTCGGTGGCCACCGGGATGATCTCCGCCTCGGGCACGTCGGGGGCGGGACGGCGCCCGATGGCAAGCTGCATGCGGGCCCGGGTGTCCGCATCATGGCTGTAGACAACGACCTTCATAGAACTGGATGGTACCGACACGGGGGGTCGGCCGACGCTCGCCTACGGGTTGTCGTAATAATGACCTCGTGGCCACCGCATCCGTCACCGAGAAGGCACCCACTCCCCGCCCGCCCAGCGCGCGGCCGAACCTGGTCAGCGTGGGCACCATCGTGTGGCTGTCCTCGGAACTCATGTTCTTCGCGGCACTGTTCGCGATCTACTTCACGATCCGCTCCGTGGACAAGGGCAATGGCCTCCCCTGGCCGGGCGCCCACCTCGACCTGACCCTGGGAGCGATCAACACCACGGTGCTGCTGCTGTCCAGCGTGACCTGCCAGCTTGGGGTGTTCGCGGTGGAGCGCGGGCAGATCAGGAGGGCCGGCCGGATCTGGCAGGTGTCGCGCTGGGGACTGCGTGAGTGGTACGTCCTGTCGTTCCTGATGGGCCTGTACTTCGTCTGCGGCCAGGGCTATGAGTACCTGGGCCTGATCCACGACGGGCTGACCTTGCAGTCCAGTGGCTACGGCTCTGTCTTCTTCATCCCCACCGGGTTCCACGGACTGCACGTGACCGGCGGGCTCGTCGCGTTCCTTTTCGTGCTGGGCCGTACCTACGTGGCCAAGACCTTCACGCACGAGCAGCAGGTCAGCGCGATTGTTGTCTCCTACTACTGGCACTTCGTGGACGTCGTGTGGATCGGGCTGTTCACCACGATCTACCTCATCCACTGAGGGCCGCTGCGCCGAATACATGAGCAGAGCAGCGGTCTAACTCCATAACACAAGAGCACAGACCAGAAGACGAGGGCTCCATTGAGCTGGATCATCGCGCGGCGCCGGCGCCCGGTCGCCGGCTATGCCGTGGTGCTGCTTGGGCTCATCGCGGTTGGCGTCATCTACGCGGCGCTCACCACCCAGGGCACCCCGGCCTCCGCGTCCTCCCCTGGCGTCTCCTCGCGCGAGACCGCGGTGGGCAGGCAACTGTTC
Source organism: uncultured Actinomycetes bacterium (assembly GCA_963782185.1). GTDB lineage: Bacteria > Actinomycetota > Actinomycetes > Streptosporangiales > Streptosporangiaceae > RYN-230. The sequence continues at coordinate 305,966 of CAWAJB010000031.1, forward strand.
GTGCAGAACTGCTCCAGCTGCCACGGCCTCATGGCCCAGGGCACGAGCAGCGGCCCCAGCCTGATCGGCGTGGGCGCGGCCGCGGTGGACTTCCAGGTCAGCACCGGCCGGATGCCCCTCAAGGAGATCGACGCCGAGGCGCCGCGCAAGCCGCCCGTGCTGAACACGGCCCAGACCCACGCGATCGCGGCCTACATCTCCTCGCTCGGCGGCGGCCCGCCCATCCCGGGGGCTGCCCAGGTCAGCACCCAGGGCGCTGACACCGGCCTCGGACAGGAACTGTTCACCACGAACTGCTCCCAGTGCCACAACTTCGTGGGGGCGGGCGGTGCCCTGACCTACGGGAAGTACGCTCCCGCGCTCACCCAGTCCACGCCGACGCAGATCTACGAGGCCATGATTACCGGCCCGGAGGCCATGCCCGTGTTCAACGACAGCACGATCACCCCGAGTGAGAAGCGGGACCTGATCGCGTACATCACCGAGACACGCTCCTCGCCCAACCCCGGCGGCTTCAGCCTCGGGCGTATCGGGCCGGTGACCGAGGGGCTCGTCGGCTGGATCGGCGGAATCGGCGCGCTGGTGCTGGCCGCACTCTGGATCACGGCCAAGCGGCGGGTGCACGAATGAGCGGCACAGAGGGATACACGGGCGACTTCCCCACCGGCGGCCCGGAGGAAGGTGGCGAGGCTGGGCGGGCCCCGCACCGGGTGATCGGGACGCCTCCGCCCGCGGAAGAGCGGACGCTGCTCGGCACGGCCCAATCGGACACGCCGGCGGCCCCGCCCCGGGAACTGCCCGCCGACCCCGAGGACCCGGTGGCGGCGAAGCGGGCCGAGAAGATCGTGGCCGCCCTGTTCATCCTGGGCATGCTGGCCGGGATCGGGTTCATCGCCGCTTACATCGGGTTGCCGGTCGGCGCCTCGGTGGACTCGGTGCTGCGGTCCAACCTGGCCCTCGGCATCTCGATGGGCGTGGCCTTCCTGGCCCTGGGGGCGGGGGCGGTCATCTGGGTCCGGCGGCTGATGCCGGACGTGGAGCTCACCGAGGCCCGCAAGCCGCTGGCCTCGCCTGAGGCAGACCGGAAGGCGTTCGCGGAGACCTTCCGCGAAGGCGCGGAGGCCAGCCAGTTCGTCAAGCGGCCCATCCTGCGCCGGACCCTGATCGCCGCCACCGTACCGCTGGTCCTCGCGCCGCTGGTGCTGCTGCGTGACCTGGGCCCGCTGCCGGGCACCAAGCTGCGGCACACCGTGTGGCGCAGGGGACTGCGGCTGGTCATCAGCGACACCGGCAGGCCCATCAAGCCGGCTGACTTCGACTCGCCGGGCGCGATGATCACCGTGATCCCCGAGGGCTACCAGACCGACGACGATGCGCTGGTCAAGGCGACCTGCATCATCATCAAGTTCGAGCCGGGCGAGATCCAGTTTCCCACGAACAAGAAGTGGGTCGTGGACAACATCGTCGCCTACTCGAAGATCTGCACCCACGTCGGCTGCCCGGTGGCGCTCTATGAGCAGACCACGCACCACATCCTGTGCCCGTGCCACCAGTCCACGTTCGACGCCCCCCGGGGCGCCCAGGTGCTCTTCGGCCCGGCGAACCGGCCGCTGCCGCAGCTGCCCATGGGCGTGAACTCCGAGGGTTACCTGGTCGCGCTGAGCGACTTCAAAGTTCCGGTCGGGCCAGCTTTCTGGGAGCGGGGATGACTAGCAGCAACGAGGCCCCAGCCGGCACCGCCGGCGAAGGCCCGGTCGAGAAGGTGCTCGCGGGCACCGGGACGTTCCTTGATGACCGGCTGCGCGCCGCCAAGGGCACGCGCACCCTGCTGAAAAAGGTCTTCCCGGACCACTGGACGTTCCTGCTGGGCGAGATCGCCCTCTACTCGTTCATCATCCTGCTGCTCACCGGCACGTTCCTGACCCTGTGGTTCAAGCCCAGCATGACGTCCGTGTACTACCACGGCACCTACTCCGGGCTCGATGGCGTGCGGATGAGCCAGGCCTACGCCTCGACCCTGAACATCAGCTTCGACGTGCGCGGCGGGCTGCTCATGCGGCAGATCCACCACTGGGCGGCGGACCTGTTCCTGGCGGCCATCATGGCCCACATGATCAGGATCTTCTTCACCGGCGCGTACCGGAAACCGCGTGAGCTCAACTGGCTCATCGGGATCGTCCTGTTCACGCTGGGCCTGCTGGAAGGCCTCTTCGGCTACTCACTGCCCGACGACCTGCTGTCCGGGGCCGGCCTGCGGATCCTCGAAGGCGTCCTGCTGGGGATCCCGATCGTCGGGACCTATCTGTCGTTCTTCCTGTTCGGCGGCCAGTTCCCGGGCAACGTCCTCATCCCGCGGCTGTACATCATCCACGTGCTGCTGATCCCGGCGCTGATTCTCGCGCTGGTCACCGCGCACCTGTTCCTGATGTTCCACCAGAAGCACACCCAGATGCCGGGCAAGGGGCGCACCGACAAGAACGTCGTGGGCCAGCCGCTCTACCCGTACTTCATGGCCAAGACCGGGGCGTTCTTCTTCTTCGTGTTCGGCGCGCTGGCCCTGCTGGGCTGCCTGGCCCAGATCAACCCGATCTGGCTGTACGGCCCGTACAACCCGGTGGCCATGTCCTCGGGCTCCCAGCCGGACTTCTACATGGGCATGCTCGAAGGCGCGCTGCGTATCTTCCCGAACTGGGCGTGGAACCTGTGGGGGCACACGATCTCCTGGAACGTGCTGTTCCCGGCGCTGGTACCGCTGGGGTTCCTGTTCACCGCAGCGGCGCTATGGCCGTTCCTGGAACGCTGGATCACCGGCGACACGCGCGAGCATCACGTCAACGACCGGCCGCGCAACGCGGCCACCCGGACGGCCATCGGCATCGCCGTCATCACCTGGTACGGGATCATGTGGCTGGAGGGCGCGAACGACGTCATCGCCCAGCACCTCAGCATCTCGCTGTACCTGACCACGGAGATCGCCCGGTATGCCGTGTTCATCGGTCCGGTGATCGCCTACATCGTGACCAAGCGCATCTGCCTCGGGCTGCAGCGCAAGGACGCGGCGATGCTCCTGCACGGGTACGAAACCGGCATCATCTACCAGCGGCCGAGCGGAGAGTTCGTCGAACTGCACGCGCCGGTGTCGGAGGACATGAAGGTCGTGCTCGAGGCCCGGGCCACCGCTCCGCGGCCCTTGGAGGCGGGTACGGACGACGACAGCGGTGTTCCCGCCCCGGCCACCCGGGGCCCCGTCGGCAAGCTGCGGCTGGCCCTGAACCGCGTGGTCACCGAGAGCGTCCCGCTCTCGGTGGGCAACGGCCACGGGCCCAACGGGCACGGCAACGGCCACGCCACCAACGGCCACGGCACCCAGGAGGTCGGTGACGCCGAGCGCGCCGCCGTCACCTCCGGGGAGAGCGGGAAGACCGTCCCCGGGCAGGGCAGCCCGGAAGATCCTGCCGGTCACTGAGGAACTCTGGTCAGATCCCGGGGGCACGATCTCGCGCCGGGGGACCTGACCGTCCTGCGGCTTTCTCCTCCGAGGGCTGCCGCCGTCCCGGACTGCCGCCGTCCCGGGGACGTTCAGGCGCCCACGGGCTGACTGCCCCGCGGGCTGACCCGCACCGCCTCCCCCGTGGCGCTGCCCGCCAGCAGCCGGCGCCAGCCCAGGAAGTAGATTGTCCAGCCATCGCCCCACGTCCCGGCGACCGGGCTGCCCACCACGCTGATCGGGTCGCCCAGCATCGAATGGGCGTAGAACCAGGCCGCGTAGCCGGGCGCGAGGTTGACGCAGCCGTGGCTCACGTTGGCGATGCCCTGCGCGCCCACGGACCAGGGGGCGCTGTGCACGTAGTCACCGCTGAACGTGAACTGCACGGCATCGTAGACAAGTTCGTTGTAGTAGCCGGGCATCCCGCGGCCCACGCCGTAGCTGGCCGAGTTCATGTCCACCGGGCTGCCCTTGGCGAACGACAGGTAGCGGCCGTCCGGGGTGTCCATCCCGGGACGCCCGGTGCTGACCGGCCAGTCCCCGGCGAGCCTGCCGTCCCACCAGACCTTCATGTGATGGGTGGCGACGCTGGCCACCGCGATCAGTGAGTCACCGATCCGGAAGTGCTGGGTCAGGTCAGACCGGCCGTAGACGCCCGGCGCACCCTGCAGTCCGGCCAGATGCGCGGTGAACCGCACGCGGGTGTGCGCGGGCCAGTAGTGACGGGGCCGGAACCACACGCTCGTGCTGGTCACCCAGTACCACGCCCCGGTGACCGGCTTACTCGACCAGATCTGCAACGCCCGCTGCACCTCGGCCCTGTCGGCGATGGGCCGGCTGAAATCGATCATGATAGGCATGCCCACGCCGACAGTCTGACCCGCGCCGAGAACCGTGGCGGCGGCGAACGTACGGCGCGGCCGCAGCGTGCGGAAGGTGCTGGCCATGGCCGTGCGGCGGCCGCGGTCATCGACGGCCGTGGCGGTGACCCGGTAGGTCCGCGAGGGGGCCAGGGCCCAGCGGGTGCGCCAGCTGCGGGAGCCCGGGCCGTACGCCCCGGCCAGAGTCCGCCCGGCCAGAGTCCGCCCGGCCAGGGGTTCGCCGCCCCGGGTGCTCACGGCCAGCGCCCGCACGCTCACCCCGGTCAGCCTGCCATCGCGGACTGCCACCCGCACACCCAGGTCAGGACGCAGGTCCATGGGCTCAGCCGCCCCCTGTGAGGCCCTGAAAGGCCTGCTGGCCGCCTGGACGAGATGAACAGTGCTGAGGCCGCCGGATGGAGCATCGCGGGCTACCGAGCCGCTCAGGCCTGCGACGATGGCGTCGCCCGTCCGGCGGTGACTGGCCCGGTCACCAGCGCCCCGGTCACCAGCGCCCCGGTCACCAGCGCCCCGGAGCGCAGAGGCATCGGCGCGGAACTGCCCCGCGGCGGCCGAGCGGAACATCAGGTTCCCGCTGACGATCGTCACCTTGGCGGACGATCCCTGGGCGGCCAGCCCTCCCCCAGCGCACCCGGCGATGACCAGCACGCCAGCCAGCAGGCCGGCCGTCCCCACCCAGGACGTGACGCGCTGACTCCATCCGCGGCGCGCAGGCGCGCGGAAACCCCCTGGTAGCTCCCCCGGCACGATCCGACCCCTCTGGCGCCCCGCAGGCGCCGCACACTCTCCGCCCGGCCTCCCAGGGCCGCGCCAGTTCCGTAATGTCCTTGTTACGCTAAGTAATTAGCGCAGCACGAGCATACGCCCGGGCGGTGGCGGGGCGGGCGAGGAAAAGGGGATCAGTGGGCGTAGTTGCCGCGGTAGTACTCGAAGACAAAGCCGATCGTGGTAAGGAAGACGGCCAGCAGGCCGATCAGGAACAGCCACCACCCGACGGCCACACCGAACGCGGACAGAGCGGCGGCCAGGCCCACATACAACGGCCACCAGCTGTGCGGGCTGAAGAAGCCCAGCTCGCCCGTGCCCTCTTCGATCTCGCCGTCCGGATTGTCCTCCGGCCGCTCCGGCAGCCGCCGGCCCGTGAACAGCAGGTAGAACCCGGTCAGGAAGGCCAGCCCCACGGACAGCGCCAGCGCGGTGGTACCCGTCGGGTCCTTGGAAAAGTACCAGTAGACGATGTCAGCGGCGCCGAAGAAGATCGCGCAGCCGATGAACAGGGATCCCTCAAACTTCATTTCTGATTCTCCAAAACCCGCTGCTTATGCGTCCGCCCGGACTGGATGTGCGGGTAGTGCAGGTCGAAGGCGGGCCGCTCGGAGCGGATCCGCGGAATGCTGGTGAAGTTGTGCCGCGGCGGCGGGCAAGAGGTCGCCCACTCGAGCGAGTTCCCGTACCCCCACGGGTCGTCCACGGTGACCTGCTCGCCGTATTTCCAGGTCTTGTAGATGTTGTAGAGGAAGAAGAACGTGGACGCGCCCAGGATCCACGACCCGATGCTGGAGATCTGGTTCAGCGTCGTCACGTCGGCTGGCAGGAACGGGTAGTTCGCCACCCGGCGCGGCATCCCCTCGACGCCAATCCAGTGCTGCACCAGGAAGGTCATGTTGAACCCGATGAACAGTGTCCAGAAATGCCACTTGCCGAGCGTGTTGTCCAGCATCTTCCCGGTGAACTTGGGCCACCAGAAGTAGAAGCCGCTGAACATGGTGAACACCACGGTGCCGAACAGCACGTAATGGAAGTGGGCAACGACGAAGTAGGAGTCGCTGACATGGAAGTCCAGCGGCGGGGAGGCCAGGATGACCCCGGTCAGCCCGCCGAACAGGAAGGTCACCAGGAACCCGATGGAGAACAGCATGGCCGGCTCGAACGTGAGCTGACCCCGCCACATCGTGCCGACCCAGTTGAAGAACTTCACCCCGGTGGGCACCGCGATCAGGAATGTCATGAACGAGAAGAAGGGCAGCAGCACGGCACCGGTGGTGAACATGTGGTGCGCCCACACGGTCATGGACAGGCCGGCGATCGCGATGGTCGCGCCGACCAGGCCCTTGTAACCGAAGCACGGCTTGCGGCTGAACACCGGCAGCACCTCGGTCGCGATACCGAAGAACGGGATCGCGACGATATAGACCTCCGGATGGCCGAAGAACCAGAACAGGTTCTGCCACAAGATCGCCCCGCCGTTGGCCGGGGTGAAGACCTGGGCGCCGAGCTTGCGGTCGATCTCGAGCACCAGCAGCGCCGCCGCCAGGACCGGGAACGCCAGCAGCACCAGCAAGCTGGTGAGCAGGATGTTCCAGGTGAAGATCGGCATGCGGAACATGGTCATGCCGGGCGCCCGCATGCAGATGATCGTGGTCACGAAGTTGACGCCGCCGAGGATCGTGCCCAGCCCGGACAGGGTCAAGCCCATGATCCACATGTCGCCGCCGATACCCGGCGAGTACACCGAACTGGTCAGCGGCGAGTACGCGTACCAGCCGAACGCCGCCGCCCCGCCCGGGGTGAGGAAGCTGATCAGCAGGATGAGGCCGCCGAACAGGAAGAAGTAGTAGCTGAGCAGGTTCAGCCGGGGGAACGCCACATCCGGCGCGCCGATCTGCAGCGGCATGATCTCGTTCGCGAACCCGACGAACAGCGGGGTGGCGAACAGCAGCAGCATGATCGTGCCGTGCATGGTGAACAGCTCGTTGTACTGCTGGTCAGAGATCACGTGGTTGTCCGGCCCGAACAGCTGGATCCGCATGATCATGGCCATCAGGCCGCCGATCAGGAAGAACGCGAACGACGTGATCAGGTACAGGTGACCGATGACTTTGTGGTCGGTCGAGGAGAGCCAGCTGGCCAGGATCGAACCCTTGCGGCCGTACCCCTGCTCGATGGCCTGTCCCTGGACCGGTTGCTCGACAGTGGTCATGGGCTCACGCACCCCCTGCTGACTGCTGCTGCGAATGCTGCTGCGCGCTGATCCAGGCCTGGAACCGCGCCGGCGTGACGATCTTCACCGTGAACAGCATCCGGCTGTGGTAGACGCCGCACAACTCGGTGCAGCGCCCGGTGAATGTGCCGGTCCTGATCGGGGTCACCTCGAAGTGGTTGGGGTGACCGGGGATCACGTCCCGCTTGAACTCGAACGGCACGATCCAGAACGAGTGCACCACGTCCAGCGAGACGAGGTTGAAGCGGACCGTCCGATTCGTGGGGATCTCCAGCACCGGGAGGCGGCCCGGCCAGGCTACCCCCGTCTCGGAGACCACCCCGCTCGGCGAGCCCGGCACCTTGTATCCCGGGTACTGGAACTGCCAGCCCCACTGGTAGCCGTACACGGTCACGGTGACGTCGGGGTGCGGCGGGAGCTTGTCGATGAAGTTCTCGTCCCGCGCGGTGAAGAAGAAGAAGACGCCGACCATGATGAACGGAATGACCGTGTACATGATCTCGATCGGCAGGTTGTAGCGCACCTGGCGCGGCGGGGCGTCGGTGCGCTTGCGGTGGAAGATCACTGCCCACAAGATCGCGCCCCACACCACGGCGCCGACGCAGAGCGCGGCGATCCAGCTGCCCCGCCACAGGGTCACCACGACTTCGCCCTGCTTGGTGACCGGGACCGGGAGGCCGAGCCGGGTGAATGTGGTGGACTGGCAGCCGGCCGTCGCCATGAGCACGGCGACGAGTAGCACGGAGCGCGGTATCCAGCGGCGCAGTCGCTGGCCGGGGTGGCGCTGGCCGGGCTGGCCAGCGCGCCGGGCGTCCGGCGAGCCGTCGTCTGGCGAGCCAGCTGTCACCGCGCCGGCGGCCACCGAACCGTCAGGCACAGCGGCATTCTCCTCGGCGGGCACATAGCCCGGATCGTGCGCGCCCCTTCGGCGTGGGGCGCTGGCGGTGGGACTCACAGGTTGCCTTCCCAGCGGAATGACTCCCGGCTGCACGGGCAGGTCATGGCTCGTCCTACAGGCTGTCGTGCAAACAGTATCGTGCGCGCTGCCCGCCCTGACGGGGGACCCCATTTGTGCTGCCGCGTGTCCCCGCGGGATGCGCTTATGGACGGTCACGTGCGGGTATCGCTCTCCCGTGGCAGCATGCGTCCGGAGGTCCCAGGGTTCCGGGCCGCACCGCGGAGTATTGTCGCCTTTTTAGTGGGAACAGGCAGCACAGAGCGAGAGGCATGCGGATGACCCCCCCGACGCGCCCAGCACCCATGCTGACGATCGACGCGCTCGGCCGGAAGTGCCCCATCCCCATCATCATGCTCGCCGAGCGGATCCGCGAGGTCCCGATCGGGGCCACGGTCGCCGTGCTCGCCGATGATCCTGCCGCCCAGACCGACATTCCCGCCTGGTGCATGATGAAATCCCAGGAGTTCGTGGTCGAGACGGCCCTGCCCCGCGGCTGGGCGTTCCTGGTTAAGCGCACTTACTGACCGGCCAGCCAGGCATACCGGCCCGCGCTAACCCCAAAAATCTCCGCAACGAACCCCGCGACCGGCCCGCTCCCCGCAGTCAGGGCCAGCGCCTCGGGCCGCGGGCGAAACCCTGCCGCCTCCATCCACCGGGCCACGCTCAGGCAGGACCAGCGCCGCCGGGGCCGCAGGCAACATCGGGCGCGCTGCCGCTGAACTGCCCGCCGTCCGGCGCGATCGTGGACGCAAATGGTCGTCGGGACAGCCATTTACGTCCACGATCGGCCGGGGCCCGGGCTAGCGGCCGGCGGTGCGGGATGGGTGGACAGCCGTCCGGCGCGATCGTGGACGCAAATGGTCGTCGGGACAGCCACCCGCGGACGGGCTGGCTAGGAGTCACCCGCGGACCGGAAGCGGTCCGCGAACCGTGGGTCCCGCTCCCACCAGGGCTGGCTCCCGGGCGGCTGTCCCGCCACGCCACCGGGTTCCGCGGAGTCCGCGTCCGCACCGCTGGTCACCGCGACCGCACCCGCCGCCGCCGCGCGCTCCGCGGCTTCCACCGCGTCCAGTTCAGCGTCCACGCCCGCGGCCTCGGTCTCGTCCTCCCTGATCATCTGGATGAACTGGGCGGCCAGGAACGGCAGTCCGACTATGTCGCCGAGCACCCACAGCACCCCGCCGCCGATGACCTGGTCGCTGCGCAGGCTGGGACCCCAGGGCCGGGCCAGCGCGTGGTAATAGGCGCCGGCGATGAGGCTCTGGCTGGCGAGCACGGACAGGCCGAGGACGGCGTCCCCGACGACCTCGCCCGCGCTCACCCAGAGGCCGACCAGGTATGGGTAGGCCCTCGGCACCGGATCCACCCGCAGGAACATCCAGAAGAACACGAATCCCGGGGCCAGCAGGGCCAGGTAGGTCAGCTCGCGGACGGTGCCGCTGCGCATGCTGGCCGCGTACCAGGGCGAGAAGTAGAGCACGAACGGCACCAGCACGATCACCAGCGTCGGGATGGCCGGGAACGTGAGCATCCGCGCCAGGCGGCTGTGCACCGCCGCGTCCAGCCGCCGGCCGGCCCGCGGCGCCGCCGCCGTGATCAGCGTGAGCGGCCGGCCCAGCGCCACGAACAGCGGCACCACGAGCAGCAGCAGGATCGTCTGCACCGAGCGGATGTAGAACAGCACCCCCTGGTACACCCCGAGGAACGACATCGTGGCGATGACTGCGGCGCCGAGCCCTCCGGCGTAGAAGGCGATCGCGCGGCTGGGCGGCCACGGCTGCCCGGCCCGCCGGACCCGGCGCATCCCGGCCAGGTACAGGCCGCCGGCCAGCAGCACGGCCACGAGCACCGGGACGTCCAGGGTCCACTCGGTGAGAACCCGGGCCGCCGTCAGCTCGGGCGGCCCGAGGTAGGCGTGCCCGGGGACACCCTCGAGAAGAACAGCTGCCACCCCTGCACGCTATCCCTACGGGTTCCCCGCCCGGCTTCCGGAGGCCGCCGGCGGGCGCCGCCACCGGAAGGCGCCGCCGCCAGCGGGCGCCGCGGGGGTAAGGACGACGGCCAAAGTGACCCAACGCAGTCACTACTGGATAACGGAACCCATGTGATGTGCGTTTTCTCTTGCGCTGGGTGCCCGGAGGGGACGACTCTGTTCCGGTTGTGCCTGTTACCCAGGACACAGTGATCAGGCGCCATGATCATCCGCCAAGGAAGGAATGTGCATGCCGCAAGTCACACGCCTGCGTGTGGCCGGGGCGACGATTGCCGCTGGAGCACTAGCGCTCGGCACTCTCGTCACGGCTACCGCCGCGCAGGCGGCCACCCCGAGAAGGGCGATCGCCGACTCCCACCCCGCGTGGGCCGTCGCCGCGAAGCGTCTGTCCAGCGAGGCCGTCACGGCCGGCACCGTCAACGCGAGGGTGTACCTCACTCCCAGCCATCAGGCTGAGCTGGCCGGTCTCGTCGCCGCGGTCTCCAGCCCGGCGAGCAAGAGCTACCGCCACTTCATGAGCCCCGCCGCGGTGCGCAAGGAGTTCGCGCCGTCCGCGGCCGAAGTCGCCTCCGTGAAGTCCTGGCTCACCTCGGCCGGGCTGAGCGTGACCAAGGTCAACGCCAAGTACCCGGCCGGCGCCTACGTCGGCGTCCGCGGGTCCGTGGCGGCCGCCAGCAAGGCGTTCGGCGTGACGTTCGGCACGTACCGCGGCCCCGGCGGCCAGAGCGACCGGGCGCCTGATCACGCGGCTACCGCACCCTCGTCCGTGGCGAGCTCGGTCCTCGCGGTGTCCGGCCTGGACACCGGGAAGAGCGAGATGAAGCCGGCGCTGCCGAAGCCCGGGCCGAACTACTGGGTCGCCAAGCCCTGCTCGACCTACTACGGCGAGAAGACCGCGACCAACAAGCCCAAGGCGTACGGCAAGCACCAGCCGTGGACCGGCTGCGGCTACACGCCGAGCCAGGTCCGCGGGGCCTACGGGGTGACCAGCTCCGGGATGACCGGCAAGGGCCAGACCGTGGCCATCGTGGACGCCTACGCGTCGCCCACGATCCGGGCGGACGCCAACCAGTTCGCGACCGTCGTCGGCGACAGCCCGTTCGGGCCGGGCCAGTTCAAGCAGTACCAGGCCGGACCCTTCACGGGCGCCGGCCCGAACGTCTGTGACGCGCAGGGCTGGTACGGCGAGGAGACCCTCGACGTCGAGTCCGTGCACGGCATGGCGCCTGACGCCAACGTGCGGTACGTCGCCGCGGGCAGCTGCCTGGACTCCGACCTGGCCAACGCGGCTGCGGCCATCGTGGACACCGGCCTGGCCAGCATCGTCAGCAACTCCTACGGCGAGCCGGCCAGCTACTCCACGATCAACGCCACGTGGGACCTGATCTTCCAGGTCGGCGCGCTCGAGGGGATCGGCTTCGTCTACTCCTCCGGCGACAGCGGCTACGAGGGCCCGGCCGAGGACCCCGCGTCCCCGCAGGACCAGGTGGACTACCCGACGTCGAGCCCGTACGTCACCTCGGTGGGCGGCACCAGCCTGGCGGTCAGCTCGAGCAAGAGCTACCAGTGGGAGACCTCCTGGGGCACCATCCTCGACCCGCTGATCCACCTCAAGAACGGCACCAAGAAGTGGCAGTACACCCCGCCGGGCAAGTACCCCGCCGGGTACGGCGGCTCCGGCGGCGGTGGCGTCAGCACCGAGTACACCCAGCCCTCCTACCAGGCGGGCGTGGTGCCGAACAGCCTGGCCACCAGGCTGCCGGACGGCACGACCAGCAGCCAGCCCATGCGGGTGATCCCGGACGTGTCGGCGCTCGCCGACCCGAGCACCGGGGTCCTGGTCGGCCAGACGGCCCTGCAGCCGGACGGGAAGAGCTACGCCTTCTCGCTCAGCAGGATCGGCGGCACCAGCGTGGCCTGCCCCGTGTTCGCCGGCATCGAGGCGGACGCACAGCAGGCGGCCGGCGGCGCACTCGGGTTCGCCAACCCAGGGATCTACTACCTGGACACGCACTTCGCCTACGGGACGGCGAACGCGGCGTACAACGACGTGACCGACCACCCGCTCGGCCCGGGCTACCTGGGCATGGTGCGGAACAACTACACCAACCCGTACACCAAGCAGGGCCCGCTGCTGACCTACCTGCGGACCCTCGGCATCAACGGTGAGGGCAAGGACAGGCTCCGTGCCGTCACGGGCTACGACGACGCGACCGGTGTCGGCTCGCCCAGGAATTACATCCAGGATGCGCCCTCGCTGCCGTAACTAGCGGCGACAGCATCACGGAGGGGACGGCCCGCACCCGGGCCGTCCCCTCCGGCGTTGCTGGGGGGTCCGGCCGGGCGCGGGGGTCGTTGCGGAAAGAACGAAGCGGTGCGGGCGCGGCGCGAGGCCGGCCGGCTCAGCTGTAGTGCGCGGCGATCTCCGCGGCCGCATCCTCGCCATACGCGGCGGCCAGCCGCTCGGCCAGCGCCCCGCGCTTCAGCTCGTACTCCTGCGTGCCCACCGTTTCCAGCACGTGCACCGCGAGCATGTTGCCCAGCTGGGCGGCCCGCTCCAGCGGCAGGCCCCAGGCCACGGCGGCCAGGAAACCCGACCGGAACGCGTCACCGGTCCCGGTTGGGTTGACCTTCCGCACCTCCGGCACCGCCGCAACGAAAACCGGCTCGGCGCCGGTCTGCTCGATCTTGGCGCCGGCCTGGCCCGAGCGTGGTCACCCGGACGCCGACCCGGTCCAGGATGTCCGGGCCGGACCACGAGCTCTTGCGCTCGATGAGGGCTTCCTCGTACTCGTTGCAGAACAGGTAGGCCGCGCCGTCCACCAGGGCCCGCACCCCGTCGGAATCGAGCCGGGGCAGCTGCTGCGACAGGTCGGCCGCGAACGGGATCCCCAGGTCCTGGCATTCCCGGGTGTGGATGAGCATGCCCCCGGGGTCGCTGGCGCCGATCAGGACCAGGTCCAGGCCGCCGGCCTGCTCGGCGAGGGGGGCCAGCTCGATGTCGGCGTCCTCGCTCATCGCCCCGGGGTAGAACGACGCGATCTGGTTACCGTCCGCGTCGGTGGTGCAGACGAACCGCGCCGTGTGCTGCGTGGTGGACTCCCGGACCCCGCGGCAGTCCACCCCGTGCCCGGTCAGCCAGGTGCGGTACGGGGCGAAGTCCTCGCCGACCGCCCCGATCAGCAACGGGCTGAGCCCGAGCACGCCGAGGCCGAACGCGATGTTGGCGGCGACCCCGCCGCGGCGTATCTCCAGCGCGTCGACGAGGAAGGACAGCGAGACCCGGTCCATCTTCTCGGGGATGAACTGCTCGACGAAACGTCCGGGGAAGGTCATCAGGTGATCGGTCGCGATGGACCCGGTGATGGCTATGCGCACTGCCGCACTCTAGGCGATGCCAGGTACCGCCGGAAGCAGCACGGCCGGGAGGTCACCCTCCCGGCCGCTGCCATGAACTTACGAGCATGTGCTCTGACCTGCACCACCGCTTAAACCGGTGCGGCGACCTGTACCACCGTCATGCGCCGGTCGAGGCGGGGCCCGCCGAAGGCGGGTGCTCGCCGAGCCGACGTTCGGCGCGGAGCGGCGAGCGGGGGGTCCAGGGGGGTCGTCCCCCCGGACAAATACCGCGTTCGGCGCGGAGCGGCGAGCGGGGCGTCCAGGGGGGTCGCCCCCCCCCGGGCATCAGTGGAACGAGTCGCCGCAGGCGCAGGACCCGGTGGCGTTCGGGTTGTCGATCGTGAAGCCCTGCTTCTCGATCGTGTCCACGAAGTCGATGGTCGCGCCCATCAGGTACGGCGCGCTCATCTTGTCGGTGACCACGTGCACGCCGGAGAACTCCGCGTCCACGTCCCCGTCCATCTCACGCTCGTCGAAGTACAGCTGGTAACGCAGCCCGGAACAGCCGCCCGGCTGGACGGCGATGCGCAGCCGCAGGTCGTCGCGGCCTTCCTGCTCCAGGAGAGCGCCCACCTTCGCTGCCGCGGTGTCGGTCATGATGACACCGGTGGTTGCCGCCTCATTCTGGACCGTCATATGTGTAGCTCCCGCGTTGGATCGCCGCCGCGTCCGCGGCGCTGCCTGATCTCTTGCTCCAACCATATGCGCTCCCCCGTCATTCCGGGAGGCGCGGCCGGGCTCCCGGATCTCCGGATCCCGGGCCGGGCCCGGGCTCAGGGCCCGGCGAACGGCATGCCGCTCGTCCAGGTCTGGGTCCCGTCGGGCCGGATCAGGTATCCAGCGTAACCGGCCAGCCCCCCGATCGCCTCCAGGGCCGCGTCGCCGCCCACGGCCAGCGCCGTGGCCAGGGCGTCCGCCATGGCCAGGCTGGGCCCCATGACCGTAGCCGAGGCGGCCCGGCACCCGGGCTGCCCGGTGTGCGGATCCACCAGGTGGGCGCCGCGCTCGTAGGTCCCGGAGGTGGCGACCGCCCCGCGCACCTCCAGGACCGCGGCCAGCGCGGCCGGGCGCCACGGGTGCCGGATCCCGGCCCGCCAGGGCTCCCCCGGGGCCGGCCCGCCGAACGCGGCGAGGTCACCGCCGCCGTTGACCAGGGCGGCGGGCAGGCCTGCCTGGCGGAGGGCGTCCAGCGCCCGGTTCACGGCCCAGCCCTTGACCAGGCCTGTCGGGTCGTATCCGCCGGGCATGGCCCACGGGTCGAACCAGCCGCCGGACGCGTCCCGGGCCGTCTCGCAGACCACCCGCACCTCGGCCAGGCTGGGCGGCCCCTCCGCTTCGGAGATGCCGCCGTCCCGTAGCCGGCTGAGCGGGCTCTGCGGATCCCAGGTACTGAACACCGCGTCGGCTTCGTGCAGCCGGGTGCAGGCCGCCCGGATCGCGGCGGCGGGATCGGGACGGGCCGGCTCCCAGCCGGACGCTGCGCCGGCCGGCTCCCCGCGGGAGGGCACGGCGGCCAGCACCGCGAACGAGACGACCGTGCCCATCACGTACTCGGCGTGGGTGGTCGGGCGCCGGCCGCCGCCGGGAGCACCCTCCGGCGGCGGGGCAGGCAGCGCGGCGGGCGGCTGGATGGGGGGCGCGCCGTGGCGGCGCAGCCTCACCGGAAGTGCGCCTTGTCCAGCGCGGCCTGCACGGACAGAGCGTAGGCCTGGCTGGTGTACGTGGCGCCGGACACCGCGTTGATGTGGGCGCTCTGGGCCGCCAGGACCTCGCTGCGCAGGGTGGGGATGACCTGGACCGCGAGTTGCTGGGAGTACTGCTCCGCGGTGCGCAGCACCGGGACCGTGATCCCGGTGATCCGGCCGCCGCTGATGCTCACCCGGGCGGCCAGCTCGCCGTAGCCGTATCGTTCCAGGGCGCCGAGCGTGGTCGCCGCGGCCGCCGGGCCAGCTGCCGCGGGCGCGGGCCGGCGGCCTGCCTGCCGGGCCGGCCCGCGCCGGGCGCTGTGGCTGGCCTGGCCGGCGGGCTTGGTCCCCTGGCTGGCCAGCGCGGCAGGCGCGGCCGTCTTGTGCAGCCCGACGACACCCAGGAACCCGGCCACGGCCCCCGCCACAACCAGCCATGGCGCACGTTTCATCGGGTGCTTCCCATCTGTGCTCTCCTCAGCGAACAGGTCAGAGGGCGAACGCCTCGTGGTGGATGGCCTCGTCCGGGATACCCAGGTTGCGTGCGGTATCGGCGATCGAGGCGACGAACCCTTCGGGCCCGCAGACGTACACGTCGCGCTGGGCGAGATCGGGTACCAGCCGCGGCAGCGAGACCTCGTCGATGGCGGCTTCCCTGCGGGAGCCGACCAGCTCGTGGATGGTCCCGCGGCGGTGCCTGACCAGTTCCCGGACCTCCGTGCTGAGCACCAGGTCCGCGGGCTGGCTGGCGCGGAGCAGGACGACCGGGGCGCTCCCCCGGGGCAGATCCTCCAGCAGCGACCGGAGCGCGGTCACCCCGATGCCGGCCGCCACCAGGAGGGCCCGGGGCCGGCGCTGCGCGTACCGGGTGAACGCCCCGTACGGGCCCTCAATGGCGACCGGAGTCCCGGGCCGGAGGCTGGCCAGCGCGGCGGAGTGGTCCCCCACCGCCTTCACGGTCAGCCGCAGGTACGGGGGCTGCGGTAGCGCCGACAGGGAGTACGGGTGAGCCTGCCACCACATCCCCCTGGTCAGGAACCGCCAGCAGAAGAACTGGCCGCCGGACACGGCCAGCCGGTCCAGGCGCCGGCCGGTGCAGATGACGGACACCACGCCCGGTCCCTCCAGGCGCACCTCGGCGACCGTCAGCCGGTGCCGCAGGCTCCGGACGACCGGCAGGCCGAACCGGTAGCAGAGCACCAGGCCGGCAGTCGCCGCCCAGGCGACCGACCAGACGACCTGGGTCAGCGGGTGGCCCACGAACGCCGGGCCGAGCACGATGACGTGGGCGAAGGAGATAGCCAGGGCCAGGTACATCCACAGGTGGATCAGCCACCAGGTTTCCCGGCGCAGCCTGCGCCGCACGGCGCGGAGCGAGATGATGCCGATCAGGCACATCAGGGCCAGGCCGATGGTCGCGGTGAGCACATCCGGGTACCTGGTCAGCAGGACACCTGCCTCGTGCCACACTCCCGCCCGCGCCGCTTCGGCGTAGCCCAGGGTCAGGAGCAGTGCGTGGGCGGCGAGCAGGCTGATCGGCCAGGGAGCGACCGCGCGGTGCACCCGGAGCAGGCCGTCCTGGCCCGCTACCCGTTCCACGAACGGGATGCGGCTGACCAGCAGCACCATGATCAGGGCCAGGTAGGTGCCGATCATGCCCGTCAGGCTGCCCGCGTAGGTGAGCACGCCACCGCGGGCGGATAGCTGGCTCGCGGGCTGGGTGGTGACGGTGACCGCCAGGGTGGCACCGAGGCCCGCCCCGGCCGCCAGGAGCGCGAGGCCTGCGAGTGCCCGATGCGGCCGCGGGGCGGCTGGGCTGCGGACGGGCTTGCGCTTACGGTCGGCTGGCGACCTCGGCCCACCAAAGGCCACCGGCGAGGCACTCATAGCGGCCAACCTGGCAGCAGAAGCTATCCGTGGTGTCGCTAAATCCTCTGAGTTTCCTCTGTGCCGTCCGGATGGCCGCCTGCCGGGCCTGACCTGGGCCTCGATCGCAAGCGGAGGGTAAAGCGACCACCCCGGCCGGGGCAAGCGCCGGCTACAGCCCGGGAGCGCCCCAGACCGCGAACCAGCGGGTCAGGTCGGGCTCGATCTTCAGGTCAGCGCCGACCGTGCCGCGTACCTGCAGCTCGACGGCATTGTCCCGCTGCTGGCCGGATTTGGGCACGAACGGGTAGAAGGTGCCCTGCTTGTAGAGATAGACGATGCCCAGCCGGTGCACCGTGTCGCTGGTGAAGGTGACCAGGGTGCACAGCAGCTGCGGCCCGAACCCGCCGTCCTGCAGCGAGGAGTTCACCGCGTGCAGGTCGGTGACCAGCGCCTCGAAGTCATCCGGCGCGTGCTTACAGGTGAGCCACGTGAACCCGTAGGAGTCGGTGCTCACCTCGACGGAGGCCTGGCCCGAGCCCATGGACAGCAGCTCACGGACGTCCTTCTCGATGTCACCGAACGCCTTGCCCTCGGCGGCCCGGAAGCAGACCGAGCCGGTGCCGGTGGGCTTGAGGTTCATCCCCGCCTCGAGCGTGATCGCCGCCGTGGGCAGGGAGAACAGCTCGTCCAGGTTCGGCTGGGCCGGCTTGCTCCGGCCCAGGATCGTGTCCAGGAAGCCCACCGCGTTACCGGCTCAGCTGGTCGGAGATCTCCGACAGCTGGCGCAGCCGGCGCTCCAGGGACGGGTGGGTCGAGAACAGGTTGTTCAGGCTGAAGCCCTTCTCGCTCGCCTTGAACGCCGGGATGAAGTAGAAGGCGTTCAGCGGCTCGGCCGCGCGCAGGTCCTTGGTCGGGATCGCGTTCATCGACCCGCTGACCTTCTGCAGCGCGCTGGCCAGCGCGGACGGCTGCCCGGTGAGCAGCGCCCCGGCGCGGTCGGCCGCCAGCTCCCGGTACCGGGACAGCAGCCGGATGAGCAGGAAGCTGACCGCGTACGTCACGACGCCGACGACCAGCACGACCAGGACGACCGGGAGCGCGCCGCCGTTGTTGTTGTTGTTATTGTTGCGGCCGCCCCCGCCGAACAGCTCGGAGTAGAAGGCGAACCGGACCAGCAGGCCCGCGATGATGCCGATGAACGAGGCGATGGTCATCACCGCGACGTCCTTGTGGGCCACGTGCGACAGCTCGTGGGCCAGCACGGCCTCGAGCTCGCGGTCGTCCAGGTTGCTGTTCAGCAGGCCGGTCGTCACGACCAGGACCGAGGTCTTCTCATTCCGCCCGGTGGCGAACGCGTTCAGCATCGGGGACGGGGCGACCGCGACCCGCGGCTTGGGCATGTTGGCCAGCGCGGTGAGCCGGTCCACGATGCCGTGCAGCCGGGCCGCTCGCGGGTCGTCTTCCGGGCTGACCACGACCGCCCGCGCGGTGCTGAGGGCGATCTTGTCGGAGTACCAGAAGGAGCCGACCCCCAGGGCCAGGCCGACCAGCACCGCAATGAACACGATGCCGCCGCTCGAAATGTTGGTGTGGCCGAGGATCAGCACGAGCACGGTTATGAAGGCGACGAACACGACTCCGAGGAGAAACATCGTCAGGGTCATCCGCGCCGTGAGTCCCCTGTCAGGCGCATAGCGAGTCTTCGCCATCGCGCCGCCTCCATTCTGTCAGCTGGCCGGGCCAGCTGAGCTCTTGCCGGCTTCGCTATCGAAGCCATCCTGTTTCATTATCAGGCAGAGACCGAGCGAAATTCCCACGATGCGCCGCCCCGTCAGGGCCGGATGCGCCGGCCCGCCTAGCGGTCGCAGGTGGGCCTTCCGGCCCGGCCAGCAACCTGGTCGTCCTTCCCCCCGGGACGCCTACCCGCCAGTGTGCAACGGCCAGCTGAAAGTTTGCTGAGTCAACCCTGAAAGCAGGGTCAGCCCCGGCCGGCCCACGGCTGATGACCGTCAGCCCCCGGGAGCGGAATCCCTCAGCCGGGGATGAGGCCATCCTCCGAGAGCAGGCCACGCACGTCGTCCATGCTGGCGTCGGAGTACGGCAGGATCACGTCCGACGGTTCCAACGTATCCGCGGGCACCGGCGTTCCCACGGCGCGGACCCGGTCCAGCATCGCGGCCAGGGCGGGGCGGAACGCCGCCTCGTCGCCGGAGTTCAGCGCGGCTTCCAGCCTGGTGTCCAGCTTGTTCAGCTCATCCGCTACCGCGTCATCGACCTCCAGCTGGCCCTCGCCGAGGATCCGGACGATCATGATCCGTCACCAGCCTGCGGCTGGTCAGCGGTCTTCCCCGCCTGGCCATTGCCGGCCGTGCCCGCCGAGCCCTCGATCTCCCGTGGCGCCTCACCCTGGCCGAGCTCGCCCTTGAGCCGCTCCAGCTCGCGGTCCACATCGTGACCGCCGCCCATCTGGTCCAGCTCGCGCTGGATATCGTCGTTCGGCTGCGCGGTCACGTCATCCAGGGCACCGGACGCCATCAGCTCATCGATCGCGCCGGCCCGGGCCTGCATCTGCGCGGTTTTGTCCTGGGCGCGCTGCACCGCCATGCCCACATCGCCCATCTCCTCGGAGATGCCCGACACGGCCTCGCCGATCCGGGTCTGGGCCTCAGCGGCGGTATAGGTGGCCTTAATGGTCTCCTTCTGCGTGCGGAAGGCCTCCACCCGGGACTGCAGCCGCTGCGACGCGGCGGTCAGCTTCTCCTCGTCGGCCTGCAGCGACTGGTACTGCGTCTGCAGGTCGCTGATCTGGGTCTGCAGGCCCGACTTACGGGTCAGCGCCTCGCGGGCCAGGTCCTCACGCCCGCTGCCCAGCGCCTGGCGGGCCTGGCCGTCCAGCTTGGCCTGCTGCTGCTGCAGCGAGTTCATCTGCAGCTCGACACGCTTACGTGACGTGGCCACGTCGGCGACGCCCCGGCGGACCTGCGTCAGCATCTCCAGCTGCCGCTGGTAGGAGTAGTCCAGGGTCTCGCGCGGATCTTCCATCTTGTCCAGGGCTTTGTTGGCCTTGGCCTTGAAGATCATCGATACCCGCTTCACCACGCTCATCGGCGCGACCATCCCCTCATCGTGTAACGCTGCGGCCAGCCACCCGCGGCGCACTGGCCGGCACCCCCCGTGCTGTGGCCGCCGCACCCGCAGGCTGGTGGCACACAGCCTACGCGGTCAAAGCCGGCGCAGCCATCACGGCCGGAAGGCTCGCGGTCTGGTGATCCGCGGCCTTCGTCCCGGTAGGCTGAGTCCGTGTTCAGACGACGTAGCACGGCCACCCAGGACGCTCCCGACGAGGGCACCCCGGGCGCTTCGGCCGACCACCCCGCTTCGGTGACCGCGGGCAAGGGCAGGCCGACCCCCAAGCGCAGCGAGGCGGAACGCCGCCGCCGGTACAACGCCCCAGGTGACCGAAAGGAAGCGCTGCGCCAGACGCGGACCAGGGACCGCTCCGCGCGCGCCCGCAAGAGTGAGGCCATGCGGCGCGGCGAGGAATGGGCGCTGCCCGCCAAGGACAAGGGCCCGGTCCGGGCGCTGGCCCGCGACCTGGTGGACTCGCGGCGGCGGGTCAGCGAGTTCTACATGTACGGCCTGGTCGTGCTGCTGTTCCTGCTGTTCCTGCACAACCCTGTGATCCAGACGGTGCTCCCCCTGCTCCTGGTCGCCATGGTGGTGATCATGATCGTGGAGGGGTACTTCGTGGGCCGCAAGGTCACGGCGCTGGCCAATGAGCGCTTCCCCGGGGAAAGCACCCGGGGGGTCAAGATGTACTCGGCCATGCGGGCGCTGCAGATCCGCCAGCTCCGCTTCCCCAAGCCCCGGGTCAAGCCAGGCGCCACGGTCTGACGGTGCCCTCCCCGGCCTGACTCACCCGCCTGCGGGCGGCGGCCGGCCCCTCCGCCGGCGGCCCGGCACGTTGCCCTAGTGTCGTGCGTTATGGAATACCGCCACCTGGGCCACAGCGGCCTCAAAATCAGTGAGATCGCCTACGGGAACTGGATCACGCACGGTTCCCAGGTCGAGGAAGACGCTGCCCGGGCCTGCGTCGCGGCGGCCCTGGACGAGGGCATCACCACGTTCGACACCGCCGACGTCTACGCCGGGACCAGGGCCGAGGAAGTGCTCGGCCGCGCGCTGCACGGGGTCCGCCGTGAGTCCCTGGAGATCTGCACGAAGGTCTACTGGCCGACCGGAGCCGGGCCCAACGACCGCGGCCTGTCCCGCAAGCACATCCTGGAGTCGGTGCACGGCTCGCTGCGCCGGCTCCAGACCGACTACCTGGACCTCTACCAGGCACACCGCTACGACCACGAGACCCCGCTGGCGGAAACCCTGCGCGCCTTCGAGGACCTGGTCCGCCAGGGCAAGGTGCTGTACGTGGGTGTCTCCGAGTGGCGCGCGGAGGAGATCGCCGCCGCGGTCCGGATCGCCGGTGAGATGGGCTTCGACCGGATCGTGTCCAACCAGCCGCAGTACAACATGATCTGGCGGGTGATCGAGTCCGACGTGATCCCGCTGTGCGAGAAGGAGGGGATCGGCCAGATCGTCTTTTCCCCCATCGGCCAGGGTGCGCTGACCGGGAAGTACCGGCCGGGCGAGCCCGTGCCGCCCGAGTCGCGGGCGTCCGACCCCACCGGGTCCGGGTTCATCCAGCGCTTCCTGAACGACGACCTGCTCCGCCGGGTGGCGGGACTGGCCCCGATCGCCGCGGAGGCCGGCCTGACCCCGGCCCAGCTGGCCGTGGCCTGGGTGCTGCAGAACCCCAACGTGTCGGCGGCGATCATCGGCGCGACCCGGCCGGACCAGGTCCGGGAGAACGTGAAGGCCTCCGGGATCACTCTGGACCCGGAGGTGCTGCGGCGCATCGACGACGTGCTGGGCGACGCCATCCGGCGCGACCCGGCCCTCACCCAGAGCCCCGAGCGTCTGCCTTAGCATGCGCCGAGGAGGCGGGGCCCGCCGCAGGCGGGTGCTCGCCGACCCGGCGTTCGGCGCGCAGCGGCGAGCGGGGGTCCAGGGGGGTCGTCCCCCGGACCAATTCAGCGTTCGGCGCGCAGCGGCGAGCGGGGGGCCGAGGGGGGCGCCCCCCGGATTATTCCGCGCGAAGGCTCATCGGGCCGTACTCGACCCGGCTCTCCTCGAGCAGGGTCACCTGGTCCACGCCGCCGGCCAGCAGCTCCCGCCAGTTCTCGCCGAGCCAGCTCTCGGCGTCGCCCTGGCTGGGGAACGTTTCCCTCGGCACGCCCCGTGACGGCACCACGGTCCCGTCCGCCGTCTCGAACTGCCAGGTCCAGGCCATGTCGTTGCCGCCTCCTCGCTATTGCGGTAAGAGACAGTAGCCCACCCGGCGCGGATACTGCGCATCCCCCCGCGGCAGCCGGCAGAATGTGACGACCAGACCTTCATTGCGTGAGATGGACAACTTATGGTCTCCTATCCGTGATGGGGCATGAGTCGCGTATAGACCCACCCCGCAGAACGGCCGCAGAGGCGGCCGGGAAACTGTTAGGTTTTATGGGCAGCCTGAGCCGGGCGCCGCCGCACGTGTCCCCCCGGCTCAGCCCCGGGAGCAAGGTGGTGACGACATGGCGCGCGTTGTCGTCGTTGGTGACCTGATGACCGACACGGTCGCTCACGCGGCCCTTCCGCTGGCGAAGGGCAGTGACACGCCGGCCACGGTGAGCATGCACGGAGGCGGATCGGGCGCGAACATCACGGCCTGGCTGGCCGCGGACGGCGGCGAGGTGGCGTTCGTCGGCCGCCGGGGCGCCGACATCGCCGGCCGCAACCGTGACATGGAACTGATGGGCTACGGCGTCGACGCCCGGCTGGTCATGGACCCGGACCGGCCGACCGGGACCTGCGTGGTGATGGTCACCCACAAAGGCGACCACACGATGATGTCGGACCCGGGCGCGAACGCCGCCCTGCACCCTGACGACCTGCCCAAGGACCTGTTCGCACCCGGTGCCCACCTGCACATGTCGGGCTACACGCTGCTGAACGAGGGATCGCGGGGGGCCGCCCTGGCGGCCTTCGCCCACGCTGGCCGGGCCGGGATGACGATCTCCGTGGACGGCGCCTCTTCCGCCCCGCTGGAGCGGGTGGGTGCCGAGCCGTTCCTGGAGATGACCAACGGGGTCACCCTGCTCCTGGTCAACGCGGATCAGGCCACCGTGCTCACGGGCCGGGAAGACCCCGAGTCGGCGGCGCACGTGCTGACCGCGTGGTACCCCGAGGTCGTGGTGAAACTCGGTGCGGACGGGGCACTCTACGCCAACGGCCGGCCCGACCCGGTCCGCTCCCTGGCCCTGCCCGTCGAGACGTTCGTGGACGGGACCGGGGCCGGGGACGCTTTCTGCGCCGGCTTCCTGCCCGCCTGGCTGGACAAGAAGCCGCCCCTCGAAGCGCTGGGCAGCGGATGCCGCCTGGCCGCGAACGCACTCGGCCTGGTCGGTGCCCGGCCAGCTCTCTGATCCCGGACCGGGCGGTGATCCCGCCGCGGACGCTGAGGCCGGAGCTGATGCCGGATCAGGCCCGGGCGCTGGCCTGGGCCGCGAGCCGGGGCGGCGGTCCGCGTTTCTCGACGGCCTCTTCTCCCTGGACGGCCGGGTAGCCCTGGTCACCGGGGGCAGTTCCGGCATCGGCCACGCCATGGCCCGGGCTCTCGCCCTGGCCGGCGCCCGGGTCGTGCTGCTGGCCCGCGGCGAGGAAGGCCTGGCCAGGGCGGCCACGGCCATCCGGGCGGCCGGCGGGACAGCGGCCTGGGTCCGGGCCGATCTTGCCGACCCGGCCGAGGCCGAGCGGGCGGCCGGGGAAGCCGCCGCGGCCTTCGGGGAACCGGACATCCTGGTGAACGCGGCCGCCGGCAACCCGCGGCCGCCCCTCGGCGAGCAGACGCTGGAGCAGTGGGGCGGGGTGCTGGCCGTGAATCTGACCGCCCCGTTCGTGCTCGGCCAGCGCTTCGGGCCCGCGATGGCCCGGCGCCGCTGGGGCCGGATCATCAACGTCGCCTCCCAGCAGGCGGTCCGGGCGTTCGGCAACAGCGGCGGCTACGGGGCATCCAAGGCCGGGCTGGCCGGGCTCACCCGGTCCCAGTCCGAGGCCTGGGCTCCCTACGGCGTCTGCTGCAACGCGGTCACCCCCGGATTCGTGGCCACCCCGATGACCAAGGCCGTGGCCAGCGACCCGGTTCGTTCCGCAGCCCTGGCCGCCCGCACCATGCTCGGCCGCAACGGCGAGCCGGCCGACTTCGAGGGCGTGACCGTGTTCCTGGCCAGCCCGGCCAGCGGCTACGTGACCGGCCAGCTCATCTTCGTGGACGGCGGCTTCTCGGTCACCTGAGGCCAGCGGGTCAGGCCGACCGCGAGAGCCGGAAGCCCCAGTTCAGCATCCGCGCGGCATCCCGCGCACCGGCCGCCACGCCGGTGGCGGGGCTGTGCAGCACGACCCCGATCAGCACCCGGCCGTTCCTGACCGCCTCGAACAGCAGGCAGTGCCCGGCATCATCGGTGTAGCCGTCCTTGATCCCGACAGCTCCCCGGTACGAGCTGATCAGGTCGTCGGTGTTGTCCCACCAGTAGCCGTGATGAGCGCGGCCCTTGGACAGGTGATAGAAGGACCGGTCCACGATCGACCGGAAGGCCGGGTACCGCATCGCCGCGAGGCCGAGCGTGAGCAGGTCGGACGGCGTGGAGTACGTGGAGGTCTCGGTGGGGTAGGGAAGGCCGTCTGGCGAGGTGAAATGGGTATGCCTCATCCCCATCCGGGCTGCGGTCGCGTTCATCCGCGCGATGAAGGCGCCCAGGCCGGGCCCGTAGGCGTTCGCGAGGGTATACGCCGCATCCGCGCCTGACGGCAGCAGCAGCGCCTCCAGCAGTTCGTGCGCCGTGAGCACGTTCCGCGGGCGCAGCGCCGCGGTTTCGCCCCCGTGCTTCCAGGCGTAGCTGACCGCGGCCTTCGGCACCTGGATCTCCCGGCCCAGGTCGCCGCTCTGGAGTACCAGCAGGGCCGTCATCACTTTCGTCACGCTCGCCATCGGCCGCTGCGTGTCCACGTCGCGGCCCCACAGCACCTGGCCGGTGGCCGCGTCGGCCAGCACCGCGCCCTTGGCCTTCACCCCGCTGGGCGCGCCCGTCACCTCGATCGCCGGGTGGACGGCCGGGCGGGGCGTAGAAGGCGAGGCTGGGACCGCAGTCCTGGCCGCCGGCGTCGCAGCCGGCGTGCGCACGGCCGGGGCCTGGGCCGCGACCGTGGGCCCGCACGCGACCACGCCGCCGATCGCGGCGGCGCCCGCGATCAACCCGGCGATCCGTCCCCGCAAGCACATGACAGCTAATGTTCCCACTCGCGCGGAGATGCTCGCGCCGGGCTCCCGGCAGAAGGCCGGCCTGCCGCCGTTTGGGCGCCACGGACAGACCGTTGGGGACGAAAAGCCGGGTCAGCGCGGTCCACCGACCGCCCGCCCCCGCGGACGATCATGGAGTGCGCGCCACGCCAGCGCTGTTGGGCAAGTCTGTCGCCGCCAGGCGGCACAATGGCGGACATGGCACGACGCACCGCGACACCACCGCCCCCCGAGGACTTCGAGGAAAACATCGTCGATATCGATGTTGCCGAGGAGATGCGGGGCAGCTACCTCGAGTACGCCTACTCCGTCATCTACCAGCGGGCGCTGCCCGACGCCCGGGACGGCCTGAAACCGGTGCAGCGCCGGATCCTGTACCAGATGAACGAGATGGGGCTGCGGCCCGACCGCGGGCACGTCAAGTGCGCCCGGGTCGTGGGGGACGTCATGGGCCGGCTGCACCCGCACGGCGACGGCGCCATCTACGACGCGCTGGTGCGGATGGCCCAGCCGTGGGCCATGCGCCTGCCGCTGATCGACGGGCACGGCAACTTCGGCTCACCCGGCGGGGACGACTCCCCCGCCGCCATGCGCTATACCGAGGCGCGGCTGACCGCAGCGGCCATGGAGATGGTCGCCTCGATCGACGAGGACACCGTCGACTTCCAGCCCAACTACGACGGCACCGAAACCCAGCCCGAGGTGCTGCCCGCAGGCTTCCCGAACCTGCTGGTCAACGGCACCGCCGGCATCGCGGTGGGCATGGCCACCAACATGGCCCCGCACAACCTCGGCGAGGTCATCGCCGCGGCGCGGCACCTCATCGCCAACCCCGATGCCAGCCTGGACGAGCTGATGCGCTTCGTGCCCGGCCCGGACCTGCCCACCGGCGGCAAGATCGTCGGCCTGGACGGGATCAGGGAGGCGTACGAGACCGGGCGCGGGATCTTCCGCACCCGGGCCACCGCCCGGATCGAGAAGATCAACCCGCGCCGGGACGGCATCGTGGTCACCGAGCTGCCCTACGGCATCGGCCCGGAGAAGGTGATCTCCCGGATCAAGGACCTGGTGCAGGCCAAGAAGCTGGCCGGGATCTCCGACCTGAAGGACCTGACTGACCGGCACCGCGGGCTGCACCTGGTCATCGAGGTCCGCGGCGGATTCCACGCCGAGGCCATCCTCGACGAACTGTACCGGCTCACGCCGATGGAAGAGACCTTCGGCATCAACAACGTCGCGCTGGTGGACGGCCAGCCACGCGTCCTGGGCCTGCGAGAGCTGCTGAGCATCTACGTCGACCACCGGATCGACGTGGTCCGGCGGCGCTGCGAGTTCCGCCGCCGCAAGCGCGCGGACCGCCAGCACCTGGTCGACGGGCTGCTGATCGCGCTGCTCAACATCGACGAGGTCATCCAGGTCATCCGGGCCAGCGACGACTCGGCCCAGGCCAGGGAACGGCTCATGTCGGTCTTCGACCTGTCCGGGATCCAGGCCCAGTACATCCTGGACACACCGCTGCGCCGGCTGACCCGGTACGACCGGCTGGAGCTGGAGCGCGAGCGGGAGACCCTGCAGCGGGAGATCGCCGAGCTGACCGCGATCCTGGAATCAGAGACGAAGCTCCGCGAGCTGGTCTCCAGCGAGCTGGGCGGGATCGCCGAGCGGTTCGCCAGCCCGCGGCGCACGGTGCTGCTGGAAGGCAGCGGGAAGGCCCGTACGGCCGCCGTGCCGCTCGAGGTGGCCGACGACCCGTGCCTGGTCCTGCTGTCAACCGCCGGGCTGATCGCCCGGACCGCCACCCAGCCCGCTGACGCGCCTGCCGAGGGCACGCTGGAGGCGGCCGCTGCGGACGGCGCGCGGCCGCCGGCCGCCGGGCCCCGCGCGGCGCACGACGTGATCGTCGCCACCGCGGCGGCTACGGCCCGCGGGACCATCGCCGTGGTCACCTCCCAGGGCCGGCTGATCCGGATCGGCGTGCTGGAGATCCCCGCCCTGCCGCCCAGCGCCCACTCCCCCTCGCTGGCCGGCGGCGCCCCGATCGCCGAATTCGTCTCGCTCGGGGCAGATGAGACCGTGGTGGGCCTCGCCGGACCGGACGGGTCGCCCGGCGGGCTCGCGCTCGGCACCGCCGACGGCGTGGTCAAGCGGGTGGCCCCGGACTACCCGGCCAGCGCCACCGAGTTCGAGGTCATCTCCCTGAAGGAGGGCGACCGGGTGGTCGGCGCGGTGCAGCTGGGCGGTGAGGAGACGGACCTCGTGTTCATCACCACCGACGCCCAGCTGCTCCGGTTCCCGGCCACGGCGGTCCGCCCGCAGGGCCGCGCGGCCGGCGGGATGGCCGGGATCCGGCTCGCGGCCGGGGCGGCGGTGACCTGGTTCGGCGCGGTCCCGGACAGCGCGCCGGGGGCCGCGGGCCAGGCGCCGGACGCAGTAGTGGTCACGGTGGCGGGAAGCAGCCACGCACTGCCCGGCACGGCGGCGGCCACCGTCAAGGTGACGCCGTACCGCGAGTACCCGGCCAAGGGGCGGGCCACCGGCGGCGTGCGCTGCCACCGGTTCCTCAAGGGCGAGGACACGCTGGTCCTCGCCTGGGCCGGGCCGGGTCCGGCCCGGGCCGCGACCGACGCGGGCGTGCCGGTCTACCTGCCCGACGCGGACGGCCGCCGGGACGGCTCCGGGGAGCGCATCCGGCAGGGGCTGGCCGCCGTGGGCGGGATCGCCGCGCCCCGCTGAGGACCGGCAGGGCTGAGGACTGGCGGTGCTGGCCGAACGCGGCGCGGTCAGGCGGCGGGGCCAGGAGGCGGCGCGGTCAGGAGGCGGCGGGGCCGGACCGGGCTACCGGGCGGCCGACGGCGGCGGCCAGCGTGGCCAGCAGGTCGCGCGGCCCGGCGTAGGGGGGGTCACCGAATTGCCACCAGCGCGCGACCTGCAGGCCGGCAGCCCCCGGGTCGAACACGTCACCGCCGAAGCAACCCCCGCGGGCCAGCGCGGCCAGATCGTCGTCGTCCCCGGCTAAGGTGACCACGAACGCCGCGGCGTCCAGCAGCGCCGCGGCGCATCGTGCCGCACGAACGGGATCAGTGCCGGCGCGGGCGAGCCGCCACGCGGCCTGGGCGCGGAGGAACTCCGCCATGAGAATCTGCCTTGTCACTCTAAGTATCGTACTCTTTACGAAGGGTTATTGCCTCTTCTCGTCTTTCCGGTGCGCCCGGCGTGCCGCGCCTTTCCGCCATGAGCGTCCCGGCCCCTGGCCCGCCGCCGCACGCTTGAGGTCCCACGAGTCACACTGGCCCCTCCCGCCACGCTCCCGCGGGGCTCCCGCGGGGGCGACGGCGGCGCTTCCATGATCACGGTCGATAGGGGGCGCTATGTGGCAGGTATCGACCGTGATCACGACGGGAGTGCGCCCGAATCGGGCAGAACGCCCGTCCGCGGCGGGAAACGTCGGCGGTGGGCCACGATCGATGTGACCCATGATGCTGATGGTAGGCGTGAGCCAGCCCAGGAGGAGCGGCGGGGCCGCCGTGGTGGTCAGGCGTCGATGCGGGACAGGTCCAGCTCGGCGGCGCCGCCCACGATGAACTCCCGGCGTGGTCCTACCTCGCTGCCCATGAGCAGGTCGAAAATCCCGCCCGCGGCGGCCGCGTCCTCGATCCGGATTCGCCGCAGCGTGCGGTGCCGCGGGTCCATGGTGGTCTCGGCCAGCTGCCCGGCGTCCATCTCACCCAGGCCCTTGTACCGCTGGATGGGCTCTTTCCAGCGCTGGCCCCGTTTCTCCATCTCGAGCAGCCGGCGGTGCAGCTCGCTGTCGGAGTAGGTGTAGTTGTACTTCTGCTGTCCCTTGCGGGGGTTGGACAGCTCGATCCGGTGCAGCGGCGGCACCGCGGCGAAGACCCGCCCAGCATCCAGCATCGCCCGCAGGTAGCGGTGGAACAGGGTAAGCAGCAGGCAGCGGATGTGCGCGCCGTCCACGTCGGCGTCGGACATGAAGATGACCCGCTGGTAACGGGCGGCGTCGAGGTCGAACGAGGCGCCGGAACCGGCCCCGATGACCTGGATGATGGCCGCGCACTCGGCATTCTTGAGCATGTCCGCGAGCGACGCCTTCTGCACGTTGAGGATCTTGCCCCGGATCGGCAGCAGCGCCTGGAATTCAGAGTTCCTGGCCAGCTTGGCGGTGCCGAGCGCGGAGTCACCCTCGACGATGAACAGTTCGCTGCGGTCGTCGGCGCTGCGGCAGTCCACCAGCTTGGCGGGCAGCGCGGAGGTCGCGAGGGCGGATTTGCGGCGCTGGTTGTCCCGGTGCTCGCGGGCGGCGATCCGGGCCTTGGTGGCCGACGCCACCTTCTCCAGGACCGCCCGGGCCTGCTGCTTGCCCGCCCGGCCGCGGGCCTCGAAGACGGCCTGCAGCTCCCGGGACACCACGTCAGCCACGATCCGGGACGCGGCCGGCGTGCCGAGGACCTCCTTGGTCTGGCCCTCGAACTGCGGCTCGGGCAGCCGCACCCCGATCACCGTGGTCAGCCCTTCCAGCGCGTCTTCCTTGGTGGCCGGCTCGTCGCCGTTCTTCTGCAGCCGGGCGGCGCGCAGCTGCGCGTTCAGCGTCTTGACCAGGGCCCGCTCGAATCCGGTGACGTGCGTCCCGCCCTTGGGGGTGGCGATCACATTGACGAACGACACGGTCTTGGTGTCGTACCCGGTGCTCCACTGCAGGGCCACATCGACTTGCAGTTCGCGCTCCACGTCCGTGGGCGTCATGTGACCCTGCTCGTCCAGCACGGGCACGGTCTCGCTGAACTGGCCGGCGCCGGTCAGCCGCAGCACATCGGTCAGTGGCTCCCCGGGCGACAGGTACGCGCAGAACTCACTGATTCCGCCATCGAAGCGGAACTCCACTTCTTTTTCCGCAACGGAACCCGATCCGGGCGCGTCCTCCGCGCTCTCCGCACCATCCCCGGGGGAACTGTCAGGCCGCTGGTCCACCGCAGGCCGCTCGTCGCGGACCCGGATCGCCAGGCCGGGGACGAGGTACGCAGTCTGCCGGGCCCGCTGCACGAGCGCGTCGAAGCTCCAGTCCGCGTCCTTCGTGAACACCTGGCGGTCCGGCCAGAACCGGATCCTGGTGCCGGTCACCTTCCGGGCCACTTTGCGGGTCTGCCGCAGGCCCTTGCCCCGGGTGAAGGACGCCCGCGGGCCCTCGGCGGCGAACTCGCCGGGAACGCCGCGGCGGAACGAGGCGGCCCACTCGTGCCCCTCCCGGTCGACCTGGGCGTCCAGCCGGGCCGACAGCGCGTTCACCACGGAGGCACCCACGCCGTGCAGGCCGCCGGAGGCGGTATAGGAACCGCCGCCGAACTTGCCCCCGGCATGCAGCCTGGTCATCACCAGCTCGACACCCGTCAGCCCGGACTTGGGCTCCACGTCCACCGGGATGCCCCGGCCGTTGTCGAGGATCTCGGCCGACATATCCGGATGTAGTACGACTTCGATGGAGGTGCAGTGCCCACCGAGCGCCTCGTCCACGGAGTTGTCGAAGATCTCCCACAGGCAGTGCATCAGCCCGCGGCTGTCGGTGGACCCGATGTACATCCCCGGCCGCTTGCGGACCGCCTCGAGCCCTTCCAGGACCGACAGGTGGCGGGCAGTGTAGGCGTCCCCGGCGGGTACGGACGCTAGCGGGGCCGCGGCCCGGCCCGTGCTGCCAGTTCCCCTGCTGCCAGTTCCCCTGCTGCCAGTTCCCATGCGGCCAGCTCCTGAGCGGGCCGATCCTGATCGGCCAGATCCTGGGGCGCGTCCAGCTGAGCCCCGGGCAACAGGGCCGTCGGTGTCGGCGCGGACGGCGGTCACGTGGTTCTCCTTGGTCAGGGTGCCGGGTGGCGCGAATCGGGGCGGACTTCGGCAGACTAGCCCCCCGGTCTGACTACCCGGGGAAGCCACGCCGCGGACATACCCGGCTACCTGGGACAACGTGCCCCCGCTACAGTGGAACGGCGAGGGACAACTGCCATCCTCCCATGGCGGGCGTTCGCTTTGGGCGTACGTCGCATCCACACGGGAAGGCACTGGCCTGGCAGAGTGTTGCATAGCACGTAGGGCAGAGCCCGCCGGCACAGTGACCGGTTGGCACGACGCGAGGGAGGCGACATGACCGGAGCTCTCGCACCAAGCAGGCCGCTCAACGCGACGGACCTGTGCGATCGGTGTGGTGCCCAGGCATACGTACGCGTTGTGCTCCCCGATTCTGGGGAGCTGCTGTTCTGCGCCCATCACAGCCGGCAGCATCTCGAGGCGCTCGCGAAGCTGGGTGCCGAGATTCAGGACGAAACGGAGCGGCTGTCACCGGGCGGGGCACGGCACGAGGGGTAGCAGGGTCGCGACCCGCGGGCCTAGTCCCTGCCCACGGGCCGCATGAACTGCCAGCCTGACGTTGGCACCGGCAGCGTAGCCGGGCCGCGTCTGCGCCCATCGGACGGCTCTCGCTCATCGCCCGTGAACTTGGAGACGTATAACGGCTGGCCGCCGCCAGGACATTGACCTGGCGGCGGCCAGCCGTTGTACGTACGGCCCATGCGGGGGCTCCCAGCCAGGGGCTCCCCCGGCTGGGAGGCCTCAGTCCAGGTAGTCGCGCAGCACCTGGGACCGGGACGGGTGGCGCAGCTTGGACATCGTCTTCGACTCGATCTGCCGGATCCGCTCACGGGTCACGCCGTAGACCTTGCCGATCTCGTCCAGGGTCTTGGGCTGGCCGTCGGTCAGGCCGAACCGCATCGAGACCACCCCGGCCTCGCGCTCCGACAGGGTGTCCAGCACCGAGTGCAGCTGCTCCTGGAGCAGGGTGAAGCTGACCGCCTCACCGGGCTGGATCGCCTCGGAGTCCTCGATCAGGTCACCGAACTCGCTGTCGCCGTCCTCACCGAGCGGGGTGTGCAGCGAGATCGGCTCCCGGCCGTACTTCTGCACCTCGATGACCTTCTCGGGGGTCATGTCGAGCTCGGCGGCCAGTTCCTCGGGAGTGGGCTCCCGGCCCAGGTCCTGCAGCATCTGCCGCTGTACCCGGGCCAGCTTGTTGATGACCTCGACCATGTGCACCGGGATGCGGATGGTGCGGGCCTGGTCGGCCATGGCGCGGGTGATGGCCTGCCGGATCCACCAGGTGGCGTACGTGGAGAACTTGTAGCCCTTGGTGTAGTCGAACTTCTCGACCGCGCGGATCAGGCCGAGGTTGCCCTCCTGGATCAGGTCCAGGAACAGCATGCCGCGGCCGGTGTACCGCTTGGCCAGCGAGACGACCAGGCGCAGGTTGGCCTCGAGGAGATGGTTCTTGGCCCGGCGGCCGTCCTCGGCGATCCACTCCATGTCCAGCCGCGCGGCCGGCTCGAGGCCATCCATGCCCTCGGCGAGCTTTTCCTCGGCGAACAGCCCGGCCTCGATGCGCTTGGCCAGCTCGACTTCCTGCTCGGCGTTGAGCAGCGGCACCTTACCGATCTGCTTCAGGTAGTCCTTGACCGGGTCCGCGGTCGCACCCGCCGACGCCACCTGGGCGGCCGGCAGATCATCGTCATCGTCCCCGTAGACGAACGCCTCTTCCTCAGGGCCCGCTGGCTTGGCCGCCACGTCGGGCACCACCGCGGCGGGCGCACCGGGGCCGGTGCCTGCCGCCGCAGCGGCAGGGCCGCCGCCGGCCGGGTCGTCACCGGCAGCCGAGTCGTCGAGCTCCTCGTCCGCCGTTTCTTCGTCGGCGACGTCCACGTCCGCCCCGACCACATCGACCTCGACCACGTCGACCTCGAGGTCCACTTCCAAGTCGTCGAGCTCGGCGGTGTCGAGGCCAGCTTCGGCCAGATCGACCTCACCGGGACCGACGTCAGCGTCTAGATCCGCGACATCCGTCAGGTCTGTCACCTCCGCCAGGCCAACCGCGTCACTACCCGTCGCGGCCAGGTCCGGATCCTCACTCACTATGCCTGAACCCCCCTGGCCGCCCGGTGCCGAGCCGTTGCCGGACCGGCCAGCGGCCTTCCGCGCTTCGCCTCGACCACCAGAGTTCTTGTTACGCCGCCGGGACCTGGCGGCGTCACTTCGCTCCGGCGATGCCGGAGCCTCCTGCGCCCGGGCCCCCGGTGCGGGGGCCGGCCCGTCTGTTTCCACGAGCGTGACCGTCCGGTCCGCCCGCGAGCTGTCCGGATCCGGAGATCCAGGGCGCCGGGAAGACTGTCCCCGCCCGTCCTGGCCTTCCGGCCCTGGCTGCCTCCGCGCTGCGGAGCGCGCCGCGTCTCCCACCGCGGTCACCCCTTCCTTCGCTGGACGGCGGCCTGCCGAGCCGCGAACGACACCTGACTGCACGAACTGGCAGGCGACACAGACACCTCTCCTGCGTTCATGAGCGGGAAATGGACCCTACCTCGTGCAACCCGCTGCTGGGACCAAGCCGGAAGCCAAATCCGGGCCGCATGACCCCACGGCCCCGACAGGACCGGCTCCCACCCACAACCTTAGGCGGAGTCTGCGGGTGGCTCGAACCGCTGCCGCGGCTGGCCGCGCGGCGCAGATCCAGGCTACCCGGCGCACAGCCAGGTCAGCCCTGCCCTCTCTCATGCTCTACCCCTCCGAGCCGCAGGAATGACACCTCCCGGCGGGCGCTGCGGCGATGTGCCGTCCCGCCGGGGCACATGCAGCACGAGGACGGTGACGTCATCGTCCTGCTCGTAACCCGTGAGCATCCGGTCGACCAGGTACTCCAGCAGCCTGGCCGGGTCCTCGACCATCCCCGGCCGGGCCTGTGCCGCCACGGATACCAGCTCGTCCAGGCCGGAGTCCAGGCCGCGCCTGCGGTTTTCCACCAGGCCGTCCGAGTAGAGCACCGCCGTGGTCCCCGGCGGCAGCCGGAACACGTACTGCTGCCGCGGGCAGGCCCAGCCCAGCGGCGTGCCCGCCTCGGTGGTGTCCAGCCGCGGCGGGGCGTCCCGTGACAGCAGCAACGGCGGCAGGTGCCCGGCGTTGCCGGCCAGTCCCTCCCCCGTGACCGGGTCCACGACCAGGTACGCGACGGTCGTCACCTGCTCGTCCAGCTCGGTGGCGGTGAACAGACGGTCCAGGCCCGCCAGCACCGCGGCGGGCCGCGGGTCGGTCAGGGCCAGGGCGCGCAGCGCGTTCCGGACCCGGCCCATCCCGGCCGCCGCGGTCAGCCCCTTGCCCATGACGTCCCCGGCCGCGACGGCGAGCCTGCCGTCGGACAGCCGGAACGCGTCGTACCAGTCGCCGCCGATCTCCATGTTCCGGGTGACCGGCAGGTAGCGGGCCTCCAGGACGATGCCAGGGACGCTGGGCAGCCGGTCCGGCAGCAGGCTGCGCTGCAGTGTCTCCGCCGTGGTGTGCTCCCGCTCGAACAGCGAGGCCCGCTCCAGGGCCAGCGCGCACTGCCCGGCCAGGGCCTCCAGGAAGACCCGCTCCTCCTCGGTGATCTGCCGCGGCTTGGTGAACGAGAACCGCAGCGCCCCGAGCGGCGCTCCCGCCGCGAGCAGGGGAAGCCCGACCCAGGCCCGCTCGTCACTGTGCGCGAGAAACACGTCAACGTCGTCGATCCCGTCGAAGTGCCGCCGCAGCGACTCGGGGTTCTCCACCAGCACGGGCCGGCGGGACGTGATGGCCAGGGTCATCACGCTCGGCGCCTCGAGCGGCATGTCACCGGCCGGGGCTCCGGGGACATCGGGGAGCCCGAGCGGGTTGATGGTGTGCAGCTGCAGCCGCTCGCGGTCGAGCAGGGCCACCGCGGACCGTTCCGCGCCGATCGCGGAGCGCCCGACCTCGGTGATCACCTCGACGACCTGGAGTACGGTGAGCGCCTCAGCCAGCATGGACGTGGCCTGCTGCAGCCGGGCGGTGCGCAGCGCGGCGGCGGACAGCTGCTCGGTCAGCCGGCCGCGCATCTCCTCGGCCTCGCGCTGGCCGGTGACGTCGGTGCTGGCCCCCACCCATTCGATGATCTTCCCGTCCCGCTCAATCGGGACGGCCCGCACGTCGTAATGCCGGTATGACCCGGTCTTGGTGCGCACCCGGTAACGGCTGTCGAATACTTTCCCGGCGTGGACGCATTCCCGCCATTCCCGCTCCACCCGCTCACGGTCCTCCGGGTGAATCGCGTCCAGCCACCCATTGCCCAGGTACTCCTCCAGGCTCTGGCCCGTTATCCAGCGCCACTCCGGTGAGTCCTCGGCGATCTCGCCGGTGGGCGTGGTGACCCAGACGACCTGGGCGCCGGCCTGCACGAGGGAGCGGTAGCGCTCCTCGCTGCGGCGGACCGCCTCCGCCGAGTTGGCCCGGTCGGTGACGTCCACCGCGATCAGCGCCACGCCGGCGATGTTGCCGTCCGGGTCGTGCGAGGGGAACCAGGAGAACGCCCACTGCCGGTCCTCCTGGTCCGGGGCGCCCTCACCGGGGGACGGCTGCCCGGTCCTGGCTGGCTCCGCCACGGCGGACTCGGCCTCGCTAACCGGCTGGTTCGACTCGTACAGGGGCCGGCCGTCGGCCAGCACGTGGCGCACGGCCGACTCGACCCGGGACGCGAGCGTCCCCGGCCACACCTGGGAAGGCAGCAGGCCCAGGTGCGCTTCCAGATCGAGGCCGTCGAGCCGGGCCAGGGTGTGGTTGATCCGGCGGACGCGCAGATCGGGCCCGAAGAAGGCGAAGCCGATGGGCGCCTCGCGGAGCAGGGTCGCGAGCAGGGCCGAGTCGGACACGTCCAGCCCCGAGACGCGGGGCTGAGGCACGGAGGTATCAGTGCTCATCGCCGTACTCCAGTCCCCCTGCGCTCAAGTCCCGCCGCTGGGGCCATGCAACGGCTCCTTCCCGCTCACTGCGGACACAAGCAGGCTAGCGGCGACGCCGCCAGTGAAGGCACAAGCACGGCGGCAGCCCAATGGGTACGGCCCCGTTCCGTTACCGAACACCCACAGTGGC
The DNA here is from genome assembly GCA_963782185.1 of uncultured Actinomycetes bacterium. Classification (GTDB taxonomy): domain Bacteria; phylum Actinomycetota; class Actinomycetes; order Streptosporangiales; family Streptosporangiaceae; genus RYN-230. The sequence goes on from CAWAJB010000031.1 coordinate 342,590, forward strand.
CACGCAGGCGAGCTTCCCACATCCTAGGCGATATCGCGCCGCGCCGAGGGCATCACGGCGACCTGGTTCTTCCGGAAAGAAGTGACGGCGCGCCCCCGGGTACCCCCGTAACCTGGCTCCGGCTCCGGAATTGCATTGATCATGAGATACCCGATGCCCCGAATGTCCGGCGCCGGGGATCCCGGATGCCCGTAATATCTGCCACACGCGGAAACATGGCCACCATCCGGCGCGGACGTGGCACGGTGCCGCGAGAATCTGGAAAGCTGTCCATGTGAGCCCGCAAAGCCGACGACGAGAGCCCCCCGGCGGGCCGGGCCACCCAGGCCGAGGGAAGGGGACCCGCTCGGTGCTCCCCAATGTCGCCCCACCGAACGCGCTGTTCGCCGAGATGCTCCGGGCTGCCCGTGAGCTGCTGGCGGTCCGCAGCCCGCTGGATGCCGAGCTGATGGTGAGTGAACTGCTCGGCACCTGGTGGGGAGAACGGCTGCCGCGCAACTCCCGTGGCGACGTCGAGGAACTGGTCGGCGAGGGGCTGGTGAGCTACGCGGCGCAGCAGCGCAGCCCGGCCGCGCTGGCCCTGCTGTCGGGCGTCGCCTGCCTGGGGACTCCGCGCCAGGCCATGCAGGCGGAGACGGCCGCGCTGGCGCTGATCGCCCGCGGCGTGGTCCGGCCGCCGTGGGCCGAGCATGTGGGCGCGGTAACGGCGGGCGAGTGTTATGTGAACTCCGACGCGTTCGGGGACCGTGACGAGGTCGTCTGCGTGTTTAGCTACGCCGGGGAAGAGCCGCACGCCCTGGTCATGGTCGTCGACTACAACGCGGGCGGGATGCTCCGGGACGGCTGGGTGACCTCTCAGGTGGACCGCCTGCTCGAGCGCTGCCGGGCGGCCGGGGAGGGGGACGGCAGGCAACCCGCGCGGGCCACGTTCAGCCAGGTGGAAGCCCCGCAGGCGCGTCGCCTGCTGGAGACGGCCCTGGCCGTGACCGAAGCCGGCCAGGGGACGCCGCCGAGCGACTCGTTCGCGTCCTACCACGCGTTCATCCGGGCCCGGATCCGGACCCTGCCGCCCGCCCGCCCGGGTTACGGTGCGCGCAACGGCACCGGCCGTCCCGCGGCCGGAAGCGGCCCGGCGGCCGGGTCGGCCCCGTGGAGCACAGGGCACGGGTCGGGCTGGGGCGCGGCCACCACCCGTCGCCACGCGTGGACCCGGGACCGGCGGGCCATGCTGGTGGCCGAGTTCCTGGCCTCAGATGAGGCGGAGGATCTGTCCGACACCCGGGCGGCTAGCCGCTGCGCGGATCACATCATCGACTACGGCTGCGACCGTGACTTCGGGCGGCCGCTGCGGATGAGCCCGGCGAAGGTGGCCACGTTCCTGCTGGACTGGCTGCCGCGCAAGGTACTGCTGCTGTCCGCCGAGCAGCACGCGATGCCGCACGTGCTGGCCGCGTGGGTGCGCTGGACGGGGCGGCGCCAGAGGCTGGCCGCCGAGATGATCGCGGAGACCCTGGATGCGGTCTTCGACTCGATGGGCACGTTCGCCCAGGTCTACCAGGATCCGACGGCGTTCGGCCTGGACGCGGCGCTGGTGTCCCGCCTGCTGCCAGACGATGACCTGGAGGCGCTGCCCCGGCGGGCGTTCGCCTTCCCGGTGCTGCGCGGCATGTTCGGCGGCGTCGACCTGGCCGGTCTGGATCCGGCCGAGGAGTCAGACCGGCGCACGCTGCTGGCCGCGGACCACAACGATGCGAACGGGCGGCCCAGCGCCCCGCTGCACATCGACCGGCACCTCAGGCTGGCGGACCAGCTGTGGCGAGGGGACCCGCCCGAGCTGTGGGAGGCCGCGCAGCGGCTGCTGGACCGGGGTGAGGACCGGCACGCGGTGCTGCATACGCTGATGTACGTCATCCGGGACACCGCGGGTGACCAGGCCAGCCTGATCGCCGCGCTCCGCGACCTGCCGCCTGCCGTGGCCGACTGACCACCCGGCCTCGGGCGCCCCGTCCCCTCGCCCCCTCAGCTGGGCTCATCCCCGATGGGGCTCATCCCGGCTGGGGCTCATCCCCGATGGGGCTCATCATCCCGGCTGGGGCTCATCCCCGATGGGGCTCATCCCGGCTCGGGCTCATCCTCGGCTGGGGACCACCGAGCTCGCGGAACGCGCCGCGCAGATCGGCCGCGGACACGATGGTGAGGTCGGCGGCGCTCGCGTCCTCGTCGAGATCCGCGACCCGCAGGTCCCGTGCGGCGCAGGCCCGCTCGAACAGGCTGCGCGCGAATCGGCCGTTGCCCAGCTCGTCGATCTGCCCGCGCGCGGCTGCCGTCTGGAAGATCTCGGCGAGGACCGGCTTCGCGTCCGGCTCCTCGAACGCGTCACCGTGCTGCTCAGCGATCACTTCGGCGATCCGGACCAGCTCGCCGGGTGAATAGCTGGGGAACCCGATCCGCACGCTGAACCGGGACGCGAGCCCGGGGTTGCTGCGCAGGAAGCGGTCCATGTCGGCCGGGTAGCCGGCCAGCACGATGACCAGCCGGTCGCGGTCGTCCTCGGCCCGCTTCAGCAGCGTGGCCACGGCCTCCGAGCCGTAGGCGTCACCACCCGAATAACCCGCGTTGTACAGCGAGTAGGCCTCGTCGATGAACAGCACCCCGCCGAGCGCGGAGTCGATCAGCTTCCCGGTCTTGATCGCCGTAGAGCCCAGATGCTCCCCGACCAGGTCCGCCCGGTGCGCCTCGATCACCGCCGGACGGACCAGCAGCCCCAGGGCGGTGAAGATGCGGCCGAGGATCCGGGCCACCGTGGTCTTGCCCGTGCCAGGCGGCCCGGTGAACACGAAGTGCCGGACCGGGGGCTGGCTGGACAGCTGATGTCGTTCCCGCAGCCGGGCCACCCGCAGCTGGGCGGCGATCTCGTGCACCTGGCGCTTGACCGGCTCCAGGCCGACCAGCTCGTCCAGCTCGGCGAGAGCGCTCTCCAGGGTCGGCGCCTTGCTGTAGCCGCGGAAGCGGGCGGTGAGCTCCGCCCCGGCCCGCTCCAGGTCGGCCGCCTCCAGCGTGACCAGCTCGGCTGGGGACGGCTCCGCGCCGTCGGCCATGATCCGGACGTCGCGGGCCCGCCCCGCCTTCTCCAGCAGGCTGCGCACGAAACGCCCGTTGCCGAGCTCATCGGCGAGCCTGCGCCGGCCCACATCCTCCATCATCCGCAACAGCGCGGGGCGGGCGTCGGCCTCGAGTATCTCCCCGCGCTGCTCCAGATAGAGGTCGGCGAGGGCCATCAGCTCGGCGGGTGAGTAGGTGGGGAACTTCACCCGGAGCCCGAACCGGGAGTTGAGGCCGGGATTGCTGGCCAGGAACCCTTCCATCTGCTTCTCGTACCCGGCCAGGATGATGATGAGCTCGGTCCGGTCGTCCTCGGCCCGTTTCAGCAGCGCCTGGATCGCCTCGTGGCCAAACCGGTCGCCCTGCCCTTCGCTGTCGTTCACCAGGCTGTATGCCTCGTCGATGAACAGGACCCCGCCGAGCGCGCTGTTGACCAGCTCGTTCGTCTTGATCGCGGTGGCCCCCAGATACTCCCCCACCAGGTCAGCACGCTGCGCCTCCACCACGAGCGGAGTGTCGAGCAGGCCGAACGCGTAGAAGATCTTCGCCACGACCCGGGCCACCGAGGTCTTCCCGGTGCCAGGCGGCCCCAGGAAGACAAAATGCTGCATAGGCTTTTCCGCCCCGTAGCCCGCCATGACCCGGCGGCGGGCGGCCTCGACTGAGGCGGTGATCTGCCGGATCTGATCCTTGACCGAGGTAAGGCCGATCATGGCGTCGAGCTCGGCCATGGCCTGCGCGACCGTGATCTCGGGCGGGTGCTGGTCGCCGCTGGCCCGGTCGCGGGGCTGTGCACCGTCGGCCGGGCGTACCGACCCCTCGGCCGTCTGCACCACCCTCGACACGTCAGGGCGGGGCGTCCGGGCGCCCGCCGCGGCCGGCGGCAGGCCGGCGGGCCGGGCCGCCGCCGCAGGGCCGCTGGGCCGGTGGGGAGCAGCGAGCGCGCCGGCGCGGCCCTGCTGGCGGCTGAGCGCCCTGGCCTCCTGCTGCGACTTGCCCATCCTCCAGGCGATCACGATGAGGCCGAGCACCCAGGCGATGCCGTAGCTGATCACCAGCCGGCCGGGCGCCAGCCACCAGGCAAGCAGACCGGGCGGCAGGGCCCACAGCTGGGTCACGGCCACCGTCCGGCAGGGCACATAACGGCGGGACAGTACCCGCAGATGCGAGACGGCGACCGCCGCGCACGGCAGCAGCAACAACGGGACGATGCCGGAGCTGAGCCGGCCGGCCACCGCCGCGATGGCCAGGACCGCCACCAGGCCCCAGGCGGCGACGAACACCGATGCCACCCACGACCGGTGTCCCCGCCAGACCTCGACGGGACCGTACGCGAGGGCGGCGACCACGAGCAGATCCCAGAACCGGGCGCCCAGGCTCAGGCCCAGCACGATGATGATCAAAACGGCCAGGACCAGCAGGACCTTCACTGGCAGGGAGGCCGAGCGGGCAGCCTGGCGCACCCGCGCCAGCCCTTCCTGGGCCATTCGCCTGCCAGGCAGGGATCCGTACACCGGCCGCATCTTGCTCCCTCGTGCCGTTCCTTGTATAGCGCATTACCACGCGCTTACAGCGACACACAACCAGATACCGGCAGAGAATGGCCAGGCCAGACTCTGCCGCGCCGGCGACACCTGTAGCCCTGCTGGGCCAGCGCTCCGGCCGGGCGCCGACCTTGCCAGGGTAATGGCCCCTTCGGGGGTAACGCCTTTACGGCACTCCCCCGCGAGTCAGAAAGAACGCTCTGACCTGGTCTTTTATGAAGCACAGAACCTGCTAAGTAAGACAACCAGGTCGGACTGGTCAGTGTCCCGGCCGACGACGGGTCCGTCCCCGAGCCGACGAGGGGCCAATCTCCCAGCCGGCGGCAGGTCCGTCTCCCCCCCAGCGGGTGGCTGCGTGGTGGGCGCTCTCGCGCCCCATGCATGCCGGCCGCCCTGGCCCCGGTCAGGCGTCGAGCTGGTCCACGAACGAGTACGGCGGCCACGGCCCGTTCAGGTCCGCCCGCACCCCGGTCCGGGCCCCGGCCAGCGCGTGCGCGGCCGCCACGAACTCGGGGGCGCGGTCACCGCGCAGGAGGTAGGCGGCATTGAGAATCATGTGCTCCGGGCCCCGGGCGTAACGCGGGTCCTCGTCCGGCTGCCGCTGCGAGGCGTCGGCCATGTCCGTGAGCACCCAGTCGATCGTGTCCGCGAGTGTGTCGGCCACGTCCTGCTGACCCGCCGGCCCGTAGACCTGCACGCCCCATTCCACCGTGTCGCGGAAACGGGCCAGCAGGCCGGCGAACTCACCGCGGCGCCGGGCCAGCAGGGCACGGACCGTGTCGTCGTCGGGGTAGACGGTGGCCAGCCGGAGCGGCAGGACAGGCCGGCCGCCCGCGGCGGCCCTGGCGATGACCTGATGGTGCGCGCGGCCGACCCGCTCGATGTTGTCCAGGCCACCCAGCAGGCTGGCCAGGGCATCCTCGCCGAAGGCCCGGGCCTCGACCGACCCCACGACTGCGGTCAGGCCGGCCTCGGCCACGACCCGGACCCGCTCGCCCCCGACCCCGCCCAGGCCGGCGAACAGGCGCGGGCCCAGATCATCGGTGATGGCGTACACCCAGACCACCCGCTCGCCCGCGGGAGCGGCCGCCCGGGTGGATTGCCAGCGGGACCGCGCGGCCAGGCCGCCGGACATCATCCTCACAGCCATCGCACTCCTCCTCGGGCCGGCCCCCTGGCCGCGTGGCTCAGTGGCCCGGGGCGGGATGCGGATGCCCCAGGCTCCTGGAAATTCGCGGGCTCCAGGCCCATGCGTCCAACGAATGTCACGCCCGTCTGGTTCACGGGTCCTGAATTTCCGGGCGAGAGACGAGCGCACGCGGCATACGCCGCGGGTGCCATGCTTGTCCAGCCGGGCACCAAGCCCGCCTCTCGCCGTCCCAAGACTGCCTTCCCGCCGGATCGCACTGCCCGGTGAACGGCGGGCAAATCATGGATCCGTAATCTGCTACGGCGGACCCGGCCCCGGGTTGCGGGCCCCAGAGCGCCTGGGCCTGGCCCTCTCGCCGGGCCGAAGATCATCGTGTCGGGCAACGAGGCACGGAGGATGCATGAGCGCAACCGAGGGCTATCTGGAGGTCGACGGCGGCCGGGTCTGGTACCGGTCAGTCGGCGAGGGTGGGACACCGCTGCTGTGCCTGCACGGCGGCCCGGGATTCACCCATTACTACCTGGAGCCGCTCGAGGCGCTCGCCGGCCGGCGGTAGGTGATCTTCTACGACCAGCTGGGCTGCGGGCGCTCGGATCGCCCCGGGGATCCGGCGCTGTGGACGGTCGAGCGTTTAGTCACCCGAAGTCGCCCAGGTCCGGGCCGCGCTGGGGCTGACCCGGCTGCACCTGTTCGGCAGTTCCTGGGGCGGCATGCTGGCCATGTAGTACGTGCTGGACCGCCATCCCGAGCTGGACAGCCTGATCCTGTGCGGCGGCCCGGCCAGCATGGTCCGCTGGGTCAGGGACTGCGCGGAGCTGCTGTCGGCGCAGCCCGCGGAGGTGCGCCAGGTCATCAGGGAACACGAGAACGCCGGGTTCACCGCGTGCCCGGAGTACCAGGCGGCCATCCTCGGCTTCTACCGGGAACACGTTTGCCGGCTGAGTCCCTGGCCAGCCAGCCTGGAGCGCTCGTTCGCGGAGGCCGGTTACGACGTCAACAACACGATGAACGGCCCGAGCGAGTTCACCGTGACCGGGACGCTGAAGACCTGGGACGTGATGGACCGGCTGGGCGAGATCGCCGTGCCAACCCTGCTGGTCGGCGGCCGCTACGACGAATGCATGCCCGGCCACCTGGCGGAGATGCACGAGCGGATCCCCGGGTCCCAGCTCGCCGTCATCGAGGACGCCTCGCACCTGTGCTTCACCGAGCAGCCGGAGGTGTTCACCAGCCTGGTGAACACGTTCCTGGACCGTCAGGACGCCGCCTGGGCCGCCGCCAGCGGCTAGGGCGCGGCGCCTCAGCGATGAGGCTCTCACCACCGGGTCACTGCCTGCTGCAGACACCGCTGGGCCGGGCCGGATGACAGGACATGGTCGGCGCCGGGCACCAGCGGCCTCCCACCGCCGGGGCACCTGGTGGGCGTCGCCGCCGAGCCAGCCGGCCTGCATCCGCTGGCTCACCGGGTCGAGGAGCCGGAGGTCAGCCACGGCCTCGCAGCCCACGGCCACCCGGAAGCGATGGTCCCGGGCGATGATGCGGCCGGCCAGGTACCCGCCGTAGCTGTGGCCGAGAAGGATCAGCGTGCCGGGGTCAGCCAGGCCCCGGGACGTGAGCAGGTCCACGCCGGCCAGGACGTCGCCGATCTCCGGGTCCGGGTCTGGGAGCCCGCGGTCACGGAAGGCCTGCCGCATGTCGCCGGAGCCCGCAATCCCCGACGACCGGAACTCGGGCATGAACACGGCCCAGCCCTCGGTGATCCAGGGGGACCCGGCAGGCCCAGGCATGCCGCCTGGGCCGGCCACACTCCTGTTGCATCTGCTGCAATACCGCTCACTTCTAACTGCAGCCGCTGGTGGCGCCACAGCCTTCGCAGACGTAGCAGCTACCGGCCGGGCGCATCTTGGTACCGCAGGTCAGGCACAGCGGGGCGTCCGCGGTGCGACCTTGCTGCGCCTCGATCAGCTCGGTCGAGCTGTGCGGCTGGTACGGCGCGGCGGGCCCGGCCGGCTCCGGCGCCTCCTCGGCGCGGTCATGGGGCCGCTCGACCGGCGCGGACTGGGCCATCTCCCCCGGATCCTGCTCTTCCGCCAGGGCCGTGGGGTCCTCACCGGCCAGCTGGGCGGTCCGCTCGCTGGCGGACAGGATGCCCATCTCGGCCCGGGTCTCGTAGGGCAGGTGATCCAGGGCCAGCCGGCGGAACACGTAGTCCAGGACCGAGCTGGCGATCCGGATGTCCGGGTCGTCGGTGATGCCGGCCGGCTCGAAGCGCATGTTGGTGAACTTCTCCACCCACTTCTCCAGCGGCACCCCGTACTGGAGGCTGATGGAGATCGCCATCGAGAACGCGTCCATTACGCCCGCCAGGGTGGATCCCTGCTTGCCGAGCTTGAGGAAGAGCTCGCCCACGCCGTCGTCCGGGTACTTGGACGCCGTCATGTAGCCCTCGGCCCCGGCCACGGAGAAGCTGGTCACGGACGCGGTGCGGTTTTTCGGCAGCCGCCTGCGCACCGGCGGGGCCTCGTGCGGCGTGGCTGCGGGCTCGGCCGCCGCGGCGGCCGGCTTCTTCCGGGCGTCGGACAGCGGCTGGCCCACCTTGCAGTTGTCCCGGTAGACGGCCAGCGCCTTGAGCCCGAGCTTCCACCCCTCCGTGTAGATGGACTCGATGTCCTCGACAGTGGCCGACTCAGGAAGATTCACCGTCTTCGAAATTGCCCCACTTAGCGCGGGCTGGACCGCGGCCATCATCCGCACATGACCCATCGGGCCAATAGAGCGCTCGCCCATAGCGCAGTCGAAGACCTCGTAGTGCTGCGGCCTGAGGCCGGGTGCATCGACGACATGGCCGTGCTCGGCGATGTACTCGACGATCGCCTCGGCCTGCTCCGGCTGGTAGCCCAGGTTCTTTAGGGCGCGCGGCACGGTCTGGTTGACGATCTGCATCGAGCCGCCGCCGACCAGCTTCTTGAACTTGACCAGGGCCAGGTCAGGCTCGACACCGGTGGTGTCGCAGTCCATCATCAGGCCGATGGTGTTGTGACTCACCATGCCGTTGGCCACGTAGGTCACGTTGTCCGGGACCGATAGGTCATACGTGGGCTGGATGCCGCCGTCGTCGTTACTCGCCACGCGCTCGAAGAGGTAGCCGAGCGAATGTCCGAGCTGCGAATCGAGGGTCTCCTCGAACAGCCGGCGGGCCAGCATCCGAGGGACCCCGCCCGTCTTCCCGATGGACTGCTGCACCGCGTCGCGTGCGGCATGTCCGGCCGGGATCAGGCTCATCCAGGCGTTGCCCGGAAGGTAAACGTAATCCTTCTTGGCGGAACGATCTGGCTCCAGGGCGACCAGCAGCTTCGACTTGCGCTCGCCGATGAAGCCGACCATCTCATCGAAGTTCAGCGCGTGATCGGCATTACGCAGCCGGACCTGCAGGATGTCGCCGCCCCATCCGCTGGTAGTCCGCCTGGTCGTTGTGGCCAGGCCAAGAGCGAGCAGCAGGGTGCGCGTTTCCGCAGCAAAGGACTGGTGCGCCGTCGAGACGCTCGGCACGCCGTCCAGGACGGTCCCGTCGGCTTCGAACAGCCCACGCAGGAATGCCGCGTACACGGCAGGGTCGTTGGCCTCCAGGATCGCGGATGGAACCTGGGGAACCCATCCCTTGCCGACATGGTCAGCCTCGGGCAGGGTCTTGGCGAAGCCCGCCGCTTGCCACCACCTGGCCAGCCGCACGGACTGCAGCACCACCTCCTGGTATCCCTGCTGCTGAGTGACCACGGGAGCCAGGCCGAACAGTTCCTTGCTGAGCACGCCGAGCCGGTCCGCGACGTCCAGGTCCCTGTCCGCGACACACAGCCGGATGCCCTTCGCGTGCAGGCTGCCATCGCCCATGAAATACCCGACAAGCTCGGCCAGGTCCGCGGTCACTTCATCGGGAACCTGCAGGTTCCGGTCACCGACGTAGTAGGCCTGATCGATCACGGGAAGCGGCACGCGCCGCGGCTTACCGGGGAGGCCCCCCATCTGCAGCGGCAGCAGGTCACCGGGGGCGATGTCGGCAAGTCGCTTCCACACCCAGGCACCGGACCGCGCATCGACAATCTTGACCCGGTGGGTCAGCGTGCCCTGGATGGCGTATCCACCCTCGGTGCGGATCGCCCGGGTGGGCTCCTCGCCATTCACGAAGAACTTCGTGGCGCGCCGTGGTCCCTCATCCGTGGAGACGACGAGCTCAATGTCCTGCCAGCGGTCTCCATAGACGTCGCCCAGCTCTGCGAGCCGGACCAGTCCACGATCCGTGGTGACCAGGGTGTCCCCGGTGAGGCAGCCGGTCGGCGCGAGCAGCGAGGCCTGTGCGTTGCGGTAGCCGTTCTTCTCGCCCAGTGCGACGCACTTGTCCCACGCCTTGTTCGCGGCGGCCAGGATCTCCTCGTCCATCCCGCCCAGCGCCTTGATCCGGTGGCTGGCCTCTGCGTGCTTGCGCATCACCCGCTTATGCCCGGTCGCGTTCCGCTCGTACCCGTCGTACGGCCCGACCACCGCCGCGAGCTCCGCGGACCGGCGGTAGGCCGTCCCGGTCATCAGCGAGGTGATGGCCGCCGCGACAGCCCGGCCGCCGTCGGAGTCGTAGGCGTGGCCGGTCGCCATGAGCAGGGCGCCCAGGTTGGCGTAGCCGATGCCCAGCTGCCGGTACGCCCGGGTGGTCTCGGTGATCTTCTCGGTCGGGAAGTCCGCGAAGCAGATGGAGATGTCCATGGCCGTGATGATCAGCTCGGTGATCTGCCGGAATTTCTCCACCGCGAAGGTGTCATCGTCGCGCAGGAACTTCAGAAGGTTGATGCTGGCCAGATTGCACGAGGAATTATCCAGGTGAACGTACTCGGAGCAGGGGTTACTGGCGGTGATCCGGCCCGATTCCGGGGTGGTGTGCCAGTCGTTGATCGTGCCGTCGTACTGAATTCCCGGGTCCGCGCAGGCCCAGGCCGCCTCGGCCATCTTGCGGAACAGGGCCCGGGCGTCCACCGTCTCGACAGTCTCCCCGGTCAGCCGCGCGGCCAGGTCGAACTTGCCGTCCCGTTCGACCGCCCGCATGAACTCGTCGGAGACCCGGACCGAGTTGTTGGCGTTCTGGTACTGGACACTGGCGATGTCCTTGCCGCCCAGGTCCATGTCGAACCCGGCGTCGCGGAGGACCCGGACCTTCTCCTCCTCGCGCATCTTGGTCTCGACGAACTCCTCCACGTCGGGGTGATCGACGTCGAGGACGACCATCTTCGCGGCCCGGCGGGTGGCCCCGCCGGACTTGATGGTGCCGGCTGACGCGTCCGCGCCGCGCATGAAGGAGACCGGCCCGCTGGCCGTGCCCCCGGAGGAGAGCAGCTCCTTGGAGGACCGGATCCTGGACAGGTTGACCCCGGCACCGGAACCGCCCTTGAAGATCAGGCCTTCTTCCTTGTACCAGCCCAGGATCGAGTCCATGGTGTCGTCAACCGCCAGGATGAAGCAGTTGTGCACCCGGAGATTCCCGGATAGATATTCACCGCTTTCGGTCTGGATGTCGAAGACCTCCATGGCGCCTAGCGACTCGATCTCGGCGATCTCCAACACCTGGCGGTCCGAACCCCCAACCTCGGGTTCCACCTGCAAGAGAGCGTCGCCCGCACGGAGGGTGCCGGCGGTTACAAAGGCGCCGTTAACGAGATCCGTGGCGCGCCAGACAAGGTGATCGCCGGTGACGTCGAGCGTGTAGCCGGCCTTGGTGTGCAGGCGCAGAACTTCCTTCACGCCGTTGGCCTTGGTAGCGACGATCCTGGTGAGGCCGCGCGCGTCGTACACTTTGGCGCCGACGGCGTCATCGGCCACCAGCTTGCCGATAGGAATGAGTCCAGCGGGGGTGCTCACCAGGGCGTCGTAAGGCTGACACGCCGATACCTGCTGCGGCGAGTTGGTCCCGACGTTGAACCAGACTGGGGAGTTGAACGCGAAGATCTGGTGGATGAGCGCGTAGGCGAGCTCGTGCTCGAAGATCCCGGCGTCCCGGGGGGTGGCGAAGTACCCGTTCTCGCGGCCGGCCGCCACGTACTTCCCGACCACGCGGTTGACCAGCTGCTTGAGGCTCCACTCCCGCTCCGGAGTGCCCACCGCGCCGCGGAAATACTTGGTGGTGACGATGTTGGCCGCGTTGACGGACCAGAAGTCAGGGAATTCGACACCACGCTGCTCGAAGTTGACGGTGCCATCCCGCCAGTTGGTCATGACGACGTCGCGGCGTTCCCAGGTGACCTCGTCGTACGGGTGCACGCCCTCACGGGTGTGAATCCGCCCGATCGTGAGCCCCTTGCGCGAACCCTTGCTTCCACGAGGCGCAGATCCGCTCACCGTCTCCGTCATGTCCTTCCCCCTTCCGGGATCCCCGCGGATCCCAGGCGGGCCCGGCCAGGCCCATCCGTCGATGTAATAGCGCGAACCAGAACTCCGAACTCACCTGCTGGTCAGGAGGGCGCCGCCAGCGCACCCGCCTCCTGCCGCGCCGTGCGCAGCGCGGAAATCTCATTCTCGAAATCAGTGAGCGACTCGAACCCCCGGTAGACGGAGGCGAACCGCAGGTAAGCCACCTCGTCCAGGTCACGGAGCGGGCCGAGGATCGCCAGGCCCACTTCGTGTGAGGGGACCTCGCCCGCGCCGCGCGCCCGGATCGTATCCTCGACCTGCTGGGCCAGGATCGCCAGCTGGTCTTCGGTAACCGGCCTGCCCTGGCAGGCCCGGCGGACCCCGCGGACGATCTTCTCGCGGGTGAACGGCTCGGTCGTGCCGCTGCGCTTGCCCACCATCAGGATGACTGTCTCCTGGGTGGTGAAGCGCCGCCCGCACGCCGGGCACGACCTGCGGCGGCGGATCGCAGCGCCATCATCGGCGGTCCTGCTGTCGATGACCCGGCTTTCCTCGCTCTTGCAGTACGGGCAGAACATGCGATCACCTCCCCAGGCGACCTGAGCCCGAAGCAGGCTCCTGACACCACAACTTGTATGTTAACTACAGCGCTGTAACTACTATATGTTGTGGTCACGCTAGAGCAGACACCCGGCGCTGCGCAAGCGGCAACGCGCCGGTTCCGCGATTTTCCGGTAAACCCCCGGCGGCTGGCCGGGGAAGTGCAGGAGCCCCGCCACCAGGGAAGCAGGCCCGGCGCCGTCCGCGCGGGCCAGTGGCGGGAAGCGGCCGCGGGCGAGCGGGCCCCAGACAGTCCCCGCCAGGGGCGTCCCGGCCGGGGAGGACCGGCCGGGGGAATCCCGGCCCGGGGAACTAGGGTCACGGATGATTCAGCCCCTAGGCACCCAGAGGCTCTCGCCGGGCACCACGACCTGGCTGCCCAGCGCGTTGAAGTCCATGATCTGCTGGACGACCACCCGCGGGTCGGCCTCGGGCTCCGCGTTCAGCGCGATCGACCACAGCGACTGCCCGGGCTTGACCACGACGTGCCGCATGGCCGCCCGGACCGCAGACGGCGGCACACCGTGGTCGGCCGCCTGGGCCCCGGAAGCCAGCGCGAGCAGGACCGGGGTGAGCACGGCCACGAGGAGGAGCACGGCGGAGGCCCAGATCAGCCGGCGCCCGCGCCGGGTGAGCCTGGTGCGCCGCACTCGCCTGGCGGGCCGCCTGGACGGCGCGGACGCGGGCCGGGCCGCCCGCACTCCGGAGGGCGCCGCGGCCTGCCCGGGCACGCGTGGACGGCCTGGGGCAGGGGCCACCGCGGGGACGGGGGGGCGGGACGGGATCTGATCGTCCGGTGCCATCCGGGGCCGGGGTACCAGCGGGGTGCCCCCAGCCAGCCCGGGCGGGTCCGGCACCACCCAGAGCCGCGGGCGCGCCGGCGATTTCCTGGTCCCCCGCGGCCGGTCCACCGCCGGGGTGCCCGGCTGCGGCAGCGACACGACGGGAACGCGCTGCTTTTCCTGGCGGGCGGCCGGCGTGCCGGGCTCAGCCGGGCGGAACCTGCCTCCTCGCACGCGGGCCTGAGAGTTCCCAGCACGGAGCGGGTGGATCAGGGCTCTGGGCTTCTTGCCCATGCTCATCACGCTCATGCCAGCCTCCTGTATCGAATGACCGTTCTATCGTACAGCAGTTCGATCGATCGTGCTTTCGATCGAATGACTGTACGGTACAGGTGTAGCGCGGGGGTCTGACAGTACGGTCCCTGGACATGTATCACCGCAGGTGAGACAGGGTTTCGCGTCCAGAGGTACCGGCCACTGCCCGGGCGTGTCCGGCGTGTGGTCTCCCGCGAGCGCAGGTCACGCCACCTGCTCCTGGCTAAGCGGTCGCTTCGCGAGCCTCGATGAGATGAAGGAGCGGAGTCTCCCTCCCCGGCGGATGCTGGAAGGTGCAAAGCATCCATTTGCACGGGCTGAAGTGTGACATAGACCAGCGCGAAGATCACGGTCAACAATCACGCAACGAACAACAGCACACCTGCGGTCCGGTGTGACGTGGCCGGTTACTCAGCTTGCTGGAATCCGTACTGGTACGGATGTAGCGGCTCAAGAGTGTTCCTACCGTGAAAGTGGCCAGGCCGGCTGACGCGAGTAGGCGCGCACCGGCGCAGCACAGGAACTCCGCGACCTGATGCTAATGAACGCGCAGCTCGATGTCCGGGACCTGCTGCCCGATATCCACTCCCCGACACTGGTGCTGCACCGCAGCGATGACCGTTGGGTCGAGGTCGGCAACGGCCGCTATCTTGCGGACCATATCGAGGGCGCGAAGTTCGTTGAACTGCCAGGCGCTGATCATCGCCCCTGGGTCGAAGACGCCGAGGCCGTGCTCGATCAGGTGCAGGCCGCCGTCCGCGGCACATTCCGCCGCCCCCGCCACGCCAACTCTTCGCTGGGGGTGCACGCACTCAGCCGCCGCGAGTACGAGATTGTCCGGCTCGCCGTCGCCGGCCAGTCAACGCCGGACATCGCCCGGAACCTGTTCCTCAGCGAGCGCACCATCGAAACACACCTGCACAACGCTTACACGAAACTCGACGTCCACTCCAAGCTCGAGCTCACCCGGCGAGCAGCCCAACTCGGCATCTAAAACCGCTCCGGACAGCGATTCCCTTTTCGTCCCGGCGCCGTAGCAAGGCAAGCAACAGCAAGGCAAGGAGAGCGGAGAGGAGCGGACGGGACTGCCCCGCGAACGGGAGGTCCTAGGTACCGACTGATCGTTACCGCTGAGGGCAAGAGGGCGATGTGGTCGTCGGTGGCCCGGGTACGACGGCACCCTCCGGGGCGGCGGAATCGGGCCCGTCCACCGGCACCAGCCCCGGCCCACCGTGGCCGACGCTGCCCAGGCCAGGGACGAGATCTTCTCAAAGGGTTGCAAGCGACACGCCACGCCGGAAATTCACAGGCTCCGGAAAGACTTTCGGCTAGCAGCCTAGGCTCCCCTAGCCTCCGCGGGACCTCAGAAATAGCCTCTGACCTGCACCGGGACATCTTTACGGCCATTGTCTCGTGATGACGCGGGGGTACGGCATTCCTCGCCGCCTCGAACAGATGTTTGAGATCGTGAAGCGAACGCGCTACCGTCTGCTACGGGATCAGCCACCAGAGCCGGAGGTCAGTGTTCATGGACAGCAGCTCGGACGACGACGGCGCGCCGGGCGCGCCGGGCGGGAGCGGCACAGAGACGGCGGCGAGACCGAAAGGCCGGCCGGGCAGGAAACCGAAGGGCAGCGTGCCCGCGGTGGTCACTGAGATGCCGGACCGGCCCGATCCCGACCACGTACTCACCTGGCGGCAGCGCAAGGTACTGCAAGTCATCCGGGATTCGGTGCAGCGGCGCGGCTACCCGCCGTCGATGCGGGAGATCGGCGAGGCGGTTGGGCTGACCAGTACGTCCAGCGTCTCCTACCAGCTCTCCACCTTGCAGAGCAAGGGATACCTGCGGCGCGACGCGGGGCGGCCGCGGACCGTGGAGGTCCGGCTGCCCGGTCACCCGGCGGTCCGGCCGGAGGCCGAGATCGACGACGAGGCCACGCTGGATATCGCGTCGCAGGAAGCTACCTATGTGCCGCTGGTCGGCCGGATCGCGGCTGGTGGCCCGATCCTCGCGGAGGAGGCCATCGAGGACATCTTCCCGCTGCCCAAGCAGATCGTCGGCGATGGGACGCTGTTCCTGCTGAAGGTAGTCGGCGATTCCATGATCAACGCCGCTATCGCCGACGGTGACTGGGTGGTCGTCCGGCAGCAGCCGGTCGCGGAGAACGGCGACATCGTGGCGGCCATGATCGATGGCGAGGCGACGGTGAAGACCTTCAAGCGCTCCGGCGAGCACGTCTGGCTGATGCCGCACAACCCTCTGTACACACCGATACCGGGAGACGAGGCCGCGATCCTGGGCCGCGTGGTGGCGGTGCTCCGCCGCGTCTGACGCCCGCCAGGACGGCGGGCGCGAGGACGATCCGCGACGACGAACCGCATGAACGGGCGTGGACGCGTGAGACGCCCGCGGGCGCAGGGCCGCGGGCGTACCTCCCGCAGACGCAGGAACCCGGGCTGGTTCTAGCCAGGAACGACGTTGACCAGCCGGGGTGCGCGGACGATCACCTTCTGGACCGCCCGCCCCTCCAGGGCCCGGGCCACACCCGCAGCGGCCAGGGCCAGCTCACGCAGCTCATCCTCGCCGATGCCGGGCGGAACCTCCAGGCGGTCCCGCACTTTGCCGGCGACCTGGACGACGCAGGTCACCAGGTCCTCGACCAGCAGCGCGGGATCCGCCGACGGCCAGCCGGCCAGCGCCACCGACGGCTCATGGCCCAGCAGCGCCCAGCACTCCTCAGCCGTGTAGGGCGCGAACAGCGACAGCAGCACCGTCAGCGTCTCCGCCGCCTCCCGGACCGCCGGATCGGCGGCACCCGGACCGGAGTCGATCGCCTTCCGGGTCGCACTGGCCAGTTCCATCAGCCGGGCCACCGCGACGTTCAGCCGGTGCGCCTCCACCAGGCGGGTGACCTCGTCGATGGTGCGGTGGGTGACCTTGCGCAGAGCCAGGTCACCCTGGGCGTCCCGGCCGTCACCCTCGGCCCCCCCGCCGCCAGCGGCCGCGCCGCCGCCCGCGGCCGCGGCCGCGGCCGTGCCAGCGCCCGCCGCGATGTCGTCAGCGATCCGCCAGACCCGGCCGAGGAACTTCACCGACGCCTCGGGGTTCATGTCGGCCCAGTCGATGTCGTCCTCGGGCGGGCTGGCGAACACCATCGTCAGCCGGACCGCGTCGACCCCGTGCGCGGCCAGTTGCTGGCCCAGGTCAACCCCGTTGCCCAGGGACTTCGACATGGCCCGGCCGCGGTTGATGACCTGGCCCTGGTTCAGCAGCCTGGTGAACGGCTCACCGAAGTCCACCATGCCCATGTCCTGCAGCACCTTGACGAAGAACCGGCTGTACAACAGGTGCAGGATGGCGTGCTCGACGCCGCCCACGTACAGGTCAACCGGGGCCCACCGGCGCACCGCGGCCAGATCGAAGGGCCCGTGCTCATAGTGAGGTGAGCAGTAGCGCAGGAAGTACCACGACGAGTCGACGAACGTGTCCATGGTGTCGGTGTCCCGCCGGGCGGGGCCGCCGCACTTGGGGCACTCGGTGTTGACCCAGTCCTCGGCGGCCGCCAGCGGCGAGACTCCCCGCGGCGCCAGGTCCTGGCCGCGCAGGTCAGGCAGGACCACCGGCAGCTGGTCGTCCGCCACCGGCACCTCGCCGCACGACGCGCAGTAGACGATCGGGATCGGAGTGCCCCAGAACCGTTGCCGGGAGACCAGCCAGTCGCGCAGCCGGTAATTGACCGCGGCACGCCCCTGCCCCTCCTCCTCCATGATCCCGGTGATCCGCGCGATGGCGTCGGCCTTGCTCAGCCCGTCCAGCGGGCCCGAGTTGACCAGTGATCCGTCGCCGTGCGTGGCGATCCCGGTCTGTGCGGGGTCGGGGTCGCCGGTGTCCACGACCACCTGGACGGGCAGGCCGAAGACACGCGCGAAATCCAGGTCACGCTGGTCGTGAGCGGGGACAGCCATGATCGCGCCCGTGCCGTAGTCGGGCAGCACGTAGTCGGCGGCCCAGACCGGCAGCCGCTCGCCGTTCACCGGGTTGATCACGTAGCGGCCCAGGAAGACGCCGGTCTTCGTCCGGTCCGCGGCCTGCCGCTCGATGTCGGTCAGCTTGCGCACCTGCGCCACATAGCTCCGCAGGTCCTCCCGGTGCTCCGGGGTGCAGATCTCCTCGGCCAGCGCTGCATCGGCCGCGACCACGAAGAACGTCGCCCCGTACAGCGTGTCCGGGCGGGTGGTGAACACGGTGACCGGCTCGTCGCGGCCCTCGATCACGAAGCGGATCTCAGCCCCTTCGGAGCGCCCGATCCAGTTCCGCTGCATCAGCAGTACCCGGTCCGGCCACTGGCCTTCCAGCTGGGCCATGTCCGCCAGCAGGCGGTCCGCGTATTCGGTGATCTTGAAGTACCACTGGGTCAGCACGCGGCGGACGACCTCGGTCCCGCAGCGCTCGCACCGGCCCGCGATCACCTGCTCGTTGGCCAGCACGGTCTGGTCGTGCGGGCACCAGTTGACGTAGCCGTCCTTCCGGTAGGCCAGGCCCCGCTCGTAGAAGCGCAGGAACAGCCACTGGTTCCACCGGTAGTACGCGGGGTCGCAGGTCTGCAGCCGCCGCGACCAGTCAAAGGACACCGCGTACCGGCGGAACGACGCGGCCTGCGTCTCGATGTTGGCGTACGTCCAGTCCGCGGGGTGCGTGTTGTTCCTGATCGCCGCGTTCTCGGCGGGCAGCCCGAACGCATCCCAGCCGATGGGGTGCAGCACGTTGTGATGGCGCTGGAAGTAGTACCTGGCCACCGCGTCCGCGATGGCGTACGCCTCGGCGTGGCCCATGTGCAGGTCGCCGGAGGGGTAGGGGAACATGTCCAGCAGGTAGGTGCGCGGTCGGGGGTCGTCCGGGTCGTCACTGGCCCGGAACGGGTCCATCCCGGCCCAGCGGTCCTGCCACTTTTCCTGGATCTCGCGGGGGTCGTAGTGTTGCGCCCGCTCAGCACTCTCGGCGGCTGTCATGGTGTCCTCAGCACTTGGTCGGTCCGGTTCCGGCAACAGAAAAGCCCCCCGGTCACGAGGGGCAGCCGCGCCAACGACGGGGTCAGTCGGCGCGGCTAAGCAAGGAGCAGCCGGACGGAACGCATAGCCCAAGAGTAGCGCACAGCGGCCGGCCCTGCCGCCGGTGCGGGCCTCACGGGCCGACGGCGGCGTGGGCCAGTTTCGCGATGGCCTCCCGCAGCGTCGCCACGGCGGCGGCACTCGGCCCGCCCAGCCCGTGACGCTCGGCGATCCAGGCTGGATCGTTGTAGCTGAGCCAGGTCTGCCCGCTCTCATCCGCCCAGGCGAGAACCTTGAGCGGCAGGTCGATCCCGGCGGTCTGCCTGTCCTGCATGAGCGGGGTGCCACCCCGGGCGTTACCGAACAGCAGCAGCTCGGTGTGCCGCAGGTCCAGGCCCACCTCGCGAGCGCCGGCCGCGTGGTCGACCCGGGCGAAGACCTGCAGCCCGGCCGCGGTGACGGCGTCCTCCAGCCGGTCGATCGTGTCGGGGACCGGGTAGCAGCTCGTCAGGGTCACGAGTCCGTCAGTCATCGCTCCACCTTTGTCGCGGGCACCGGCTCGCGGGCACCGGCTCGCGGGCGATCCGGCACCCGGGCCATCCGGCACCCGGGCCATCCGGCACCCGGGCCATCCGGCACCCGGGCGATCCGGCCGCGGGCCGTTCCCGGCCCGTTCCCCGAGTATGCCCCGCCGGGGCGGGACGGGCCGGGCGGGGTACGGAATACCGGCATCCCGCCCTTTACCGTCCGGAGCGGAAAATACCATTGTTAAATGCGCCCGGCCGCACAAACTCGCATGTCCCGCATTCGTGTTGACCGGCGGAAGCGAATGTTAATAAGGTCGTCCCGGTCATGACGGCGTGCATCTCGGCGGATGGTGCTTTCGCCGGCGTGACGAGCCCCGCCTGTGCCACCGGGGGCACCTGGCCTCGAGCCGGGTCGGCGGCCGGGGTCTTTCCCGTGACAGCCAGCGGCGGCCGGCGGCCGCACGGGGATCCCGCGGACGGGCAATTTGCAGCAAGATCGGTCTTTTCGGGGAAACAATGAACGTTGCGGGATCGATTAAAGGTTCCCGTGACCAGGAAAGAGATAATGGCTGGTGCATACGATCGCGGACCCGATTGCGCCCATGCCTGAGTGCACCGCGCCGGGCAGCAACGCAACACCGATTGCCATCGTCGGCCTAGCCTGCAGGTTCCCGGACGCTGACGATCCGCTGGCCCTGTTCGAGAGCGCCATGGCTGGGCGGCGTGCGTTCCGCAGGCTGCCACCCGGGCGGCTGGGCGCCTTCCCGGGCGCTGGCCGCGAGGCCAGCCCGCCGGGCTCAGCCGGCGGATCCGTCCCCCGCGCCGCGCTGCTCGAGGGATGGCGGTTCGACCGGGCCGGCTTCGGCGTCGACGAGCGCACCTTCCTGGCCGCGGATCCAGCCCACTGGCTGGCCCTGGAAACCGCGGGCCGGGCGCTCGCGGACGCCGGCTTCCCCGGCGGGCAGGGACTCTCCCGGGACCGGGCCGCGGTGATCATCGGGAACACGCTCACTGGTGAGGTCTCCCGTGCGGCGGCGCTGCGCAGCCGGTGGCCGTTCGTCCGGGCCGTGCTCACGACCGCGCTGGCAGCCGGGAATGTCCCGCCCGCCGACCGGGCCCGGGCCGTGGGCCAGGCCGCCGCGGCGTTCGCCGCGGTGCCCGAGGTCAGCGGGGAGGCCCTGGCCGGCAGCCAGTCCGGGGCCATCGCCGACCGGATCTGCCGCCATTTCGGCTTCCGCGGCGGCGGCCAGGCGGTCGAACTCCGCCCATTCCTCGTCCCTGCTCGCGGTGGCCAGCGCGGCGGGCCTGCTCACCGCGGGGGAACTGGACTTCGTCCTGGCCGGTGGGGTTGACGTCAGCCTGGACCCGTTCGAGCTCGGCGCCCTGGCCCAGGCGGGCGTCCTGGCCGGCGCCACGATGCGGATCTACGACGCCAGCCCGACCGGGTTCCTGCCCGGCGAGGGCTGCGGGATGCTGGCCCTGATGCGGTCGGCCGACGCCAGGGCCGCGGACATGCCCGTCTACGCGGAGATTGTCGGCTGGGGCGTCTCGTCCCCCGGCCAGCACGACGTGGTCGGCGCGGACCCGGACAGCCAGCTGCTCGCCCTCGAACGTGCCTATGACCGGGCGGGCGTGGATCCCGCCGACATCCGGCTCATCGAGGGAGACGGCCGCGGCACCGCGGACGACGACCTCGCCGAGCTCACCGCGCTGACCGTCATCCGGGCCGGCGCGACAGCGCCGGCGGTGCTCGGGTCGGTCAAGGCCAACATCGGGCACACCAAGGCCGCCGCGGGCGCGGCCGGGCTGATCAAGGCCGCCCTGGCCGTGAACGCGGGGGTCCTGCCGCCGGTCACCGGGTGCGCCCGGCCGCACCCGGTGCTCGCCGACGAGGACGCGCTGCTGCGAGTGCCCAGATCGGCCGAAGCGTGGCCGCCCGGCACGAGGCTGGCCGCGGTCAGCTCGCTGGACCCGGCGGGCAGCCACGTGCACGTGGTGCTGCGGCGCGAGCCGAACCAGGCTGCGTTCCCGCAGCACGCCGGCGCCGGTCCGGATGGCCGTCAGTCCCAGCCCGCCGGCCGCGGCACCCGCCCCCTCGGCCCGTGGTCGGTGCCCGGCGTGCCGCGCCCGGAGATCTTCGCGTTCAGCGGGCCGGACCGGGAGACGGTGGCGGCGGACCTGGCCGGGATAGCCCGGGTCGCCGCCGGGATGTCCGACAGTGAGCTCGGGGACCTCGCCTGCCAGCTGGGCCGCCAGCCCGCAGGCGGGCCGGTCCGGGTCGCGCTGGTGACGGCCAGCCAGGACGAGCTGGCCCGGCTCACCCGCGAGGCCGCTGGCCTGCTGCCCGGTCTGGACGCCGGCCAGCTGACCGCGCACCCCGGGCTGTTCGCCGCGGACGGCGCGGCCGGGCGGGTGGTCCTGCTGTTCCCCGGCGAGGCGTCCACCACAGCCGCCGGGCAGGACTGGCCGGGCCCGGGGTCCGAGCCGTCGATCGTGGAGGCATCGCTGACCGCGCTGCGCTGGCTGGACACCCTGGGGGTGCGGGCCACGGCCGCCCTCGGGCACGGCGCGGGCGAGATCACCGGCCTGGTCTGGGCGGGCAGCCTGTCCGAGGCCGGCGCGGCCGGGCTCGTGGCGCAGCGCGCCGCCGTGCTCGCCGCGCCGGGCGCCCGCCGCACCGCCCTGATCTGCCTGGCCGCCGACGCGGAAACCGCTCTCGCCCTGGAACCGGCCGGCCAGCTGGTCATCGCGGCGCATCACGGGCCGCGCTGCCATGTCCTGGGCGGCCCGGCGGACCCGGTGCACGACGTGGCGCGGCGGGCTGCGGAAGAGGGGATCCAGGCGTACGTCCTGGACGTGCCGTACGCGCTGCACTCCCCGGCCATGGCCGACCGGGTCACGCCGCTGCGCGGGGTGCTCACCGGCGTGACGTTCGCGGCGCCCGGCAGGCGGCTCATCTCCACGGTCACCGGCGAGGAGCTCGCGTCCGCAGCCGACCTCCCGGACCTGCTGTGCGATCAGCTGGTCTCCCCGGTCCGCTTCGCGGAGGCGCTCGGCCGGGCGGAGCTGGAGGCCGACCTTCTCCTGGACACCGGCCCCGGGCAGGCAATGGCGGCCCTCGCCGCCGGGTGCAGCACGGTGCCAGCGGTCAGCCTGGCGTCCGGGCCCGGCAGCCCGCCCGCGCAGGAGGCGGCCGCGGCCCTGTTCGTCACGGGGGCCATCGCCAGCCTCAGCCCGCTGCTGGCCGGGCGGCCTTCACGGCCCATCGACACCGGCCGGGACCGCGTCTTCGTCACCAATCCGTACGCGCTGGCCACCGCCGAACTGGCTGGCGCGGCGGAGGCCCCGGGCGGGCGGGAGCAGGCCGGCGGCGTCCTCCCGGAGCGTCCGGCCGCAGCCGGTGATGCCGCCGCGGGAGGATCAGAGGAGGACGTCCCCGGTGGCGGGCCGGAGGATCCGGCCGGCCCCGGAACCGGGCCAGGCTCGCGGCACAGCCCGGAGAACGCGGGGGCGATCCCGGGCGTGGGTCCCTGGATCCGCTGCTTTGCCGAGGAGCTGCGATCCCCGCGGTGCCCGGTCCTGCCGGTGGACGAGGAACCCTGGCAGCTGTACTCGACGACGCGGCAGCCCTTCGGCCGGATGGCCGCGGAGGTATTCGAGGATGATCCCGCGGCCACCGGGGTGCTGGCCGTGATCGGCGATCTGGCCGATCCCGACGCCGCCGCCACCCTGGTCACCGCGGCCCAGGAGGCGATAACGGCCGGGACACTGGTCGTGATCACCCCGGCCGCCGGGCTGGCGGGTTTCTGCGCGAGCCTGCACGCCGAGTACCCGTCGCTGGGCATCACCCTGATCCGCACCGCGAACAGCATGACCGGGCTGCTTGCCGCGCAACGGTACGCGGCCGCCGAGGCAGGCCAGTTCCGGGAACTGGTGCTGGACGTCAGGGGCGAGCCGCGCGAACCGGTCATGGTGGCCGGCGCCCCGGCGTCCCCCGCGGCGGGCGCGGGCCCTCTCGGCCCGGCCGACGTCGTCCTGATCAGTGGCGGGGGCACCCGCGACCTGCTGGCCGCAGCCCGGCTGCTGACCGGCTGCGGCGCCCGGCTGGTCCTGGCCGGGACGGCCGGGACCGGCGATACGGCCGCCCTCGACCGGGGGCTGGCCAGCCTGCGCCGCGCGGGCGCGGACGTGACCTATGTACCGGCTGACCTCTCCGATCCCGACCAGGCCGAGACGGCCATCGCCCGCGCCGAGCAGCGGGTCGGCCCGGTCACCGCGATCGTGCACGCGGCCAGCGCCGGCCCGCTGCGCGAGTGTGCCAGCCTGTCCGGCGATGATCTGGGCGCGCGGATCGCCCGGCAGGCGGACGGGCTGAGCAACCTGCTGGGCGCGGTCAGCGCGGGCGGGCTCCGGGTCCTGGTCACCCTGGGCCCGGTCCCGGCCCGCTACGGCGCGGCCGGGAACTGCGCTGCCGCCCTGGCCGCCTCCGCGCTGGCCGAGCAGGCCCGGCGGCTGCGGCCCACCCTGCCCGGCTGCCGGATCCTGCACGCGGACTGGCCCGGGCCCGGCGAGGACGGCCAGGTCCGGGACGCTGAGGCGGCCAGTTCCCGGCCGCTGGACGACGCCACCGCGTCCGAGCTGAGCCGGCTGCTACTGGGCCTGCTGGCCGACGGCAGGGCGCCGGGCCGGGTGGCGGTGCACGGCCGCCTGGCCCCCGGCACACTGGTCCCCGGGACTCTGGCGCCCGGAGCACCGGCGGAGGACCCGGACCGGCCCGCGGAGATCCGCGGCCGGTTCCTGGAGTCGGCCCGGGTGTACTACCCGGGCGTGGAACTGGTCGCCGAGGCGAGGATCTCTCCCCAGGCGGATCCTTACCTGTCTGATCACCACATCGACGGCTTCATGGTGCTGCCACTGTCCGTCGCGCTCGAGGCGATGGCCGAGGCGGCCTCGGTGCTGGCCGGGCGGCCGTTGCGGCACCTGGCCGGGACCCGGATGGACGCTCCCGTGGTGCTGATCCCCGGCGATCCGGAGACCACGCTGCGAATCTGCGCGCTGCGCCGGGGCGACGCGGTGGAGACCGTGGTGCGCTGCGCCGGCAGCGGCTTCCAGGTCGATCATTTCCGGGCGCTGTTCCCGCTCGGGGACGCCCCGCAGGCTTCCGGCCAGCCCGCCGCGCCGCGGACCGGGCCGGCACTCGGGCTGACGGTGGCTTCCGCGGGCGGGATCGTGGACGGCACCGACCTGTACGGGCCGGTGTTCTTCCAGGCCGGGCCGTTCCGCCGGGTCGCGTTCCTGCCGGAGGTGACGTCGCGGTCGTGCTCGGCGCTGGTCCGGGGCGCCGACGACCGGCCCTGGTTCGCGGGCCGGGAGTCCGGCGGTGCCCCCGGCCAGGACGTCCCGCTCGTGCTGGGCAGCCCGGGGCTGAACGACGCGGTCATGCACATGCTGCAGGCCTGCGTCCCGCATCGCCTGATGCTCCCCGCCGGGTTCGAGGCGCTCACGGTCTCGGGCGCGGAAATCCGCGGGGCGGTCCAGGCCCGCGCGGAGCGGGAGGCCGGGCCGTCCGGCGGATGGCGGGTGACCGCGGTCGACGCGGCCGGGCACACCGCGGTCGCCCTGTCGGGGCTACAGCTGCGCGACGTGGGGCCACTCGAGGCGACCGCGCCCTGGCACCCCACGCTCCTCGCGGCGGCGCTGGAGGGCTGGGCGGCGGAGTCCGGCCTCGACCCGGAGCTCCGGGTCACGGTGAGCTGCGGCCAGCCTGGGCGCGGCCGGCAGCCGCGCGCCGACGGCGTGCCCTGGCTGGACGCGTCCACCGGGCTCGGAACGCTGGCCGGCTTCCAGCTGACCGCCCGGGCCAGCATGCCCGTGGCCTGCTACTGGGCTCCCGTCCCTGCTGGCCAGGCGGGCGGCCGGGAAAGACCGCTGGTACCGCGCCCCGCAGACGCTGCGGAGAGCCGCCCGGCTCAGGTCAGCAGCCGCAACGAAGACCTTCCCGGGCAGCTGACCAGGCAGCTGCGCGAGCGGACCGGGGAACCGCCGGACCGGGTGGCGGCCAGGATGCGTGCCATCAGCGCGTGCCTCGTGGCGGCGGGGAGGGCGGCCGGGACCCCGGTGACGCTGGGCCCGCCCCGGGATGCGGGCTGGGTGCAGGTCGAGGCAGGCACGGCCATGGTCGCCTGCACGATCGTGACCATCGAAGGGGTCCGCGGGCCGGTGGTCGTCGCGCTGGCGACCTGGCCTGCCGCGATCCACGACACGGCCGGCAACGCGGCCAGGTTCACCGGGTATGGAGCACAGCTGCCGGGCGGTGGTTCAGGCTCAGCGGTCCCGGGCGTTTCCTCCGCCGCGCAGCCCGCCGGGCCTGATATCACCGGGCCGCTGAACGCTGACCCGGCCGATACGGGCCGGCCGAACGCGGATCAGCCCGCCACGGGCCCCTGAACGCCGGGCGGGCGGCGTCAGGGACACGGCGCGGCGACAGATCGCCCGGCCGGTCAGAGCTTGGTCAGCTTGGTGTACGGAGCGGCGATCCGCTCCCGCTGAGTGCCGAAGTCCACGAAGACGCCGGACTCGTCGGCGCTCAGGACGCGGCCGAGGCCGTAGCGGTCGTGGGTGACCTGGTCCCCCGCGGCGAATTCCTTCACCGGGCGGACCACCGGGGGGGTGTTGAAGGGACTTCCTGGCAGGTAACGCCGGGTCGCGGCGCGGGCTGGCTTCATCCCTACAAGTATGGACCCCGCAGCTATCCGCCGCAGGCGCACCGGCCACTCAGCTTCGATAAGAAAGCAGGTGTCACGGCAGATCGGGACGCGGTTTCACGCAGGGAAATACCCTGCTCACACACTGTGCCATCAGCCGACCGGCTCGGCCTCCGGGGAGCGCCCGGCCCGCCACGCCGCCTCGGCCTCCCCCATCGGCGTCGACGGCGGAGCCTGGATGAACGGCCAGATCTCCTCGGCGATGCCGCGCCAGTCCGCCGTGGCCGTGAGCTCGCCCAGGATCGCGAACAGACCCAGGTTGATGCGCTGCAGGATGACGTAGGAGCGCGGCACGCTCACCCACTGGGCCAGCGGGCTGCGCACGTCGAAGAAGCGGCGCACCACCGAGGACGCGTAGTCCCCGGTGATGGTCCGCTGTCCTGGCCGGCGGACGGTGTCGTAGAAGACCGCCATGTGCTCGACCACCTCCTCGGTGCTCAGCGGGGCGTCGGGGAGCAGGAAACCCGCGTCGACCATGGCGGCCCGGAAACCTTCCGGGTCCTGCTCAACGCACAGGTAGCGGACCATGTCCACGAGCGGCCGCAGTTCCCCGGTACTGAAGTGCTTGACCAGGCCGAAGTCGAGGAACGTGACGCGCCCGCCGCCGTGGAACAGGTAGTTGCCGGGGTGCGGGTCGCCGTTGAACGCATGCAGGTCGTACAGGCTGCGGAACGTGAACCGGTAGATGGTCTCCGCGGCGAGGTCCCGCTCACGCTGGGACCAGTGGGCCAGCTCGGCGAAGCGCGCCCCGTCAGCCAGCTCGCTCGTCACCAGGCGCCGGGTGGACAGCTCGTCGATGATCTTCGGGACGGAGATCGTGGGATGGCCGTCGTAGTAGGCAGCCACCAGCCGCTGATTCTCCGCTTCCCGCCGGTAGTCCAGCTCTTCCAGGACCCGGTCACGCAGTTCCTCGATGAGCCCGTCCACATCCTGGGCTGGCGCGGTGATGCGCAGCATCCGGCGCAGCAGCGCCACGTTGCCCAGGTCGGCCGCGATGGTCTCGGCGATGCCGGGGTACTGCACCTTGACCGCGACCGCCCGGCCGTCGTGGGTGATGGCCCGGTGCACCTGCCCGATGGACGCGGCCGCGATCGGCTCGGGATCCCACCGGGCGAACGCCACCTCGGGTAGCAGGCCCAGCTCCTCCCGGATGACCCCGGCGGCCAGTTCCGCGCTCATCGGCGGGACACTGTCCTGCAGCCGGCTGAGCGTACGTCGGACGGCAGGTGACAGGCCATCGTCCACGTAGCTGGCCATCTGGCCGATCTTCATCAGGACGCCCTTCATCGCGCCCAGCGTGGTGGCCACGTCCTCGGCGGTCTGCAGGGCCAGGTCGTTGCGGAGCTGCTGCCGGTGCTCACCAGCCGCGGCGAACAGGCGCGGTGCGCTGCCCGCATAGCGCAGGCCGCCGCGGATCACCAGTTGCACCGCGGCCCGGCCGCGGGCCAGCCGCAGCCGTCCTACCCGGCGGCCCAGCACCGCCAGCCCGGCGAGTCCCACGAGCACCGAGATCGCGGCCAGCCGCTTCTTCACGCGGGCCGCGCCGCCCGCGCCCGCAGCGCGATCCGCTGGCGGGCCTCGAGCACCCCCGGCTCAGCCAGGAACACGGTGTCGAGCACCCCGAGCGCCTGGTGGATCTCCGTCCGCCGGGCATCGTTCAGCGGCGGCGGGTCATACCCGTACATCTCGCGCGCCCAGGCGGGCAGCGCGCCGACGGCGGCGTCCCGGACGTCCCGCCAGATCTCCTCGACGTCCTCGTCCAGCCCGGGCGGATCGAGCAGGTAGTCCATGGATTCCCGGGCCGCGGGGGTGCAGCGCAGCTCGGGGCGGGCCGACTCGATATAAGCCTCGAGGTCGGCCAGGGTGGCCGGGACCAGGTCGCGGGGCACGCCCACCAGCTCAGCCTCGCTCACCATCTCGGCCACGAAGCGGTCGGCGTCCGGCGCCGGGAGCGGCGTCCCGAACAAGCTGGCGGCCACGACGGCGGAGTGCACGAACGTGGCGTGCACCCACAACAGCAGGGCCGGATCCCCGGCCGCGTAGGCCCGCCCCGTGACCGTGTCCACACCGCGGACATGCTCGTGGATGCGCCGCACCCGGGCGGCGACCCGCTCCGCTGACACCCGGTCGCCGAACGTCACGGTGGCCAGGTACGCGCCGGTCGCGGCCAGCCGGCCGACCGGGTCCTGGCGCCAGTCGCTGTGCTGGTCCACGCCGGCCATGGCCAGAGGGTGCAGCGCCTGCATGAGCAGCGCCCGCAGCCCGGCCACGGGGCTGGACAGGTCGCCACTCACCCGCCAGGCCACGCTGCCGGGCCCGAAGAAGCCCTCGTCGGCCGGGTGCTCGGGAATGCTCGACGCGTACGCGGCTGCCGAGCGGGACACCAGGCCGGCCGCGCCCGCGAACGGGTCCGCGGTCACCGGGCCACCCCGGCCCGGCTACCCGCGGCGGCTGGATCGCCCCGCCGGCCGGCCGCGTTCTGCAACGTCCTCATACCAGCCACGCTACCCACACCGCAGCCTGCTCCCGACGCCCAGGGCACCTGGAGCGGGGCGTTCCGCACCGTGACGCAGATGATGGCCGGCGGCACACCCGCCCCACTGGTATGCCCGCGTGACCCGCCGCGCAGGACACCCAGAGGGCGCATACTCACCCCCGGGGGACTAAAACCACACGCTCGCGGACGCTGCTGGCTCAAAGTGAGAACCACTCGTCTGCTACGCGGAGGTACGGATGGTGCAATGGCCCGCGTAATTTGCCGGCCTCGTGCGTTCCCTTGCGAAGGAGCAGCCGATGACCGATCTCGACGCATCCGCCAGTAACTCTGGAACCGCCCCTGTCACAGAAACAGAAATCGCGGGAGACCCCGTCCCGGTGCTGGCCCCGCTGGCCGGCGACCCGTCGATGCTCGGCCTGCCGGTATTCATCGTTGGGTCCGTCGCCTTGGGCCTGGTCCTGGTGGGCGTGGTGCCGGCGACTGCCGTGGGCGCCTCCCTGCCTATCATCCTGGCGGCCACCTCGATCGGATTGTTCATCGCCACGATCTGGAGCGCGGCCATCGGCCAGAGCGCCGTGGCCAGCATCTTCGGCATCTTTGCCGGGTTCTGGCTGAGCTACGCGGTGCTCGTGCTCGGGCTCATCCGCGGCTGGTTCGGCATCACCGCCCTGGCCGCTGCCTCCACCCAGGAGCTGTTCCTGATCTCCTGGCTGGTCATCGTCGTAGTGCTCACCCTGGTCACGCTCCGGCTGCCGCTCGCCTTCACGCTGATCTTCGCGCTGGTGGACCTGGCCCTGCTGCTGGTGCTGCTCGGCACCGAGGAAGCGTCGACCGGCCTGCTCAAGACGGGCGGCTACGTCGTGCTGGCCTTCGCCGCGGTCGGGGTGTACGTCTTCTACGGCGCGGCCTCGCTGGCCACCGGCGGCAACGGTGTGCCCCTGGGCAAGCCGATCCAGAGCTGAGGCTCTGCTAATCCGGGGGGGCGACCCCCCTGGACCCCCCGCTCGCCGCTACGCGCCGAACGCCGGCTCGGCGAGCACCCGCCTCCGGCGGGCCCCGCCTCCCCGGCGCGTCAGCGGTGGTTGCGGCAGGGGTCCAGGGGGGTCGCCCCCCGGACAAATAGGGCAGCATGGAGGGGTGACGCTGACCTTCGGTGACGCCCAGGGATCTTCCCGCACGGCGCTGTGGCTGGCGGAAGGGCCGGCCGATTCCGTTAGAGAAAAAATTGCCGGCCTGATCGCGGCGGGCGGGGTCGTCGTGCTGAGCGGGGCGGGGCTGTCCACCGAATCGGGCATCCCGGACTACCGGGGGCCGACGGGCCTGGCCCGCCGGGCCGAGCCGATGACGTACCAGGCGTTCACCGGCGCTCCTGCGGCCCGGCAGCGGTACTGGGCGCGCAGTCATCTGGGCTGGCGGCATATCGCCCGGGCCGCGCCGAACCAGGGACATCACGCCGTCGCCGAGCTCCAGCGGCGCGGGCTGCTCAGCGGGATCATCACGCAGAACGTGGACGGGCTGCACCAGAAAGCCGGCGCGCGGGACGTGACCGAGCTGCACGGCAGCCTCAGCCGGGTCCTCTGCCTCAGTTGCGGAGAGCGGACCCCGCGCGGCGAGCTGGATGAGCGGCTCCGCGCGGCGAACCCAGCCTGGGACGCCCGGGCGCGGCAGGTCAACCCGGACGGTGACGCGGTGCTGGACGACGGGGCCACGGATCAGTTCGAGGTCGTCGGCTGCCTGCGCTGCGCGGGGGCACTGAAGCCCGACGTGATCTTCTTCGGCGAGAACGTGCCGCCAGGCCGGGTTGCGGACTGCTACGCGCTAGTCAGCGCGGCCCGGGCGGTGCTGGTCCTGGGCTCCTCGCTGACCGTGATGTCGGGGTACCGCTTCGTCCGGCATGCGGCCAAGGCCGGCCTTCCCGTCGCGATCATCAACCAGGGTGCGACCCGGGGGGACGCGCAGGCCACGCTCACCCTCGATGCCCCGCTGGGCCCGACCCTGGCCACCCTCATCAGCCGGTACCTGTAGCGCGGCGCCAGGCTCAGTTCGGGTTGTAGGGCGTGTTACGCAGGTCGGGGGCGGGCGTGGCGGTCAATGAGCGCAGCATCGTGATCTCCCGGGCCAGCAGCGCCCGCTCGGCACCGAGCCGGGCGCTCCGCGTCCGGCTCCGCCAGCAACTGCTGGCGGACCGGCAGGTCAAGGATCATCGAGGCCCCCACCAGATAGGACAGCAGCAACGGATCGTCCGGCAGCTCAGGCAGGCTGACTTCGACGCTCTGGTGGCTGGCCAGCGCCTCGACGTACCCGCGGAAGCTTTGCCGCACCGCCTGCGCGGCGAGCCGGGCCGCCGCCTCGTCGCCGACCGCCTCCTCGAGCAACTCCACCTCGCCATGCAGGTACGGCCGCGAGCCGTCCAGCGACGCCAGCCGGAACCGCTGGCTGCCCACCGTCACCAGGTGGAACCGGCCGTCGTCCTGCTCAGCGACCTCGCGCAGCGTGGCGGTGCAGCCGATCTCGTGCAGTGCGGAGATCCCGTCCACTCCGGTTTCCCGGCCCCTGCGGATCGCGATGACGCCGAACCGCCGGGGTTCCGGGCCCTCCAGCAGGTCGTGGACGAGCCGCCGGTACCGCTCCTCGAAGATGTTCAGCGGGAGCAGCAGTCCCGGGTAGAGGACGGTACCGAGCGGGAACAGGGGCAGCGTCTCGCTCATTACTGGAGCCTATGCGGGCCGCAGAGCCGAAAGCCCCGCCAGACAGGGACCTCGGTCCCGTGCCCCGGGCCCGGCCACGGGGAACGCTAGGCAGCAGACCCGGCATCACGGGGTCACGGCTCATCATGATCGGAGGGTGATGTGCCAGAACATCAGAGAAGTTCCGTCCGCCTGCCGGAGCAGGGCAGCCCCCGAGAAGGCAGGAAGCCCATGGATCATGCCGGGCTGGAGACGCTGACGTTCGATGCCTGCCTGGAACTGCTCTCGTCGGTCCCGCTGGGCCGGATCGGGTTCTGCGCGGAGGGCGAGGTGGTCATCCTCCCGGTGAACCACGCCGTCGACGGCCAGGATGTGGTCTTCCTGGCCGCCCAGGGATCGAAGCTGACCGCAGCCGAGCAGCAGGACCTCGTCTCGTTCGAGGCCGATGACTATGACGAGGGCACCCGGGCCGGCTGGAGCGTGCTGGTGACCGGCCGCGCGGCGGTGGTGTACGACGAGGCCGAGACCCAGCGGCTCAGCCGCCTCGGCCTGCGTCCATGGGTGAGCGGGGTCGAGCATCCGTTCTGGATCCGGATCCGGCCCACCTCGGTGACTGGCCGGCGGATACCGGGCGGCAGCCCGGTGTAACGGGCCGGGCCGCGCCCGGCCCGTTCATAGCCTGCTCACCGGGCGCCCACCACCGTGAGCAGGCTCAGCAGGATCGTCGCGCTGGCGGTCAGGCCGTGCACGATCGGGACGATGATGCGCAGGTCCGCGTGGGGTCCGCGCGCCGGGCTGGACGCCAGGCCCGGCGGGCCGGAGCCGGGCCGGGACGCCCGGGACGACCACACGGTCAGCGTGGCCATGCCGAGCCCGGCCGCGGCTAGCAGCATGCCCACGGCCAGCCAGCCCAGGCCGGGCAACCCGGTAACCAGGTAGGCGATCCACACCAGCAGCCCGGCACCGGCCACGCCGACATGAGCGAGGGTGACCGCGGGAGCGAGCCGCCTGCGGGCACCGCGCGGGCGCAGACCACCGCGGCTGATCCAGCCGGCCAGCATGAAGGCCCCGCCGCCGATGGTCAGGAGCCACGCCGCGAGCGCCACCAGGCCCTCCCCCCAGCGGCCCGTCAGGGCACCAGGAGGAGGTGGCGGGCGCCCGGCCGCGGTTGGCGGGGAGGCAGGCGGGCCCACGTGCCGCCGCTGGCTCTCGATCAGCCGGGCCAGGCGGGCTCCGGCCGCCACCGCGCGACGCCGCCAGGCCGTCTTGTGGTGGCCCGCGCCCGCCACCTCGAAAATGGCCCGGCCCAGGGCGAAGTTCAGGTCAGCCCGGCTCAGGCCCCGGCACGCCGTGGTGACGCTGGTCAGTGGGATGTGATGCTCGATGGCCTGCACGGCTGCCGCGGCACACGCCGCAGCCGACGCGCGCGGAGGCGGAGCGCCGCCGATTCCCAGGGCCGTGGCCAGCACGCCGGTGACCATCAGCACGGCGGCCCGCCTCACGTGCGTCAGCGTATCGCCCGCGTAGGGGAGGGCGACGGCAGATCTGGCTTGTGCGACGATGAACGGGGTGAGGTTCTCGCCGTGCGGTTCCGAGGACAAGGCGGTCGCCCGTGCCCCCAGTTGACCGGCCCCCAGCCGACGTCTCTTCCCTTGACGCTCCTGCCGTTGATCTGTCCGCGCCGGAATTCTGGGCCCTTCCCCTTCCCCAGCGGCGTGAGGCGTTCGCCCGGCTGCGCAGCCTGCCCAGGCCGCCGCTCTTCGCCGACCCGCAGGTACCGTTCGCGACCTCGGGCGGCGGGTATTACGCGCTGGTCCGGCACGCGGACGTCGTCGAGGCGAGCCGGAATCCCGACGTGTTCAGCTCCGGGAAGGGCGCGACGAGCCTGGTCGACTTGCCGGTCGAGTTCAACGAGTACTTCGGTTCCATGATCAACATGGACGACCCCCGGCACGCCCGGCTGCGCCGGATCGTGTCCCGGGCCTTCACACCCGGCATGATCCGCAAATTCGAGGACGACGTGCAGCAGGTCGCCGCGCGGATCGTGGACGACCTGCTGGAGACGGGGCCGTGCGACTTCGTCGAGCACGTGGCCGCGCGGCTGCCGCTCACCATCGTCTGCCAGATGATGGGCATCCCGGACAGCAGCTACGCCACGGTGCTGCACGACACGAACGTGATCCTGTCCGGCAACGACCCTGACATCATCAGCGAGAACCCCGACGAGGCGGTGGGCCAGATTCTCACCGCGGGCGCGGAACTGGCGGCCCTGGTCACTGAGCTGTGCGCCGCGCGGCTCCAGGAACCGAGGGACGACCTGATCACCGCGCTGGCCACCGCGAACATCGACGGCGAGCAGCTGAGCAGTTCCGAACTCGCCTCGTTCTTCATCCTGCTCGTGGTGGCCGGCAACGAGACCACCCGGAACGCCATCTCGCACGCCCTCATCCTGCTGACCGGCCACCCGGATCAGCGCGCGCTGCTGATGGCGGATCCCGGGGCCAGGCTGGGCGGCGCGGTCGAAGAGATCGTCCGGCACGCCTCGCCGGTGATGTTCATGCGGCGGACCCTCACCCGCGACTACGCGATGAACGGCCAGGACTACCGCGAGGGCGACAAGGTGGCCCTGTTCTACTGGTCGGCCAACTACGACGAGACCGTGTTCGCCGACCCGGCCCGGTTCGACATCACCCGCTCCCCCAACCCGCACGTCGGGTTCGGGGCCGCCGGGCCGCATTTCTGCCTGGGCGCCCACCTGGCCCGGCGGGAGATCAGCGTCGCCCTGCGGGAGCTGCTGGGCCGGGTCCCCGGCATTCACGCCGCTTCCCCGCCCGACCGGCTGCTCTCCAGCTTCATCAACGGCATCAAGCACCTGGACTGCGATTTCAGCCGCTGACGTAACCGGGCAGACTCCCGCGCATCCAGGCACCGTGCATCTCACACCCGCGAGTCGGCCTCAATCTGGTAACGAACTGTGATTACAAGAACGCAGAGTGTATAACTAGAACTCCCTGGCTTACGGGGGAACCGCGCGTCAACGGTGGGGGGTCGCCTCCTCGCCGTGCCCGGCAGCAGCACCGCCCGCGGGCGGGCGGCCGCCGGCACGGTAAGGGGGCGGAGGGGCGCGAAAGCCGAGGGGGACCTTCGTCCTCTGGGCGGCGCTTCCCGGGGGCGTGGCGCCGCCCAGGACGAAGGTACCGGGCCCGGCGGTCAGGGCCCCGCCGTCGGGGACCCGCCGTCGGGGACCCGCCGTCAGGGCAGGGCGCTGATCTGCCGGGCCAGGGCGAAGTCGGCCCCGGTCAGGCCGCCGGCCGAGTGCGTGGACAAGGTCAGCGTCACCTTGTTCCACTGGATCAGCACATCGGGATGGTGATTGGCCTGCTCGGCCAGGTAGGCCACCGCCCCGACGTAGAGCAGGGCGGCCCGGAAGTCGGCCAGGGTGACCTGGCTGGTGATGCTGTCACCCGCCCGGGCCCAGGCCGGCAGGCTGGCGAGTTCGGTGCCGATGTCGTCCTCAGAGAGCAGTCCCATGTCCCGGGAGCCTAGCCGGGCCGGTGGATGCGGGCGGCCGGATGCCCAGCCCGGGCTCGGGATGGCGGCGGCACCGCAGGCCAGGGCGGGTGCTCATGGCAGCCACCAGACACGGGACGCGGCCGCGATGCACGACCCCACGTTGACCTGGGTTCCCGGGGTGAGAGTGCTGCCCGGGTCGCGCAGGCACCGTCCGCTGAGCGCGTTGCGCAGCTGGCCGTTGCCCAGGGCCGTCCACTGCTGGTAACTGCTGGCGCGGCACCGGCGCAGGCGCACCGCCGCGGTCTTGGCCGGCGACGCGACCGCGAGGCAGTACTCGCCGTCGCGGATCGCACTGCCGGCCATGCCCCACTGCTGGCGGCCCGCGCCGCTGCCGCAGGTACTCGTGATCGCGGCGGCGTTCTGCGTGTACGCCGCCCGCGACAGGCAGACCCCCGGCACGCCGCTGGGGACCGTGCCGCCACGCAGCGCACTGACCGCGTTCTGGGCCGCGGCCAGGTAGTTGGTGTATATGCCGCTGGTGTACGTGGCCCAGGGTGAGAAGGTCGCACCGCGCTGGCTGATTGCGTACGCGCCGTCCGCGTTGCACCTGGCCATGAACGCGCAGCTGTCGTTGATGCTGGTCCAGGCCTGGTTGTCGATCTGCCAGAGCCCCCGGTCATACACCCCTGGGCAGTTCACGGGAGGGTAGTAGCCGTCCTGGGCGGTCGGGTCGCAGTAGTACACGGTGGCCCGGCCGCCCGACTCGGCCACGCAGATGGCGCTGGCCGTGACCAGGTCGTCGCTGGCGGCGTTGTTCGTCCATCCCGCGTAGGTGGCGAATCTGACGCAGGCCTGCGCGGCCGACGCCGCCTGCTGCGCGCTGAGGATC
This sequence comes from uncultured Actinomycetes bacterium, assembly GCA_963782185.1. Lineage (GTDB taxonomy): Bacteria > Actinomycetota > Actinomycetes > Streptosporangiales > Streptosporangiaceae > RYN-230. The sequence continues at coordinate 378,396 of CAWAJB010000031.1, forward strand.
CGGTCGAGCGCGCCGCGGGGGGCCACCGACGCCGGACGCATCACGGGCCCGGACGGCGGCACGCCCCCTGATGCCCCCGCGGCCAGCCCGGTCGTGACCTGAACCGCATACCGTGACGCTGCGTGATCAACGTGGCGGGAGATGGACGCCGCCGCGACGATGCTGGCGGGCAGGACGATGGCCGCTGCGGCGGCAAAAGCGTAACAAGCCGCCGCCTTGGCGCTGAACGCCATGATCGAACCCCCTCGACTCCGGACGGGACGCAGGTCCCGCACGCACGGGCCCGACCTGCTGGGGAAGGGCCTGGGGGGCTCATTAGCCGGCTGTTGAGCCGGCGCCATGATGCTGGAAACAGGCATACCCGGCCCAAAGCGCGGGGAACGTACCGACGAGACATGGGAGCCGGTCTCGGCTTTATTGTCACCTTAAGTGACAGATCTGCCCGCAACCGGGCAGTATCACTCCCCGGAACCGCGCGAAACCGGCGTCCAACGCTGACTGGCCGTTCAACAGACAGCCGCAGCAGGCTCGCGGTTCGCAGCAGGGCTTCAGCCGGCCTGCAGCGGGCCTCCAGCCCGGCCGCTCAGGCAGGCTGCTGCCCGCAGAGCAGCAGCCGGTATGCTGGCCGGGCCGCTTTACCCCGGCAAGCGGCGCCGCGGCGGCACGCCGGCTGCGTCCCGCCCGGAGCCTGGCCTCCCGCACCGGCCACCCGCCCGGCAGCCCCCAGGAGACCCTCCGATGACAATGCCTGACGCTGCGAAGCCGCGCCAGACCCCACTGCGCGCCGTGCACGAGCAGCTGGGTGCCTCGATGACCGAGTTCGCCGGGTGGCTGATGCCGCTGCGGTACCGCAGCGAAACCGCCGAGCACCAGGCCGTCCGGGCGAGCGCCGGCCTGTTCGACCTCTCTCACATGGGCGAGATCGTCGTCGCCGGTCCCGGGGCCGCCGCCGCGCTGGACTACGCGCTGGTCGGGCAGCCGTCGTCGATGGCGCCCGGCCGCGCCCGCTACACGATGATCTGCGCCGCGGACGGCGGGGTACTCGACGACCTCATCGTCTACCGGCTGGGCGACCAGGAGTTCCTGGTCGTCGCCAACGCCGCCAACACCGCCGTGGTCGACAGCGCGCTACGCGAGCGGGCGGGCGGGCACGACGCGCGGATCACGGACCACACTGATGCCTACGCGCTCATCGCCATCCAGGGCCCGGCGGCGGCCGGCATCCTCGGCCCGCTCACCGACGTCACCCTGGATGAGGTCAGGTACTACACGAGCCACCGGGGCAGCGTGGCCGGCCGCGAGGTCCTGCTCGCCCGGACCGGCTACACGGGCGAGGACGGGTTCGAGCTGTTCAGCCAGCCCGGCGACGCGGAGCACCTGTGGACGGCGCTGTCCGCCGCGGGCGCCGCGGCGGGCCTGGTGCCTGCCGGGCTGGCCGCCCGCGACACGCTCCGGCTGGAGGCGGGGATGCCCTTGTACGGCAACGAACTCGGGCCGGACATGACGCCGTTCGACGCTGGCCTCGGCCGGGTGGTCAAGCTGGGCAAGCCCGGCGACTTCGTCGGCCGTGCCGCCCTGGCCGCCGCGGCCCAGGCGCCCCCGCGCCGGGTCCTGGTCGGCCTGCAGGGCGGCAGCCGCCGCGTCCCCCGGCACGGGTATCCCGTCTTGTGGGACGGCCAGCCGCGCGGCACAGTGACCAGCGGCGCCCCCTCACCCACCCTGGGCGTGCCCATCGCCATGGCCTACGTGGAGTCCGAGGTGGCCGCCGGGGCCGGCAGCACCAGGACCGGCGCCGGGCCGGACGGAGCCGCGGACGGCCGGCTCGCGGTGGACATCCGGGGCCGCGCCGAGCCGGCCATGATGACCCCGCTGCCCTTCTACCATCGGACTGACGAACGGCCACGATGACTTCCCTTCGGGCGGCCTGGCCCGGCGGGGCAGCTGATCTCGGGAGAGCGACCAGATGACAGTTCCGGAAAACCTGAGCTACACCCCGGAGCACGAGTGGGTGACCATCGACGGCTCTGTCGCGTCGATCGGTATCACCGACTATGCCCAGCAGGCACTCGGCGATGTCGTGTACGTGTCCGTGCCCCAGCCGGGAACGGCCGTGACCGCCGGTGAGCCTTTCGGCGAGGTGGAGTCCACGAAATCGGTCTCCGACCTGTACTCGCCGGTGGACGGGGAGGTGATCGAGGCCAACCCGGACATCGACGAGGACCCGGGGCTGGTCAACACCGACCCGTACGGGGCCGGCTGGCTGCTCCGGATCCGCGTGGCTGACGACTCCGACCCGGCGGGCCTGCTGACCCCCGAGGAATACACGGCGCTGACCAAAGAGTCTGAATGAGCCGAGGCGGGTCGTCCGGGGCCGCCGACCTGGCCCGGTACAACGCGGCCACGGCCAGCCTGGAGCCCCCGTTCGCGGTGATCGACCTGGCGGCGCTGCGGGCCAACGCCGCCGGCATGACCCGGCGGGCGGCGGGCAAGCCGATCCGGCTGGCCAGCAAGTCGGTGCGCTGCCGTGCGCTCCTCGAGCAGGTCCTGGGCACCGGCGGGTTCCGCGGGATCCTCGCGTTCACCCTGCCCGAGGCGCTGTGGCTGGCCGGGCAGGGCGTCAGCGACGACATCGTGGTCGCCTACCCCAGCACCGACCGGGCGGCGCTCGCGCGGCTGGCCAGTTACCCCGCGGCCGCGGGGGCGATCACCGTGATGATCGACTCAGCGGATCAGCTCGACATCATCGAGAAGGCCGCTGCCGCCCTGCCCGATCCCGCGCCCATCCAGGTCTGCCTGGACATCGACACGTCCTTCGTGGGGCTGGGCGGCATGATGCGGGCCGGGGCACGACGCTCCCCGGTGCGGACCCCGGCTGAGGCGGCGGCGCTGGCCCGGGACATCGCGGCCCGGCCCGGGATCCGGCTGACCGGGGTGATGGCGTATGAGGCGCAGATCGCCGGGGTCGGCGACAAGCCACCGGGGCGGCCCGCCTACGCGCAGGCCGTCCGGCAGATGCAGCGCCGGTCCGCGGCGGAACTGGCCCGGCGGCGCGCGGCCATCGTCGCGGCGGTCCGCGAGGTGACCCCGCTCCGCTTCGTGAACGGCGGCGGCACGGGCTCGATCGAGCGGACCGCGGCCGAGGACGCGATCACCGAGATCGGCGCCGGGTCGGGTCTGTACCAGCCCAGCCTGTTCGACAGCTACCGGGCCTTCTCCGGACGGCCGGCCGCCCTGTTCGCACTGCCCGTGGTCCGCCGGCCGGGCCCCGGCGTGGTCACCGTGGCCGGCGGCGGCTACGTGGCGTCCGGGCCGGCTCACGGCAGCCGCCTCCCCCAGCCCTATCTCCCGGCCGGCCTGCGGCTCGACAAGCAGGAGGGAGCCGGTGAGGTGCAGACACCGCTGCTCGGCCCGGCCGCGGACGGGCTCCGGATCGGCGACCGGGTCTGGTTCCGCCACGCCAAGGCCGGTGAGCTGTGCGAGCGGTTCGGCGAGCTGCACCTGATCGACGGCGGCACGGTCACCGCAACCGTCCCTACCTACCGGGGGGAAGGCCAGTCCTTCGGCTGAGCCGGGATCAGCGGCGGCGCGGGATCAGCGGCGGCGCGGGATCGGTGGCGGCGGCGGATCGGTGGTGGCGCGGGATCAGCGATGGCGGCGGCGGACCAGATAGACGGTCACGCCGATAACCGTCAGGGCCGCGAGGGCTCCGCCGGCGATCCGCGCCTCGGGGCGCTGGAGCTGCTCCCGGACCCGGTCCAGGGCGCGGTGCGTCACGTTGGCCGGGCTGACCCGGTCGGCGAGCTCATCGACGGTGCGCGCGAGGCTCTCGCGGGTGCGCTCGATCTCCTTGACCAGCGCATCCGGGTCGCGGGTCGCGACCGTGTCCTTCGCCTCGGCCATCGCTTGCATCCCTTCTCGGGCGGATCTTTGCCGGTAAGTGTGGCAGGCGGGGCAGTGTTGTGCACGGCCGGCACGGTTACCCGGGAGAAAAGCGCGGCTACCCGGGAGAAATGCGCGGCGCGGGCGGGAATCGGGTCTGGGCGCGGCCCGGACGGCCGCGTAGGGTCGAGCGTGTCGGCGGAAGGGACCTTCTCATGTCAGCCACGAACGAGGCCCCGGCATCCAGGGCACCGGCATCCAGGGCACCGGATGCCGGGGCGGTGACGGTCAACGACCTCGACCTGCCGGTGTTCGACTACACCGAGCCGGGGCTGGTCGGCGAGGTGTACCACGACCGGCTGGCCGCGGTCCGGCAGCAGGGCTGGCTGGCCCGCTCCCCGCTCACGTATGTGGTGCTGGACCGGGAGTCGGGCGAGTTCTTCCTGCGGGCCCGGCAGACCGCCTTCCCCGGCCGGGAGATCGCGGAGATCTTCGGCGTTACCGGCGGCCGCCTGCGGGAGCAGATCGACGCCAACATCCTGAATGCCACCGGGGAACGGCACCGGCGGCTGCGGGCCTTGATCGGGCCCGCGTTCACGCCCCGCGCGGCCGACCGGTGGCGGCCCGCGATGCGCGGGTTCGCCGGCCGGCTGTGGCACGACCTCGACGTGCCGCCGGGCGGGCCCGCCAGGTGTGACTTCGTGGCCGCGTTCGCCAAGCCGTACCCCTCGCTCACGATCGCCGCGGTGCTGGGTGCCCCGCCGCAGGACGCACCTCGGCTGCACGAATGGTCCGGCTGGGTCCAGAAGCAGTTCGACATCCGCGCCCTGGCCAGCGAGCCCGCCCGGATCGAGCGCGCGGTCGGGGAACTGTACGAGTACGTCGAGACGCTGCTGGAACGCCGCCGCCGCGAGCCCTCCGACGACCTCATCAGCACGCTGCTCGCGGCCGAGGAAGAGGGTGTCCGGCTGACCCACGAGGAGTGCGTCAACCTGGTCCTCAACGTGGTCGCGGGCGGGATCGACACCACCCAGGCCCAACTGTCCCACGCGATGCGGCTGTTCGCCGCCCACCCCGCGCAATGGGCCGCGCTGGCCCGCGATCCCGGGCTGGTGCCGGCGGCGGTCGAGGAAGTGCTCCGGTTCGAGCCGATCACCCCGTTTACTGCCCGGATCTGCACCGACGCCATCGAGCACCGCGGCGTGCTGTTCCCGGCGGGCACCATCGTCGCGATCTGCGCGGAGCGGGCCAACCGGGACGCCGGGGCGGGCGACGAGTTCGACATCGCCCAGGACTCCGGCGGCCGCCTGCTGACGTTCGGCGCGGGCCCGCACTTCTGCCTGGGCTCCAACCTGGCCCGGGCCGAACTGGAAGAGGCGCTCACCTTCCTCGCCCCCCGGATGACCGGGCTGCGCCCCGCGGGCGAGCCCCGGCTGGGCGGTGTGGAGGGCATCTAAGGCGTCGACTCCCTCCCCCTCGCCTGGACCCCGCGGTAGCGGCTGCCGTCACTGCGTGCTCCCGCGTTAATCCAGGTGCGCGGCGTCCCCCCGCCTCGTTAGCGTGAGGGCTCCTGCGCCGGGCCGGGAGGCACACCGTGGAGCAGCTCGCCAAGAAGCTGATGAACTGGGCGTCGATCCTGGAGGACGGCACCCGGGAACAGGCGCTGCGCACCGCGAGCCTGCCGTTCATCCACCCCTGGGTGGCCCTGATGCCGGATGCTCACCTGGGAAAGGGCGCCACCGTTGGCTCGGTGATTCCGACACTTGGTGCCATAATTCCGGCCGCGGTGGGGGTGGACATCGGCTGCGGGATGATCGCCGTACGCACCCAGTTCACCGCGCAGGACGTCCGGAGCCGTGGCAACCTGGCCGCGCTGAGGGAGTCGATCGAGAACGCGGTCCCGCTGTCGGCCGGCCAGTACAACCCGGCCGTCCGCGGCGCCGCCACCGGGCGCCGGATCACTGACCTCGAGGGGCGCGCGGGCGCGGACAGCGCGGAGGCGACCTCCCCGAACTGGCGGCTCCAGCTGGGCAGTCTCGGCTCGGGGAACCACTTCATCGAGGTCAGCCTGGACGAGGAGGACCGGGTCTGGCTGTTCCTGCACTCCGGGTCGCGCGGGGTGGGGAACCGGCTGGCGGTCAAGCACATCAAGATCGCCCAGGACCTGGCCCGGCGCTGGTGGATCCCGCTGCCCGACCCCGACCTGGCCTACCTGGTGGAGGGCACCGGCGAGTTCTCGTCCTACCTGCGGGACCTGCACTGGGCGCAGCACTTCGCGCTGCTCAACCGGGAGGAGATGATGGACCGCGCCGTCGCCTGCCTGGGCACCTGGATGGGCGAGCCCGTCCTTCCCGCCGAGACCATAGATTGCCATCACAACTACACCGCGCGGGAAAAGCACTTCGGCAAGGAGGTCTGGCTGTCCCGGAAGGGGGCCATCGACGCGTCGGCGGGCACCCCGGGACTGATCCCGGGTTCCATGGGGACGCGCTCCTACGTGGTGACCGGGAAGGGCAGCCGGGTCGCGCTGAACTCCTCCCCGCACGGCGCGGGCCGCCGCTGCAGCCGCACGGCGGCCCGGAAGACGTTCAGCCGGGCCCAGCTCGACGCGGCCATGCAGGGCATCGAGTGGCGCCGGACCAGCGCGTTCCTCGACGAGATCCCGGGTGCCTACAAGCCGATTGACACGGTCATGGAAGACGCGAAGGACCTGGTCGAGATCCGCCACCAGCTGCGCCAGATCGTCAACGTCAAGGGCGACTGAGCGCCGTCAGCCGCGGCCGGGACACCTTCCGCCCCGAGCACCCCGCCAGTCACAGCCCCGGCTTCGTGATCATGGATTTGGTGTTGCTGGAGCAACACCAAACCCATGATCACGCCGGGGCCGGGGGCGGGACGACGGGTGGACCGCAGGGGGACGGCGGGCGGGGGACGGCGGGACGGCGGGACGGCGGGCGGGGGACGGCGGGACGGCGGGCGGGGGACGGCGGGACGGCGGGGCCCGGAAGGCGGGTTCCGCGGCCCCGGCCAGCCTGGCCGGGGCCGCGGAAACCGTCACCAACCGATGCGTCAGGTCATGGTCAGCAGGTCATCGGCGGTGTGCGCGATCAGCGGGGTGTGGTTGTCGGACAGGAAGGTCCCGTTCTGCTCGAAGAAGTTGACCAGGTTGGGCATCATCTGGAGGTCGGACGGCACGTTCGGGTTGTCGCGGAAGAAGTGGACGTTGTCGAAGCCGAGCTCGACCACGTGCTTGACCCCGTTCCCGAGGCGGCAGCCGTTTACGGAACTGCCGTGCTGGGCTGCGGACGTTAATGTCTTCGCGGACGCCGCCGTCGCGGCGAGCCCGGGCGTGGCACCTGCCACGGCGAGCGCACTCACCAGCGAGGCGCATCCGGTGACGGCGGCGGCGCGCACAGCCAGCCTCCGTCGGCCATGGTGATGGGGCATTGATCCTCCTCTTCCCGCCTGCCCGGCGTGACCGGCCGGGCAGTCCTGCGGGTGACCTTAGGGACATGGGCCGAATTCCCGGCGACGGGAAAAAGAGACGGAGACCAACTCTCGGGCCGCATAAGATTTGGTTCGTGACGGTCAGGGCGGTCATCTTCGACTGGGGCGGGACGCTTACCCCCTGGCACAGCGTGGACCACGACGCGCTGTGGCGCGAGGTGTGCGCCCCCCACTTCCCGGTCTCTCACGCCGACCAGACGGCTGCCGCCATCGTGGCCGCGGAACTGGCGCTGTGGCAGCTGGCCGGTGACTCCCAGCGCAGCGCCACGCTCACGGAGGTATTCGAGCAGGCCGGGATCGCGCCGCCGGATGCCCTGCTCACCAGTTACTTCGAGGCCTGGGACCCGCACACGTTCACCGACGCCGACGCGGTCCCGCTGCTGGAAAACCTGCGGGAGCGCGGGATCAAGGTGGGCGTCCTGTCCAACACCATGTGGCCGCGCAGCGCCCACGAGCGGGTGTTCCGCCGCGATGGGGTGCTCGACCTGATCGATGGGGCGGTCTACAGCAGCGAGATCCCGTGGACCAAGCCGCACCCGGAGGCGTTCCGGGCCGCGATGGCCGCGGTCGGCGAGGATGACCCGGCCGCCTGCGTGTTCGTCGGTGACCGGCCCTACGACGATGTACACGGCGCGAAGCGGGCGGGCATGCGGGCCGTGCTGATCCCGCACAGCGAGGTGCCGCGGTTCGACCAGGTCACCCCGGACGCGGTCATCACCCGGCTGGCCGAGCTCCCCGCCCACCTGGACGCCTGGTCCGCCCCGGGGGCCTAGCTGCCATGGCCGGGGGACGTGAGGGTAGTGCGCGGGACCGGCGCCTGGCCGGGGTCCTCGCGGTCTTCCAGACGCCCTTCGACGACCGTGACCGGATCGACTACCCGGCCCTGGAGAAGCTGCTGGAGTGGGTATTCGCCAACGGCGCGGACGGCGTCGTGTTCGCAATGGTTTCTGAGATCTTGCGGTTGTCGTCGCAGGAACGCGACGAGGTAGCCGCGGTGGCGTGCCGCCTCTCCCGGGGCCGCGGCCCGTGCGTCATCAGCGTGGGCGCGGAATCACTCGCCGCCGCCCTGCGCCATGCGCGGCACGCCGCGGACTCGGGGGCGGATGCCGTGATGGCGACGCCGCCGCTCCTGCATACGCCCGGCGACGACGAGCTGCTGCGTTACTTCACGGGCATCGCCGCCAGCGTGGATGCGCCGCTGATCGTCCAGGACGCGAGTGGGTATGTCGGCCGCCCGCTGTCCATCGCGCTGCAGGCCCGGCTGCATGGCGAACTCGGCGACCGGGTGATGTTCAAGCCCGAGGCCCCGCCGGTCGGCCCGCGGCTGACCCGTCTGCTGGCCGCCACCGGCGGCCGGGCCAGGGTCTTCGAGGGCACCGGGGGCCTGTTCCTGGTGGACAGCTTCCGCCGCGGCGCGGTCGGCACCATGCCTGCCAGCGACGTGGTGTGGGCGCTCTCCGCGCTGTGGGGCGCTCTGCGCGGGGGTGACTTCGCCCGGGCCTACCGCATCGCCGGGCCGCTGGCCCAGCTGGTTTCGCTGCAGAACAGCCTGGACGGTTTCGTCGCGGTCGAGAAGCACCTGCTGGTCCGCCAGGGTGTCCTGCCGTCGGACCGGATGCGGGGGCCCGTGGCCGGGGTGCTGGACGCGCGGGGCCGCGACGAGGTTGACCGGCTGGCCGACCTGCTCCGCGAGGCCGTCGACGGCTGCCCCATGTAGCGCCGCTGCCGGCCCGCCAGCACCGCGCCGCCGGCCGTCCCGGAGGGCGGCCCGGCTGGCGATCAGCCTGCGGTGGTCAGCGCGCGGGCTCGGGGTCGCTGATGTCGGCCACGGTGGCGTCCAGAGCCCGGACCGCGTCGCCCGCGTCCAGGGCCGCGGCCAGGCCGTGCTGGCCGGCCCCGAGCGTGATCTCGCGCCCGGCCAGCCGCTCGTCGGCGATCACGGGCCAGCGCCGCACCGAGCCGAAGGGCGTGATCGTGCCGCGCTCGTAACCGGTCACGTCCCGGGCCACCGTGGCGTCCGGCATGGACAGCCGGCTGACCCCCAGCAGGGCGCGCAGCTTCGGCCAGGAAATGGTCCGGTCCCCCGGCACCAAGACGAACAGGAAGTCATCGTCGCCGCGCCGCACGACCAGGGTCTTCACCACGTCGGCGGGAGTCACCCCACGGGCCTGCGCGGCCTCGGCCAGGCTGCGCACCGGCCCGTGGCTGATCAGCCGGTAGGACAGGCCCGAGGCCGCGAGGGCATCTTCCGCCGGGTTGGGCATGATCTGAGTATCTCCTGCCTGCGGTGCTGGAAGCCGCGACGGCCGCACGGGCAGAATGACCGTTATGCCCGCTCCCTATATCCGGGCTTGCTGACACCGTTTATGACGACGTCCCGACCTGGTGTTATGTGGCCCTGACCAGGGCGGATGCTGCGGTGGGCGTCATGGTGGGCCCAGGCTGCGTACGGTCGCGTACGGCACTGTCCGGGCTCGTTGGTTCTCGCGATAGGTTCCCGGCCACTGTCCATCGGTCAGGCCCGGCGAGGGGGTGGGCCGACATGCGGTGTATGCAGCATGACCTGCGGCTGGCGATCTCAGTGGTTCTCGTCAGTTTCCTGTGGATCGCGGGGGTGATGTGCCCCACGCCTATGAGTCGGTGGTCGCTAGGTTATGAGCAGTACGACGCACGTCTTCCTTGTATCTGGCGTGCTCGTGAGTCTCTGCGACCTGGGAATGGGGGCAGTGGCCGTCTCGTGGCGCTCGCCACGTCTCCCCCATCCGAGGGAGTCTCGTTAGCAATCCCGCTAGCAGAACCGTATCTTGACCTGCCGTTCCCGCTCCTCCTCGTCTTCCTTGTAGCCACCCGCCTTCGATTAGCCGACCTGTTCAGGCTCGCGAAGCGACCTCGGAGCCACCACCGCGTAGCGGCTCATGCCCGCGGGCTCGTGACCGCTGGGGCATGGGGCGGTGCGCGTGGGGCAGCGGGATCAATCACAGCCGCGGCCGCGGGCCGCCGGTGGCGGGGCCAGTAAGACCAGCGATCACACGCTGCCTGCGTCCGGGCCTGCTGACGCCGTCTTCCGCGAGGCGACGGCCAGATCGCGGACCTGGCCGTCGCACATCGCGTAGAAGACCCAGGTGAGCAGTTGGCGGGCCATGACGATTTTGACGATGTTGCGGGGGCTGGTCGCCGCGGCGGGCAAGGATGTCCTCCTCCGCCAGCGACGCGACTCAGCGAAGGGAGGAGTGCAAGACTTTAACCTGAGTCGGCTCCACGCCCTGCAGAGCACAGTTGAAGAAATGCAACTCAACTTAGCTGCGGGTCCTCCACTCTTAGTCGGGAATCGCCGCGAAATACGGACGTGATACAATCTAGGCCGGGTTACCGATCAGGGGGTAGGTGACGCAGATGAAGGCAGCGGGGCTAATAAGTGCTCCACGACAGATTGAAATTGCAACCGTCGAAGATCCTGTTCCAGATCCTCAGGAAAGAGAGTAGTGGTGGCAGTCGACGCATGCGGCATCTGCGGAACAGACGTTCATATACTTGAGGGCCATTACGGTTCAGGTTACCCGCTTATCCCAGGGCATGAGTTTGCTGGCCACATCGTAGAGGTAGGCAGGGAAGTCAGACACCTTTCTGTTGGCATGAAGGTAGCTGTCGATCCTTCTCTTTATTGCAACCAATGTCGCTATTGCCGCCGTGGCCGAAATAACCTATGCGATGAGCTGAGGGGCATGGGCGTCGATGTGACAGGTGCCGCCGCCGAATACATCGCCGTTCCGGCTGCAAATGCGATTGTGCTGCCTGAAAATATTACACCCAGCGATGCAAGTCTTATCGAACCCTTGTCTTGCGCCCTCCATGCCTTCGACTTGCTGAAGCCGTCACTCGGCGCCAGGATCCTGATATACGGAGCAGGGCCTATGGGTTTGATTATGCTACAGCTCGCTAATGCGCAGGCCATCGCTAACGTCAACGTCGTAGAGCCCAGGACAGATCGACTCGAAATTGCGACCAACCTGGAGGTGCTCGCGACGTGCAACCAGCGCTAGTGAGCTCGATCGCCAGGACGGTTGGGACGTAATAATTGATGCGACCGGAAATATTCAGGCGATTCAAGATGGTATCGGGAGAATCGCAAAAGGGGGTACATTCCTACAGCTGGGCGTGGCTGAACCTGCTGCAAAGATTACCCTGACGCCATACCAACTCTACCGACATGAGATTCAGATCCTTGGCTCTATGGCGACCCTCCATAGCTATGCGAGAGGGCCCATCTTCTGGCCGCGGGCGCAATCGACCCACATCTACTGATAAGTCATCGCCTGATATTGGATCAATACGCGGCAGCAATTGCACTCTGCTCATCAGGGGACGGCCTTAAGGTTCAAGTGTGCCCGAAAGGACTATGACGTTTGAAGATTTAGAAATTACGGGTCGCGCTCGAATAACTGACTTAAGTATTCAAACGTGAGGCACTGTTGATGAATTACAGGGGAGACTTTGAGCTGTCTGATCTCGCAAGTCGCAACTATGAGCGTGACAGCTCACATGTCTGGGCAGCTACTTCGAAATAGCCATTAACCCATTCCTGATAGTAAGGTGCCTAACATTTTATCCTAAGGGCACAACCTCCCTACACAGTCATTTGCCAGAAGAGCTACTTCTCATAACGCACGGAAAAGTCCAGATATCTATGGGGCTGAGGTCTGACCAGCTACAATCGCATATCCTTGAAATGGGCCAGACAATCTTCATCCCATCAGGCTACTATCACAGAGTCAAGCACATAGGAAGTCAGGAGGGAACCTCGCGGGCGCTTGAACTCATGTCGAAGTCTGAACCAGGCCATTACGAGATACACCGCATCAGTGCTGCGGTTCCTGGAATACCTCCCGATTAATCTCTGCTTCTTAGAGAGTGTCCTCCATCCACATAAAGAACCACGCCCGTGATGGCCGAAGCCATTTGCGAGCTAAGGAATATGATTGCCGAGGCGACTTCATCCACGGCTATTGATCTGCGAAGTGCATTGTCTCGGAGCGTCTTAGCCTGGATATCTGACTTGGGTGCGGATAGCATCGAAGTATCCATTGGCCCAGGAGCAACGGTGTTTACCCTCACGCCGGCGAAACCATATTTCACTGCCGCTGACCGCGTCAGGTTCTGAGCGCGGCTTTTGTCATGCCGTAGCCAATGCTATTTCCAGCAAGAACTGCTCTTACGGAGCTGACGATTACTATACTACCGCGTCCAAGTCCAGCCATAGCCCGTCCGAAAATACCTGTTAGCATTGTCGGCGCAGCGAGATTCACTGCTACTTCTGAGTGAAGTTCGCAGTATCGAAATCGTCGAGCGTTGATCGAAATTAACCGCTGCGTAATTACAAGAACGTCTGGGCAACCGTATCTTGCGATCACGAGTCTTGCCAAATTCATCAACTCGGGCAGGGTCAGCCATATCGGCTGGGAAGTGATGGATCGTCGGGGAGGCGTCTGTAACAGCATGACGCGACACGGTAATCACATTTGCATTAAGGGATGCAAATAGGCGCGCTGTAGCCTTACCAAGGCCGCGGGAGCCACCCGTAATAAGCACGCTGTGATCTGAAAAGTCAAGCTGGCCATACATATGCGGTTCTCTCCCTCAAAGTATCTTAGAGGCATCGCATCCGGAGGAAATTACTTGAGGATATCGAGGAGTGCGTACTAGCTGGCATAGATTACGCCTCGTCCTGGCAGCCCATTTACTGTGCGGCGCGCGTTACGTCCGGTTGGCCTGGTGGTGATTAGCGTGACTTTTTCGTCCCAGGCCGCAAACTGGTATCCTAGCCGTTTGCCAATCTTGCCGTTATCTGCCAGTATGAAGACTTTTTCTGATTCCCGTAATGAGAAGTTGTTTGGTGCTCACGAGCGCTGGTGTGGGCAGAAAGAATCCTACTCGGTAATAGCGTTGGCGCCGAGGAACGAATATCTATAGCCCACGGCAGATTCACCTCTGACATTGGCTCTGTGCTCCTGCTGGCGGCCTCTATTGAACCGCCAATAAGCCACACTGTAAGTCGCCCATTACTTATGGCTTCTATACACTGTCTTGTTCGAGTCAGCTCTGTGCAGGCTTGTAGCGAAGTAAGAGCCACCCTGAGTCCCTGCAGTTGACCTGTCGTTGTAGCCTCCGCGATTTTCCGGGCAAGCTCCATGGTTGTGGTTCCGCCGTCAAGCGCAATTGACATGCCGGAAGTAACATATTGCATTGCTCGGGCGGCGATGAGGGACTTTGAGCGCGATGAAGTTGACCTATTAAGCTCAAAGTCATCTCCAAGCAAATAATAGCCCTCAGCTACATGTTGAAGCTTAGGCACCAGCCTGAGCGTTGAGATTTCGTTAATAACGCCCAGCAAATATTCGTCCGAAAAGCCGCTGATGTGATCTAGCTTTCCTGTCTTAAGGGTGATTAGCAGCGCCTCTGGCTTCAAGGGCTCCATGGGATTGGCGCGCTGCCAAAGGGCGGTGTAAATATTTACAGCAAGTTCCTGTCTCCACTTAATGTACTCCTCGGCTACCTGTCTGATATTGTCGAGAACGGCAGCGTTTTTAGGGGGTGCAGGCAAATTACGGTAGCTATAGCGGTGGCTAATAATGAAGTAGCAGGAAAATGCCACAGACAGACAAACTATTACTGTGGCCAGTACAACTACGAAGTCAGGCCTTTTCAATGCGCTCAGCAAGACAGCGGGGATCGCAGATGCTATCGCTCCTACTACCCCAGATATAGCGCCCTCGGTAACCGGAGACGAAAGACCGTGCCGAGGCAAAATGGTGTGGCGGCGAGACGGCTCTTCACGCGCTGGCGCATTAGCGTTGCTATGTTCCATGATTCAATCATCTTACAGTGGAAGAATTACTTGCTGCTCAGCGGCATCATTCTAGCGTGGCTAGCCTACCCTCTTCGTCCCGAACTAGAGGCGGTGCCGGGTGATTGGCCGCTGCCCAGCTAACGGAGGGTCTGGACGACAGCTCATGCTTGTTGCTGCCGGCGGTCGCCGCCGATTGTGCCTACGGCGACCAGGACGGGTTCCGCGGCGAACTCGCCGAGGCCGGGCTGCCGTACGTGATGGCCCTCAAGCCGCGCCGCGGCACCTGGGCCTACGGCCCGGATGCGCACGCGCCCGTCGATGCAGCCCGCGCCCTGGCCTGGGATGGCCCGGGCGATCCTGGCGACTGGAGCCCAGTGACCAGGACATTCCGCGACGGGCATACCGAAACCTGGTATGCCGCCGACGCGACCCCCCCTCGCTGGAATGGGTGGACTAACGACGATGCGACCGCAGCATCAGGTGTGCCCGACTGGTCCAGGACGTCCTCGTTGTATTCACAGCAGCCGCACTTAGGTGTCCGGCCTGCGCTTACAGACCGAAACGCCACCGATCGTACGAGTCGGGTGGCAACGGCCGGAGCAGGTCCCGTATCTCACGACCCTTCGCTGCAACGAGCGGGTCTGCATCCGTGACGAGAACCTCGACCAGGTCTGGGGGCACCGACTCAGGCTTCGACTGAGCCAGTTCAAGCAGCGTGGAGCCGACCTCAAAGCGATCCGTCGGCTCCGCTGACCCGGCAAGTCCGTCCAGGAGGACGCGGCTCTGCGGTCGTCGGGCCATCATCCGTGCGACCGCCTTCATCGCCGGACTCTGCACATACCAATCCTCGTCAGCCGGTCTTGCGAGACGTCCCAATAGACCCAGCGGCACAAGGGATGGAGCTGCAATTGCAAGTGACTCGAGGATCATCGCGGCCGCCATTCTGGACGCGACGTCCTCTCGCGATGCCAGTTCCTCGATCACCGTCGGTGGGATAGGTTCCCGGGACAGCCACGCGGACATGACGCATCACTCTCCAACGTCCTGACCTGCGGGTTTGAGTGAGAGGAACCCCGTACACGATGATGACCGTTATGCCCGCTCCCTATATCCGGGCTTGCTGACACCGTTTATGACGACGTGCCGACCTGGTGTTATGTGGCCCTGACCAGGGCGGATGCTGCGGTGGGCGTCATGGTGGGCCCAGGCTGCGTACGGTCGCGTACGGCACTGTCCGGGCTCGCTGGTTCCCGCGATAGGTTCCCGGCCACTGTCCATCGGTCAGACCCGGCGAGGGGTGGGCCGCCTCCCGGGCCGCTCGTCCTCAGGGAACTCTGACCTGGGCGGGACGTAGACACCCTCGCCCTGGGCTCACCACGAGCCAGCTTTCGTCAGTCAGGATCAACACGGCTCTCGCCGCTGTCCCCGTGCCATCTCGAACGCTTCCACGAGGGTTTCTGGATCCGGCATCCTGCTCTCAGGCCGGATGACTCCCTGCTTGATGTTGTCCCTCAGGATGTCCGCTAACGATCTTCCATTGTGAGGGTTACTGAAGGAGTGTGAGGTCAAGGCCGGTCTTGGCCAGGAAGCCCTCGAGGAGGCCGGGCCGGTGCTGCATCCGCCGCAGCCGGGTCTTGACCAGCGCGGTCAGCTGATCGATGTTGTGCTTGGTGAGGTTGGCCAGCGATCGCTTCAGGTTCGACCAGACCGGCTCCACCGGGTTCAGCTCGCTGGCGTACGACGGGAGCTGGCAGACGGTCAGCTAGTCCCGGGCCGCGATCAGCTCCCGCATCGCGCGGCTGGTATGGGTGTTCAGGTTGTCCCACACCAGGGCGACCGGGCCGCCGAGCTGCTGGTGCGCGGCGTCCAGGAGCCGGGCGTAGTCCGTCTCGGTGAAGCCCTTGCGCTTATCCCCGCGGCGTGCGCGGTGCGTGCGGTAGATCAGCCGGGGCCGCTGCCCGGGCCGGGTGGCGATCAGCGCGGCCAGCGATACCCGCGTGTCGTGCCCGCCGGTCACCGTCACCACCGGGTGCGGCCGCGCCGTCCCCAGGTGCGGCCTTCGGCGGCCTCAGGCCCTGGCCGGACTCGTCCTGGAAGCAGAGCCAGGCGCCCAGGTCCGCCGCCGTGCTTTTATGACCGGCCAGGTGTCTTCCCGCAACCTGGCGATCTTGCCCTCGTCCCGCTCGGCCGCGCGGCGGGCCGGGACCTGGACGCTCCAGCCGATCCGGTGCAGCAGCACGTCCATCCCGGCCAGGGTGTACTCCACCCCGAACCGGTGCCAGACCTGGTCCGCTATCCGGGCCAGCGTCCAGCACTGATCGGCATACCCGCACGCGGCCGGGCCCGCGTCGAGCACCGCCTCCAGTTCGGCGACCTGCGCTGCGGTGAGCTTGCAGCTCGCGCCGCCCGCTCCCTTGGAGGCCAGCGCAGCCCGGCCGCCCGCGGCCAGCGTCCGCCGCCACCGGTTCGCCGAAATCCACGAGACCCGGAACCGCTTCGCTATCTCCTGGGCGCTGGCTCCCGCCTCGATCATCTCCGCCGCAGCCAGCCGCACCTGCTCGCGGCGGGCCCGCTCCGCCGCGTCCAGGCCGCCGCCATCGGGATACCTCATGACCCTGGCGTAGCCCACCAGGCGCTCGATGACCAGACTCAATAACTCCGCTATTGAAGATCGTTAGCCCGTGGGTGGCGGAGGCAATAATCCATAGTTTATGGTATTGTTTGTGTCCCCCACTATTGAAGGGGAGTACCTCGTGAGTAAAACCGGCAATGATCGGGCCGCGCAGGCTCGAGAGGCTTATGCGGAACACCTTAAGGTGACGGCCGCGGCAAACTATGCCGACCTCGAAGCCAAGCAGAACACCGAGCAGGCGTTGAGGCTGCGGTGGGACCTGGAAGTCCATTTGGCCGACTGGGCCGATCGCATGGGCATCACCGTCTGCGATCTGGAAACAACCTTTTCCAGCACAATGAACATCGGCGACTCCACCGTCCTGCCCCCTACGCCTTCGGTAGTTTCCGGGGTGTCTGCGGCGAGTCCAGGCTGGGACATGTCAGCCAGTTATGAGAATGGCTACGAGATCTGCGTGAAGCTGGAACGGGCCCATGAGCGAATGATCATCGACGAACCGAGTTTCGGCGAATTTCTCGACCACCTCCGGTCTCGGTGGCCAGACATGCTGCTGAGCCGCAAGAAGCGCGACAAGCTCGCCCGCAAGCGTAGGCATAACTAACCCGAGTCCAGACACCCAAGGGGTGCACATGTTTCAAAGTTCGGAAACCGCTCTTCGCCTCAAGAAAGAGCTCCTCCGCTTCTCCAAGACTGGGCTACAAGACTGGGCTTCGACATCCACGGTCTCAGCGTTGTACACAAAGACCATTATTATGTCGCAAACTCACGCTATGAGGCCGACCTGGCCCTTGGTGCGTTCCGTGGCACCTGCGGCGAGTTCGACTGGGACATGGAGGCTGAGCTCCGCGAAGGCTCCATGTCCTCCGGGTTCAGGGTGTGGGTGCGCGGTTACGAAAGCCGGGCATTCGACGACGACATAGGCTTCGGCTCATTGCTCGACCACTTCGACCACCACGCGGAGCACATGCTCCTCAGCCGCAAGAAGCGCATCAAATACGCAGCCAAACACGGTTGGGGATGATGAACATGCCGCTTCCGCCACACTCACTCGCGGTGCCAGCGAGAGCGGCAGCGACTTTTTTAGCCCGCTTCGCAATTGACGGGCACTCGAAAACATAGCATTATGAACTCCCCCAATAGAATCCGAAGGGAGCACCATGGGAAAGAAGCACGATCTGAATCAGGACGACCCGGTCCTAGCAGAGGCCGTGAGGGCTCTCCGTGCCAGTAGGCAAGCAGCGGCCGATGCGGTTACTGCTCGCGAAGCTGCAATACGAGCAGACCCCGTCAACGTGGCGCGGCGAGAGGCTGTGACACAAGGAGCCTACGAATGGGCCGCGAGCATGGGCCTGGAGATCCGCAGTATCGAGGTGAATTTCGGCTATGGATATCCGGGCAGCGGTCTCGATTCCTACGCCCATATCGGCGCAGTAGACGGTGACCTCCGCGAAGCGTTCCATATCTGCATTAAAGACGGGCAAGTGTGTGCTTATCTGCATTCCGACCCTGTGAGGTATGACGGCAACAGGCACCTGGTGCACCGCATCGAGAATGAAGAGGACCTCGGCGCTGCCCTCAGTAGGGCCGAATCGGAAAAGCATCGGATCGCCAACCGCGGGTGAAGACCCTCGACTAGAAAGGGAACACGACCATGTCACGTGGATCACGGCGCAAAGCTGCCGAAGCGGCCAGCGGCAGCCGCGGCAGCCACCCCAGCCCCGTCCCGACGGGATGCCGCCATCGCCGCCTACAACGCAAGCGTGCAGGCGATCCGCAGCGAGGCT
>CAWAJB010000032.1:0-48407 GCA_963782185.1 uncultured Actinomycetes bacterium
TCCGCCACGGTCTTTGACCTGCTCGCCCGGTATCGCCTCCGCAAGCGGCTGCACAAGCTGCGCAGCTCCGGTGCCTGCATGGCCCGGGTCGTCGCGGTCGGCCATGCGTCCGCGGTCGCCGATCTTATCGCCGAACTGCGCCGCAGCACCCACCACGGATTGTCCGTGGTCGGTGCATGCCTGGCGGGCGGAACCATGCTGAACGAGATCGCCGGGGTTCCGGTCTACGGCGGCCTGGGCAACGTGCCTGAAGCGGTCGGCCGTGCCGGGGCGGACACGGTCGCTGTGCTGTCCTGCCCGGAGATGAGCGGCATCAAGCTCCGCGAGCTGGCCTGGGATCTGGAGAAGACCGGCACTGACATGTGCGTCGCGGCGGCGCTACTGGACGTGGCGGGCCCGCGCACCACCATCCGCCCGGTGGCCGGCTTGCCGCTGATACACATGGATCATCCGGAGTTGGCGGGCGGCAAGCAGGTACTCAAGGCCGCGTTCGACAAGTTCATGGCACTGACCGCGGTGACCCTGCTGTCCCCGCTGTTCGCGATGGTCATGCTGGCCATCAAGCTGGACGGCCACGGCCCGGTCTTCTTCCGGCAGACCCGGGTCGGTAAGGATGGCGACACGTTTTCGGTGTGGAAGTTCCGCACCATGGTGGTGGACGCCGAGCAGCGGAAGGCGGAGCTGGCCTCTCTCAACGAGGCGGCTGCCTCCTATCTGTTCAAGATGCGCAGGGATCCCCGGGTGACGAGGGTCGGTACCTGGCTGCGCCGCTATTCACTGGATGAGCTGCCCCAGCTATTCAACGTGCTGGCCGGCCACATGTCCCTGGTGGGCCCCCGCCCGGCGCTGCCCGCGGAGGCGGCCAAGTACGGCCACCACATGCGGCGCAGGCTGGCGGTCAAGCCGGGGATCACCGGGCTCTGGCAGGTCAACGGCCGTTCGGACCTGGCCTGGGATGAGGCAGTCCGGCTCGACTTGCGCTACGTGGAAAACTGGTCGCTAGTCCTCGATCTACAAATCTTGTGGAAGACCGGGTCCGCGGTCGTCCACGGGCACGGGGCCTATTAGGGCCTGGGTCACGCCCGCCGCTGATACGGCGTCCTTCCTGGCTGGTCACGTTAACTCCCCGTTCGGTTGTGGGCAGCGTCGCTAGCCTTCGTCACCACGTTCCGAATCTGGCGTGTTACCAAGTGTAATGATGTCAGCCCCGATACCCTCTACCTGGCCGCGAACTGGTCGTTCATGGCGCTGTTGGGCAGCGAGACGCTGCGACGGGGGCGGGAGGCGAGCATGAAGTCGGTCGTCGTCGTCGGACTTGGGTACGTGGGGCTGCCGCTGGCGATGCGGGCGGCAGAGGTCGGGTACCGCGTCGTCGGCTATGACATCGACGAGGCCCGGGTGAAGTCCCTGCAGGCGGGAGAGTCCTACGTCGAGGACGTGTCCTCGGGCGAGCTGAAACAGGTTCTGGAGGGCGGGATGTTCCGGCCTTCCTCGGATGCGAGCTCATGTGCCGGGTTCGACGTGGGCGTCGTAGCGGCTCCGACTCCGCTCCGTGACGGGCTGCCCGACCTTAGCTACCTGGAAGACTCGGCCAGGACGCTGGCCAGGTATCTGCGGCCGGGGGGCACCGTCGTCATCGAGTCAACCTCCTATCCAGGCACCACCCAGGAAAAGGTGCTGCCGCTGCTGGAGGAAGGGTCCGGCCTGGCCGCCGGGCGTGACTTCCACCTCGGCTTCAGCCCGGAGCGCATCGACCCGGGCAACACGACCTGGACCCTGGTCACCACGCCGAAGATCGTCTCCGGTATCGACCCGGCCTCACTCGACGCGATCAGGGCGTTCTACGACACGATCGTGGACCGGACCGTGACGGTGTCCTCCCCGCGTGAGGCCGAGCTGGCCAAGCTGGTCGAGAACACGTTCCGGCACGTCAACATCGCCCTGGTCAATGAGCTGGCGATGTACGCGCACGACCTCCGGGTCGACGTGTGGGAGGCCATCGAGGCCGCCTCGACCAAGCCGTTCGGGTTCATGCGGTTCACGCCGGGCCCGGGGGTGGGCGGTCATTGCCTGCCTATCGACCCGTCCTACCTTTCCTGGCGGGTCGAGCGGGCGCTGGGCAAGAGCTTCCGATTCGTCGAGCTGGCCGATGACATCAACCGGCACATGCCCGATTACGTGGTGCACCGGATCATGATGACGTTTAACGCCCAGGGCCGCCCGGTCAAGGGGGCCCGGATCCTGCTGCTCGGGCTGGCCTACAAGAAGAACACGGGAGACGCGCGGGAATCGCCCGCCGTGCGCGTGACCCAGTTGCTGGCCGCGATGGGAGCGCACCTGCGGGCCGCCGACCCGTACGTGGTCGAGGGCACCGCCGTGGACGGCCTGGTCCCGCGCGTGGAGCCAACTCCCGCGGAACTCGCCGAGGCTGACGCGGTCATACTGCTGACCGACCACGATGCCTTTGATCTGGCCGAGATCCGCACACACGCGAAGTTCGTCTTCGACTGCCGCCGCCGTCTGGCCGGGCCGAATGTCGAGAGTCTCTGAGCACGCTGATGCGGGTGATCTGCGTGGCCGGCGCACGGCCCAACTACATGAAGGTCAAGCCGGTCATGGACGCGCTGGAGGAGGGCGCGGCTGAGGTCATTCTGGTGCACACCGGCCAGCATTATGACGCGGCTATGAACGATGTTTTCTTCGCCGATCTCGGTATCCGGCCGCCTGACTACCGGCTGCAGGCCGGGTCAGGCAGCCACGCCACGCAGACGGCCAAGGTCATGGCGGCCTTCGAGCCGCTGGTCGGGCACCTGCGCCCGGACGTGGTCGTCGTGGTCGGCGACGTCAACTCCACGCTGGGCTGTGCGCTTGTTACCGCCAAGTCGGGGGCCCTGCTGGCCCATGTGGAAGCGGGCCTGCGCAGCCGTGACTGGACCATGCCTGAGGAGGTTAACCGCGTGGTCACCGACCGGGTGAGTGACGTCCTGCTCGCCCCGTCCCCGGATGCGGTGGCCAACCTGCACAGCGAAGGATACCGGGAAGACCAGATCCACCTGGTCGGCAACGTGATGGTGGACACCCTGCTGGCCAACCTGCGACCGGGCCATGGCCCGGGACACGCTGCCGGCCCTGGGTCTCCAGGCCGGCGAGTACGCCCTGGTGACCCTGCACCGGCCCGCAAACGTTGACGATCCGGGGGCACTGACCCCGCTCCTGGCGGCGCTCGGCGAGCTGGCCCGGGTCTGCCCCGTGGTGCTGCCCGCGCATCCGAGGGCCGCCGCCCGGCTGCGCGGCATCCCGTCACAGGTCCGCGTCATCCCGCCCGCGGGTTACCTCGACTTCATCGCGCTTCAGGCCTCGGCCCGCTTGGTGCTCACCGACTCCGGCGGGGTCCAGGAGGAGACCACGGTGCTGGGCGTGCCCTGCCTCACCCTGCGGGAGAACACGGAACGGCCTATCACCCTCACTGAAGGCACCAACCAGCTGGTCGGACGGGATCCGGAACGGATCGTGAAGACCGCCCTCAGGGTGCTCGAGACGCCGCCGCCGCAGCGGGCCCCGGCACTCTGGGACGGGCGGGCCGGGCAGCGTATCGCCGCGGTGCTGCTGGGCGACTGCGGGCCCGGCACCCGCTCCCGGCCTACCGATCTTGTGGGAAATTGTGGTCCGCCGTCATCCGGGGTGACGGCGCCTACTAGCCTGTGAGGCTCACCCCCCGGAGTAAGGGGCGCCTGCCTGATGACCACCGACGACGACCGCCTGGCCCGTGACCTGGCCAGTGAAGCTGGCCGCCTGCTGCTCGCGCTGCGCGCCGAGGGCGGTGAGCCTGCTGCGCTGCGCAAGGCGGGTGACCGGAAGTCGCACGAGTTCCTCGCCGCACGCCTGGCGGAACTGCGCCCGGAGGACGCCTTGCTGTCGGAGGAGGGCCGCGACGACCTGGGGCGCCTGAGCGCGGACCGGGTCTGGATCGTGGACCCGCTGGACGGGACCAGGGAATTCGGCGAGCCTGGCCGGACCGACTGGGCCGTGCACGTGGCGCTGTGGGAACGCGGGGAGCTGACCGCGGGCGCGGTCGCGCTGCCCGCCCAGGGCACGGTGCTGAGCACCGCGGAGCCGCCCGCCCCGCCGCCGCCCGCGGAACCCGGCCGGCCGGTCCGCGTGCTGGTCAGCCGGACCAGGCCGCCTGCCCTGCTGGACCGGCTGGCCAAGGAAGTCGAGCTGACGCTGGTGCCGCTCGGATCGGCCGGCGCCAAGGCAGCCGCTGTCATCACCGGGACCGCCGATGCCTACGTGCACAGCGGCGGCCAGTACGAGTGGGATTCGGCCGCGCCGGTCGCGGTCGCCGTCGCCGCGGGACTGCACGCGTCGCGGCTCGACGGCTCCGACCTGGAGTACAACCAGGCGGACCCCTCCCTTCCGGATATCCTTATCTGCTCAGCGGGGCTCGCTGCCACGCTGCTGGATGGATCTGCGCGCAGCTGGTTGTTCTGCTGCGTAGTAAGCTCTCCAGCGCGGGAGAGTGACCTGATTCCCGTCCGTGCCCGACGACCCGGAGTCCGTTTGATGGCTGTGCCGCGTACTGACTATTCACTCTCGCAGCTCGAAGTGCTCGAGGCGGAGTCCGTCCACATCATGCGGGAGGTGGCCGCCGAGTTCGAGCGGCCGGTCCTGCTGTTCTCCGGCGGCAAGGACTCCATCGTCATGCTGGCCCTGGCCGAGCGGGCGTTCTGGCCGGCCAGGATCCCGTTCCCGGTCATGCACGTGGACACCGGGCACAACTTCCCCGAAGTGATCGACTACCGGGACCGCCGGGTGGCCGAGGCCGGGGTGAAGCTGGTGGTGGCGTCCGTCCAGGACTCCATCGACGCCGGGCGCGTGGTCGAGGAGACCGGCCGGCGGGCCAGCCGGAACCGGCTGCAGACGACCACGCTGCTCGACGCGATCGAGGAGAACCGTTTCGACGCGGTGTTCGGGGGCGGCCGCCGGGACGAGGAAAAGGCCCGGGCCAAGGAACGGGTCTTCTCGTTCCGCGACGAGTTCGGCCAGTGGGATCCGAAGAACCAGCGTCCCGAGCTGTGGAGCATTTACAACACGCGGATCCGGATGGGCGAGCACATCCGGGTGTTCCCGCTGTCCAACTGGACCGAGCTGGATGTCTGGCAGTACATCGCCCGGGAGAAGCTGGAGATCCCGTCGATCTACTTCGCCCACCAGCGCCGGGTGTTCGAGCGGGACGGCATCCTGCTGGCCGACAACGAGTTCACCCCCCGTGGCGACGAGGAGCCGGTCTTCGAGACCACCGTCCGCTACCGGACGGTGGGCGATATGACCTGCACCGGCGCGGTGGAATCCGGCGCGACGAGCGTCTCCGACGTGATCGCCGAAGTCGCAGCCACCCGGGTTACCGAGCGCGGCCAGACCCGTGCGGACGACCGGGCCAGTGAGGCGGCCATGGAAGACCGTAAGCGGGAGGGGTACTTCTAATGACGGCGACGGCGTACGACGTCCTCACCCCAGAAGGAAGCAGGCCGATGGACATCCTGAGGCTGGCCACGGCCGGCTCGGTCGACGACGGCAAAAGCACCCTGATCGGGCGCCTGCTGTTTGACTCGAAAGCGATCTTCGAGGACCAGCTCGCGGCCGTCGAGCAGACCAGCAAGGCCCGCGGCGAGGACTACACGAACCTGGCCCTGCTCACCGACGGCCTGCGCGCCGAGCGGGAGCAGGGCATCACGATCGATGTGGCCTACCGCTATTTCGCCACGCCACGGCGGAAGTTCATCATCGCGGACACCCCGGGCCACATCCAGTACACCCGCAACATGGTCACCGGGGCTTCCACGGCCGACCTGGCCGTCGTCCTCGTGGACGCCCGCAACGGGCTGACTGAGCAGAGCAGGCGGCACGCGTTCCTCACCACCCTGCTCCGGGTGCCCCACCTGGTGCTCGCGGTGAACAAGATGGACCTGGTCGATTACGACCAGGGCGTCTTCGAGCGGATCAGCGAGGAGTTCGCGGCGTTCGCGGCGAAGCTGGAGATCGGCGACCTGAGCTTCATCCCCATCTCCGCGCTGCACGGGGACAACGTGGTGCAGCGGTCGGAGAAGATGCCCTGGCACGACGGGCCCTCGCTGCTGCATCACCTGGAGCACGTGCACATCGCCTCGGACCGCAACCTGATCGACGTGCGCTTCCCAGTCCAGTACGTGATCCGGCCGCACCAGGCCACCGACCCGGCGCTGCACGACTACCGCGGGTACGCCGGCCAGGTCGCGGGCGGGGTGCTCAAGCCTGGTGACGAGGTGATGCACCTGCCGTCCGGGCTGACCACGAAGATCGCCCGGATCGACACCGCGCGCGGCCCGGTCCCGGAGGCCTACCCGCCCATGTCGGTGACCCTGGTGCTCGAGGACGACCTGGACATTTCCCGCGGCGACATGATCTGCCGCCCGCACAACCAGCCGATGGGCTCGCAGGACGTCGAGGGCATGGTCTGCTGGATGTCGGAGAACAAGCAGCTCGCCGCGCGGGACCGGCTGGTGGTCAAGCACACCTCCCGGACGGTCAAGGCCATCGTCCGTGACCTGCAGTACCGGCTCGACGTGAACACCCTGCACCGGGACGAGAACGCCGAGCGGCTCGGGCTGAATGAGGTGGGCCGGGTGAGCCTGCGGCTGACCCAGCCGCTGTTCTTCGACCCTTACAACCGCAACCGGCAGACCGGGGGCCTCATCCTGATCGACGAGGCCACCAACGCCACCGTCGGGGCGGTCATGATCACTGAAGGGCGCTGAGTTCCGGGAGCACCGGGCGATCCGGGCGGCGCCGCTGTTAGCTTGCAGAGTACCTGGCAGGTAGCTAGCAGAGCACTTGGCAGGGCATCAGGGGGCACAGCACCGGGGGGCCAGCTCATCCGCGAAGGGCGCCGCAACCGGGCGGCCCGTCCCCCAGCCGAGGCGGGAAGGCTCAGTGACCCCATTCCACGATCTTCACGACTTCCTGGCCCTGCCGCGGCTCACCGGGCTGCGGCTCGCCCCCGACGGCAGCTGGCTGGCCCTGACCGTGTCAGCCCTCGCCCCCGACGGCCGGACGTACAGGTCCAGCATCTGGCGGGTGGATACCAGTGATGCGGGCCGGCCTGCGGTACGGCTGACCCGGTCTGCGGAAGGGGAGGACAGCCCGGCCTTCCTGCCGGACGGCTCGCTGGCCTTCCTGTCGTCCCGCCCCGCCCACTGCGATCCTGCACGAATCAGCCCTGGTCCGGTACTGGGACCACGATCTCGGCCCGGACGAGCAGCGGCTCCTGGTCCACGACGTGCTGGCCGCCGAGGACGCCTGGAGCGGCCCGGGTGCCTCCGGTGCGGCCACAGCCGGGACGGCGCCGCCCCCGCGCGACCTGACCCCCCAGCCGGGCCGGGCCCTGGATGAGCAGGGGTTTGAGCTGACCCCGGACGGGCGGGCCGCCGTCACCGGATGGTCCGTCGACGACGGCGCCGGAGGCCTGCACAAGCAGGTCGTGGTCATCGACACGGGCACCGGCGAGCGCCGGGCCCTTCTGTCCGCGCCGGGATTCGATTTCACCGCGCCGCGGGTCTCACCGGACGGCAAGCGGGTCGTGGCCATCCGGGAACGGCACGAGACTTATGGCCAGGCCAGTGCCCTCACGGTGGTCATGGTCCAGCTGGACGCGGCGTCACGCAGTGGCGGAGCCTCCGGCGGCCAGGCCGAAACCCAGGACCTGCTGCCCCGGCTGGAGCACTGGCCCGCGGAGCTGGCCTGGGCTCCCGACGGCTCGGCCGTGTTCATCGCCACCCCGGACCACGGCCGCGGACCGGTGCTGCGGGCCGATCCCGATGCCGGGGCCGTTACCCGCCTGACCACCGACCACGGGGCCTACTCCTGCCTGTGCCCCTCGCCGGACGGGCGGTACATCTACGCCCTGCGCTCGGCGATGGACAGCCCGCCGCTGGTGGTCCGGCTCGACGCGGCCCGGCCTGGCGAGCCCGAGTTCCTCCCGGGACCCCCCGCCCAGCCGGCGCTGCCCGGGCGTCTCGAGGAGGTCGAGGCGGCCGCGGCCGACGGCACCTCGCTGCGGGCCTGGCTCGTGCTGCCCGGCCCGGCCAGCCCGGACACGCCCGCGCCGCTGGTCCTGTGGGTGCACGGCGGTCCCTACTCGAGCTGGAACTCCTGGTCGTGGCGGTGGAACCCGTGGCTGATGGCGGCCCGGGGCTACGCCGTGCTGCTGCCCGACCCGGGCTTGTCCACCGGCTACGGGCACGAGTTCCTGGCCCGCGGCCACGGCGACTGGGGCGGCCCGCCGTTCACCGACCTGATGGACATCACCGATGCGGCCCTCGCCCGCCCGGACCTGGACGCCGGGCGGACCGCGGC
Organism: uncultured Actinomycetes bacterium; assembly: GCA_963782185.1. Taxonomy (GTDB): domain Bacteria; phylum Actinomycetota; class Actinomycetes; order Streptosporangiales; family Streptosporangiaceae; genus RYN-230. The sequence continues at coordinate 8,392 of CAWAJB010000032.1, forward strand.
CATGGGCGGGTCTTTCGGCGGCTACATGGCCAACTGGATCGCCGGGCACACCACCCGGTTCCGGGCCATCGTCAGCCACGCCAGCCTCTGGGCCCTGGAGCAGATGTTCGGCACCACGGACTGCCCCGCAGAGTGGCGCCGCCAGCTCGGGACGCCCGCCACCCAGCCGGAGCGGTACGCGGCCAACTCCCCGGACCGGCACGTGTCCGCCATCACCACGCCGATGCTGGTCATCCACGGGGACAAGGACTACCGGGTCCCGGTCGGTGAGGCGCTCCGGCTGTGGACCGACCTGGCCGCGCGTCCCGGCCACCTGGCCGGGTCCAAGTTCCTCTACTTCCCGGACGAGAACCACTGGGTGCTCGCCCCCGGGAACTCGCGGATCTGGTACGAGACCGTGTTCGCGTTCCTCGCCCAGCACGTGCTCGGTGAGCCCTGGCAACGGCCCACCCTGCTGTGAGCCAGTCTCCGGCGGGCCAGTCTCCGGCGGGCCAGCCTGCGGTGCGTCAGCGTGCGGCGCGCCAGCCTGCGCTGCATCGGCCTGGGCTGGGCCGGTCTCCGGTGACCGGCGGCCGGCGACGCTGTGCCAGGCTGGGGCCATGACGCGCGCGAACCTGGACAAGCGGCCCGGCGAGGTGTCGGCGATGTTCGACAAGGTCGCCGGCCGCTATGACCTGATGAACGACGTGCTGTCGCTGGGCCAGGACCGCTGGTGGCGCCGCATCGTCGCCCGGGCGGTCGCGGCCCGGCCAGGTGAGCTGGTGCTCGATCTCGCCGCAGGCACCGGGACCTCGTCCCGGACGTTCACCGCCGGCGGCGCCGCGTGCGTGGCGTGTGACTTTTCGCTGGGCATGCTCCAGGTCGGGGCACGCAGGCTGCGGTCGGCCCCGCCGGCCACCCAGCTGGCTGGCCCGGCGGCCGGCGGGGCGGCCGGGCGGGGCGGCCAGCTGCGGTTCGTGGCCGGCGACGCCCTCCAGTTGCCCTTCCGGGACCAGGCGTTCGACGCGGTGACGATCTCGTTCGGGCTGCGCAACGTGGCCGACCCGGTTGCCGCGCTCGCCGAGATGCTCCGGGTCACCCGGCCCGGCGGGCGGCTGGTCATCTGCGAGTTCAGCCACCTGCCCTGGCCGCGGCTGAACACGCTCTACGAGTCGTACCTGACCACCGCGCTGCCCGCCGTCGCGCGGCGGCTCTCCGGCAGCCCGGAAGCCTACGACTACCTGGCCGAATCCATCCAGGACTGGCCGGCCCAGCTCGAGCTCGCGCGCAGGATGGCCGCGGCCGGGTGGGCGGCAGTACGCTGGCGGAACCTGAGCCTGGGCGTGGTAGCCGTGCACCTGGCGCGCCGCCCGGGCTGAGGGTTGTCGCCAGCCCTGCCACGGCTGGCGGGTGCCCGGGCCGGACTCCCCGGACGAGGGGTAGCCCGGCTGGGCCAGCCCCGGCACGGCCAGCACCGCCCGGGGCGGGTTCGCGGGCGCCGCGAGAGAAGGTCTAGACTCCGAAAGAGTACTTGTGAAGCGGTTCACAAGATAGTCAGGACAACCTTCCGTGACCCACGAAGTCCCCTCCAGTCTCCCGCCCGCTGACGCGGCTGCGCCGCGTGGCAGCGATCCGGCCCGCGCGCCCGGAGCCGGGCCCGGCCCGGCCGAACGGCCGGCCACGGCACCGGCTGCCCCGGGCTCTGGCACCGGGCCAGCCACCACCGGGCCAGCCACCACCGCGTCCCCGGCTGCGGGGTCCGGCGCCACCGGGCCTGCGGCCACCATTTCCCCGGCCGCGGCATCCGCGACGAGCGGGCCCGCGGCCGTCGAGGAAGCCGACGTGATTGTGGTCGGGGCCGGGCCGGCCGGTTCGGCCACGGCCGCCTATCTGGCCCGGGCCGGGGTGGACGTGCTGGTCTTGGAGAAGGCCTGCTTCCCCCGGGAAAAGGTCTGCGGTGACGGCCTCACCCCGCGCGCCGTCAAGGCCCTGGTCGGCATGGGCGTACCCGTCGACGAGCAGGACGGCTGGGTCCGGAACAAGGGCCTGCGGATCATCGGCGGCGGGGTCCGGCTCGAGCTTCCCTGGCCGGAACTGTCCAGCTACCCCGGCTATGGGCTGGTCCGGTCCCGTCTCGACTTCGACGAGATCCTCGCCCGGACGGCGCAGAAGGCGGGCGCACGGCTCCTCGAAGGCGTGACCGTGACCGGGCCGGTACTGGACGCGGACGGCCGGATTGTGGGAGTCAGGGCGCGATCGTCGGCCGGCGAGGCGGGGCCCGAAGGCGGAGCCCCCGGGGCCGGTGACTCGCGGGGGGCTGCGGGGGGTCGCCCCCGCGGGCCAGCAGAGCCGGAGCGCAGTTACCGCGCCCGGGTGATCGTCGCGGCGGACGGGAACTCCTCCCGGCTGTCCCTGGCGATGGGGCTGAGCAAGCGCGACGACCGGCCGCTCGGTGTCGCCGTCCGCACCTACTACACGAGCCCGCGGCACGATGACGACTACCTCGAATCGTGGCTGGACCTGTGGGATGGGCAGCGGCTGCTGCCGGGCTACGGCTGGATCTTCGGCATGGGCGACGGCACCAGCAATGTGGGGCTCGGCCTGCTGAACACCTCGTCCTCGTTCGGCAACGTGGACTACCGGGACCTGCTGCGCCGGTGGCTGGCCGGGATGCCGGCCGAGTGGGGCTACCTGGAGGAGAACCGCACCCAGCCGGTCCGGGGCGCCGCGCTGCCGATGGGCTTCAACCGCACCCCGCACTACACCCGCGGGATGCTGCTGGCCGGCGACGCGGGGGGCATGGTGAACCCGTTCAACGGCGAGGGCATCGCCTACGCCCTCGAGTCCGGGGAACTCGCCGCCCAGGTCATCGCGCAGGCGCTGGCCCGGCCCGACGCGGCCGGGGCGGAGCGGGTGCTGATGGCCTACCCGCAGGCGCTCAAGGCCGCCTACGGCGGCTACTACACTCTCGGGCGCAGGTTCGTTCAGGCGATCGGCAACCCGAAGGTCATGCAGTTCGCGACCAAGCACGGGATGCCCCGCCCGGCGCTGATGAGATTCACGCTGAAGTTGCTGGCCAACCTCACCGAGTCGCGGGGCGGAGATGCGGCTGACCGGGTGATCCACGCACTGTCTAAGATGACGCCGGCGGCGTAGGCATTTCACGTTGCCTCGTAGCCGGAACGCAACACGGAGAAGGGGAAGGGAGGCGCCTCATGCTGAGCTTGTATGTTCCGATCCTCGTGCTCGCCGGGCTGGCCGCCATCTTCGCGATCTTCTCGCTCGGGCTGGGGGCCTTCACCGGCCCGAAGCGCTGGAACCGCGCGAAACTCGAGGCTTACGAGTGCGGGATCGAGCCGACCGAGCAGCCGGCCGGCAGCCGGTTCCCGGTGAAGTACTACCTGACGGCGATGCTGTTCATCCTCTTCGACATCGAGATCGTGTTCCTGTACCCGTGGGCCGTGGCGTACGACCACCTCGGTGCCTTCGGCCTCGTCGAGATGGTGCTCTTCATCGTCACCGTTCTGGTCGCGTACGCCTACGTGTGGCGGCGCGGCGGTCTGGAGTGGGACTAGCCGATGGGTGTCGAAGAAAAGCTGCCGAGCGGGATCCTGCTCACCACGGTCGAGAAGGTGGCCGGGTATGCGCGCAAGAGTTCGGTCTGGCCGGCCACCTTCGGCCTGGCCTGCTGTGCGATCGAGCTGATGCAGACCGGCGGGGCGCGGCATGACCTGGCCCGGTTCGGCATGGAGCGCGCCTCGAACACGCCCAGGCAGGCCGACCTGATGATCGTGGCCGGCCGGGTCAGCCAGAAGATGGCGCCCGTGCTCCGGCAGATCTACGACCAGATGGCCGACCCCAAGTGGGTCATCTCGATGGGTGTCTGCGCCTCCAGCGGCGGCATGTTCAACAACTACGCGATCGTGCAGGGCGTGGACCACGTCGTGCCGGTTGACATCTACCTGCCCGGCTGCCCGCCGCGACCGGAGATGCTGCTGGACGCGATCGTGAAGCTGCACGACAAGATCCAGAACATGAAGCTGGGTGTGGACCGTGAGCGGGAAGTGACTGAGCTGGAGCAGGCCCGGCTGCGCCGCCTCCCGCTCGCCGCGGACCTGGCCGGCAGCCAGTCACGGATGGCGGCCGGGGGGTCCGCCGTGCTGGGCGCGCCGCAGCCGGGTGAGCCTGAGGCAGGAGCGGATGGTGAGTGAGAGCAAGCCGCCGGACGGGAGCGACCCCGGCCAGGCCGAGCCGGACGAGGCGGCGCTGGCGGGCCAGCAGCGTCTCAGCGAGCAGGTGGTCCGGACCGGCATGTTCGGCACCCAGACGACCGGCGACACCTCGGGCTACGGCGGCCTCCAGGTCCGGCGGGCGCCGGTGCCGTCTACCCCGCGGCCGTACGGGTCCTACTTCGACGAGATCGCCGACGCGCTGAGCACCCGGCTCGATGCCGGGGGCAGCGACTTCGGCGAGGCCGTGGAGCGGGTGATCGTCGACCGCGGTGAACTCACCCTGCACGTCCGCCGGGAGCATCTGGTCGCGGTGGCGCAGGTGCTGCGCGACGAGCCGTCGCTCGCCTTCGAGCTGTGCAGCGGGGTGTCGGGCGCGCACTACCTCGCCGACTCCGGACGTGAGCTGCACGCCGTGTACCACCTGGTCTCGATCACGCACAATCGCCGGCTGCGCCTGGAGGTGAGCGCGCCCGACGCGGACCCGCACGTGCCCTCCGTGGTGAGCGTCTACCCCACCTGCGACTGGCACGAGCGCGAGACCTGGGACTTCTTCGGCATCATCTTCGACGGGCATCCCGCGCTGACCAGGATCGAGATGCCCGACGACTGGAGGGGCCACCCGCAGCGGAAGGACTACCCGCTCGGCGGGATCCCGGTCGAGTACCGCGGCGCGACCGTGCCGCCACCGGACGAGCGGAGGTCGTACACGTGACCCAGGCAAGCGGGGCGGGAGGGCCGGCCGCGGACGGCACCGCCGAGGGCACCGAGGGCCGCGTCTACAACGTCGCCGGGGGGGACTGGGACGAGGTCCTGCAGGCCCTGCAGGAAGGCGGGGACCAGGGCGACACCGAGCACCTCGTGGTCAACATGGGGCCGCAGCACCCCTCTACGCACGGCGTGCTGCGCCTGGTGCTGACGCTGGATGGGGAAACCGTCACCGAGATCCGGCCGGTGGTCGGGTATCTGCACACCGGCATCGAGAAAAGCATGGAGTTCCGTACCTGGACGCAGGGCGTCACGTTCTGCACCCGCGCGGACTACCTCTCGCCCTTCTTCAACGAGACGGTGTACTGCCTCGCGGTCGAGAAGCTCCTCGGCGTGGAGGCGGAGGTCCCTGAGCGGGCCAGCATCCTGCGCGTGCTGATGATGGAGCTGAACCGGATCGCCTCGCACATGACGGCGATCGGCACGTTCGGCCTGGAACTCGGGGCCACCACCGTGTTCCTGTACGCGGTGCGCGAGCGCGAGCGGATCCTCGACCTGTTCGAGCTGATCACCGGCCTGCGGATGAATCATGCCTACGTGCGCCCGGGCGGCGTGTCGCAGGATCTGCCGCGAGGTGCGCTGGACGCGATCCGCGAGTTCCTCGGCCGGATGCCGCATCAGCTCGCCGAGCTGCGCTCGCTGATGGACGCCAACCCGCTGTACCTGGCCCGGACCAAGAACGTCGCCTACCTGGACCTGGCGGGCTGCATGGCGCTCGGGGTGACCGGGCCGCTGCTGCGCGGCACCGGGCTGCCGTGGGACCTGCGCAAGAGCCAGCCGTACTGCGGTTACGAGACGTACGACTTCGAGGTGGTCACCCAGGGCACCTGCGATGCGTACGGCCGGTACCTGGTCCGCGTCGACGAGTGCGACGAGTCGCTGAAGATCATCGAGCAGGCCACCGACCGGCTGGCCGGGCCGCGGCCGGAGCACGACCCGGTGATGATCAGTGACCCGAAGATCGGCTGGCCCGCCAAGCTGGCCCTGGGCGGCGACGGCCTGGGCAACTCGCCGGATCACATCGCGCACATCATGGGCCAGTCGATGGAAGCGCTGATCCACCACTTCAAGCTGGTCACCGAGGGCTTCCGGGTGCCCGCGGGGCAGGTGTACACCGCCGTGGAGTCGCCGCGCGGCGAACTGGGCTGCCACGTCGTCAGCGACGGCGGTACCCGTCCGTACCGGGTGCACCTCCGTGACCCGTCGTTCACCAACCTGCAGGCCGTCGCGGCCATGTCCGAGGGCGGCATGCTCGCCGACGTCATCCCGGCCGTGGCGAGTATTGATCCGGTAATGGGAGGCGTGGACCGGTGAGCGTTCGGCTGCGGGTTCTCATTGATGCCTCTCTTCTGATGGGAGGCGTGGACCGGTAATGGCGTTGTCGCAGGAAGTGCGCGCCCGGCTGGAGCCGGACGCTGCGCAGATCATCGCGCGCTACCCGCAGTCGCGCTCGGCACTGCTGCCGCTGCTGCATCTCGTGCAGGCCGAGGAGGGCTACCTCACCGAGGACGGTCTCGAGTTCTGCGCTGATCAGCTAGGGCTGGCCAAGGCGGAGGTCACTGCGGTGGCCTCCTTCTACACCATGTACAAGCACCACCCGGTGGGTGAGTACCACGTCGGTGTCTGCACCAACTCGCTGTGCGCGGTGATGGGCGGTGACGCCATCCTCGCCGGGCTGCACGAGCATCTCGGCGTCGGCGACGACGAGCCCACCCCCGATGGCCAGGTCAGCGTGGAGCACCTGGAGTGCAACGCCGCCTGTGACTACGCGCCGGTGGTGATGGTCAACTGGGAGTTCTTCGACAACATGACCCCCCAGGCCGCCCGGGATCTGGTGGACGGCCTGCGGTCCGGCGCGACGGGCATCACGCCCACCCGGGGCGCGCCGCGGCTGTGCACCTGGAAGCAGGCGTCGCGGATCCTGGCCGGGTTCCCGGACGGCCAGGGCGCGGAGGGCAGCAGCGCGGGCGAGCCCTCCCTGGCCGGGCTGAAGGTCGCCAGGGAGCAGGGCTGGACGCCCGGGGACGACGCGGGCTCGTCCGGGCCACCGGGGTCCGGGGCGCCCCCGGCGGGCACCAGAGCACCCCGGCCCACGACCGGGAACGGGAAGGCCACCACGTGACTACTGTGCTGACTCCGGAACTCACCGCGTTCTGGGACGAGCCCGACTCGTTCACGATCGAGGCCTACAAGCGCCACGACGGGTACCGCGCCCTGGACAAGGCGCTGGCCATGCAGCCGGACGAGGTCGTGGCGACGATGAAGGACTCCGTGCTGCGCGGCCGCGGCGGGGCCGGCTTCCCGACCGGCCTGAAGTGGGGGTTCATCCCCAAGGGCGGCGACAAGCCGCACTACCTGGTGGTGAACGCCGACGAGTCGGAGCCCGGGGCCTGCAAGGACATGCCGACCCTGCTGAACAACCCGCAGGCGCTGATCGAGGGCATCGTGATCGCCTGCTACGCGTTCGACGCGCACCGGGCCTTCATCTACGTGCGCGGCGAGGTCCTGCACGTGATCCGCCGGCTCCACTTCGCCGTGGCCCAGGCCTACGAGGCCGGTTACCTCGGCACCAACATCCTCGGCTCCGGATTCGACCTCGAGGTGGTGGTGCACTCCGGGGCAGGCGCCTACATCTGCGGCGAGGAGACCGCGCTGCTCGACTCGCTGGAGGGCTACCGCGGCCAGCCCCGGCTGAAGCCCCCGTTCCCGGCGGTGGCCGGGCTGTACGCCTGCCCCACCGTGGTCAACAACGTCGAGTCGATCGCGACCGTGCCGTACATCCTCGGCCACGGGGCGGCGGACTTCGCGGCCTACGGCACCGAGAGGTCCAAGGGCTTCGGGATCTTCTCGCTGTCCGGGCACGTCACCCGGCCGGGCCAGTACGAGGCGCCGCTCGGCACCACGCTCCGCGAGCTGCTGGACCTGGCCGGCGGCATCCGGTCCGGGCACCGGCTGAAGTTCTGGACCCCCGGCGGCTCGTCCACCCCGCTGTTCACCGACGAGCACCTGGACGTGCCGCTGGACTACGAGGCGGTAGCCGCGGCCGGATCCATGCTCGGCACCCGGTCGGTCCAGCTCTTCGACGAGACCACCTGCGTGGTCCGCGTCGTGCTGCGCTGGATCAAGTTCTACGAGCACGAGTCCTGCGGCAAGTGCACGCCGTGCCGTGAGGGCAGCTGGTGGGTGGTCCAGCTGCTCGAGCAGCTGGAGCGGGGCGAGGGCAGCGCGGCCGACCTGGACAAGCTCCTCGACATCTGCAGCAACATCACCGGCCGCGCGTTCTGCGCCCTGGGAGACTCGATCGAGGCGCCGGTCAAGTCGTCCATCCGTTACTTCGAGGACGAGTACCTCGAGCACCAGCGGCTCGGCGGCTGCCCGTTCGACCCGGCCGCCTCGACGCTATTTGCCATGGAGTCCGCCTGATGCCCGTGCCGCCGAACCAGCCCGCGCAGACGAACCTGCCCGTGCCGCCGAACCAGGCAGTGCCGCCGACGAACCAGCCCGCTGCAGCCGGCGGGCCCCGCCCCGGGCGCCGTGGTCAAGCCGGCGGACGGGGTCACCGTGACCATCGACGGGTTCGAGATCACCGTGCCCAAGGGCACGCTGGTGATCCGGGCCGCGGAGCAGCTGGGCATCCAGATCCCCCGGTTCTGTGATCATCCGCTGCTCGACCCGGTGGGCGCCTGCCGGCAGTGCCTGGTGCACATCGAGGGCCAGCCCAAGCCGCCAGCCTCCTGCACCACGACCTGCACCGAAGGCATGGTGGTGCGTACCCAGCTCACCTCGCCCGTAGCGGAGAAGGCCCAGCGCGGCATGATGGAGCTGCTGCTGATGAACCACCCGCTCGACTGCCCCATGTGTGACAAGGGCGGCGAGTGCCCGCTGCAGAACCAGGCCATGTCCACGGGGCAGGGCGAGACCAGGTTCGGCGGCGTCAAGCGGACCTTCCCCAAGCCGATCGCGCTGTCCACGGAGGTGCTGCTGGACCGTGAGCGGTGCATCCAGTGCGCCCGGTGCACCAGGTTCGCCGACCAGATCGCCGGCGACCCGCTGATCGATCTGTTCGAGCGCGGGCCGCAGGAGCAGGTGGGCGTGGCGGAGGGCGCGCCGTTCGACTCTTATTTCTCCGGCAACACCGTGCAGATCTGCCCGGTCGGCGCGCTGACCGGCGCCGCCTACCGCTTCCGCGCCCGGCCGTTCGACCTGGTCTCGGTGCCGAGCGTGTGCGAGCACTGCGCGGCGGGCTGCCGTCAGCGCACCGACTACCGGCGCGGGGCGATCACCCGCCGGCTGGCCGGCAGTGACCCGCTGGTCAACGAGGAATGGAACTGCGACAAGGGCCGCTGGGCGTTCACCTATGCGACCCAGCCGGACCGGCTGGCCGGCCCGCTGGTGCGTAACGCCGACGGCGTCCTGGCCCCCGCGTCCTGGCCCGAGGCCTTCGCGGCCGCGGCCGCCGGGCTGGCCGCCGCGCACGGCCGGGCCGGCGTGCTGACCGGCGGCCGGCTGACCGTCGAGGACGCCTACGCCTACGCCAAGTTCGCCCGGGTCGCCCTGGGCACCAACGACATCGACATGCGGGCCCGCCCGCACTCGGCCGAGGAAGCGGAGTTCCTCGCGGCGAATGTGGCCGGCCGGGACATCGAGGTCAGCTACGCCGACCTCGAGCGGGCACCGGTGGTCCTGCTCGCCGGCTTCGAGCCCGACGACGAGTCCCCCATCGTCTTCCTGCGGCTGCGGAAGGCGGCCCGCGCGGGCACCCTGACCGTGTACTCCATCGCCCCGCTGGCCAGCCGCGGCCTGACCCGGATGTCCGGGTTCCTCCTGCCTACCGTGCCGGGTGGTGAGGCGGCCGCGCTGGGCAGCCTGATCAGCGGCACCGGGCTGGACGACACCGGCCGCGCGGCCAAGGACGCCCTGGCCGCTGACGGCGCCATCATCTGCGTCGGCGAGCGCCTCGCCGAAGTGCCCGGCGCCCTCAGCGCCGCCGACCGGCTGGCCAGGGCGACCGGGGCGCGGCTGGCCTGGATACCCCGGCGGGCGGGTGAGCGGGGCGCCATCGAGGTGGGCGCCATGCCGAACCTGCTGCCCGGCGGCCGCCTGGCCGCCAGCTCGCAGGCCCGGGTGGAGACGGCCCGCGCCTGGGGGGCAGCGTCCCTGCCCCCGCTTCCCGGGCGCGACACCGCGCAGATCCTGGCCGCGGCCTCCGGCGGCGACATCGACGCGCTGGTGATCGGCGGCGTGGACCTGGACGACCTGCCCGACCCCGCGGCAGCCCGCGCGGCCCTGGAAGCCACGCCGTTCGTGGTCAGCCTGGAACTGCGGCCGAGCCCGGTCACCGACCGCGCCGACGTCGTTCTCCCGGTGGCTGCGGTGGCGGAGAAGCCGGGCACGTTCGTGAACTGGGAAGGCCGGCTCGGCACGTTCGAGGCGGTGCTGGACATCCCGGGCGTGGAGTCCGACCTGCATGTGCTGCGCCGGGTCGCCGACGAGATGGACGTGCACCTGGGCCTGCCCGATGCCGCGGCGGCCCGGCAGGAGCTTGGCACGCTGGGCGTGGCCGGCCCTCACGGATCGGCGGGGGACACCGCTTCCGCGGAGACCGGGCGCGGCGCGGCGCTGGCCACGTCGCCCGACACCAGCCCCCCGGAACCGCAGGCGGGCGAGGCTCTGCTCGTGACCTGGCACCAGCTGCTGGACGCGGGACGGATGCAGGACGGGGAGCCATTCCTGGCCGGCACGGCCCGGCCGGTGGTGGCCCGGATGTCAGCAGCGACGGCATCCGAGTCCGGGACCTCGGACGGCGGTAAGGTCACTGTGGCCACTGAGCGCGGTTCGCTGACCCTTCCGGTCGAGGTGGCCATCATGCCGGACCGGGTGGTGTGGCTGCCGACCCGGTCGGCCGGCTCGGAGGTCCGGCGCGAGCTCGTGGCCGGGCACGGCAGCCTGGTGACCCTGAGGAGTGCGGAATGAGCGGCCTGGCCAGCATGGCGGACCGGGGCCTGGCGGCTGCGGCCGCCGGTCATCCCCGCGTGCTCGCGGCGGCCGACCCGACCCTGGCCAGCTTCTATCACCAGCCCTGGTGGCTGGTGATCATCAAGGTGCTGGTCGTCTTCCTCTTCCTGATGATCATGACGCTGTTCGCGATCTGGGCGGAGCGCCGGGTCATCGGCCGGATGCAGCAGCGGCCGGGGCCGAACCGGGCCGGCCCGTTCGGCCTGCTCCAGTCGCTCATGGACGGCATCAAGCTGCCGCTGAAGGAAGACATCATCCCCAGTCACGTGGACAAGCTGCTGTTCTGGCTGGCCCCCGCGATCGCGGTGATCCCCGCGTTCGTCAGCTTCGCGATCATCCCGTTCGGCCCCGAAGTCTCGATCTTCGGCGTGCAAACCCCCCTGCAGCTCGCCGACCTGCCGGTGGCCGTCCTGCTGGTGCTGGCCATGAGCTCGATGGCGGTCTACGGGATCGTGCTGGCCGGATGGGCGTCGGAGTCCCCGTACCCGCTGCTGGGCGGGCTTCGCTCGTCGGCCCAGGTGATCAGCTACGAGATCGCGATGGGGCTGTCGTTCGTCGCGGTCTTCCTCTATTCGGGCTCGCTGTCCACCACGGCCATCGTGTCGAAGCAGTCCGGGGCCAACACCGAATTCCACCTGTTCGGCGCCATCCTGCACTGGCCGTCCTGGTACGCGGTACTGCTGTTCCCGTCGTTCGTGATCTACGTGATCACCATGGTCGGGGAGACCAACCGGCTGCCGTTCGACCTGCCCGAGGGCGAGGGCGAGCTGGTCGGCGGGTTCCACACCGAGTACTCCTCGCTCAAGTTCGCCCTGTTCTACCTGGGCGAGTACATCAACATGACCACGGTCGCGGGGCTGGCCACCACGCTGTTCCTGGGTGGCTGGCGGGCCCCCTGGCCGATCAGCGTGTGGCCCGACGCGAACACCGGCTGGTACCCGCTGATCTGGTTCCTGATCAAGATACTGATCGTGCTGTTCTTCTTCGTGTGGCTGCGCGGCACGCTGCCGCGGATCCGCTACGACCAGCTGATGCGGTTCGGCTGGAAGGTGCTCATCCCGGTCTCGCTGGTCTGGATCCTGGTCATCGCGACCATCCGGGTCTGGCGCACGCACGGCGGCAGCCCGGCCGTCTACACCGTGGCCGGCCTGCTCGTCGTCGCGCTGCTCACGCTGCTGTTCCTGGGCGACGCGGCTGCGCAGCGCCGGGCCCAGGCCGCCGAAGATGCCGCCGCCCAGGCGGGCGTGCCGCTGGAGGCGGAAGCAGCCGCGGGCGAGCCGGGTCCCGCCGCTGGCGGGCCGGGCTTCCCGGTTCCGCCGATGGACCTGCCGCACTACCACGGGGTCGGGGTGAACGTCTCCCCCTCGGAGGTCAGCCCGGCGGAGTCCGGCGAGTCCCGGGCCACGACGAAGGAGGTGACCGGTGCCTGAGTTCCTGGGCCCCATCAAAGGATTCGGGACCACCTTCAAGACGATGTTCGAGAAGGTCAACACCGTCCAGTACCCGGAGGAAAAGAACCCGACCGCCCCCCGCTACCACGGCCGGCACCAGCTCAACCGCTGGCCGGACGGGCTGGAGAAGTGCATCGGCTGCGAGCTGTGCGCCTGGGCCTGCCCGGCGGACGCCATCTACGTGGAAGGCGACGACAACGCGCCGGAGGAGCGCTATTCGCCCGGCGAGCGGTACGGCGCCGTTTACCAGATCAACTACCTGCGCTGCATCCTGTGCGGGCTGTGCGTGGAAGCGTGCCCGACCCGGGCGCTGACCATGACCAACGAATACGAGCTCGCGGACGACAGCCGGGAGAGCCTGATCTGGACCAAGGAGCAGCTGCTCGCCCCGCTGCTGCCGGGCATGGAGCAGCCCCCGCACGACATGCGTCTTGGTAAGACCGAGCGGGACTACTACAACCTCCGCTCGGCCGGCGTCGTCGCGGAACCCGATCTGGCCCCAGGGTCGGAAGGGGAGGCCGGGGTGCCAGCCTGGACGCCCGGCGGGACTGAGCCGCGCGAGACCGTGCCCACCCAGACCGGCGCGGACGAGGCTGGCGCGGGCGAGGCTGGCGCGGGCGAGGCTGGCGCGGGCGAGACCGGCGCGGGCGAGACCGGCGCGGGCGAGACCGGCGCGGGCGAGACCGGCGCGGGCGAGACCGGGGTGCAGCAGTGATGCACGGCGGCGTCCTGGCCATCAGCGACGTGGCGTCCACCACGCAGCAGATCATCTTCTGGCTGCTCGCCGTGGTGTCGGTGACCGCCGCGCTCGGCATGATCCTGGTCCCCAAGGCCGTGTACTGCGCGGTCCTGCTGGCCGTGGTGATGCTCTCGCTGGCCGCCTTGTACGCCCTGCAGAACGCGCCGTTCCTGGCCTTCGTCCAGATCATCGTCTACACCGGCGCGGTGCTGATGCTGTTCCTGTTCGTCCTGATGATCGTGGGTATCAGGGCGAAGGACTCCATCGTGGAGACCATCAAGGGCCAGCGGGCCGCCGCCGGGCTGGCCGGCATCGGCCTGCTGGTGCTGCTCTCCCTGACCGTGGGTCATGCCGTCCTCGGCAGCGCCCCGCCGGCCGGGCCGTCGTTCGGCGCGACCAACCTGAACGCGATCGCCAGGCTGATCTTCACCACGTACGTGTTCCCGTTCGAGGTGACCAGCGCCCTGCTGATCACCGCCGCACTCGGGGCCATGGTCCTCGCGCACCGCGAGCGCATCACGCCCAAGCTGACCCAGCGTGACCTGTCCCGGCTCCGGGTGGCCAGCGGGCGGCCGGCCCCGCTGTCCGGCCCCGGGACGTACGCGCGGCATAACGCCGTGGACATGCCCGCCCTGCTGCCGGACGGTACCCCGGCCGAGTCCTCGGTCCCGTCCGCGATCAGGGGGGTGCCGGAGACACCTGACCAGCGCCGCACGCTGCTGGGCAGCAGCGCCGCGGTGCGTGCTGACTCCGGCGCCGAGCCTGGCCAGGAAGGTGACGCCTGATGAGCCCGGGGAATTTCGTGGCGCTGGCCGTGATCCTGTTCGTGATCGGCGCGGTGGGCGTCCTGGTGCGGCGCAACGCGATGGTGATCTTCATGTGCGTCGAGCTCATGCTCAACGCGGTCAACCTGGCGTTCGTGGCGTTCGCCAGGCTGCATGGCAATGTGAGCGGCCAGGTCATCGCGTTCTTCGTGATGGTGGTCGCGGCCGCTGAGGTCGTGGTCGGCCTCGCGATCCTGATGGCGATCTTCCGTACCCGCAGGTCCGCGTCGGTGGACGACGCGAGCCTGCTGAAGTACTAGCTCGGACCGGCTGACGTAGCAGGCTTGCTGACCCGATCAGGGCCCGCTGAAGCACGAGGAGTAGCGCAGTGACAGGCTCACTTGCGGCTGTGACCACGGCCGCGACCACGGCCGCGGCCCACGCCGAGACCACCCTGCCTGCTGTCGGCGTGCAGCGGGCGGCGTGGCTGCTGCTCGTGTTCCCGCTGATCGGCGCGGTGGTGCTGCTGCTCGGCGGGAAGCGGACCGACCGCTGGGGACACTTGCTGGGCGTGGCCATGCCGCTGGCGTCGTTCGCCTACGCCCTGGTCGCGTTCGCGCAGATGCTCGGCTACCCGGGTGCTCAGCGCAGCCGGGAGGTCCAGGTCTACAGCTGGATCACGGCCGGGGCGTTCAGGGTGAACGTCGGCCTGCAGCTGGACCAGCTGTCGATCTGCTTCGTCCTGCTGATCACCGGGGTGGGCTCGCTGATCCACATCTACTCGGTCGGCTACATGGCGCACGACCCCGGGCGGCGCCGGTTCTTCGGGTACATGAACCTGTTCGTGGCGGCCATGCTGCTGCTCGTCCTGGCCGACAACTACCTGGTGCTGTACGCCGGGTGGGAGGGCGTCGGCCTGGCGTCGTACCTGCTCATCGGGTTCTGGCAGTACAAGCCGTCCGCGGCCGTGGCGGCCAAGAAGGCGTTCATCGCCAACCGGGTCGGTGACGCCGGGCTGAGCCTGGCCATCATGCTGATGTTCACCACCTTCGGCACCGTGACGTTCACCGGGGTGTTCTCCCGCGCCGGGCAGGCCGGATCCGGCGTGCTGACCGCGATGGGCCTGCTGCTGCTCCTCGGGGCCTGCGGCAAGTCGGCCCAGCTCCCGCTGCAGTCCTGGCTGCTGGACGCGATGGAGGGCCCGACCCCGGTGTCCGCGCTGATCCACGCGGCCACCATGGTCACCGCCGGCGTGTACCTGATCGTCCGGTCCGGCCCGATCTTCGACCTGACCGCGGACGCCCGGCTGGCCGTGGCCATCGTCGGCGCGGCCACCCTGCTGTTCGGCGGGATCATCGGCTCGGCCAAGGACGACATCAAGAAGGCGCTGGCCGGGTCGACCATGAGCCAGATCGGCTACATGACGCTGGCCGCCGGGGTGGGCCCCGCCGGCTACCCGTTCGCGATCGCGCTGCTCCTCGCGCACGGGTTCTACAAGGCCGGGCTGTTCCTCGACGCCGGGTCGATCATGCACGGGATGAACGACGAGGTGAACATGCGCCGCTTCGGTGGCCTGTTCTCGGTGCTGCCGATCACCTTCACCACGTTCGCGGCGTGCTACCTGGCCATCATCGGCATCCCCCCGTTCTCGGGGTTCTTCGCCAAGGACACGGTCATCGACGCCGCCTATCACGACGGCAGCACCACGGGCTGGATCGTCGGCACCGCGGCGCTGATCGGCGCGGGCGTCACCTCCTTCTACATGACCCGGATCCTGTTCATGACCTTCTTCGGGAAGCGCCGCTGGGCGGAGGACGCCCACCCGCACGAGGCACCCCGGGTGATGACCTGGCCGGTGATCCTGCTGGGCCTGGGCGCCCTCGGCTTCGGTGCCTTCGAGATCCTCGGCGACCGGCTGGCGAAGTTCCTCGGGCCGGTGACGGGTTTCATCCCGCCCGAGCCGGCCGTGTTCACCCTGGCCGGCAGCGTGGCCCTGGTCCTCGTCGTGATCTTCGGGGTGCTGGCGTGGCTGCTGTACGGGCGTCGGCCGGTGCCGGAGACCGCCCCGGCGGCCGGGTTCGGTGTCACCGCCGCGCGCAAGGACCTGTACGGGGATGCGATCAACGAGTCCCTGCTGATGCGGCCCGGGCAGTGGCTGACCCGGCTGTCGGTGTACTTCGACAACCGCGGCGTGGACGGCCTGGTCAACACGGTGGCCGCGGTCATCGGCGGCACATCGGGACGGCTGCGGCGGGTCCAGACGGGCTTTGTCCGCTCCTACGCCCTGTCCATGTTCCTCGGCGGGGTGCTGCTGGTCGGCGCCCTCCTGCTGGCGAGAATCTAGGAGACCACGGCTCATGAGCACGTTTCCCTGGCTGACCGTGATCGGCGCGGTGCCGTTGGCCGGCGCGCTGGTGATCGGCGTGACGCCGGGTGTCTCCGCGCCGGGCAGCGAGGCGGACCGGGCGGCCCGGCGCCTGCTCGTCAAGCGGCTGGCGCTGGTGTTCTCGGTGATCACGCTGGGGCTGACCATCGCCATGATGGTCGCCTTCTCGCCGCACGGGAACGAGTTCCAGTTCACCCAGACCTACCAGTGGATCCCGCAGTTCGGCGTGCACTACGCGGTCGGCGTGGACGGGATCGCGCTGGTACTGATCGCCATGACCGCGGCGCTGATGCCCGTGGTCATCCTGGCCTCATGGAACGACGCGGACCCCCCGGAGGGCCAGGAGGCGGCCGCGGCCGCGGGTGAGGGCCCGGCGCCCCGGCCCCGGCGCAGCGCGAAGACCTACTTCGCGCTGCTGCTGGTGCTAGAAACCATGATGATCGGCGTGTTCGCGGCCAC
Source organism: uncultured Actinomycetes bacterium (assembly GCA_963782185.1). Lineage (GTDB taxonomy): Bacteria > Actinomycetota > Actinomycetes > Streptosporangiales > Streptosporangiaceae > RYN-230. The sequence continues at coordinate 25,182 of CAWAJB010000032.1, forward strand.
CGACGTCTTCCTGTTCTACGTGTTCTTCGAGGCCATGCTGATCCCGATGTACTTCCTGATCGGTAGCTTCGGGACCGGCCAGCGCCAGTACGCCGCGGTCAAGTTCCTGCTCTACAGCCTGTTCGGCGGCCTGCTCATGCTGGTCGCCGTGATCGCGCTGTACGTCTACTCCGGCCACGGCGGCCACCCCGGCACGTTCCTGTTCACCCAGCTCACGCAGGTGACGTTCAGCCCCACCGTGCAGAAGTGGCTGTTCCTGGGCTTCTTCATCGCGTTCGCCATCAAGGCCCCGCTGTGGCCGTTCCATACCTGGCTGCCGGACGCCGCCACCGCGTCCCAGCCTGGCACGGCCGTGCTGCTGGTCGGCGTGATGGACAAGGTCGGCACGTTCGGGATGATCCGGTACTGCCTGCAGCTGTTCCCGGCCGCCTCCCGCTACTTCACGCCGCTGATCCTGGTGCTCGCGGTGATCGGGATCCTGTACGGGGCGATCGTGGCCATCGGGCAGCGAGACCTCAAACGGCTCATCGCGTACACCTCGATCTCGCACTTCGGCTTCATCGTGCTCGGCATCTTCGCGCTCACCACCCAGGCCCAGACCGGCGCCACTCTCTACATGGTCAATCACGCGTTCGCCACCGGGGCGCTGTTCCTGGTCGCGGGCTTCATGATCGCCCGCCGCCGGTCGCAGCGGATCGCCGACTACGGCGGCGTGTACCAGGTGGCCCCGGTCATGGCCGGCCTGTTCCTGGTCGCCGGCCTGGCCGGGCTGTCCCTGCCCGGGCTGTCCACCTTCGTCAGCGAGTTCCTCGTCCTCATCGGCACGTTCAGCCGGTACAAGGTGGCCGCGTCGTTCGCCACCGCGGGCATCATCCTGGCCGCGATCTACATCCTGTGGATGTACCAGCGCACGATGACCGGGCCGGTCCGCCCGGAGGTCGCGGACATGCCCGACCTGCGGCCCCGCGAGCTGTGGGCCGTCGGACCGCTGATCGCGGTGCTCATCGTCTTCGGCGTCTACCCCAAGCCGCTGCTCGACGTCATCAACCCGGCGGTGCGCGACACGCTGTCCCAGGTGCACGTGACCGATCCGCGGCCCCAGCATCCCGGGCCCACGACTGAGATCGTCTATCGCGGTGGCGGCGGTAAAACCGTTGTCATAAACGCAGCAGGCGCGCAGCAGAAGAAGGGAAGCACCCCGTGACCGGGTCCCTCGCGGTGGCGACGATCACCCCACCGCACATCGAGTACGGCCAGCTCTCGCCGCTGCTGCTGGTCTTCGGCCTGGGCGTGGTGGGCGTCCTGATCGAGGCCTTCGTGCCCCGCGAGCTGCGCCGCCCCGCCCACCTGATCATCACGCTGGGCGGCCTGGCCGTGGCCTTCGTGCTCACGATCGTGGTCGCCGCCACCTCGTCGCTGTTCGCGCACGGCGGGCACGGGAATTCCGCGGCGATGGGTGCGGTCGGCGTGGACGGCCCGACGCTGTTCGTGTGGGGCACGATCCTCGTGCTGGCGTTCGTCAGCGTGCTGCTGATCGCGGACTCCTCCCGCGACGACCAGACGTTCGTGGCGCAGGCGGCCACCACCCCCGGCAGCGCCGAGGAGCGGGCCGCCCAGCTGGCCGGCGTGGTGCACACCGAGATCTACCCGCTGACGCTGTTCGCGGTGGCGGGCATGCTGCTGTTCCCGGCGTCCAACGACCTGCTCACGATGTTCGTCGCGCTGGAAGTGCTCTCCCTGCCGCTGTACCTGCTGTGCGGGCTCTCCCGGCGGCGCCGCCTGCTGTCGCAGGAAGCCTCCATGAAGTACTTCCTGCTCGGGGCGTTCTCCTCGGCGTTCTTCCTGTTCGGCGTGGCCATGCTGTACGGCTACGCCGGCTCGGTGTCGCTGTCGGCCATCGCGACGGCGGCGGCCAGCAACGTGGGCAGCCTGACCCTGCTCTACGCGGGCATGGCCCTGCTCGGCATCGGCCTGCTGTTCAAGATCGGGGCGGTCCCGTTCCAGAGCTGGAAGCCCGACGTCTACCAGGGCGCCCCGACCCCGGTTACCGCGCTGATGGCCTCGTGCACCCTGGTCTCCGCGTTCGGCGCGCTGCTGCGGGTCTTCTACGTGGCGTTCGGCCAGCTCACCTGGGACTGGCGGCCGGCGATGTGGGGCGTGGCCGTCCTGACCATGGTGGTCGGTGCGATCATCGCGATCACCCAGACTGACGTGAAGCGGCTGCTCGCCTACTCGTCCATCGCGCACGGCGGCTTCGTCCTGACCGGCGTGATCGCCGCGAGCGTGGCCGGCTTGTCCAGCAGCCTCTTCTATCTGGCGGTCTACGGGTTCACCACGATCGGTGCGTTTGCGGTCGTCACGCTCGTCCGTGACCAGGCGGGCGAGGCCGGGCACCTGTCCAGCTGGGCCGGCCTCGGGCGGCGCTCACCACTGGTGGCCGGCGTGTTCGCCTTCTTCCTGCTGGCGTTCGCCGGTATCCCGCTGACCAGCGGGTTCACCGGGAAGTTCGCGGTGTTCTCGGCGGCGATCGCCAGCGGTGCGACGCCGCTGGTGATCGTGGGCGTGATCGCCAGTGCCGTCGCCGCGTTCTTCTACGTCCGGGTGATCGTGCTCATGTTCTTCAGCGACCCGGCCCCGGCCGGTCCCGCGGTGGTGACGGTGGTCACCCCCGGGGTGTTCACCGGGGCCGCCGTGGCCGTCGGGGTGATCACCACGCTGGTGTTCGGTATCTACCCCCAGCCCCTGCTCAACCTGGCGAACCATGCGGCCGCGCACCTGTTCGTCCGCTGACCTGCCGGGGGGGCGTGCGCGTTCCTGGCTGGCCGGCGGGGTGTCCGGGGACCTCGCAGGGGGCATATTTGGGACGGCGGTAGCGTGGGTCTGGCGCGAGAATGGCCTCGCGCGCCCGGCCGCGTCCGACCGAGGCGGTGCGTGACCACCGCGATGACCGATGACCAGGAGACCGATTGATCGCCGCCGTCCCTGTGGAGCTGACCGACGCCGCACTGGCCGCGGAGGTCGTTGACGGGCTTGCCCTGGTCGAGAAGCAGCTGGCCGACGCCACCCAGTCCGAGGAGGAACTGCTGGCCGAGGCGTCCACCCATCTGCTCGAGGCCGGCGGGAAACGGTTCCGGGCCACCCTGGTCCTGCTCGCCTCGCAATTCGGCAATCCCCGCGATCCGCGCGTGATCTCGGCCGCGACCGCGGTCGAGCTGACCCATCTGGCCACCCTGTACCACGACGACGTGATGGACGAGGCGGCCATCCGCCGCGGCCACCAGAGCGCCAACTCCCGGTGGACCAACACGATCGCGATCCTGACCGGCGACTTCCTGTTCGCCCGGGCCTCGCAGATCCTGGCCTCGCTCGGCCCGGAGGCGGTCGGCATCCAGGCCGACACGTTCGTCCGGCTGGTGAGCGGGCAGATCGCGGAGACCATCGGGCCCCGGCCCGGCCAGGACCCGCTGCGGCACTACCTGCGCGTGGTGAAGGACAAGACCGCGTCGCTGGTGGCCACGGCCGGTCAGTTCGGGGCCATGTACTCCGACGCCCCGGCCGGGGTGGTGGCCCGGATCCAGCCGGCCTGCGAGGCGATCGGTGTCGCCTGGCAGCTGTCCGACGACATCCTCGACGTGGCCAGCGAGTCCGAGCAGTCCGGCAAGACACCCGGCACGGACCTGCGGGAAGGCGTGCGCAGCCTGCCTGTGCTGCACGCCCTGGGCGCCGGCCTGCGGCCGACGCGCGGCTCCTGGATCTGCTGGCCTCCGCCGACCTGACCGACCCCGGCCTGCACGCGGAAGCGCTGGGCCTGCTGCGGGCCAACCCCGCGATGGCGCAGGCCCGGGCGGACCTGCGGCACTGGTCGGCGGTGGCCCGCGAGCAGATCGCCGGCCTGCCCGACGTCCCGGCCCGCGCCGCGTTCGAGGGCCTCTGCGAGTACGTCGTCGAGCGCACCGGTTAGCTCTGCTAGCCCGGGGGGGCGACCCCCCGGAACCCCCCGCGATCGCTGACTCGGAGGGGACACGGCTTCGCCGCGCCCCGCCTCGTCAGCCAATGCCCGGGGGGGCGACCCCCCGGAACCCCCCGCGATCGCTGACTCGGAGGGGACACGGCTTCGCCGCGCCCCGCCTCGTCAGCCAATGCCCGGGGGGGCGACCCCCCGGAACCCCCCGCGATCGCTGACTCGGAGGGGACACGGCTTCGCCGCGCCCCGCCTCGTCAGCCAATGCCCGGGGGGGCACCCCCCGGAACCCCCCGCGACGCTAGCCCGGGGGGGCGACTTCGGTAGAGCTGCTCGCCGGCTCCGCCGACTGTCCCTTACGCGGCCGCTCTGCGTCCAGCCGGAGCCAGTACCCGACGGGGAACAGCCGCACGTTCAGGTGCTCGTCCACCAGCCCCCACAGCCCGCGGCGGGCGAACAGGGCGATGAGGATCGCGACCAGGCCCAGGATGATCAGGTACCACGCGTTGTACGAGGCCAGTGTCTGCTGCAGCACCAGGTACACGATGGTGCCGATGATCGGCCCTTCGATCGTGCCCAGCCCGCCGATGATGGTCGCGAACGCCATCTCCGCGGTCCACTGCACGCTGAACACCGCGCTCGGCTGCACCTGGAGCTGGCTGATCGCCAGCAGCGCGCCCGCGGCGCCGCAGCCGGCCCCCGCCACCACGAACACCAGCAGCCTGGCCAGGCCGACCCGGGCGCCGGAGCTGCGCGCCGCCACCTCGTCGTCGCGGATGGCGGTCAGCACCAGGCCGAGCCTGCCGCGCAGCAGCAGATAGATGGCGGCCAGCGTCACCACCGTGACCGCCAGCCCGGCCCAGTAGGTGTAGGCGGTGAGCAGCGTCGGGCTGAACCCGCCCAGGCCGGGCAGCGGCATGCCGGTCCCGCCACCGATGGAGGAGAACTTCTCGATGATGAGCATCACGGTCGCGGCCAGCACCCAGGTGGCGATCGCGAAGTAACCGCTGCGCAGCCGGGAGACCAGCCACCACAGAGGCAGCGCCGCGATACCGCAGCCGATCGCGGCGACCGGCAGCGCGGCGAACGGCGAGGTGCCATGGATGGCGAGAATCAGCACGAAGTAGGCGCCGAGTCCCACGAACACCTGCTGCCCCACGGACACCAGGCCGGCGTAGCCCGCCAGCAGGTTCCACATGCTCGCCATGGTGAGCACGATGAACCCCTGAACCAGGATGGCGGTGGTGCCCGCGTACACGACGTACGGCAGCATCGCGAGCACCACGACGACGATCAGTGCGCCCGCCACGGTCCAGGCCACATTCCTGCGCGACCGGGCGACCCGGAATCCTCCGGCCCGGCGCGCGGTGGTTTCCGTGACCATGCTCACGACTGTGCCCTCCGGGTAATCAGGCCCTGCGGGCGCAGCACGAGGACGGCGAGGAACACGATAAACCCGGCGAGCAGCTCGTCGGAGATGTTGATCTGCGCGCCGATCTGCTGGGCCACGCCCAGCACCACGCCGCCGACCAGGGTGCCCCACAGCGAGCCGAGCCCGCCGATCACCACCGCCGCGAACGCGAACAGCAGGATCGTGTCGGTGCCCGTGGTCGGCGAGAGCTGGGAGTACATGCCGTAGGCAATGCCGCCCAGGGCCACGGTGCCGAAGGCCAGCGCCCCCGCGATGCCGAACACGTGCCGGTAGTCCGCCCCGGACAGCTGCGCCGCCTCCCGGTCGTCGGCGACCGCGCGGATCAGGCGCCCGTACCTGGACGCGGACAGGAAGTACTGCAGGCCGCCCAGCACGATCACGGCGACCGCGAAGACCACCACGAGGAGGTAGCCGATCTGGATCTGCGAGCCGATCGTGAACGAGCCGCTCACCAGGGGCAGCCCGGTGCCGATCGCGCGGCTGTTGGCCGTGAAGAACTGGAGCAGGCCGTTCTCGATCACCACCGACAGTCCGAAGGTGACCATCAGCGTGGTGAGCACGCTGCGGTCGAGTGCGCCCTGGATGACGGTGCGCTGCAGGGCGTAGCCGAGCAGCGCCATCACCGGGACCACGATGAGGAAGGACCAGAGCACCGGGATGTGAGTGACGGCGATGACGCCGATCGCGATGTACCCCGCGACGACCGCGAGGTCGCCGTGCGCGAGGTTCACGACTTTCATCACCCCGAACATCAGCGACAGCCCGCAGGCGAACAGCGCATACAGCCCTCCCGTCAGCACCCCTTGGATGATGGCGTTGACCCAGGCCATTACGGTTCGCTCCCTTCGCCGGGCCTGCCGGACGAGGCGGCGGGGGCCAGGCCGAAGTAGGCCGCCTCGACCTGGTCCGCGGTCACGTCGGCGGGCCTGCCTTCCAGGGTGGTCCGGCCCTCCAGCAGGCACTGGAGATGCGAGGCCACCCGCAGAGCCTGGCTCACGTCCTGCTCGACGAGCAGCACGGTAAGGCCGGTGCCCAGGATTTCCGGCAGCATGCCGTAGATGCGCTGGACGACCACGGGGGCCAGGCCGAGGGACAGTTCGTCGAGCAGCAGCATGCGGGGGTTGGCGACCAGGGCCCGGCCGATGGCGACCGTCTGCTGCTCACCGCCGGACAGCTGGGCGGTGAGCTGGTTGCGGCGGTCCTGCATCCAGCTGAACATCTGGTACACCCGCTCGATGGTCCACGGGCCTGGCCGCGCGTACGCGGCCCCGACCTGTAGATTCTCGTGGACGGACAGCGACCCGAACAGCCGCCTGCCCTCCGGCACCATGAGGATCCCCTGCCTGGCCCGGCGCTCGGGCCGCAGCCCGGTCACGTCTTTCCCATCGAACCGGATGGAGCCCGTCGTCGGATGGTGCAGGCCGGCGATCGTACGCAGCAGGGTTGACTTGCCCGCCCCGTTCGCGCCGATGATCGCATAGACCTCGCCCGGGAATACCCGCAGCGAGATCGCGTCCAGGGCCCGGAGCTGCCCGTGGTGCACGACCAGGTCACTGACGTCCAGCAGCGGAGTGCCGGTTTCCGCTCGCTCCCCGCCCACCTCCCCATCCCCTTTCACTCCCGGTCCGGTCACGGCCGCCCCCGTTCCCCGCCAGTCGTCCCGTCCCCCTCCACCGTCGAGGGTGTCTCCAGGGACCCGCCGGCCAGCGCCGCGGTGACCTCCGTGCCGAGGAAGACCTCACGGACCGCGGGGTCGGCCAGCACGGTGGCTGGCGTACCGTCCCCGACGAACTTGCCGCCGGTCAGGCAGATCAGCCGGCTCACCACGGGGGTGAGCGCTCGCACCACATGCTCAATCCAGATCACCGCGGTGCCCTCGGCGTTGACCTCGCGGACGATCTCGACCAACTGGGCGACCTCGGGGTCGGTGAGGCCGCCGGCCACCTCGTCGAGCAGCAGCAGTGTGGGCTGCGTGGCGAGGGCGCGGGCCAGTTCCAGCCGCTTTCGCTGCAGCAGGCCGAGCCGTTCGGCAGGTAGGTTCGCCTGGCCGGACAGACCGGTCCGCTGCAGCGCCGCGACCGCGGCCGTGTAGCTGGCCCGCCGCCGCAGGCCGCCGCCCTGCTGAGCGGCGACGAGGAGGTTCTCGAACACGGTCATGTCCCCGAATGGGCGCGGCACCTGGTACGTGCGGCCGACACCCAGCCGGCACCGCGCGGCCGCGTCCAGCCCGGTAACCGTGCGCCCGCTGAAGCGGATCTCGCCCCCGCCGGGGGCGAGATCCCCGGAGATGAGGCCGAACAGGCTCGTCTTGCCAGCACCGTTCGGCCCCACGATCCCCACCGTGTCGCCGGCCCCGACGGCCAGCGACAGGTCCTCCGCGATGACGACCCGGCCGAACCGTTTCGTCACGTGGTCGAGCTCAAGCAGGGGCTCGCTCATCCGGTCATGTGTTGGTCGGCTTCAGGTCGGCAGTGATCTTCGCGTCCGGCTGCAGCGTGTTGTCGACCACCTGCATCTCCACCGGGTACTTGGTCCCCTTCTGCCACTGCACGCCGAGCGGCGGGGTGATCGCCACCCCGGGAGCGGGCTTGCCGGAGGTGAAGTCCAGCGGCCCGGCCAGCGCCTGGATGTTCACCTTGTGGATGGCGTCGGCGACCTCGGCCTTGTCGTGCGGGTCGCTCACCATGGTGAGGGCCGCGTGGGCGACCTCGAAGAGGCTGTAGTTGCTGATGTTGGAGTTCCACTGGCCGTGGCTGGCCTCGAACTCGTTGGCCATCTGCTGGCAGGTCTCCCCGGTGAAGGAGGACTTCCACGGCAGCGTCGGCGCCCACCAGGCGTCGGTGGCCACGTTGTAGGCCAGGGGGCCGAGCGCGTAGGCGTCGGGCGGGAACAGCAGCACCTTGGCCACGGTGGCCAGCTTCGGCTTGAAGCCCTGCTGGACCGACTGCTTCCACATGGTGGCGAAGTCGGGCGGCAGCGGCACGTTGGTAAAGAAGTCGGCGCCGGCCGCCTTGAACTGGGAGATCATCGAGGAGTAGTTCGTGGTCCCGTCGGGGTAGGCCGAGGACAGCACGAACTTGTAGCCCGCTTCCTTGGCGATCGGCGGGAACACCGCACGGAACGCGTTGCCGTCCGAGTCGTTCGGGAATGCGGCCGCGACCACCTTGTTGGTGTGCAGCTGGGAGTGGATCCGGTTCCACATCGGTATGAAGGCCTGGACCAGGTGCTCGGCGCCCAGGAAGTACATCACCACGTACTTGGGCTTGAGCGTCGGCTTCTGCGGGTTGCCGCCGAGGTTGATGTACCAGGACTCCCACGGGATGTTGGCGCAGACCAGCGGGGTGTGCAGCGATTCGGCCTGGCTGGCCACCGCGTTGACGGTCTCCGGCGTGGACGATGCGAGCAGCAGGTCCACGCCGTCGTTCAGGATGGCCGTCTTGGCCAGGTCTCCGGCCCGGGTGGGGCTGGACTGGGTGTCATAGGACTTGATCGTGACGGGGTAGGTCTTTCCGCCGATCTTGAACCCACTCTTGTACGGGGTGGTCAGCTTGATCTTGGAGATCACCCAGTTGTCCGGCGCCCCGAACCCGGCCAGGGAGCCGGTCAGCGGGTGGATCCAGCCGATCGTGATGCCTTTGGTGCTGCTTGAGTTGGCGCCCTTGATGCCGCTGCTGCATGCCTCCAGCAGCCCGCTACCCCCCACAACCACCGCGCCAGTGCCGGCCGCGCGCAGCAGGCCGCGCCGGCTCACGCCGGAAGCCTGGCTGGCTCTACCGGATTGCCCAGTCTGGTCACTCATCTGTCATCGATCTCCTTGAGGTCGTATCGCAGAGGCAGGGCCGCGCGGCGGTCGCATCGGTGCCGCAGCCGGCCCCCTTCAGCAAGGCGCATCTGGTGATCTGCAGATGCTCGGGGTCACGCCGCTCGTTTCCTGACGCGCCATTCCGTCTCCTCGACGTCAGCGCCCGTCGCACACGGCGTCCGAGACACCGGCGTCCGAGGCCCACCTTCAAACCAACCCAGCCCAGGGAAGAGCATTGCGGGATCCTAGTGTGCGCTTGGCGTACGGCTATGCGCAATACGGATATACGCAATGGAGATATTTAATCTTCACGGCCAACGTGTCCGCTGGTGAGCCCGGCGCGGTGAACGCTAGCATCTGCGCGGCCTTGCCGGACAAGGTCCGCAACAGGCCGGTAGATGTGCTGCTGCGAAGTGCGGCCGGCCGCCGGGAACCGGCGCCTGGCCGGGAAACGGCTCTCCCCAGGGCGCACCGCCTGGCCTGGCCGCCGGCGGGCACCCGGCGCCCCGGGGACGTTACCCCCATAAGGGATCATGGCGGGATGAGCCAGCGCGAAAGCAACCCGCCCGGCACGTGGTTCGTGACCGGAGCCTCCCGCGGCTTCGGCCGGGAGCTGACCGAGCAGGTGCTCGCCCGCGGTGGCCGCGTGGCCGCCACGCTGCGCCGGCCGGGCCAGCTGGACGACCTCGCGGCCCAGTACCGGGACCGGCTGTGGGTGCGAGCCCTCGACGTGACCGACACCGGGCAGATGCGGCGCGTGGTCCGGGAAGCGTTCGCCGACCTCGGGCGGATTGACGTGGTGGCCTCGAACGCCGGATACGGCGTGTTCGGCGCCGCGGAAGACCTGACCGACGCCCAGGTGGAGGCCGTGATCTCCACCAACCTGACCGCCTCGATCCAGCTCGCCCGCGTGGTCCTCCCGTATCTGCGGGCCCAGGGGGGCGGCCTGCTGATGCAGATGTCGAGCATGGGCGGGCACATCGCTTTTCCCGCGTTCTCGATGTACCACGCGACCAAGTGGGGCATCGAGGGCTTCTACGAGGCGCTGGCCGTCGAGGTCGAGCCGTTCGGGATCCGCACGATGCTGGTCGAGCCCGGGATGATCCGCACCAGCTTCTATCAGGCGGCCACGCGGGTCCCGGCCAGCCCGGCGTACCAGGAGACCCCGGTGGACCGGGACCCGCTCCCGCCCGAGCAGATGCCGGGTGACCAGGCCAAGGTGGTCGCGGCCATGATCGGCGCGGCTCTGTCCCCGGACCCGCCCCGTCGTCTCCTGCTCGGATCGGACGCGTACCGGCTGGTCCGTCAGGCTCTCGCCGCCCGGCTCGCCGACGTCGAGGCGCAGCAGGATCTCGCGCCGTCCACGGATACCGACGGCTGGATGCCCGTGACTCCCTGACCGGCCCGGTCACCCGGTCCCGGCCGCGGGTCACCCGGCAGCCGTGCGGCTACCCGCGGCGGCGGCCCCACAGGAAGTAGGCCAGTGGCGCGAGGCCGGCGGAGTTGACGATGGTCAGGGCCGGGACCCACATCCATTTCCGGCCCCGGATCTCGCTGGCCGGGCGGCGCTTCATGTCCACCAGGGCTGCCGCCTTGAGAGCGGTCTCCACGGCGGCTCCTACGATGATCAGCCGCTGCGTGGGCTTGCTGAGCTCGCTCCACTTTTGTCCGGCCACGACACCCTCCGCATAGCTGGCAGGGACCTGTGGCCTGCACTGTACATCGGCGGGTCACTGCTCCCGGTCGCGGCGGAGCCGGTCGAGGACCTCGTCCGGGCTCTCCGTGGTGACCCGGATCATGGCCCGGACCGCGTCAGCCAGCGCGATACGCGGGACATCCAGCTCGATGGCCGCTGAGTGCGCCCACCGGGTGAGTTCCCGGTACAGCTCCGGGCTCAGGTCCAGCGTGATCCGGACCGGCTTCGACCGGATCGCCGTCTTGCCCGCCGGGGCGGCGCCCGGCTCCGTGCGCCTCGTGGCGGCGGCCGCCATCTGCGCCTTGCGCCGCTCCCGCTCCGTTGTCATGACGGCACCTTCCCGAGGGGAACGCATCGCTCGATGAGATCGTGGACCACGCCGCGCCACACATCGCGGCCTATCTCGGGAATCGGCACACCGAAACTCTGCGCGTACACCTCGCGCCTCGGCACAGCCGTTCGCAGCACGTCATAGCCTAGGCCCTCCAGCACCTCACGGGCACTCGTGGTGGAGTGCGCGCGCGTGATGCACCGGTTCAGCAGCACCGCGGCACGCGCGGGGCGCTCGCGGAACGCCTCGACCTCGCTGATCTCCTCCCGCACCGGGGTGGTGCGGTTGATCTCGATGGGGCTCGGCGCGCAGGGGATCACGATCTCGTCCACGTACCGCATCGCGGACCGGGCGATGCCAGCGTGGTCCTCCAGCTGCGGGGCGTCGATGATCACCACATCCTCCGGATGGGCGATCTCGGCGACGCGCTGATGCAGGCTGCGCGAGGGCAGGGCCACCATCCGGAACGGGAAGGCCAGCCGGGGCGGGAGCCCGGGGTCCATGGCCGCCAGGTCGGACCACTCCAGGGCGCTACCCGACGGGTCCGCGTCCACGAGCAGGACGGGCCTCCCGGTCTGGGCGAAGATGTGGGCCAGCCAGACCGCGGAGGTGGTCTTCCCCGTGCCCGGCTTGAGGTTGAGCAGGGCGACGCTGAGAGCCGGCATAAACGCAGTATTGCAGTGTCTACGGCATTACGGAAGTGGGGCCTAGGGGATGCGCTCTGCGGGCCCGTCCCCTCCCGCGCCCGCCGGGTGCGGCGGCGGCACGGGTTTCCACAAGGCTATGGATACTACTCCGCAGTTCGCGCCGTGGGCAGAACGGCTTTGCCCACAGGCTGTGGATCGCGGCCGGCCCGGCTGCTCTGGCAGCAGGGTCTTCCGCGCCCGCAGCAACGTACGCGCCGGCCCGTACCGCAGGCACCGTCCGGAGTGTCCGGGGCTTGGGCATAATGCAGCGGCAGGCGCGGCACCCTGCCGGCGGCGCCTGCCCGCGCAGTGTGCCTGCCGCACTCTGCCCGCCACTTTCCTGGAGGACCGCATGTCTGACTCGATCAAGCTCGGTTCGGTCGCGCTCGATTGCCCGGACGCGGGGAAGCTCGCCGCGTTCTACGCCGAGATCACCGGGGAAGTCGAGCCGCCGCGCGGTGCGCTGGTAGTACTGCTCGGTGCCGCCCCGCACCTGCCGGGTTTCGGTGACCGCCACCAGGCCGGCCCCGCGCAGCACCTTGAGGTGATGGGCGACGTTGCCCTTGTGGCTGCCCAGGGCCCAGGCCAGCTGGCCCGGATGATCGGCGCGGCCGGGGGATCCGCGTGGCCGGCGGGATCGGCGTGGCCGGCGGGATCCGCGTGGCCGGGTGGATCCGCGCGGCCGGGGGAGCCGCCGGTTCCGGGCGCGCCGCTGGTGGCGGAGCGCGGCCGGGCGGGGAACGCGGCCAGCGCGATGATGGCGCCGACCAGGGCGGCCGCCGCGCCGATGGCCAGGCCGAGATCCATGCCGCTGATGAACGCGACCCGGGCCGCGTGGGCGAGGAGCGCCCCGGTGCTGCCGCCGACCCGGGCCGCGACGCCGAGGGCTCCGCCGACCGACCCGAGAATCCTGCCCTCGGCCGCCTGCGGCAGGTGGTAGGGAGCCAGCGTGCTGGTCATCCGCCCGGTGAAGCGGGTGGACAGCACGCTGCCGATCACCGCGACCCCCAGCGCGCCGCCGACCTGCATGAACGTGCCGTTAGTGGCGGAGCCCACTCCGGTGTCTCCGCGCGGCACCGATCCCATGACCGAGGCGGTCGTGCACGGGATGGCCAGCCCGGCACCGATGCCCAGCATGACCATCCCGGCCACGCTGTCGGCGTAGGTGGAGGTGACGGACGCGCCGGAGATCTGCCAGAGTCCGGCCGCCACGACCAGCAGGCCGGCCGCAGCGGTGAATCTGGTCCCGATCAGCCGGACCAGGAACGGGGAAGCCGGCGCGACCACCGCCACCGCGGCTGCGGCGGGCAGCACCCGGATCCCGGTCTGCAGGGCGGTATAGCCGAGCGAGAACTGAAGGTACTGGGTCAGCACGAACAACGCGCCGTACATCCCGAACGTGACCAGCCACACCGACGAGATCGCGGCGGAGAAGGCCCTCTTCTGGAAGAAGCGCAGATTGAGCATGGGATGGTCGCTGGCCCGCTCCCAGAGCGCGAAGCCGCCCAGGACCGTGAGGGCGCCCAGCCCGCTCGCGATGACCAGCCCGGAGGACCAGCCCCGCGCCGGCGCCTCGATGATCGACCACAGCAGCAGCCCGAGCCCGGCCACGGACAGCACCGAGCCGGTCAGGTCCGGGCGCCGGGCCGCCGGGTTCCGGGAGTCCGGCACCAGGGGGATGGCGCAGGCGATCCCCGCGACCGCCACCGGGACGTTGATCAGGAACACCGACCCCCACCAGAAGCGGCTGAGCAGCACGCCGCCGACGATCGGCCCGAGGGCGATGCTGACGCCGCTCGTCGCCGCCCAGAGGCCGATCGCACGCTGCCGCTCGCCGGAGTCGCGGAACATGTCGGTGATGATCGACAAGGTGGAAGGCATCATCAGCGCGCCGCCGACGCCCATGCTGGCCCGGGCGGCGATGAGCATGCCCACCGACCCGGAGAACGCGGCCCACGCCGAGCCGGCCGCGAAGGCGGCCAGGCCGGCCGGACCGGGATGCCCGCCTGCGCGCTCATCGGTTAGCTCGTCACACGGGCTGGACCGCGGTGACGCCGTGCTCGATGTAGCCGGTGAGCCGCCTGCCCAGCATGACCGGCACGCTGTACTCACCGTGCGAGACCGCCAGCCCGTGCCAGTCCGGCGTCGGGCTGACCGTCCACCCGTGCAGGTCAACCTCTCGGATGGCAGCCTGCAGCACCCGGCGGGCCCGCTCGGCGGCGGAGTGGTACCAGGATTTGTCGTCGTTCAGGGCCAGGGCGAGCGCGAACTCGAGGTCCGCTCCGTCGCGCAGCCGGGCCAGGTTGCGCTCGATGCCGATCAGCACGGGGGCGAGGGCCAGGTCAGCGGGGGAATGCGGGTGAGGCGTGGACATCGGGATCACCGTGCTTCCGGACGGGAAACTGCGCCACTCCAATAGTCTCCGCAGGTCGGGCGCGGGCGGGAGGGACCATGGTCGCGTCCTGCCGGGCCAACGTCCCGAGGCTGGCGTCCCGCAACGGGTAGCCAGCCGGCCGGCAACGAACGGGTAGCCAGCCCGGCCGGGCAGCGCATCGGGTGCCCGCTCACGTGGTAGCCGTTCATCTTCCGTTCACTCTTACGTCGGAATCGCGTCGCTTAAATGACGTACGTTCGTCACGGGGGAGGGCCGGTAAGCGGCCAGCCGCAGCACAAAGGGGTCGTTGGTGGCGGAAACCCGATCCCAGGGCTTGACGAATGCCCTGGATGAGGCGTCGATCAGCCGATTTCATCTCCGGGCGGTGCTGGTCTCCGGCATGGGGTTCTTCACCGATGCCTACGACCTGTTCGTCATCGGGATCGCCGCCACGCTGATCAAGCAGCAGTGGCACCTGGATTCAGGCCAGTTGGCCCTGCTGAACAGCACCATGCTGGCCGCGGCCTTCCTGGGCGCGTTCGTGTTCGGCCGGATCGCCGACCTTCTCGGCCGTAAGCGGGTGTACTGGCTGGTCGCGGCGATCATGGTCGTCGGTGCTCTGGGCTCGGCGCTGTCTCCCTCTTTCTGGGTGCTGATCGTCTTCCGCTTCGTGCTGGGTTTCGGCGTCGGGGGAGACTATCCCGTCAGCGCGGTGCTGATGAGTGAGTACGCCAACCGCCGGGACCGCGGGAAGCTCGTCGGGATGGTGTTCTCCACCCAGGCGCTCGGCCTCATCGTGGGCCCCCTCATCGCGCTGCTGCTGCTCGGCGCGGGCGTCAGCGATGGTCTGGCCTGGCGGCTCATGCTGGGGCTCGGGGCGATCCCGGCCGCCGCCGTGGTCTATCTTCGCCGCAAGATGCCGGAGTCGCCCCGCTACCAGGCCCAGGTCCAGGGCAATCACAGCGCCGCGGTCGTCGGCCTGGCTCAGTTCAGTGACGGACAGGTGATCGCGGCACCAACCCCGGCCATCAGGCATCAGATGGGCCTGCGGTCGTTCCTGACCAACCGCCGGTGGCTGGTGACGCTGGCCGGGACGGCCGGCTGCTGGTTCCTGCTGGACTACGCCTACTACGGCAACACGATCTCCACGCCGCAGATCATCGGGCTGATCTCACCCAATTCCTCGATCATGACCACGATCGCCATCCAGCTGGTGATCTTCGTGGTGGCCGCCGTACCGGGCTACCTGCTCGGCATCGCCCGGATGGACCGGATCGGCCACCGGCGGCTCCAGCTGATCGGCTTCGCCATGATGGCGCTGTGCTTCGCAATCATCGGGCTGGTGCCCGGGCTGACCACGGCGGTGGTGCCGTTCCTGCTGGTCTACGGCATCAGCTACTTCTTCACCGAGTTCGGGCCGAACATGACCACGTTCGTCATGCCGAGCGAGGTGTTCCCGGTCACCATGCGGGCCACCGGGCACGGTATCTCGGCGGGAATCGGCAAGCTCGGGGCTTTCATCGGCGTCTTCCTGTTCCCGTTGCTGCAGTCGTCACTCGGGCTGCGCGGAACGCTGCTGCTCACCGCGGGGATCTCGGTGCTCGGCCTGATGCTGACCCGGGTCCTGCCTGAGCCTGCCGGCCGGAGCCTGGATGAGGTCTCCGGCGGCGAGTCCCTGGCCGGGGGCCTCGCCGGTGGTTACGCCTCCGTGGCGGAGCCCCCGTCCTCGGGGGTGCTCTTCGACGTCCCGTCCGGGCTCAGGCCCGGATCCCCGCCGGACCGCGCGGCCTGAGACTCCGTGACTGGAGGCTCCGTGACTGAAGGCTCTGCGGTCTGAGGCTGGGCGGCTTGAGTCTCGGTGTTCTGCGGCTGGGCATCGAGCCGGTCCGGCATCGAGGGCGGGCCTCCCGCGGCGACGGGCAGGGCCACCAGCGAACCTTCCTCCGGCTCACCCAGGCTGGCCCAGATGCGGTTCAGCTCGTACTGGTAGTACAGGGTGTGCAGCCCGAAGAAGAAGCTGAGCACCAGGCCGATCCAGCCGTTGCAGGAGCGTTCCATGCCCGCGTCTTCCTGCATCTGGGCGATCCGCTCGCCGGTCCGGTAGATCGACACGTACGGCGGCACGATGATGATCCAGCCGACCGTGATGGCCAGCAGGGACAGCACCGGCTCCACCGCGATGTTCTCGTCGAAGTCGCGCGCCTCGCGGTTGATCTTGTACCACCAGACGAGGTGGTAGATGCCCAGCGTGAGGAAGGGCCAGACCAGCCAGGTCAGCCAGATGTTCCGGGTCTTGCCCGCGCGCCCGGTCATGGCCGCCGACCCGGGCCGCGTGCCGGTCCCCCCTGGCCTGCCTGCCGCGCGCGTGCTGTCATAGCGTCCCCCCGAACGTCGAAGTGTCCCCGCGGCGGCCTCGATGATCTGCGGGTATCACTTTCCGTAATTATACGATTTCCGGCCGTGGCGATCCAGGCCGGGGTGGCGCGGCCCCCCCGGGGGCTCCTGCGGGGGGTCGTCCCCCCGGGCCAGCACGGAACCGGCCGATCTCGTCCGCCAGCCCGGGAGCGGCAGCCGGACGGTGCCGCCGTCGATCAGCGGCACGCCCCACCGGCGGCAGAATACGCCCAGGACCGCGTCGTCCTCGGCCACCCGCAGGTCGCACCACAGCGCGAGTTCCAGCCCGCCGGCGACCGCGTGCCCGCTGATCGCCGCGATGACCGGCTTGGACAGCCGCATCCGGGTCGGGCCCATCGGCCCGTCGCCGTCCGGCTCGGCCCGGTTCCCGTCCGGGCCGCCGATGGCCTTCAGGTCGGCGCCAGCGCAGAACGTGCCGCCCGCGCCGTACAGTACGGCGGCGCGGGCACTGTCGTCGGCATCGAACCGCCGGAACGCGTCCGCCAGCGCCGCGGCGGTCGGCCCGTCCACCGCGTTGCGCACGGCCGGCCGGTCCAGGATGACCGTGGTGACCGGACCGTCCCGCTCGACGCGGACGCTCATCGCGCGACGGCCAATTGAGCTGGTCAGCCGACCTGCCAGGTGTCCGAGCCGGCCAGCAGCTCGGCCAGGTCCCCCTCGCCCTGCTGGACCCGGGCTGCGGAGATCTGCTCGGCCATCAGGTCGTCGTAGCTGGCCCGCGGCCGCTGCCGGAACACGCCGATGGGGGTGTGCGCGAAGTCCGCACGGTCCAGCCGGGACAGGGCGAACGCGTAGGACGGGTCCGCTGCGTGCGCGTCGTGCACGACCAGGGACTCCGGGTCGGCGCCGGCCACGTCCACGGCCTCCAGCGAGCCGGTGCGGCCGAACCGCAGCCCGCGGCTGCGATCGGCGCCGAACCTGACCGGCTCGCCGTCCTCCAGCCGGATCAGCGTGTCATCCCGGGATCCCGGGCTGGTCAGCGGCGCGAACGCGTCGTCATTGAAGATCGGGCAGTTCTGGTAGATCTCCACGAACGCGGTGCCGCGGTGATCGGCGGCCGCACGCAGCACGCTGGTCAGGTGCTTGCGATCGGAGTCGATGGTGCGGGCCACGAAGCTGGCCTCGGCGCCGAGCGCCAGCGAGACCGGGTTGAACGGGGTGTCCAGCGACCCGAACGGCGTCGACTTGGTGATCTTGCCCTGCTCCGACGTGGGCGAGTACTGGCCCTTCGTCAGGCCGTAGATGCGGTTATTGAACAGCAGGATTTTGATGTTCACGTTCCGCCGCAGCGCGTGGATCAGGTGATTGCCGCCGATCGACAGCGCGTCGCCGTCCCCGGTGATCACCCACACCGACAGGTCGGGGCGGGAGGCGGCCAGCCCGGTCGCGATGGCCGGGGCGCGCCCGTGGATGGAGTGCATCCCGTAGCTGTCCACGTAGTACGGCAGCCGGGACGAGCACCCGATACCCGAGATCATCACCAGGTTCTCCCGGGGGATCTCCAGTTCGGGCAGGAACGCCTGGAACGCGGCCAGGATGGCGTAGTCGCCGCACCCGGGGCACCAGCGCACCTCCTGGTCGGACTTGAAGTCCTTGGTGCCGAGCTTCTCGTCGGCCACCGGCACCAGGGTCAGCGAGGCTGGCCTGCGGCCGGCCTCCAGCGCCCCGTCGTTAGCCCCGCCGCTTGCACCGTTAGACATTGTCGATCACATCCTGGATCACGCCGGCCAGTTCGGCGGCACGGAACGGCAGCCCGCGCACCCGGTTGTAGGAGATCACGTCGGTCAGGTAGCGCCCGCGCAGCACGAGCGAGAGCTGCCCCAGGTTGATCTCCGGGACCAGCACCTTGTCGTAGCTGGCCAGGACGTCGCCGAGGTTGGCCGGGAACGGGGACAGATTGCGCAGGTGGGCCTGGGCCACCGAGCCACCTCCCATCCGGATGCGGCGCACGGCGGCGCCGATAGATCCGAACGTGGATCCCCAGCCCAGCACCAGCACCTTGGCCTGGCCGTCCGGGTCGTCCACGGCGAGCGGCCCGATGTCGGCCGCGACGCCGTCGACCTTCGCCTGGCGGAGCCGGACCATCCGGTCGTGGTTACCGGCGTCGTAGGAGATGGTGCCGGTGCCGTCCGCCTTCTCGATCCCGCCGATCCGGTGTTCCAGGCCGGGGGTGCCCGGAATGGCCCACGGCCGGGCCAGGGTGTCCGGGTTCCGCTGGTAGGGCCGGAAGTCGGGCTTGCCGTCCGCGCCGTTCCACTCACCCGGGCTGGAGAACGAGAACTCGTCCCGCAGCTTCGGCAGCCCGGCCACCTCGGGGATGCGCCAGGGCTCGGAACCGTTGGCCAGGTAGCCGTCGGACAGGATGATCACGGGGGTGCGGTACTTGGTGGCGATCCGTACCGCCTCCAGCGCGATGGCGAAGCAGTCGGACGGGGTCGCCGGGGCCAGCACCACGACCGGCGATTCCCCGTTCCGGCCGTACAGGGCCATCAGCAGGTCAGCCTGCTCCGTCTTGGTCGGCATGCCCGTGGACGGCCCGGCGCGCTGCACGTCGATGACGATCAGCGGCAGCTCGAGGGACACGGCCAGGCCGATGGTCTCGGCCTTGAGGGCCATGCCCGGGCCCGAGGTGCTGGTCACCCCGAGTGCCCCGCCGAAGGACGCGCCCAGCGCGGCCCCGACCCCGGAGATCTCGTCCTCCGCCTGGAACGTCCGGACCCCGAACCGCTTGTGCTTGGACAGCTCATGCAAAATGTCCGAGGCCGGGGTGATCGGGTAGGCGCCGAGGAACAAGGGCAGTCCCGACCGCCGGGACGCGGCGACCAGGCCGTAGGACAGGGCACTGTTGCCGGTGATGTTCCGGTACGTGCCCGGGGCCAGGGTCGCGGGCTTGACCTCGTACTGGACCGAGAAGGCCTCGGTGGTCTCGCCGTAGTTCCAGCCGGCCTGGAAGGCGGTGATGTTCGCCTTCAGGATCTCGGGCTTGTTCGCGAACTTCGACCGGAGGAACTTGAGCGTGCCCTCCGGCGGCCGGTTGTACAGCCAGGAGAGCAGCCCGAGGGCGAACATGTTCTTGGCCCGCTCGGCTTCCTTGCGGGAGACGTCGATCTCCTCGAGGGCCTTGACCGTCATCGAGGTGATCGGCACCGCGTGCACGCTGTAGCCGGAGAGTGAGCCATCCTCCAGCGGGCTGGCCGCGTAGCCGACCCGGGACAGGTTGCGCTTGGTGAACTCGTCCGTGTTGGCGATGATGTCCGCGCCGCGCGGCACGTCGGCCAGGTTGGCCTTCAGCGCGGCCGGGTTCATCGCGACGAGCACGTCAGGCGCGTCGCCCGGGGTCAGGATGTCGTGGTCGGCGAAGTGCAGCTGGAAGCTGGACACCCCGGGGAGGGTCCCGGCCGGAGCCCGGATCTCGGCAGGGAAGTTCGGCAGGGTCGAGAGATCGTTGCCGAACGCGGCTGTCTCCTGGGTGAAACGGTCGCCGGCAAGCTGCATGCCGTCGCCTGAGTCGCCAGCGAAACGGATGATGACGCGATCGAGCTGCTGGACCTGCTTGGTCACAGTCGGAGGACCTCCTCGGCGCGCCGCTGGCCGGCGCCTTGGGACGGAGCTGGGCCAGCGAACGCCGCACCCGGCACGCACCGCGTCCGGGGCTGAGTTGGGATTGACTCAATGTTACAGCGCTGTCGCGGTGCTCCGTGGCCCTGATGGGTTCGGCTAATGCGTAGTGACCTATCTCACATCTATTTGGTGCGCCTGGTGAGCGCGGAAACCCGCTCAGAACCCCGGAACACACCGGGGCTACCCGTATGACGTCGCGGGCGCTGCCCCGGTTCACCGGGGCAGCCCTGCTGGACGGCTCCGAGTACCCTGGGCCGGTGGCTGCCGTGGACCTGCCCTCACCACGCACCGGGCGCGACGACATCAGCGTGGTCCCCGGCGCGGCGGCAGACAGCGTCATCGTGGACCGCGCCCGGGGCTACGCACTGTGGGTCTTCGACGCCGGGCTGGCCTGCTGCGCGGTCGAGTGCGCCGCCGCGCTGACCCGGGTGAGCGGCGGTGCGCCAGGCCGGGACGGGGCTGCGCCGGACGGGGCTGGCCCGGAGGGGGCGGAGCCGGACGGGGCCGGCCCGGACGGGGCAGCCGCCGGGCCCGGTCGCCTCAACGTGTTCATCGTGGCCGGCACGGTCACGGACAAGCTCGCGCCGCTGGTGCTCCGTGCCTACCAGAAGGTGCCGGATCCCAAGCGCGTGCTGTCCTTCGGTGCGTGCTCCAACAGCGGCGGCCCGTACTGGGACTCCTACTGCGTGACCAAGGGCGTGGACCAGATCATCCCGGTCAACGTCTACGTGCCCGGCTGCCCGCCGCGCCCGGAGGCCCTGCTGCACGGCCTGGACGTGCTCGCCCAGCAGCCCGCCGCCGCGCACCTGGCGGGGCGCCCGTGACCGCGGCCCCGGCCCTGACGCCAGACGCGATCACGGACCGGCTGCGGGCCGCCCTGGGCGCCGGGGTGGACCACGAAACCAGCCAGGACATGATCACGGTCACGGTGCCCCCGCAGGCCTGGGCGGCCGCCCTGGCCTGCGCCCGGGACGAGCTGGACTGTGACTTCTTCGACTGGCTGGCCGGCGTGGACGAACTGGACGCCGGGATCGCCGTGCTGGCGCACGTGTACTCGCTGGCCGGGCGGCACCATCTGCTGCTCCGCACCCTGCTGGCCGGCGGGACAGCGCTGGCCACGGCCACCGGCATCTACCGGGGCGCCGCATGGCACGAGCGCGAAACGCACGAGATGTTCGGCGTGGTATTCGAGGGCCACCCCGGGCTGGATCCCCTGCTGCTGCCCGATGGCTTCGAACAGGTTCCGTTGCGGAAGAATTTTGTTCTTGCCGCGCGGCGGGAGCGGGACTGGCCGGGCGCGAAGGAGCCGGGCGAGGCCACTGGTGCCCGCGTCCGCCGCCGCCCGCCGCCGCCCGCGATCCACGACGGGTGGCCCGCCTCGTGAGCGCGGACCTGCCCGCCCGCAGCCGCGGGGTGATCGGGCTGCTCGAGGAGAACTGCACCGTGTGCATGCTGTGCGCGCGGGAGTGCCCGGACTGGTGCATCTACATCGAGTCGCACAAGGAGCCGGTGCCCCGTGCTGAGGGACCAGATGCTGAGGAAGCCGGTGCCCGGCAGGCCCGGGGGCCGGCGGGGGGGGCGGGCGGGCGAGGGCCGGCCGGGGCCGCGAGCGGGTCCGGAACGCGCTGGACCGGTTCGCCATCGACTTCTCGCTCTGCATGTACTGCGGGATCTGCATCGAGGTCTGCCCCTACGACGCGCTGTTCTGGTCGCCCGAGTTCAGTTACGCCGAGCCGGACCTGCGCGACCTGACCCATGAGCGCGGGAGGTTGCGGACCTGGATGCAGACCGTGCCGCCACCGCCGGCCCACGATCCGGGCGCGCCGCCGCCCAAGGAGCTGCTCGCCGCGGAGGGCCCGGGCCGGCGGGTGCCTGGGGCGGAGGGCCCGGGCCGGCGGGTGCCGGGTCCGGAGGTGCCGGGCCGGCGGGTGCCCGGCACGGAGGGGGCCGACCCACGGGCGCCAGGCGACGCTAGCGGAAGTTGACGAACTGGAGCGCGAGGTCGAGATCCTTGCCCTTGACCAGCGAGATCACGGCCTGAAGATCGTCCTTCTTCTTGGAGGAGACACGCAGCTCCTCGCCCTGGACCTGGGCCCGCACGCCCTTCGGCCCCTCATCACGGATGATCTTGCCGATCTTCTTGGCGTCGTCCTGCGAGATGCCCTCCTTGAGGCCGACCCCGAGCCGGTACTCCTTGCCCGAGGGCTTCGGGTCACCCGCATCCACGATCTTCAGCGAAACCTGGCGCCGGACCAGCTTGTCCTTGAACAGGTCGAGCACGGCCTTGGCCCGTTCCTCGCTGTTGGCCCGAATCTCCACGCCGTGGTCCCCGGACCAGCTGATGGATGCGCCGACGCCGCGGAAGTCGAAGCGGGTCGAGATCTCCTTCGCCGTCTGGTTGAGGGCGTTGTCGACTTCCTGGCGGTCGATCTTGCTGACGATGTCGAAGCTGCTGTCGGCCATGCACGGCTCCCTTCCCGTTGGTGTGCACGCTGGGAGAAGACTGAGGTGGAGCACGGCGGTGCAACACCGAGACCTGAGGCTACTGCGCCGCAGGGCGGAGGGTGAATCCGCCGCGCGCGGGCCAGCCTGGGCTGGGTCTGAGGGCGATGGGCTGGAGGGCGGAGCTACTGGGTGCCAGGCTGGGTTGTCGGGCCTCCGGACGGGGCCGCCGAGTCGCGGGCGTCGGCCGGGAGCTGTACAAGGCCAGGCCGGGGCTGGTGGTGCAGCTGCGGCCTGGCCTGGTGAGCCAGGCCAGGCCGGCGATGGGACGCGCACCCCAGGTGTCCGCTATCCTTCTCTGTGCTGTCCTTGCGACGGCGCAAGGCAGGTTGCCCGAGTGGCCAAAGGGAGCGGTCTGTAAAACCGTCGGCTTAGCCTACGTTGGTTCGAACCCAACACCTGCCAC
>CAWAJB010000033.1:0-70193 GCA_963782185.1 uncultured Actinomycetes bacterium
CCGGTTGCCCGGCTAGGGGCTTTCCCGGCCGCCGGGTGGCCGCTCGCGCCACAGATCGTGCACGCGTTCGGCGGCTCACCCGGCGTCAGCGCCGAGGCCGCGATCTACCTGCGCATCAGCCTGCTCGGCGCACCCTCCATGCTCGTGGTGCTGGCCGGGACCGGGGTGCTGCGGGGACTGCAGGACACCCGGACGCCGCTGACCGTCGCGGTGGCGGCCAATGTGGTCAACGTGGCCCTGAACGCCTTCCTGGTCCTCGGCCTGCACTGGGGCATCGCGGGCTCGGCCTGGGGCACGGTGTGCGCGCAGACCGCCGGCGCCGCCGCGTACCTGGCCATGGTGGGCCGGGGTGCCCGGCGCGCCGGGGTGGGATTCGCCCCCGATCTCACCGGCCTGCGGGCCGCGGCCGTCACCGGGGTGTCCCTGATCGTGCGCACGATCGCGCTCCAGGGGGTGCTGATCGTGGTCACCGCGGTCGCCGCCCGGCAGGGCACCGCGGCCATCGCCGCGCACCAGATCGCGTTCCGGGCCTGGATCCTGCTCGCCTACGCGCTCGACGCGATCGCGATCGCGGGCCAGGCCATCACCGGCCGGTACCTGGGGGCCGGGGACGTGGCCGGCGCCCGGGCCGCCACGAACCGGATGATCGGCTGGGGCGTGGTCTACGGGGCGGTGTTCGGGGCGCTGCTGGCCGCGGCCATCCCGCTGCTGCCGGGCGTTTTCTCGGCCGCGCCGGAGGTGCGGCGGCTGCTGCCCGCCGTGCTGCTGGTGGCGGCCGCGCAGCAGCCAGTGGCGGGGGTGGTGTTCGTGCTCGACGGCGTGCTGATCGGCGCCGGGGACCAGGACTACCTGGCGCTGGCCGGGCTGGCGGCGGCGGGCGTGTTCGCGGCGGGCACGGCGCTGGTGATCGCGGAGCATGGCGGGCTGGTCGCGTTGTGGCTGGCGTTCAGCCTGTGGCTGCTGGCCCGCTTCGTGACGCTCACCCTGCGGGCCCGCTCCTCCCACTGGCTCGTCGCCGGCGCGGTCCGCCGCTAGCCTGCCGCCACCCTGTGGCCGGGGTACCCGCCCCCGGCAGGCTTGTCTGCGGCGCCCGGGCGGGCACGCCCGCGCGCCCGCGGACCAGGGTCTTTTGGCTGCTGACGGGCACGTGGCGACCGTGCCCGAGGTCCCGTGACACGGGGACCTCCGGCCTCTGCCGCAGGTACGGGGCGCGCGGCCAGGCTGAAAGTAGAAGGCAGGCAGGAGGCCCACAGGAACGGAGACGACCACCATGGGCCCGATGAGTGAGTCACAGGTACCGGGCCAGCCGGCGCAGCAGCAGGCCGGCCGCCGTGTGGTCGTGGTCGTGGTCGATGGCTCCCCCGGCTCGGGCGAAGCCCTCCGGCAGGCCGCCTCCCAGGCCAGGCAGCGCAACGCGCTGCTCGACATCGTCTACGTCGTACCGGACGGCACGGCCGGCCCGGCGTGCGTCATGGCCAGGGTGAAGCTCGGTGAGTTCACCAGGCGCGAGTGCCCGTACGGAACGGGCGTCCCGATCCGCCTGCGGGTGGAGTGCGGGGAGCCGCAGACGGTCCTGCTCCTGGTCGCCGCCGAAGCCGAACTGCTCATCAACGGCCTGCCCAGGCCGGCGGAACCCGACGAGCCGGAGGCTGCGCCCGCCGCGTCGGCCCCGCCGCGGCTCCGGCGCTGGGCCCACATGCTGATCCCCCAGGCGACGGCCTGACCGGCGCGGCCCGCCGCTAGGCGCGGAGGGTGCCGCGGTCCGCGAAGGCCATGCTCCGCTGCAACGCCGCCGCCCGCAGCTCCTCCGCGATCTCGACCGGGCCGCCCAGCGCGGCCGCGTTGATGCCAGCCTGGGCGGCCTCCTCGACCACGCCGCCGACCGTGATGGCCAGGTCGGGGGAACGGTGGAAGACGAGGACGCCGTGGTTGGCCAGGAGCACCGCGGGCACCCCCGGGATGACCGCGGCCCGGATGCCGGCGATCGCCTGCTCCGACCCGCGGGGCCCGTATTCCGCGACGGGAACCCCGTCCGCCAGGCCGAACATGGCCAGGGCCTCCACCCAGCAGCCGATCGGCCGGCGGGCCACGGCGTAGGCCGTCGCGTACGGCGAGTGGGTGTGCACCACGCAGCCGACCTCAGGCTGGTCGTCGTACATGGCCGTGTGCATGGCGACCACGGCACCCTGGATGGGCGGGAGCTCACCCTCCAGCAGCGTTCCGTCCAGCCCCACCCGCACCACCGCGCCGGCCGCGTGATTGCGCAGCGACGGGCCCGCGGTGAAGTACATCTCGGCTGCCCCGGGGACGCGCAGGCTGACGTTCCCGTGCCCGTTCGCGGAGATCGCCCCGCTGGCCACCACCCGCTGGGCGGTGTCTATGACGCGGTTGACCAGGTCCTTGTCCATGGTGCCCCCCTAGCGCGGCCAGGCCGGGCGGGCCATGGGGTAACCAGGGGCGCCGGCCCGGTCCGCATTCTGCGATGGGACCCACGGTAGCGCGGTTTCCGGCCCGGGGCCGCTGCCGCTGGCGGGCCGGAAGGCCCCGCCCTCCGGCCCTACTTTCTGCGGGCATCAGGACTGCACCGCACGTCGTGGCAGCGCAGCGGCATACATGACAGCAGCTCATGAGTTAGTTGATTTCTTGTCATTGGACGCATGAATGCTGGTCGGTGAGACTGGATAGCGAGGGCCCAGCGAGGCCCCATCCTTTAGGAAGGAATCATGGACAGCTCAACCTCATCAGTGACCCAGCTCTGGACGACCGTCCGCGACGAGCTCCGGGACGCCCGCGCGGCCCGCGCCGCCCGCAAGGCCCTGGAGCACGACCTGGCCACTTACACCACGGAGGCCGACCTGAACGACCTGGGCGCGATCCTCGCCCGGCACACCGAGGAAGAGACCGCGGACATCCGGCGCATCCTCGCCACCCGCCTCTCGGCCTGACTTCCCGCGGGGCCTGCGCGGGTGAGGCGCACGCCGGCCCGGGAACTCAGCCGGCCCGGCGGTAGGCGCGGACGGCGAGCGGGACGAACACGATGAAGATCCCGGCCAGCCAGGCGATGCTCTTCCACAGGTCGTCCGCGATCGGCCCGCCCAGGGCCATGGCCCGCATCGTGTTGACCACGTAGGTGACCGGCTGGTTGTTGGCGAAGGCCTGCAGCCAGCCCGGCATCGTCGAGATCGGCACGAACGCCGAGCTGACGAACGTGAGCGGGAACAGCCAGATCAGGCCGAATGCCTGCACCGACTCCTCATCCCCGATGGCCAGCCCGGTGAACGCCGCGATCACGCAGATCGAGATGCCGAACACGGTGGCCAGCGCGACCATGGCCACGGCCAGCCCGAAACCGTTCTGGAACCGGAACCCGACGATGTAGCCCACCCCGACGATGATCAGGATGGTGACCAGCATCCGCAGCGTGTCCGCGACCAGCCGCCCGGCCAGCACCGCGGAGCGGGCCATCGGCATCGACCGCAGCCGGTCGATCACGCCTTTCTGCAGTTCCTGGGCCAGCGCGATGGCGGTGCCGAAGCTGGCGAACGCCGCCGTCTGCGCGATGATCCCCGGCAGCAGGAAGTTGACGTAGGTGGTCCCCTTGACCGGGATCGCGCCGCCGAACACGAACGCGAACAGCAGCACGAACATCACCGGCTGGATCACGGTGAACACGATGTAGGCGGGCACCCGCACCCAGACCAGCAGCCCGCGCCGGGTGATGGTGAGCGTGTCGCTGACCGCCCACCGGGCCTGGGTGAGCAGGCTGGGCTCGCCCGTGCCGAGCCCGGGGGCGGTTACCTGGGCGGTGGTCATGACGACACCTTCGCATCCTGCTTGGCCTGGTCTTTCTTGCCCTGGCGGCGGCCCCGCCTGGGTTTGCCGGACTGCTCCTCCTCGGCCGCATGCCCGGTCAGCGCGAGGAACACGTCGTCCAGCGACGGCCGGCGCAGCGCCAGGCCGTGCGTCTGCACGCCCGCGGCGTCCAGGCTGCGCACCGCCTCGATGAGCGCCTCGGACCCGCGGCCGCCGACGCCGATGCTGACCGTCCCGGTCTCCTCGTCCACGTGCGGCTCACCCTCGCCGACCTTGGTGATCGCCGCGACCGCGTCGGGGACCCGGGCCCGGTCGGGCACCGAGAACTCCAGCACGTCGCCGCCGACCCGGCTCTTCAGCTCCTCGGCCGTGCCGGCCGCGATGACCAGGCCGTGGTCGATGACCACGATCTCGTCGGCCAGCTCGTCCGCCTCGTCCAGGTACTGGGTGGTGAGCAGCAGCGTGGTGCCGGAGGCCACCAGCGACCGGATGATGTCCCACATGCCCAGCCGGGACCGCGGGTCCAGGCCGGTGGTCGGCTCGTCCAGGAACAGCACCTGGGGCCGGCCGACCAGGCTGGCCGCCAGGTCCAGGCGGCGCTGCATGCCGCCCGAGTAGGTCTTGGCGGCCCGGTCGGCCGCGTCGTCCAGGTCGAACTGGTCGAGCAGCTCCACCGCCCGGCGCTTGGCGTCCGCCTTGCGCAGGTGGTATAGCCGGCCGATCATCTCCAGGTTCTCCCGGCCGGTGAGCTCTTCCTGGATGGCCGCGGACTGGCCGGACAGGCCGATCGACCGGCGGACCGCGGCGGCCTCCCGGCACACGTCGTGCCCCTCGACCACGGCGCGCCCGCCATCCGGCTGCAGCAGCGTGGTCAGGATGCGCACCGCCGTTGTCTTCCCCGCTCCGTTCGGGCCGAGCACGCCCAGCACCGTGCCGCGGGGCACGGACAGGTCGATGCCGCGCAGCGCGTGCACTTCCCCGAACGACTTGGTCAGGCCCTCCACCAGGATGGCTGGCCCCGTGCTCATCTCTGTCACCACTTCCTCCTGTGCGGCCCGGCGCAGGTCGCCCGATTTCCCGAACCTACCGGCCGCGCGGCTCTGACCGCGAACCGATTAAGACGCGGCCCCGCCCGGCATTCGGTGGATATGACGACGCCGGACGCCAGAACTCACCGCCGGACCGGGCACCCGTGCTCCGGGATGCGGTCCGTGGCCCACGGTAAGCCGGAGGGCCGACAGAACGGAGCGCCAGGCGGGCCGGATAGCCGGCCGCGCGATCGTCAGTGGCGTACCCAGAGCGTGACGGTGATCCCCTTGAAGTGCCGGGTGGCGGACAGGGAGAAGTGGTTCCGCAGCAGGGTGCCCTCGGCGCGGGCCGGCCCGGCCGTGAGATCCGCGGACGGGGACTGGCCCACCACCCAGATGCGCTGGCGGGCGAGCATCAGGCTCTGGACGGTGGCGACCGGCTTGTCGCGGCCCTGGAAGTTGCCGACTTCGGCGGGCGACCGCGCCAGCGCGAAGTCGCTGACGTTCCGGTAGTCCGCCGGGTAACCGAGCCGGGCCTTGCGGAAGAACTTGCTGAAGAACAGGACGCCGTCGCCGGGCTGCGCGTGCGCGGCCAGATAGCGGGAGGGCCCGCCGAAGTCGAACTGGCGGCTCTGCGGGGTGCGGGCCCGCTGCTGCGGCCCGAGCTGGAGGACCAGGGCCGCCGCGCAGACGAGCACGCCGGGAGCCCAGAGCGCCGTCCGCCGGCCGGTCACCCCGGCCAGCCACCGCCCGATCCGCGCCATCCCCGCCCCGGCCAGCAGGGCGGCCCCGGCCTCGCCGTAGAGGACGTAGCGGTCCACGTACAGCGGCCGGGCCACCACCGATTCGAGAATCAGGAGCGCGCCGGGAACCACCAGCAGCGGCGCCGCGACCGACGGCAGGCTGATGCCGGCCTGGCGCCACCACGCGGGCTCGGGCGTGCGGCGCCACCGCTGCAGGGGCGGGAGCACGGCGGCCACCGCGCAGCAGAACAGGAGCACGGCGACCACGGTCGCCGTGCCGAAGTAGTCGTGGAAGAGGATCAGCAGGCTGCCCTGGCCGGGGCGGGGGATCCAGGCGACGGCGGTGTCTTCCCGGGCGCTGATCGCGGCGAGCGGCAGGACCACGAGCACCGAGACGGCGGCCGTGCCGGCCCAGTGCAGCAGCACCCGCCGGCCGTAGCGGGCCAGCAGCACCGTGACCGCGTGCGCCGCCACGACCAGCAGGGACAGCTCGTTCAGGTAGCCGCCGACGGCCAGCGCCGCGGCGTACACCAGCCAGCGCCCGGCGGGAAAGCTTGTCCCGCCGGCCCGTTCTCCCTCCTCGCCGCGGGTCCCGGCCTCCGCGGTCAGGGCGTGCAGCAGGGCCAGGGTGGAGCCGAGGACGCAGGCGAAGACCAGTGCGTAGGACCGGGCGGTCTGGGCGTAGTAGCTGATCGCGGGGGTGAGCGCGACGATCAGCCCGGCGAACAGGCCCGCCCATCCTGATCCGGTCAGCCGCCGGCCGATGATCACCGTCAGGGCCACGGCCACCACCATGGCGATCACGGACGGGATGCGCATGACCGCCGGGCTGGTGCCCACCGCCATCCACCCGTGCATGATCAGGTAGTACAGGCCGTGGACCGCGTCCATGTGGCGGAGCAGGCGGCCCAGCTGATGCAGGCTCAGCAGCGCGGCCCACCGGGTCGCCACCTCGTCGTTGCCCATGGACGAGTCGCGCGCCAGGCCCCACACGCCGAGCACGGCCATGACCGCGGCCGCGAGAACGGCCGGCGCGTACCGGGCCGCCGCTGCCTGCCAGCGGGGCGGCGGGTCAGCCTGTCCGGTTCCGGCCAGCCCGGCCGGGCCATCCGGCCCGGCGGGCGGGGAGGACTGGCCTCGCTGTCCAGTGGGAACGGGGCTCACTGGCCACCAGGTGAGTCGCCGGACGACGCCGCGAAGGTCTCGCGCCACCTCTCGGGTGAGTTGAAGTCAGCCGCCGCGGCCCGGTACTCGGCCACCAGCTGCGGCCACCGGCGGCGGAGGCGGGCGTGCAGGACTGCGCTGCGCCACGCGAGCGAGCGGAACAGCTTCGGGTCCCGCTGGTACCAGGACGTGCTGGTCCCGTCCGCGGCCGACACCAGCGCGCTGTCCAGGTTGACCAGCACGAACCAGGAGGCGTCCTGGTACGGGAGGGCCATCTGCGGCCGCTTCCTGGCTCCCTCGCGCACCGGCCGGAGCTGGCGCAGGGTTCCCCGGCCGGCCTTCGTCAGCAGGTTGAGCTTGTTGGTCGGGGTGGCGGAGTCCTTCACGGCCTCCGGGGCCCGGCGCCGGGGTGGCGGGAAGCCCTCCGGGTCGGCGGCGTCCTGCGCGTCGGGGTAGCGCAGCCGCAGCTCACGGAGCTGCTTCATCTTGGTCATGATGTCGCGGTGAAGGTGATCCGGCCCGGACAGCACGTCCTCGATGGCCAGCAGCCGCAGCGCCGCGGTCGAGTACTGCATCGACAGCAGGTTCTGAAGCTGGCGTTCCGCGCTCTCGTTGATCATGCTGCCGCCGTGCTCATGGTCGGAGTGCAGCAGGCCGGCGACGATCCGGTTGCGCAGGTGATAGTAGGACTGCCAGTCCCGGGCGTCATTCTTGTCGTCCCAGGGAATGTGCCACGCGGCCACGCCGGGCATCGACACCGTCGGGTAGCCGTGCTCGCTGGCCCGGACGCCGTATTCGGCGTCATCCCACTTGATGAACACAGGCAGCGCGAGGCCGATCTCGTCGATGACCCGCGTTGGGATCAGGCACATCCACCAGCCGTTGTAGTCAGAGTCGGCGCGGCGGTGCAGCCACGGGGTGTTGCGCAGGTTGCGGCGGGCGAAGTCGTGCCGCCCCCTGGTATTGGGCGCGATCCCCCACCACCACTTGTAGGGTGCGACCGCCTCGGCGAACGCGTGCAGCAGGGACCGGTCGTACATGCTGAACATGTGGCCGCCGACGATGGTCGGCCGCCGCGCCAGGTCGGCGAAGGCCGCCGCGCGCGCGATCCCCTCCGGGTCCACCTTGATGTCGTCGTCGAGCAGGAGCACGTAGGCGCTCCGGCCGGCCCGCACCGTCTCGTCCATGGCGCGCGAGAAGCCGCCCGAGCCGCCGATGTTTCCCTGCTCGATCACCTGCAGCCGGTCGCCGAGCTTCTTGGACGCGTCGGCGAAGCCGGGGTGGGCGCTGACCCGGCTGCTGCCCTGATCGACCACGTAGACGGTGTCGAGCAGATCCTGCAGTTCCGGCGCGTCGCCCAGCGTGCGCACCAGGTCGAGCAGGAAGTCCGGGCGGTTGAAGGTGGTGATCCCGATGCTGAGCCGGCCCGCCGGGGCGGGCTCAGCCAGCCCGAGCCACTCCGCCTCGATCAGCGTGGTCCCGCGCGGGCCGGCCACGATGTCGAACCAGTACCAGCCGCCGTCGATGAACGGGGTCAGCGGCAGCGTCCGCTCGATCGTCTCCGGCTCGTCAGACCCGACGCTGATCGTCTCCACCGGGTGGCTGAAGCCCCGGGCCGTGGACCGGTACAAGATGACGGTCGACTCGCCGGCCAGGCGGATGCGCAGGGTCACCGAGTCGACGGTGGTCCAGCGGCGCCAGTAGCTCGCCGGGAACGCGTTGAAGTAGGTGGCGAACGAAACCCGGCGTCCCTCGCTGATCACGGCGCTGCGGCGCGGGCCCGCGTCCCCGGCGAGGGAGGCGGGCACATCGGCACCGAAGCGGACGATCGACTGCGCCTCACCCACGGCGGCGTTGGCGACCGGCACGCTGCCAGCGTTCGCCGCCTTCCGGCCGGTCAGGGCCTCGGTGGCCATCTCCGCGGCCAGTTCCGCGGCGCCACGGTCCATGTGGGTCTCGACGTACAGCGGCACCACGTCCAGGTCGGCACCGGGGAACACGACCCGCTGCAGGACCCGCAGGCTGCGCGCCGGGGTGGCCTCAGCCGTCACTGCGCCGCCCCCGGCCCGGTGAGCGGCGCACCGTCGGTGAAAAAGGGCCGGAGCCGGTTGTCGTACATGCTCAGCGCGGACCCGATGGCCATGTGCATATCCAGGTACTTGTAGGTGCCCAGGCGGCCGCCGAAAAGGACGCCCGGCTCGCGGCTGGCCATTTCCCGGTAGGCCAGCAGGCGGGCCCGGTCCTGCGCCGTATTGATCGGGTAGTACGGCTCATCGCCGCGGTCGGCGAAGCGCGAGTACTCACGCATGATCACAGTCTTGTCCTTCGGGTACCAGTCACGCTCGGGATGGAAATGGCGGAACTCGTGGATGCGGGTGAACGGGACGTCCTCGTCCGCGTAGTTCATGACGGGCGTTCCCTGGAAATCCCCCGTGGGCAGAACCTCCAGGTCGAAGTCGAGGGTACGCCACCCGAGGTCGCCGGCGGCGTATTGGAAGTACGCGTCGAGCGGCCCGGTGTAGACAACAACCGGCACGTTCCCCTCGAGGTCGCCGCGCAGCTGCGCGAAATCGGTGTCCAGCCGCACCTCGATGCCGGGGTGATCGGCCATCCGCTCCAGCCAGGCGGTGTAGCCGTCCACCGGCAGGCCCTCGTAGGTGTCGCTGAAGTAGCGGTTGTCGAAGGTGTAGCGCACCGGCAGCCGCGTGATGATCTCCGGCGGCAGGTTGACCGGGTCCGTCTGCCACTGCTTGGCCGTGTAGCCGCGGATGAACGCCTCGTACAGCGGCCGGCCGATCAGCGACACGGCCTTCTGCTCGAGGTTGGCGGCCTGCCCGGCGTCCACCTCGGCCGACTGGCCGGCGATCAGCGCGCGCGCCTCGTCCGGGGACATCACCGCGCCGAAGTACTCGCAGATGGTGCCCAGGTTGATCGGCAGCGGGTAGACCCGGCCCTTGTAGACCGAGAACACCCGGTGCTGGTACCCGGTGAAGTCCGTGTACTGGTTGGCGTACTCCCACACCCTGGCGTTCGAGGTGTGGAACAGGTGCGCGCCGTAGCGGTGGATCTCGATCCCGGTGTCCGGCTCCCGCTCGCTGTAGGCGTTCCCGCCGAGGTGGTGGCGCCGTTCGAGGATGAGCACGCGGAGGCCGAGGTCACGGGTGCACCGTTCGGCGATGGTCAGGCCGAAGAAGCCGGACCCGACGATGACGAGGTCGACGTTCACCGGCGCACCGGCAAAGGCTTGGGCTGCGGTCCCGGCCCGTGGTGCCCGCCCGGTTCCGGGCCGCCCCCGGCAGCCTCGCCGCCGGCCTGGCGCTCACCGCGTTCGCCGCGTTCGGTGTAGTGCGCGACGATCGGGCGGTACACCGCCCGGCGGAACCGCCAGGGGATCATCCGGTAGCCGCCGCGGACCAGGACGTTACGGACGTACTCAGGTGAGGAGGTGAAGCCCTGGCGCCGGAACTCGCGCTGCAGCCGCAGCTCGGAGCGCAGCAGGTCGCTGCCGCCGCGCCGCTTGAACGCGGACTCGCCGACCCGGTAGTAGACCAGGGGCTCGGCCACGTTCACCGCCCGCGCGCCGCTTTGCAGCATCCGGGCGAAGAGCGCGTAGTCCTCCATGAGCGGCAGGTCGCCGTACCCGCCCACCGCCAGGACCGCCGCCCGCCGGTAGACGACGGTCGGGTGGTTGAACGGGTCGTGCATCCGCGCGTAGCGGTGGATCTGCTCCGGGTCGGTCGGCGGGACCCGCTGGCCCACGATGTGATCGACGTCCCCCACGAACTCCAGCAGTCCCGCGCCGACGATGTCCGCCCCGGCGATGAGCGGGATCTGCACCTCGAAGCGGTGCGGCATGGCCACGTCGTCGGCGTCCATCCGGGCGACCACGTCATGCCAGCTGGCGGCCAGCCCGCTGTCCAGGGCCGGTCCCAGGCCCCGGTTGTGCTCCAGCGGGACCAGGGTCACCGGGACCGGGCTGCCGGCCGTGAGCCGGTCGAGACACGCGGAGAGCTCTTCGCGGACAGGCCCGTCGCGGACGATGACCACCTGGTCCGGGCGCACGGTCTGGCCGTCGACCGCGCTGCGGAACGCCCCCTCGAGGAAGTCGGGCCGGTCACCGTCGTACACGGAGAGCAGGAGCGTGAAGGGCTCGTGCATATGCCGGGTTCGCCTTTCATGCCGGTGACGGGGCACACTGCGGCGAGCTCGAAAACCAGGGGGCGAGCAGCCCTGGCGGGCGCGCGTTCGTGTAGACATATGGGTTGTACAGGAGCAAATGCGGTGGGCGGACGCCACTTTACGGCAGCCATGCGACGGATTGCTGGGTTACCGTCATCCGCGCGATCCCCCAGCACACCTGGTCTACCCTGGCAGCCAGATGCCATCCACCCAAGCCTGACCTTACCCGCACACGCCCTGACCTGTTGAGGTGTACCGATGGCCACGCGCGCCGCCGACCCGTCTCCCGCCGCGCCTGCCGACGGCCGGCCGCATCCGCGGGTTCTCGTGCACATCGGCGAGCCGAAGACCGGCACCACGTTCCTGCAGCAGGTGATGTGGAGCAACCGGCCCGGCCTCGCGGCCCAGGGCGTGGTGCTGCCCGGCCACCATCCGCAGGACCACTTCCGCGCCAGCCAGGACCTGCGGGGGATCGAGAAGCGGGCCGACGACCCGGCCGGGTCCTGGACCGGCGAGTGGGAGATCCTGGCCCACCAGGCCCGGCAGGCGCCACGGGCCGCGGTCATCTCCCACGAGCTGTTCTCCGCGGCGGACGAGCAGCAGGCCGGGCGGGCCGTGCGCTCCCTGGAGCCTGCCGAGGTGCACGTCGTGCTCACCGTGCGGGACATGGCGTCGCTGCTGCCCGCGGAGTGGCAGGAGACGGTCAAGCACCGCAGCGACCGGGGCTGGGAGGACTGGCTGGGGGACGTGATCGACACCGAATCGGTCGACCCGGACCGCCGCCAGTGGTGGTTCTGGCGGGTCCACGACACCCTGGCCATCGCGGATCTGTGGGCCCGCCACGTGCCGGCGGACCGGATCCACGTGATCATGACCCCGCCGCAGGGGTCGGGCAACTCACTGCTGTGGGAGCGCTTCGCGGGACTGCTGGGCGTCGAACCCGGCGAGGTGGACCTGTCCCGGGCCCGGGCGAACACGTCGCTGGGCCTGCCGGAGATCGAGTTCCTGAGGCGGCTCAACCAGGCCCTGCCCGCCGAGATCCCCGACTGGTTCTACATGTGGACGGTGAAGGAGGGGGTCGCCCACCGGGCCCTGGCCGCCCGGCCCCGGGAAGGACGCCTGGTGCTGCCCGCCGACCGCGACGCGTGGGCCAAGGAGCAGGCCGAGGTCCTGATCAGCGGGCTGGCGTCGTCCGGCTACGACGTGGTCGGCGACCTCGATGAGCTGCGGCCCCGGCCACCCCGGGAGCCGGGGACAGCCGCTCCCGCGGCGGCCCAGCCGCCGGACCCCGTCCTGGACGCCGCGGTGGAGGCGGCCGCGGCGCTGGTGCTGAACCAGTACCGCAAGGAGTACCCGGAAGGCAGGCGGCAGCCGAAACGGGCGGCGAGCGCCGGCCTGGCCGGCCGGGTGGAGGCGGCCGTCGCATCCTCCCCCCGGCTCAAGCGGACGGTCCGCGATCTGAGCAGCCGCTACCCGGCGGTGCGGCGGCTGCGCATCCTCACCTGGCAGGCCATGGAGCGCACCCGGACCCGGAGGCACTCCTAGCATGGCGTCCGCCAGCATCCCCGCGGCCGGGATGCCCGCCCCGGGGGCCAGGCCGCCCCGGGTGACCGCCGTCGTGGTCACCTACAACCGCCGGGACCTGCTGACCGAGGCGCTGTCCGCGGTGCTGGCGCAGAGCCGGGCCCCGGACGCCGTGCTCGTGATCGACAACGCCTCGACCGACGGCACTGCCGGGATGGTCCGCGCGCGCTTCCCGTCCGTGCGGCTCGCCACCGCGCGGCGCAACACCGGCGGCGCGGGCGGGTTCGCCTACGGCCTGGCCCTGGCCCTGGCGGACGCGGCCGACCTGGTCTGGCTGATGGACGACGACACGGTCCCCGAGCCGGGCGCCCTGCGGGCCATGCTCGACGCCCGGGCGCTTCACCCCGGCACACCGCCCGCGCTGATCGCCAGCCGGGTGGTGTGGACGGACGGCCGTCCGCATCCGATGAACACCCCGCGGATCAAGCCGTTTGTGGGGAAAGAGGAGCGCGCGGCGGCGGCCGCCGCGGGCTGCCTGCCCATCCGCTCAGCCTCGTTCGTGTCGATCCTCGTGGATGCCGGCCTGTGCCGGGCCCGGGGCCTGCCCCAGGCCGACTACTTCCTGTGGAACGACGACTTCGAGTTCACCGCCCGGCTGCTGCGCGGCCAGGCCGGCCTGCTCTGCCCGGCCAGCGTCGCGGTGCACAAGACGGTGACGTTCGGCTCGACCGACGCGGATCCCGGCCAGCGGTTCTTCTACGAGGTGCGGAACAAGATCTGGACGCTGCGGGCGGGCTCCTCGCTGGCCCCCGCCGAGCGGGTGCTGTACGGCGGCGCCACGCTGCGCCGCTGGGCCCGCACGTTCGCGAAGTCCGCCGACCGCGGCACGCTCCGGTCCTGCCTCCTGTCGGGCCTGGCCGCCGGGGCCCGGACCAGCCCGCGGCCCACCGAGGAGGTACTGGAGTCAGCGGGCCTGAAGGTGCCCGGTGATCAGGTACCCGGTGGCCGGCGGCCCGGTACGCGGGCTCAGGCGCCTGCGGGGCCGGGCTCCCCGCCTTCCTGATCCGGCCGCTCCGCGGTCTGCGGCGCGGCCCCGTTCACCGGGGGTGCCGTACCTGCCGCAGAAGACGCCGCTCCTGCCGGGGCAGGCACCGCTCCTGCCGGGGCGGGCGCCGCACCGCCCCGGCGCAGGGCCAGGAGCGCGGAGATGCCGAGCATGCCGGCAGGCGGGAGGGTGACCAGGGCGAGCAGCTGGTACCGCCAGGAGAACTCGACGACGTCCTGGGCCAGCAGCAGCACCACGGCCGTGGCGGTGAA
Source organism: uncultured Actinomycetes bacterium (assembly GCA_963782185.1). Lineage (GTDB taxonomy): Bacteria > Actinomycetota > Actinomycetes > Streptosporangiales > Streptosporangiaceae > RYN-230. Next base: position 13,769 of record CAWAJB010000033.1, read on the forward strand.
CAGCAGGCAGGCCAGGGCCAGCTGCCGGGCGCCGGCACCTCGTTCCTCCTGGCCCGGGCGGCGGGCCCGGCGCAGCTGGAGGACGACCGCCAGCAGCGTCCCGATCAGCCCCGCCACCGTGCACAGGAGAAGGAACGGGCCCGGGGTGAAGCCGCCGCCCCGCTGGTAGGACCGCAGGAACGCGGCGACCGGCCGGTCCACCTGCGCCCGCCCGCCATAAGCGGGCTTGAGGTTGCTGTAGAAGAACTGCCCGAAGGCCCGGTGCTGGATCCCGACGACGATGACGTTCCCGGGGCCGAGCGTGATCCACTGGGGATAGGTGGGGTACCGGGTCTGGAACTGCCAGCGCGACAGGGGCGTGACCCAGGGGTTGGGCGTGCGCGTCAGGGCGAACAGGCGCACGGAGTCCCGGGCGACGCCGCCCAGGACCCGCTGCGGCTGATGGCTCTCGATCGCCGAGGTCAGCTCCGAGATCAGTTTGGCCCGGCTCACCCCGGCCGGCAGGGGGGAAGCGAACAGCGGCGAGTGCTTGGAATGCTCGAGCCAGTCCGGGCCGTTCGCCTGCTCGCGCGGGGTGGGGCAGAGCGGCCGGACCGCCGGGGGCAGGGAGAGCGTGGCGCAGTCGGCCGCGGCGACCACCCGGCCGACCGTGGCCTGCCCGCGGGCCAGCCGGAAGTGGCCGAAGTGCACGTAGTTCGCACTGCAGTACACCACGACCGGCAGCGCGAAGGCCACGGCCAGCGCGATCGCCGTGCGGGCCGCCCGGCGCGCGCTGCCCGAGGCGGCCAGCACGTAGCACAGGGCCGGCACGATCAGCAGCTCGCCGACCTGGTGCACCGTGGCGGAGAGACCGAGGATCAGGCCGGCGGCCGCGGCCAGCCGGACGGTGAGCACCGGCCGCCAGAGCAGCACCCCGAGCCCGGCCACGATCATCGCCTCGAACCAGACGTCCGGCATGATCGTCTGCTCGATCTGGACCTGATAGGCGTCGAGCAGCACCGGCGCCACGGCCACGGCAGCCAGCCACCGGGCGGCTCCGCGGCGCAGCAGGACGATGTACAAGGCCACGGCCAGCAGCAGGCCCAGCAGATGCTGGGCCAGCGCGACGAGGCTCAGGCCGCCGAAGACCAGGATGGCCCGCAGCACCAGGGTGTATCCGAGTGGGTCAGCCCCCGGCGACGCACCGTACAGGTACTTCAGCGTGTCCACGTAGATCAGCGCCGGCTGGTAGGCGACCTGGGCCGCGATCCGCAGCGCCAGCCCGGCGGCCAGCAGCGCGGCAACCAGCCAGTGGCGCCTCAGCAGCCAGCCGGCCCGGGTGCCCCACGGCTGCGCCGCGGCGCCGGGCACGCCCGGCTCACCGGACGCGCCGTTCCTGCGGCGGCCGATCGCCGCCCCGGCCCGGGTCGCGAGGTGGGGTCCGGTCATGCCCGTGACGCAGGTCGTGACGCTGCCGGGCGCGCGATCAGCGGCGCCCGGCCGGAACGGGCCGTCGCGCGCCGGGGTACGCAGGGCAGCATGGCTGGCTCCTTGTCCAGGTGGCCTTCCGCCATCGGATGGCCTCGATCTTCCCGTGGCCGCCGGGCTTGGAAGTCCCGAATTCTACTATTCGACCGGTCACCGAAGTTCCCGGCCCGGCCGGACTTCCCGATCGGCCTTCCCGCAGTGCCCGCCGGGCGGCGGCCGGGTCTCCAGCAGCCAGGCGGGCTGGTCATATCCGCTGATCGTCCTCTGCCACAGCAGCGACGGCCCCTAATGTGCCACGATTCCCGGCGCTCGGGGCCCGCACACCTTCCGGCGCGCCGCGAACGGGCCCCCGACGGCCTCATCGCAGGCGTCCCGGCCCTCGTGCTCACTCCCCTGGCCAGGCCCAGTAGAGGGCGGTCGCGTCGTCGCGGGCCTTGGACCGGGGCCAGCGGGCCCCGTCCGGGTCGCTATCCTCAGCGGCCCGGACCTGGCGGATGAGCCCGCCCGGCCCGTGGTCACGCAGGACGGTCACCAGGGCAGGCCAGCCGATCTGGTGGTAGACATCGGCGATACGGGCGGCGCCGTCGCTGAGCAGGGCGATCCCGTGCAGGCCGCCGGGGGGCAGGACCGTGGTGCGGGCCTGCCCGGCCGCGTCCGGGTCGGTGCTGGCCGCCCGGTGCGGGTCGGTGAGCACCACCGGATCACGGTCCCCGCCGTAGTCGGCCACGATGAGGGAGTCCGACAGCGCGAGCAGCTCGAACCCGTCCGGGGCCGCCCGGACCGCGGTCACGGTGGACGCCGGGGTGGACGGATTGGCCAGGTCACAGGTTTTCTCGTGGCGGCCCCGGACCTCGGCGATAGCCCCGGCCAGCGCGTCGCCGAGCGGCGGGGGCGGATCAGCGGTGATCGCCGCCAGGAAGGCCGTGCCCAGGCTCCGGGCGTACCAGGCGACCCCGTGCAGGCAGCCGGTATCGGCTCCGCGCGGGGTGGTGGTGCAGCCGTCCAGCAGCACCGCCGCCCCCGGCGCGGCCGCCGCGAAATCCTCGTTGGGCCAGCCCGGTGTGCCGGGGTCGGTGGCCAGCGCGATGCGCATCCGCTGCTGCTCCTCAGATGGGGCGGGGCTCGACCGGCTCCTGGGTGTAACCGCCGCCGGCGGGCCGGGCCCGGTACACCTCACGGCGGGGCTGGCCAGGGAAATCGTCGTGCACGCCGTCACTGTACGGGATCAGCCCGAGGCCGCCGGTGAACGGGTCGAGGCGGTCGCGGAAGCCGGCTAGGCACCGTCCGCCGAGATCACCCGCTAGCGGCCTTGCTACGCGCCCGCGGCCCGGCGGGTCATGACTCCGGCGCGGAACGCTCGATGACGGCCAGCCAGGCCTGGGCTTCCGAAGCACCCTCGAAGCTGTGGATCGCGAACGTCTCGGCGGTGATGCTGGCGACGGCCCAGCCGTCGTGGAACGCGGTGACCAGCTCGTCCTGGCTGACCCGGCGCGGGCCCATCGTGCCCGGCTGCCGGTCGCTGAAGCACATCAGGTAGCAGGTCGCACCCGGCCGCATCACTGCCGCCAGGCTGGCTACGTACCGGGTCCGGTCCGCGTCGTCGAACACGTGGAACACCCCGCTGTCCACCACCGTGTCGAACGTCTGGCCCAGCCGGCCGAGGTCCAGCACGTCCGCGACCTCGAACCGGGCCGTGCTGCCCCGCTCAGCAGCCTTGCCCCGGGCCTTCGCGATGGCGGCCGGCGCGACGTCCACGCCCAGCGCCTCGGCGCCGTGCGCCGCCGCCATCATCGTGTTCTCCCCCGTTCCGCAGCCCGCGTCGAGGAGCAGGCCGCGGAGCAGGCCCTGCTCCGCGAGGCGGGTGAAGACCGGCTGCGGCCGGCCGATGTCCCACGGCGGCGGCAGGTCGGCCACGTACACGGCGTCCCATCCGGGCTGACTCGTCATCGCCCAACTCTGCCCTTCTCCGGCCGGAGCCTCAACCCCCGATCGTCACCGGACCCGCCGCAGGACGCTGACCACCTTGCCGAGGATCCTGGCCCCATCCCCGGCGATGGGGGTGAACGCCGGATTGTGCGGGATGAGCCAGACGTGCCCATCGGACATCCGGTAGCTCTTGACCGTGGCCTCCCCGTCGATCATGGCGGCGACGATCTCCCCGTTCTCGGCCACCTGCTGGTCGCGGACGACGACCCAGTCGCCATCGGCGATGGCCGCATCGATCATGGAATCGCCGACCACCCTGAGCAGGAACAGGTCACCCTCGCCCACCAGCTGCTTCGGCAGCGGGAAAACGTCCTCGACCGACTGCCTGGCATCCTTCGGGTAGCCCGCCGCGATCTCCCCGACCAGCGGCACGTAGGCCGCGTTCTGCGCGCCTGCCGCACCCCGCGCCTCCGGAGCGCGGGCGGCCGCGCCGGGGCCGCGGGTCTTCCCGGTCCCCCGGGAGGCAGCGGCCCGGGCCGCGCCGCTCGCCTGGCGGGACTCGATGACCTCGATGACCGGCGGGGACGGTGCCCGCACCACGGAGGTCCGCGCCTGCCCGGATGCGCCACTCAGCCATCCCTTCTGCCGGAGCCCGGTCAGGTGGTGCTGCACACCGGACGGGCCCAGCCCGACGACCCGGCCGATCTCCCGGACGCTCGGCCCGTACTGGTGCTCCTGCCGGAATCCCTCGATGGCCTGGAGCACGTCGCGCTGGCGCGGCGTGAGATCGCGCGCCGGTTCCGGTTCACCCGGCTCGTGAGCCTGCGGATTGCCGCTCGTGCTGCTGATCATGGGACCTCCGCCTGGGCGGTGTGCGTCCTGCGACGCTAGCAGGCCCCAGATCATTTGTCGAACGTAATTTCGATGCATATTATCCAACGAACGTGTCGTCGATCCGGCGTTCTAACGCTAGTCCTCCCGGGCTGCCGGCGCCAGCCGGCTCGCGGCCGGCCGCATGCTGGACGCGACCCGGGCCGCCGCCGGGCTACTCGCTGCGCAGGACCTGGCCAGCGTGCAGGCGCGCCGCGCGCCGCTGCGGCCAGGCGGCCAGCGAGTTCGCGGCGAGCAGGGCGGCCGGGCCGATCAGGAGCAGGGCCGCCAGGGCCACCGGCGGGTGATAGGCCAGCGGGGTGAAACCGGCCACCGTGCGCCAGATGGCCCGGCCGAGCGCGATGCCCAGCGGCACCCCGAACAGCAGGCCGATCACGGCCAGCAGGCTGGCCTGGGTGGTCACCACCAGCCGTGCCTGGCCCGGGGTGATCCCCAGGGCGCGGAGCACCGCCAGATCGTGACGCCGGCGCCGGACGGCAATGGACAGGGCGTGACCGACCGCGCTGACGGCCAGCAGGGCCAGGAACGCGCTCAGCGCGACCGGCAGCAGCTCCAGGTCCTTGATCTCCTGAACCTCCGGCATCGGGGCGGGCGGCGTGAACCTGAACGCCTTGCCGCCATGGATCGCTCTCGCCGCCGCGTCGAGGCGGCCTGCGACCGCCGCCACATCCGCCCCCGGTCGCAGGGACACGGTCGCGACATGGAACTTGAAGGCGTAGTTCGCGCCGTGGAAAATCCGGTCGTAGCCGCCGGGAGTGAGCCAGGCTCCGTCCGCGTACCCGTTGTGCGGCCCCACCGGGACGAAGCCGATGCCGGTAACCCGCACCGGCTTTGCGGCGGTGCCGCCGCCGGTGAGCCGGACCACGGAGCCCATTCCGGCGTGCAGGTCCTGCGCGGTGGTCGGGGCGAGCACGATCTCGTCCGGCCGGGCGGGCATCCGCCCGGCCGTGAGCACCACGGACGGCCGCTTGCCGCCCACCGGGGCGTAGGTAAAGCTCTCGACAGAGACCTGACCGGACGCGGACTGCGCGCCGCCGATGCGCGCGTCGTCCACCCCGGTCACGTCGCGGTCCGCGGCCACGGCCCGCAGGACGCGGCTGGCCGGCCCGAAGTCCTGCCCGTTCAGGCCGAGGAATGTGCCCAGCTGCCAGGTCTGCCCGAACCGCTCCGGGTGGCTGGCCGCATCGGAGACACCGGCGGAGAAGGTGAAGGCGGCCAGCACCCCGAGCACTCCGACGACCGCGCCCACCAGGGCGGACCGGACCGGCACCGAGGACCGCCCGCGGCCGGGCTCGAGCGCGAACCTGGCCCCCACCACCAGCGGGACGGGGAAGTTCACCGCGGCCAGCGCCGCCACGATCGCGGACCGGCGCTGTGGTGCCTGCCGCCGCCCCGCGGCCAGCGCCACCGCCGCCACGGCCGCGGAACCGGCCAGGACCAGCAGCGGCACCAGGACCCATCCGGGACCCAGGACGAGCCAGTCCGCGTCGAAACCGGGGTGCGGCTCGGCGATGGACGCCATGCCGATCGGCATCCAGCGCGAAGCCACGATGGCGCCCGCCACGCCCAGCGTGCTGCCCGCCACCCCGGCCAGGGCGGGTCCGGCCGAGGCGGCGGCGATGGCCTGCCCCCGGGTCATGCCCAGCGCCTGGAGCACCTGGAGATCCGCCACGGTGGCCGAGGTGTACCGGGCGACGGACTGGCCGATCAGGAACAGCGCGGCCGCCAGCGCCGCGAGCCCGAAGGCCAGCAGGCAGGCGGCCTCGTACGCGGACACCTTGTGGATGGGAACGCCGATTTGCTGCACGTTGTCCCAGACGTCGATGTCCGACCGCCCCGTCACCCGTTTCAGGTCGGCACGGAAGGCCGGGATCGCGCTCTGGCCGCCCTTGAGCCGGACCAGCGCGTTGATGTACGCCTGCCCGTTCGTGCCCATCATGTTGGTGCGATACCGGGTGAACAGGGCGGGCGTGGTGAGGATCCCGCCGGGCGATCCGGGCGTGTCCGCGTCGAGGGCCCACGGGGAACGGCCCTCCCCCACGATGCGGGCCCGGATCTTCGGGCCGCGCGGCGGCCCGGTGGTCCCGTCGTACTCGTGGTTGGCCTGCTGCGGGCTGGCCAGCTCCAGGGTCAGCGTGTCGCCCACGTGCTTGCCGTACGTCGCGGCGAACTTGGGCGTGACGATCACCTCGTCGGTGCGGCGCGGGTTGAACAGCCGTCCGGCCACGATCACGGGCCGCTCGATGGTCCGGGTCATCTGGTCATCGGCCAGCGGGAACCCCGTGCTGGCCCCGCTGTAGCCCTGGGCCTCGTAACCGAACACCACCGGGAACTTGGTCAGCGCGGTGACCTCGGGCAGGGCCGCGACCCTGGCCCAGTTGAACCCCGGCTGGTTGGGCAGCACGGTGGCGGTGGCCGGCAGCGTGCGGGCCCAGAGCCGGTCGAACGCGGTCTGGCCGCGGCGCGCACCCGCGATGGAGGTCAGGACCGTCGCGGTGGCCAGGGCGATGAGCAGGGCCAGGACGGCCAGCGACCGCCAGCGCCGCCACGCGTCCAGCCGCAGCCAGGTCATGGTAATCAGCATGGCCTGCCCCCCTGGCCGGGCATGCGGCCATGAGCTGCCACCCGGGTCACGCACCCCACGCCCTCCACGAGTACGAGTAGATGGCCGGGCCCGGGTCCGCCGCAAGGGTGCCGGGACGACCGGTCTGCGGTGGGTACCCCTACCGGAGAGCGGTCGTGGTGGCATCCCGGTACCCGTCTCCCCGCGGGGCCACGGCCAGCCGGCCACGGCGGTCCGCCCGGTCCTGGACCGCGACCAGGGCGCGGTCCGCCCGCCGTCCTGCCACCATGAGACCGTGATCGGACGTCTTCACCACGTCATCGTGGACTGCCCTGACCCGGCCGCGCTGGCCGCGTTCTACTCCGAGCTGCTCGGGCTGCCCGTCACCTGGCGGGAGGACGACTTCGCGGTCGTCTCGGCCGACGACACCACCTCGGGGATCGGCTTCCAGCTGGCACCGGACTTCCAGCCGCCGCGGTGGCCAGACCCGGACCGGCCCCAGCAGATGCACTTCGACGTCATGGTCGATGACGTCGAGGCCGCCGCGCCGCGGGTGCTGGCGCTGGGAGCCCGGCCGCTGCCCGGCGGGGACAGCCACTCCCCCGTGTACGCCGACCCGGCCGGCCATCCGTTCTGCCTGATCCCGCGCCCGCACTGGGCCCCGCCCATCGACGCTGGCTAGAGGGCCGGCTCTCCCGGGCACGGCTTCTCCCCGGGCACCGGCTCTCGCCGTAGAGTGTGCCCATGACGGGCGAATTGCGGCCGGCCGACCACGGCCCGGACCCGGTGCCCCGCGGTGAGCTGCGGGTCTCGTATGAAGACCGGGACCGGGTGGCCGAGGAGCTGCGGGTGGCCGCCGGTGACGGCCGGCTGACCGCCGAGGAACTCGACGAGCGCCTGGAGGTGGCACTGACCGCGCGCACCTACGCCGAGCTCGCCTCGGTCACGAAGGACCTCCCCTCCGCCGCCGGGAGAATGCTGGGCGCCCCGGCCCCCAAGGACCTCGTCCGCATCGACTGCCAGTCCTCCGCCGTGGAACGCACCGGGCCGTGGCTCGTCCCGCGCCGGATGGAGGTCCGCGTCAAGAGCGGCGTCGTGACCCTGGACTTCACCGAGGCCGTGATCACGCAGCCGTCACTGCCCATCGATGCCGACGTGGGCTCGGGGGTGCTCCGGCTGGTGATCAAGCCCGGCATCGTGGTCGACATGGACGACGTGGCCGTCCGCAGCGGCAGCCTGGAGGTCAGGGCCCCCTGGAGCCCGGACGGGTCCCTGCTGCGGATCCAGGTGTCCGGCAAGGTGGGCAGCGGCTGCATCGCCGCGCGGCCGGGGCGTCCGCCACGCCCTCCGCGGCCGCCCCGGCGCACGTTCTGGCAGTGGCTGACCCGCCAGCCCCGGCCCCGCCCCGCCATCGGGCGCTGACCCCGCACCCCCGCCAGCCCCGGCCCCGCGCCGCCATCGGGCGCTGACCCCGCACCCCCGCCCGGCCCCGGGCCGTGCTCCCGCGCCTATCCGGGCGGCTCGCGGGCGAAGGCCTGCCTGCTGTGCACCAGGAGCTCACGCAGGGCCGGGCCCTCGCCCGGCGCCCAGACCAGGGCCAGCAGCGACGGGATCCCGATGTCCTCGATGGGCACCGCGGCCAGCTGGCCGGAGAAGTCGGCCGCCATGGTCTCGGCCAGGATGGCCGCGCCCAGCCCGCGCCCGGCCAGGTCGGCGACCGCGCCGGGCGCGCTGGCCTGGAACGCGATATCCGGCCGTAGCGCCTGGGCGGCGCAGGACTGATCGAACACAGCGCGCACCCCGGTCCCCGGGGGCAGGCTGACGATCGGGTACCTGGTGACCTCGGCCAGGGTGACGGCGTCCCGGCCCGCGAGCGGATGGCCGGGCGGCACCGCCGCCACGAGGCCGTCGCTGACGATGGTGAGCGCCTCCAGCCCATCCGGCGGGGCACCGGCCGCCCCGATCAGCGCCAGGTCGGCCGGGCCGGCCCGGACGCGCTCGACGAGCCAGTCGGAGTCGCCTTCCTCCAGGGCGATCTCGACGCCCGGATGGGCGAGGTGGAACGCGGCGAGCGCGTCGAACAGCGGGGTGACGGTGCAGGCGGTCACCATCCCGACCACGATCCGGCCGGAGAGCAGCCCGGTGACGTCGTCCACCGACTGCCGGACGGTAGCCGCGGCGGCGAGCGCGGCCCGGGCGTGCGGCAGCGCCGCCGCCCCGGCCCCCGTCAGCGTGGCCACCCGGCCCGACCGGTCGATGAGGGTCGCGCCGAGATCCCGCTCGAGCTGGCGGATCTGGGCGCTCACCCCCGACTGGCTGACGTGCACGCGCTGCGCGGCACGGGTGAAGTTCGCCTCCTCGGCGACCGCCACGAAGTACTCCAGTTGCCGAAGTTCCATAACCACTGATTCTAGTTATAAGAAAAACAATCTGTTGGACTTCTCATGAGGACCTGGGCAGGCTGGGTAGGACACGGACTCGGATACGCACGCGGCCGCACCGGCCGCGGGAACGGAGGATCATGCCCGCCCAGGAGAAAGCCCGCCAGCCGGAGGATCTCACCCGCCTGTTCGTGGCGCGCGCCAACGCTGGCGACGCGGCGGGGATCGCCGCCCTCTACGAGAACGCCGCGGTGATGGCGTACCCGCCGGGCAGCCAGACGACAGGCCGCGAGGCGATCCAGGCCCTGTGGGAGAAGGTCCTGGCCAGCCCGCCGCGGTTCGAGCCGGAACCGCCGCTGCCCACCCTGGTGAGCGGGGACATCGCGCTGACCGCCACCGTGGCCCGCGACGGCACCGGGGTCCGGGTGCAGGTGGCCCGCAGGCAGTCCGACGGGACCTGGCTCCGCCTGCTCGACCAGCCCGAACTGAATCCTCAGGCCTAACCCCGGCCCCACCCGGGCTCACGCGGGCCCGGGTGCGGAACCGTCTGTTCGCCGCACGGTCATGCTCCCGTCCACGCGCTCGTGTGCCGCGGCACCTTCGACTGGTCTGTCCGCCGAACCCAGCCCGCTGCCTGAATCGCGGACGGGCAAGGCCACCCCCGCGCCCCCTGCCGCCCGAAGACCCCCGGTCACCTCCCGGCTGGCCGCGTGCGGGCAGGGGCCGCGCCCACCTATCACGTAAGCGGTGCCTGAAATACCGGGCAAACCGGACACCACGTGCACCGCTTACGTGACATGTCACCCCGGCCCATGATCAATGTGACCCAGGGTGCACGTGTGGCGGTCGTTCGCCGGGAGGGCGGGCTTCGCCTCGGGAGGGCCGGCCCGGCGGCGGCGGCGCGCGGGTCAGCCGGCGGACGTGGCGGGGTCGGGGCCGGCCCGGGGCGGGTCAGCCGAACGTGGACGCAAATGGCTGCCCTGGCCGCCATTTCCGTCCACGATCGCCTTGAACGGCGCGGGGGGGTCGCCCTGAACGGCGCGCGGGGGGGCGCGCGCATCCCGCCGCCGGGGGTCAGCCGGCGAACGTGTCGGGGTCCGGGCCGGTCCGCTTATCCTTGTTCAGCGCGCTGATCGCCTCGACGTCCTCACCGGACAGCTCGAAACCGAAGATGTCGAAGTTCTCGCGGATCCGGGACGCCGTGACCGACTTCGGGAAGATGATGTCGCCGCGCTCGATGTGCCAGCGCAGCACGACCTGAGCGGGGGACTGGCCGGCCCGCCCGGCGATCTCGTTGATGGTCGGATCCTCGAGGACCTCGCCCTGCGCGATCGGCGACCAGCCCTCGATCGCGATCTGGTGCTCGGCGCAGAACGCGCGCACGCCGTCCTGGGTCAGGTAGGGGTGGACCTCGATCTGGTTGATGGCCGGGGGGATCTCGGCTTCCGCGTGCAGGCGTCGGATGTGATGCGGCTGGAAGTTCGACACGCCGATCGAGCGGGCCCGCCCGTCGCGGTAGAACTCCTCGAGCGTGCGCCAGGTGGACACGAAGTCACCGTCGTAGCGGGTGGGCAGCGGCCAGTGGATGAGGAACAGGTCCACGTAGTCGAGGCCGAGCGCCTCCAGTGAAAGGTCGAACGCCGCACGGGCGTCGTCGGGGAGGTGCGCGTCATTGGACAGCTTGGTGGTGACGAACACGTCCGCGCGGGCCAGGCCGGACTTGGCGACGGCCTCGCCGACCTCCTTCTCGTTGCCATACAGCTCGGCGGTGTCGATGTGCCGGTAGCCGGTCTGCAGGGCGGTGGTTACCGCCTCCACCGTGTCCTCGGGCTTGACCTGGAACACACCGAAGCCGAGCTGGGGGATGGTCCTGCCGTTGTTCAGCATGATGTCAGGTACGGGGTTCACCACGGGTTTCTCCTCCGGCGATATCTGGCCGCTCGCTGTCGGTACCGTTTTCCCCCTGCCCGCTGGCCGCCGCTTCATCCCTCTAACGGTCCGTTCGCAGACTGACGTACGGATACTGGTTCCTGTGCCTGCTGATGCCGTGTCCGCGTTTCCCCCGCCCGGTCCCGTGAGCGCGCTGCGCGAGATCGCCTTCCAGCTCGAACGGGCCGGGGCACCGACCTACCGGGTGCGGGCCTTCCGGCGGGCTGCCCAGGTGGTGGGCGACCTGCCCCCGGGCGAGCTGGAGCGCCGGCTGGGCGAGGGCACGCTGCGCGCGCTGCCGGGCATCGGCGAGACCACCGCCGAAGTCATCGGCCAGGCGGCCGCCGGCCAGCAGCCGGACTACCTGACCCGCGTCCTGGCAAAGGCACCACCGGCCGCCGCGCCCTCGGCGATGCGCGCGGCCCTGCGCGGCGACTGCCACACCCACTCGGACTGGTCCGATGGTGGCAGCCCGCCCGGCGAGATGGCCGAGGCGGCCCGCGCGCTGGGCCACGAGTGGATCGCGCTGACTGACCACTCGCCCCGGCTCACCGTGGCCAACGGCCTGTCCCCCGAGCGCCTGGAGGCCCAGCTCGCCCTGGTCGGCCGGCTGAACTCCGACCTCGCCCCGTTCCGCATCCTGACCGGCGTCGAGGTGGACATCCTCGACGATGGCTCGCTGGACCAGCGGGAGGACCTGCTCGCGCGGCTCGACGTGGTGGTGGCCAGCGTGCATTCCAAGCTGCGGATGCCTGGCGGCCCGATGACCGAGCGGATGGTCACCGCGGTCCGCAACCCGCACGTGGACGTGCTCGGGCACTGCACCGGCCGGCTCCTGGGCGGCGGGCGGCGCGGGGGCCGCCCGGAATCGGAGTTCGACCCCGGGGCGGTGTTCGGGGCCTGCCGTGAGCACGGCGTCGCGGTCGAGATCAACTGCAGGCCGGAACGGCGGGACCCGCCGGGGCGGCTTCTGGGGCTGGCCGCCGAGGCGGGCTGCCTGTTCTCCATCGACACCGACGCACACGCGCCCGGGCAGCTCGACTGGCTGGAAAACGGCTGCGAGCGGGCCGAGCGCCACGGCATCACGCCGGACCGGGTGATCAACACCCGCCCCGCGGACCAGGTCACGCGGGCCCGTCAGTGAGGGGACCGGCCGGTGCAATCCTGGCCCTGCCACTCCCAGGATCGGCGGTCTCTGCCTGCCTCGACGCCGCGTGGTGGAGGGTGGGGCCAGGACATGCTGGCGCCGCCGCGGGCCGGGTGCATCCGGGGGATGCCCGCCCCGCGGCCACGAGAGGAGATATTCCATGCCCACGACGACACTTCCCGGCGGGACATTCACGATGGGCGGGGACCTGTCCGTCACCCGCATGGGGTACGGGGCGATGCAGCTGGCCGGCCCGCACGTGTTCGGCCCGCCGGCCGACCGCGACGCGGCCGTGGCCGTGCTGCGGGAGGCGGTGGAACTGGGCATCACGCACATCGACACCAGCGACTATTACGGCCCCTACGTCACCAACGAGATCATCCGGGAGGCCCTGCGCCCGTACCCCGAGTCGCTGCACATCGTGACCAAGGTCGGCGCGTTGCGGGACGCGGAGGGCGGCTGGCCTCAGGCGCTGGCTCCTGAGCAGCTGCGCCAGGCCGTGCGCGACAACCTGGACCACCTCGGCCTGGACGCGCTGGACGTGGTGAACCTGCGCGTCGGGGGGCTCGACCGCCCCACGCCTGGCTCGATCGCCGAGCCGTTCACCGCCCTCGCCCAGTTGCAGCAGGACGGGCTGATCAGGCATCTCGGTCTCAGCACCGTTGACGCCGGGCAGATCGCCGAGGCCCAGTCGATCGCCCCCGTCGTGTGCGTGCAGAACTTCTACAACCTGGCCCACCGGGTCAACGACGACCTCATCGGGTCACTCGCCGCTCAGGGCGTCGCCTACGTGCCCTATTTCCCGCTCGGCGGCTTCAGCCCGCTGCAGTCCGACGAGCTGGGCTCGGTCGCCGCGCGTCTCGGGGCCACCCCGATGGCCGTGGCCCTGGCCTGGCTGCTGCAGCGCTCGCCGAATATCCTGCTCATCCCCGGCACCTCGTCGGTCGCGCATCTGCGCGAGAACGTCACCGGGGCAGGACTGGCCCTGTCCGGGGACGATCTGGCCGAACTGGACCGTATTGGCTCATGACCTGGCCGCGGCGGCCGGAGTGAGCCGGCCCAGCTCGATCACGGTCATCCCGGCCCTGGACGAGGGGCCGTCCAGGGCGGCCAGGGCGGCGCCCGCCTGGTCCAGGCCGATCACCTCGCCGACGAGCAGCCCGGGGCGCAGCGTGCCGTCCGCGACCTGGGCCAGCATGGGCGCGTAGTCACGGGCCGCCATGCCGTGGGACCCGTAGATCTCCAGTTCCCGCGCGATGACCAGGTCCATCGGCACCGGCGGCGTGGCGTCGGCACCGAGCAGCAGCCCGACCTGGACGTGCCGGCCGCGGCGGCGCAGGCTGCGCACCCCATTGGCCAGCGTGGCGGCGGAGCCGAGCGCGTCGAGGGACACGTGCGCCCCGCCGCCTGTCACGTCGTGAATGCCCGGGACCGGATCGGTGTTCGTTGCGGAAAGAATTGTGTGCTCGGCGCCGAGGTCGCGGGCCCGGCCGAGAGCCGGGGCGGCCACGTCCACCGCGATGACCCGGGCGCCGAGGGCCACGCCGATGTGCACGGCCGACAGGCCGACCCCGCCGCAGCCGTGCACCGCGAGCCACTCCCCCGGGCGCAGCCGGGCGTGCCCGGTGAGGGCCCGGTAGGCGGTGGCGAAACGGCAGCCCAGGCTGGCGGCGGTGACGGCGTCCACCGCGTCCGGCAGCGCCACCAGGTTCGTGTCCGCGGCGTGGATGGCCACCCGCTCGGCGAACGACCCGGGCCCGGTGAACCCCGGCTGGGTCTGGTCCGGGCAGACCTGCGCGTCGCCCGCCCGGCAGTACTCGCACCGGCCGCAGCCGCAGGCGAACGGCACCGTGACCCGGTCGCCGGGCTGCCAGCGGGTCACCGCCGGCCCGGCCTGGGTGATGGTCCCGGCCAGTTCGTGCCCGGGAATGTGCGGGAGGGGGACGGGCTCATGCCCCTTCCAGGCGTGCCAGTCAGACCGGCACACCCCGGTCGCTGCGACGCTGAGGACCACCCCGTCCTCCGGGCAGCCGGGCTCGGGGACCTCGGCCAGTTCCGGCATGACCCCGTAACCGCGGTACACCACCGCCCGCATGAGCGCCTCCCGGCCACTGAGCTGATCACGGACCCGGAACGACCCTAGGCGCCCTCACCGGGAGGCCGGTCCTCGCGCAGCCAGCGGCCGATCCGCTCGACGGCCTCGTCCGCCTCCGGCAGCAGCCCGGCGAACGCGTGCCAGACATGCGGCATCTCCGCCCAGATTTCGAGCGTCACGTCGACCCCCGCGGCCTGCGCCGCCGCGGCGAACCGGAGGGAGTCGTCGCGCAGGATCTCGGCGTCCCCCGCCTGGATCAGGACCGGCGGCAGGCCGCGCAGGTCGGCATAGAGCGGCGAGGCGTAAGGGTGCCGGGCATCCTGCCCGGCGAGGTACCACTCCGCCGCCTCCCGCGCGCCATCCGGCGTGAGCATCACATCGACCGCCGCCCGGCTGCGCACCGACTCGCCGCCCAGGTCCAGGTCGGTCCAGGGCGAGATGACGACGGCCGCGCCGGGCAGGGGGTCGCCGGCGTCGCGCAGCGCCACGAGCGCCGCGAGGGCCAGGCCGCCACCCGAGGAGTCGCCGCTGATGACGACCTGCCGGGCGTGCGTGCCGCCGGCGATCAGCCAGCGGTAGGCGGCCAGCGCGTCCTCGACGGCCGCCGGGAACGGATGCTCGGGGGCCAGGCGGTAGCCGGCGCTGAGCACCCGCGCCTGCGCCGCGGCCGACAGCAGTGCGAGCAGGCCCCGGAGCCGGGCGGGCGAGCCGAGGTGGTAGGCGCCGCCGTGGAAGTGCAGCACCACCCGCTCGCCTGTCACCCCGGCCGCGACCACCCACTCGGCCGGAACGCCATTCGCGTCGACCGGATCGACCTGCGTGCCCCCGGGCGGCGGCGCGCCGGCCGATCCCATCAGCGCACGGCGCTCCTGGAGCGTCAGGCTGCCCAGATCGGCGCTGCCCACGAACTCAAGCACGGTCTTGAGCTGCTCACTAGCCATCTGGCATCCTCCGTCGGGGCCCCGTCGGAATCCTCACAGCCCGGGACCCGGCCCGGCAACCGGATAAACGCCCGCCGCCGGCTGGCCCGCGCGCCGCAGCCGGGATAACGGGGGAGCTCAGGCGGTGGCCGTCGCCATGACCCGGCGTAGCAGGGTGAAGGTGTCCAGGGACCGCACGCCCTCGTTGTGGAAGGACCGCAGCGCCGGGTCATCGCCGGGGTCCAGGGCGGCGGCTTCTTGCCACATGGACCGCTCGGCCGCCCGCCAGCCGGCCCGTTCGCTGACCTTGATGTCGCTGAAGCCTGCCCCGGCCAGCCCGGTCCGCAGGTGCACCCGGCGTAGGCGCGGGAGCACCCGCTCGTCGCCGGTGTTCACTGGTTCCCAGCAGGTCAGCACCGCCCGGCCACCAGGCGCGAGGACCCGGCGCAGCTCGCGGTAGGCAGCGTCTGGCCGCGGCGCGAACTGGATGGCATCCACGCACAGCACCCCGCCGGCCGAGCCGGTACTCAGCCCGGTCGCGGCGAGGTCTGCCACGCAGAATGCCACCGCGCGGCCCAGCCGGCGCGCTTGCTGGCGGGCCTGGTGTATTGCCTCGGCGGAGAAGTCGAGGCCGGCCAGCCGGGCGCCGGTGCGGGCGGCGACCTCGAGGCCGTAACCTCCGCGGCCGCACGCGAGATCCAGCACGACGGCCCCGGGCGGCAGGCGCCCATGCGCTCCGGGGCCGGTCAGCTGATCAGGATCACTTCGAGGGTGCGGGGACCGTGGACGCCTTCGACGCGGTCGAGTTCGATGTCGCTGGTGGCGGACGGGCCGCTGATCCAGGTCAGCGGGCGGCCAGGGGCCAGCCGGGCCAGGGCCTCGGGGACCAGCGCCACCACCTGATCCGCGCCGATCAGGCACAGGTGGTAGTCGGGGATGAGGCTGAGCGCGCGGCGTCCCTGGCCGGGCCCGGCGTCCAGGACGATGGTGCCGGTCTCGGCGATGGCGACGGCGGCGCGGGTGATGACGCCGTCCATGCTGTCGAGTTCCTGGGCGGACAGGCCGCCGTCGGTGATCAGGTCGATGCCGTCGAGGGAGCCGGACTGGCCAGGCGGCGGCTGGTCCAGGCCGGGGAGGTCGAGGCCGGGCGGCAGGACCACCCGGCGGGCGCCCCGCCCGGCCAGGGCCGCGCGGACGGTGTCCAGCACCTGGGCGGGGCCGGTGCGCCGCACCTGGCTGCGGTAGTCGATGAGGCGCCCGGCGAGCAGGTCGAGCAGCGCCGGGGTGCCCAGGTCGCCGCGGGCCCGGTAAGCGGGCGCGGGCGCGCCGCCGGGCGCGGGCCCGCCGCCGGGCGCGGGCGCGCCGTGGCCGGCCGGGTCGGCGGCCAGGGCGGTGCGGACCCGGCCGAGCATCTCGTCCCGGGCGCTCACCGGGCCTCCCCGTGCCCGGCGTCCCCGTGCCCCGTGTTCCCGTGCTCGGCGCGCCACCAGTCGCGGAACGTCTGGGCGGGCGGCTGGGGTGCGTCGCGGGCCGAGGTCCAGGCGGACAGGGGCGGAGGCAGGCGGCGGATCCGACCGCCCCGGCCCAGCAGGCGCCCGGCCCGGCTGCCCCGTTGCGCGGCCTCATACCGCGCGGGGCTGGCCATCACCCACGCGGCGGCAGCCATCGTCACCGCTTCCGGGCTGGGGACGCGCCCGCGTATCGGGGAGCCGCGCCCCGGTGATCCCCGTGCTGAGGATCCCCGCGCCGGGGATCCCCGTGCTGAGGTCCGCTGTTCCCTGGCCTCGTCCACATACCGGGCTCGCAGGTGGACCAGCAGCGACGGGATGTCGATCTTGACAGGACAGGCGTCGTAGCACGCGCCGCACAGCGACGAGGCGTACAGGAGCGAGGCGTTGTCCTGCACCCCGGTCAGCATCGGGGACAGCACCGCGCCGATCGGGCCGGGGTAGACCGAGCCGTAGGCATGACCGCCGACCCGCTCGTACACCGGGCAGACGTTCAGGCAGGCCGAGCAGCGGATGCAGTGCAGCACCTGGCGGCCGGTCTGGTCCGCCAGCGCCGCGGTGCGCCCGTTGTCCAGCAGGACCAGGTGGAACTGCTGCGGTCCGTCGCCGGGCGTCACCCCGGTCCACATCGAGGTGTAGGGGTTCATCCGCTCCCCGGTGGAGCTGCGCGGCAGCAGCTGCATGAACACGCCGAGGTCGTCCCAGCGGGGCAGGATCTTCTCGATGCCCATCACCGTGATCAGCGTGTCCGGCAGCGTCAGGCACATCCGGCCGTTGCCCTCGGACTCGACCACGCACAGCGTGCCGGTCTCCGCGATCGCGAAGTTGGCCCCGCTGATCCCGACCTTCGCGGACAGGAACCGGCGGCGCAGGTGCACCCGGGCCGCCTCGGCGAGTGCGGCCGGTGAGTCGGTCAGCCCGGGATCCACGTCGCTCATCTCGCGCAGGAAGATGTCCCGGATCTCAGCCCGGTTGCGGTGGATGGCCGGGACCAGGATGTGCGACGGGCGGTCGTGGCCCAGCTGGACGATCAGCTCGGCCAGGTCGGTCTCGTGGGCGGTGATGCCCGCGGTGGCCAGCGCGTCGTTCAGGCCGATCTCGTCGGTGACGATCGACTTGACCTTGACCGCCTCCGCCGACCCGGTCGCGCGGACCAGGCCAGTGACGATCTCGTTGGCCTCGGTGGCGTCGCGGGCCCAGTGCACCACGCCGCCGCGGGCCGTGACCTGCTCCTCCAGCTGCTCCAGGTAATGGTCCAGGTGGGCCATGGTCTCGGCCTTGATGGCCTGGCCGGCGTCGCGCAGCGCCTCCCAGTCCGGCAGCTCCCCCACCGCCGCGGCCCGCTTGGCCCGGATGGTCCGGGTGGCCTTGCCGAGGTTGCGGCGCAGCTGGGTGTCGGCCAGCGCGCGGCGGGCCGCGACGGGGAACGGCTCGCCGCCGCGCAGGTGCCCCACGCCGCGCGGCGCCGTGGGCAGGCCGAGGAACGTGGGCCCGCTCACCGGGCGTCCTGCCGGTCCGGGGCCGATGTTTGCGGCACTGCGGTTTGCGGAACTGCGGTTTGCGGCACTGCGGTTTGCGGCACTGCGGTTTGCGGCACTGCGGTTTGCGGCACTGCGGTTTGCGGCACTGCGGTTTGCGGCACTGCGGCCAGGATCTCCGCCAGGTGCACGGTCCGGGTGCCCGCGCGCAGCCGGGACAGGCCGCCGCCGATATGCATCAGGCAGGAGCTGTCCCCGGCCGTGCACACTTCGGCCCGGGTGTCCAGCACGCTGCGCATCTTGTCGGCCAGCATGGCCGTGGACGTGTCCGCGTTCTTGACCGCGAACGTGCCGCCGAACCCGCAGCAGGTGTCGGCGTCCGGCAGCTCGACCAGGTCGATCCCGGCCACGTGGCGCAGCAGCCGGAGCGGGCCGTCGCCGACGCGGAGCATCCGCAGCGAGTGGCAGGTCGGATGGTAGGTGACCCGGTGCGGGTAGTAGGCGCCGACATCCTCCACCCCGAGCACGTCGGTCAGCAGCTGGGAGAGTTCGTAGGTGCGGGCGGCGACCGCCTCCGCGCGGCGGGCCAGCGCCTCGTCGCCGTACCGCCGGGCCACCATCGCGTGCTGATGCCGGATCGACCCCGTGCACGAGCCGGACGGGACCACGATCGCCTCGCAGGCCTCGAACACCTCGACGTAGCGGCGGACCAGGGGCAGCGCGTCGCGGAGGTAGCCGGTGTTGACGTGCATCTGGCCGCAGCAGGTCTGCGCGGCCGGGAACTCGACCTGGTGGCCGAGCCGCTCGAGCAGCCGGACCGTGGCCCGGCCCGCCTCGGGGAACAGCGTGTCGGCCAGGCAGGTCACGAACAGGGCGATTCGCATGACGTCAGCTTGCCGCCTCACGGGGCACGGGGCGCTCACCGGCCCCGGTCCGGCTCGACGCGCGGATCACGAGGTCCGGCTCGAACACGACCTGCCGGTGCCGGTGCGTGCCGTCACCGAGCGCCTCCTCGATCAGCAGCTGGGCCGCGGCCCGGCCCAGCTGCTGGCGGGGCTGGCGGACCGAGGAGAGCGGCACCGCGGCCGCGGCCGCGAACTCCACGTCGTCATACCCCACGATCGCCACGCCGTCGGGCACCCCGATCCGCCGGGTGGTCATCTCCTGCAGCACGCCCAGCGCGAGCAGGTCGTTCGCGCAGAACACGGCCGTCGGCCGGGCCGGCGCGGCCAGGCCGGCCAGCACGGCGCCCGCCCGCTGCCCGGCGGTCACGTTCAGCGCCGGCGTCTCGGTCACGAGCAGGTCCGAGCCGTCCCGGCTGGCCCGCTCCAGGGCACGGAGCGCCCCGTCCCGGCGGTCGCTGACCTGGCGGATGCTCATCGGGCCGCCCACGAACGCGATCCGCTCGTGGCCGGCCTCCAGCAGGTGCGACACGGCCAGGTCGCCGCCGAGCACGTCGTCCACGGACACCGAGCACTGGCCGCGGGACGGTGACCGGCTGTCCACCAGCACCACGGGGGTGCCGCGGCGCTGCACGCTGGCCAGCCGCTTGTCGGCCCCGGACACCGGCGTGATCAGGATGCCCTGGACCCGGTGCTCCTCCAGGACCTCGAGGTAACGGGACTCCTTGGCCTTCTGGTCGTCGCTGTTGCACAGGATCACTGCCAGCCCGGCCTCACTGGCCTCGTCCTCCACGCCGCGCGCGACGTCGGTGAAGAACGGGTTGGCGACGTCCAGGACGACCAGCCCGATCGTGCGGCTCCGGCCGGCCCGGAGCTGGCGGGCCGACTCGTTGCGGATGAAACCCAGCTGCTTGATCGCCGCCTGGACCCGGGTGCGGGTCGGCTCGGCCACGACCTCCGGGCGGTTGAGCACGTTGGAGACAGTGCCGAGGGAGACGCCGGCAAGGGCGGCGACCTCCCTGATGCTGACCGGCGTGTCCGCCACGGCTCCTCCTGTGCGGTCAGTGTCGTGCGGAGCGCGAGAACGCGTCAACCAGGGGCTTGGCCAGCACAATAGCGGCCAAGAACCTGTCTGTAACGATTCGGGCATCGCCACGGACCTGCAAGGTGATCGTGACAGGGCTGAGCACGCCGGACTCGATGAAGAAGTACGTGGCCAACGGCGTGGCCCCGGCGCTCGAGCTGTGGAACCCGGCTGACCTCGGCTACCTGGCCGCGTACGCCGCGGTCAACTACGCCTCCAAGAAGATCACCAACGCCCCGGGGCAGTCCTTCACCGCGGGCAAGCTCGGCAAGTTCACGGTCGGGTCGGACGACAGCATCCTGCTGGGCCCGCCGTTCGTGTTCAACAAGTCCAACATCAACAACTTCAACTTCTGACCCGCCCGTTCTGACCCCTCCGTTCTTACCCGCCCAGGGCGCGCGTGATCATGGGATTGGTGTCGTCATAGCAACAGCAATCCCATGATCACGCCACTCCGCGGGACCAAATCTGCCCTGGAGGAATCGGTGGAGCGCGTGTGTTTCCTCGGCCGCGTCCGGCCCGGCCGGCTGGCCGAGTACCGGCAGCGGCACGCCGCCGTATGGCCGGAGATGCTGGACGCCCTTCGCGCAGCGGGCTGGGCCAACTACTCCCTGTTCCTGACCGACGACGGCCTCCTGGTGGGCTACCTGGAAACCGACGACTACGCGGCCGCCCAGCAATAGATGGCGGGCGCCGCAGTCAACGAGCGCTGGCAGAAGGACATGGCGCCGTACTTCACGGACCTCGGCGGCCGCCACCCTGACCAGGGCTTCCGAAGGCTCGATGAGATATTTCACCTGGACTGAGCCTGCCGGGACCGAGATCTGCCGGGAAGCCCGCCGGCCTGGCCACGCTGCTGGAGCAGGCGGCGCGGGTCCCTGCGCTGCAGGTGGTGGTGGACCCCGACGATCCGGAGTTCCTGCCCCCGGGGGACATGCCCGCGCGGATTGCGGCGGCGGCCCGGCGGACCGGCCAGAGCCCGCCGGCTGATCCCCCGGCCGTGGTCCGCTGCATCCTGGACAGCCTGGCCCTGGCTTACCGGGCCCGGCTGCGGGACATGCAGGAACTGTCCGGGCGGGCCGTGAACACCGTGCACGTGGTGGGCGGCGGGGTGCGCAACGCGCTGCTGATGCAGCTCACCGCCGACGCCTGGGGCCTGCCCGTGGTGGCCGGCCCGGCGGAGGCGGCCGCGCTGGGCAACATCCTGGTCCAGGCCCGCACGCTGGGCGCCGCGCCTGGCGATCTGGGCGGGATGCGTGCCCTGCTGCGCGCCACCCAGCCGCTGCGCCGCTTCGAGCCGTCCGGCGGTGCCGCGACGTCCTGGGACGCCGCGGCGGCCAGGATCAGGCCCTGACCCAAACCGGCTCACACCCGCACGGCACAAGCCGGCTCAACCCGGTGGTCATCGGCCCCGCTCAGGTCACCGTACGGCGTGCCCAGCTTCCGGGGGTGAGTCGCCCGCGCCAAGTGCCAGCGCCTGTGGCCGCCATTCAGCCGGCGATGCGGCGGGCGCGCTGGTCCACGCCCATCTCCCCGTAGGGATAGTCCGCCGGACGCGGGTCGCTGACCACGTCCAGCGCCACCAGTTCCTCAGTGGACAGGCGCAGGTCCGCGGCCCGCAGGTTGACCTCGAGCTGCTCCGTGGTGCGGGCGCCCAGGATGGTGGAGGTCACGCCGGGCCTGCCGGTCACCCAGGCCAGGGCCACCTCGGCCATGGACAGACCACGCGCCTTGGCGATCTCCTGGACCGCGCCGATCACGTCCCAGGTGCGGCCGGCGCCGCGCCGGTCCCAGGCCTCCATGCCGCGGTTCGGGTCGTCGCCGAGCCGGGTATCCCCGGACGGGCGCTCGTCCCGCCGGTACTTGCCGGACAGCCAGCCGCCGCCGAGCGGGCTCCAGGGCAGCAGCCCGAGCCCCGCGTCGATCGCGGCGGGCACGATCTCCCACTCGATCTCCCGGACCAGCAGGCTGTACTGCGGCTGCAGCGTGACCGGCGCGGCGATGTTCATCTCACGGGCCAGGTGCACGGCCTTGGTCAGCTGCCACCCGGTGAAGTTGGACAGCCCGTAGTAGCGGATCTTGCCGGCCCGGGCGAACCCGTCCAGCGTGCGGAGGGTCTCTTCCATCGGGGTAATCGGGTCGAACGCGTGGACCTGGTACAGGTCCACCGCGCCCAGCCCGAGCCGGCGCAGCGACGCGTCCAGCGCCCGGGTCAGGTGCCGCGCGGACAGGCCCGCCCCGTTGGGCGAGGCGTCCGTGGCGAACCGGCCCTTGGTGGCCAGCACCACCCGGTCGGTCACGTCGGCCGGGCGGCTGGTGAACCAGCGGCCGATGATCTCCTCGGAGGCTCCGCCGTTGTACACGTCGGCGGTATCCACGAACGTGCCGCCCGCCTCGACGAACCGGTCCAGCTGCTGGTGCGCGCCGGCTTCGTCCGTCTCCAGGCCGAACGTCATGGTGCCCAGGCAGAAGCTCGACACCGCGCAGCCGCTACGTCCCAGGGTCCGGTAGCCCATATTCATCACCCTACGCAAGCTCACCACGCGTCACCCTCGCGCCAGTCGCACGAGAGCTCTCCGGACACGTCCAGCGGGATGGTGAGGGGCAGGACGTAGATGCTTCCTTCCTCGTCGGGGGTGCGCACGATGCCGTCCGGGGTGAGCGCCGAGCACGGGCCCAGCCACCGCAGCCAGCCCCGCGCGGCGTAGAAGGCGGCCCCCTCGTCGGTGGAACCCAGGGCACCAACCTCGTAGGCCCCGCCGATGATCCGTTCCAGCGTGTCCATCAGGGTCCCGCCGTGGCCTCTCCGGCGGCGGTCCGCCCGGACCGCGACCGCCTCGACGTAGCCGGTCCGCCAGGCCCGCCCGCCGCAGCGCAGCTGCCGCTGGATCACCGAGGCGTGACCGATCAGCTCGGCGCCCTCCCACAGCAGCGCGTGCATCCCGCCGAGGGAGTGATCCCAGTCCTCGTCGGTCATGTCGTCGAACGCGTCGTCCAGCAGAGCCCGGGCCGCGCGCCGGGTGCTGGCGTCGAGGTCAGCGGTATGGGCGATCCGCAGCTCCGCCGCGGGCGCGCCGGCCTGGGCCGGGGTCACGGCTCAGGCCCGGGAGCCCGGTGCGTCCTGGACCCGTGCCCCACCGGGAGCAGCGGCGGAGGCGCCGGAACGGCTGGCCATCAGCGGCAGGGAGCCGGCGAC
The DNA here is from genome assembly GCA_963782185.1 of uncultured Actinomycetes bacterium. Classification (GTDB taxonomy): domain Bacteria; phylum Actinomycetota; class Actinomycetes; order Streptosporangiales; family Streptosporangiaceae; genus RYN-230. The sequence goes on from CAWAJB010000033.1 coordinate 37,256, forward strand.
CCAGATGACGACCAGCACCAGCCACACGAGGAGCCGGAGCCAGGCGGGCAGGCCGCCTGGCGCGAGGAGCGGCGCGCTGGACATGGGGGCATATCCGACCCAGCCGGTCATGGTGCCCGCGCTGGTGGCGTAGTCGCCGATGAAGAGCAGCATGGCGGCGAGCCCGACGACCAGGACGACGCGCTGGCCCAGGCTGAGACGGCTCAATCTGTTCACGGGGCCAGCCTGCCACGGCCGCGGTTCCTGCGCTCGCGGCAGCCGGTGCTCTACCGCGGCCCGGCTGCTCAGCCGTCCGCGAGGTCCTGGGCCGCGGCCCGGCCGGCCTCGGCGGTGCGGCGCAGGAAACCGGCCAGGAGCTCCAGCTGCGCCTCGTCGTACTCCCCGATGATCTGGTCCATCGCGCTGTTCATCCCCGAATAGAGCCCCAGCACGTCCGCGACGCGGCCCCGCTCGGCGCGGATCAGCACCGCGCGCCGGTCGGCCGGGTCACGCTCGCGGACGATCCAGCCGCCCCGCTCCAGCCGGTCCAGGATCCCGGTCAGGGTGGCCGGGTGCAGCCCGGTCCTGCGGGCCAGCGTGCTCGGGCTCAGCGGCCCGTCCCGGCTGATCAGGTCGAGGCACTCCAGGTCGGTGCCCTTGAGCTCGAGGTGCCCCCGGACCTGGTGGTTGAGCAGGGACAGCTGGACGCTGACGTCGCGCAGCGACGCCCGGACCTCCCGGTCCAGCCGCCGGCGGCGCCGTGCCGCCTCCCCGCTGGCAGGTTTTACTGACTTCATATAATATGAACTCCATACTGTACGGACTACAAGAGACAAGGTACCTCATGGAGCTCACGATCTTCGGCGCGACCGGCGCCACCGGGACTCTCCTCACCGGGCAGGCCCTCGCCGCGGGGCACCAGGTCACGGCGGTGGTCCGCGACCCGGCCCGGTTGTCGGTGCCGGAGGCGCCCCGGCTGCGGGTCATGACCGCCGACCTGATGGACCCGGTCGCCATCAGCCCGGCCGTGGCCGGCGCTGGTGCGGTCTTCGCCGTATTCGGGCCGCGCGGCACCGGCCCTACCACCGTGCTGCGCGAGGGCACCCGGAGTGTGATCGAGGCTATGGGCAAGGAGGGCACCCGCCGGCTCATCGTGCTCAGCGGGTCCATCGTCACCGACGAGGGCGAGGGCCCGGCCATGCGCTACCTGGTCAAGCCCCTGGCCCGCGGGACGTTCATGCGTCACGTGACCGCCGACATGCGCGGCGCCGAGGAGGAGATCCGGGACAGCGGGCTGGACTGGACGATCGTGCCGGCCGCCCCGGCTCACCAGCGGCCCCGCCTCCGGCGCCTACCGCACCGCGATCGACCGCAACCTCCCCCGCGGTGTCACCGTGCCCCGTGCGGACCTCGCCGCGTACATGCTCGCGATCATCGACGACTCGGCGACCATCCACCACCACATCGGCATCGCCCGCTAGCCGGGCATTCCGGTTGGCGGGCGACGGGCGGTTAGCGGGCGACGGGCGGGTAAGACGCGGCGGTTCAGCCGACGGCCGACAACTCCTTGGCGGCCGCCTCGATGAGGTCGTCCTCGTCCTCGGGATGGGAGACCATCGCCACGTGGCTGGAGGGAATCTCCGCGGTGGTCGCGCCCGTGCGCGCGGCGAACTGGCGCTCGGCGGGGGCGGGATGGCCTCGTCGCTGGCCGCGACCAGGTACCTGCTCGGCTGCGACTTCCAGGCCGGGACCAGGACGACATTAGGCAGGGAGCTCATGACGGTGTTCCTGTTCGGGTCGGGCGCCCCGGACCGGCCCAGCGCAAGGGCCAGTTCGCACGGATCGCCGCAGATTGCTCGTTCATCCGGGGTGCTACCGCATCGACCGCTTGAGCCCGTCTGCGGCTGACCAGGCCCGTCGACTGACGGGGCCAGGCGAAATTCTGGCCAAGAACACCAATTTGACCAGAATCGGACGTAACATCAAGTAATAATTTGATTACTATTTGTCACTAGGGTGTCCGGATGCGGACCCACGAGACGAACCAGACGCCGGCCCGGGCGGACCAGCCGCGCGGGCTCCGCCGGGTCGCTGACCGCCTCGATCTTCACCACGCCGCCACGCCGGGTGGCGAGCAGCGCCGCCATGTCCGGGAGTTCTCCTCGCGCGGGCCGGCGATCTCGGGAACCGGGGCCCCCGCCGGAGCCGGCTCCGGCGCTACCGCCAGGGCGGCGTGCGCCTACTCCGTCGCTGCATCCTGCTCCGCCGACCGCCCGGTCGCCGCGTTGACGCCGGATTCCACTCTTGGCTTGTCTCGTCAGCGGTGTGACACGAGGCGGCGAGAGAATGTGGCCAGGTCTTTTCCTGGCCCGTCGAAGGGCTCCCGGCGCGGCCAGACCGGCCCCGGACATGCTCTGTCCCGGGCAGCCAGGCTGCCCGGGACAGAGGTGAGGCACCGGCACCGGTGCGGTTTTCGTTGCGGAGAAGTTGGCTTTTGACTTTCGCCGGTCCGGCCGTGAGCCAGTTACCTGGTCAGAGGAGTTCCAGGATGGTGGCGTTCGCCTGGCCGCCACCCTCGCACATGGCTTGCAGGCCGTAGCGGATCCCGTTGTCGCGCATGTGGTGCACGAGCGTGGTCATCACCCGCGCGCCGGACCCGCCGAGGGGGTGGCCCAGGGCGATCGCCCCTCCGTTGTAGTTCACCGCCTTGGGGTCGGCCCCCAGGTCGGCCAGCCAGGCCAGCGGCACCGGCGCGAACGCCTCGCTGACCTCGAAGGCGCCGATGTCGTCCAGGCTCAGCCCGCTACGGGCCAGGGCCTTCTGGGTGGCCGGGATGATCGCGGTCAGCATGATGATCGGGTCGGAGCCGGCCAGAACGGCCGTGTGCACGCGGGCGATCGGGGTCAGCCCCAGCTCGCGGGCCTTGTCCGAGGTGGTCATCAGCAGCGCGGCCGCGCCGTCCGAGATCTGCGAGGAGTTGCCGGCGGTGATCACTCCGCCGTCCGGCTTGAACACCGTCTTCAGCCGGGCCAGCGCATCCACGGTGGTGCCGCGCCGGATCCCCTCGTCCGCGCTGATCAGCTCGCCCTTCTCGTTGGTCACCGGCGCGATCTGGCCCTCGAACCGGCCGGCGTCCTGTGCGGCGGCCGCCTTCTCGTGCGAGCCGACCGAGTACTCGTCAACCTGAGTCCGGAAGAAGCCCCAGCGCTCGGCGACCATCTCGGCGCCTACGCCCTGGTTGGGGAACACGCCGCCGTAGCGTTTGAGGTACTCCGGGCCCAGCGGGTTGCCGCCCTGGACCGAGGAACCCATCGGCACCCGCGACATGGATTCCGCCCCGCCCGCCACGACCACGTCGTACTGGCCCGCGATCAGGCCGGCCGCCGCGAAGTGCACGGCCTGCTGGGAGGAGCCGCACTGCCGGTCCACGGTCACCCCGGTCACGCTCTCCGGCCAGCCCGCGGCCAGCACCGCGTTCCGGGCGATGTCCATGGTCTGCTCGCCGACCTGGCTAACGCAGCCCCACACCACGTCGTCCCCGACGGCCGGGTCGATCCCGGAGCGGCTGGCCAGGGCCTTCAGCACGTGGGCCGACAGCGACACCGGGTGGACCCCGGACAGCCCGCCATTGCGCTTCCCGACCGGCGTCCGGACCGCCTCCACGATCACAGCATCACGCACGCTGCACTCCTCCTCGGCGGGGCCGCTGGGGCGGCACCGGGTCTCCGCCGGCTCTCGCCGGTCGCGCCCGTGCCTTCTCCCAAGACGGTATCCCAGTTCATTTGGGGAAAAGAAGGTTGCTCATCCGGCGCAGCACCCGCGGTGCTGGGCGCTGGGGGGCCGGGCCTGGGGCGGGACTGGGCGGGCGGGACTGGGCCGGCGGGACTGGGCCGGCGGGACTGGGCCGGCGGGACTGGGCCGGCGGGACTGGCGGCGGCTGGGCCGGCGGGACTGGGCCGGCGGGGGTCGGTGCCGTCCGAGGTGCTCACGGGTCGGTTTGTGGACGCAAATGGCTGCCCCGGCGACCATTTCCGTCCACGAACGCGGGCTCGCTACCCCTCCCCTGCGACCTGAGTTCCTGGTGTTATCGGTGTGGTCATGGAGGCAGCGCCCTCGGCTGTGATCATGGTTTGAAGGCTGCGTCGGCCCCGCTGTGCCGCCGGCGGCGGCCCCGGTGACGCTCGTGAGGCCACCGCCTCTTTCACGCACGACCGGGAGGCGGGCCGGGAGCTAAGGTCGAGGGCATGGACCCGTCCGTGTCCGGCCCTGCAGTCGCCCACCTGGGCGAGGACCTGTTCGTGCTGTCAATCCGGCCGCGGGACGGAAAGCTCCTGACCCGGGGACGGATCGACTCCGCGCTGATGGCCTCTGAGCTGGTCAGGCTGGCGGCCGCCGGACGGGCCTAGAGCTCTAGATCGCCTGGTGCTCATCACGGCCACAGACTTGTGGGCGCTGCGTTACCCGGCCACCCATGAGCTGTACGTGCTGGACCGCCCGGCCGCGGGTCACCGGGCCGGCCGGGCCCTCGACGTGGCCAGCCCGCGGATCCACGCCCGGTCCGAGCACCTGGCGCACCAGGCTTCAGTGATCATCGCTACCGAGCGGATGGATGACGATCCCGGCTGGCGGCTGCTGGACCCGGGCGAGCTGCTGCACGTCCGCTCGACGCTGGAGATCAGCAGCACGACGCCGTTCCCGGCGGAACCCGCGCACCTGCTCCGGGTCGCCGATCTCGACCCGGCGACCGCGGCGTCCCAGCACCCGCAGGCCGCGCCCCACTGAGCCGGGCGCGGGCTGCTGAGCCGGGCGCGGGCTGGGCCGGGCGCGGGCTGGGCCGGGCGACGGCCCCGGTTCGCCGCTCAGCGCAGCGAGCGGGCGACTTCCTCCAGATGGTCCAGGGCCTCCTGCAGGCCGTCTTCCATCCCGGAGTTGATGTGCGCGTCCCGGTGCTCCTGGCTCGCGTGCTGTACGAGCATCCGGACCGTCGTGTGCCCGTCCGCCTCGGTGAACGTGATCGTGTTCAGCGCCTCGGCGTCCGGCATGCCCTCGAAGACCCCGGTCCAGACCATCCGCTCGGCCGGGACGATCTCCCGGTACTCACCGTGGAACGCGACCTCGAACCCGGCGTTCGCGGTCATCACGAAGCGCCAGGCGCCCCCGACCCGCAGGTCGATCTCCACGCTGGTCACCTCGCCCCGGTCCCCGCTCCACCAGCGCCGGACCAGGTCAGGCTCGGTCCACGCCCGGTAAACCAGGCGAGCGGGAGCGTCGAACTCCCGGGTGATCAGGATCTGCGTGTCCTCGGGCAGCGTCACCACCGCCCGGCGGCTACTCGTCACGGCCATTTCCCCCGTCCTCCTCTGCCTCAAGTTCTTCCGGGCCTGACCCGTCCGGCCCGGGCCCCTCCGGCCCGGGCCCGTCAGGCACCAGTTCTCCCAGCACGAGCTCTTCCAGCACGGTGTCCAGCCGGTCGAAACGACGCGACCAGGCCTGCTCGAACGGCTTGACCCAGTCGTAGATCGGCATCAGCGGTCCGGCATTGAGCCGGTACACCCGCCGGCGGCCGTCCCCGCGCACCTCGACCAGGCCGACCTCCCTCAGGACCCGCAGGTGCTTGGACACCAGCGGCTGGGCCAGCCCGAGCAGGGCCACGAGGTCGTTCACGGGCCGTTCCCCGCCGGCCAGCAGGTCGAGGATCTCCCGCCGCCGGGGCTCGGCAACCGCGTTGAATGCATCCGCTGTTGTCGCTGCCCGTGCCATGGCAGTAGTATATTCCCATAAAGGAATACGTCAAGTGGTGCTCTGCCCCGGAGTCTCGCCGAGGGGCTCACCGGGGGTCCCGCCCCGGGTCTGGCCGGGGGTCCCGCCTGAGGCCTCGCCTGGCGGCTCCCTGAGGGTCTTCTCGAACCAGTGATGCGCGTACGGCTCGTCGCTGAACGCGGCCACCTCCCGGTAGCCGGTCGCGCGGTACAGGCTGATCGCCTCGGCGAGGGTGCCGTTGGTTTCCAGCCGCAGCAACCTGACGCCGCGCGCGGCCGCCTGCGCCTCCAGCTCGGTGAGCAGCCGCCGACCGAGGCCCAGGCCGCGCACGGCCGGGGCGACCCACATCCGCTTCAGCTCGGCGGGCGCATCACCGTGAAATTTGAGCCCGCCGCACCCGACGGCCTCGGAATGCAGGGTGGCGACTAGGAAAAGCCCCGCGGGCGGGATCATGTCCCGGTCCGCGGCCGGCAGGCTCCGGGCGGGGTCGAAGCCGCCCTCGAAGCGGCGGCCCAGCTCGCCAGAGTAGGCCCGCAGGCAGGCACGGGCGGCCGGATCCGCGGGATGGCGCATGGTGACCTCGACCGCCGACGCCACCAGGAGCCGTTCGACCTCGGCCATCGCGGCGGCCAGCCGGTCCCGCTGGGACACGCTGAGCGGGCGGAGGGTGGAGGCGGCCGCGTCGTCCGCGCGCCGGTCGAGTTCAGCCCGCTCGGCCCGGCCGGGCCCGGTGAGGCGGGCCCGGCGTACCCGCCCGTCGGCCTCGCTTCCGTCCACGACGACCAGCCCGGCCGCCTCCAGCGCCCTGAGCAGCCGGCTCAGGTACCCCGAATCCAGGTCCAGCCGGGCGCGCAGCGACCGGACGTCGGCGCCGTCCGGGCCGATCTCCCACAGCATGCGGGCCTGCCCGAGCGGGCGGTCCCGGGCCAGGAACTCATCGTCGAGCGCGCCAACCCGCTGGGTGACGGTCCGGTTGAAGCGCCGGACCTGGCTGATCAGGGACGCATCCATTCTCTGATCTTAGTCAGAGAATGCGGGGTTGCTGGTCCCGGGGCAACACGCAGGCGGGCCGGGACCTTCGGGTAGACGTCGGGGCCATTCTTCCCTCCCCCCGCATAGTCCTTCCTGAGTAGATGAGGGTGATACCTAAGGAATGGACGGCCGTCAGAGCGGCACCCCTGCCGGGCCTTCTGCCGTGTAGTCGTGCGCAGGAACTGCGGTGCTGCGGGGAGTCAGGGTGACCCGATGGCATACCGACCGAATATCGCCGCCTCGCTGGGTGGCTGGAGCGCGCGGCACCGGATAACCGCCATCGTAGGCTGGCTGCTCCTGGTCATCGTGGCCATGCTGATCGGCAGTGCGGTGGGCCAGGTCACCATGACGCAGGCCCAATACGGCACCGGCGAGTCCGGCCGCGCCCAATGGCTCCTTACCAATGCGGGCGTTGCCGACCCCGCCCAGGAACTCGTGCTGGTGCACAGCGCGACGGCGACGGCCGGCCTGCCCGGTTTCCAGGCCGCGGTGCGCGGGATCGTGGCCGACGTGCGGGCCACCGGGCGGATCCAGGACCTGCGGGCGCCCGTGGTCTCACCCGGGCGGCACGACGTGCTGATCCAGTTCGCGATGAAGGGCAATTCCGACACCGCCGACCAGCGGGTGCAGCCGGTGCTCACCGCGGTGTCGCGGGCACGGGCCGCGTACCCGGGCGTGACCATCGAGCAGTTCGGCCAGGCCAGCGCCAATAAGTGGTTCATGGACACGATCTTCAGGGACATGAAGCGGGCCGAATGGACCGCGGTGCCGCTCGCGCTGGGCATCCTGCTCGTGGTCTTCGGCGCCCTGGTGGCCGCCTCGCTGCCCGTCGTGCTGGCACTGACTGCATTCTTTGCCGCCAACGGGCTACTCGCGCTGATCAGCCACGCCCTGCACGTCGACCAGTCGGCCAGTTCGGTGATGCTCCTCATGGGGCTGGCCGTGGGTGTCGATTACTGCCTGTTCTACCTGCGCCGCGAACGGGAGGAGCGAGCGGCCGGGCATGACCCGCAGGCCTCGTTGCGCATTGCCGCGGCCACCTCCGGCCGGTCGGTGCTGATCTCCGGGCTCACCGTGATCGTGGCCATGGCCGGGATGTTCCTGTCCGGCATGCAGCTGTTCGCCGGCTTCGCCGTCGCGACCATCTCGGTGGTGCTCATCGCCGTGGCCGGGTCGGTGACCGTTCTGCCCGCCCTGATGTCGCTGCTCGGCGACAAGGTTGAGCTGGGCCGGATCCCGTTCCTCGGCCAGGCCCGCCGCACGTCCGGCGGGAGCCGCATCTGGAACACGGTGCTGCGCGGCGTCCTGGCCCGGCCCGGGCTGTCCGCCGCCCTGTCCGCCGGGGCGCTCCTCGCCCTGGCCTCGCCCGCCCTCGCCCTGCACACCGAGACGCTGAGCGTGCAGCAGATCCTGCCGTCCAGTACTCCCCTGGTCCGGGCCTACGACGACATCATGACCGCGTTCCCCGGCGGCCCGGCACCCGCCATCGTCGTGATCCGGGCGCCCGACATCCAGGCCCCACGGGTGAGCCAGGAGATCGCGGCGTTTGAGCAGGCGGCCCGGCACAGCGGTCAGGTCGGCTCGCCGATCCAGGTAACCGTGTACCGCGGCGTCAACCTCGCGCAGATCCAGGTCCCGCTGGCCGGCAGCGGGACGGACGCCGCCTCCCGGCATGCGCTGGCGACCCTGCACGACACGCTGGTGCCCTCCACGCTCGGGCGGATTCCCGGCGGCGAGGCCCTGGTCGGCGGGAATCTCGCGGCCTCGCTCGACTTCACCAGCCAGCTCCGGCATGGCATCGTCCCGGTCTTCCTCTTCGTCATGGGCATCACGTTCCTCCTGATGCTGCTCGCGTTCCGCTCGATCGTGATCCCCGCCACCACGATCGTGCTCAACCTGCTGTCGGTCGGCGCGGCTTACGGGGCGCTGGTCGCCGTGTTCCAGCACGGCTGGGGGGCGGCGCTGATCGGCACCACGGCACCGGGGGCGATCGAGTCGTGGATCCCGCTGTTCGTCTTCGTGGTGCTGTTCGGGCTGTCCATGGACTACAACGTGTTCGTGGTCTCCCGGATCAAGGAGGCGCACGACCGCGGGCTGCCCGCCAGGGAGGCGGTCGCCCACGGCATCCGCAGCACCGCAGGCGTGGTCACCAGCGCGGCGATCATCATGGTCGCCGTGTTCGCGGTATTCGGCACCTTGTCACTGCAGCAGTTCAAGCAGCTCAGCGTGGGCCTGGCGGTGGCCGTCCTGCTGGACGCCACGGTCGTCCGCGGCGTGCTGCTCCCCTCCGTCATGGCTCTCCTGGGCGAGCGCAACTGGTACCTGCCGCGCTGGCTGTCGTGGCTCCCGGAGCAGCCCGGGTCAGGCGGCCCCGGCGGCCCGGCCGGCCTGGAGGGTCTCACGACCGCGCTGGAACCCTCTCCCGCCCCGCCGGGCCCGAGCCCGGTGCCCTCAGGCCAGGGACGCTAACGGTCCTGGCGGAGCACCTCGATGAGCGCGGCGTCGTCGAGACGGCCCAGGCCCCGCTCGTGACCCTCCTCATACAGCCGCCGCGCCGCCGCGGTCAGCGGCGCGGCCGCGCCGGCGTGCGCCGCAGCCGCGCTGACCAGGCCCATGTCCTTGACAAAGATGTCCAGCGCGCTCCGCGGATCCCGGAACTCCCCGGAGATCATCCGGGCACCCCGGTCCTCGAACATGAACGACGCGGCGGCGCCGTCGCGCAGAACCCGCCAGCACTCCGCCGGGGCCAGGCCGAGCGACTCCGCGAACGCGAGCGCCTCGGCCGCGGCCGCGATGTGAACCCCGCAGAGCAGCTGGTTGACGAGCTTCATCCGCTGGCCGTCGCCGGGGGCGGGACCGACGACCGGGGCGCTGCGGGCCAGCGCGTCGAGCACGGGCCGGGCCCGGCCGACCGCGTCGTCCGCGCCGGACACCATGATCAGCAGATCGCCGTCGGCGGCGCGCCGCACGCCCCCGGACACCGGCGCGTCGACCACGGCGATCCCGACGCGGCCGAGGCGGGCGGCGGCCCCCGCCACGACCTCCGGGCCCACCGTCGCCATGATCATCACGACCGGGCCGGCCGCCAGCACGCCGGCCGCGCCGCCCGGCCCGAACAGCACCTCGTCGACCTGGTCCGGCGTGGCCACCATGATCACGACGATCCCGGCGTCCCGGACCGCGCCGTCGATGCTGTCCGCAGCCCCGATACCGCCCGCCGCCAGCGCCGCGGCTCGCCCCGCCGCGACGTCGTACGCCGTGACCAGGTGCCCCGCGCGGGCCACGCAGCCCGCCATCGGCGCCCCCATCGCACCCAGCCCGAGCCAGCCCACCCGCATCAGGGAACCTCCCGCTCGCCGTTGAGGATCGCCACCACCTGCGCCAGCGTGCCGTCGTCCCCCACGTTCCCGGCAAAGACCACGTACGGCATCCCGACCGCCCCCGGCGCGGCGTCCAGCGGCCGCAGCACCGAGATCGTCCCGGGGAACAGCTGGCCGGCCACCTCGGCGCGGCGGATCCCCAGGCCGTGGAGCATCACGTCGTGCGAGGTGATCCCGCCCTTGGCGACGATCCAGGCGGGCCGGGCGGCCAGCGCGCCGCGGGCGATCCGGGACAGGGCCGCGGATACCGTACGGGCGATCGTGAGGCTGCCCGCCGCGTCCCGGCCCGCCACGACGTCGCGGCTGGTGTACAGCAGCACGTCCGAGTGGGCCAGCGCCCCGGTGACCCGCCGCGCGACCGCCTCGGCCACGTCCGGCCCGCCGCCCAGCACCGCCTGCACGTCCAGTTCCATGTCGGCGGTGGCCCCCCGGGCCCGCAGCGCGGCGACCTGCCGGCTCGTCTGGCCGACGTGTGAGCCGACCACCACCAGCCCGTGCCCGCCGCGGCGCGCCTCGCCCCAGATCCCCGCCCCGCGCAGGGGCGGCTTGGGCCCCAGGCCGCTGAGCGCCCGCACGAATGACGGGCCGGTGCGGAACAGGAACGACTGGCCCTCGTGCTCGGCCTCCAGCACACTGCGGGCCACCGTTTCCAGGTCGGAGTACTCGGTGGCGTTCACTACCACCCACGCCCCGCCCGCCACGCCGGCCAGCACCTCGCGGACCCGGGCCGGCCCGCCGAGCCGGATGTCCGCCAGGCTGATGCTGCGCACATCCTCCGGCCGGATCGTCCCCCCGCTCTTCTCCGCAACGAAAACCGTCAGGTCCGACGCCCTGTACCCGAACGCGCTGTCGTTCGCGAACTCGGTCTCACCGACGGGGACCAGCCCGGCCGGGGTACGTGCCCAGTGGATGCCGGCCGCGGTGACCCGGCCCGCTTCGAGGAACGCGGGAACCAGCAGCACGCCGTCGTAGCCGCGGCCGACCAGGTCCCGGCGGACCGCCTGCAGCGCGGCCACCTCCGCCATCACGTGACCGCGCAGCGTGGAGTCGCTCCGGCTGACCAGCTGGATGCGGGTGCCGCGCCGGCCCGCCACCGTGATCAGCCCGCGCGCCGCCCGCGAGGTGATATCAGCGGCGGCTGGCGGGTCCAGGCTGCGGGAGTTGGTCAGCACGAAGCAGGTGGCGGCCGGCCCGGCCAGCGCCGCGGCGTAGGCGTCCTCCTCCAGCACGGTCACGACCTGGACGTCGTGGACGGCCTGGGACCCGGTCGGGTCGTCGTCGAGGACGCCCAGGAGCAGGTCACTGGCCGACCGGAGGGCGCGGATAGATTCGCGGAGACCCTCGTCATCGGGACGGGCCGGGGGCAGCCCGGCGAACACCTCGGCCGCGTCCGGCCGCCTGTCCCCCGCCACCCTGACCCCTTCCTGCCTAAGATCGCACTGTATTCCACGCCCCCGGCCCGGGACGGAGACGCCATGGTGAATGTCGCGATTACCGGCGGCGCCGGGTTCCTGGGCGCCCGCCTGGCCCGGGCCCTGCTGGCGGCTGGGTCGCTGGACGTGGCGGGGGCTGGCGAACGCCCGCTGGGCCAGGTCGCGCTCCTCGACCAGGTCCCGGCCCCAGCGGACCTGGCCGCCGACGCTCGCGTCGCGGTGGTGGAGGGGGATCTCGCCGGGCTGCTGGCTGCCGGGCAGGCCGGGCGGGAGGTGCTGGCCGCGGCTGACGTGGTCTTCCACCTGGCCGCGGCGGTCAGCGGCGAGTGCGAGGCCGACTTCGACCTGGGTATCCGGGCGAACCTGCGCGGCACGGAGGCGGTGCTCGCCGCCTGCCGCGCGATGGGCACCAGCCCGCTGGTGGTGTTCTCGAGCTCGATCGCCGTCTTCGGCGGCTCTCCCGAGCACCCGCTCCCGGCTGTGGTGCAGGACCACACGCTGCCCGACCCGCAGACCAGCTACGGCATCCAGAAGTTCATCGGTGAGCAACTGGTGGCCGACTACACCCGGAAGGGGTTCCTGCGCGGGCGGAGCGTGCGGCTGATGACGGTCAGCGTGCGCCCTGGCCGGCCCAACGCCGCGGCCTCCGGGTTCATGTCGGGCATCATCCGCGAGCCGCTCGCGGGCCAGCGCGCGGTCTGCCCGGTCGATCCGGCCACCGAGGTGGCCCTGGCCTCCCCGGCCCGGGCCATCGAGGCGCTGCGGTGCGCGGCCACATCACCGGATGCTGCCTGGGGCGGCCGGACCGCGATGACCATGCCCGGCCTCACGGTGACGGTCGGCGACATGGTGGCCGCGCTGGAGCAGGTGGCCGGCCCTGCGGTGACCAGCCTGATCGACTGGGTACCGGACCCGGTGGTGGCGGGGATGGTAGCGGGCTGGGCCGCCCGTTTCCGCACGAACCGGGCCACCCGCCTGGGCCTGGTCCCCGACCCCGACTTCACCTCGGTCATCCGCAGGCACCTGGCCGACACCCGGAACGCCAGCACTCCCAGTCCCTAGGCCCCCTCCGCCCCGCTATCCTCTTCAGCCCCATCACCCCCACCACCCCCACCACGACTTCGATAGAGGATGATCACGAACGCTGGATGAGGTACGGGGGGCCCGGGTAACCGGCCACCGGTGAGTTTCCCGCCGGGTCCCCGTCATCAGTGAGAGTTACCCCCGCAGCGCTGGGCGGCCGGAAGGAGTGACCATGGCAGATCCGGTTGTGCACTTCGAGATCATCGGGAAGGACCCGGAGCGGCTCCGGGGCTACTACGGCGAACTGTTCGGCTGGGAGTTCGACACCAGCGTTCCGGTCGCGGACGCGGTGTCGGAACCCATGAACTACGGGTTCGTGAACCCCGTCACCACCAGCGGCGGGACCGGGATCCCCGGCGGCATCGGCGGCGGCGCGGGTTATCACGCCCACGCGATCTTCTACATCGGCGTTCCCAGCGTGGAGGCCGCCCTGCAGCGGGCCGAGAGCCTCGGCGGAAAGCGCCAGATGGGCCCCGTCACGGCGCCGACGGGCCTGGTGGTCGGGCACTTCACCGATCCCGAGGGCAACCTGATCGGCGTCGCCGGGACTGCGTAGCCGCCGCGCCCCAGCCGCCCCGCGGTCGCCGGCCGCCGGCCACCCGTCCACCGTCCACCGCTGAAATCGAGCGGCGCCGGGGTGCGGGAACGTCAGGAGTCGCCGTAGACCGGGACCCGGGCGCCGCTGATCGGGGCGGCGTCCGGGCCGATGAGGAACGCGATCACCTTGGCGATCGCGGCCGGGGCGACCGCCCGGGCGGCCAGGTCCGGCGGCATCCAGGTCCGGTTGGCCGGCGTGTCGATGACCGAGGGCAGCACGCAGTTCACCCGGATCCCCTGCGGCCGGAGTTCGTCGGCCAGCAGTTCGGTGGCCCGGACCACCGCTGACTTGCTGAGCGCGTGGGCCAGCGGGGCCGGGCCGCTGACCGCGGTCTTGGAGCCGACGGTCACGATCGCGCCGCCCCCGGCCGCGGCCATCCGCGGTGCTGCTTCCTGGGCGCACCACAGCAGCGAGACCACGTTCGACCGCCACAGGCTCTCCAGCGAGTCCTCGTAGAGGTCCGCGAGCTTGCCGGGGATGAACCCGCCGGCCAGCGCGATGAGCGCGGCCGGGGTGGCCACCGCGTCCGCTGCTTCAAACGCGGCGTGGACCGCGGAACGGTCGGCCAGCTCGACGGGGACCGGATACACCCCGTCCCCGGCCCCCAGCGCGTCCAGCGCGTTCGACGGCCGGTCGAGCGCGACCACCGTCAGGTCCCGGCCGCGCAATTCGGCGACCACTGCGTGGCCAAGCGCTCCCGCCGCCCCCGTCACCAGCACTGCGCCGTCCATGGTTCCCCCTCCGGGCCGTTCTCACGTCAGGGCCGGTCACGTCTCCTCTGAGGCCGGGGCACGCCCGGCGAACTCCATCATGGTCTCAGGGGTCCCGCCCGCAGAAGGCCACTCGGTGGATGTCATGTGCCCATGCTGCCCGCCAGGGCCGGTCCGGGAACAGCCGGGACCCGGCCAGGGGCCCGGGCCGCCGGGCGACAGTGCCCCGGCGACAGTGCCCCGGCGAGAGTGCCCCGGCGGCCGGGAGGCTCAGCTCCGCAGGAAGGCCAGCAGGTCGGCGTTGAGCTGATCTTGATGGGTGTCCATGAGCCCATGGGGCGCACCCGGATAGTAGATTTCCTGCGCGCCGTCGATGATCCGGGCCGATTTCCTCGCGGCGTCCTTGACCGGAACGATCTGGTCGTCCTCGCCGTGCAGGACCAGGGTCGGGACGTCAAACTTCTTGAGGTCCCCGGTGAAGTCGGTCTCGGAGAACGCCTTGATGCTCTGGTAGGCGTTCTTGAGCCCGGACTGCATGCTCCACTGCCAGAACTGATCCAGCACGCCCTGGGAGACCTTGGCTCCGGGCCGGTTGGCGCCGTAGAACGGCGTGGCCAGGTCCTTGTAGAACTGCGAGCGGTCCTTGATGAGACCAGCACGCAAGCCGTCGAATACCTCGATCGGCAGGCCCTCCGGATTCGCGGCGGACTGCACCATGATCGGCGGCACCGCGGAAACCAGGACGGCCTTGGCGACCCGCGCAGTCCCGTGCCGCCCGATGTAACGCGCCACCTCCCCGCCGCCCGTGGAGTGGCCCACCAGCGTGGCGTCGCGGAGGTCGAGGGCCTCGATCACGGCCGCGAGATCGTCGGCGTACCCGTCCATGTCGTTCCCCGACGTGGGCTGGCTGGACCGGCCATGGCCACGCCGGTCGTGCGCCACCACGCGGAAGCCGTTCTGGGAGAGGAAGAACATCTGCGCGTCCCACGCGTCGGCGCTCAGCGGCCAGCCGTGCGAGAACGTCACGACCGGGCCGTCACCCCACTCCTTGTAGTAGATCTCGGTGCCGTCCTTGGTGATGATGGTGCTCATTCCTGGTTCCTTTCCTGGCTCGATTCCGGGATGATCCCGCGCACCGTGTGGTCCGCGGCCTGCCTCAGTCCCGTGCCGTGTCCGGGTCCGGCGCCGCGGCCGCGGGCGCGTCCACGAACGTGGCCAGCGGCTGCCCGGCCTCGACGATGTACGTGGAGAGCATGCGACCTGTCCCGGGGCCGACGTCGAGCGCGTTGTGCGGCGTGCGCGGCGGCATGAGGAAGGGGTCGCCCGCGTGCAGGGTGACGGTCGGCTGCCCCTGGATCATCATCTGGACGGTCCCGGCGATGATGTACCCGACCTCCTCGCCGGGATGGATGTGCCAGCCGGACTCGACGCCGCAGGGAATCTCGGTGAGCACCTGGACGATCTCCCGTCCGGGAATCGACGATGCCTGGTGCTGGAGCTCGGTCCGCTTGAGCCGGGCCGCGAGTGCGTCGGCAGGCTGCGGGGCGTTCGCGCTGGGCAGGGACGGCATGGCTGGACCACCTGACGTCGAGGGCCGGTTCAGGCGACAGGACTGGCGGGAGCACCGCTGCGCAGGAAGGCCAGCAGCTCAGAGTTGACTTCCGGCGCGTGGGTGACGCACATGACGTGCGGGCCTCCGTCGATCTCGACGTAGTGCGCGTCCGGCAGGGCGGCGTGCAGCCGGCGGCCCTGGCCCTGCACCGACAGGATCCGGTCAGCTGTCCCGTGCAGGATCAGCGTGGGGACGTCGATCCGCTTGATGTCCTCATGGAAGTCGTCCAGCCAGGTGAGCACGCACGCCCATGTCGCCTCGGGCGACGCCGCGGCCCCGGCGTTCCAGGCATTGCGCACGGTCTCCTCGCTGACCCGCTTGCCCAGCAGGACGTCGAGATTGAGGAAGTCCCTGAGCAACCCGGTGAGCCACGCAAACCGGTCATCCAGGATCGCCTGCCGGACCATGTCGACTGCCGCCCGGTCCACCCCGTTCGGGTTGTCACCGGACCTGGCGAACGAGGGCGCCAGGCTCTCGATGAAGACGCAGCCCTTCAGCCGGCCGGTGCCGTAGGCGCCGATGTAACGGGCCAGTTCCCCGGTGCCGAGCGAGAAGCCGACCAGGGTGACCTCATGCAGATCGAGCTCGGTCAGCACCGTGTCCAGATCCCGGGCGAGCGTGTCGAAGTCATACCCCTCGGCTGGCCGGTCGGACTGCCCGAACCCCCGGCGGTCGTACGTGATCACCCGATGACCCGCCTGCAGCAGCGCGTGGACCTGGGGCTCCCAGGACCGGCTGTCCAGCGGCCAGCCGCTCAGCAGCACGACCGCCGGCCCGTTCCCGTGATCCTCGTAGTAGAGCCTGATATCGGCGGTGTTCTCCCGGCCGACCGTGACGAACGGCATGACCATGTCCTCCAGGCGTGCGGTGGCGGGCCGCGACGGCGGCTGAGTCTGACTGGGCCTGGCGTCGGCTGTGCCCTGGACTTGGCCAGCAGACCAGCATGCGGGTAGCCCCGCATCCGGGAAAGACCCCAGTGAGCTGGCCGCCAGGTGCGGATCGCACTGGGGTGGACGGCACCGGCGCGCGGGCAGGCCCCCGGCGACCGTGGCCGGTGGCACCCCATCGCGGCGGGTGCCGTCAGTGCCCCACGACCGCGGCGAGCTGGCGCCGGGAGGTAATGCCGAGTTTCCGGAACACCTTGCTGAGGTGGTATTCCACGGTGGACGTGGTGACGAACAGGTGGATTGCGATCTCCGCGTTGGTCGCGCCGGCCGCGGCGAGGCGGACCACCTGCGCCTCCTGCGGTGTCAGGTCCGGGCCCGGCCGTTCCTGCGGCTGACGGGTGGTATAGCCCGTCGCGAGTAGTTCGGCCCGGGTGCGGTCGGCGAACGCCGCCGCCCCCATGGCGTCGAACATGTCGCACGCGGTGCGCAGCTGTGCTCGGGCGTCCCGGCGGCGCTTCTGCCGGCGCAGCCATTCCCCGTACAGCAGATGCGCGCGGGCGAGTTCGGTGCGAATCGATGTGCCGGACAGGTGCGCCAATGCCTCCTGGTAGAACGGCTCGGCGCCACTGCCGGGGGCCAGCAGCGCACGTGACCGGGCGAGCATGCCCAGCGCCCAGGGAGTCCCGCTGGCTGTCGCGCGATCGGCCAGGCGGCCGAGGGCGGCGCGGGCGGCGCTTCGCCCGCCGCTGCGCGCGGCGGCCTCGACGATCTCGGGCAGGATGCGGTTGCCGAAGCCGGGCGGGTCATCGTCGTAGATGCGCATCCCCGAGCTGAGCGCCTCCGCATACCGGCCTAGGCCCAGCTCCAGGATGGTCAGCCCCATCAGGGCGAAGACCTCGAGGACAGCGGCCCCCCGCTCCCGGCCCCATTGTGCGGTCATCTCGGCGAGGGCCCGGCTCTCCTGCTCGCGCCCCTGCCAGGCCCGCAGCTCCAGCAGCACCCCGGTTGTCGCCGGCGCCGGTACCCCGATCAGCGACGAGATCTCCGCCGCTTCCAGGTAGCGGGCCTCAGCCTCGTCCGGACGCCCGGCCCACGCGGCGCCGGTGGTCAGTCCGGCCAGCGTGATCCGCAGCCCGCCCAGCGCACCATGGCGGCGCTGGATGGCCTCGGCGTGCTCGAGTGCCGCCCGCCGCCCCTCGTCGTCCCACAAATCATCCGCCGCGAACCAGCCGAGGATGGTGGCCGGTATGCCGGCCAGCGCGGTCTGCTCGGCGGCAGAAAGAGCCGCCACGGCGGAGCGCAGCAGCGGGACCGCCGACGCGTAGCCGACGGCGGTCCGGGTGGCGAAACCGTCGAGCAGCAGGTCGGTGACCGCCGGCGACGTGGCGGGGTCCCGGGGCACCTTGAGCGCCGCCTGGGCCACGTCGCCGGTCGTGGTGCCCGCGGTGTACTGGCGGGCGACCAGCGCGGCCTGCATGGCCTCGAAGAGCATCTCGCGGATCAGGGGCGCGTCACGCGGGTCGGCGGCACCCACGGTGTCCAGCAGCAGGGCGGGCGCGTCCTTGTGCCGCGAGAAGAACACGGCGATCGCGGCCCGGAGGCGTTGCGCCGCCGCGTGCAGTCCGGCCTCGGCCAGCTGGGGCGCCGCCTGGTCCAGCAGGGCCTCGGCGAGGGTGCCGTCCCCGGCGACCAGATGCGCCTGGGCCGCGGCGAAGAGCCGCACCGCACGGCCGCGCACGTCCGGGGTCAGCTCAGCCGCCCGGGCCAGGAACGCGGCCTGCGCGACGTAGCCGCCGCGGCGTTCGGCCCGCGCGGCGGAACGTTCGAGGTCGGCCGCGACGTCCGCGTCCGGGACGACCGCGGCCGCGGCGTGATGCCATGCCGCCTGATCCGGGTCCCCGTCCCGTCCGGCGACACTCGCCAGGGCGTCGTGGATCGTGCGCCGGTCAGCTGGCCGGGCACCCTCGTAGACCGCGGAGCGGATCAGCGGATGCCGGAAAGCCACCCGCGGCCTGAGCGTGATGATGTCCTGCGCCACGGCCGGTTCGGCGTCCTGCGGTCCGAGGCCGAGCCGGGCAGCGGCCCGCCACAGGGCGGCGGGATCATCGCTCGACGCCGCGGAGGCGAGCAGCAGCAGGGAGCCGGTGGCGGGGGGCAGCGTCCTCACCTGGCGCAGGAAGTGCCCTTGCATGCGGCGGCCGATCGGCAGCCGCTGCGGCAGCGGCGATCGGGCCGCCAGCTGGTCCGGCGTCAGCAGTCCCGCGAGCTCCAGCAGGGCGAGCGGGTTGCCGCCCGTCTCGGTGATAACCCGCGCGGCCACCCGCGCGTTGACCGGCCCGGGGACGCTCGTGGCGAGCAGCGCCCGGGCGGCCGCGGGTTCGAGACCGCTGAGGCGGCGGGTGGGCAGCCCGTCGAGCGCCGTCAGCCCCGGCGAGGTCTCCCGGGCCCCGAACACCAGCCCGATGCTGTCCGCGTACAGCCGCCGCCCGACGAAGCCGAGCACGTCAAGCGACTCCCGGTCGAGCCATTGCGCGTCGTCGACCAGCCAGATCAGCGGCTGCTCACCGGCCACCTCCGCGAACAGGGTCAGCGCACCCAGGCCGACCAGGAACCGGTCCGCCGGCGGGCCGGCCGCCAGGCCGAAGGCCGAACCCAGCGCGTCCCGCTGCGGGGCGGGCAGCGTGCCGATCCGGTCCAGGAACGGCAGCAGCATGCGGTGCACCGCGGCGAAGCCCAGCCGCAGCTCTGATTCCACCCCGGCGATGCTCACCGTCCGCAGGCCGAGTGCGGCCTGCGCTGTGTACTGCAGCAGGCGGGTCTTCCCGATGCCGGGCTCGCCGACGATGACCAGGGACCGGCTCAGCCCCTGGCTGACCGCCTGCACCAGATCTTCCAGCGCGGCGCAGTCGGCGGTCCGGCCGACCAGGGCGCCGGGAACGATCCGGGTGGCTGGTCGTTGCGCGCCAGCAGGAGCCGCGGCCCCCCCGCCGCCGTCGCCCGCACGCCCGGCCATAGGTCAAGAGTCAATCAAGCGGGGCCCATCCCGGCAACTACGTGCCTGGCCAGGTCAGGCGGAGCTGCCGCCGGGCGCGTCCGGGCCGGCACCGCCCTTCCCTGGGCGGAGCCCGCATCCCACTTCGTGTGCGTGTACGGGTTGCCACTCGCCTACTAGTAGGGCAGCCGTACTTCGTGACCTGATCATGGATCGGCCGCCTGCCCACCGTTCAGCGGCCGCCTCACCGGTCAGCGGCCGCCTGCCCACCGGTCAGCGACCGCCAGTCCCCGGGTGCGACTGCTGGATACTCACAGGTACGTAACGGGCATGGCCTGGCTGCTGCTTTGCGCGTCCGGTCATACTTGCCGTGTGATGCCAGATCCGGAGGCCTGCCTTCGGTCGCTGACGGCCGAGGCCTTGTTGCGGGCAGAGCGGGACAGGCCTCTTTTCCCTCTGTCGCTGGGCCTGATGGCGGTGGCGAACGCGTTCGTGATGCTCGGCCTGCTGGAGGAGCCTCAGGCCGAGACCATCTTGGCCGAGCTCCGGCTGGCGCTAGAGCGTAAAGGCTTTCGGAACGTCTGGGGAGTTACGAGCGGCGAGCTGACAGTCCGGCCGGGCGCGCACGAGTACTGGCAGTCCCGGATCGCCGGTCCTGCCGGGCTGCGTGAGGTCCCGTTGTCGGTAGCCGCCGCTGGGGTGCATTGCCGGACGTCGGTCGCTGACGTTTGCTTTGAGTGGGTGAAGCTGACCGCTTCGGGGTTGCGGCTGGGCTTCCATGCGACTGCTCCCGATCCCGGCGGGGATCTTCCTGCCCCGGATGTGCCGATGCGGCAGGCCATGTCGGAGATCTCGCTCACCGACGACACCGGCCGTCCCTATGACTGGGGTGACGTGTCAACTGGCGGGGGCCGCGCCCGTGATCGGCAAGAGTGGCATGGCGACGTGCTGGTAGCCCAGGACCCGGACAGGAAGCCTGCCTGGCTCGAGCTCTGTCCCACGGGTGCGGGAGCACTGGTGCGGGTCTCCCTGCCGCCCCCGGCCCAGGTGCCGGTGGGGGCGGCCGCCGCGCCGTGGCCGACCGCGGCGGAGTGCTACCTGGCTGCGCTTGCGCCCGTCACCAAGATTTCGATTAACGGGGCCGAGGTGGGACCGGAGGATACGGCGGAGATCGTTGCCACCGTGGCTGACGGCCTGATGGCGGTGGGCGCGCTGCCAGTCACCAGCACCTTGCTGCGCGAGTCCCCCGCCAGCGGACCTGGCTGGCATACGCACGTGGTTCACCGGTGGGGCCGCCGCGCCCACCGGGTGGCTCACGGCCGGGGAATCGCAGACATCATGCCGGGCACTCTGGAGTTCCGGCCAGCCGAACATCGCGGGCTGGCGGTCCGGTTGCCGCTGGAGCACGCCACTGCGGTGATTGAAAGTGTCTCCGCCCAGGGGGAGCTGGTGAGCGTCCAGTTGTACGGCCATCCCTGGGTGCACGGGGAATACTGGCCCATGATCACGCCCTGCTTCCAGGTGCGCGCCATCGATGACGCCGGGCACGAGCACGAGGGCATTCCTGGCAGCGGGCGAGTCTCCCCCCGCCACGAGGGCAGCCGCAGCTTCTGGTTCTGGCCGCCGGTTGACCCGGCCCGCAAGAGCCTGCAGGTGACTGTGAGCACATTGTGGGAAGCGGCCTGGGCCGAGATCGAACTGCCGCGGTGACAAGCTCCAGGATCTATGAATCGGGTCCTCATTCCTCCCCATTAGGACGCCGAGTGTCTTCCTGTACTTCGTGACCTGACGAAGCGGGATGACCTGGCCCGATCGGGCAGGGATTGGCATGCTGGGGACAGCCGCCTAGTGATCATTAGTTTGTGACGACTACTGATCTTGAGGCGGCTGCTGCCTCAACTGTAGAAGAGGCCGGGCTGGCCTGCGGGAATCTCGATGAGCTGATGGAGTGACTGGCGCCGTGTTTCGCCCGGGTGGAGCCGCGCCGCCAGGCCCGCAAGTACATCACCGGGCTGATCGGTGACCTGCCGCGCAAGAACTGCTGGGCGCTGGCCGAGCAGGCTGGGGATGCCACCCCGGCGCCGACCAGATCTGCTCCGCGGCGGCCCTTGGAGCGGACGGCGCGCCGGGGAAGCGGAGGTCAGCCGAACCCGCCTCTCGAATTCGCGGGGCAGGACGGTGATCGTCTGCCAGAACGGATCGGGGAGGAGCTCACACGCGAGAAGCGGTCATCGCGGAGGTCGGAGGCAGCACGTCGTGCCTGGGCCGGGAGGAACGTGGATCTGCCTCCCCATAGGTAGGCCGGTCATCCCGAGGCACCAGCGAGGAATGCTTCTGCTTCTCCTGCTGCTTCTGACCGGGGCGAACCAGCGGGTCCAGCTCCGGCTACCGTTCGGGGATCCGGCCCCCGGATACGGCGTTCTCGAGCTGGGACGCGAACGCGGCGGCGCTTCGGGTACTCACATAGTGCGACACCGCGTTATAGAAGCCCTCCTCGAGCTGCGGGCTCACTCCCTCGCCGTGGGCGATCGAGAGCAGCACCGGCGAGGTCCAGAAAGCCGCCGCGGAGGCCCGCTGATAGGCGGACAGCGACGAAACGTCGACGTCGCGCACAATCGGGATCGACCCTTTCGCTCGGTGAAACGCCAGTTGGGTGGAGGGCTCATCGATGTCAGAGAGGAACGCGAGCGCGTTCCTGGCGTCCTTCGCCCTAGTGGCGGCTACGAACACGTTGACCACTGCGAGGAAGCTCCCGTTGGTGCCGGGAAAGGTGGTCACGCCGAAGTCCCTGCCGTCCTTGGCGCCGTCGGCGATGAGCTCGCCGAAGGCAGAGTCGTTCATCGATTCGAACGCGCAGCCGCCGGCCGCGAGCTTCCTCGTGGCTTGATCCCAGGTGAGCCCCCTTCCCTCCGGGTCCGCATAGTCGAGCACGTCGCCGAAGCGGCTGAGCGCAGTCCGGGCTTGGTTGCCGCGCCAGTCGAAATGGTCGCCGACGACGTCCCTCCACCCGCGCGGGCCGACCGAGCTGAGCAGCGTGTTCTCGAACAGCTCGACCGTGGTGAACGGGTCTCTGGCCCCGAGGCAGAGCGGCACGGCTCCGGAAGCCCTGACCTTCTTTAGGTCGGTCAGGAACTCGCCCAGCGTGGTGTGGTTCGAGGGAGGGGCGACGCCGGCCCTGGCCAGCAGCTTCAGATTGAAGAACAGGACGTTGCTGCGATGCGCTCCCGTCGGCACCCCGTAGGGCTGTCCGTCGTACATCAGCGAGTGAAGGATGGTGGCGTTCATCTCCGTTCGCAGGTGCTCACGCGCGAAGATCGAGGCGATGCTGCGGACCACGCCGTTGCTCGCGTAGGCCTGGAGCGATTTGCCGGCGAACGTCTGCCAGACGTCGGGCGGGTCGTTCCTCTGCAACCGCTTTGCCAGCGCGACGATCGCGTTGGAGCCGGCGCCGCCACGGATAGCGCCGTTGCTCGCGTGCACGCCAGGATTCGAGTCACGGAAGGCGGCGAACAGGACGCCGAGCGCCTTCGCCTCGGAACTGGAGGTCCACCAGGACACGACCTCGAGCCGACTGGTCCTAATCGTGGCGCTGGTGGGCTGGTTGCCGCCGCACGCGCTGAGCGTCAGCGTGAGGGCCAAGACGGCGACGGCCGCGAGGCGGCCGTTCACGGGAGTCCCCCGGCGTCTCCTGTGGCCGGCGCGGGCAGCGCCGGGCCGCCGTCGCGGGCCGCCGCGCCCGCGATCATGCTCGGACGCGCCCCCAGGTCGTACAGCGCATACAGTCCCACCACCGCGAAGCAGGCCGCAGGAACGACGAACGAGGTCGCCGGGCTCGTCGCGTCCAGGAGCTTGCCCTGCACCAATGGCATAATCGCGCCGCCCACGATCGCCATTACGAGGCCGGCAGCCCCGAACTTCGTCGCCGGTCCGAGCCCCTCCAGAGCGACGCCGTAAATCGTCGGGAACATCAGGGACAGGCAGAAGGACAGCGCAACGACCGCGATCACCCCGGCCAGATTCGGACTCAACACCGCGAACGCGCACAACAGCACGGCGAGGAAGGCGAGCACCGCCATCACCTTGGCGGGGCGGATGTGACCGATGACCCAGGTCATCAGGAACCGCGACCCGAGGAAGACCAGCAGGCTGAACTGCAGGTAGATTGCGCCCTTCTGGAGGCTCCCGCCCAGGGCCTGACCCACGTACAGGATCAGGTAGGTCCAGGTGCACACCTGCGCCCCCACGTTCGCGAATTGGGCGACGACGCCGAAGCGGTAGCGCCTGCGCCGCCAGAGGACACGGAATAGGCCTCTTGTGCCCCCCGGGTGTGGGCCGACGTCGGGGAACTCCTCGACGATCGGCGGCACCTTGTTGACTGCGATGGCGACCGCGATCGCGAGCAGGACCAGGGCGAGGCCCAGATAGGGCCCCATCACTGCCCCGAGCTCACCCGCCCGGATCGTGTGCAGCTGGGCCGGGCTCAGCGACGAGACGTCGACCGGGTCGGAGAGGTGGGGCAGGATCAGCGTCGCGGCCAGCAGCACGCCGATGTTCGTGCCCACCGGATTGAACGCCTGGGCGAGGTTCAGCCGGCGCGTCGCCGTGGCTGGCGGGCCGAGCGACATAACGAACGGGTTGGCCGACGTTTCCAGCAGCGAGCAGCCTGCCGCCAGCGTGAACAAGGCGGCGAGGAACGCCCCATAGGCCATGATCTTGCTCGCCGGGTAGAAGAGGAACGCCCCCAGTGCCGCGAGCAGAAGCCCGGTGAGAATGCCCGCCTTATAGCCGAAGCGCTGGTTGATGAACGCCGCCGGCAGCGCGAGCAGGAAGTAGGCGCCGAAGTACGCGAGCTGTACGAGCGAGGCTTCGAACGTGCTCATCTCGAAGATGCGCTTGAATCCAGCCACCATCGGCGTGGTCATGTCCGCCGCGACGCCCCAGGCGGTGAAGCAGCAGGCGAGGGCGATGAACAGCACCATCATGTGCTTGCCGATCAGGGGCCGGCTCTGCGCGGGGTGCTCGGCAGCGGAACTCGCGGCTGCTGTGCTCACGGATCTCCCCTCGGGTGGATCCCGGCGCCGGCGATGCCTTCGAAGGTGCGCCCGCCGTCTGGTGGCACCGGGCCGGACTCCATGCCGCCGCCCTGTCCGACCTCGACGCGCTCCGCGAGTCTCATCTGACGGGCGGCGGTGTTCCAGCGGCGCTCGCGGGCAGCGCCGGATCCCCATCCGCACACCGTGCAGCCATGCTGGAACGCCGAGCGGGCGAACTCCAGCGCTAACCGATGTGACTCAGAGCTCATCACGACAATCGTACCTGTCGGGCACGTACTCGCCCAGACCCTCCTTCCAGTGCGCGGTGGCCGGCGCGAGCCCAGCGCGGCCGAACCCGTCAGGCGCCGGAGCGAAGTGTCCGGGATGGCAGTTAGGTCGAACAGTTCGAGCCACTGCTCAGGCGTAGCTACCTATCCGGCGAGCATTGAGGACGACAGCCGGATCCGGCCTGAAAGTGGTAGTACAGACCCTCCTCCGGTGTTCCGGTGGCCCGGGGAGTCCGCAGGACGCCTCGGTGGCGCCGCGCCGGGCCTGGCGCTGGAGGGCCCGGTCTTCAGGCCCGTGCGGCCCCGCCTGGCGCGGTCCAGGACCCGGTAGAGGTGCCGGAATACGGCAGAAACGGGCCGTGTAGCCCAGAACTCTGCTCTGAGCTGGGGACTGTGACCTTGGTCAGGCATGAGCCGGCACGGGTTGCGCGGTCGCCTGAGCGGGGTGATCGACTGGACACTGGCCTCCAACGGTACGCGCTCAGTGGATCAGGGACACATGCGCTGGAACCTCGCGATCAACTACGGCATCGAAGCTTGCGACGAATTCCTCGCGCGCTATGTGCGAGAATCGTCCGCGTCGCATCTCAGGCACGTGGCCCGGCTGCGAGAGCTGCGTCGACCTCTGCTCGAGTCGGCGGGTCGGCACCCGGCCGGGAGCATGTGATCGCGGCTATCAGAGCCGCTGCATCGACGATGCTGCCGAGCGTCGCCTCGTCGATCGCCGCCAGCGCCTCGCGGCGCGCGCCGCCGACCAGGTCGGCACGGTGCAGCCCGTCGAGCAGACCGGCGGTGAAGGAGTCACCCGCGCCGACCGTGTCCACGAGATCGATCGGCACCGCGCCTCGGCGCAGCTCCAGGCCCGCGGAGACGGCGTAGAGGCCTGAGCCACCGCGGGTCACGACGACCAGAGCGGGCCCCGAGGCGAGCCAGCTCTGCGCGACGTCCTCGTCGCGCCGGTCGGGGTAGAGCCAGCGAACGTCGTCGTCGCTGGCCTTGACGACATCGGACAGTGCGACGAGACGCTCGACGTCCGGTCGGACCCGCACCGCGTCGCCGAGCAGCTCGGGCCGGATGTTGGGGTCGTATGAGACGGTCACCCGACCCCGCTCGTGCTCCCGCTCCACAAGGTCGACGACGTTCGCTTTGCCGGGCGGGAGGACCGTCGCCAACGAACCGGTGTGCAGACAGCGTGTCTCAATCGGGAGGGGCGCCAGCTCCTCCACATCCCAGTCGATCCGGAAGTCGTAGGACGCGATCCCCGCGGCGAGGGCCGCGATCGCCAGGCTGGTCTTCGCGTCCTCATCAGCGCCTCCGTCAACCCGGACGCCGCTGGCTTCAAGGCGCGCCAAGATCATCTCTCCGAAGGCATCCCGCCCCAGACGCGTCTTGAGCGTCACGGCGACGCCCAGCCGCGCCAGACCAAGCGCGACGTTTGCCGGGCTGCCACCCGGATGTGCGGAAAATGTCCGATCGCCGCGCTGCCCGACCAGATCTACGAGCGTCTCTCCAACGACAACGAACATCCCTTCACCTCACTTGACGAGGTCGCCGGACTCCCCCGCGTGCCGCCGCACGGGACGAGCCCGGGCGGGGCCACGCTCGCGCATCATAATGTCGCTCCTCACCGTCCGGCAACGAGATTCAGCGGTGGACCCGGCGGGTAAGGAGGGGCCATGAGCGATCAGGACCGCCCGCTCTTCCTCGTAGTCACGATCAAGCCCCGACTGGACCGGCTCGAGAAAGCCGAGGCGCAGCTGCAGTCGATGCGTCGGAAGACCCTCACCGAGCCGGGGTGCATCTTCATGCACCTTGTGCAGCCTCAGGACGACCCGGATACCTGGGTGATGCTCGAGATGTTCCGCTCTCGCGCGGCCTGGGACGAGCACATGCGCCAGCCCTACAACACCGAGGGAAACATCATCCTCGAGGATCTGCTGCGCGAGCCCTCAGACCTGCGCCTGTTCGACGAGAAGTAGGGTCCGACGCGGCGGGCCGGCGCATCAACCCGGGCCAATGCTGCCGACCCCGGTGAGCCTGGAGGGGAGGTCCCGGATGGGAGAGACCGTGGCGCAGACGCAACCGCAGGACGAGCGTCCACATGACAAGGCCAGGTTGTCTGTCGAGGCCTCACGGTCCCGTTCATTCTGCTCGCCGTCTGCTTCGCCGTGTGGGGATCGGCCGCCCACCTCACCGACGTGATGGTCGCGGTGTTCAGGCACATCTTCGTCGTCTCGAACGCGCGGTCGGCACTGCTCCAGACCGCGTACTACGGCGCGCACTTCACGCTCGCGATCCCCGCGTCCTTCATCAACAGGCGGTTCGGCTACAAGACCGGCGTGCTGCCCGGGCTGGGAGTGGCCGCGGTCGGCGGACTGCTTTTCTTCCCGGCGAGTAAGCTGCTCGCGTTCACGCCCCTCCCCGGCTCCCTCTTCGTGCGGCAGCCGGGCTGTCGATCCTAGCGGTGGTTGTTAACTCGTGATGTAGAGGGGCAGGACGGTGATCGTCTGCCAGAACGGATCGGGGAGGAGCTCACACGCGAGAAGCGGTCATCGCGGAGGTCGGAGGCAGCACGTCGTGCCTGGGCCGGGAGGAACGTGGATCTGCCTCCCCATAGGTAGGCCGGTCATCCCGAGGCACCAGCGAGGAATGCTTCTGCTTCTCCTGCTGCTTCTGACCGGGGCGAACCAGCGGGTCCAGCTCCGGCTACCGTTCGGGGATCCGGCCCCCGGATACGGCGTTCTCGAGCTGGGACGCGAACGCGGCGGCGCTTCGGGTACTCACATAGTGCGACACCGCGTTATAGAAGCCCTCCTCGAGCTGCGGGCTCACCTCCTCGCCGTGGGCGATCGAGAGCAGCACCGGCGAGGTCCAGAAAGCCGCCGCGGAGGCCCGCTGATAGGCGGACAGCGACGAAACGTTGACGTCGCGCACAATCGGGATCGACCCTTTCGCTCGGTGAAACGCCAGTTGGGTGGAGGGCTCATCGATGTCAGAGAGGAACGCGAGCGCGTTCCTGGCGTCCTTCGCCCTAGTGGCGGCTACGAACACGTCGACCACTGCGAGGAAGCTCCCGTTGGTGCCGGGAAAGGTGGTCACGCCGAAGTCCCTGCCGTCCTTGGCGCCGTCGGCGATGAGCTCGCCGAAGGCAGAGTCGTTCATCGATTCGAACGCGCAGCCGCCGGCCGCGAGCTTCCTCGTGGCTTGATCCCAGGTGAGCCCCCTTCCCTCCGGGTCCGCATAGTCGAGCACGTCGCCGAAGCGGCTGAGCGCAGTCCGGGCTTGGTTGCCGCGCCAGTCGAAATGGTCGCCGACGACGTCCCTCCACCCGCGCGGGCCGACCGAGCTGAGCAGCGTGTTCTCGAACAGCTCGACCGTGGTGAACGGGTCTCTGGCCCCGAGGCAGAGCGGCACGGCTCCGGAAGCCCTGACCTTCTTTAGGTCGGTCAGGAACTCGCCCAGCGTGGTGTGGTTCGAGGGAGGGGCGACGCCGGCCTGGCCAGCAGCTTCAGATTGAAGAACAGGACGTTGCTGCGATGCGCTCCCGTCGGCACCCCGTAGGGCTGTCCGTCGTACATCAGCGAGTGAAGGATGGTGGCGTTCATCTCCGTTCGCAGGTGCTCACGCGCGAAGATCGAGGCGATGCTGCGGACCACGCCGTTGCTCGCGTAGGCCTGGAGCGATTTGCCGGCGAACGTCTGCCAGACGTCGGGCGGGTCGTTCCTCTGCAACCGCTTTGCCAGCGCGACGATCGCGTTGGAGCCCGCGCCGCCACGGATAGCGCCGTTGCTCGCGTGCACGCCAGGATTCGAGTCACGGAAGGCGGCGAACAGGACGCCGAGCGCCTTCGCCTCGGAACTGGAGGTCCACCAGGACACGACCTCGAGCCGACTGGTCCTAATCGTGGCGCTGGTGGGCTGGTTGCCGCCGCACGCGCTGAGCGTCAGCGTGAGGGCCAAGACGGCGACGGCCGCGAGGCGGCCGTTCACGGGAGTCCCCCGGCGTCTCCTGTGGCCGGCGCGGGCAGCGCCGGGCCGCCGTCGCGGGCCGCCGCGCCCGCGATCATGCTCGGACGCGCCCCCAGGTCGTACAGCGCATACAGTCCCACCACCGCGAAGCAGGCCGCAGGAACGACGAACGAGGTCGCCGGGCTCGTCGCGTCCAGGAGCTTGCCCTGCACCAATGGCATAATCGCGCCGCCCACGATCGCCATTACGAGGCCGGCAGCCCCGAACTTCGTCGCCGGTCCGAGCCCCTCCAGAGCGACGCCGTAAATCGTCGGGAACATCAGGGACAGGCAGAAGGACAGCGCAACGACCGCGATCACCCCGGCCAGATTCGGACTCAACACCGCGAACGCGCACAACAGCACGGCGAGGAAGGCGAGCACCGCCATCACCTTGGCGGGGCGGATGTGACCGATGACCCAGGTCATCAGGAACCGCGACCCGAGGAAGACCAGCAGGCTGAACTGCAGGTAGATTGCGCCCTTCTGGAGGCTCCCGCCCAGGGCCTGACCCACGTACAGGATCAGGTAGGTCCAGGTGCACACCTGCGCCCCCACGTTCGCGAATTGGGCGACGACGCCGAAGCGGTAGCGCCTGCGCCGCCAGAGGACACGGAATAGGCCTCTTGTGCCCCCCGGGTGTGGGCCGACGTCGGGGAACTCCTCGACGATCGGCGGCACCTTGTTGACTGCGATGGCGACCGCGATCGCGAGCAGGACCAGGGCGAGGCCCAGATAGGGCCCCATCACTGCCCCGAGCTCACCCGCCCGGATCGTGTGCAGCTGGGCCGGGCTCAGCGACGAGACGTCAACCGGGTCGGAGAGGTGGGGCAGGATCAGCGTCGCGGCCAGCAGCACGCCGATGTTCGTGCCCACCGGATTGAACGCCTGGGCGAGGTTCAGCCGGCGCGTCGCCGTGGCTGGCGGGCCGAGCGACATAACGAACGGGTTGGCCGACGTTTCCAGCAGCGAGCAGCCTGCCGCCAGCGTGAACAAGGCGGCGAGGAACGCCCCATAGGCCATGATCTTGCTCGCCGGGTAGAAGAGGAACGCCCCCAGTGCCGCGAGCAGAAGCCCGGTGAGAATGCCCGCCTTATAGCCGAAGCGCTGGTTGATGAACGCCGCCGGCAGCGCGAGCAGGAAGTAGGCGCCGAAGTACGCGAGCTGTACGAGCGAGGCTTCGAACGTGCTCATCTCGAAGATGCGCTTGAATCCAGCCACCATCGGCGTGGTCATGTCCGCCGCGACGCCCCAGGCGGTGAAGCAGCAGGCGAGGGCGATGAACAGCACCATCATGTGCTTGCCGATCAGGGGCAGGCTCTGCGCGGGGTGCTCGGCAGCGGAACTCGCGGCTGCTGTGCTCACGGATCTCCCCTCGGGTGGATCCCGGCGCCGGCGATGCCTTCGAAGGTGCGCCCGCCGTCTGGTGGCACCGGGCCGGACTCCATGCCGCCGCCCTGTCCGACCTCGACGCGCTCCGCGAGTCTCATCTGACGGGCGGCGGTGTTCCAGCGGCGCTCGCGGGCAGCGCCGGATCCCCATCCGCACACCGTGCAGCCATGCTGGAACGCCGAGCGGGCGAACTCCAGCGCTAACCGATGTGACTCAGAGCTCATCACGACAATCGTACCTGTCGGGCACGTACTCGCCCAGACCCTCCTTCCAGTGCGCGGTGGCCGGCGCGAGCCCAGCGCGGCCGAACCCGTCAGGCGCCGGAGCGAAGTGTCCGGGATGGCAGTTAGGTCGAACAGTTCGAGCCACTGCTCAGGCGTAGCTACCTATCCGGCGAGCATTGAGGACGACAGCCGGATCCGGCCTGAAAGTGGTAGTACAGACCCTCCTCCGGTGTTCCGGTGGCCCGGGGAGTCCGCAGGACGCCTCGGTGGCGCCGCGCCGGGCCTGGCGCTGGAGGGCCCGGTCTTCAGGCCCGTGCGGCCCCGCCTGGCGCGGTCCAGGACCCGGTAGAGGTGCCGGAATACGGCAGAAACGGGCCGTGTAGCCCAGAACTCTGCTCTGAGCTGGGGACTGTGACCTTGGTCAGGCATGAGCCGGCATGGGTTGCGCGGTCGCCTGAGCGGGGTGATCGACTGGACACTGGCCTCCAACGGTACGCGCTCAGTGGATCAGGGACACATGCGCTGGAACCTCGCGATCAACTACGGCATCGAAGCTTGCGACGAATTCCTCGCGCGCTATGTGCGAGAATCGTCCGCGTCGCATCTCAGGCACGTGGCCCGGCTGCGAGAGCTGCGTCAACCTCTGCTCGAGTCGGCGGGTCGGCACCCGGCCGGGAGCATGTGATCGCGGCTATCAGAGCCGCTGCATCGACGATGCTGCCGAGCGTCGCCTCGTCGATCGCCGCCAGCGCCTCGCGGCGCGCGCCGCCGACCAGGTCGGCACGGTGCAGCCCGTCGAGCAGACCGGCGGTGAAGGAGTCACCCGCGCCGACCGTGTCCACGAGATCGATCGGCACCGCGCCTCGGCGCAGCTCCAGGCCCGCGGAGACGGCGTAGAGGCCTGAGCCACCGCGGGTCACGACGACCAGAGCGGGCCCCGAGGCGAGCCAGCTCTGCGCGACGTCCTCGTCGCGCCGGTCGGGGTAGAGCCAGCGAACGTCGTCGTCGCTGGCCTTGACGACATCGGACAGTGCGACGAGACGCTCGACGTCCGGTCGGACCCGCACCGCGTCGCCGAGCAGCTCGGGCCGGATGTTGGGGTCGTATGAGACGGTCACCCGACCCCGCTCGTGCTCCCGCTCCACAAGGTCGACGACGTTCGCTTTGCCGGGCGGGAGGACCGTCGCCAACGAACCGGTGTGCAGACAGCGTGTCTCAATCGGGAGGGGCGCCAGCTCCTCCACATCCCAGTCGATCCGGAAGTCGTAGGACGCGATCCCCGCGGCGAGGGCCGCGATCGCCAGGCTGGTCTTCGCGTCCTCATCAGCGCCTCCGTCAACCCGGACGCCGCTGGCTTCAAGGCGCGCCAAGATCATCTCTCCGAAGGCATCCCGCCCCAGACGCGTCTTGAGCGTCACGGCGACGCCCAGCCGCGCCAGACCAAGCGCGACGTTTGCCGGGCTGCCACCCGGATGTGCGGAAAATGTCCGATCGCCGCGCTGCCCGACCAGATCTACGAGCGTCTCTCCAACGACAACGAACATCCCTTCACCTCACTTGACGAGGTCGCCGGACTCCCCCGCGTGCCGCCGCACGGGACGAGCCCGGGCGGGGCCACGCTCGCGCATCATAATGTCGCTCCTCACCGTCCGGCAACGAGATTCAGCGGTGGACCCGGCGGGTAAGGAGGGGCCATGAGCGATCAGGACCGCCCGCTCTTCCTCGTAGTCACGATCAAGCCCCGACTGGACCGGCTCGAGAAAGCCGAGGCGCAGCTGCAGTCGATGCGTCGGAAGACCCTCACCGAGCCGGGGTGCATCTTCATGCACCTTGTGCAGCCTCAGGACGACCCGGATACCTGGGTGATGCTCGAGATGTTCCGCTCTCGCGCGGCCTGGGACGAGCACATGCGCCAGCCCTACAACACCGAGGGAAACATCATCCTCGAGGATCTGCTGCGCGAGCCCTCAGACCTGCGCCTGTTCGACGAGAAGTAGGGTCCGACGCGGCGGGCCGGCGCATCAACCCGGGCCAATGCTGCCGACCCCGGTGAGCCTGGAGGGGAGGTCCCGGATGGGAGAGACCGTGGCGCAGACGCAACCGCAGGACGAGCGTCCACATGACAAGGCCAGGTTGTCTGTCGAGGCCTCACGGTCCCGTTCATTCTGCTCGCCGTCTGCTTCGCCGTGTGGGGATCGGCCGCCCACCTCACCGACGTGATGGTCGCGGTGTTCAGGCACATCTTCGTCGTCTCGAACGCGCGGTCGGCACTGCTCCAGACCGCGTACTACGGCGCGCACTTCACGCTCGCGATCCCCGCGTCCTTCATCAACAGGCGGTTCGGCTACAAGACCGGCGTGCTGCCCGGGCTGGGAGTGGCCGCGGTCGGCGGACTGCTTTTCTTCCCGGCGAGTAAGCTGCTCGCGTTCACGCCCCTCCCCGGCTCCCTCTTCGTGCGGCAGCCGGGCTGTCGATCCTAGCGGTGGTTGTTAACTCGTGATGTAGAGGGGCAGGCCGCAGCCTGCCTCGA
>CAWAJB010000034.1:0-94649 GCA_963782185.1 uncultured Actinomycetes bacterium
ACGTCATCCCGGCGCTAGCACCGCCGACCAAACAGCCTGGCCAGGGCGGCCCGTGGGGGGTGGCGGTCGATGCCAGCCAGCTGTATTGGACCAACCCCGTCGCCGGCACGATCTGGGGGCGGGAGGTGTCCCGCAGCGTGCGGCCAACCTGGACGGCAGCAGCCCGCACGTCATCGTCACCGGGCAAGACAACCCGGCCGGGGTGGTAGTGGGCGGGTTCCCGGGTAGCCTCCTGTACTGGGCCAACACCGATGGCGGCCAGGCCGGCACGATCAATAATGCCAACCTTGACGCCTCCAGCCCGGGTGCCATCGTCACCGGCCAGAACGCCCCGGCGGGGGTGGCGGTCGACTCCGCCAGCGTGTACTGGGCCAACCCCAACGGCGGCACGGTCAACCAGGCCAACATCGACGGCAGCAACCCGCATGCCCTCTTCGCCAACCAGGGCGCCCCGTATGGGGTGGCGGTCGGCCCGTAGTGGATCGCGGGTGCCGGGTGGCGGCGGACCATGGGCACGCCGCCACCCGGCCCGGTATCGCGCCGGCGATCAGCACCGCAGGCCCCGACCCGGCCGCCGAAGGTGATAGCAGAGGCCCTTCAGAGATGGCCCTTCGGGTGGCTGAACGTTGTGGTGCCTGGCGGCTCATAGCCGCGCATTGCCTCCCGCGTCTAGCCGGCGCACCGAGATCAGGGTCAGGCCGAGGTCGCGGACCTTGGCCAGCAGCCCGTGTAGCGCGGGCTGATCAGGGAGCAGGCCAGCGATGACCGTCTGCGTGCCGTCCGGGCTGACCTGGAGGCCGCCGAACCAGTCCGCCCACCGGTCATCGAGGACGCCGTCGACGCGGATCTCGTAGCGGGTGGGCCGCGCCGGGCCGCTCACGCCTGCTCATCCCCTGGCTCGGCCGCCGTGGCCCGGCCAGCCTCGCGCGGCAACTGCGTTGGTGGCGGGGCAGGCGAGGCCCGGCGGCGCGGATCGCGCCCGCCACCCGGGTCTGCCGCTTCCCTTCCAGGGACAGGCTGCGTCTCCATGAGCCCGGGAAAGGCGTCCTTCACCGCGGCGACCAGGGCGGCGTGCTGGGTGAGCAGTCCCCCGGCGCCGGCGGGGCCGGTCGTGGAGTGGTCAAGCCTGAGAACAGCCATTGCTATTCCTTCGGTCGGTCGGTGCCTTGTTTCTCCTGGCACGCTACGAACGGCCCCTGGCCTGGGCGTCACCCGAACGTGCCCGTGCGGGTGGAATCTTCCGGCGAGGGGTACCGGGCACGACAGTGCCACCCCGGGCGCTGCGCCCCGCCGGCCATGCGGTGCCGGGATGTTCGCTGCGGCCGCCGCGGTCCTCGTCTACCGGGTGCCGGGTGCTGGGCCGTCGGCGCCGCCGGGACCGCGGTGGCAGCCGCCCTCGCCCGCCGCTCCCCCGGGGCGTCCCGCCGCCATGACGGTTAACGGCCAGCCCGGACACCGGCCCAGCCGCACCGTCGTGCGCCGTGCCGCCACGCAAGATTCCACCCCCAAGCCCACCATCGAGTGACGCCTTCCCAGGACCCCGTTCATAACGTGCCAGGTGACCGCGCACGCCAGCGGCGCCTCCCGTGCGGCGCGAAATACCGCGCCCACACCCACTAGGAGAATCTCTCATGTCTCAAACGAGATCCGTAGCCAGGCGGACGGCTGCCCCGCGTACTGCGGGGGCCGGGGCAACCAGTCCGCGCCTCGGCCTGGCACTGCTCGTCATAGCGGCAGCGCAACTGATGGTGCTGCTGGATGCAACGATCGTCAACGTCGCGCTCCCGCACATCCAGCACGCGCTCGGCTTTTCCGGCTCCAGCCTGGAATGGGTGGTCAACGCCTACGCGCTTTCGTTCGGCGGGCTGCTGCTGCTGGCCGGCCGGGCCGGGGACCTGCTCGGCCGCCGCAGGATATTCATCGCCGGGCTGCTGCTGTTCTCGGCCGCTTCGCTGGCTGGCGGGTTCGCCACCTCCCAGGCGTGGCTGCTCGCGGCCCGCGCCGTCCAGGGGGCCGGCGCCGCGACCATCGCGGCGGCCGCGCTCGCGCTGATCGCCACCACCTTCCCGGAGGGCCCGCCCCGGAACCGGGCGATGGGCGTGTACGCCGCGATGAGCGTGGCTGGCGGCGCCGTCGGCCTGATCGCCGGAGGCCTGCTCACCACCTACGCGTCCTGGCGCTGGGTGCTGTTCGTCAACGTGCCCATCGGGCTGGCTGCGGCCCTGGCCGCACCGCGGGTGCTGCGCGAGTCCGGGCGGGAGCGGGGCCGGTTCGACCTGCCCGGCGCGGTCACCGCGACCGGCGGGCTCGCCGCGCTGGTCTACGGCCTGTCCAGCGCGGCCACGAGCCCGGATGGCACCTCGCACTGGGGCGATGCGAAAGTCCTCGCCTCGCTCGCCGGCGCCGTGGTGCTGCTCGCCGCGTTCGCGGTCATCCAGGCCCGCAGCGGCCACGCCCTGCTGCCGCTGCGCCTGCTGGCCGACCGCGACCGGACTGGCGCGAACCTGATCATGCTGTGCGTCGGCGCCGCCTTCTTCGGCATGTTCTTCTTCCTGACCGTGTTCATGCAGACCGTCTGGGGTTACTCGGCGCTGAAGACGGGCCTGGCCTACCTGCCGCTGACCGCCGGAATCCTGGCCGCCTCCGGCGCCGCGGCCCAGCTCATCCCCCGTATCGGTGCCCGGCCGCTGCTGCTGGCGGGCGCGCCCGCCGTGGCTGGCGGCCTGTACTGGCTGTCTCGGCTCGGTGAGCACAGCAGCTACGCCGGCGCGGTGCTGGGCCCGATGCTGGTCATCGCCGTCGGCCTCGGCTTCCTGTTCATGCCGCTCACCCTGGTGGCCATGTCCAAGGTCGCCGATGCCGAGTCCGGGGTCGCGGCCAGCCTGCGCAACACCGGACAGCAGATCGGCGGCTCGATCGGACTCGCCGTGCTCGGCACTGTCGCCTGGACCGTCGTCGCCGACAGCATCCACGCCCAGACCACCCGCGCCGCGACCACCGCCGCCCAGCACGGCGACCCGGCGCGCCCCGGCCAGGCAGGGCTCACCGCGATCTACCACCAGGCCCTGGCCACCGGGTTCTCCCGCGCCTTCCTGGTCACCGCCGGGATCATGCTGCTCGCCCTGGTCATCACCCTGGCGGCAATCCGGGTGCGGCGCGACGACCTCGGCGAGGCCCGGTTCTGAACCGCCGGGTCACCGGCCCCAGACAGCCGCTCGCTCTCCACATGGGGGAACCATCAAACTCACGATCATCGCGGCCACCGGCGGCAGCACCGTGCCCGCCGGCCTCAGCCCTCTCGAACGCCGACGCAGGGAGCGGCCGGGGCTGGACCGTTATCGGGCCGCCGCAGCCGAGCGGTAAGCCCTTCACCGGCAGCTGGCGGTTGGCATCCCGGCATCGCATTCCAGCACCGGCACGTGAAGATCCCATGAAGGAGACGAACCATGCCATCAGCGAAGAAGATCGCAGTCGCCGGGGCGACCGGAAGGGTCGGCCATCACGTGACCGACGTGCTCACCGAGCGCGGACACGACGTCGTGCCGATGTCACGTTCACAGGGAGTAGACGTGATCACCGGAGACGGCCTCGCCGCGGCACTGGCAGGCGTCGAGTGCGTCATTGACGCGGTCGCCGGACCCTCCCCCGAACAGCAGGCGGCCACCGCGTTTTTCACCACCGCGGCCCGCAACCTCCACCGGGCCGGCCGGCGGGCCGGGGTGCGGCGGATGGTCGTGGTGTCCGTCATCGGCACCAACCGGTTCACGGCCGGCTACGGCCGCGCGAAGGTCGCGCACGAGCGGGCCATGCTGGCCGGGCCGGTCCCGGTGCGGGTGCTGCGCGCCGCGCAGTTCCACGAGCTCGTCGCCCAGCTGGTGGACTGGGGCACCCGGGGCGACGTGGCCTACGTGCCGAGGATGCGCACCCAGCTCGTCGCGGCGCGGGCCGTCGCCGAGGTACTCGCCGACCTGGCCACCGCACCAGGACCGGGCACGGGGCCGTTCTTGGAGGTCGCCGGCCCGCGGGAGGAGAGCCTGGTCGAGACGGCGGCGCTGCTCGCCTCGCGGCGCGGTTACCCGCCGAAGATCGAGGGCGTAAGCGATCCCGCCGACCCAGACCGCGAGCTCAACGAGAACGGCGCCCTGCTGCCCGGCCCCGGCGCCATCCTCACCGGCCCCACCTTCCAGGAGTGGCTCCACCCGGCGCCCTAACGGACCGCACCATCCGGGCGGCCCGCGCCCGCCCGCCGCCCGCCGCCCGCCGCCCGCAACGATCCAGCGGAGACCGGCACCCGGCACCGGATCCGGGTGGTGCGAAACCAGCCGAGCAGCCACCTCAACACGAAATCGCTCATGAATGGGCGCACCAGGCGGGAGAAGGTTCGCTTCATCAGCGGCGACACCGGGTGCGCCGCCTTGGCACTATCCAGGAACCAACGGCGCCTGCGCGGCCGGGTTCGCTGTCCCGGCCTTCGACTACCGCCGTCCTGGGGAGAACAGTCTTGACCCGGTGGTCATTGAGGAAAATGCCGCCATCACGGCGTGCCGGGTCGTGCTTGCCGTAGCCGAGATGGTCATCCAGCTCGCCTTTCCAGGACGCCATCCACGACCATCCTGGTCAGCTGCCGAGCAGGGCTCCCCCCAGCGGTCAGCGTCAGCCCGCCAGTGCGGGCCGCCCGGTAAGCTCCCGCAGCAGCTCATCGGCGGCCGACGGCTCCGGGCCGTCCTGGTCATGGCTGGTCGTCACGTCCGGAGTCACGCCCTTGAAAATGCGACAGAGCCCGTGAAATGACAGTTCTCGCAACGTGCCGTCGCGTCTGCCGGGGCCGGCCAGAGGTGTGCACGTTACCGTCGCGCGGTCCGAA
Source organism: uncultured Actinomycetes bacterium (assembly GCA_963782185.1). GTDB lineage: Bacteria > Actinomycetota > Actinomycetes > Streptosporangiales > Streptosporangiaceae > RYN-230. The sequence continues at coordinate 4,865 of CAWAJB010000034.1, forward strand.
GCGCGGTCTGGTACTGGCGGCGTGCGTGGATGAACTGCTCAGCCGTGCCGCCACGGTCAGGGTGGGCGTCGGCCATGGCGCGGCGGAGGTCCTTGATGGGCGGTGCCTGGCGTGCGGCTTGTTCGGCTCGCTCGCGTGCCCCGCGGTACAGGTCGGCTTCGGCGGCCTCGCGGGTGGCGAAGAAGTGCCGGCCAGCCGGTCCGGGGCGGGGGCGGTCACCGGGAATGGGGATCACGCCGGCCGGGTACCGGTGACGGCCCGGATCGTCCCCGTGCGGGCAGTGCTCCCACGTGTATCCGTGCTTCGCGCAGCGCACGCCGCGGGTGCCTGCCGGGCAGTCTTCCCCGCAGCCGCCGGGGGCGTGGCAGCGACGGCCCGGGGCCAGCACATGCACGCAGTGGCGGTGGCCGCGACCGTGCGCGGCGCACACCAGGCCGGTGGCGATATCCCTCGGGCAGTCATCGTGGCACCAAGTGCCGGTCTCGAACTCTTCCCGGTTGATGCGGCCGGGGCTGACCACGGCCGCCCTCCGGTCCCGGCTGTTGCTGGTGTAGTAGATCCACTTGGCCGTCTTCCTGACGATCGGCACCTCCTGGACCCACCACCGCGTCCCGGCCGGGTCGCCGTGGTAGCGTACACGGCCGCAGGGGACGTACAGGTATCCGGCGGGGGCGGCGCTATCAGCGCCGGGTTCCGGCAGCCGGGCCTTCCGCCTGGCGGCGCGCTTCAGCTCATCTGCGCGTGCCGGCTCCCCCCGCGCATGGCTGCGGCCGGACCGGCTGGCAGCGATGAACGGCAGGGCTATGCCCGTGAACAGGGCAATCAGAATCACGACGGGCATGACGATGAATATCAAGCTCGGCCTGTCCATGGCATCGGGCCTCTTTCAGGATCTGCCGTGCGAGTTTCAGGATCTGTCGTGCGAGCCGCGGTCTGAGTCGGGCATGGGCCCGGGCAGGAAACCTGTCCTGTGCAGAGCCGGGTGGCGCGGCGTGACGTCCCCGAGGCGGGCCGTCGCCGGCCCGGGCGGATCGGCGCTAGCTGACGCCCGGTGGGCTGGCTCGTGGATTTCGGTGTAGCCGCCTTGCGGGTTCCTCACGATCCGCCCGGTTTCCCGGCCGTGCAGTTCCTCGTCGCGCCGCCGGCCGGCCAGCGCGTGGCAGATGACCCGGGTGAGCAGGAACGCCAGCGCCGGCCCGGCCAGCACGAGTACCCGGAATATCCAGGTGACGGTGTAGAGGTCCAGGTGCAGGTGGTAGGCGATCTGGTCGTTGGCCGCCGCGGCCCACAGCAGGCCGTAGAACGTGATGCCGGCCACTCCGGCCGCGGTGCGGTTCGCCAGGCCGGCTGGGGTGGGCGGCAGCAGCCCGCGCGGCGGCCGCCCGCCGGCGATCCGCCGGTCCGCCATCGGGTAGACAGCCAGGCAGGTGAAGAGCAGGGCCGGCACGACCAGGCCCGGGATCAGCACGCCGAGGGCCAGCGGATGCCCGGCTACCGGCAGTTCCCAGGCCGGCATGATCCGCAGCCCGCCGTCGAGGAAGCCCATGTACCAGTCCGGCACCGCGCCGGCGCTGATGCTGCCCGGCTGGTCCGGCCCGTACAGCCACACCGGGTTGATCTGCGCAATCGTGCCGAGCAGGACCAGCACCGCGCAGGTGAACGGCAGCAGCGGATCGGGCCGCAGCCGGCGTGGCCACCGCAGCGACGGCCGCAAGCTGGCCAGGAGCAGGCCGCCGGCCAGCGCCGGGAGGACCAGGATGTGCACCCAGTAGTCACGGCCGATGATCTGATGCCCGGGAGGCGCACCACCGAAGATCCAGAACACCAGGTGCGTCCCGGCCACCGGCACCGACAGCAGCACGCCGGTGATCACGCTGAGGCTGCCGCCCGACAGCCCGTCGCCGGGCAAGATGGTCCCGGTGTAGGCGGCCAGCATGCTCACCGGCAGCAGCGCCACCCAGACCAGCCAGCCCGGCAGCGCCCGGCCGGAAAACCGGCCGCGGAAGAACATCCGCAGCAGCCGCAGGCATACCGACGCGGCAAACACGTCCGCCGACCAGTGGTGCACCTGCCGGATCAGCAGCCCGCCGCGCACGTCGAAGCTGATGGCCAGCACCGACCGGTACGCCTGGCTCACCGTGGCGCCGTCCAGCCAGCTGTCCGGGCCGTGGTACACGACGGCGGCCATCGACGGGCGGAAGAACGGCAGCAGCAAGACCCCGGTGACCACCGCCACCGCGAACGAGTACCCGGCGATCCGCCCGAACACGGCAGCCCAGCGATCCTCCCGGTCCCGCCGCAGCACACCGCGAACCAGCCGCCGCGTCCCCCCGGCCACCCGCGGCACGGCCGGGCCACCGCTTCGCGGCGGGTGATGCCGGCCAGCCACCACCATCAGATGCTCCTCACCGGGTGAGCAGGCCGGTGAGCTGGACCGCGGGCGTCATCGGAGGTTCCTCGTGGATTGCCTGATGCCCGGCGCGGCATGAGCTCCTGCCCGGGACGTTCGAGGTCGGTGAGCGGGATCGTGTCGGCGTGGAAGAACATCGACAGGACCCAGTCGGCCAGGATGCGGGCCTTGTGGTTCAGCGTCGGCAGCCAGGCGAGGTGGTATCCGCGGGCGATGAGCCAGGCCAGGAAGCCATGCAGCTGGAGCCGGCTTACCTGGGTGACGCCTTGATGGTGGCCGAGCGTGGCCACCGAGCCCAGGTACCGGTGACGGTAGGGCCGCGGCGGCTGGCCGCGCAGTCCGGCGACGATGTTGCGGGCGAGCGTCTTGCCCTGCCTGGCGGCGTGCTGGGCGTTGGGCCCGCAGATCGTCCCGGGCCGGGTCAGGTCCGGGACCGCGGCGCCGTCGCCGGCCGCGTAGGCGTCCGGGACCCCGATGACCGACAGGTGCTCGGTGACGCGGACCCGGCCAGCCTGGTCCAGCGGCAGGTCGCTGGCGCTGGCCAGCGGGTTCGCGGTCCCCCCGACGGTCCACACCAAGGTGCCCGCGTCCAGGTCCGTGCCGTCATCCAGGACGATGTGCCCGCCCTCGGCGGAGACCAGCTGCGTGCCGAGGCGGACCTGGATGCCCCGGCGGCACAAGGTACGGATCGTCCACTGGCCCAGCGCCAGGTCCAGGTCGGGCAGGATCCGGGAGGTTGCCTCCACCAGCACCCACCGCATCTGGCGTGGTGACAGCGAAGGGTAATACCTGCCCGCGCGCTCAGCCATGGCCTGCAGCTCGGCGGCCGCCTCAACCCCGGCGAACCCGCCGCCGACGACCACGAACGTCAGCGCCCGCCGCCGCTCCTGCGGGTCCTGGACCGACGCGGCGTTGTCGAGCTGGGCCAGCACGTGGTTGCGCAGGTGTATCGCCTCGGCCAGGGTCTTGAAGCCAACCGCGTTCCCGGCCAGGCCCGGGATGGGCAGCGTCCTGGACACCGAACCCGCGGCCAGCACCAAGATGTCGTAGCTCAGCGAGTATGCGGTGCCGTCCTGCGGCTGGAAGTCGGCCCGCCTGGCAGCATGGTCGATGCGGGTGATCCGGCCGCTGAGCAGCTCGGTGCCGGGCAGCACCCGCCGCAGCGACGTGACAGCGTGCCGCGGCTCGATGGTGCCGGCCGCCGCCTCGGCCAGGAACGGCTGGAAGGTCATGAAGCCACGCGGATCCACGAGCGTGACGGCCGCTTCGCCGCGCCGGAGCTGGCGGCGCAGATGCCGGGCGGTATACATCCCGACAAATCCGCCGCCCACAATGAGGATGCGCGGCGGCCCGCCGCTGGCGGCGAGCTTTGCGCCTTCGTCACCGGGGGATCCCCCCAGCACGGCGCGCGCGAGCGCCTTGGCCCGGACGATGTCGGGGTCTCGCGGGTCGGGCGGAAGGGCCTCACGCCCGGGGCGCTCACGCCGGGCCTTTGGCCTGTGCGTACGGATGCGTTTCACTGTCATCTCCTCGGCCAGTCGCCATGTCCGGCCCGGTAGCAGGGAAGGGGCCGCCGCGTTCGCGGGCCGTTCTCGAGGACGGTAGGAGCCGGCGCCGCCGTGGGGCGTCACCCGAAGGTGTGCATGCGGGTGGAATCTTCGGCGGCCGGCCCCGGGCACGACGGTGCCGCCGGGCTGGCCGGAGGCACGGCCGTGCTGCCCGCGGATGCCGGGGCAGGGAATCAGGCCGGGCTGGCGGGTGCGGGTGACGGCCTCGGTTCGGCCAGGCCCCGCGCCGCCGCGGCGGCCGCGCCGAGCCCTGCCGGGAGCCACGCCAGCTGACGCGCCTCGCCTGAGGGCGTCGCCCGGCCACGCCAGGCCGGATGATCCCCTCGCAGGTATCTGCAGCCGATCCCGGCGGCACTGCCGTGCCCACCGGCCGGCTGCGAAAGATTCCACCGGCAAGGGCACCTTCGGGTGACGCCCGCGGCGGGCGCCGGTTCGTACCGTCTTTGCAGGACCAGCCAAGACGACCGGGTCCGCAAGACCAGGTACATCCGCAGCCCAGACCAGAGGTGCGCAATGTGTCGACACCGCCCCCCGTGCCCGCCGGCTGACCGCCCGGACCGCGACGCCGCCCACACAGTCGTCATCCACCCTGAGCAGGGGTGGAGCCTGCTGTGCAACGGCGTGATCGTGTTCGACGACATGGGCGAGATCCTGCCTGGCGGCCGGGTCGTTCCCCCGCGTCACCCGACCCACCTCCGGCTGGCCATCGTGGCGTAGCCACCTGGCAGGCCTCATCGAGGCCTGCCAGGTGGCCTCCCCCGCCACATGACCGGCGGCAAACCCGGATCCTGACGGTCGCGGCGCTGGCCTGCATGAACCGGTTTGGCCCGCATGAACCGGTAGTGGCCGCAGTCGAGCGCCGGGACCGGAACTGCCCCACCCTCGCATCCAGGTTCTTGGACAGCTCCGTGACCTGGCTCTGGGAGAGCGCGGTGGGCGCCGCATCCGGGGTGGCGGTCGTTAGACTGACTGGGCCAGCAGCGACGCTGGTCATTGCTGGATGCGCTGAGCGGTAGGTCGCCGATGGCTGAGCTATCAGCGGTGGCCCAGTCTGGGGTTGCTGCTGCAGAGCGGGATGTGCTGCTGGCCACCAAGCTGCACGTGCCCCGCCAGCAGCCGGGCGTTGTGGCGCGCCCGCGGCTGGTGCAAGCGCTCGATGAGGGGCTGGCCCGGCAGCTGATCCTGGTGTGCGCCCCGGCCGGGTTCGGCAAGACGGCGCTGCTGGCCGGCTGGGCCCGGCGGGATGACCGGCCGGTGGCCTGGCTGTCGCTGGACGCTGGCGACAATGACCCGGCACGGTTTTGGCGGCACGCGGTGGCGGCGCTGGACCGGGCGCGGCCGGGTATCGGCGAGCGGGTGGGCGCGCTGATGGGCTCTCCGGCACCAGCATCGTTCGAGGGGCTGGTGACGGCGCTGATCAACGAGCTGGCCGCCCAGCCCGGCCAAGATGAGCTGCTGCTGGTTCTCGACGACTATCACCTGATCGACGCCCCGCAGGTGCACGAGCCGCTCTTGTTCCTGCTCGAGCACGTGCCCCCGGGCGTGCACCTGGTGCTGGCCAGCCGGTCCGATCCGCCGCTGCCGCTGGCACGGCTGCGGGCGGCCGGGCAGCTTGCCGAGCTGCGCGGCGGCGATCTGCGATTTACCGCTGAGGAGGCGGCCGCGTTGCTGCGGGAATCGGCTGGCGATGCCCTGCCGGCCGAGGCGGTGGTGGCGCTGGCGGCCCGCACCGAAGGGTGGGCGGCCGGGCTGCATCTGGCCGGGCTATCGCTGCGCGGACGCCCCGACGTGGCCGGGTTCGTGGCGGCCTTCAGCGGCACCTACCGCTACGTCCTGGACTACCTGACCGACGAGGTGCTCGAGGGCCAGACCGGCCAGGTACGCGAGTTCTTGCTGGAGACCTCGGTGCTGGACCGGCTATCGGGCGGGCTGTGCGATGCGGTCACCGGGCGCACCGGTGGCCAGGCGATGCTGGAGCGGGTGGAGCGGGCGAACCTGTTCCTGGTGCCGCTGGATGAGGTGCGCGGCTGGTGGCGTTACCACCACCTGTTCGCCGACCTGCTCCGCGCCCGCCTGCAGCAGCAACAGCCCGGCCGGGTGGCGGGCCTGCACCAGAACGCCGCAGCGTGGTATGAGGAGCATGGGCTGGCCGATGACGCGGTCCGGCACGCGCTGGCCGCAGGGGACGCGAGCTGGGCCGCCCGGCTGATCGAGCGGCATTTCGACGAGATCTTCTGGCCGGGTGAGCGGGCGACGGTGGAGCGTTGGCTTTCGGCGCTCCCGGCCGGGCTGGCCCGCTCACGGCCGCGGCTGTGCCTGCTGCGGTCAGTCCTCGCGCTCGCGGGCGGTGACATAGAAGAGGCCGGGCCGCTGCTGGATGCCGCCGAGCGCGCGGTCACGGATGCTGCCGAGGAGCCGTTTGAGCCGTCGGCCGGCCAGGCCGCCAGCCTGCTGGTGAACGTTCCCGCGGCGATCGCGCTCGGGCGTGCCTCCCTGGCGCATCTGCGCGGCGACGCCGACGGCACGGCCGCGTTCGCGTCCCAGTGCCTGGCCAAGACCAGTGAGGGTGAGTCGATGCTGGACTCGACCTCGACGTGGCTGCTGGCCGTGGCCGAGTGGCTGCGCGGCCGGGCCACGGACGCCGAGCGCGCCTTTGCTGCCAGCATCACCAGATGGCGGGCGGCGGGCGAGCGCTACTCGGCCGCCTACGGTTGCCATCACCTGGGCCAGGTGCACCGGGCCCAGGGCCGTCTCGATGCGGCGCTCGGTACCTACCAGCAGGCACTGGAGATCACCGCGGCGCCAGGCCGGCCGGCTATGCCTGCAGCCGGTATCGCCTTCGTCGGCATGGGAGAAGTGGCCTACCAGCGGAATGATCTCGAGTCTGCGGTGCGCCAGGTATCCGAGGGCATTGAGCGATGCCGGCATCTCACCTACACCCAGCCGCTGGCGACCGGCCTGGCCGCCCTGGCATGGATCCGGCAGGCCCAGGGGGACCACGCTGGTGCGCTGGAGGCGATGGGCGAGGCCGGGCGGGTGGCGCCAGGCCCCGCTGTGGCCGGCCTGCTCAACCCCGTCCCGGCGCAGCGGGCGCGGCTGCTGCTGGCCCAGGGCGAGGTCACGGCGGTCGCCCGCTGGGCAGAAGAACGCAGTCTCGGCCCGGATGATGACCCGGCCTACCCGCGGGAGCCGGAGTATCTCGTGCTGGCCCGGGTTTTGCTCGCCCAGGACTGCCCCGCCCGGGCGCTCGCGCTGCTGGGGCGGCTGCACACGGCCGCGGCCGCCCAGAATCGGGCGGGCAGCATCATTGAGATCCAGGCGCTGCAGGCGCTCGCGCTGGCGGCCGCGGGCGACGGCAACGCCGCAGTGGGCACTCTGGCCCAGGCGCTCATGCTCGGCTGCCCGCAGGGCTATGTCCGGGTGTTCGCCGACGAGGGCGCGCCGATGTCCGCACTGCTCAGCCGGCTGGTCGCGGCACAGAAGACAGACAACGATGCTGCCGGCGCGGTGCCGCTTGGCTGCCTGGCCCGGCTGCTGCGGGCGTTCGGCGAACCGCCCGCCGCGGCGGGCGCCCGGCAACACGCCGCCGCAGCGGTGCCGGGCCTGGTGGAGCACCTGACCGCCCGCGAGCTGGAGATCCTGGCGCTGCTGGCCGCGGGCACACCGAACCCGCGGATCGCCGAGCAGCTGGTGGTCAGCCTCGACACCGTGAAGAAGCACGTCAGCCACCTCCTGGGCAAGCTGGGTGCGGCCAACCGCACCGAGGCTGTCACCAGGGCACGCGAGCTCGGCCTGATCCCCTAGTGCCGCGCGTCAATAGCCGGTTTCAAGTGCACCGACATCGTCACGGACAGCTTCCGGACCAAACACCTGACTCAGGCCGGTAGCTACCATGCAGCGGCCTGCTCCCCCGCGGCCTGCTCCCCCGCGGCCTGCACACCTGGCTGGGCTGCCCAGCCGGCACGCGTGACCCTGCCGGGATCCTGCGCGAAGTCCCCGCGGCGTACCCGGGGCGGCGATGCGGCCCTCCTCGGCGAGGGTGGTTGGCAGGGGCCGGCCTCGCTCCGCGCCTCTTGCTGTTATCAGCATCTGATCCGGCCGCACGAGTAATGGCGGATCGGAACCGGGGCCATGATGTGGTCTCGCAGGTAGTACGTCAATCAAGTCCGGAGGGCTGTGCGCGTGACGTTCACGAGTGACGACCGATTTGCTATCGCTGACCTCATCTCCATGCACGGTCACCTCTTCGACGAAGGCGAACTCGATCGCCTGGACGAGCTGTTCACGCCGCAGGTCGTCTACGACGTCAGCGACTTCGGCCAGGACGCGCGGAGCTGGGGCTCCACAGTCCGCAGATCGTGCAGGATGCGCTCACGCTCAGCGGGATCCTTGCCGAAAGGGCTGGTGACCCGCGTCGCGAGGCGGTCCAGCAGCATCCCGGCCGGCAGGCTCAGCAGGACGACCGCATCGAACCGGTCATAGAACCGCCCCTGGTTTGACACGCAGCCGGAGACGAACAGGCTGCCAGGGCCATCCTCCGCCAGCAGGGCCGACCCCGGACAGCCTGCACGCCGCCTACTACGCCCAGCGGGCCTCGGCCGGCCTGATCATCACCGAAGGCGCCTGGGTGAGCCGGCGGGCGATCGGCTTCGCCGGCGTGCCGGGCATGTACAGCGCGGCCCAGGTCACCGCGTGGCGCCGGGTCACCAGCGTCGTGCACGCCCTGGGCGGCCGGATCGTGCTGCAGCTCTGGCACGCGGGCGCCCACTCACATCCCGATCACCACGGGGGCGCGCGGCCCGCCGGGCCCTCGGCGGTCAACCCGGGCGAGGTCTCTCCCACCCCCGCCGGGCGCAAGCAGACCGTCACTCCCCGGGAAATGACGCCCGCCGACATCGACGCCGCGATATCAGATTACGGTTCTGCCGCCGCGCAGGCCCGCGCCGCCGGATTCGACGGCGTGGAAATCGCCGCCAACGGCACGTACCTGATCCCCCAGTTCCTCAACCGGCGGCTGAACCGCCGGACCGACGGGTACGGCGCGGACCGCCACCGCCTGCTGCTGGAGATCGCCGGTGCGGTGGCCGCCGCCTGGGACCGGCGGCGGGTCGGCGTGCGGCTGTCGCCGTACTGGGCCGCCGCCGACCGCTCCTCCGCGAGCCGCCCGGACCGCGGATATCCCTACACCGCTGACGAGCGGACCCTGGCCGGCTATGACGCGCTCGTGGCCGAGCTGAGCGAACTCCAGGTGGCCTACCTTCACCTGCGCGGCCGCGCCCCGGCGGCCCCGGGCGCGGCTCCCGGCTTCGACGCGATCGCCCGCTACCGCAAGCTGTTCGGGGGCCCGCTGATCGCCAACCACGGATTCGGCTGGGCCACCGGCAACGCGATCGTGGCGGCGGGCCTCGCCGACGCCGTGTCCTTCGGGCGGTTGTTCATCGCCAACCCCGATCTCGTCAGCCGGTTCGCGCTGGGCCACGAGCTGGCGGCCAGTGACCGCAGCACCCACTACCGCGGCGGGGCCCGCGGCTACACGGACTACCCGATCTGGGCGGCGCCTGGATGATCAGTGAAAGGACCGGCTGCGCAAATCGTGCGGGCCACGGCGGTGACGCCCCGCCGGTGGCCGTTATTGAAGTAGCCCGGGTCCGCGCCGGTCCGGTATCGTGGCCTGCGATATGAGCATCTGACACCTCCACGCCCGCGACCGTGGCCGAGCCCGGCGGGTCCGACCGGAAACTTCTCGCCGGTGGTGTCGCATGCCCCCCTCTGCCTTGCTGGCCCATGACCTCGTCCGGACGCTGGGTGCGCGCCGGGTGCTCGACGGCATCAGCCTGACCGGTGCCCCCGGCCAGCGCATCGGCCTGATCGGCGAGAACGGCGCAGGGAAAACCACGTTGCTCCGCCTGCTGGCGGGCGCCGACGAGCCAGACGGCGGCACCGTGGTCCGACCGCGGGACACCGGCTTCCTGCATCAGGAGATGCCGTTCGGCCCGGCTGCCACGATCGGCGACGTACTCGGCGACGCCGTGCGCGAAGCCCGGGAAGACCTGGCCCAGCTCGACCGGCTCACCAGGGCCCTGGCCGGTACCGATGCCGGCGGATCTCCCGGCTCTGCGGGCCTGCTGGCGGAGTACGGCGAATGGCTGGAACGTGCGCAGGACCACGACGCCTGGGACGCCGACCGCCGGGCCGGGCTGGTCATGGCCGGGCTCGGCCTCGGGGGGCTCCCGCACAGCCGGGGCCTGCGTGAGATCTCCGGCGGCCAGCGCAGCCGCCTGGCCCTGGCCGCCCTGCTGGTCCGCCGTCCCGCCGCACTCCTGCTCGACGAGCCGACCAATCATCTCGACGACGACGCCGCGGCCTTCCTCGAGGCGCACCTGCGGGACCTGCCCGGGACCGTCGTCCTGGCCAGCCACGACCGCGCGTTCCTCGACGCGGTCTGCACGGACCTCATCGACCTCGACCCTGCGCTGGGCGGCCCGGTCCGGTACGGCGGCGGCTACTCCGCCTACCAGGCCGCGAAGCGGGCCGAGCGGGAGCGCTGGGAACGGCGCTTCGCCGGGGAGCAGGAGGAACTGGCCGGCCTGCGGCACTCGGCCGCGGTCACCGCCCGCAACGTCGCGCCCGGCCGCGGCATCCGCGATCACGACAAGATGGGCTACGGCCGCCGGGCTGGCCGGGTGGAGAAGCAGGTCTCACGGCGGGTACGCGACGCTGCCCGGCGGCTCGGCGAGCTGGAGCGCCATCAGGTCCGCAAGCCGCCGGAGCCGCTCCGGTTCCGCGCCCCCGTCCTCGCCGCAGCGTCCGGGGGCGGTGTCCTGGTGTCGCTGCGCGGCATCGGCGTACCCGGGCGCCTGTCCCTGAGCCGTCTCGACGTGTCGGCCGGCGATCGCCTGCTGGTCACCGGCCCGAACGGCGCCGGGAAGTCCACGCTGCTCTCGGTCATCGCCGGGCATCTCGATCCCGGGGGTGAGGTCCGCAGGCGCCGGCGGCTGCGGACCGGGCTGCTGGCCCAGGACACCATCTTCGACCGGCCTGACCGCACCGCCCGGCAGGTCTATGAGGCCAGGCTGGGGCCGGAGCGGGCCGGGGCCGTGCCGCTGCGCTCACTCGGCCTCGTGGCCCCGCGCGACCTGGCGACCCGGGTCAGCGACCTGTCCGCAGGCACGCGGCGGCGGCTGGCCCTGGCGCTGGTCCTCGCCGACCCGCCTGACCTGCTGCTGCTCGACGAGCCCACGAACCACCTCTCCCCCGCGCTGTCCGACGAACTGGAGAGCGCGTTCGGGACGAGCCCGGGGGCAATCGTTGTCGCCACCCACGACCGTTGGCTGCGGTCCCGGTGGCCGGGAACCGAGCTCAGGCTGCACGGCGCCGGCTGGATACCGCCGGTCGCCGGCGTACTCGGCCTTCAGTAATGGATACGTAGCCCTGCCGCGCGGCAGGGGCCGGGGCGCCGCCGCCCTGATGTGGCGGCGGCGCCCCGGGGACGGCTCAGAAGCGGAGAACCGTGGCTGCCGTGCCCAGCTTCAGTCCCGGGCTGAACAGCGAGGTGCCGAGCGCGGCGTCCAGCGCGCTCGCCGCTTCCCGGGTACTGCACGGGCGGACGCGCCGCGCCCGGCCCGCGCGCAGCGCAGGAAGGAACGCAGCCCTCACCATGATCCGCCACCGTGCCCAGGCCCCCAGGAAGGTCCGCGCCAGGGCTCCCGCGACGGCCATCGCCCAGGCCGCCGTGAAGACCGGCGCCGCGGCCGCGGTCCTCGCCCTGGCCGGCTGCACGCCGCTGGCCACGACCAGCGCGCCGGCCCAGGGTGACCCGACGGCACCCACGCAGTCCGGTCCCCTGTACACCGAGCCCGCCGCCGGGTTCTCGCCCGTTTATCACCTCATCAGGCACGCCCGGCACTACGTCGACCTGACCATGTACGAGTTCTCCGACCCCAGGGCCACCCGCGACCGGGCCGCCGCGGCGCAGCGCGGGGTCACGGTGAAGGTCATCCTGGATCAGCGGGAGAAGAGCCGCAACTCAGGTACCTACTCCAGCACCCGCGACTTCCCTGGCCCTAGGCAGCGTCACAGCATGGCCCGCCCCCCGGCCGGGCCTGCCCTCGCCACGACGATGTGCAGGTCAGCCCGTGGTGACCGGGTACGTTTAGTCGTTCCCCACAACAGAAGGCGCCTGGCGTGCACCGAGTACGACATTTCCCTACCCGCCGGTAGACGGTTGTGTGTACGCCGGGGGGCGCCGTCTCCCACGTGCGCACCCGCAACAGGAGGGCTCACCCGGTGTTCAGTCGTGTCGCCATCGTCAACCGTGGTGAGGCCGCGATGCGGCTCATCCACGCCGTCCGGGACCTGTCCGCGGAGACCGGGACACGGATCGAGACCGTCGCCCTGCACACCGACGTCGACCGGACCGCCACCTTCGTCCGTGAAGCGGACATCGCCTATGACCTGGGCCCGGCGTCCGCCCGGCCCTACCTCGACCTCGGGGTGCTGGAGCGCGCGCTCACCGAATCCGGCGCCGACGCGGCCTGGGTCGGCTGGGGGTTCGTCGCCGAGGACCCGGCGTTCGCCGAGCTGTGCGGCAAGCTCGGCGTCACCTTCGTCGGCCCGGGCGCCGAAGCGATGCGCAAGCTCGGCGACAAGATCGGCGCGAAGCTGATCGCCGAAGAAGTGGGCGTCCCGGTGGCGCCGTGGAGCCGCGGCGCGGTCACCGATCTCGGCGACGCTGCCCGCGCGGCCGGCGAGATCGGCTATCCGCTGATGCTCAAGGCGACCGCCGGCGGCGGCGGCCGCGGTATCCGGGTGATCACCAGCGAGGCCGAGCTGGCCACCGCCTACGAACGCACCAGCCAGGAGGCGGAGCGGGCCTTCGGCAGCGGCGTGCTGTTCCTGGAGCGGCTGGTCACCGGGGCCCGCCACGTCGAGGTCCAGGTGATCGCCGACGGCCAGGGCACCGCGTGGGCGCTCGGCGTGCGCGACTGCTCGCTGCAGCGGCGCAACCAGAAGGTCATCGAGGAGTCCGCGTCCCCGGTGCTGAGCCCCGCGCAGACGGCCGGGCTCAAGGCGTCGGCCGAGCGGCTGGCGCTCGCGGTGGGCTACAGCGGCGCGGCCACCGTCGAGTTCCTCTACCATCCACGGGACCAGATGTTCGCGTTCCTGGAGGTCAACACCCGCCTGCAGGTGGAGCACCCGATCACCGAGTCCACCACCGGCGTCAACCTGGTGAAGATGCAGCTGCATATCGCGGCCGGCGGCAAGCTGGACGGCGATCCGCCGGCCGAACGCGGGCACGCCGTCGAGGCGCGGCTCAACGCCGAGGATCCCGACCGCGACTTCGCCCCGTCCCCGGGCCGCATCGCCCGGCTGGACCTGCCAGCCGGGCCGGGCATCCGGGTCGACACCGGGGTCAGCGAGGGCGACACGATCCCCGCCGACTTCGACTCGATGATCGCCAAGATCATCGCCTGCGGACGGGATCGCGACGAGGCGCTCGCCCGGCTGCGCCGGGCGATGGCGGAGACCACCGTGATCATCGAGGGCGGCGCCACGAACAAGAGCTTCGTGCTCGACCTGCTCGACCAGCCCGAGGTGATCGACGCCAGCGCGGATACGGGCTGGATCGACCGCGTCCGGGGCGAGGGCAGGCTCGTCTCGCACCGGCATTCCGCGGTCGCGCTCGCCGCCGCGGGCATCGAGGTGTACGACGAGGAGGAACGGGCCGAGCGGCAGCGGCTGCTGTCCACGGCGGCCGGCGGCCGGCCGCAGGTGCAGCATCACAGCGGCCGGCCGCTGGAGCTCAAGCTGCGCGGCGCCGGCTACCGCGTCCGGGTCGCGCGTGTCGGCTGGCACCGCTTCCGGGTCGGCATCGACGCCGGCAGCGGCACCGGGGTGCGCACCGCGGACATCGACCTCGACCGGTTTGACCGGCACACCGGCCAGATCAGCGTCAACGGCACGCGGTTCCGCCTGGTCACCGGCACGCACGGGCCGGTACACCTGGTCGAGGTCGACGGTGTCGCGCACCGGGTCAGCCGCGACGAGGGCGGCGTGGTGCGCTCGCCGGCGCCCGCGCTGGTGGTCGCGACCCCGGTCCAGGTCGGCTCCGAGGTGGACGCGGGCGCGCCGGTGCTGGTGCTGGAGAGCATGAAGATGGAGACGGTGCTGCGCGCGCCATTCCGCGCCCGGGTCAGGGAATGCGCGGTCTCGGTGGGCAGCCAGGTGGAGACCGGCGCCCCGCTGCTGCGGCTGGAACCGCTCGCCGACGCTGACAGCGGCGGCGAGCCGGCCGGTGAGGTGGCCGGCGTGACCGAGATCGACCTGCCGCCCGGGCGGATGGATGTCCCGGCCCGCGAGCGAGCCGCCCGCGGGCTGGCGGATCTGCGGAGCCTGCTGCTCGGCTTCGATGTGGACCCCTATGACGAGGGCCGGGTGCTCGCCGGCTACCTCGCCGCGCGCACCGAGCTGGCCGGCGCCGGGCATCGCGTCCTGGCTGAGGAGATCGAGCTGCTGACCGTGTTCGCCGACCTGTCCGAGCTGAGCCGCAACCGCCCGGCCGGTGAGGAGTCGGCCGCAGGCAGCCGGGTGCACAGTGCCCGCGAGTACTTCCACACCTACCTGCAGAGCCTCGATGCCGAGCGCGCCGGGCTGTCGGAGATGTTCCAGAAGCGGCTGGCCAGGGCGCTGGCCCATTACGGCGTGCGGGACGGCAGCCTCGAACGCACGCCAGAGCTCGAAGAGGCGGTATTCCGGATCTTTCTCGCGCAGCAGCGCGGGGCCGATGACGCGGCAGTGGTCGCTGCGCTGCTGCGGGAATGGCTCCAGGAGGGGCCTCCGGGCGAGTCGCTGCGCGAGCCGGCCGGCCTGGCGCTGGAGCAGCTCGTGGCCGCCACCCAGGTCCGCTTCCCGGCGGTATCCGATCTCGCGCGCGGGGTCGTGTTCGCCTGGTTCGGCCAGCCGCTGCTGCGCCGCAGCCGCGCGGAGGTCTACGCCGGGGTGCGCAGGCACCTGCGCCACCTCGACCAGCATCCGGACGCCCCGGACCGCGGCGAGCGGATCGCCGCGATGGTCGCCAGCTCACAGCCGCTGGTGCGGCTCCTCGGCCTGCGCCTCCGCCGCGACGACGTCGACCATGCGCCGCTGCTCGAAGTGCTGACCCGCCGGTACTACGGCAACAAGGCGCTGGCCGACGTGCGCACCCGGCAGGTGGCCGGCTGCACGTTCGTCGTCGCCGAGCATCCGCAGGCGGACGTGCGGGTGGTCACCACGGCGGTGGCCTTCACCGCGCTGTCCGACGCGCTGCTCGGCGTGGGCGAGCTGGCCACGGGCCGGGACGTCGTCGCCGACATCTACCTTGCCTGGGACAACCAGCCCGAGGACTCCGACGCGATGGCCGCGGACCTGCGCGGGATGCTGGCCGCGGCGGACCTGCCGGGCCAGGTCCGCCGGGTGACCACCACGGTCGCCGGCCGCAGTGGCGCGATGATGCACCACCACTTCACGTTCCGGCCGTCGCCCGCCGGGTTCGCCGAGGAGCGGCTGATCCGCGGCCTGCATCCGCTGATCGCCCAGCGGATGCAGCTGGAGCGGCTGCGCAAGTTCGACCTCACCCGGCTGCCGTCGTCGGACGAGGAGGTCTACCTCTTCCGCTGCGTCGCGCCGGAGAACCCGTCCGACGAGCGGCTCGTCGCACTGGCCCAGCTTCGCGACCTCACCCCGCTCCGTGAGCACGACGGGCGGCTCGTCGCACTGCCGGCGGCCGAGGACATCCTGGCCACCTGCCTGGACTCGATCCGCCGGGCCCAGGCCACGCGGCCGTCAACAACACGGTTCAACACCAACCGGATCCTCATCTACGTGTGGCCGCCGAGCGACCTCACCGACGAGGAAGTCAACATGATCGCGCAGCGCGTGCTGCCGACGACCGCGGGCGCCGGCCTGGAGGAAGTTCTCTTCCTGGCGAAGCAGCGCAGCCGCCGCACCGGCGAACTGGCCGACGTCGCCGTGCGCATTACCTACGACGTCAACGCCGGCATGCGGCTGTCGGTCGGTGAACCGTCGGCCGAGGCGATCGAGCCGGTTGACGACTACCGGCAGAAGGTGCTGCGCGCGGCTCTCCGCGGCACCGTCTACCCGTATGAGCTGACCGGCCTGCTCGGCACGTTCACCGAGCACGACCTGGACCCGGCCGGCACGCTGGTGCCGGTGGACCGGCCCCGGGGGCAGAACACGGCCGCGATCGTCGCCGGTGTCGTGACCACGCCGACCGAGCGGCATCCCGAGGGTGTCACCAGGGTGGTCCTGCTTGGCGACCCGACCAGGTCACTCGGCGCGCTGTCCGAGCCCGAGTGCCGCCGCGTGATGGCCGCACTGGACCTGGCCGAGCGGCTGCGCGTGCCGCTGGAGTGGTTCGCGCTGTCGGCCGGTGCCCGGATCTCGATGCAGTCGGGCACCGAGAACATGGACTGGGTGGCTGCGGCGCTCAAGCGGATCGTCGAGTTCACCCAGGCCGGCGGCGAGATCAATATCGTGGTCGCCGGCATCAACGTCGGCGCGCAGCCGTACTGGAACGCCGAAGCCACGATGCTCATGCACACCAAGGGAATCCTGGTGATGACACCGGAGTCGGCGATGGTGCTCACCGGGAAGCAGTCGCTCGACTTCTCCGGTGGCGTGTCGGCGGAGGACAACTTCGGCATCGGCGGCTACGACCGGGTGATGGGCCCGAACGGGCAGGCCCAGTACTGGGCGCCGAACCTCGCCGCCGCCCGCGACGTGCTGATGGCACACTACGACCACAGCTACGTCGTGCCGGGTGAGCTGCATCCGCGCCGGGCGGCCACCACCGACCCGTTCGACCGGGACATCTCCAGCTTCCCGCACGCGCTGGCGGGCAGCGAGTTCAGCACGGTCGGCGAGATCTTCTCGGCCGCGGCCAACCCGGACCGCAAGAAGCCCTTCGACATCCGCACGGTGATGCGCGCGGTCGCCGACCAGGACCACCCGGTGCTGGAACGCTGGGCCGGGATGGCCGCCGCGCACACCGCCGTGGTGCAGGACGCGCACCTCGGCGGGCTGCCGGTATGCCTGCTCGGCATCGAGTCCCGCCCGGTGCCGAGGCGCGGTTTCCCGCCGACCGACGGCCCGGATACCTACACCGCCGGCACGCTGTTCCCGCGCTCGTCGAAGAAGGCCGCCCGGGCGGTCAACGCGGCCAGCGGCAACCGGCCGCTGGTGGTGCTGGCGAACCTGTCGGGGTTCGACGGCTCCCCGGAGTCGATGCGGAACCTGCAGCTGGAGTACGGCGCGGAGATCGGCCGGGCCATCGTGAACTTCCGCGGCCCCATCGTGTTCTGCGTGATCTCGCGCTACCACGGCGGAGCGTTCGTGGTCTTCTCCAAGGCACTCAACCCGGACATGACGGTCCTGGCGCTGGAGGGCTCGTTCGCGTCCGTCCTCGGCGGCGCGCCCGCCGCGGCGGTGGTGTTCGCCGCCGACGTCGGCGCGCGCACCGCCAACGACCCGAGGGTGCGGGAACTCGAAGCCCGCGTGGCCGGCGCGCACGGCGCGGAGCGCGCCGCGCTGGCCGCGGAGCTGGACGAGCTCCGTACCTCGGTGCGGGCGGAGAAGCTCGGCGAGGTGGCCACCGAGTTCGACCGGGTGCACGACATCCAGCGTGCGGTCGAGGTTGGCTCGGTCAACGCGGTGATCCGCGCCGCCGAACTCCGCCCGCGCATCATCGAGGCCATCGAGGCCAGGCTTGGCTAGCCGCAGACTGCGCGCTCAGCTGGTGGCAGCGCCGAACCACGCAGGCAGCCGGCTGAGCAGGTCCTGCTGGTCTTCACCGGCCCAGGCCACGTGGCCGTCCGGCCGCAGCAGCACCGCGGGCACGTCGAGTTCCTCGCTGACGTCAACGACGTGGTCGATCCGATCCGCCCAGCCCGCCACCGAGAGCCGGCCGGTCTGGTCGAGCAGCAGCCCGCGGCCGCCGTGCATCAGCTCGTAGAGGCGCCCCCGTTTCAGCTCCACGTCCCGCAGCCGCCGGCCGAGCAGTTCATGCCCCTCGCCGAAGTCGTAGCGCACCCCGATCGCAGTGATCTTCTCGATCAGGTACCGGTTCACCTCCTCGAAATCCATCAGTTCCGACACCAGCCGGCGCACGGCCTGGGGGCCCGGCTCGAGGGACATCAGCTCCATCTGCGCGCGGGTGTTGTCCAGCACGCTGGCGGCCACCGGGCGCCGTTCGGTGTGGTAGCTGTCCAGCAGCCCCTCAGGTGCCCAGCCGCCGACCTCGGCGGCCAGTTTCCAGCCCAGGTTGAACGCGTCCTGGATGCCGAGGTTGAGCCCCTGCCCGCCGGTCGGCGGGTGGATGTGCGCCGCGTCGCCGGCCAGCAGCACCCGGCCGGCCCGGTAGCGCTCGGCCAGCCGGGTGGCGTCGCCGAAGCGGGACAGCCAGCGTGGTGAGTGCACGCCGAAGTCGGTGCCCGCAATAGCCCGCAGCTGCCGCCTGAACTCCTCGAGAGTCGGCGGCACCGCGCGGTCCTCGGCCACCCCTTCGGCGGGCACGACGACACGGCACACCCCGTCCCCGAGAGGGATGACGCCGAACCGCAGCTGGGTCTTGCGGACCTCCGCGACGACGGCGGCGCGGACCTCCTGATCATCCAGGCTGAGCGCGACCACCAGGCTCTGCTCCGCCGCGCGCTGACCGCCGGCCACGCCGCCCCCGGTACCGGATTCCCCCGCAGGCGCGGTCACCCGGTAGATCATCCGCTCGCTGGCCAGATCCAGCATCGTGGTCTGCGCCCGGTGCAGCCACGGGTGGCGGCGGCGCAGGCCGATCAGGTCCTGGTGCAGCCGGTACACCGGCCAGCCGGCTGGGGCGAGCCCGTCCGGGGCGCCCGGGAACGCGGGCCGGATCTCGTCGTCGCCGCCGGCCCGCTCCTCCTTGATCCCCCGGAAGGCCTGCTCGTCCCCGTAGTAGATGGCCGGCGTGCCGCCCACGGTGAGCAGCACGGCCAGCGCGTGGGCCAGGTGCCGGTCATCGTCCAGGCGGCTGGCCAGCCGGGTCACGTCGTGGTTACCCACGAACGTCAGCGGCGCGAACCTCTTCAGGAACTCGTTGTGCCGGCCCAGCGCGTGACCCAGCTCGAACAGGTTGTGGTCGTTCAGCGCGCTCCAGATGGCCTTCCACAGCTCGTACTGGGTCACCGAGTCCAGGCCCGACTCGGCCACGAATTCCGGGTAGTCCCCGTGGATCACCTCGCCGACCAGGTAGGCCCGGGGATGCCGCGCCCGGACCTCGGGCACCACCCGGGCCCAGAACGACGGGGGCACGGCGTAGGCGGCGTCCAGCCGCCAGCCATCGCCGCCCGCATCCAGCCAGTGGTTCATGACCCCGGCGACGTAGCCAGCCACGGCCGGCTCGTCGTGGTTGAGCGCCACCAGAGCCTGGTGTCCCTCGAACGTGCCGTACTCCGGCTCCGTTCCCGGCTCCCAGCCCGGCGGCCAGGCCAGCCGGAACCACGAGGCTTCCGGTGCGTCCGGGCCCTGCTCCAGCACCCGGCGGAAGGCCGGGAAGCCGCGGCCCACGTGGTTGAAGACCCCGTCGAGCAGTACCCGCAGCCCGCGGGCGTGCGCGGCCCCGGCCAGCCCGGCGAAGTCCCGCTCGTCCCCGAGCCGCGGGTCGATCAGGTAGTGGTCGGTGGTGTCGTAGCCGTGCGTCTGCGCGGCGAAGACCGGGCCCAGCGCGATCCCGGACGCGCCCAGGTTCACGGCGTAGTCCAGCCACCCGTTCAGCTGCCCGAGCCGGTGCGTGACCGGCGGCGCGCCGTCGCCAGCCGGCTCGCTGACGGCTTCCGCTGACGCGAACCCAAGCGGGTAGACCTGCCACCAGATGGCGTGCTTAACCCAGTCCGGCACCCGGATTCTCCTCCCTCGCCGACTCGCGTACGTTACCGGGATGACTGCAGACCGCCGCAGCGGCCCGGTATTCCGCCAGCCGGGCACGGTGCTCACCGATCACGTGTTCACGGTGCCGCTCGACCACGAGCGGCCAGACGGTGAGCAGATCGAGGTGTTCGCCCGCGAGGTCTCGCCGGCCGGCCGGCGAGACGGCGATCCCGTTCTGCCGTGGCTCGTCTACTTCCAGGGTGGCCCCGGATTCGGCAGCCCGCGCCCGTTCGGCCGCGAGTCCTGGCTGAACCGGGCGCTGGAGGACTACCGGGTGCTGCTCCTGGACCAGCGGGGCACCGGCCGGTCCACCCCGGCGTCCCGGCACACGCTGGGCCGCCTGGGCAGCCCCGCGGCACAGGCCGGGTACCTGGGCCATTTCCGCGCCGACTCGATCGTCGCGGACGCGGAGCTGATCCGCGGGCGGCTCGCCGGCGGCGAGCCGTGGAGCGTGCTGGGCCAGAGCTTCGGCGGCTTCTGCGCGACCACGTACCTGTCCTTCGCGCCGGAAGGAGTGCGGGAGGCGCTGATCACCGGCGGCCTGCCCGGTCTCGACGCCACCGCCGACGACGTCTACCGGCTCACGTATCCGATCGTGGCGGAACGTCAGCCGGCTGCACTACGAGCGCTTCCCGCAGGACGCCGACCGGGCCCGGGCCGTAGCCCGTCACCTGGCCGGCCACGAGGTGATCATGCCGGGTGGCGGGCGGCTCACCGTGCCGGCCTTCCAGAGCCTGGGCCGGATACTCGGCGCCTCCAGTGGCAGCGACACCCTGCACTACCTGCTGGAGGAGGCGTTCGCCGGGCCAGCGCCCGCTGCGGCGGGGCGGTCCGGGGCGGCGCTCTCCGACGCGTTCGTGGCCCACGTCGCCGCCAGGCTGTCGTTCGCTGAGGCGCCGCTCTACGCCCTGGTCCACGAGGCGTGCTACGCGCAGGGCACGGCGACGCGCTGGGCGGCGGACCGGATCATGGCCGAGTTCGCCGAATTCGACCCCGCCGCGGCCGTGGACGGCGACATCACGCTGCTGTTCACCGGCGAGATGATCTACCCGTGGATGTTCGGGACCGACCCGGTGCTGCGCCCGCTGCGTGACGCGGCGGAGGAACTGGCCGCGCGCGATTCGTGGCCGCGGCTCTACGACCCGGGCCGGCTCGCGGCCAGTGACGTGCCGGCCGCCGCGGCGGTCTACTTCGATGACATGTACGTTCCCCGGCAGCTCTCGCTGCCCACCGCCGCCGCGGTCCGCGGCCTGCGTCCCTGGGTCACGAACGAGTACCAGCACGACGGGCTGGGGACCAGCGACGGTGCGGTGCTGGACCGGCTCATCGCGATGGCCCGCGGCACCGCGTGACCCCGAAGCCGTCAGGAAACCCACCCGGATAAGTAGTTGCGATCAAGCAACTGATGCGAGGTAGCATGTATCAACGTGTCGAGAAACGCTGATCGCAGCGGCGCCCCAGGCGCCCAGCCCGGGGTGAACGGCCACGGCGGCGTCCCGGGAAGGAACGGCACCGGGAACGACGGCACCGAGGGCCGGTACAAGTGGATCGCGCTCTCGAACACCACGCTCAGCATGACGATGGCCACGATCGACGCCTCGATCGTGATCATCGCGATGCCCGCCATCTTCCGCGGCATCAAGCTGGACCCGCTCTCCCCCGGAAACGTCAGCTACCTGCTGTGGATGATCATCGGCTACCTGCTGGTCACCGCCGTGGCGGTCGTGACCCTGGGGCGGCTCGGCGACATGTACGGCCGGGTGCGCATCTACAACCTGGGCTTCGTGGTCTTCACCCTGGCCTCGATCGCGCTGTCGCTGGACCCGCTGACCGGCAGCGGCGGCGCGCTGTGGCTGATCGGCTTCCGGCTGGTCCAGGCCCTCGGCGGGGCCATGCTGATGTCCAACTCGGCCGCGATCCTGACCGACGCGTTCCCGGCCGGCAAGCGCGGCATGGCGCTGGGCGTCAACCAGATCGCCGGGATCTCGGGGCAGTTCGTGGGGCTGCTGCTGGGCGGGCTGCTGGCCGCGGTGGACTGGCGGCTGGTGTTCTGGATCAATGTCCCGATCGGGATCGTCGGCACCATCTGGTCCTACAAGAGCCTGCGCGAGATCGCCACCACCCGGCGGGCCAGGATCGACTGGTGGGGCAACGTCACGTTCGGCCTGGGCGCCACCGCGCTGCTGGTCGCGATCACCTACGGGATCCAGCCCTACGGAGGGCATCCGACCGGCTGGATGAATCCGTGGGTACTGGCCGGCCTGTTCGGCGGTGCTGCGCTGCTGGTGGTGTTCTGCCTGATCGAGACCCATATCGCCGAGCCCATGTTCCAGCTCGGGCTGTTCCGGATCCGGGCCTTCGCGGCCGGGAACCTGGCCAGCCTGCTCGGCTCGATCGCCCGCGGCGGGCTGCAGTTCATGCTGGTGCTCTGGCTGGCCGGCGTCTGGCTGCCGCTGCACGGCTACAACTTCGTCGACACACCGTTGTGGGCGGGCATCTACATGCTCCCGCTGACCGCCGGGTTCCTGATCGCCGGGCCGATCTCCGGGACCCTGTCGGACAAGTACGGCCCGCGCCCGTTCGCCACAGCCGGGCTGCTGGTGGCCACCTGCGCGTTCATCGGCCTGATCGCGCTGCCGCTGGTCTTCCCGTACTGGCTGTTCGCGACGATCATCTTCTTCAACGGGGTGGGCTCCGGCCTGTTCGCCTCGCCCAACACCTCCGCCATCATGAGCAGCGTGCCCGCCAGCCAGCGAGGCAGCGCGTCCGGCATGCGGTCCACCTTCCAGAACGCCGGCATGTCCCTGTCCATCGGCATCTTCTTCTCGCTCCTGATCGCCGGGCTGGCCAGCACCCTGCCGCCCGCGCTGATCCGCGGGCTGACCGCCCAGGGCGTGCCGCTGTCCGTGGCCACCAGGGTCGGCCACCTGCCGCCGGTGAGCACGGTGTTCGCCGCCCTGCTCGGCTACAACCCGGTGCAGCACCTGCTCAAGCCCTCCGGGGTGCTCAGCCGGCTCCCGGCCCACAATGTGGCCGCGCTGACCGGGAATCATTTCTTCCCCACACTGATCGCCGGCCCGTTCCACCACGGCCTCGTCATCGTGTTCACCGCGGCGGCCCTCATGTCCTTCACCGGGGCCATGGTCTCGCTGCTGCGCGGCCGCCAGTTCTTCTACGACGACGCGACCGCCGGCGGCGGGCTGCCCCCGCCCCGCCGCGCCTCCTCCCCCGCTGCCTCCACGGTCAAGACCACCATCAACGGCACTAACGGATCCGTTCCCGCTCGGCGCCTCACCTCGGATACCTCGGCCCCGGTGCCAGGCCCCGGCGGCCGGGGCTGCCCCGGCTGATCCCGGCGGCGAAGCCCGCCCCAGCCAGCCCGGCCGCGAAGCCGCCCCAGCCAGCCCGGCGGCGAAGCTCCAGCCGGCCCGGCGGCGAAGCTCCGCCCAGCCAGCCCGGCGGCGAAGCTCCCCCCAGCCAGCCCGGCGAAGCCCGCCCCAGCCAGCCTCCCGGCGTTTACCTGGGCGCAACACGCTTTTACCTCGCATCAACATGCCGCGGCTAGGCTTTTTTCTCCGCTTGCGGCGGCCGGTGCTGGGGGCATGCACCCGGTCAGTAAAGCCATCACCGCGCCCTGGGCTGATGTAGCGGCGACCTGAGCGAAAGGGCACGATTCATGACCACGAACGTCCGGGAATGGTTCGAGCAGCGTTCATTCAGCCACGAGGACTTCGCCGCGCTGGGCACACCCGGCCAGGCGCGCCGCGAGGTCAGCACCACCCTGATCTTCCCGTCCCGCAACTGCGCCGCGACGATCGGCCCGATCCTCGCCGAGGTGGCCCGGCTGAACGACCGGGCCGGGCTGATTGACCAGGTCATGGTCGTGGACGCGGACTCGCCCGACGGCACCGCGGACATCGCCAGGGCCTGGGGCGCCGAGGTGTACTCCGAGAACGAACTGCTCCCGGACTTCGGGCCGGCCCAGGGCAAGGGTGACGCCATGTGGCGCAGCCTGTCCGTGGCCCGCAGCGACATCGTCATGTTCGCGGACGCGGATACGAGCAACTTCCCGGAGCGATTCGTGTACGGCACGCTCGGCCCGCTGCTGACGATCCCCGAGGTGCAGTTCACGAAGGCCGCTTACCGCCGGCCGTACACGGACTCCAGCCGGGCAGTGGCGGACGGTGGCGGGCGGGTCACCGAGCTGATGGCCAAGCCGCTGTTCAATTTCTTCTGCCCGGAGCTCACCGGGTTCGTGCAGCCGCTCGCGGGCGAGTTCGCTGCCTACCGTGACCTGCTGTGCAGCATCCCGTTCCTCACCGGGTACGGGGTTGAGCTCGGCATCCTGGTCAACGTGCTGGAGGACGCGGGCCTCGGCGCCATGGCCCAGGTCGACCTCGGCGCCCGGCAGAACCGGCACCAGTCGCTGTGGGACCTGAGCCTGATGAGCTCGGCCGTGCTGCGCGCGATGGCCAGCCGGGCGTCGCTGCCGCAGCGGGGCATCTGCGCCCCGGGCACTCCCGGGGTCCGGGCGCTGCGCCGCCCGGAGGTGTACGTGCACGCGGTGGCCACCGATTCCGGGCTGCGCCTCGATGAGCACCTCAACGAACTGCACGAGCGGCCGCCGCTGGCCCAGATCATGCCGGCCGAGCAGGACCAGGACACCGTCGCGTGAGCGGTCCCCGGGGGCCGGGGGACCGCCGGGGCGCGTACCCTGTGCTTGTGCCACGTTACGAGTACCGGTGCCGGGCCTGCGGATCCACGTTCGAGCGGACCCGGCCGATGAGCGAGTCATCCGATCCGTGCCTGTGCCCGGAAGGGCACGACGACACGGTCAAGCTGCTGTCCACGGTCTCGGTCGGCGGCCGGGCCAGCGCGTCCGCGCCGCGCTCCGGCGGCGGCGGCGGTGGCTGCTGCGGCGGCGCGTGCGGCTGCGGCTGATCCCGGGCCGCCCGCGTGCTCACCCCGGAGCGCTACCACGCGGAGATCAGCGCCGCCACGCTGGCCCTGGCCGGGCTGGTTGACGGCGCCGATCTCACGGTGCGCGTGCCCACCTGCCCGGACTGGACGCTGCGGCAGCTGGCCACCCACGTCGGCCGGGCCCATCGCTGGGCCGCGCAGATCGTCGGTACCCGGTCGGAGCGGGCCATAGCCTTCCGCGACGTGCCCGGCGGGCGGATCCCGGACGACCCGGCCGAGCACGCCAGCTGGCTGGGCGCGGGCGCGGACCGGCTGATCACCGCGCTCGGGGAGGCCGGGGACGCCAAGGTCTGGGCGTTCGGTGAGCAGCGGCCCGCCGGTTTCTGGGCGCGGCGGATGACCCACGAGACCACCGTGCATGGCGCGGACGCCCAGATCGCTGAGGGCGGCCGGCCACTGATCCCCGCGGACGTCGCGGCCGACGGGATCGACGAATGGCTGACGAGCGTGGCCGCTCCGGACAACGGCGAGCCTGACGTCCGGGCCGAGGGGCTGGCCGCCGGTGAATCCCTCCACGTGCACGCGTCCGACGTGCCGGACGGCACGGGCGAGTGGCTGGTCAGCCACGGCCCGGCCGGGATCACGGTGCGCCGCGCCCACGAGAAGGCCACCCTCGCGCTGCGGGGTGGCGCATCGGACCTGCTCCTGGTGCTGCTGCGGCGGCTGCCGCCCGATGACCCGGCGGTCGCGGTGCACGGGGATCCCGCGGTGCTGGGCCGCTGGCTGGCCGCGACCCGCTTCTAGCCCGGGCCGGCGGTCAGCTGTCGCGCGCAGGCTCGCCATGCTGGGCGTTGGCCTTGCCCCGGCCCCAGTAGGCCTTGGCCGAGACCTGCTCGCCGGGCACCCCGCGGGCGGCGAGCAGCTCACGCAGCGCCAGCACGACCCTGGCCTCGCCGAACAGGTAGAAATGACCAGTACCGGGCGGGAGTTCGGCCGCCTGCAGCGCCGCGGCCAGGATCTCCGGGTCGCCCGCAGGCCGGCCCTCGCGCGACAGCCAGGTCAGGCCGGCCCCGGCCGGCAGGTCCGGCTTCTGCTCGTCGGCGGCCTCGGGAACCTCCAGGAACGCGGCCGCGCGGCCGTCCGGCGGCAGCGAGCCGGTCATCGCGAACACCGCGGCCAGCCCGGATTCGTCCGCGGCGAACAGGTGCCAGTCCGCCTCGCTCTTCACGAAGATCTTGCCGCGGGGGGCGATGCCCTCGATCGTGTCGCCAGGCCGGGCCGACCGGACCCACTGCTCGCCGGGGCCGTCCCCGTGCCGGACGATGTCCAGGGTGAGCAGTTGCCGGGTGACGTCCAGGTCCCGGATCGTGTACCGGCGGCGGACCGGGCGGTTGCCGTCCACGGCCACGAGGAGCATGACGTCCTGGCCGGGCTGGTAGCGCAGGCCGGCCAGCTCGGGCGCGGTCAGCACGAGCCGCTGCATGTGCGGGGTGAGCTGCGTGTTGCCCGCGACCGCCAGCCGCATTCTGGTGGTGCCCGCCAGCGGTCCCCTGAGCTCGGCGAACGGGTCATCCAGCTGCGCCGCCGCGGCGGCGGGAACAGAATCAGGCATTCCCTGATCTTATGCGGGCCGCGGCGCGGTCCCCGTCCGCGGGGCGAACGCCTAGCCGACCGGCTGCAGCCAGTCGGGCTAGTCGAACCGCGCGACCTGGCGCATCTTGTTGGTCGCGTCGAGCGCGGCGACCTTGTAGGACTCGGCCAGGGTCGGGTAGTTGAACACCGCGTCCACGAGGTAATCGACGGTGCCGCCGCAGCCCATCACCGCCTGGCCGATGTGCACCAGCTCGGTGGCCTGCGTGCCGAACACGTGCACCCCGAGCAGCGCGTGGTCCTCGGGAGAGACCAGCAGCTTGAGCACGCCGTAGGAGTCGCCGATGATCTGCCCGCGGGCCAGCTCGCGGTACCGGGACACGCCGACCTCGAACGGCACGCAGTCCGCGGTGAGCTGGTCCTCGGTCCGGCCGATGAAGCTGATCTCCGGGATGCTGTAGATGCCGATCGGCTGCAGCAGGTGCGCGGTGTGCACCGGCTCGCCCATCGCGTGGTGCGCGGCCAGCCGGCCCTGCTCCATCGAGGTAGCCGCCAGGGCCGGGAACCCGATCACGTCACCCACCGCGTAGATGTGCGGCACCTCGGTGCGGTAGAACTCGTCGACCTTGATCCGGCCCCGCTTGTCGGCCTCCAGGCCCGCCGCGGGCAGGTTCAGGTCGTCGGTCATGCCCTGCCGGCCGGCGGAGTACATCACGGTGTCGGCCGGGATCCGCTTCCCGCTCCGCAGCGTCGCGATCGCGCCGTCACCCTTGGCCTCGACGGAGTCCACGATCTCGCCGAACCGGAACGTCACGGCCAGGTCGCGCAGGTGGAACTTGAGCGCCTCGACCACCTCGAGGTCGCAGAACTCCAGCATCCGGTCCCGCTGCTCGACCACGGTCACCTTGCAGCCCAGCGCGGCGAACATGGACACGTACTCAATGCCGATCACGCCCGCGCCGGCCACCACCATGGTCCGCGGGACCTTTTTGAGGTGCTGGATGCCGTCCGAGTCGATGATCGCCTTCTCGTCGAACGCCACGCTCGCGGGGCGGGCCGGCCTGGTCCCGGTCGCGATGACCACCGCGTCCGCGGTGACCTTCCGCTCCCGGCCCGCGCCGTCGTCCACCGCGACCTCGTGCGGGCTCAGGAAGGACGCGGTGCCGCTGAGCACCGTGACCCGGTTGCGGGTCAGCTGGCTGCGCACCACGTCGTTCTCGCGGGTCACCACGTGCCGGGTCCGGTTGGCGAGGTCGCCGATCGTGATCTCGTCCTTGACCCGGTAGCTCTGCCCGTACATCTCGCGCTGGTCGAGACCGGTCAGGTACAGGACCGCCTCGCGCATGGTCTTCGACGGGATCGTGCCGGTGTTGACGCACACGCCGCCCAGCATGTCCGGCCGCTCAACGATCGCCACCCGGCGTTCCAGCTTCGCGGCCGCGATGGCCGCTTTCTGGCCGCCCGGACCTGATCCGATGACCAGCAGATCGAAGTCGTGCACGCCTCCAGTGTGCGGGTGCGTCCCCCGCTTTAGAAGGCGGCGCGGTCCTGCAAACAGGAAAACTCTGCACCGGAGCCCCACGGCCCCGGAATCGGGGCGCTCCGCGCACACCTGCCCACCCTCAGTCAGACCGCGGCCGTCCCGGCCCGCTGGGCACGCCGGCCGCTGTGCTGTCCCGCCGCCCGCCTGGGCGCCGCCCCGCCTGGGCGCCGCCCCGCCTGGGGCGCCCCCCGCCCCCCGGCGCCGGCGCGGGGCTTCATGATCGCGGTCAAATAGGGGCGGCGCTATGTGGCAGATATCGCCCGTGATCACGCGGCACAGGGGGAGGCCCGGGCGGGGGTTAGAGCCAGCCGGCGCGGATGCTGGCCAGCGGGCCCTCGGCGGGCGGCCGGCCCAGCTCGCCGGCCTGGACACGGTCGATCAGCCGGCCGAGCGCCTCGAGGACCTCAGGCAGGCAGTCGCGCAGGCTCTGCGCGTCGACGGGGTCGGCGGGGTGGCCGCCCATGCCGGCCCGCTCCAGGATTCCCTCCAGGTCAGCCAGCTGGTCCCCGACCCACTCGACGGGCGCGGCGGACAGTTTCTGGTCGAAGACCCGGCGGCCCGGTTCCAGGCCGCGGGAGACCCCGGGGTGGTGGTGCGTCCGGTCGAAGCTGCCCGGCGGGCCGTCCACCGATTCCAGCAGGTCGGCGCGCCAGATCAGGTCACCGATCTCGATGGGCTGCGCCGAGTAGATCGACCCCTTGAGCGGGCCGGGGGTGATGACCCGGACCTCCAGGCGGACGCCGTGCTCCGGGCCTTCCTGGCCCTTGTGCGGGTTGGGGTCCACGAAGTAGAGATCGCTCAGCACGACCGCGATCCGCTCGAACCCGAAGACGTAGAGCACGGCAGGCCCTCCTCAGCTCACGGCGGCATCAGCCTGTCAGGCACCTTCATCAGTCTGCGCCAGGGGGCAGGCCGCGGGAAGGTCCCGCCCGCCGGCTGTGCCGGGAGGCCGCGGAACAGATTCCGCGTACACTCCGGACGTGGTCGTGGCCCGGGGCCGCGGCTACGCCGGCGTGCCGGCTCAAAGAGATTTATCACGGCGCCCCGATCGTCGCGATGGGCGTGACCGTCGAGGTCACCCGCCTGGCCTGAGCCGGCTCTTTACCGGGACTATGCCTGATCCACGCCGACACCAGGCCGCCTTCTCCCGGGGCAGCGGCGTGCCTCGCATACTCTGGAGGCATCCCGCAAGCCCTTCCAGTGATGGCGTGATACATGGCTGAGCTGCTCATTGTCGTCGTTGTCGTGGCTGCCGTGCTGCTGTATGCGGCGGACCGTGCCCGTAAGCTCCGGGCCCGCGCCCGCCAGATGTCCGGCATGAATGACCGGCTGGCGGTGGCGGCGGCGAAAATCGATGAGGAACAGCAGCGGAAGCGGGCCAGGGTGAGGGCCAGCGCGGAGCTGACCTCCGTGCTGCCGGCGATCAAGCGGCCGCCCCTGACCATCCCCGGCATGGGCGGGCACGAGCCGGGGGATGAGGACCAGCCGCGGACGACGCCCCCGTCGCGGGGGAAGCCCCGGCTGCCGGCGAAGCTCCTGCTGCTGCGGAGGCTCCGCCGGCGAAGCTCCTGCTGCTGCGGAGGCTCCAGCCGCGCAAGCTCCAGCGCGCGGAAGCTCCAGCCGCCACGCAAGCCCCTCTCGCCTCCGCACCCCGCCTCACGGACGGCACGCTGAACATGCCCGCCGTGGTCAGGGGGGACGACATGCCCGCCGCGAAGGTCCAGGTGACCTCTGAGGGCACGTTGATCATGCCCCCGGTGGCGGGTCGGGGGCCGGGCCGCCCGGGCGGCGCCCGGGTGGCCGCGGATCAGATACCCGACGAACACACCTCCAGTCAGGAGCGGACCAGCCGCCGCTAGCTAGACTTACGGTCGGAAATAGTGCGGCTTGCCCCGCCGCGTCCTTCCTTCCTGACCGAGCAGAGGTTCCCTTATGCAAGCGTTCTCGCGCGAGGTGGTGCTGGCCGGCGACGGCTCAGGCCACCCGGGCGAGGACGACGTGCTGGCCGCCCTGGCCCCCCGGTTCACGCTGGGGAGCGCCGGCCGGCCCCGCACGGTGCGCCGCACGTGGCTGGACACGTTCGACTGGCGGCTGCACCGGGCCGGGCTGACGCTGGAATACGTGACCGGCCCGCGGCCGGCGGAGCTGGTCCTGGCGTCCGCGGCCGGGGAGATGGTCAGGCAGTCCGCAGGCCGGCTGACGTGGCCGGCCCTGGTCCAGGACCTGCCGCCCGGCCCGGTCACCGCCGTGATCCGTCCCGTGGCCGGGATCCGGGCCCTGCTGGCCGCCGCCCGGGGGGCCAGCGCGGTCCACGACCTGCGGGTCCTCAACCCGGACACGAAGACGATCGCCTGGATCAGGGCGGACCGGACCACGGTGAATCAGCCGGCGGCGGCCGAGCTGCCGGTCCGGCTCCAGGTGACCGCGGTCCGCGGCTACCAGACCCAGGCCGAGCGGGTCGGCGAATTGCTCGCCGCCGCGGCCGGGCTGGACGGGGTAGCGCCCCGCCCGCTGGACGCCGCCCTCGCCGCCGCAGGCCAGCACGCCGAGGCGTACAGCAACAAGATCAATGTCCGGCTCACCCCCGCCATGCCCGCCCGGGCCGCCCTCCAGGCGGTCCTGCTGCAGCTGCTGGACACCCTGGAGGCCAACGTCCCCGGCACCATCCGGGACATCGACAGCGAGTTCCTGCACGATCTGCGCGTCTCGGTCCGGCGGACCCGGTCCGCGCTCAAGCTCGCCGGGGACGCGCTGCCCGCCAGCCTGCCGGCCCGGTTCCGCCCGGCGTTCAAATGGCTGGGTGACCTGACCACCCCGACCCGGGATCTCGACGTCTACCTGCTGAACTACGACGAGATGGCCGGGGCCCTGGTGTCCGCGGCGCCCGCCGAGCTCGAGCCGTTCCACGCGTACCTGGCCCGCCGCCGGGTCATCGAGCAGCGCACGCTGGCCCGCGGACTGCGGTCCGCGCGCTTCTCGTCGCTGGCCTGCGAATGGCGCGGCGCGCTGACCGGGCTCACCGTGGCGCGGCGTGGCGAGCGGGCCGCGGACCTGGCCACCAGGCGGCTGCGCCGCGCCCACCGGCATGTAATCCGCCAGGGCCGGGCGATCAGCGAGGGCTCTCCCGCGGAGCACCTCCATGACCTGCGCAAACGATGCAAGGAACTGCGCTACCTGCTGGAGATCTTTGCCTCGCTGTTCGACCCGCAGGCCTATCAGCGCGCGCTCAAGGACCTCAAGGGCTTGCAGGATTGCCTCGGCGAGTTCCAGGATCGCCAGGTGCAGCAGCAGGAGCTGCGGGAGTTCGCGGCCCAGATGATGGCCGACCGGACCCGGGCCGCCAACCCCCTGCCCGCGACCGCCGTGCTCGCCATGGGCGAACTGGCCGGGGAGATCGGCCGCGCCCAGCAGCGGGCCCGCGGCGAGTTCGCCGAGCGGTTCGGCGAATTCGCCAGCCCGGCCAGTGAGCGCCGGTTCCAGGCCCTGATCGGGAAGGCCGGCCCGTCCGGCGGTGCAGGCCGATGAAGATCCTCGCGACCTACAACATCAAGGGTGGCGTCGGGAAGACCGCGTCCGCGGTCAACCTCAGCTACCTGGCCGCCCAGGACGGCCTGCGCGTGCTGCTGTGGGACCTCGACCCGCAGGCTGCGGCCAGCTACCTGTTCCGGATCAGGCCCCGGGTCAAGGGCGGCGGCAAGGCGCTGATCAAGGGCAGCCGGGAGATCGATGACTCGATCAAGGGCACTGACTTCGCCGATCTGGACCTGCTGCCGGCCGATTTCACCTACCGGAACCTGGACCTGGTCCTCGGGGCCACGAAGAAGCCGACGCGGCGGATCGCGCGGCTTCTCGCCCCGCTCAGCGACGAGTACGACGTGATCTTCCTCGACTGCCCACCGGGGATCTCGCTGCTGTCCGAAAGTGTCCTGCAGGCGGCCGACAGCCTGCTGGTCCCGCTCATCCCGACGGTCCTGTCGCTGCGCACCCTCGATCAGCTGACCGAGTTCCTCAGCAGCTTCGACGGCCAGCGGCCTGAGGTCCTGGCGTTCTTCTCGATGATCGACCAGCGAAAGCGGCTGCACAAGGAGATCGCCGAGCGGCTGCCGGCCGAGCGCGGTGACGTGGCCGCAGCCACCATCCCCGCGCTATCGCAGATCGAGCAGATGTCGGTGGAACGCG
This sequence comes from uncultured Actinomycetes bacterium, assembly GCA_963782185.1. Lineage (GTDB taxonomy): Bacteria > Actinomycetota > Actinomycetes > Streptosporangiales > Streptosporangiaceae > RYN-230. Next base: position 37,029 of record CAWAJB010000034.1, read on the forward strand.
CTCCCGTCCCGGCGTTCGCGCCGCACGGCCGGGCCGCGCAGTCCTACGAGGCCCTGTGGGCGGAAGTCCGGGCCCGCGCGCTCTGACGCACCCGGCGCCGGCGGCCGTGAGCCCGGGTCGCGGACGCTCCTGCCCCGCCTCTCCGGGGATCACTGAATGTTACCTTCGGTAAGTTTGTCGCCGAATGCGGGTCACGCCGCCCGCGCCCGGAGCATGCTATTAATTTGGAGCCGCGTAGGGGCCTAAGGGGGGCACATGAGCCGACGCCTGATCCGGCTGGAAATGCCCGTGTTCCCGGACCGGCGGATGTTCCGGGTGCACGACTCGACCGTGGATCCGGACGCGCCCGGCGGGCCGCTCGCCCCGGTTGGCACGCTAGTGAGCGTGAACCGGGAGCAACTGTGGGTGGGGAGCCTGCAGGAGCACATCGGCGTCCGGCTCACGATCGAGGAGTGGGACACCGCTCCCCCGGCGTTCGGTGACGCGTGGGAGGACGAGGCCAAGGGCACCTTGTACCTGCGCGGGCAGCTCAGCGTGGACATGGGGTCTGCTGGCCGCGCAGTCGAGGGCCTCACCCTGGCGAGCGGCGTCGGCGACTACGTCGTACGCGTCTATGCCCGCAACCGGCGCGAGGTCATGCGGCTGTACGAGGAAATGTTCGACCGCGGGGTCAACCCGCTCAGCGACGAGTTCCAGCAGGCCAGGAAGAACCTTGAGGGACTGGAGCAGTACCTGCTGCAGTTCTGGCGCGAGAACTGACCGGCCTGGCGCTGCACGGGCCCGCGCGCCCGCTGCGCTGCGGACTGGGCCTACTGCGGGCTGGGCTACTGAGGGCCGGGCTACTGAGGGCTGGGCTACTGGGCGGGCGTGCCCCGCGCCTGCTGATGCGCGGCCGGGCTGGCCGACGTGCCGGCCCGGGTGCTGGGCGCCCGGCTGCCCGCCGCGCTCACCGCCGCTGAGCCGCGGACGGCGGTGCTCGCGGGGGTCGCGCTCGCGGGCGCGGCACTCGCTGCGGCGGACGACTTCGACTGCGAAGACCCGGCCTGCTGAGACTGCGCCTGCTGAGACTGGGCGGCGTGAGACTGGGCCGCGTGGGATGGCGTGGTCATCATCGGCTGCGCGGGGGACGAGCTGGCCTTGGTGCTCGCGTGCCGGTCGGCCACGCTCCGGAACGGGACCAGCGCGTACACCAGCACCGAGACCATCGCGACGACCACCAGCGTCATCAGCGAGGCGACCAGCCGCAGCCGGCGCAGGCGCAGGGCCGCGATGCGGCGGGGCGCGCCGAAGGTGGCCATCCTCGTCGCCAGCACCGGGTCGGCGCTGGCGAGGCCGCGCTCAATCTCATCCAGGATGCGCTGTTCATCCATGGATAGCGCCATAAGGGCTACCTCCACCCGGCGGGCCGGTGGGAACTTTCTCTTACTATCCCCCACGGCAAGATCGTTAGCCGCAGTTCCCGCTGCTGTCACGGCTTTTGCGGACTTGCCGGCCGCGACCGGCGGGGCGCGGGCTCCCAGGCTTCCCGCCCCGCGCAGCGGGCGGCAATCGACAACATGCTCGACAGCGTTTGCCAGTTTCGAACTAAAATTCTACAGTAGCGCCATGCGATGGAACGAGCTGCGGCTTCACCCGGACACTCCCGGCGGCCCCGGCTCCTCTGAAGCCTCGCGGGGCCGCGCGGCCCCGGCCGCGCCCGCGCTGTTCGAGCGCGGCGCGATCACCAGGTCATTCGACACCCCCGGCTTCCGGGGCATGACGTTCTTCGAGGTGCACGCGCGCAGCGCGATCAACCGCGTGCCCGACTCCTCCCGCATGCCGTTCCGCTGGACTATTAATCCCTATCGGGGATGTAGCCATGCATGCCGGTATTGCTTCGCGCGCAATACGCACACCTACCTGGACCTGGACGCCGGGCACGACTTCGACTCGAAGATCGTGGTCAAGGTCAACGCCCCGGCCCTTGTCCGCAAGGAGCTCAGCTCCCCCAGGTGGCAGGGCGAGCACATCGCCATGGGCACCAACGTGGACGTCTACCAGCGGGCCGAGGGCAAGTACCAGCTGATGCCGGGGATCCTGCAGGCCCTGCTCGATGCCCGCAACCCGTACTCGATCCTCACCAAGGGCACGCTCATCCTCCGCGACCTCGACCTGCTGCTCGCCTCCGCTGAGGTCACCGACGTGGGGCTCAGCGTGTCGGTCGGCTGCGCGGACGAGGACCTGTGGCGCGCTGTGGAACCAGGCACGCCCAGCCCGCGGCGGCGGCTGGGCGCGTGCAGCACGCTCAGCGAGCACGGGCTCCGCTGCGGCGTGCTGATGGGACCGGTGGTGCCGTTCCTGTCTGACTCCCCCGCCCAGCTGGAATCCACCGTGCGGCAGATCGCCGAGGCGGGCGCCACCCACGTCAGCCCGATCGTGCTGCACCTGCGGCCGGGGGCCCGGGAGTGGTTCCTGGCCTGGCTGGCCGAGCACCATCCCGCCCTGGTTCCCCGCTACCGGGGGCTGTATGGCTCGCGGGCCTACGCGCCCAAGGACTACCAGCAGCGCATCGCCGAGCAGGTCCGCGAGCTCGCCGGGCGTTACCACGTGGGCCGCGGCAGCCCGCCCGCCAGCCAGCGCACCTGGCGCCGCGCGGCCCGGCCGGCCCCTCCCGAGCCTGCCGGGGAGCAGCTCACCCTCCTGTGACCGGTCCTCCCGACCCATGGCCACCTTCCCGCGCGCAGTGCCGCGCGCCCCGTCCCCGGCGGCATCGCCGGCCGGGGCCCGGGAGGCTGGGGAGGGTGAGGAGGCCGAGGAGGCGGGCCCGGCACGCGGCGGGGCCGGGTCCCGACTCTGACGTTAACGTCAAGGCTCGGTATGCTGTCTGAGGCACGGGCGGGCCCCGCCGAAATCCAGAGACCCCGGCCCGGCTGATCACCTCACGGGACGTCGGCTCACGCCCTTTTCAGCTAGGAGATTTAATGCCGGTGGCAGGACAAGCGCAGGCCGCGCCCGCAGCCGGAGACGCGCGGGGCGTCCACTACAAGTGGATCGCGCTGTCGAACACCACGCTCGGAATCCTGATGGTGACGATCAACCAGTCGATCTTGCTGATCTCACTGCCGGCCCTGTTCCGGGGCATCAAGCTGAACCCGCTGGTCCCCTCGAACACCTCGTACTTCCTCTGGGTGTTCATGGGTTTCCTGCTGGTCACGGCGGTGCTGGTGGTCAGCTTCGGCCGGATCGGGGACATCTACGGCCGGGTGAAGATGTACAACCTGGGCTTCGCGGTCTTCACGCTGTTCTCGATCCTGCTGTCGGTGACCTGGCTCACCGGGGTGCCAGGCGCGTTGTGGATCATCATCATGCGGGTTTTCCAGGGGGTCGGCGGCGCGTTCCTGTTCGCCAACTCGACCGCGATCCTGACCGACGCGTTCCCGCAGAACGAGCGGGGCAAGGCGATGGGGATCAACGGTATCGCCGCGGTCAGCGGCTCGTTCCTCGGCCTGCTGCTGGGCGGCGTGCTCGCCCCCATCGAGTGGCACCTGGTCTTCCTGGTCTCGGTCCCGTTCGGCCTGTTCGGCACGGTCTGGGCCTACCTCATGCTGCGTGACAACGGGATCCGGATCCCAGCGAAGATCGACTGGCTGGGCAACGCCCTGTTCGCCATCGGGCTGATCTCGGTGCTGGTCGGCATCGTGTACTCGCTGCTCCCCTACGGCGGGCACCCCACGGGGTGGAGTAACCCCTACGTGCTGACCGCCATCTTCGGCGGGATCGCGGTGCTGATCCTGTTCGCCTGGGTGGAGACCAAGGTGGAGCAGCCGATGTTCCGCCTCAGCCTGTTCAGGATCCGCGCGTTCACCGCCGGGAACATCGCCGGCCTGCTCGGTGCCCTCGGCCGCGGCGGTATCCAGTTCATGCTGATCATCTGGCTGCAAGGCATCTGGCTGCCGCAGCACGGCTACAGCTTCAGCCAGACCCCGCTGTGGGCGGGCATCGCCATGGTCCCGCTGACGCTCGGCTTCCTCATCGTCGGGCCGCTGGCCGGCATCCTGTCCGACCGCTTCGGGGCCCGGCTGTTCGCCACGACCGGCCTGATGGTCTCCGGCGTCGCGTTCCTGCTGCTGGAACTGCTGCCGATCAACTTCAGCTACGTCTGGTTCGCGTTGCTGATCTTCCTGTTCGCGGTGGGCATGGGCCTGTTCTTCTCGCCCAACCAGGCCGCGGTCATGAACAGCCTGCCGCCCGAACAGCGCGGCGCCGGCGCCGGCATGGTCAACACCTTCCAGAACTCGGCCACCGTGCTGTCCATGGGCCTGTTCTTCACGATCGTCACGCTCGGCCTAGCCGCCAACCTGCCCTCCCACCTCTACAAGGGCCTGGTCAACGCAGGTGTCGCCCCGTCGGCCGCGCACGTGGTCGCGAACGAGCCGCCGATCGGGAGCCTGTTCTCCGCGTTCCTCGGCTACAACCCGATCAAGGAACTGCTCGGCCCGACCGGGGCCCTGCAGCACCTGAGCCCCAGCCAGCAGGCTTACGTCACCGGCCGCACGTTCTTCCCCAAGCTGATCGAGCAGCCCTTCGCCAGCGGCCTGCACCTGGCCTTCACGTTCGCGGCCATCGCAACGGCCGTGGCCATCATCGCCTCCGCCCTGCGCGGCAAGCGCTACCTGCACGCGACCGAGCCGGCTGCGGACGAACTGGCGGACGGCGCCGCGGAGATCGGCGGGATCACGGGCTTCGTCGAGCCGCTCCCGTCTTCCGATGCCGACCTCCCCGTCACCGGCAACGGGCACGGCAACGGGCACGGACAGCTGGCCCAAGCCGAGCAGTCCGGGGCCGCCAGCGCGGACCGCGGTTCCGATTCCCCGGGAAGCAGCTGAGCGGGTGGGCACGACGGCGGACCGCCGCGCCGCCAACACCGCACCCGCCACCGGGTCCCCCCTGGCGGCGGATGAGCCCCTGCTCGGCATCGGCGCCGCCGCGGCCCGGGCGGGCGTGTCCGAGCGGGCGCTGCGCTACTACCAGCAGCTGGGCCTGCTCGTCCCGGCCTGCACCACGCCCGGCGGCCTGCGCCGGTACTCCGAGGAGGACCTGGCCAGGGTGGCCCGCATCCGGGAGCTGCAGGCCCTGCTCGGCTTCAACCTCGACGAGATCGCCGTGGTGCTGCACAACGAGGACCGGCTGGCGCAGATCCGGCTCAGTTACCACGACGAGCGGACCAGCGACTCCGAACGCCGCAGGCTGGTCGGCGAGTGCCTGAGCCTGCAGGAGAGCCTGCGGGCCACGGTCGAGACCAAGCGGGCGGCGCTGGAAGGCTTCCTGGCTGACCTGGATGCCCGGATCCGCAAGTGCCGCGACCTGCTGGCCAGCGCCCCGGAATCGGAGCCTGGCCAGCAGGACGGGGAGCGGCTCGCGTCACTCGGCGGCGATCGCCCGCAGCACGGGTAGCCGGGCCGCCCACAGCAGGTCCATCGCCGCCTCCCGGTAGACCCGCACCGCGGCCTCCAGCCAGCGCAGCGGGCCGGCGCCGTAGGCGGGCACCCGCCAGACGCGGTGCACCTGGCGGGTGAAACGGGCCAGGCACAGCGGGTCGGGTGAGAGCAGGTTGACCCGGTGGCCGGCGTCGGCCAGCTGCGCCGCGGTCTGCCGGGCGGTGAGCCCGGATCCGTCGCTGAGCAGAACGCGCACCAGGAAACCTTACTGCCGCACGGTTCTCCCCAGTTTCCGGAATCTGGCGGTTCGGGCCCGCCGGTTCCCGGCCATGGGCGGGCACCGGTACGGTGCTCGCGTGGCAACCCCCCCGGCACTGAGCGACCGGGCGGCCAGCAGGCCGGCCAGCCAGCCAGGCCTGCTGAAGCGGCCCGGTGGACACGACGCTCACCCAGCGGCTGGTCTTCTCGTGTGCCCTGATCGCGGCCGCCGTGGCCGCGGCGGCCTGGCTGGCGGTGACCTTCACCGGCCCGGCCCCCCAGCGCCGCCTTCCGGCCCCGGCGCTCGACCAGCGCCAGGCCCGGTCCATGCTGCCCGTCATCGACACCTACCTGGACCGGGACGCGGGCCGGCTTGACCTGGGCGGGTACCTGAGCCCGCGGCTCAAGCCCAGGGAGTTCTGCGACGCCACCATCGTCGAGATCCGGCCCGGTGAGACGCTGTCGGCCGCCGGCGGCCCGTCGTTCACGCTGTCCTGGCGGGTCGGCATCGTGATGAACTGCGGCGAGTTCGCCCGCCGCGGCCACACCCTGCTGGCGGGCTCGGCCGGCTACCCCAGCCTGGGCGAGGTCATCACGCTGGCCGGGCATGATGCCCCCTACCAGGCGCGGTCCCTGGACGTCGGCCCGGTCTCCTGGGATCCGTCCTGGGTCCATGCGCACTTCTCCCCCGGTGCCGCCGCCCTGATCTTGAGCGAGAAAGTCACCGCGCCCGACCCGGTGCGCCAGGCCCGCCGGGCCTTCGGCCTGCCCCCCCCGCGACCCGCCCCGTCAAGGCTGACACCGTCGGCGCCCCGGCTGCACCCCCGTGATCACGGTCAATATGGGGCGCTATGTGTCGCCAGGAATTGACCGTGATCACGGAACGGGATCGCTATCCGCTGCGGGATCGTGGGGTGTGAGCCCTGTGACGCCCGCCCCTCCCGTTACGGGGAGGGGCGGAGATGAGAGCGCTGCCCGTCATGGTCGAAGATGCACAGGACCTCCGCGGGGCCGCCCCGGGCGCCGAACGCGTGCGGGATCATCGTGGAGAACTCCGCGGCCTGGCCGGCCTCGACCACGATGGTCCGCTCCCCCAGCATCAGCACGATCGTCCCGGACAGGACCGTGAACCAGTCCTTGCCGGGATGGACACGCAGCTCCTGCGTCCCGCACCCAGGCTCCGGCCTGGTGACCCGCATCTTGGCCACGGTGACGCCGTGGGGCCCGGGCTCCCGGCTCAGCATCCAGGTAGTCATCCCCCGCACCACATCGCGCTGCGGCCTGATCACCACGTCCCCGTCATCGGGCGACTCCACCAGCTGATCCAGCGTGGTGCCCAGCGCCCGGGCGATGGGGACCAGCTGGTCGAGGGCGATCCGCCGATGGCCCGTCTCGATCCGGCTCAGGGTGGACGGGCTGAGGTAACAGCGGGCCGCCAGGTCATCCAGGGACCAGCCGCGTGCGGCGCGCAGGCCCCGGATCCGCTGGCGGACCAGGCCGTCCAGTTCGGCATCTTGCGTCATAAGCAAGATGTTATGTCATCTACGCAAGGAACGCGTACGGTGGGCTCATGACCACTCACCACCATGATCACCATGATCGCGGCGCCGGGAACGGCGAGGCGGACATGGCCGAACTCCTGGACCTCGAGGCCGAGGTGCTGCACGCCTACCTGTCCGACGTGATCGACTGGGCCGGCGGTCTGGCAGCCGGCCAGCCCCGCCGGATCGCCGACCTGGGGGCCGGGACTGGGACCGGCACCTTCGCCCTGCTCCGGCACTTCCGGGCGGCAGACGCCGTTGCCGTGGACGTGTCCGCGCCGATGCTGGACCGCCTCCAGGCCAAGGCCCGCGAACTGGGCATGGCCGACCGGATCCGGACCGTGCAGGCGGACCTGGACGCGGAATGGCCGGACCTCGGACCGGCGGACCTGGTCTGGGCGTCCAACTCGCTGCACCATCTGGCCGATCCCGATCGGGTCCTGGCCCAGGTCCTCACCGCGCTCCAGCCCGGCGGCCTGCTGGCCGTGGTCGAGATGGACGCCTTCCCCCGCTTCCTGCCCGACGACCCCGGCCTCGGCCGCCCCGGGCTGGAGGACCGCTGCGAGGCCGCCCGCGCCGCGCAACACGCCAGCGAAATGCCGCATCTGGGCGCCGACTGGGGGCCTCACCTGACCGGGGCGGGCTTCACGATCGAGGCTCGGCGGACGTTCGCGATCGACCTGGCGCCCCCGCTGCCCGCCGCGGCCCGGCGCTTCGCCCAGGCGTGGCTGCGGCGGTTGCGCTCCGGCCTGGAGAGCGTGCTCAGCGCCGAGGACCTGGCCACGCTCGACACGCTGACGAACGGCGACGAGCCTGCCAGCGTCCTGCGGCGCGCCGACCTCAGCGTCTGCACCACGCGGACCGTCTGGGCCGCCCGGCGCCCTGAGCCAGGGCCCAGGCGGTCAGTTTCCTAAGAGCCAGCCGTTCGCGCTGGCCAGCCGGACAGCCTCGGCGCGGGTGCGGGCGCCGGTCTTGCCGATCGCAGCCGACAGGTGGTTGCGCACCGTCCCCTCGGACAGGTGCAGCGCCGCGGCGATGTCCGCCACGGTGCCGCCGTCCCGGGCGGTGCGCAGCACGTCGGTCTCCCTCGGGGTGAGCGGGCTGTCACCGGCGGCGAGCGTCTCCGCGGCCAGGCTGGGGTCGACCACCCGCAGCCCGGAGGCGACCCGGCGGACCGCGTCGGCCAGCTGCCGGGCCGGGGTGTCCTTGACCACGAAGCCGCTGGCGCCGGCGGCCATCGCGCGGCGCAGGTAGCCGGGCCGGCCGAACGTGGTCACGACCAGCACCCGGCACGACGGCAGCGCCCTGCGCAGCTCCTCGGTGGCGCTGATGCCGTCCAGGCCGGGCATCTCGACGTCCAGCAGGGCCACGTCCGGGCGGACGCGGCGGGCCTCGGGGACCACCTCATCGCCGCGGCCGACCTCGGCCACCACCTCCAGGTCGGGCTCCAGGGCGAGCAGCGCCGCCAGCGCCCCCCGGACGAGGGCCTGGTCGTCGGCGATAAGGAGGCGGATAGACGTGCTCACGTCGCGATCATGGCACGTGGACACGCAGGGCGAAGCCGCCTGCAGGAGAGCGGCCCACGCTGACCGTGGCCCCGGCGAAGGCAGCCCGTTCCCGCAGCCCGGCCAGGCCGTGCCCGCTGGCCGGCCCGCACTCGCTGGCCAGGGCGTCCCGGTGGCCCGCTGGCCAGCCGTCGCAGGCGCCTGCCCGGGCCACCGTGCCATCGGCCGGCGGAGGCGGCCCGCAGCCGTCGTCGCCGATCTCGATCTGGCTGGCGGTGACCCTGACCTGGCAGCGCGTGGCGCCGCTGTGCCGCACCACGTTGGTGACGCCTTCGCGCACCGCCCAGCCGAACAGCTCCTGCCGCGGCCGGGGGATGCTGGAGATGCCCTGGTCGGGCAGCTCCGCCTCGATGCCCGCGGCGGCCAGCGCGGTCCGGGCACTGGCCAGCTCCGCGGCCAGGGTCACCTCGCGGTAGCCGGCCGCGGCCGCCCGGACGTCCGCCAGTGCCTGCCGGGCGATCCGCTCCACGTCGGCGATCTCGGTCTCGGCACGTTGCGGATCCAGGCTCGTGAGCCGCCCGGCCAGTTCCGCCTTGACCGCCACCACCGTCAGCGAGTGGCCGAGGATGTCATGCATGTCGCGGGCGAATTGATTGCGCTGCTCGGCCAGGGCGAGCCGGGTGATCTCGTTCCGGGCCTCGACCAGCTGGGCGTTGCGCTGGATCACGTGGCTCACGCCCCACGCGGCCAGGGCGGAAACGAAGATCTGGAAGGCCATGGTCCCGTCAACCGGCCAGCCGTGCGCCCAGGGGACGACCAGCGAGACCGCGACGAACACGCTCACCGCGGCCCAGCCCGCGCGGGTTGGCAGCAGGAATACCGCCATCACGCTCACGTAGATCAGCAGGCTGCCGGCGGACGGGCCGAGCGCCGCATACGCCAGCCCTACCAGCACGCTCTCGGCGGCCAGCGCGGCCACGCCGATCCTGCGGGACATCCGCCGGTTCCGGAAGTCCCGCAGGAAACGGGCGGCGGCGAACGTCAGGATGAACAACAGCGCGAACGCGATCAGGTCGGCCAGTCCCAGATACCGGCGGGCCAGGTCCGGGTCTGACCAGAGCTTCCCGATCGGCTGGGCCAGGTAGACCAGCCAGATGGCCGCGAACAGCCAGCCCACCCGGCTCCACCGGCTGCGCGGGACCATGAGCTCCGCCGGGACGGGCGGCCGCCCGCCATCGGGGGCAGGTCCATCCGGGCCCGGGGCGGCCCCGGCAGCGCTGGCCCCGGTGCCACCGGTCCCGGCAGCACTGGACGGGCCGGGGGTGACGGGCCCTGGCCGGTCGCTCTGCTGGGCTGGTGCCCCGGTCATGAGGCCGGCCCGCCGGGCCCGGGCCCCGCGGTGGCACTCGGTCTGGTCATCCGGGCGGGCCGGAACGGGGGGAACCGCATACCCCGAGTCTGCTTCATGATCGGGCCAGGGGCCACTCGCCCGTTCCAGCACCGGGGCCAGCGCCGGGTTGAGCGCCGCCGGGCTCGGCGCCGCCGGGTTCACCAGCGGGCCGGGATCGCGCCATGCGTCCGCCATGGCCCGATCATGCCGCGCGGGTGGCGGGATACCGGCTGCCGCGCGTCATGCCCGGGCCATGACATCTGTCATGGCCCGTGCCCGGCGGCCTGGTCAGGGCCCGACCGGCAGCCCCGCCCGGGCCCACGCCTGGAACCCGCCCGCCAGGTTGGTCGCCGCCGCGGACAGGCCGAGGTCCTGCAGCGACGCAGCGGCCAGGCTGGAGGTGTAGCCGGCCGAGCACATCACGATGACGCGCAGGTCATACGACCCTGCCTCAGGCAGCCGGGCCTCCGACGCCGGGTCGAGCCGCCACTCCAGGACGTTGCGCTCGATCACGAGGGCACCCGGTACCTCTCCTTCGGCGCCGCGCTGGGCCTGCGGGCGGATGTCCACCAGCAACGCCCCGTCCTGCATGGCCGCCCAGGCCTGAGCCGGCTCGAGCCGGGCCAGGCGGCTCCGGGCCTGCTCAAGCAGCTCGCTGACCGGCCGGGCCCCCGGCGGTGCGGTGCGCATCACCAGCGCTCCCCTGCGGTCTCCACGGCGGACAGCACCAGGCCGCGCCCGGCCAGTTCGTAGCGGCGCATCCCGGTCAGCGGCGGCGAGTACGCGTGAATGCTCACCGCGGGAGCGGCGGTCTCGTTCACGACCTCATGCACGTGACGCGGCCCGAACGACCGCACGCGGCCTGCCGGGAAGGCCGCCGCGACCGGCGCCGGGCGGCCCGCTGCGGGCCTCCATTCCCGCAGTTCGCCCTGGACCACGGTGAAGGCGCCAGACGAGCCGCAGTGATCATGGAATCCGGTGCGCTGCCCCGGCAGCCAGCTGAGCAGCCATACCTCGTGGTTCTCGCCGCACTCCAGCCGCTGGTACCAGCGCTCAGCGTCGGTGTAACGGACCAGGCTGGCCCACTCCCCCGCCGAGGCGGCCAGGCGCACGAGGTCAGCGAGCCGCGCACGGTCCAGCCGCGCGCGGACCCCGGTGTTCGCGAGAAGCACCCTAGTTATCCGATCGTTACGATAGGAATATGGTGGGCTCTGAGGTTAGCACGACCTGTCCGCCGAGTCTCTAGGGACACGCCACGGGATGCTGGCCGGGCTGGCCGCCACCGGCGGCGTGATCACCGCGGCCGGGCTGGCGCTGGCGGGTGCCCGCAGGCCTGCAGCGGGGCTCCCCGCGGGCGGGGCCGGTCCTACTGGCACGTACAGTTAGCTGCCGTGGGATCAGGTTCAGGCCGTGCAGGCTCTCCGGAGCCGGATGGGCTCGTAGTCCGCACCGTCCCGGTCGCCGATCCCGGTGACCTGGTGGGCCAGCTCCCCGGACCCAGGCCGCTGGCCTGGATCCGCCGCGGTGAGGGCCTCGTGGGCTGGGGTGAAGTGGCCCGGGTCACGGTGCCGGCCGGCCAGGACCGCTTCACCGCCGCCGACAAGTGGCTGCGGGCCCTGCTGGACGGCGCGCAGGTCGAGGACCGGGTGGGCGCGCCCGGCTGCGGGCCGGTGGCCTTCGGCAGCTTCACCTTCGATCCCACCTCCGAAGGGTCCACCCTCATCCTGCCCCAGGTGATGCTAGGCCGGCGCGCCGGCCAGGCGTGGCTCACCTCGATCACCGGCCAGCCACCCGCCCCGCCCGCGACCCCCGGACCGCCAGGTGAGCTGCAGCTGGCCCGGCTCCCCGTGACGCCGCCGGCCACCCCTGGGCTGATCCGCTGGCACGACGGCAGCCTGACCGCGCCGCAATGGGAGCGGGCGGTCGCGACGGCGGTGGAGCGCATCAGGGCGGGCCGGCTGCAGAAGGCCGTGCTGGCCCGTGATCTGTACGCGTCGGCCTCGGGCCTGATCGATGAGCGGCTACTGCTGGAGCGGCTGGCCGCCCGCTACCCGGACTGTTACACGTTCGCCTGCGGCGGGCTGGTCGGGGCCACCCCGGAGCTGCTGATCAAGCGGCAAGGCGGGCAGATCAGCTCGCTCGTCCTGGCCGGCACGGCACCCCGGGACGACGACCCGGACCGGGACGCGGCGCTCGGCGCCGCGCTGCTCGCCTCGGCTAAGGACACCGAGGAGCACGGGTACGCGGCCGCCGGGGTGCGGGAGTCCCTGGCCCCGCTGTGCGACCAGCTGGCCGTGGCCCCGCGGCCGGAACTGCTCCGCCTGGCCAACGTGCAGCACCTCGCCACCGCGATCAGCGGCCGGCTGGCGGTACGGGCCGACGGCACGATCCCGTCGGTGCTCGCGCTCGCCGACGCGCTGCATCCCACCGCGGCGGTGTGCGGCACCCCGGCCGAGACCGCGATGGAGCTGATCCGGGAACTCGAGGGCATGGACCGGGGCCGTTACGCCGGGCCGGTCGGCTGGGTGGACAGCGCGGGAAACGGCGAATGGTGCATCGCGCTGCGCTGCGCTGAGGTGGACGGGACCCGGGCCCGGCTGTTCGCGGGCGGGGGCATCGTGGCCGACTCCGACCCCGCCGCCGAGCTCGCCGAGGCCCAGGCCAAGTTCCGCCCCATGCAGTCCGCCCTCGAAGGCTGAGGCCCCGACGGGGTAAGGGCCGGCAGACGCCGGTGGTAAGCGACCTCGCCCGGCTGTACGCCCGCCGCGCGTCCCGCCTTAGTGGCGGGACGCGGGCGGCGGGCGTGGAGACGGGCCCCGGCGAAGCCGGGCGCACAGCCCGTACCGCCCGTAGGCGGTTTGGGCCAGAAATTCAGTGCAGCCGGACCCGGGGGTCCAGCACCGCGTAGAACGCGTCCACGACGATGTTCGCCACCACCACGGCGGTGGAGGCGAGGAGGACCACGCCGATGATCACCGGCAGGTCCTGCTGCTGGATTGACTGCACCGCGGTGAAGCCGAGGCCCGGCATCGAGAAGACGACCTCGGTGACGACCGCGCCGCCGAGCAGGATGCCCACGTCCAGGCCGAACTGGGTGACGACCGGGGTCAGCGCCGCCCGCAGCGAGTGCCGGAAGATGACCCGCCGCTCTGACAGCCCCTTGGCCCGGGCGGTACGGATGTAATCCTCGTTCATCACGTCCAGCATCGAGCCCCGGGTCAGCCGAGTGTAGGTCGCCGCCGACACCAGGGCCAGGGTAAACCAGGGCAGGATCAGCGAGCGGAACCACCCGGTCGGGCTCTGGCTGAACGGGATGTAGGTGGCCGGGAACGCGTGGATGCCGTGGATGGTGAGCTCGTAATAGAAGATCAGGAGCAGCAGCAGCCCGAGCACGAACGTCGGCATCGAGTAGAAGAACAGGGCCAGCCCGGTGAAGAGCCGGTCGGCGAACGTCCGCGACTTGACTGCGGACAGTATTCCGGTCAGCACGCCCAGCACCACCCAGATGATGGCGGCCCCGATGACCAGGGACAGCGTGATCGGGAACGCGGCCTTCAGCACCGAGTTCACCGACTGGCCGTGATAGAAGGAGTACCCCAGGTTGCCGTGCAGCAGCAGCCAGACGAAGTGCCAGTACTGCACGTAGATGGGCCGGTCGAGCTGGAGGCGCTTGGTCACCTCCTCGATGACCTGCGGCGTGGCGCTCTTGCCGGCCAGGACCCGGGGTACCTGCTTCGCGCCCGGGCCGATGAAGAAGATGGCGAAGACGCCGACGGTGATGAGCCAGAGCACGATGATGCCCTGGAAGATACGGCGGATCAGAAAGCGGGCCACGTGAACTCCCTAGACGAACAACTGGCCGCCGCGCGGGTCGAACGCGTCCCGCACGCCATCGCCGAAGATGTTGAACGCGAGCGTGGTGACTAGCAGCGCCAGGCTGGGGAACACCAGGTACCACCACGCCCCGTACAGGAACACGGTCTGCGCATCCGCGATCATCGACCCCCAGTCCGGGGTGGGCGGGGGGATGCCGACGCCGAGGTAGGAGAGGGACGCCTCGGCCACGATCGACACCGGGATCAGCAGGCTCATGTAGACGATGATCGGGGCGATCACGTTGGGCAGGATGTCGATGAGCATGATCCGCCAGGGACCCGCGCCCATCGACCGGGCCGCCTCGACGTACTCTTTTTCCCGGATCGACAGCACCTGGCCCCGGATGATCCGGCCGACGGACGCCCAGCCGAGGAACCCGATGACGATGAGCAGGACGACCAGGCCCGGGCCGATGACCGTGACCAGCGAGATGGCCAGCAGCAGAAACGGGATGGCGAGCAGCCAGTCCATGAGCCGGGCCAGCAGCGTGTCGGTCAGGCCGCCGAAGTACCCGGCGGCCAGGCCGACGATCGCGCCGGTCGCGACCGAGATCACCGAGGCGAGCACGCCGACGATGAGCGAGATCCGGGTACCGTAGGCGATCCGGACCAGGATGTCACGGCCCAGTGTGTCGGTGCCGAGCAGGAAATGGCGGGACGGCCCGAGCGGCTGGCCGCTGGCGTTCACCCCAATCGGTGCGGGGAACTGCTCGTTAGGCCCGTGGCCGGTGATCGCGGCCACGACTGGCGCGAAGATAGCCACGAGGATGATGAAGCCGATCACGCCGAGGGAGATCATCGACGCCTTGTCGTGCAGCAGCCGATGCGTAGCCAGCCGCCAGGGGCTGCGCCCCTCGATCTTCTTCGCGACGACCGCGAGGTCTGCACCCGGGTCGGCCCCGGAGGTCCCCGGGTCAGCCGATTCCTGGATGTTGAAAGTCATGATTCACTTCCTCCGTGCGGGCTCAGGCGCTGCCGAGCAGACCGGACTCGATCACGCGATCTTCCGCGGAGATGGTGGGCCGGGACTTCGCGATGTCTTCCCCGTCCTCCACCGGGAAGTGGCACGCGGCCAGGTGGTCCGCCGCGTCGCCGAGCTGCGGCTCGAGCACGGGATCTTTCTCCACGCACGTCGGGGCCGCCTTCGGGCAGCGCGGGTGGAACCGGCAGCCCGGGGGCGGGCTGATCGGCGAGGGCACGTCCCCGGCCAGGATGATCCGCTCCCGCTGCCCGGCCTTGTCCGGGTCCGGGACCGGGACGGCCGACAGCAGCGCGTCGGTGTAGGGGTGGCGCGGGTGGGCCCAGAGGTCGTCGACCGGCGCGAGCTCGGTCACCTTCCCCAGGTACATGACCGCCACCGTGTTGCTTACGTGCCGCACCACGGACAGGTCGTGCGCGATGAAGAGATAGGTGAGGCCCAGCTCTTTCTGCAGGTCGGCCAGCAGGTTGATGATCTGGGCCTGGATCGACACGTCCAGTGCCGACACGGGCTCGTCGCAGACGATCAGCTTGGGCCGGAACGCCAGCGCCCTCGCGACCCCGATGCGCTGGCGCTGCCCGCCGGAGAACTCGGCCGGGAACCGGTTGAAGTGCTCCGGGTTCAGCCCGACCAGCTCCATGACCTCCTGCACCTTGCGCTTGCGCTCCTGCCCGGTGGCCGTCTTGTGGATCGCGAACGGGTCCCCGATGATCGACCCGACCCGGCGCCGCGGGTTCAGCGAGCCGTACGGGTCCTGGAAGATCATCTGCATCTCGCGCCGGAGCGGCCGCATCTGCCGGGCCGAGAGCCTGCTGATGTCCCGGCCGTCGAACGTGATCCGGCCTGAGGTGATGTCGAACAGCCGCAGGATGCAGCGGGCCAGCGTCAACTTGCCGCAGCCGGTCTCGCCGACCAGGCCGTGCGTCTGGCCCCGGCGTATCTCCAGGCTGACCCCGTCCACCGCGTGCACGAACTCCCGGTCGCGCCGGAAGAGTGCCGAGGACTGCACGGGAAAGTACTTGACCAGGTTCTCCACCCGCAGCAGGACATCCCCGCCGGCGGCGGGCTCTGGCGCGCTGGCCGTGGTCTCCGCGTTCATCACACCGTCCCTCAGGCTTCGGCCCGTGCCGGAATTTTCTCGCCCACGACTTTGAGCCGTAGCTCGTTGCGCGCCGCCATGTCGTGCGGCAGCCAGCACGCCGACAGGTGGGTCGCATCGGTCCCCACCGTGGCCAGAGGCGGGACCTCGGTGCGGCACCGGTCCATCACGTAATCGCAGCGGGGAGCGAACGGGCAGCCGGGCGGGAGGTTGATCAGGCTGGGCGGCTGGCCATGGATCGAGTGGAGCCGCTCCCGCGCGCCGCCGTAGGCCGGCAACGACAGCAGCAGCCCCTCGGTGTAGGGGTGATGGTGCGCGAAGAACATGGTGCGCAGGTCGGCTTTTTCCATGACCTTCCCGGCGTACATCACCTGCACGTCATCGGCCGCATCCGCGATGACGCCGAGGTCGTGGGTGATGAGGATCACGGCCGTGCCGAACTCCTCCTGCAGGGTCTTGATGACCGCCAGCACCTGGGCCTGCACGGTGACGTCGAGCGCGGTCGTCGGCTCGTCCGCGATCAGCAGCTTGGGGTTCAGCGACATGGCCATCGCGATCATGGCCCGCTGCCGCATGCCGCCGGAGAACTGGTGCGGGTAGTCGTCCACCCGGCGGTCCGCCTGCGGGATCCCGACCAGCTTGAGCAGCTCGACGGCCCGGGCCCTGGCCTGCGCCTTGGACATGTCGTGTTCGTGCTGCCGGATCATCTCCACGATCTGCCAGCCGACCTTGTAGTACGGGTGCAGGCTGGACAGCGGATCCTGGAAGATCATGCCGATCTCGGCCCCGCGGATCTTGCGCATCTCACCCTCGCCGACCGTGAGCAGGTCCCTGCCCTCGAACATCGCCTGGCCGGTGACCCTGGCCCCGCGGGTGAGGCCCATGATGGTCTGTGTCAACACGCTCTTGCCGGAGCCTGACTCCCCGACGATGCCGAGGGTCTGCCCGGCATCGACCGCGAAGGAGACCCCGCGCACCGCCTGCACGATGCCGTCAGCGGTCTTGAAGGACACGTGCAGGTCGTCAACCTCGAGCAGGGCCACGCTGCCTACCCTTCCCCACCTCAAAGGTCCAGGCTCGGCATGTTGGCGCAGCCCAGACCCTGTAATGACTGTAATCCCGGCCGGCCGCCCCGCGGTAGATACCGCGGGGCGGCCGGTTGACTCGATCAGCTTACGTTCCGTGACGAATCTTATGATCCGTTACGAAATGTTCGAATCAGGGATCATCCCGGCGAACTCATCCAGATGTTCGTCGGGTCGAACTGCTGGATCGCCGGAACGTACACCGCGTTGTGCACGTAGCTGGCGTGATACAGCGGCTGGTTCGGGTTGACGATCGGGTAGAACGGAGCGTCCTTCATGACCGCCTGGTCCGCCTGGGCCCAGATCGTGGCGGCCGAACTGGCCGACGCCGCGCTGGCACCCTTGGCGATGAGGGACGTCACCGACGGGTTGTTGTAGAACCCGAAGTTACTGCCGACCGGCGGGTACGAAGCCGGGCCGGAGAACAGCGGGTTGAAGAAGGACACCGCGGCGTCCCCGTACCAGTCCGGGCCCCATCCGGCGAGTGAGAGGTCCCACACCCCGCGCTTGGCCACGCTCGGCACCTCCATGTACTTCACGTAGAAGTCCGCGGGGGTAGCGCTGAGCAGCTTGAGCTTCACGCCGATCTTCGACAGGTCGCTCTGCAGGGTCTGGCCCATCTTGGCCGAGATCGTGCTGGACGGCCGGTAGACCAGGATCAGGTTCAGCCCGTTCTTGTACCCGGCGGCGGCCAGCATCTGCTTGGCCTTGGCCGGGTTGTACGGGTACGGGTTGTAGCCCGCCGGCACATCCTGTGCCCCGTTGATCCCGGCGGGCAGCACGTGGGTGAGTGCCACCCCCTGGGTCGGGCCACCGTTGTCGGTGAGCAGGTGGGCCCGGTCGATGCCATAGCTGAGGGCCTGCCGGACCGCGAGCTTCTTCAGCGCGCTGTTGTTGTTCGGCGACAACGTGTTGAAGATGATGTACGGGTTGGTCGAGTAGGTGGAGCCGAGGTTGAAGTTGTGGTTCAGCCCCTGCTTACTCTGGGACGCCAGGCCCGGTACCGCGCCGACCGGCGGGAACGCGTCGAACTCCATGCCCGCCGAAGCCGTGTTGGTCTGCAGCTGCTGCTGGACGGACTCCTGGGTCCCGGTCTCCGAGACCTTGATCTCGTTGACGTAGGCCTTGCGGATCGGGTCCGTGCTGGCCTTCCAGGTCGGGTTGCGGACGAAGACGATGCTCCGCGTGGGCACATAGCTCTGGACCCTGTACGGCCCGTCAGCGATGATGTGCTGTGCCTCGGCGCTGCTGCCTGCCAGGTAGTTCAGGCTTTCCACCGGCGCCGGCGCCAGCGCGTCCAGCTGGAGCATGTCCGCGAAGTAGCTGGCCGGGTGGACCAGGTTGTAGGTAATCGTCTGCCCGGAGGCCTTCACACCCGAGACCTGGTGGGTCTGGATGTACTTCTTGATGCCCGAGACCGAGGTGGACGAGACCTTCGCCAGCCCGTTGCAGAACGTCTGGTAGCCGACGATCAGCGCCTCGAAGTCCGGCAGGCCGCCGAACGGCTGGGTCGGGTTACACGACCGCTTGAGACCGAGCAGCGCATCAGCCGCCGTGACCTGCCGCGGCGGGCTCGTGTCCCACATCGCGCCGGTACGGATCGTCACCGTGTACGTCTTGCCGCCGTTGGAGACGGTCGGCAGCGCCGTCGCCAGGTCCGGCGCGACCGTGGTCACCTTGCCCGGCGTGGCCGGGTAGGAATACAGCAGCCGGAGCCAGGGCCGCTGGCCCAGCGCGCCGATCGTGTAATAGGAGACGTTGTAATCCATGAAGTCAACGTCGCCCTGGCCGAGCATGTTCAGCGTGCCGCCCTTGGTAGGCGTCCCGGACCCGGGATTAAGCCCCTGCAGGCCATAAGTGTTCGAGCCCGATGACGTGCTGGACGTCGAGCCGCCGCCGCTGCTGCCGCCACAGGCGGCAACCGCGAGCGCGAGGGCGGCCGCGCCTGCGACAGCCGCATAGCCCCGCGTGCGTATGCGCATCGACACATTCCTCCTTCTAGTGTTCCGCCGCGAAGTTCGTCCGCGGAGCATAAGACCCATGGGCCGATCCGTCCCACGGCCGGCGGCACGCCGAGAGCGGCGTCCGACCGGATCATGCTAGGACCGGTAGCCGCAGTGGTGAACAGGCATGATGCTGCCGCCCCGAATCGTGACCCGACGGTAATCTGACCCTTATCAGACCGCTACCGGGGGCCTCCCGATGCAGCATAACGGCGCGTCAGGGTATAAACTTGCCGCCCCTCCTGATCGGCCGGGTCTCCCCCCTCATCCGGACAACCGGCCCTCATCCGGACAACCGGCGCTCTGTGCTGACTGCGGCGAAAAGGATCACCGCGGACGCCCGCGTTATCGAGATTTCTTCCTTGGTGCTGCCCGGCCTCCCTGACCGTCCGCTGGAGGCGCCAGCGGCTACAGCAAGGCGGTGACGGCCGTCGCGGCTGCCTCCGCCAGCCGCCGCCGCAGCGCGGTCCCGGCGGCCCGGTCCGCGGGCACCTCGACGACGCGGATCCCGTCGCCCTTCAGCGCGGCGGGCAGGTCCCCCGCCCGCCGCACCACCGTGTGCCCGATCCGGGCCGCGGCGGCCAGGCCGGCCAGGCTCGCCCCGTGCGGCGTGCCGAACACCCGCTCGAACGGGGCAGGCACGGCGGCCTGCTCCAGGGCGGAGAAGATGCCGCCGCCGTCGTTGTTGGCGACCACCAGGACCAGGTCCGGGCGGGTGTCCTCCGGGCCCGCGAACAGCCCGGGCGAGTCATGCAGGAACGCGAGATCACCCAGGAGCGCGGCGGCCGGGCCGCCGCCGGACGCCTGGTGGGCGAGCGCGGCCCCGCAGGCCGAGGAGATGAGCCCGTCGATGCCGCTCGCCCCCCGGCTGGCCAGCACCCGCAGGCCGTCCCGGGGGGCCAGGTGCCGGTCCAGGTCGCGGATGGGCAGGCTGGACGCGGCCCACAGCAGCGCCCCGCCGGGCAGCGCCGCGGCCAGGTCGCGCGCCAGCCGCGGCTCGGTCAGCTCACCGGAGGCGTCCAGGACCGCGTCCACCGCCCGGCGGGCCGCCGCGTCCGCTTCCTGCCAATCCCCCAGCCAGCCGGAGGCGGGCCCGGCAGGCACGCCGGCCAGCCGGACGGCGGCGGCCACGTCGGTGGCGGTGCGCGCCGGGTCCGCCCACCGGCCCGGTCCCTGGGCGAGGACCACCTGGCGCGCGCCGTCGGCCGCGGCCTGGCGCAGGAAGGCCGTCTGGCCGCGGGACAGCCCCGGCCGGCCGGCGCAGATGACCAGGTCAGGGCGGTGCGCGGCGAGGAAACCGGGATGCTCGAGCAGGTACTGGTAGGCGCCGAGCGCCTCCTGGCCGAGCCGCATCCCGGACGACGGCTCGGCCAGCACCGGCCAGCCCGCCGCGGCGGCCAGCCGGAGCAGCCCGGCCGGGCTGGCTGCGCCGTCCCCCGCGACGATCACCCCCCGCTCGGCCCACGGCAGGTCCAGCGTCCCCAGCTCTCCCCAGCCTGTGGACGTGACGGCGCCGGAGTGGCTGGGGATGCCGGGATGGCTGGAGGTGCTGGCGCTATCCGGCGTGGCCTGCGAGCCGTCCCGCCCCGCCCCGGCCCACCGGGTCCACGGCGCCCCGCCGGGCCGCCCGGCCAGCGGCTCTGGCCGGCCATCCTCCCCGCCGTCCCCGCTGGCACCGTCCCCGCTGGCACCGTCCCCGCCGGCACCGTCCCCGCCGGCGCCGTCCCCGCTGGCGCGGCCCCGCTGCGCCGGCCGGGTGGCGGCCGGGGCTGCCGCGTCGGGCAGCCCGGGTACCAGCGGGTCCCGCAACGGCAGGTTCAGGTGCACCGGCCCGGCAAAGCCGCCGTCCGCCCCCGCCGCCGCCGCCCAGGCCCGGCCGGCCAGCGACCGCCAGTACGCGTTCATCCCCGGGCGGACCTCCGGAACTCCCGCCTCAGCGAACCAGCGGACCGCCCCGCCGTAGAGTTTCAGCTGGTCAATGGCCTGGTTGGCGCCGGTGCCGCGCAGCTCCGGCGGCCGGTCGGCGGTCAGCACCAGCAGCGGGACGCCGGACTCGTCCGCCTCGATCACCGCCGGGTGGAAGTTGGCTGCCGCGGTGCCTGAGGTGCAGACCAGCGCGACCGGCCGGCCGCTGGCCTTGGCCAGGCCCAGGGCCAGGAACGCCGCGGACCGCTCGTCGATGCGGACATGCAGCCGGAGCGCCGCCCCGGGCTCTGTTATCCCGGGGGGGCGCCCCCCGCTGGCTCGGGGAGGGGAGGCGCGCCGGAGGCGTGTCCTCGCCGAGCCAGCCAGCCCGGGGGGTCCGGGGGGTCGCCCTCCCGGGATAACGGAGCTAACAGAGCGGTCCCACAGGGCGATGGCCAGCGGCGCGCTGCGTGACCCGGGGGCCAGCACCGCCTCCCGCAGGCCGCAGCGGATCAGCTCGTCGACCAGGGTGGCGGCGAAGGCAGTCGAGGGATTCACGGTGTGTGCACCGGCCCGGTCAGGCCGTCCCGGCCGGGGCGGCCGCGCCGAGGAACTCCGCCGCAGCTGCCACCCGGGCACGCCAGGGCTCCGGATCGGCCGCCCACGACCGGATCCGTTGCGGATCTGCGGGCGGCCGGCGAACCGGCAGGTAACCGTCCTGCTCAGCCAGCGGATCGGCGGTGACGTCGCCGGCCAGCAGGCTCATCGTGGCCAGGCCGCACGCGTAGGGCAGGTCCGGCAGCGCCGCCGCGAGGGCCACCCCCGCGGCCAGGCCCACCGAGGTCTCCACCGCGCTGGACACCACGACGGGCAGCCCGCACGCCTCCGCGACCCGCAGCGCGGCCGCGACCCCGCCCAGCGGCTGGGCCTTGAGCATCACGATGTCCGCCGCGCCCGCGGCCCGCACCGCCAGCGGGTCCTCGGCCTTGCGGATCGACTCGTCGGCGCAGACCGGGATGTCCACCCGGCGGCGCAGCGCGGCGAGCTCGCCCAGCGTGGCGCAGGGCTGCTCGGCGTATTCGAGCCCGAACCGGCCCAGCTCCCCGAGCATCCGGGCGGCGGTGCCCACGTCCCATCCTCCGTTGGCGTCGACCCGGATCCGGCCCCCCGGGCCCAGCGCGCCGCGGACCGCCTCGACCCGGGCGATGTCCTCGCGGCCGGCCTGGCCGCGCTCGGCCACCTTGACCTTCGCGGTCCGGCAGCCGGAACCGGACACGATGCGGTGCGCCTGCTCCGGGCCGACCGCGGGCACGGTCACGTTGACCGGGATCCGGTCACGGACCGGCGCCGGCCAGCCGTCCCAGGCCGCTTCCAGGGCACAGGCCAGCCAGCGGGCGCATTCCCGCGGCCCGTACTCACCGAACGGGGAGAACTCGGCCCATCCGGCGGGGCCCTCGATCAGCGCACCTTCGCGGACCGTGATGCCGCGGAAGCGGGTCCGCATCGGGATCGCGAACGCACGCAGCCCCGGCAGCGCAGCAGCCACCCGGTCACGCAGGCCCGGGACAGCGTCCGCCACGAAGCAACCTCCCGGTTCGTCCCTGATCTTGCCCGGATAACCTTACGACGATGACTTCCCGCCCCTTGCACGCAGTGCTGCTCCCCGCGGCCACGGGCGCGGGACGGCTGATGGAGGCGCTCGGCGCGGCCCTGGATGGCACCGGGCCGGCGCTGCTGCCCGTTGACCCGAGGCTGCCCGCCGGACGGGTGGCGGCCCTGCTCCAGGCGCTGCGCCCCGCCACCCTGGAAACCCCCGACGGTCCCCAACGGCTCGATCCTGGTGATTCCCCGGGCGTGACCCCGGGGACCGCGGTGGTGATCGCCACCTCCGGGTTGACCGGGGAGCCCAAGGGAGTCGAGCTGAGCGCGGCGGCGCTGCGCCATTCGGCGCGGGCCAGCCTGGACCGGATCGGTGCCCGGCCCGGTGAGGCGTGGCTGTCGTGCCTGCCGCCGAGTCACATCTCCGGCCTGCAGGTCTTCGTGCGCTCGCTGCTGTCCGGGACCGCGCCGGTGGTCCTGGACCGGCTGACGGCGCAGCACGCCGCTCTGCTAACCCGGGGGGGCGACCCCCCGGGCTGGCCGGCTCGGCGAGGACACGCCTCCGGCGCGCCTCCCCTCCCCGCACCAGCGGGGGGCGACCCCCCGGACCCCCCGGGCGCCGCCTACGTGTCCCTCGTCCCGACCCAGGTGCGTCACCTGCTGGACGAGCCCGGCGGGCGCGAGGCGCTGGCCGGGTTCCGGGCGATCCTGCTCGGCGGGGCCGCGGCCCCGGCCGGGCTGCGCGCCGAGGCGGCCGCGGCGGGAGCCCGGGTGATCACCACGTACGGGATGTCCGAGACGTGCGGCGGCTGCGTCTACGACGGGGAGCCGCTGGACGGGGTATCGGTCCGGATCGGGCCGGATGAGCGGATCCGGCTGTCCGGCCCGGTCCTGTTCTCGGGCTACCGGGGGCGTCCCGGCCTGACGGCGGCTGCCCTGGAGGACGGCTGGTTCGTCACGTCCGACATAGGCGAGGTGGACGCCGCGGGACGGCTGGCGGTCCGGGGCCGCGCCGATGACATGATCAACACCGGCGGCGAGAAAGTCTCGGCCGACGAGGTCGCGTCGGTGCTGGAAGACTGCCCCGGGGTGAGGGAGGCCGTCGTGGTCGGCCGGCCCGATCCCGAGTGGGGCGAGCGGGTCACCGCGATCGTGGTCCCGGCGGACCCGGCGGCGCCGCCCGGGCTGGACGTGCTGCGCGGGTTCGCCCGCGGCCGGCTGCCGGATTACGCGGCGCCGCGGGCGGTGGTGGTGGTGCCGGCCGTCCCGCTGCTGTCCTCCGGCAAGCCCGACCTGCGCGCGCTGCGGCTGCTGGCGAAGCGGGACTGACGGCGCGGGCAGGACTAACCGGCGCCCCTGAGGCGTTGATGGGCACGGGGAACTCAGCCACGAGGGTCGGTACACGGGGGTCAGGTGCGCCAGCAGCCGGCGGGACCGCGTCCGGTTCCGCGCGTGCAGGCGCTACGGCATGACGCGCGACGGGAACAATTGGCTCCCTCCAGCGTTAATACATAGTGCCCGCGCTTCACAGTAGCAAGTGCTGCGGACCGCTGGAGCACACCGATATCGCGGATACGTGCTGACGTATGTGCGCACTGCGCGCCCACGAAGGGAGGAGGTGCCTCGATGCCAAGGAATGCCACCGCCAGGCGGGAGCCCGAGGTCGCTGACGAACCGGCCACCATGCGTGTGGGCGAGCTGATCCAGCTTGGCCGCGGACAGGGGTACCTGTCCCTGACCGAGTTGCGCGCGGCGTTCGGTGAGGCGGGCGTTTCCCCCGCGGAAGGGCGGTCCATCATCCGGGAACTGGCGGAAGCCGGCGTGCGGCTGGGTGATGAGCCGGGTGGCGGCGCTGCCCCGGAGGGCACTGTCCCCACGGGCACTGTCCCCACGGGCACTGTCCCCACGGGCACTGTCCCCACGGGCACTGCCTCGAAGGGCACTGTCTCCAAGCGAGCACGGACGGGCACGGAGGACATGACTACAGCACAACTCACCGCATCGACCAACGCTGCCGAGCAGCCCGCGCTAGACAGCCTGGACCCGGCCGAGGCCGAAGCGGTCGCGCTGGCCGAGGCACAACCTGCGGAGCTGGCCGGGAACCCCGCGGCGGGTACGGCCCAGCCGATGCTCGCCGAGGTCGACCTGGACGACCAGACTTCCGCCATGGGCGACTCGGTGCACACGTACCTGAAGTCCATCGGGCGGACCAGCCTGCTCACCGCCGAGCAGGAGGTCAATCTGGCCAAGCGGATCGAGGCGGGCCTGTTCGCGGAGCACAAGCTGGCCACCGAGCCTGACCTGGCCGCGAGCTACCGCCGTGACCTCGAGGACGTGGCCGAGGACGGCCGGCGGGCCAAGGCGCACATGCTGGAGGCGAACCTGCGCCTGGTGGTCTCCGTGGCCAAGAAGTACAGCGACCGCGGCCTGTCCCTGCTCGACGTGGTCCAGGAAGGCAACCTGGGCCTGATC
This sequence comes from uncultured Actinomycetes bacterium, assembly GCA_963782185.1. Taxonomy (GTDB): domain Bacteria; phylum Actinomycetota; class Actinomycetes; order Streptosporangiales; family Streptosporangiaceae; genus RYN-230. The sequence continues at coordinate 62,157 of CAWAJB010000034.1, forward strand.
CGGGCGGTCGAGAAGTTCGACTACACCAAGGGCTACAAGTTCTCCACCTACGCGATGTGGTGGATCCGGCAGGCGATCCAGCGTGGCTTCGCCGACTCCGCGCGGACCATCAGGCTCCCGGTGCACGTGCTCGAGATGCTGAGCAAGCTGAGCCGGGTCGAGCGGGACATGCACCAGCGGCTCGGCCGGGAGCCCACTCCTGAGGAACTGGCCGTCGAGCTGGACCGGACCCCGGACCAGATCGAGGAGCTGCTGCGCACCAGCCGGCAGCCGATCAGCCTGGACTCCACCATCGGCGAGGACGGCGAGACCAGCATCGGTGACCTCATCGAGGACACCGACGCCCCGGAGGCCTCCGAGCTGGTGGACCGGCAGCTGATGGCCGACCAGCTGCGGCACGCCCTGGACGGGCTGACCCAGCGCGAGGCCACGATCATGGCGATGCGGTTCGGCCTGTACGACGGCAACCCGCACACGCTGGATGAGATCGGCCGGGCGCTCGGCCTGACCCGGGAGCGGATCAGGCAGCTGGAGAAGCAGTCGCTGTCCAAGCTGCGCCACCCCAGCCGGGCCCAGCCGCTGCTCGACTACGCCAGCTGACCACGGGGCCAGCTGACCACGGGGCCCCCTGACCACGGGGGCCTCCGTGGGCTCGCTGAGCCCACCGCACACAGCGCCACCACCGGCCATCCGGGTGGCGGCGCAGTGCTGTACTGGAGCCGTGGACCCCACGCGTGACGAGCCGCCCGGCGCCCCGCCGCAGCGCGACCACGGCGGTCACCACGCGCCCGCCGGGGAGGAGGCGCGGTACTGGCGCCACGCGGCCGTGCCCGGCGTGGACCTGCTCCGGGCCACGTACGTGACCCACCGCTACGCCCGGCACGCCCACGAGACCTACACGCTCGCGCTGATCGAAGACGGGGTGGAGGAGTTCCGGTACGGCGGCAGCCTGCTGCGGGCCGGCCGCGGGGCGGTCGCGCTGCTCAACCCGGAGATGGTGCACACCGGCCAGGCCGGCGTCCCCGAAGGCTGGTCCTACCGGGTGCTGTATCCCGCGGTCAGCCTGGTCCGCGAGGTCGCCGCGGAACTGACCGGATCCCCCGGCACCCCATTCTTCCCGGAGACGGTCGTCGACGACCCGGGCAGCGCCCGGCTGGTCCGCGCCGCCCACCTGGCCGCCGAGCACGGCGACCCGCTGGCCTCGGCCAGCCTGCTGCACCAGGCCCTGGCCGGGCTGCTGCATGAGCATGCCCGGGCCGGGCGGCGGTCCCGGCCCCGCGAAGGCCGGCCCGCGGTGCGCACCGCGGTGTCGTTGCTGCGGGAGCGCGTGACCGACCCGCCCACGCTGGAGGAGCTGGCGCTGGTCACCGGGGTCGGGCCGTTCGCCTTGATGCGGGCCTTCCGGGCGGAGACCGGGCTGCCACCGCACGCGTATCTCAACCAGCTCCGCGTCCGCGAGGCCCGGCGGTTGCTGGACCGCGGCGTGCCGCCCGCGCAGGCCGCGGCCGAGTCCGGGTTCGCCGACCAGGCTCACCTGACCCGGCACTTCAAGCGCATGCTGGGAGTGCCGCCCGGGGCTTACCAGCGCGCCCGCCAGGGCGGGACAGCTCCCGCCTGACCGGCGTCCCGCCATCAGCGCGGTGCATCGTGTGCGTCCAGGCGCACACAATGCACCGCGCTAACGGTCCTACCGGCGCGGGTGCGGCACTATCCAGCGCCGCGCCGCCCGGCGGTTGCGGGCCGGCGGCCTGATCCGCAGCCGCAATAATGTTCAAGGCAGCGGGCAGCGGCCCGCCCTAGCCTCCCGGGTATGGCAGACACGTCAGCAGACCCGGTGAAGCGGGCGGCACGGGACGGGATCGCGCTCGGCGTGGCGGTGGGCACCTCAGGGCTGGCCTTCGGGGCCGCCGCGGTGGCGTCGGGGCTGAGCGTGGCCCAGGCTTGCGTGCTGAGCCTGGTCGCCTACACCGGCGCGTCGCAGTTCGCGCTGGCCGCCGCGGTGGCCAGCGGCGGCAGCCTGATCGCCGGGACGGCCAGCGCCGTCCTGCTCGGCAGCCGGAACGGCCTGTACGGGCTGCGCCTGGCCAGCCTGCTGGGTTTCCGAGGGCCGTTCCGGCTGCTCGCCGCGCTGGGCATCACCGACGAATCGACGGCGGTCGCCCTGGCGCAGCCAGCAGGGGGCCAGCCGGGCCGGGCCGCGGCCCGGGCCGGGTTCCTGGCCACGTTCGCCAGCCTGTACCTGACCTGGAACGCGGGGACCCTGGCGGGCGCGCTCGGTGCGGGGCGGCTCGGCGCCCCCGGCACGTTCGGCCTGGACGTGGTGGGACCCGCGGCGTTCCTGGCGTTGCTGTGGCCGCGGCTGCGTGACGGGCGGACGGAGCGGACGGTGGCGCTGGCCGGGGCGGTGATCGCGCTGGCCGCCACTCCGTTCTGCCCGCCCGGTCTCCCGGTGGTGCTGGCCGCGGTGGCCGCGCTCGGTGCCGCGTTGATGCCCGCCGGCGCGGCGCTGTCCCCCGCCGGTGCTCCCGGGCCGCCCGGCCCGGCCGGTGCAGCCGCGGTTTCCGGCACGGCCCGGGCAGCGGGAACCCCCGAGACGGGAACCCACGAGGCGGGAGGCGCGGCCCGGGCGGCGGATACGGCGGGATCTGCAGGCCCGGCTGACGCAGGCGGGAGGCCGTGCCGGTGAGTGCGACCTGGATCGCCGTGCTGGTCACCGCGGCGTGCTGCTACGCACTGAAGCTGGCGGGGCTGACCGTGCCGCCCAGCTGGCTGGCGCATCCCCGGGCACAGCGATTCGCCAGCCTGGTCCCGGTGGCGCTGCTCGCCGCGCTGATCGCGGTGCAGGCCATGGGCCGGGGCGAGTCCCTGGCCCTGGACCCGGCCCGGCTGGCCGGCCTGGGCGCGGCGGCCGCCGCGCTCCTGCTCCGCGCGCCGTTCCTGGTCGTCATCCTGGCTGCGGCGGGCACCGCCGCCGGGCTGCGTGCCCTGGGCGTGGCCTGACGCGCCGGCCAGACCCGCCGTCCGGACGTGACCCGGCCACGCGGGCTGCCCCGGGCGCGGCGCTGACACGCTGCCCCATCCAGGCCACATCGCCGGCGGCCACCCACTCCCGCCAGGCCGGCTGCGGAGGCGCGATAAAGTGCCCGCGTGACTGTGAGCGTCGAGGTGCTGCATGAAGTAACCGATGAGGTCGTCGAGGCTTTTGGTGTCCTGCTGCCCCAGCTGTCCCGCAGCGCTCCCCCGGCTGACCGGGCAGTGCTGGAGCGGGTGGTCGGCTCGGCCGCCGCCACGCTGCTCATCGCCCGCTCCGAGGGGAAGATCTCGGGCGCACTGTCGCTGGTGATGTTCCCGATCCTCACGGGAGTGCGCGCCTGGATCGAGGATGTGATCGTGGACGAGGCTGCGCGGGGCCAGGGCATCGGCCAGGTCCTGACCATCGAGGCGCTGCGGATCGCCGAGCAGGCCGGGGCCAGGACCGTGGACCTCACGTCGCGGCCTTCCCGGGAGGCGGCTGGCCGGCTCTACGAGCGCGTCGGCTTCCAGTCCCGCTCCACCCGCGTGTACCGCTACACGTTCGCCGACCACGAGGTCGCCTCGTAGCCCGGCCTCCCCCTCCCGCCGCGCCGTCCCCCCGCCGGGCCGTCCTCCCGCCGGGCCGTCCTCCCGCCGGGCCGTCCTCCGGCCGCTCCCCGGCACCCGCCCGGGCCTGCCGCTGACGAGGACCAGGAGAGGGAGAATTACCCGGCGAGGTCGGCGACCGCCTCCAGCAGCCGGTCCACGTCGGAGCGGTCGTTGTAGTGGACCAGGCCCGCCCGCACCGCACCCCCCGAGTCGCGGATGCCGAGCGCTCCGGTCAGTTCCCACGCGTAGTTGTGCCCGCTCCACACGTTGACGCCGCGGCCGGCGAGGTAACGCGCCACGTCGCCCGGCGGACGGTCGGCCACGTTGAAGTACGCGGTCGGCGCCCGGTGCGCCGCCTTCCCGTAACTGGTCACGTGGCCCATCGCGGCCAGGCCGTCCTGCAGGACCTGGAACAGGCCCTGCTCGTGTGCTTCCACCGCGGCCATCGAGGTGAGCAGCCGCTGGCGGCGCGGGCCGGCCGCACCGGCATCCAGCTGGGCCAGATGCTCGACGGCCGCGGTGACCCCGGCCAGGTCGGCGAAGGGCGGGGTGCCCTGCTCGAAACGCTCCGGCACCGAGTCGGGGGAGGGCTTCAGCTTGTCCGGGTGCAGCGTCTCGAGCAGCGCCGGGTCGGCGATCACCGCCCCGACGTGCGGCCCCGACCACTTGTAGGCGCTGGTGGCGTAGAAATCCGCGCCGAGTGCGGCCACGTCCACGGGGCCGTGCGGGGTGGCGTGCACCCCGTCCACGTAACTGAGCGCGCCCACCGCGCGGGCCTGGGCGGTGATCGCGGCGACGTCCGGCCTGGTGCCGAGGACGTTGCTGGCCGCGGTGACCGCGACCAGCCGGGTCCGGCCGGACAGCAGGCCGGCGTACTGGGCCGCGGCAAGCTCTCCGGTCGATATGTCGACTTCCGCCCAGCGAACGGTGGCACCGGCCCGCCGGGCGGCGTGAATCCAGGGCCGGACGTTCGCGTCGTGATCGAGCCGGGAGAGAACCACTTCGTCGCCCGCGCTCCAGCGACCGGCCAGCGTGTAGGCCAGCCGGTAGGTGAGTGTGGTCATGTTCGGCCCGAGGATTACCCCGTCGGCGCTCCCGCCGACCAGGTCGGCGACGGCCTCGCGGCATTCGGCGGTCAGCGCGGTCGACCGGAGGCTGGCCGGGAACTCCCCGCCCGCGTTGCCCAGGCCGGCCCGGTAGGCGGCGCCGATGGCCCCGATCACGCTGGCCGGGACCTGGGTACCGGCGGCACCGTCCAGGTAGGCGAACCCGTCGGCGAGGGCCGGGTAGGCCGTCCGCACGGAAACGACATCGAATGCCATCAGCAGCTTCCCTTCAGCGAGCCTGCGGGCGCGGTCCCGGCTGCCGGCTGGCCCGGCGCCGGGCCAGCCGGGCCACCCGGACACCCGGACACCCGGACCAGGAGCCACCGGGGCGCCGCGCGGAGGCTACAGCACCGGGCCCGGGAAACTCCCGTCCACCCGCATCCTGCCCGATGCGCGGAGCATCACATGCCACGGGTCCTCGCGTACCGCCGCCCCGGCCAGCCGGCCGCCCCGCCCCCGGGCTGCCGAGGCCTCCCCGGCCGCCGCGAGATCGAGCCCCGCCCCGGCCAGCAGATGCGGCATCCCCGCCCCCCACCCGCGGAGCAGGATGTCCGGGTCCGCGGGGCGGTAGTCCTTACCCAGTGCCCGGGCGAGATCCCAGGCGTGCAGATGCCATTCCGCGCACGCGGCGCCCGCCATCCCGCCCACCGTGATCAGCACGTCCCGGTACTGGTGATGAGGCAGATCCCAGATCGGCAGCAGCCGCTGCGCGTACGACCTGGCCGAACTGGCAAATGCGTCGATATGCTCCGGCCCTGTCGCGTCGGGGAGGGCGGCGAGTTCCGCCGCGTTCTGCCGGGCCAGCTTGCGGGCCAGCGTGTCGGGATGCACCCCCGTGGCCATGAGCCGGGCCAGCCGGCTGGCCGGCGCGTCGTCAAGGTACTCCTGGAAGTCGTCCGCGACGCAGCGCAGGTGCCCGGCGAGATCAGTCACCCGCCATTCCGGGCACGGTGACGGCGCGAGCCAGCCGGCGTCGCTGATCTGCGCGGACAGCTGGCAGATTATGGTCACGCCGTCGTAAAAAGCGGCGAGCGCCGGGCCAGGCGACCAACTGCGCGCCGGTAGCGTGCCCCCAGAATCCGTGCGCTCCACGGTCCCTCCCTGCCGGCGCACGGCACCGCCGCGCGGGCCCCCCGGGCTAGCCAGCGTGCCAGAGTTGCCCGGCCGCCGCTACCCGGCGACCGCAGAGCGGCAATGTGGTGACATAGCTGTAACGTCCGGACCAATAGTGCGATCAATTCGTTTCCTCCGCTCGCGGGCCGCGCGGCGGCCTGCTGCGCGGCGGCCGGCCGCGGCGCACCGGGCACCGGCGGGCGCGCCATCCAGCCAGGGAATATCCAGGTGACAGGGTGGGAAACCGCAGCTAGCGTTCGGTTAATGCCCCCCCATGAACCTGGCCGTAGCGCGCCCGCCGACCGTGGGGCGACACCCCTCGCGTCACTCTGGCGTACCCGGGTCTACCTGCGCCCCTACCGCTGGCAGCTGGTGTTCATGCTGCTTTGCGCCATCGTGGCGGTCGGGAGCGAGATCGCCATCCCGTTGCTGACGAAGTCCATGATCGATGGGGCGATCAGCCACGGGGAGCGCCAGCTGCTGCTGCCGATCGGCGCGGCCGCGATCGGCCTGGGGGCGGGGCAGGCGCTGCTGAACTTCCTCCGGCGCTGGATGCAGGCGAGCGCGGTCACCGGGATGGAGCAGTCCATGCGGGCGGACATCTACGCGCACCTGCAGCGGCTGCAGCCCTCCTTCCACGACCAGTGGCAGTCCGGCCAGCTGCTGTCCCGGGCGACCACGGACCTGTCCGCGATCCGGCGGTTCGCCGGCTTCGGCACCATCTTCCTGGTCACGAACGTGGTCACGTTCATCGCGGTGATCGTGCTGCTGATCCGGCTCAACTGGTGGCTCGGCCTGCTCACCGCGACCGTGTTCCTGCCCGTGGCGGCGGCCAGCACCCGGTTCCAGCAGACCTACCGGGTGCTCTCCCGGCGCGCCCAGGACCAGCAGGGCGATCTGGCCACTTACGTGGAGGAAGCCGCGACCGGGATCCGGGTACTCAAGGCGCTCGGCCGGGGGGACGAGGCCGCCGGTCAGCATCGTGGGCAGGCTCTCGAGGTGTTCGGCACCGAGCTGCAGAAAGCCCGGCTGCGCAGCACCTTCTGGGCCGGCCTGGACCTGATCCCGAACGTGCTCATCGGCGTCCTGCTGCTGCTCGGCGCCATCGCCACCAGCCGGCACGAGCTGACGCTGGGTGGGCTGGTCGCGTTCATCACGCTGACCCTGGCGCTGGTCTGGCCCATCGAGTCGATGGGCTACATCCTGGCCGGCGGACAGGAAGCCGCCACCTCAGCCCAGCGCGTGTTCGAGATCCTGGACACCCCGCCCGCCATTGCCAGCCCCGCGGGATCCCCGGTCCGCGCGGCGGAGCGCCCGGCCCTGCGCCGGGCGCGGCCGACCCGGCTGGTCTTCGACCACGTCGGGTTCAGGTTCCCCGGCGCGGGACAGGCTTTACTCCGCGACGTGAGCCTGGTCATCGAGCCGGGCCAGACCATGGTGCTGGCCGGGGCGACCGGGGCAGGCAAGACGACCCTGCTGCAACTGGTACCCCGGCTGGCCGACGTGACGTCAGGCGCCGTCCTGCTGGATGGCACCGATGTACGGCGGCTGCCGCTGCCGGTGCTGCGGTCGCGGGTCGGCTGCGCGTTCGAGGACCCGACCCTGTTTTCGGCCAGCGTCCGGGAGAACGTCGCCTACGGCGTCCCCGACGCCGATGACGCGGCGGTCGAGGCAGCGCTGGCGATGGCGCAGGCGGGCTTCGTGCACGACCTGCCCTGGGGCCTGGACACCCGGATCGGTGAGCAGGGCATGGCCCTGTCAGGCGGCCAGCGGCAGCGGGTGGCGCTGGCCCGGGCCATCCTGGCCCGGCCGTCACTGCTGATCCTGGACGACCCGCTGTCCGCGCTGGATGTGCACACCGAGGCCAAGGTGACTCAGGCGCTGCGCGGGCTGCTGGCCGAGACCACCGCGCTCGTGGTGGCGCACCGGCCATCCACGGTGATGCTCGCGGACACGGTGGCCCTGCTCCGCGACGGGGTCATCGCCGCCACCGGCACGCACGGGCACCTGCTGGCCAGCCAGCCCCGCTACCGGGAGCTGATGAGCGGCCTGGACGGGCCGGACACTGGCGAGCAGGCGGCGTCATGACCACCGGTACCTGGCGCGGGATCGCCGCCGAGGACGTCGACGAGGTCACCGGCGGCCTGGCCGCGCTGCTGCGCCGCCGGGCCCGGCGGCTGCTGTTCAGCCTGCTGCGCCCGCAGTCGGCCCGGGTGGCGGTCACGTTCGCCCTCATCGTGACGGCCAGCCTGGCCGCGCTGGCCGGCCCCTGGCTGGTCGGGGTGGCCATCGACCGTGGCATCCCGCCGCTGCTGCACGGCGGGGACCTGGCACCGCTGGTGCTGTACGTGGCCGGCTTCGCGGCTGCCGTGGCCATCCAGGCCGTGGCCAGCCGGGGATTCATCTACTCGATGGGCAAGCTGGGCGAGACCGTGGTGCTAGAGCTGCGCCAGCGGCTGTTCCTGCACTTCCAGCTCCTGCCGGTGTCGTTCCACGAGCACTACACGTCGGGGCGGGTCATCTCCCGGCAGGTCTCCGACATCGACTCCATCTCAGACCTGTTCGACGACGGCCTGGACGCCCTGGTGTCCGCGGCGCTGTCCCTGATCCTCGTCGGGGCCGGGATGCTGCTGCTGGACTGGCCGCTCGCGCTGGTGGTGCTGGCCGGCTTCGTGCCGCTGGCCTGGCTGACGATCTGGTTCCGGCGTGAGTCCGCAGCCGCCTACCGGCGGACCCGCGAAACGATCGCGCAGGTCATCGTGCACTTCGTGGAGACCTTCGGCGGAATCCGCGCGGTGCAGGCGTTCCGCAGGGAGCACCGCAACGAGGAGATCTTCGACAGCCTCAACGGCGACTACGCGGCGGCCAGCCTGCGCTCGTCCCGGGTGCTCGCCGTGTACGCGCCCGGGATCACCCTGGTCGGCAACGTGGCGACCGGGGTCGTGCTCTGCTACGGCGGGCTGCGGGTGATAGACGGGGACATCAAGGTCGGCGTGCTGGCCACGTTCCTGCTGTACCTGGGCCGGTTCTTCGACCCGCTGCAGGATCTGTCCCAGTTCTACAACTCCTTCCAGTCCGCGGCCGCCTCGCTGGAGAAGATCTCCGGCGTACTCGAGGAGCCGCCTGCGGTGCCGGAGCCCGTCCATCCGGTGCGCCTGCCGGGCCGCCGCGGGACGGCCCCCCAGCTCGGGGGCCGCGAGGTCCGGTTCGAGTCGGTACGGTTCGGCTACCGGGGCACCCCGGTACTCCCCGGGCTGGACCTGGCGATCCCGGCCGGGCAGACCGTGGCGCTGGTGGGCGCCACCGGGGCCGGGAAGACAACCATCGCCCGGCTGCTGGCCCGCTTCTACGACCCCGACCAGGGCAGCGTCCGGCTAGACGGCGTCGACCTGCGGGACGTGCCGGACCGGGTACTGCGCCGTGAGGTCGTCCTGGTCACCCAGGAGAACTTCCTGTTCACGGGGTCGGTGGCCGACAACATACGGCTTGGCCGGCCGGACGCGAGCCAGGCCGAAGTGGAGGCCGCGGCCCGGGCGATCGGCGCGGACACGTTCATCTCCGCGCTGCCCGGTGGGTACCAGGCTGACGTGGGCAAGCGCGGCGGGCGCCTGTCGGCCGGGCAGCGCCAGCTGATCGCGTTCGCGCGCGCGTTCCTCGCCGCCCCTGCCGTCCTCGTGCTCGACGAGGCCACCTCCCTCCTGGACATCCCCAGCGAGCAGCTGGTCCAGGCGGCGCTGCGCACCATCCTGGCCGGGCGGACCGCGATGATCATCGCGCACCGGCTGTCCACGGTGGAGATCGCGGACCGGGTGCTGGTCCTCAGCGAGGGACGCATCCTCGAGGATGGTCCGCCTGCCCGGCTGCTCGCCTCGGACGGGCAGTACTCCGCACTGCACGCTGACTGGCGGGACAGTCTCGCGTAGGGGGTGACCGTCCCGCCTCCCGGCGGCCGTCGCGCCCCGCGACGGCCGCACTTCACCATCCGCTAGGCTCGCCGTTGGCCGCGCACAGGCCAGAGATCCCAGCGTGATGTAGGAGCCCACCGTGAGACGCAAGCCGGTCAGCCCGGAATCCGAGCAGAAGTTCGCCGCCGACCAGGCCCTTGCCGGCCGCTTCGACGAACTGCTCACCGGGGCCCGGACCGCCGAGCAGGAACTGCGCGAGGGGCAGGCGGCGAACGCGCCGCTCGCCGAGCGGTACCGGCTCGCCAAGCGGCTGGACGCGGCGCTCACCGACGTGATGCGGGCCGCATACGCTGCCGAGCGTGTCGCGATCGGCCCGCAGGGCTACGACGACCGCATCTACCGGCGCAAGGCCAAGGCGACTTCCCCGGTCCGGGTCTGGTCCGCAGAGGCGGAACGGCTGCTCACGCTGCGCGAGAGCCACCGGCTGACCGGCATCCCGCGGGTGCCGCGCAGCCCGGCCAGCGGAGGGTCGGACGAACTGGCCCCGGGGTTCCAGCCGGGTCCCGCAAACGCAGTTACGACTCGGTAACGGAATTCAGCCCGCGTATGCGAATATGTGACGCCGCCACCCGATCGGGGAATGTAATTAAGTGATCCGGGTCACGTATGCTACTAGCTACTAGTAACAAAGAGTGACCCGATAAATCGTCACAACGGACTATGTCCCCCGCCGGGCGAAGTCGGCACACTAGCATGTGATCAACACCACAGCCAGATTCAACACCACAGCCAGATATTGACCAGGAGGCACACGTATGTGCCCGCATACGCCGCCCTGTCCAGAGGCACGAGCGCTGGACCGTGAAGCGGCCCGAACGGTCGTCAGTCACCCCGAGCAGGGCTGGAGCCTGCTCTGCAACGGCATCGTCGTGTTCGAGGACACCGGCGAACTACTGCCTGGCGGGGACACGATTGCTCCCCATAGGCCCACAGATGTGAGCGCAAACAGCAATATCGTCCCGGCGGTCCGCCACGTGGCCCCGCAGGTCGCCGCGTCCGCCGAGCCCGCCGCTTAAGCCAGCGCCGGAGCCCGCCACTTAAGCCAGCGCCGCTGCCGGCGCCAGTCGCGCGGTCAGTCAGGCGCGGGCCAGCCCCGGCAGGCCCGCCAGCCAGGTGCGCGCGGCCGCGCCGACCATGTCCGGTTTCCTCGACAAAGCGTGCGTTTCGCCATCCAGCACCACGACCCGGGTCCGGGGCCCCTGGCCCGGGATACCGAATGGATCACGGCTCCCATTGATGACCAGGATGTCGGTGCCCGCCTGAGCCAACTCTGCGGCCCGGGTCTTTTCCGGGTGCCCCGGCGGATGGAGCGGGAAAGCCAGGGCGAGCACCGCCCGGGCCCGCACAGCACGGGCGGTCCGGCAGGCGACCCGGGCACCGTTGCTGCGGCCACCCTGGACCAGCGGCAGGTCCGCCCCGGCCCGCGACCGCAGCGCGTCGATGATCTCGATCCAGGCGGCGTCCTGCCGGGCCGGCGCGCCGGGCGCGCGGCGTCCTTTGACCCGGTACGGCTGGGTGACCAGTGCCACCGCCGCGCCGAGGGGCAGCGCCGCGTCCCGCACTGCGAGCAGGTCGGCGGAGCCCGGCCCGCCTCCCGATCCATGCGTCAGCACCAGCAGGAACGCGAGGTCCCGGGCCTGCCGCTCATTTCCTGGCGGCCAGGTAACGTCGGCCCGCGCGGCACCCTCACTGGTGACGATCTCCACGCCGCGAAGCGTAGCCTCCGCCTCCCGCGCCATGGCATCCTGACCTGCCGTTTCCGCCCGGCGCCCCGGGAGACCCCGGCGCCGGATGGTGGCGTTCGCCCCGCCCGTCAGGCGTTGAGGAGCTTACGGAGGTAGTGGCCGGTGTGGCTGCCTTCGGTCTGGGCGACTTGCTCGGGGGTGCCGGTGGCGATCACGTGGCCGCCGCGGGATCCGCCGTCGGGGCCCAGGTCGATGACGTGGTCGGCGGTCTTGATGACGTCGAGGTTGTGCTCGATGACGATGACGGTGTTGCCGCCGTCGACGAGCCGGCCCAGCACGCCGAGCAGTTTGCGGATGTCCTCGAAGTGCAGCCCGGTGGTCGGCTCGTCCAGCACGTAGATGGTCCGCCCCGTCGAGCGGCGCTGCAACTCCGCGGCGAGCTTGACCCGCTGCGCCTCCCCGCCCGACAAGGTGGGCGCGGGCTGGCCGAGCCGGACATACCCCAGCCCCACATCAGCCAGGGTTTTCAGGTGCCGGTGGATGGCCGGGATGGCCTCGAAGAAGGTGGCGGCCTCCTCGATGGGCATGTCCAGCACGCCGGCGATGGTGCGGCCCTTGTAGTGCACGGCCAGCGTGTCGGTGTTGTACCGGGCGCCGTGGCACACCTCGCACGGCACGTACACATCGGGCAGGAACTGCATCTCGATCCTGATCGTGCCATCCCCGGCGCACGCCTCGCACCGGCCGCCCTTGACGTTGAAGGAAAACCGGCCCGGCAGGTAACCGCGGACCTTCGCCTCGGCAGTCGCCGCGAACAGCTTCCGCACATGATCGAACACGCCGGTGTAGGTCGCCGGGTTCGACCGCGGGGTCCGCCCGATCGGCCCCTGATCCACGTGCACCACCTTGTCCAGCTGCTGCATGCCCGTCACCCGCACATGCCGCCCCGGCACCGCCCGCGCCCCGTGCAGCTCCCGCGCCAGCGCCCGGTAGAGGATGTCATTGACCAGGGTGGACTTCCCCGACCCCGACACCCCCGTCACCGCGATGAAGCACCCCAGCGGGAACGCCACATCCACATCCTTCAGATTGTGCTCACCAGCCCCCTTGACCACCACCTCCCGCGACTTCGACCGCTTGCGCCGGGCAGCCGGCACCGGGATCTGCGCCCGCCCGGTCAGGTACGCCCCGGTCAGCGACTCCTGGCTGGCCAGCAGCTGCTCCACCGGCCCGGAGACCACCACGCTGCCACCATGCTCACCCGCGCCCGGGCCGATATCCACCACCCAGTCCGCGGCCCGGATCGTGTCCTCGTCATGCTCCACCACGATCAGCGTGTTCCCCAGATCCCGCAGCCGGGTCAGCGTCTCCAGCAGCCGGTGATTATCACGCTGATGCAACCCGATCGACGGCTCATCCAGCACATACAGCACCCCGGCCAGCCCCGACCCGATCTGGGTCGCCAGCCGGATCCGCTGCGCCTCCCCGCCCGCCAGCGTGGCTGACGCCCGGTCCAGGGACAGGTAGTCCAGGCCCACGTCCAGCAGGAACCCGAGCCGGGCGTTGACCTCCTTGAGGACCCGCCCGGCGATCTGCATGTCCCGGTCCGACAGCTCCAGGCCGCGCAGCAGCTTGGCCAGCTCGCCGATGGGCTGTGCGCAGATCTCGGCGATGGAGCGGTCATCCACGGTGACGGCGAGCGCGATGGGCTTGAGCCGGGACCCGGAGCAGGTCGGGCAGGGCACCTCCCGCATGAACCCGGCGAACCGTTCCCGGCTGGAGTCCGATTCCGCCTCTGAATGCCGCCGCTCGATATACGGGATCGCGCCCTCGAAGGAGGTGTAATACGACCGTTCCCGGCCGTAGCGGTTCTTGTACCGGACGTGAACCTGCTGGTCGTAACCGTTCAGCAGGGCCTTCCGGGCCGCGGCCGGAAGCCTGGACCAGGGCGTGTCGATGCTGAACGCGAGTGAGGCCCCGAGCGCCTCGATCAGCCGCAGGAAGTAGTCGCTGACATGGCCGCCGCTCCACGGCCCGATGGCGCCCTCGGCCAGGGTCTTGTCCGGGTCGGAGACGACCAGCCCGGGGTCGACCTCCATCCGGGTGCCCAGCCCGGTGCAGTCCGGGCACGCCCCCCACGGCGAGTTGAACGAGAACGACCGCGGCTCCAGCTCCTCAAACGACAAATCATCATCCAGGCAGGCCAGATGCTCAGAGAACATCCGCTCCCGGTGCGGGTCATCTCCGGCCAGGTCCACGAAATCCAGCACCACCACCCCACCGGACAACCCCAGCGCCGTCTCCACCGAGTCCGTCAGCCGCCGCCGGGCGTCAGCCTTCACCGCCAGCCGGTCCACCACCACCTCGATGGTGTGCTTCTCGTACTTCTTCAGCGCCGGGAGCTCGCCCGCCTCCCCGCCGGCCACCGTGTCCAGCCGGATGACCGTGCCATCCACCCGGGCCCGGGAGTAACCCTTCACCTGCAGCTCGCGGAGCAGCTCGGTGTACTCGCCCTTACGGCCCCGGATCACCGGCGCCAGCACCTGGAACCGCGCCCCCTCCTCCAGCTCCAGCACCCGGTCCACGATCTGCTGCGGCGTCTGCCGCGCGATCGGCCGCCCGCACGCCGGGCAATGCGGCCTCCCCACCCGCGCATACAGTAGCCGCAGGTAGTCATACACCTCCGTGACCGTGCCCACCGTCGACCGCGGATTCCGCGACGCCGCCTTCTGGTCAATCGACACCGCCGGGGACAGCCCATCGATGAAATCCACATCCGGCTTATCCATCTGACCCAGGAACTGCCGCGCATACGCCGACAGCGACTCCACATACCGCCGCTGCCCCTCCGCGAAAATCGTGTCAAACGCCAGGCTCGACTTCCCCGACCCCGACAGCCCGGTAAACACGATCATGGAATCGCGCGGCAGCTCCAGCGACACATCCTTCAGGTTGTGCTCACGAGCGCCACGGACGACGAGATGATCAGCCACTGTGCTCAATTCTCCACGGTCAAGATGAGGGTTCTCCGGCTCTTGATGACGGATCTCCAGGTCAGGACGGGTGGGACGCTACGCCGACAAGAGACACGCCATGGTAGTCGGGGCCACTGACAAAACATCGCCGCGGCGGGAGAGCTTCCCGGCCAGCGCACCGCCGGGACCACGCTGCCCCGGGCCGTACCACCCGTCCCCCCGCTGCCTTCCAGGGTGCCATCCCACGGGAGATGATGGTCCCGAACCCTGCCAAAGGAGCCCTGTGCCTACCGAAATCGCCCTGGCCCTGGCCCATCTCGGCGACTCCACAGACCGTCTGCTCGCTACCGCGGGCGCGCTGGACGACGCCCAGGCCGCCGCGGCGTCCCGCCTGCCTGGCTGGACCCGCGGGCACATCCTGACCCACCTCGCCCGCAACGCCGACGGTTTCCGGAACCTGCTCATCTGGGCCCGCACCGGGACCGAGACGCCGATGTACCCCAGCGAAGAGTCCCGGGACCGCGACATCGAGGCGGGTACCCGGCGCCCCGCCCTGGAACTCACCGAGGACGTGCGGGCCAGCGCCGCCGCGTTCGCCACGGCTGCGGAAGAACTCCCGGCGGACGCCTGGGATGCACCGGTGGCCAGGCGCGGGGACACGTTCCCGGCCCGGGCGATCCTGCCGCGGAGGCTGTCGGAGCTGGAGATCCATCACGTGGACCTGGGGGCGGGGTACAGGCCGGGCGACTGGCCCGCTGATTTCGTGCAGATGACCCTGGCCCGGGTCACCGATGACTTCGCCGGCCTGCCTGGCATGCCTGCCATCCTGGCCCGGCCGGACGGCCAGGCTGCCGCGTTCGCGCTCGGCCCGGCAGGCGGCGGGCCAGCCGGCCCGGGGGCAGCCGGCCCGGTGACCGTGACCGGGCCGCCAGCGGCCCTGCTGGCCTGGCTGATCGGCAGGGACAACGGGGCCGTTCTCGGGGTGGCGGGGGGCGCCGCCCTGCCCGTGCTGCCACCCTGGCGGTAGCGGGCGGCCGGTCCGGTGTAGAAAGGCAGCAACGCAACGCAAGGAGGCAGCGGTGGCCTACACCGGCGACGTGACCGTGGGCGGCCCGCCCGACACGCGGGAATTGCCGGGACTGACCGTGACCAAGCTCGCGGTCGGTCCCATGGACAACAATGCGTACCTGCTCACCTGCACGGAGACCGGCGAGGCCACGCTGATCGACGCGGCCAGCGAGCCGCGCCGCCTGCTCGAGCTGATCGGGGACCGGCCGGTCCGCCGGATCATCACCACCCACCGGCACTTCGACCACTGGCAGGCACTCGCCGAGGTACAGGAAGCCACCGGCGCTGACGTGGTCGCCCACCCGGACGACGCCCTGGAACTGCCGGTCCCGGTGACCACGCTGGCCGAGCAGGGGGCCTCGATACCGGTCGGGACGGCCACGCTGTCCGTCATCCACCTGCGGGGGCACACGCCCGGCAGCATCGCGCTGAGCTACGACGCGGCCGGCCGGCTGGCCGGCGAGCCGCACCTGTTCACCGGGGACTCGCTGTTCCCCGGCGGGCCGGGTAACACGCAGGGCGACGCAAAGCGGTTCGCCCAGCTGATGGACGACCTGGAGGAACGGGTCTTCGCCTCGCTGCCCGACCCCACCTGGGTGTACCCGGGGCACGGGAAGGACACCACGCTCGGCGCCGAGCGGCCGCATCTCGGCGAATGGCGATCCCGCGGCTGGTGATGCCGCCGCCGCACGGCTGACCCAGGCCGCCGGCCCGGGCCGCCGACCCGGGCCGCCGACCTGGGCCGCTGCACGGGCCGCAGCACGGGCCGCGGGCGGCAGCCCGGTCAGTGAACCTCGGTGCTGTAGACCACCACGTTGCTGAGATAACCGTGGGTGGCGTAGTCGAAGGTGCCGCCGCAGGTAATCAGGTGCAGCTCGGCGTCGGGGGCGGGGCCGTACACCTTGCCGGTCGGGAAATGGTCCTTCGGGTACTCCCGCACCGCGTACACACGGAACACGGCGAGGCTGCCGTCCGCCCGGCGGACGTAGATGCGCTCACCGGACCGCATGCGGCCCAGCCGGTAGAAGATGCCCGGGCCCACGTAGGAGTCGATGTGCCCGGCGATGATGGAGGACCCGATCTCGCCCGGCCGCGGGCTGGCGGTGTACCAGCCCGCCACCGTGGTGGATGCGGGTACCTGCAGGGTGCCCTGCGCGGAAATGCCCAGCCTGACCAGCCTGGTGCGCACGCCGATCGCCGGGATGGTCACGGACACCGGCACCGGGGTAGCCGCGGCCGGGGACGGGTCCGGGGCCGGGGCAGCCGGCCCGGACGGCGCCGGGACCGGCTCGCGCACCGCACGGTCGGCGGCCAGCCCCGGGTGGCCGGTCAGCATGGCCAGCCCGGCCAGGCCGAGCGCCAGCACGGCCAGCCCGCAGGCCAGCAGGGCCACGGCCAGCGGCCGACGCCGGCCTGCGGGCAAGAGCCGCGGGGGCCGCACCGCCCGGGCGCAATCCCGGGCGGTGCCGGCCGCGCGCCGGCCGGCCGCGGTGCACATGCCGGGGCCGGCCAGCCGGGTTCGCGGGCGCGGGGCGGCCCGCCTGCCTCAACGGGCGTGCCGGGCCACGGCCCTGACCCGGCGGAGCCGCCAGGCACCGGCCAGGATGAGCAGCGCGCCCGCGGCCGCCGCGGCCAGCCAGGGCAGTGGCGTGGAGCCGGGCGCCGGGGCCGTGCCGCCCAGCCCGGTCGCCGCGCCGCCGCTCGGCATCACGGAGCTGCCCGCGGCGTCCATCAGGTCGGTGACCTCCAGACCGCTGGACGAGTCCAGCACGACCAGGGTGTGGATGGTGCCCGCAGTCAGCGTGACCTGGCCAGACCACGTCTCGCTGCCGCCCTTCGCGCGGACCATCCAGGTGCCGGGTGAGTCGGTCCCGTACTTGGTGATGTTGGCGAACGGGAGGTTATAGGCGAGGGTGGCGCTGCCGGCCTTCACCGTGACGTGGTGCTCCTTCAGCGACGCCTGGATGACCCGGACCAGCGACTTGCCCTGGGGGGTGTTCAGCCGGTCATCCAGGACCTGGAGCCGCAGCGCCTTGTTCGGTCCCACGCCGGCCACCGTGTAGGCGTGCCCGGGGTGCACCATCAGGTTGTTGGACAGCACGGGGGTGGACGACGCCGGCGCACCCGCCCCGCGCATGGCCACGGTGTACTCCCCGTGAGGAACCCGCTCGTACGGCGAAACGGTGCCGTAGGCGACGTGCTTGAGCACGATCATCGCGTTCGGCTTTCCGTAGCTGTACAGGTAGACGTCCACCGGCGGGGTGTTCGGGGACAGGTGCGCGAGCCTGACCCAGCCGTAGCCCGACGAAGCCGGGGTATGGGCGGTGGCGGCGGCCGGGCCGGCCGCCGCGGCCAGCGTGAGCAGGGCGCCGCCGGCCAGCAGGGCCAGCCCGGCCATCCGGCGGCCAAGCCCGCCCCCGGTGCGGGCGCGCAGCAGGCGCGCCCCGGTCACTGTGAACTCCGAACCATCGTGCTCTCCCACTCCCAAGATGAATCATCCGGTGTCGACGTTGCGTGACTGCTGTCTGCTCGTGCCCGGTCAGCCCTTCCCGAGCAATCCGAGCGGGCTCGGCGCGCCGAACTCGACGCGCAGCACCGGCCGGCCGCTGGCCAGCCGGACGACCGTGATGCCCGCGGCCCGGTACGGGGTCAGCTGGTTCCGCAGGAAGCGGGTCAGCGAGCTCACCGTGTTGGGCCGGTGCCGGATCCCCGGCCCGGCCGGGGCGATGTCCGCCACCCGGAGCGGCATGCCCGGGCTCGCCCCGGCGGCGGGCGCGGGGAAGTCGACCACATCCACCCTGTGCATGGTGGCCAGGGCCGCGAACACGGTCAGCAGACGGGAATCGACCTGGCCGGCGGCCAGGGCCCGGCGGGCCGGGCCGGACGAACGGAGCCGGGGATTGCGCAGCAGCTGGCGGCCGGCGGAGGCCCGCGCCGCCACGTCGACCTGGAGGCTGCGCAGGTAGGCCGCGCCCCCGTCGGCCGCCACGACCCGGACCGCGGTCTGTGCCGCGCCCGTCCCGAAGGCGGCTAGCGCGACCGGCGCGTACACGCTGCCCAGCCGGGCACCGAACTCGCTGCGCACAGCGGCGGTGGAAACGATCAGGTCGCTGCCGAGCGGGGCGGGATTGCTGCCGCCGAGCGCGACCAGCCGCGCAGCCGGGATCCCCTGAGCCCGCAGCAGCGCGCACATCTGCGGGTCGCAGGACACGATGGCGTCGGCGGACGCCTGCCGGGCGATCCAGCGGGCCGCAGCCGTCCTGGCCGCCGCGGCCGCCTGGATGGCCGCAGGAACCGGCGCCCTCCCGGTGCCTGCCTGGGTGCCGCCGCGGGCGGGCCGGGCCGGGGCCGGGCTGCTGGTCAGCGCGATGCTGATCGCGCCCGCGCCGAGCACCACGGCAGCCAGGACGACCGGGGTGAGCACCCGCCACCGGGCCTGTGCGGGCCAGCGCAGGTGCAGGCGGCGCTGCGCCCAGAGCTGCACGGTCGTGAGCAGCACCCTGCCCCAGGACGGCGGGGGGGCGGGCGCCCGCCGCGGCGGGCCAGCCGGGGTGCCACCGGGGACGGGGCCGCCGGCCGGGGGAACGGCGGGCGGGCGCGGAACGGGAAGGGGGCCACCCGGGCCCCCGGCTGGCGGCGCGGGAGGGGGGCCCGCGGCCGCGGGTCTTCCCGGCCCGGATGAGCCGCTCCCGGTTTCCGGGCTGTCCCGGGCGCCCGCTTCGGTCCCGGCGTGGCGCTCGTCTTCCTGGTCCTGGCGGGCCAGGAAGACCGCCTCCTGCGCGGCCGCGAGATCCTCCACCGACAAGATGACGGCGTCCTGGGCGGCATCCGCGCTGAACTCACGGGTGGACCGGCGGCCGGTCCGGTGCGGCAGGCCCGCGGCGGGGGTGCCCGCGGCCGGGTCCCCGGGCGCTGGCCCGGGTGACTTCAGCCGTCGGATCTGCGGTTGCACGCACGTCCCCCACCGGGCCCGCAACGAGGTAAGGCCAAGCCCACCTGCACAGCCGAGCACACCCGTGAAGGCCTTTCAACCGGAATAGCACGATGTTGCTAAGGAAATACGTACTGTTCGGTAAGGCCCGATCTATTCACGGTCCGTATAGCCCGGCCCGCGTCACGGGGCCGCATCTCGCCGACACACAGTTACGGCCCCCCGTTTCCCGGGCCCCGGGCATGCTGGTACAGGCGGAGTACCTGATCCACCGCGGCCGTCTCGGTGGGCAGCCGGGCGGCCCGGGCTCGCGCCGCCGCCTCCAGCCGGGCCGCGGCCGCGGGGTCGTCGAGGAGCCGGGTGACCGCGGCAGCCAGCGCCCGCGCGTCGCCGGGCGGGACGAGCAGGGCGCCATCGTCGCCGGTCAGCCCGGTGATCCCGCCGACCCTCGTGGCGACGAGCGGCCGGCCCGCGCGCAGCGCCTCCTGCACGATGAGCGGCTGGCCTTCCCAGATGCTCGGCACGACGACCACGTCGGCGGCGGCCAGCAGCGCAGGCACATCGCGGCGCGGCCCGAGGAACCGGACGGACACCCCCGCCGCTGCGGCCTGGCGGCGAAGTTCTGCTTCCAGCGGCCCTTCTCCCGCGATAAGCAGCAACGGAACCGTCCGGCGCCGCTGCCACCGGGCAGCGGCCTGGATCAGCGTGGTGAAGCCCTTCTGGGCAGCCAGCCGGCCGACGCCCAGCACGAGCTCCCGGTGCGCAGGCCCGCTGTCCCCAGGCACACGGCCTTCCACTTCGCTGCGGACCGCCACTATCTCGGCGGGCGAGGCCCCGGCCGCGGCCGGGGCGGGCACGAGCGCCCGCCCGGCCAGCCGGGCCCCTCGGCGCCGCAGCCGGCCGTCCAGGTCCCCGGAGACGGTGAGCACGGCGTCCGCCCGGCGGGCGACGATCAGCTCGAGCACGGCATACACGGCGGCGGCGCCCCCGGCGGGCGGGGCGTTGTGCACGGTGACCACCAGCGCGGTGCCCGCGCGGCCCGGCATGGCCAGGGCCAGCGCGGCCAGCGCGCCCGCCCGGAGGCCGTGCGCGTGCAGCACGTCGGGGGTGTCGCGGGCCAGCAGCTCCCGCAGCCGCAGCACGGCGGCGACGTCCCGGGCCGGGCGGGGCCGGCCAGCGATGTCCACCGGGCTGAAGTCCCAGCCCGGCCGGGACGTCGTGGGGCGGGAGACGGCGGGATCCGCTGGACCGTAGACGTGCACCACGGCGCCCCGGGCGACGCACCCGCCGGCCAGCATCGCCACGTGCCGGCCGGTGCCCCCGGCGGTCGCGGCGACCAGGTAGCTGACGCTCAGGGCTCCCCGGGCCCCGGTCCCGGCCCCGCTCACGGCCGCCCGCTCATGGACGCGGCTTCCGCCCGGCCGGCCGGGGTCCCCGCAGCATGTCCAGGCCGCGGGCCAGCACCGCCCGCAGGTCCGCCCCGTCCAGGGCCAGCGCCCCTCCCCCGAACACGAGCGTCACGCACACGCAGGCCGCGACCGCGAGCCCGGCGTTGGGGATGAACCCGCGGGCGGGCACGGCGCGGGACAGCGCGGCCCCGGCGGCCGCCCCGGCGACGGCCCCGGCCAGCCCGGCCAGGGCCGCGCGCGGCACGCCGCGGAGCGCGGCACCGCCGCGCGCCCGGCGCACGGCGGCGAGCAGCGCGAGACCGCTCACGGTCAGCCCGATCGTGTTGCCCAGGCCCAGCACGGGCACCACCCACCAGTCCGGGACCAGCCCCACCGCGACCACATCGGCGGCGATCACCAGCAGCCAGCCAGCTACCAGCGCCGCGCCCGCCACCCGGGTCCGCGCGTCGGCGAACAGCACCCGGGACAGGTTGGTGGACAGGCCGTAGCCGATCAGGCCGGGCGCGAAAGCGGCGAACGTGTACGCCAGCTGGCGGGCGTCCGCCGGGTGGTGCGTGAACAACCGGGACGCGGGCACCGCGGCGCCGGCCAGGAGCGCCGCGCCCAGCCATGACACCAGCATGACCGCGCGAGTGGACGCCGCCGCCGTGTCATCGAAGCGGGCACCCTCGGCGGAGGCCAGGGCCGGGAACGCGGTCGTGGCGATGGGTACCGCGAGCACCGCGTACGGCACGAAGAACATCTGCCAGCCGAAGTTGTACAAGACCAGCGCGCCCTGGCCCTCCTGGCCGTTGGCGAGCACCATCACCGCGACCACCGAGGCGTCCTGGGCGATCAGCGCGATCAGCCCCACCGTGGCCAGGCCGCGGATCCGCGGGGCCACGCCCGCCGGGAAGCGCAGCGTGGGCCGCAACCGCAGCCGCAGCCGGAGCGCCGGGACCAGGGCGGTGATGGCCAGCGCGGCCACCCCCGCGGTGGTGCCCACGGACAGCATCAACTCGGCCGGCCGCGGCAGCGAGGCCAGCCGCCCGTACCCCTGGCTGAGCGGGACGAACGCGAGATACGCGGAGATGACGACCAGGCTCGACAGGACCGGGGCGATGGCCGGGGCGGTGAACTTCCGGTGGGCCTGCAGGATGCCGTACAGCACGACGGCCACCCCGTACAGCAGGATCTGCGGGGCGAAGATCACCAGCATCCGGCTGCTGACCCCGACGATGGCCGCGTGCGCGCAGCGCGGGGCGCCAGCGAGCAGCAGGGAGGCCAGCGGCTCCGCCGCCACGGCGACGATCACGCTCACCGGGGTCAGCACCAGGACCGTCCAGGACAGCATGGCCGACGCGATCTGGCTGGCCTGCGTTTCGGCGCTGTCAGGCGCGCCCGCAGCGGAGCCGGTGCCGGGCACCTGCGCCAGCCGCCGGGCCGCCGGCCCGGCCAGCACCGGTATCAGCACGCTGGTCAGGGCCCCGCCCAGGACGATGTCGTAGATGATGTTCGGCACCTGGTTGGCGGTGGCGTACGCGGTACCCAGGCAGGTCGCCGACACGGTGTGGGCGAAGACCAGCTGGCGGCCGAAGCCCACGATGTTCGACACGATGGTGATCGCGCCGATGAGCACGGCGGCCCGGGCGATCCCGCCGCCGGCCTGCGGCACGCTGCCCGCGTTCTGCGCCCGTCCGGCCTCGGTCGCCGTTTCCTGCGCCTCGGTCACGGGGGGCTGGCAGTCGTCCTCGGCGCAGGCTGATGCGTGGCCGGGCCCGTGATCTCCGGACTCGTCTGGCCCGGGGCCGGTTCCCCGGGGCCGCCCTCCGGTGACCCGGCCACTGATGGTCCGGCCGGCGGCATGGGCAGGCGGCCGAGCATGTCCAGCCAGTGCAGCGGCGGTGTCCGCTGGATGACCTTGGTGAAGCTGACCTTCTCGCTGGCCGCCGTCAGCGCGACGATCCCGGCCAGCACGGCCACCCGGCGCCGCCGCGGCAGGCTCGCCGCCGCGGCCGCGCCGAGCATGGCCCCGAGCGCATTGGCCCCCGCGTCGCCGAGCATGGCCCGCTCCCCCAGGTCCTCCGCGGCGAGGCTCAGCGCCGCACCCAGCGGGATCCCGGCCAGGACGGCCGCTGCCCCGGGGCTGACCGTCGCGGGGCCGGCCGTCGCGGGGCCCTTCCCGGCCGCTGCCGCCCTCCCCGGCCGGCCCGTGGCGGCCAGCAGCCCGCCGGCCAGCGCCGCGACCTTGATCGCGCGGCCGGGCCGCAGATCGAACAGGTTGAGCAGGTTGGCGCCGCCCGCGATCAGGCCGGCGTTGACCGCCACGTCGAGGGGAGCGCCGCCCAGCAGCCAGCTGGCGGCGGCTCCGGTAGCGCCGATACCGCCGATCTTGATCGCGCCGGTGGTTACCTCACCGTGGGCCAGGGCGCCCAGGTGACCGCGGAATCCCCGCCGGTCGCTACTGCCCGCCAGGTCGTCGTAACCGCCGAAGGCACCCGCCCCGGCGGCCGCGGCCACCAGCGCAGCCCGGGCCCGGCCCGTGAGGCCGGGGGTGAGCGCGGCCGCGAGCGCGGCCCCGGCGGCGGCGGCCGGTCCCTCCAGCAGGGTGACCGGCTCGCCGCGGTGATTGGTGCGGGTCCAGGTCGCCGGGCCGGCCGGGGGCCGCGCCCGCAGCAGCGCGTACGCGCCGCGGGCCGCCCCGGCCGCCAGGGCCGGGCCGAGCAGGCACGCGGCGGCGCGGCGCGCCGGGGTTCCCTGCCTCACCGAGCGCTCGCTGACGCGGTGGCGTCCGGGTGCGCGGAGGCCCCGGCGGTCCGTTTCCGGCCCGGGGACTGCCTGGAGGCAGGGGACTGCCTGGAGGAAGAGGTCGCCGTCGTGGCCGGCGACGGGGTGGGGGCCGGGCTCGGGCCAGCCGTTGTCGCGCTGGCCAGTGACCCGTAGTTGCCGGAGCGGCCCGCGGTCATCTGCTCGTACAGGGCCTGCGCCACGACAATCTGGCCGATCGTGGTGTCCGCATTGTCCACGCTGCTGAAGTGGTCCACCCGGCCGGCCGACCGCAGCACGTCGATGGCACTGCCCGGCCCGGAACCGCTGACCGGCCCCGCCACGACGGTCCCGTTGCCGGCCAGGTTCAGCTGCTGCGCCACGGTCACCAGGGTCTGGCTCGCGGTGCTGGCCGCGCTGGTCGCAGGGGGGCTACCCGGGATAATCACGACAGCCAGGGTGGCACGCGCGGCCGGGTTCCCGCTGGTACTCAGGAAACCTCCGGCGGCGTAGCCGCTGAGGATCGATTTGCCGCTCGCGTCGGCCACCCCGGCGGGGGGATCGGTCGGGCCGTCCTTGGTCAGGATCGCGCTGGCGATCAGCTCACCGGCCTGGGCCTGCTCCGAGCCGGCGCGCAGAGTGACGTCGGTCGGCGTCAGCTGCACGTTCAGCGTGTCCAGGTTCGACTGGGTGCCGGCGGCGAAGAACTGGCTCTGCAGCTGGACCTGGCCGGACACGGTCGCACCGGCCTGGGCCAGCGCCGACGTGACCCCCGTGACCACCCCGCCGGCGAAGCCGGGCGCGGTCACCAGGACCACGCGCTGCCCGTCCAGCAGGCCGTTCAGCGCCAGGTGCTCCCCCGCCTGGGCGTACGCCTCGGCCGCCCCCAGCTGGTTCTGATACAGGCGGTTCTGGGCGTAGAGCGCGTCGACCCGCTTCTTCTCCGCGTTCGCGGTCTTCTGCAGCCCGCTGAGGACGGCCGGCTTCAGGGCGGTGGACCCGACCACGATCCCGATCGCGAGAGCCAGGAAGACGGCGACGATGGATACCAGGTGGTAGCGGAAATCGATCACGGGAGGCTGGCCTAGAACAATCCGCTGAGCCAGTACTTCACGCCGTCCCACTGGGCGCCGAGGTACGTGAAGAAGATCTGGCCTGCGGGCGAGGCGAGCATGACCACGAGGATGGTGGTGCAGGCGGCCAGGACCAGCAGCATCAGGGCCCAGCCGGAGATGCGCTGGCGGTAGAGCCGGCTGACGCCTTTCGCGTCCACCAGCTTGCTGCCGACCCGGAGCCTGGTCAGCCAGGTGCTCGCGTACCCGGCCCGGCCCTTGTCCAGGAACTCGTCCAGGGTGTTGTGCGTGCCCACGGCGACGATCAGGCTGGCTCCCTTGGCGTCCGCCATCAGCAGGGCCACGTCCTCACTGGTGCCGCCCGCGGCGCAGGCCACCGAAGGCAGCCCGAGCCGCTCGACCCGCTCCTGCCCGGGTGCCTGGCCGTCGCCGGGGTAGGCGTGCACGACGAGCTCCGCGCCGCAGTGCAGTCCGTCGTCGGTGACCGAGTCCATATCGCCGACGATGATGTCAGGGAGGTAGCCGGCCTCGAGCAGCGCGTCGGCGCCGCCGTCCACCCCGACCATCACGGGCTTGAACTCGCGGATGTAGGGCCGCAGCACCGCGAGGTCCTCGCGGAACCGGTTGCCGCGCACGACGACCAGCACGTGCCGCCCCTCGATCCTGGTCCGCAGCTCGGGCGCGGCGATGCCGTCAACCAGCAGCCCGCCCTCGCCTTTCACGTACTCCAGGGTGTTGGTCACGAAGTCCTGGAGCTGGGCGGTGATCCCGTCCTTGGCCGCGGTCATCGCCTCGGCCACCGTCCTGGCCGTCTGCACCCGTCCCTTGGCCACGACATCCTCGCCGACGTACACGGTGTCGCCCAGCAACCGGACCAGGGTGCCCTCGCTGACCTTGGTGAACACGTCCGGGCCGACGTCGTCGACCAGCGGCACCCCGGCCTCGACGAGCAGCTGGGGCCCGAGGTTCGGGTACCGTCCGCTGATGCTGGGCGCGACGTTCACCACCGCCGCGACCTGCTGCCGCAGCAGCCCCTCCGCGGCGAGCCGGTCCATGTCCACGTGGTCGATGATGGCGATCTCACCCATGCGCAGGCGCTTGGTCAGGTTCTTGGTCCGCCGGTCCAGGCGGGCAGCCCCGATCACACCGGGGAGGTCTTCTGGCCTGCTCCGGTGCCGCATCGGAAGTTTCAGGAACGGGGCCATCGTCGCTATCCATCCTGCCAGACGGGCCGGGCAGGCGAAGCCACACACCGTATCAGCGAGTTCCCCGGCCGCAGGACGCTCAGACCGGCAGCGGTCAGCCGGTCCGCTGCCCGTCGGCTGCCGCCCGTTCCGCCGCGGCGGCGGTGAGCAGCTCCCCCGCGTGCGCGCGGCCGTACTCGGAGTCCTCGAGGCCGGCCAGCATCCGGGACAGCTCCGTGACCCGGCCCGCGTCGTCGAGCCGGGTCACGCCGCTGCGCGTCACGCTGCCGTCGCCCGCCTTCTCCACCACCAGGTGGGTGTCCGCGAACGCCGCGACCTGGGGCAGGTGGGTGACCACGATGACCTGGGCCAGCCGGGCCAGCCGGGCCAGCCGCCGCCCGATCTCCACCGCGGCCTTGCCACCCACCCCGGCGTCAACCTCATCGAACACGAAGGTCGGGACGGGGTCCGCGCCGGCGAACACCACCTCGATCGCGAGCATGACCCGGGACAGCTCACCGCCCGAGGCACCCTTGGCCAGCGGCAGCGCGGGCGCCCCGGGATGGGCGGCCAGCCGGATCTCCACCTCGTCGGCGCCGTGCGGGCCGAAGTCGTCCAGCGGCGTGACCGCGACCGTGAGCGACGCGTGCGGCATGGCCAGGGCGGCCAGCTCGGTGGTCACCTCGGCGGCGAACCGCGCGGCGGCCTCCTTGCGCAGCGTGGTGAGCCGGGCGGCCAGCCCCGCCACGGTCGCGCCCAGCTGGTCGGCTTCCGCGGCCAGGCCGGCGATCCGGTCGTCGTCGCTGTCCAGCTCGCCCAGCTGGCTGGCCGCCTGCCTGGCCCAGTCCAGCACGGCGGCCACATCCCCGCCCTCTCCGTCGGCGGTGACCGCGCCCGCGCCATAGCTGCGGACCAGCCGGGTCAGGTCGGCGCGCCGCTGCTGGACAGCGGCCAGCCGGGCCGGGTCCGCCTCCACCGACTCGACATACGAGGCGAGTTCCGCGCCGATGTCGGAGACCAGGTACGCCGCCTCGGACAGCCGGGCCGCCAGCCCGCCCAGCACCTGGTCGTGGGCGGCGGCCGCCTCCAGCGCCTGCGTCGCGGTGGCCAGCAGGCTGACCGCGTCAGGCAGGTCGTAGGAGCCGCTGGACGGGTCGCCGAGCAGCGCGTCGTGCGCCGCGGCGGCCGCGGTGTGCAGCCCGTCCGCGTTGGCCAGCCGCTCCTCCTCGGCCCGCAGTTCCACGTCCTCCCCGGCGGCGGGCTCGAGCCGCTCGATCTCGGCCAGCCCGCGGCGTAGGTCATCGGCTTCCTGGGCGCGCTCACGTGACCGCCCGGTCAGTTCCTCGAGCTCGGCCCGGACCTCGCGGTGCCGCTGGTAGCACCGGTCGTAGTCGCCGGCCGCCGTGGCCAGCGCCGGCCCCGCGAACCGGTCGAGCGACTCCCGCTGGCGGCCCGGCCGCAGCAGCTGCTGCTGGTCGGCCTGCCCATGCACCGCCACCAGGTCATAGGCCAGGTAGGTGAGCAGCGACACGGGCACCGAGTGCCCGCCGGCGTAGGCACGCGAGCGGCCCTCCGCGGACACCGAGCGGCTGACGATCAGCGTGGCCCCGTCGTCGTCGAGCTCGCCGCCCGCCTCGGTCACCTGCCCGGCCACCCGCCCGGCGGGGTCGATGCGCAGCCGGCCCTCGACCGTGGCCCGGTCGGACCCGGGCCGGACCCGGGCCGGGTCGGCCCGGCCGCCGAACATCAGGCCGAGGCCGGTCACCACCATCGTCTTGCCCGCGCCGGTCTCGCCGGTGACCACCGTGAACCCGGGCGACAGCTCCAGGACGGCGTCCTCGATCACGCCGAGCGCGTTAATGCGGACTTCCTCAAGCATGAGCGCGTGGCTCCTGTTCGATGTGACGGGCGCCGGGCCGCCCCCGCCAGCCGGCGACCGGCAGGCCGAACTTCGCGACCAGCCGGTCG
This sequence comes from uncultured Actinomycetes bacterium, assembly GCA_963782185.1. Lineage (GTDB taxonomy): Bacteria > Actinomycetota > Actinomycetes > Streptosporangiales > Streptosporangiaceae > RYN-230. The sequence continues at coordinate 90,000 of CAWAJB010000034.1, forward strand.
GTGAACAGCGCGCCGCCCGCCACGGCGTCATCCCCGCCACGCAGCCGGGCCAGCAGCACCGGGGTAGCGCCGCGGCGGACCTCGATCCGCGCGCCGGCGGGCAGGTCCACCCGGCGCCGCCCGTCACACCAGAGCACGCCCGCGAACGACTGGCCGACCGCGGGGCCGCCCAGGATCTCGACCGCCAGCAGGGAGCTGGGTGAGATGACCAGCGGGCTGCCGAACAGCGCGTGCGCGCTGATCGGCACCATGAGCAGCGTCTCGACCTCCGGCCACACGACCGGGCCGCCCGCCGAGAACGCGTACGCCGTGGAGCCGGTCGGCGTGGCGCAGACCACGCCGTCGCAGCCCCACCGGGACAGCGGCCGGCCGTCGATCTCGGTGATCACCTCGATCATCCGCTCCCGGGCGACCTTCTCCACGGTGGCCTCGTTCAGGGCCCAGGTCCGGGCGATGACCGTGCTGTTCTGCCGCACGGTCACGTTGACGGTCATCCGCTGCTCCACCGTGTACTGGCGGGTGATCACCCGGTCGATCACGTTGGGCAGGTCGTCGTACTCGGCCTCGGCGAGGAAGCCCACGTGCCCGAGGTTCACCCCCAGCAGCGGCACCCCGGCCGGCCGGGTCATCTCCGCCACCCGCAGCAGCGTCCCGTCCCCGCCGAGGACGACGACCATCTCCGTGCCGCGGGCGGCGTCGGGGGTGGCCGGGAGCACCTCGGCGCCCGGGCACTGGAGGTCGGCAGCCTCGGTGTCCACCACGCGCACCGATATCCCGGCGGCGAGCAGCATCTCCGCCACCAGCCGGGCGCTGGTCACCGCCGCAGCCCGGCCTGTGTGCGCGGTCACGAGCACCGTCCGGGTGGGGTTCACTGCGGTCCTTCCGCGACGACCTGCGCGAGCCTGGACGCCTCGAGCGGCGGGGCACCGCGGTGCAGCCAGAGGAAATACTCCACGTTCCCGGCCGGCCCCGGCAGCGGGCTGGCGGTGACGCCCGCCACGCCCAGGCCGCTGCCAGCGGCGGCGGCGGCCACCGCGGTCACGGCCGCGGCCCGCAACCCGGGATCGCGCACCACCCCGCCCGCGCCGACGCGCCCCTTGCCCACCTCGAACTGGGGCTTCACCAGCAGCACGAAGTCGGCGTCCGGGGCCGCGCAGCGGGTCAGGGCGGGCAGCACCAGGCTGAGCGAGATGAACGAGAGGTCCGCGGTGACCAGGGACGGCGGCGGCGCCACCTGGGCCGGCTCCAGGTGCCGCACGTTCACCCGGTCGAGCACGGTGACCCGGTCGTCACTGCGCAGCGCCCAGGCGAGCTGACCGTATCCGACGTCTACCGCCACCACCTGGGCCGCCCCGGCACGCAGCAGCACGTCGGTGAAGCCGCCGGTGGACGCGCCCGCGTCCAGGCAGCGCCGGCCCGCCACCGACAGCCCGGGGAAGGCGGCCAGCGCGCCAGCGAGCTTACGGCCGCCCCGGGATGCGTACTGCTGGCCAGCGCCGGCGTCGGCGACCGCGATCGGGTCATCGGCGGTGACCTGCGTCGCGGTCTTGCCCGCGGACTGGCCAGCGACCACCACCCGCCCGGCGGTGACCAGCTCCGCGGCGTGCTCGCGGGACCGGGCCAGGCCACGGCGCACCAGTTCGGCGTCGAGACGTCTCCGGGTACTCATGCAGTGGCTGCCTCGCCGTTCAGCTGTCCGGGGTCGCGGCAGTTCCATGATCAGCCGCTGCGCGCGGGGTCTGGTCGGACGCGATCGGGGCCTGCGGAAACCGGTCGTTTCCTGGATCAAGACTACCCAGCGCCCCGGTCAGCTCCGCGTGGATGTGCTCGAAGACTGCCGCGTGCTCCGGCAGCGGCAGGTCCGCCAGCCCGGCCAGCCGGCCCAGGGCCTGGTCTACCCGCGGATCGCCGGTGATGGCGGCGCTCGCCGGGGTACTACTGGGGGCGATCGCGCCGGGCTCCACCGGATCGTTGTGCGTCACGTCGCGCTCCTCGGCAGGGTTGCGGGCTACGGGGCGGCTCCCCGACGAACGCTACCGTCCGGAAGCCGCCGGACGCGCCACCAACCGCTGGCGCCACGCCCGATGGCGTCATCAATGGGTAAGGAGTTGCACAATGGACCTCTCTGGGAAGTGAGGAGACATGGCGACTGCCGAGGAGTGCCGGACGGCGCTGGAGGCGCTGACGGCCCGGATTTCTGAGATGGACGCGGAGGCGCGGGCCACTCATCTAGCCGACCGCACCCTCAGCTGCACGGTCACCGACCTCGGCGTCACGTTCGTCACCAAACTCGGCACCGACGGGGCCTCCGCCGTCACCGAGGCCGGGCCGGGTGACCCGCCGGCCCAGGTCGGGTTCTCGGCCACCAGCGATGAGCTGGTGTCGATATCGGGGGATCCGCGACGTTTCGTCCGGTCCTGGCTGACCGGCCGGGTGAAGGTCCACGCCAGCCTCGGCGACCTGCTCCGCCTGCGCAAGCTGTTCTGAGCCGCCACCCCGGCGTACCGGCGCCCCTCTGCCCCCCACGGCGACTTTCACCTGCCCTCTCGGCTCGGCCGGCGCGGCGTGACGTGACCGGCCTGGGACGGTGTTCGTTGCGGAGAATGAACCGGGGCGGCCGCCGGCCCGCGCCGTGCCAGCCGGCGGTCACCCGCACGCACCCCTCCCGTCCACATTTCCCGCGGAACGTGCACGAAAATGGGGCAAACAGCCGGGAAAAGCGCACCGTGCGCGGGAAAAGTGGGCGCCGGTCATGATCGATGTGACCCATGGTGCTGGTGCGCCGGGCCGCGGGGCCGGGGGCACGGGGCCGGGGGCACGGGGCCGGGGGCACGGGGCCGGGGGCACGGGGCCGGGGGCACGGGGCCGGGGGCACGGGGCCGGGCACGGCGCATAGGGCGCGGGGCGGGACCGGGCATGGGGCGCGGGAGGGGCACGGGGCCGGGGCGCGGGCATACTGGGGCGGTGGCGGGGCTGAACGGTGCCTGAGGGAGACACGGTCTGGCATGCGGCGAAGCGGCTGCGGGAAGCGCTGGCCGGGCGGGTGCTGACCCGCAGCGACTTCCGGGTCCCGCGGTACGCGACCACCGACCTGACCGGCCGCCGGGTGACGGAATCACTGTCACGGGGCAAGCACCTGCTCACCCGGGTCGAGGGCGGCGTCACCGTGCATACCCACCTGAAGATGGAGGGCGCGTGGCGGGTGCGCCCGGCCGCGGCCAGGCTGTCCGAGGGTCACCGGGCCCGGCTGATCCTCGCCAACGACGACTGGCAGGCGGTCGGCTACCAGCTCGGCGTGGTCGAGGTGCTGGCCACCGGCCAGGAAGAGGACGTGGTCGGCCACCTGGGGCCGGATCTCCTCGGCCCCGGCTGGGATGCAGCCGACGTGGACGAGGCGGTGCGCCGCCTCCTGGCCGAGCCGGGACGGCCGGCGGCCGAGGCGCTGCTGGACCAGCGCAACCTGGCCGGCATCGGCAATATATTTGCTACAGAAATGCTGTTCCTCCGGGGCCTCAGCCCGTGGCGGCCTGTCGGAGAAGTGGCGGACCTGCGTGCCCTCGTAGAACTCGGGCACCGACTGCTGGAGGCCAACAAGGAGAGAGCAGGCATCATCACCACAGGCGTAGTCCGGCGCGGCGAAGAAACCTGGGCCTACGGGCGGGCAGGCCGACCCTGCCGTCGGTGCCGGACCACGATCCGCCGGGCCGAGCAGGGCGACCCGGGCGAGGAGCGGGTCAGATTCTGGTGCCCGCACTGCCAGAGATAGACGCAGTAGCGGTTCCCGGCTCTCGGATCGCGGAGGAACGGTGGCTGGATTGCGCCCGTGACCGGAGCGGTGCTGCCCCGGCGGATGCTGAGCTGGGTACCCAGGCAGATGCGGCGGTGATGGCCAGCCAGCACAGTTCTTCGCTGGTCATCGACGGCGCGGCATCCGCGACAGCCTGGACGTGGATCTTGATTCGCTTTCGCTCGCCGTGGAACCCGCCGGGCAGATGCTGCCATCGGGCCTCGATCTTAGCCATCTGCTCGGCTGCTTCCAGCCGCTCGTTGTACCGCTGGCCCGTCTGGCCCTTGCCAGCCAGATACGCCTTGTGCGCCTGATCCCAGTCGATGATGTCGCCGATAATGTCATGCATCGGCCTGCCTCCGTATCCCCATCACGCCCGGATCGCTCTGGGGTGCCAGCACCTGCCCGATCTTCTCTACTGCGGTGTCGATGTCATCGGCGGGGCACAGAGGTTCACCAGACGGCCAGGACCAGGGCTTGCCGTTTGGCCATCAGGCATCTACATGAGCTGTGCGTTCCTCCCATCCCGCGCTAGCTGCCAGGAGACCAGGCAGCACCAGGTACACCACCCGGCGGCCTCCGTGACCAGTCACCGGCACTGGGGTTGTCCCGAGTCCCGTAGAACTTCGGTGGCGGCCCCGGTGATCATCATGCCGCTTGCTGATCCTCATTCTGGCTCGCGGCACTGACAGTCTTGAAGTGGTCTTCGAGAGGGCGGCGCGGAGTTTCGGCATGTGGGGGTGACCGTTGACGCGACGGAACTGGTGATCGGCTTCGAGCATCCCGGCGGCGCACCAGCGCACGGCCATGGTCCTGCCGCAGGCAAGGCCCTCGCCTCGCAGGAGGGCCGCCGGGCAGGCCTG
>CAWAJB010000035.1:0-16840 GCA_963782185.1 uncultured Actinomycetes bacterium
CCCCTGAGTTCGCACCGCCTCTGGCCCAACGCGCGCTCCAGACCGGTCTGCTCGATGCATGTGTCACTTCTCACGCTGACGGATCGAGCGACACTGCCGTGAGGAATGGCTGTACCAAGACGACGCCGATCGCGATCAGCCCGCCATAGCCCAGGCTGTTCTGCCGGATCAATTCTTGTTCTAGCTGTGAGTCTTGTTCATGGTCACTGCTCTCATCGGGGATCTCAGGAATCCTGCTGCGCCCTCTGGCGAGGGCGATCCTGTGTGACATCACGCCGCTACTGGGAAGGGGTGGGGCTGTGGTTGCGCCGCTGGCGCGCGGCATAGGCCCGCCCACGGACGGTTCGGGGTGGGGGCTTCATCGGGACTGCGGCTGGGCGCTGGCCAGGTCTTATTTGATGACCCGGATCATGAGCGCGGTGACGATTGGCGCGAGCAGCGTGATGGCGGCCGCCACCTCGAACCGTGGGAAAACCCGGCCGCGAGCGCGTGGTCGAAGCTGCTGGCGTGCACCGCCTTCGCCTGCGCCGCTGTCACGTGCAGTGGATGACCGGCCCTGGCCGCCGCCGCGGCGGCTGCTCTGGCCACGTTGGTCGAGGTCCTGACGGTGTTGGTGAAGACGGTCCAGGCGATGGTGCCCAGGATCGCCAGGCCGATCAGGCCGGTGAGGGGGGCCACTGTTGAACAGGCGGGAGGCCAGGGTGGTGTTGGTGCCCACCTTGGACAGGGCGATCAGGGTCAGCGGCATGAACAGCAGGCCCAGGCCCTGCTGCTCCGGCTGGCATTGGGCCGAGCAGGCCGTCCGCGTAGGTGCTGTGTTCGCTGATCCGCGACAGCCAGAACAGCCCGCCCGCTGAGATCGCCGACGCCGCCAGGCGATCACCACGGCATGCCCGGTCATCGCCGCGCTCCGGCCGGCATACGCCGGTCCCCACCAGCGCATCACATCCCCCGGGCGCCGGGCGGCCGTGCCGGATGGGCGGCGGCCAACGCCCCTGGCGCCGGGGCAGGTCCGCCGCGGTACACGTGGGGCCGGGGAGATGGGCCGGCCGTCTGGGAGCAGCTGGCCGCCATCGTCAAACAACACCACTCCGTTGCACAGCAGGCTCCATCCCTGCTCGGGGCGGCGGGCAACTGGCCAGGCGGCGATGCGATCTGGCGCTAGCGCATCCGGGCACTGGGGCTGATGCGAGCACATTCGGTCCTTTGCCCGGAGCGCTGGCTTCAGCATGATGATTGAGCCGGTCATATATTCCCCCCATGAGGATCGGGCGGCGCTGACCGCGGCGAACTTCGCGTGCCAGCGGCAACAAGGGTGTTGAGCGTGCCGGTCCGGGCTGGTCCGCGAATACCGGCAGTACGGTGTCTTAGCCGTGCCAGGGTCGGGTGATGATCTCGATATGGTGCCCGTCGGGGTCGTCGAAGTAGATGCTCCGGCCGTCGCGCAGGTGGTTGATCTCGCCGGGCCGCTGGTGATGCGGGCCGGCGTAGTAGGTGATCCCGGTGCTGCGAATGCGTGCGTACGCGGCGTCGAACTCTGCTTCGCTGGCCAGGAAGGCACAGTGATGGGGGCCGAACCGCTCCGCGTCCACGTAGTCCAGGGTGACCCCGTTGCTGACCGTGACGGAGGCGAACAGGTCCCGTTGCGGCCCGGCCGGCACGTCGAGGATGCTGGCGAGGAACGTGGCCGAGGCCCACTTGCTGCGGGCCGGGATGATGATGTGGTTCAGCTCGATGCTCATGACGCCAGCCTCGGGCTAAGGCCGCCTGGGCGCATGGGGCGGCGCCTTATATGGCGTCTTATGTCGGGCGGGCCTGGTCGCCGAGGCCGAGCCGGTAGGCGAGCGCGGCGGCTTCGACGCGGCTGGCGACGCCGAGCTTGGCCATGATGTTGGACATGTGCACGCTGGCGGTCTTGGCCGAGATGAACAGTTCGGCGGCGATGTCGCGGTTGCTGCGGCCGATGGCGACGAGGCGCAGCACCTCGAGTTCGCGGGCGGTCAGGCCGTACTGGTGCCGCGCCTGCTCGCCGGGATCGGCGGCCTGCGCCGCCGGGTCACCGGCCAGGGTGAGGCGGGCCCGGCGTGCGAGCCATTCGGCCTGTTCCCGCAACCGGCGGGCGCCGAGCCGGTCGGCGATCTCCGCGGCGCGGCGAACCTGCGCGGCCGCGGCGGGCCGGTCGCCGTCGGCAGCGGCCGCCTCGGCCGCCCCGACGAGGGCGTGCGCGAGCTGGTACGGGTTCCCGACCGCCTCCCAGGCCGCGACCGCCTCGTCCCACGGTCCGCAGGCCACGGTTCGGGCGGCACGGTTTGCCTCCGCGGCGAAGGTCAGCGCCAGCGCGCGCAGCACCGGGCCGGTATCCGGCGTCTCGGCGGCCCGGCGGCGGAGCTCGTCGAGCAGGCCCGGTGCGCCGGCGGCGGCCACCTGAGCCCCGATGACCAGTATTGGCCAGGTGGACCACTCGGACCGGCGCACGTCGGGGTCGGCCAGGCCGCGCTCGATGACCGCAGCCGCCTCGGCGACGCGGCCCTGGGTAAGCCGCAGCTCGGCCTCCAGCCGCAGGGGCAGCCATGGATCCACCGGTGGCCTGACCCCGGGGGCCAGCGCCTCACGGGTGAAGGCCAGCGCCTGCTCTGCGGGTACCGTGTCACCCCGGGCCAGCGCGATCGTGGCGCGCAGGGAAACCAGCGGAACTTGCAGCAACGGGGCGGGCGTGTGATCGAGCGCCTGCTCCACCGCATTGGCCGCCTCGTCCCATTGCCCGTGCCCGATCAGGGCATTGGCGAGATGGCTGTGGGCGATGACGCCGTAGGTCCGGGCCAGGCCGATGGATTCGGCCACCGCGATGCCGTGCCTGGCTCGCTCGGCCGCCCGCTCGTACTCGCCGAACGCCACGAGCACCGTGGCTTCGAAGCGCCCGGCCTGCAACCGCACGCCGTGCGCGCCGAGCCGGGCGGCGGCTTCCTCCGCCTCGGCCAGACGCGGCAGCTCGCCGGCGAGATCGCCCCGCTGCGCGCGGCGGGTGGCGAGCATGATGAGCGCCCGTGCCTCGATGCGAGCGTCACCGGTCTGGCGCGCGATATCGAGCGCTTCGGCCGCGGCTTCCTCCGCCTCGTCGCTGCGCGAATCCCCCAGCAACCGGCCCGCCAGCGAGCAGAGCACGACCGCCCGCACCGGATGGCCGGGCGGTGCGATGCGCACCGCCGCGTTGAGGTCATCGACGGCACCGGCGCGGCCCAGCCCGGCGAGCATGGTCGCGCGCTGCCCGAGCAGCCAGGCGGTCCGCACCGGATCGCCCTCGGCCCCGGCCAGCGCCGCCGTGGCCAGGGCCTCCCCGGGTTCATACTCCCCGGCGTCGCCGGCCGCGGCAACCGCCGCATCCAGGACCGCGGGCCGGTCGCACCCGATGCAGCGGGCCGCATCGGGCACCCGCCCCCACAGCTCGAGTACTCGCTCGAGCATGTCCAGCCGCTCGGCGTAGGCCAGCCGGGCGCCGGCATCGCCGGCCGCCTGCCATGCCGCCTCCAGCGCCCGGCCCGCATCCCCGGCCGCGTGCCAGTGAAACGCCAGTTCAGCGAGGCCGCTGCCATCCGCCGCCAGCCCGTGATCGGCGGCCAGCGCCTGAGCGTACCGGCGATGCGCGGCGGCGCGCTCACCGGGCAGCTGGTCGTCCCGGACCGCCTCGCTGATCAGCGCGTGCCGGAACTGGTAGCCGCCCCCGTCGACCACCAGCACCCCGGCCGCCACCGCGGGACGCAGCGCTGCTGACAGCGCGCCGTCGTCCAGCCCGCTGGCGGCGGCCAACAGCTCATGGCTGACCCGGCCAGCCCCGGCCGCCGCCACCCGAAGCACCGCCTGCGTCGGTTCCGGCAGCCGCGCCACCCGGGCCAGCAGCAGGTCTTGCAACGACTCCGGCAGCCCGGCCTGATCCTGGCGATCCAGCAGGACCTCGGCGAAGAACGGATTGCCCTCGCTGCGCTGGTGGATCTCCGCCACCAGGCCCGCCGCGGGCTCCGCGCCCGCGATGGCCCCGACCAGCGAGCCCACCGCCCGCCGCGTGAGCCGGGGCAGCTCCAGGCGCCGGGTCCAGGCGACCCGGTCCAGCTCCGCCAGCGACCCGCGCAGCGGATGCGCGCGCCCCAGCTCATCGGAGCGGTAGGTCACCACGCACAACAGGGCTCCGGCCGCCCGCTGGTTGCGCACCAGAAACGACAGCAGGTCCAGGCTAGACCGGTCGATCCAGTGCACGTCCTCGATCACGAGCACCACCGGCTGCCGCGCGCACAAGCCGGCGACCTGCATGAGCACCTCCTCGAACAGCCGGGCCCGGGCGGTGTCGGTATCCACCTGCCCGTCCCCTGGCAGCAGTTCCGCGGGCGTATCCGCGTGCCCGCGCAACGCCGCGGTGAACGGGCCGAACGGCAGGCCGCCGCCGCTGAGGTCCACGCAGCCGCCGTATAGCACCTCGGCCTCGACGCCGACGGTGAACTGCCTGACCAGCCTGGTCTTGCCGATCCCGGCCTCACCGCCGATCAGCACTGTGGCCGGTGAGCCGCCTCGCGCCAGCGCCCACGACTCACCCAGCACCGCGATCTCGGCGGCGCGCCCCACCAGCACCGGACTGACGGCGACCACCCCCCCAGCATGCCCGGTGCCAGGCGCCGCGTCACCCACGCCGCCCGCTCGATACAAGGCGTCATATAAGGCGTCATATAAGGCGCCGCCTAATGCGCCTGGACGGCCTTAGCCCGAGGCTGCAGTCATGAGCATCGATCATGCCCACCTGGCGAGATCGCCGGCGCGGCCACCTGGTTTCCGCCAGCCGCACTCGGCAGGTGCGCACGACTTGGAAGGAGCGCAGTCTGATGACTACGGCACATCATGAACGATCGGCCATCGGGGCGATGTACACGGGCCTTGGGCTCACAGTCGCCGCGGTGATCGTCTTGTACGTCAACCATGCCACCGGCAACGTGCTGGCCGGCCACATCCGAGCCGGTTACCCCTCGTACGGCCAGGTACGCATCGACTCGGCCGTCACGACCTACCTGATCTACCTGTCCGTCCTCGGGGCCCTCGGCGTCCTCAGCTGGCTCTGCACCATCTGGGCCGCGAGCACGAGGAAGCCGTGGGCGCGCTGGGTCGCGACGGCGCTGTTCGCGGCCGGCACGAGCATCGCCTTGTTCGACTTGCTCGTCAAAGACACCTCCGGTGATGCGGGCCTGCCGCCGCTGCTGGGCTGGGTCGGAATGCTCCCCAGCCTGGCAGGGCTCCTGGCGGTCATCTTCTTGTGGAGAAAGCCCCCGCAAGGGGCGAAAGCATGAGTCCCGCCGCGGCGGTCATCTCAGGTGGGCGGTGAGCCGATTGACGCCGTCCATCCTCGGCCACATCGCTGCCCCGTCACCGAGCCCAGCGGTCAGCTGTATCTGGTAGCGCTGCCCGGGCACGAGCGCGAACGAGGACGCAATGTCCGGCCGCGCGGTCGTGCTGCCTGCGTCGTGCCGTCAGCTGCAATCCGCGAGAACCAACTCTGACTCGAACCGCCACCCGTCGATTAGGAAAGGACACGTGTCGTGAGGAACTCACTCGATCCCGCGGAGCTGCGAGCCGCCATAGAGAATGTCCACCGTGCGGGGATGCCGGGAGTGTTCGCCGAGGTGCGTGACGGCAACCAAGTCTGGCGCGGCGCCGCCGGGGTTGCCGACGTCGCCAGTGGCCGTCCCGTCACGGCGGACATGCGGCACCGCGTCGGCAGCATCACCAAGACCTTCACCGCTGCCGCAGTGCTGCAGCAAGTCGAGCGCGGTCAGATCGGGCTGGACTCGCCGATCAGCCGCTACCTGCCGCGGCTAGTTCCTGGAGAACGCGGTGACGCGATTACGGTCCGGATGCTGATCAACCACACCAGCGGCCTCGCCGAATACCTCCCCTACGCCTACCCGTCTCTCAAGGCATTTCCCTTCCTGGCGGACACGAGGCCCGAGAGCCTGGACGACAACCGGCTCACGCGGTTTCACCCGACCGAGCTGATCGAGATGGGGGTCGCAGCACCTGCCGTCCGTTCGCCGGGTGGTACTCCAGGGGTGTACTCCAACACCAACTACCTGCTGCTCTGCCAGCTCCTGGAGCAGGTAACCGGTACCACGGCGGAAAAATGCATCACCCAGAACGTCATTGAGCGCGCTGGACTCCGGGACACCGAGCTTCCGTCCGGACCGCATGTCAACGGGCCGCACTCGCAGATCTACGAGGCGTGGTTCGGCATGATCGACCCGCCGCACGACTACAGCGTCTATGACATGTCCTGGGTGGGGCCGGCGGCTTCGCTGATATCGACCGTCGCGGATCTCAACCGCTTCTTCGGCATGCTGCTGGCCGGCAAGATCGTCAACCAGACGTCGCTCACGCAGATGCAGCGCACCGTCCCGGTCATTTCCTTTGAGGGAAAGACAATCGACTACGGCCTTGGTCTGCACCGGATGAAAGTTCCCGGCGGCGGCACTTTCTGGGGCCATGACGGCTCAGTCTGGGGTGCCGGAGCGATATCCATGACACGTGCCGACGGCAAGCGCCAGATGTCCATCGCGGTGAACCTGCAGCGGTGGAACAAACTCGACTCCTCTGGGAGGCCGCAGCACCATCCCATCGACGACGCGCTTTCGGCTCTCTACCAGTTGACATGGGGCGGTAAGCGCCGGGCTGCAGCACCGCCCGATGATGTCGCTCGGGTCATCGCCGCGAGCCTGACCGGATAGCGGGCTAACGCCGGCGGGGGCAGCGGCTTTGCACTGACATGCACACCAAGGACCTGGCGCACGCCGGGGAGACGTCGGTGCGCGTCAGCCTCGTCGCGGCCTGCGGGAATCCACGGTGTTCCCGACGCCGAGCACGTCGCCCTGGGTGTCGCTCATCGTCCTCATCAACGCCACCAACCGGCTGGCCGTCATCACCCGCCAGCCCGGCGGCAACCATCAGCCCGGCCAGTTCAGCTAACGAGAATTCTCCTGCGTGGAAAGGAACGTCATGAGCTCAGCGCTGGAAACCCTTCGCCGTGACTTCGGCGGCGACATCATCGAACCGGGCGGAGCGGGATACGAATCGGCTCGCCGCTCGGTACTGGCCTCGGGCACTCCGGCCTGCGTGCTGCGGCCCAGGAGCGTCGGGGACGTGCAAGCAGGGGTCAGATTCGCCGCCAGCGCAGGACTCTTGCTGTCCGTGCGGGGCGGCGGCCATAGCTTTGCGGGCTTCGGCACCAACGACGGCGGTGTCGTGATCGACCTCAGCAACCTCGCGAACGTGGAGATCATCGACAAGGAACGCCACCTCGTGCGGATCGGCGGCGGCGCCACCTGGGGTCAGGTCGCGGCGGCCTTGGCCCCGCATGGCCTGGCGATCTCCTCGGGCGACACCAAGAGCGTCGGTGTCGGCGGGCTGACGCTGACCGGTGGGATCGGCTGGAAGGTCAGGAAGTACGGCCTGGCCCTGGACAACGTGGTCGCCGCGGAGGTGGTCACGGCCAGCGGCACGGTCGTGCATGCGAACGCTGAGGCGAACCCCGAGCTGTTCTGGGCGATTCGCGGTGGCGGCGGCAATTTCGGGATCGTGACCGCCTTCGAGTTCGTGGCCCACCCGACGACAGATGTCTTCTACGGCAAGATCGCCTTCCCGGCACCGGAGGCCGCCACCGTGCTCCAGGGTTGGGCGGACTATCTCCGCTCCGCCCCCGAAGAGCTCACATCTGTCGTGGACTTCGCCAATCCATTCGCCGGCGGCCCGGAAGCGCCGGTCGAGATCTACGTCGTCTTTGACGGCGATGACCCGCAGCTCGCGGCCCGAGCCATCGACCCGATCCGCCGGCTCGGCACGGTGACCGGCGACGATGTCGCGCTGAAACCCTATGCGGACACCCTCGTGGATGGCGCGACCCCGCCGCCTGGCATCCAGTTCGTAACCCGGAGCGCATTTGCCGACCAGGAATCGGTGCCCGGGGTCCTGCAGATCCTGGCTGAGGTCAGGGCATCGGGGCGGTCGCCGTTCATCGCCGTTCGCAGCGTCGGCGGCGCGGTATCCCGGGTCCCCGGCGACGCCACCGCCTACGCGCATCGCCAAGCGGAGTTGATGTTCGTGACTACCACGGCAGGCCCGAAGCCGGCCGTCGAGGCCGCTCGTCCTGCTCTGGACGCGATCTGGGGGAGACTCGCACCGCACGTCAGCGGCGCCTACGCAAACTTCCTCGCTTCTGCCACCGAGGAGGATGTCGCCGCGATCTATCCAACGCAGACCTATCAGCGGCTCGCGGCGGTCAAGCGTCAATACGACCCCGGCAATCTGTTCGCCCGCAACCACAACGTCCGGCCTCAGTAGGCCTGGCGGACAGGCGGCCCCACATATGCTGTGGGGCCGCCGTCTAACCGCTGAGCGGCGATCTGTGTCACCCGCGTCAGCGAGGCTTGTCGGAAAGTGCGCCGCATGCTTCGCGTACCGGCACGCCCGCCGGGTCAGCGGCAGCGCGGACGTTGGCGAAGGCGGCCAGGAGCGCGTACTGCCAAAAAATCGTCGGCCTGCCACCTGGGCGCGTTCGGGGCGACACCGAGGCCTGACGGCCTGACCGCTGATGGAGCACAGAATCGGATGCTCCGCGCGTCCGAGATGGCGGTGCGGCAACGCTCGCAGATGCCGCTGATGGTGCGGCAAATCTCCCTGTGCCCGGGATTAGCGTGACCGATTGGCCGCTCTGCCTTCCTGGGGGAAAGTGATTTCAGAGGGCGGGTGCGGAGCGTGCTCGGGCTCAGCGCTGCGGTCCATCCCATGACCATCGCGCTATGGCACCGCGGCCGCCTTGGGAAACGGTGACCGAAGTCCCGCGGGCGCAAGGCCGAACTGCCCTGCCCTTGGCCGTCCGGCCGGAGAAACAGTGGTTTATGCTCCGGCATCATGCCGGAGTGGGTGGCCTGGCCTGCCGCATCGGGGACCCGCGATGCGATTGGCCTGCGGAACGCTGTCAATGAGGAGGTCGGCTGGCTGCCAGCGCACAACGCTGGTGAGGAGGCTGAGTGGATGAGACCGCGGTCACGGGTGCCCCGTGGCGTGCTGGTCGCCACTGGGGCGGTTGTGCTGGTCGCCGTCGGGATTGCGGGGCTTCCTGAGCTTTGGCTATCCGCCGTGGGAGGCGGCGGCCATGACCCTGCTTACGCTGACCACAGTCGGGTTTGCGTCCAGCAGTCATCTCTCAACTGGTGTGCTGGTCTTCACCGCCGGGCTGGCCTTCCCTCGGCGTCGGCGTGTTCTTCGTCATCCTGGGCCTGGCCGCGACCGCGATCGTGGAAGGCCGGGTGAGCCTGTTTTCGCGGAGCCGCCAGATGCGCCAGCGCCTTGATGAACTACGCGGACACTTCATCGTCTGCGCCTACGGCCGGGTCGGCCGGTCCATCGCCCGGGAGCTGGAGGCCGGCGGTGCGCCGTTCGTTGTGGTGCACAGCAAGGCCGAACTGGAACCGGACCTGGAACGCGACGGGCGGTGCTACCTGATCGGCGATGCGTCGGACGAGGCGGTGCTGCGCGAGGCAGGAATCGAACGAGCCCAGGGGCTGATTTGCGCCGTGGACTCGGACGCCGAGAACGCCTTCATCGCCATCGTCGCCCGCTCGCTCAGCCCCGATCTGCTCATCGTGGCCCGGGGCGCCCGGGAGCAGTCAGCCGACCGTTGTACCGAGCGGGCGCTACCCATGTGATCTCACCGTACGTGACCAGTGGAAGGCGGATGGCGAATCTGGCCGTCAGGCCCCACGTGGTGGAGTTCTTCGATCTCGCACGCGCCGGCCAGCCCGACCCGCGGCTGGAGGAGCTGGCGATCACCGAAGGGTCCCCGCTGGCAGGGCCGGAGCCTGCAGGAGCTGAGCGGGCCTGCGGTGCCATTGCTGGTCCGCCACCCCGACGGGCAGCTGATCGCCAACCCAGCCGCAAGCTCCAGCTACAGCCCGGCGACGTGCTAGTAATCTTTGGTGAGGTCAGCGACCTGAACCCGCCCGACTGCGACTAGGACACGGGCACTTCATCAGGACTCGTCACGTATGCCGGATCGCCGCTCACCTCATCGTGCCCGACATGCCAGCCCGCCGGGCCAGGTGACCCGAAGCCCGGCAACGGCGGCCGGCCGGGCAACCAAGATGCACCGGCTGGGCACGCAGCATTGCGTGGCAATGGGCTCCCCGCCCATACCTGGGCGATCTGTGCGCTCAGCGCCGGATACTTCATCCAGGACAGAGCCGCTCGTAATCGGCGATATGTCGCCTCATCGAGGGGCGTGATCACGTGCGGCACTACTCCTCGAGGAGGGCAGTTGCAGGCCTTAAGTCCAGTGAATGATATGCGGCTACGCGCATAATCATTCCCCCACGCAACGCACTACTTTCGGCAGAAGCGGAAGTTGCGGTGCAACCCTCGGTATGCCCGGCTGGGCATTTGTTGGCGAGTCAGGCTACGGCCCGGGCTGGGGTTGGGAGAAGCCGCGGGAGAGTGGCGAGGGCCGACTTCCAGGGCCTGTTTGACCGGATGCACGCCGGAGGGCGCATCTGTAACCTGGCGTAGAGGCTTGACGCTGATCAGGGCCTCATCTGGGGCCACGACTGGCGGTGCGGCGCGGATGGGAGCGGTACAGCACGGAAGTACAGCAACGCACCTGGACGCGGGTGGACTTGCGGGGACGCGGGAGGACGGTGACCTGCACGGATGGACGCGGGTGGACGTGCTGCCGCCAGATGGCATGCAAGAGGTCAGCGGTTCGAGCCCGCTTAGCTCCACCTGGTCAGAAGCCTAATTCGAACAAATCGAACAGCGAGTACAGCAGGAAAGTACAGCAACGGCGGCTGGGTGGGCCGCCGTACGTGTGTTCGGATCGGGCACCTCCGGCGCCCTGGGCTGCTGGCAGGACAGCGGATTCCAGGCGCTGAACCGGCGTTGGCCAGCTTGTCACCTGGGCAAATGCCAGTCTCATCGGTCCCGTGACTCTTGCTGCCTGATCACCACCCGGCTCTCCTGGGGGAGCCATTCCCGCCAGGGACTGTTGCCGCATTTGCAAGTAGTCCAGTCGCGCGCTGGCGATCCGATCCATTCCCGGGAACCGGGCCCCGCTGGGCAGGGCCGCGCGTTCGCTGACGGCAGGCTCGGCGCGCGGGCTCGGGCGCGTTGCGCCGAGGGTGTCGGTCCGGCGCTGGGCCGATGGTGTGCTGCGCCGCTCAGGCGCAGGGTTGCGCCGTGGCGCAGCCCCGCGCGCCTGCCGGTGCGCTGGCGCGCCACGTGAGGAAACCAGGCGCGACGCGACGCAGCACACGTGGCCGGCCGCTGGTGGTCAGGAGGCCGCTGCCTGAAGATCACGGGGCTGGTCGGTGGCTTGCCTGCCAGACTGTTCCTATGGCGCGGACCTACTGGATTGACCTGTTCACCATCGGAACGTGAAAGGAGTTCTTGGACCACGGCGGCGATGTGTCTGATTTCAGCGAGAAACGGCGGGCGACCGTGCAGAGGATGAAGCCCGGCGATTACCTGCTGTGTTACCTGACCGGGGTGTCCAGGTGGGTTGGGGTGCTGGAAGTCACGGGTGAGCCCTTCTTTGATGAGGCACCGATGCTGAACGGCCGTGGTCAGCGCCCTCGCAGGACGCCCTGAACCTGGTGGCCAGCTGGGCCGCCACCACCGACGACTTCGAGCAGCCTACTTCGACCGCTCACTCACAGCAGGCTGAGCGTCACCGGAGCAGCGGGCCAGCTGGCGCGCCGCCTACACCGTGCCGGGATGCCCAGGTGAACACCGGGTGGTATCGAGGCCCTGGGGGCACCTGCCCGTTTGCGGGTGTCCCCAGGGCCGGCCGGGGCTAGCGGTGCTCGACGTCGGTGAAGATGTCTGTCTCGCCGATGCCGGTGCGGGCGATCGCGGTGTTCCGCCCGTCTGTCCACACCGGATAGACGTTGGTGCTGCTTACCGCGATTCCGTTGTAGTCGCCAATGAACGCTCCGCTGCTGAAGAATCCGAGGTTGGGATTCCATGACGTGGTGCTGATGCGGCGGCTCGTCCACGTGATGCCGCCGTTGCCTGAACGCGCCTCCCAGGTGTTGATGTTGACGTTGGCCGGGTCGAGCCGGCGGTCGAACCAGATCGCGTAGAGGTGGCCGTCGCCGGTCCCGGCGGCCCACGGGAAGAACTGGTCGTTGCGCGCGGGCGCGCCGGACTTTGTCACCGACAGGAAGTGCATGTTGGACCAGTGCTGTCCGCCGTCGGTGGACCGCTGGTAGGAGATGTCGGCTTTCGACACGGCCCGATTGATGTTGTTCTGGTACAGGTAGGTCAGCGACCCGGTGCGCGCGTCGAAGGCCAGCGATGGCGTGTTGGGTGCGCGGAAGGCGGTGGGCGGCAGGGTGTCGTCCTTGGCTTTGTCGATGAAGTCCTTGTACTGGCCGGGCTTGTCCACCTGGACGGCGCGCGGCAGGAAGCTCTGCCCGCCGTTGGTGGACCGCTGGTACAGCACGTGCGCGTCGATGGAGTTGTTGCAGGCCTCTTGCATGAACGCCACATCCAGGGCGCCGTTCGGTTCCACCTGGGGGGTGAAGTACTGGTTGGCCGACCGGCCGAGGCCGTTGCCGCCGGGGTTGTCGGGCTGGATCGCGGTGTGCTGGAAGGTCGTCAGCGACGGGTTGGCCATGTTCACCGAGTCGGTGTACGACAGCTGCAGGGGGCAGTAGTCGGAGAACCCGCTGGGCAGCATGTGGAACTTGGTATAGCCGACGTACAGGCGGCCGTAGTGCGGGCTCGTCGGGGTGTTGTTGACTGCGATGTAGTCCTTGTCATTGAAGGTTGAGGTGTCGACCGTGCCGGTGGTGTAGTTGAAGTTGGTGGCCGCGCGGGCCGCCGCGCGCCCAGGCGTCCAGGTCTTGCCGTTGTCCCGTGAGACGTAGACCTGCACCTCGGAGAAGGGCAGGGTGCGGAAGAAGCACAGCTGGCCCATGTAGAACACATGGTCGCGCCGGCTGTAGGCCACCGACGGGTCGCCGCCGCTGCACACGTCACCCGTGCCGCCGAAGGACGGAGTCACCCGTGTCGATTTCCAGGTCCTGCCGCCGTCGGCGGTGCGCATGACGATGTTGCCGCCGCTGACGTAGTCATTGGCTGCTGCGACCGCGATCTTCGGGTTGGCCAGGCTGACCGCGACCGCTGTCTCGTTCTGCGGCAAAGGTGGGTTGGAGTCGGTGTTCATCTGGACGTTGGACCCGGACGACGCCGCCGCCGATGCAGCCGTGCCTCTCCTAGTGGCGGCCCGTGCGGCCATCGCCTGAGGCGAGACCATGGCCCGGACTCCGTTCGAGATACCGCCGGGATACCGCTGAATGTGCAAGATCCACCGCGGTGTCGCAGCGGCCCCGCTCGCCTGGCCTGGTGCAGCGGCCAGGAACGATGCGACGACTACCCCGGCTATCACCAGCGCCGTGGCCATTCTTCTCATCACGAACCCACCTCCTTGTGGGACGAAGCGCATGATTGTCAAATCAAAGCACGGTCGCATTGGGGGCAAAAGAGCCTAATGCCGGTCCAGCAGGCCGTGGTGTTCCTGCTCTGCGGCATCCGCAGGTCGCGAGCACGGCGCGCTGGAAATGACCTGGGCTTGCCCACGGCCCGGACGGCCCTGACGACGCAGAGCGTTCCTGGGCAAAACCGGCCTCGTGACCTGCGCATTATGGAGATACGCAGAGCCGGAACCGGCCATGGACGGTGAACGTCCAACCGGCATGAGGTTCCTTACGCTCTGGGTGCCATCCGGCGCCCGGTACTTTCTGATCGCCACAGTCTGTACCGCAGCGGCCACCGCGTGCGGCACTGTGCATGCCTCCAGCCCTGCATCCCCGGCGGCCGCCCGGCAGCCCGCGGCGGTGAGGCCTGCGGCGGTGTCCCTCGTCATCAAAGTGACCGGGCCGGGCGCCCCGCCACGGCGCTGGACTCTGCGCTGTGACCCGGTGGGAGGAACACACCCGGATGCGGCGAAAGCCTGCCGGATCCTGCTGCACGCGAAGAACCCATTCGCTCCGATGCCCCGGGGACCCATGTGCCCGGTGAACGCCATCGGCGCGGGCACAGCCACCGTCAAGGGCACCTGGTTTGGCTACCCTGTCGACGCCACCTTCATTCAGAGTGGCTGCGGCTTGCCGCGCTGGACCAAGATCAGCCAGATCTTCAACTGAGCCCGGCCGAACCGCCCTTACGCCTTGGGTCGAGGTGAGCCGCTCCGCAGTCGCGACCACTTGGCAGAGCGGATTGGCTGATGTGACACCCGGGTCTCGGCGTTCCGGCACGCTGACCTGGAACGGCAGTACCGCCCCTGATGTCCCAGCAGGGGCCGCCAGCATCGCTATCAGTACGCCGCGGCCCGCGCGACGACTTCAGTCCAGCCTGTCCCGGTCACGCTAAAGGCCCCGCCAGGCTCCCAGCCGGTGTCTGGCTAGTTGGGCCAGGCAACGAAGCCGCCCTGGCCTGGGTCACTGGCCACCGTCGCCTCAGGCATGTGCGGAAAAAAGATGTCCCGTACCTCGCGGGCGGCGTAGAACACGAGCACGTACCCGGCGGCGGGGTCGGCCCACCACCAGCCGAGTCCGGCATTCAGCGCCAGGCCCAGCAGCACAGCGGCAGCCAGGAGCCCGTCGATCATGGTGACCCGGCCCTCGGTCCGCAGGACGGGATTGTCCAGCGCTCGGCCAGTCCGGGCCTTACCTTGCGCGAGCGCGAACATCACCGCGGCCGTCACCGCCGTCCAGATGATCCTGGGCACGGAATGCCGGGGGTGGTACCCGGTGGCCAGTACCACCGTGGACTGCACCAGGAGGTAGAGGGCCAGGGCGGCGAAGGCGTACCCGATCAGCCGCAGAGACCGGTGCTGGGCGGTCTGCGCCGGTGGGTAAGCGCCTGCTTGGCGTCCAGGTCTACGGCCCCGGCCGGGCACGGCCATCGGCCTGGGCCGTCGCGGGACGCACGCTGCTGCGGGTGGTGGACTTCTTGCCGCTGCTGTATCTGGCCGGCTTTGTCACCATGATGGCCACTGGCGCCCGCCGTCAGCGGATCGGCGATCTGGCCGCCCGCACAGCCGTCGCACGGGCCCTGCCGGTCCGCCACCGGGGCCTGGCGGCCGTGCCGCTGGCCTTCATTCTGCTGGCCGCCGCCGGCTTGTCGGCCTACCGGGTGATCTCGCCGGGCAGCAGCCAGCTCTACCGGGCGCACGGCGTCGTGTTCGGCTACCCGGCGGGCTGGCAGGAGGAAAACGGATACACGAGCGCGGCGGGCGGCGGCGCGCGGCAGCTATGGGGGACTGCGGTTGGCCCGGGCACGCCGCGTGACGTGATCGTGGTTGAGGCCTACCAGGTGGGCCGGGTAGTGACGGCACAGAACATCGACGCCTTCCTCCGCCCCGGCCTGAAACACCTGGAACAACAGGGGCTGGCCGTGCAGGGGGCCCCGCAGAAGATCACCATGGCCGGGCTGCCCGGCCGGCGGTTCCAGGTCACCGGGGCCGTGGCCGGCTCCCGCTACGCCAGCACCTCGGTGTTCGCGTTCAACGGCACCACCGAGTACTTCGTGAACTGCCAGTACACGGCCGGGATGGCTGCGGTTGTGGGGCGGGCCTGTGACCAGGTGACCGGCAGCTTCCAGGTAAGCAGGGCGGCCCCCGCCCCCGGCGCCACCGGACAGGGCTCCAGCCTTCCAGGCCCGGCCCGTGCTGGAGGGCTCAAGGCCAGACTCGTCCCGGCCCCCGCCGGGTTCGCGCTCTCGCAGGAAGCCGACGTGCACAACGGGCCGATGAGCGCCGCCGGTTTCAACCGGCTCATGGGAACGAAGAACCTGGCCACCATGCTGCATTTCGACCGCGGCTACGACGTCTTCTACGACAGCACCATCAACCGCGACAGCATCGAGGTGACCTTGCTCCAGTTCGCGACCCACCAGGACGCCGCCCGCCTCAAGACCGGCTTTGTGCCCGGCGGCCCGGTCAGCACGGAAACCGATGCCGCCATCCCCGGGGCTCGCGACTACGACTCAACATCTCCCTATCAGGGCACCTACGCCCACGGTGTGATAGCGGTCAAGGGAAACCTGGCTTTCATCATCGATGATGCAACCGGCAGCCCCACCCGGGCACTCCTGGTGGAGAAGATGGCCCGCCAGCAATACGCCGCGCTCTAACCTCACCAGCGGGCTGGGCCGCACGCCTTCCAGGCGGTCCATATCGCGACGATCTGTGCGCGCGTACCGCCAAATCATTGATCACTAAGCATCGCAAATAGTCGGCGTTCGGCTTGCGCTGATAGGGAATGACGCCCGCCGAGTCGGCAGGGAGGCCATCAAGCTTCGATGTAACATACCAAGCAACGCATGAGTATGCGCTCAGGCAACGCCCGCTATTCGGCTATGAGCGGAAGGTGGTCTGCCGCGTCCGGGGAGGTTTCTGGCCGGTTCTTGTGGCGGGCCACCTGGAGTCAGCGCTGCGGTCAGCCGAAGAGTTCGCGCAGTACTGCGTCTGTCCTTGGGGGGACGGGCTCGTCGGGATAGAAGTCGGCGCAGATCTCGAGCGCGGCATCGGCGGTCTCGATGCCGATCATGCCCGCGAGCAGTCTCAGATCGTCCACGTCGCGGGTCCTGGCCGCCAGTGCCGGCGCAACTGCTGGCCACCCCCTCCATGGTGGACCGGGTTACCGGCGTGGCCCGCCGGGACGGCGAGCGTCTGACCACCGCGTTGCGGTGCAGCGAGGCTAATGCCGACCTGGTGGTGTGGCGTTTTCTGCTGGAAGCGTGTCAGGCCTGCGGGCAC
>CAWAJB010000036.1:0-80804 GCA_963782185.1 uncultured Actinomycetes bacterium
TCCGGCGGGCGGCCACCGGCGAGCAGGCCGCGTAGGGACCTGACCGTGGCTAAGGACTGGCGCTCACGCGCCCGGGATCTGCTGGTCGTCCTGCTCACCGTGACCACCGGCGGAGTCGACGCCGCCGCCTTCCTGCACCTGGGTCACGTGTTCAGCAGCGTGATCACCGGGACCCTGGTCCTGCTCGGCGTCGCTGCGGGTACCTACGACGCGGCGCTGGCGGGAAACTGCGGCGTCGCGCTGGCCAGCTACGTGGCCGGCGTGGCCGTGGGGGCGCTCCTGTCGGCCCGGCGGGCGGGCCGCTGGATGGCGGGCTGGCGGGGCCGCCGGTCCGAGGCCGTGATCGCGCAGCGCGAGATCTGGCCGTCGTGGCTCACGGTGGCGCTCGGCCTGGAGTTCTGCGTGCTCGCCGTGTTCTGCGTGGGCTGGGAACTATCTGGCGGCCACCCGTCCGGGGCGGGCGAGCAGTTGCTGCTGGCCAACGCGGGCATCGCCATGGGTGTCCAGGCGGCCACCATCCGCCACCTGGGCGAGATCTCCACGACGTACCTGACCGGCACCATGACCGGCGTGGTCTCGGCGCTGGTCACCGGGGGCAAGCCCGACGGCCTGGCCCGCAGCCTGGGCATCTTCGCCGCCGTGATCGCAGGGGCCTGTGCCTCCGCGCTCGTCACGGCCCATATGCCCGCGCTGCTCCCCGTCGTGCTGCTGGTCCCGCTGGCCCTGGTCATCTGGTTCGCCTCGGCCCGGTTCGGGCCCCGGCCGGGCTGGCAGGACCCGCAATAGGCCCGGGTCACCCGGCCGACGCCCGGTCCTTGCGCGGCGATTCCTTGCGCTGCGGCCCGCGGCGGCCTGCCCCGGGCGCGGATGCCGGCGGGCGTTCCTGGCCGGGAACCTGCTGCGGGACGGGCTGGCGCCGGGCCGCGGCGTATCCGATGATCACCGTAATACCCAGCGCCCCCGCCGGGGGCAGGGTGACCAGGGCCGGCAGCTGGTACCGCCAGCTGAACTCGAACAGGTCAGAGGCGAGCAGCACCGCGACCGCGCTGAGGAAGGTCAGCAGGCAGGCGGTGGCGGTCGCCTGCTGCGCGGGGGAGGCCCGGCGGCGCAGCACGCCGATCGTGCCCGCGAGGCCGGCCAGCGCGGTGAGCAGGAACACGGGCCCGGGGGTGTAGCCGCCACCGAGCTGGTAGCCGCGCAGGAACCCGGCCAGCCCCGCGTTCACCGTTGGCTGATCGCGGAAGCGCCGCCCCTTCGCGATCACCTTCACCCTGCCCGCCGGATTGAGCTGGGCGAACCGCAGATGGCCGTGCGCATCGGTGATGTAGGGCGGGTAGAGGGGGAAGGCCCGCTGGAACTGCCAGCGCGTGAGCGGCGTGTCGCCGGGGAAGGTGACCCGGGCCGCGGCGAAGAGCTTGACCGCGTCCTTGCTGATCGCCCGGGCCATCCGCAGAGGCTGCTGCCCGAACACACGCCGGCTGAAGTCGGCCGCCATCGGCACGTGGTGCATGCCCGCCGGCGGGGCAACGTACTTGATCGGCGACGTGGCCCCGTGGTCCAGCCAGTCGGGGCCGCGGGCTTGCTGGGCGGGAGAAGGGCAGAGCGCGCGCTCGTACGGGGGGAGGGTCAGCGTGGCGCAGTCAGCGGCGGCCGCGGCCCGGCCGTAGATCGTCCCCGCGGCGTACGGGGCGAGCGAGAAATGCCTGATCTCCACGTAGTTCCGGAAGCTGATCACCAGGATGGGCAGGGCGAAGGCGGCGCACAGCGCGGCGGTCCTGGTCAGCCGGGCGCGCCAGCCCGGGACGGCGATCAGCACGTACACGAGCGAGGGCAGGATGAAGATCTCGCCGACCTGGCGGACCGTCGCCGACGCGCCCAGGGCCAGCCCGGCGGCGAGCACCATCCGCAGCCGGGGCCGGGGCTGCCAGAGCAGGCAGGCCAGCCCCGCGACGATCAGGGCCTCGAACGCCGTATCGGGCATGATCGATTGCTCGATCTGGAGCTGGTAAGCGTCCAGCAGAATGGGCGCGGTGGCCAGCGCGGCCAGCCAGCGCGGCACGCTGCGGCGGCGCAGGATGAGATACAGCGCCACGGCCATGGCCAGGCCGAGCAGGTGCTGCACCGCCACCACCATGGGCAGCGTGCCCACCCGGAGGAAGACCTTCAGGGCCAGCTGATAGCCGGGGGGGTCGTCTCCCGCGTACGCCCCGAACAGGTACTTGATCGAGTCGATGAACAGCAGCGCGGGCTGGTAGGCCAGCTGGGTGAGGACCCGCAGCACCAGCCCGGCGGCCAGCAGGACGGCTAGCAGCCAGTTCCGCCGCACCATCGAACCCAGGCCCGCCCCAGACGTGATCGGCGTCGCCGCGCCCGAAGCGGCTCGTGCAGGTGCCATGCCCCCCCCGAAGCTCCTCGTCAGCATAACGGAACTCATCGTCATGCCTGGCCGCTGCCGGCGGCGCGGCACCGCCGGAGCACCCGCGCCGCTCGCTGGATGGCGTGGCCGCTCAATAGGCTGGGAGGGTGACCCCTGACCCTTCCCGGACCGCGCTCGTCCGCCGGGCGCGGCGCATCAACCGCGAACTAGCCTTGCTCTACCCTGATGCCCACACCGAGCTGAACTTCACCTCCCCGCTGGAACTGCTGGTCGCCACGATCCTGTCCGCGCAGACCACGGACAAGCGGGTCAACCTGGTAACAACGGTGCTGTTCGCCCGCTACCGGACCGCCGCTGACTACGCGTCGGCCGACCGGGCCGAGATGGAGAAGATCGTCCAGTCCACCGGGTTCTTCCGGGCCAAGACCAACAGCCTGATCGGCCTGGGACAGGCCCTCTGCGACCGCTACGGCGGCGAGGTCCCGGGCCGGCTGGCGGATCTGGTCACCCTGCCCGGGGTCGGCCGGAAGACGGCGAACGTCGTCCTCGGCAACGCGTTCGGGGTGCCCGGCATCACCGTGGACACGCACTTCTCCCGGCTGGCGCGGCGCTTCGGGTGGACCGCGCAGACCGACCCCGACAAGATCGAGCAGGAAGTCGGCGCGCTCATCCCCCGGTCCGAGTGGACCATCCTGTCGCACCGGCTGATCTGGCACGGCAGGCGCATCTGCCACGCCCGCAAGCCCGCCTGCGGGGCCTGCGGGATCGCCGGGCTGTGCCCGTCCTACGGAATAGGCCCTACGGATGAGAAGACGGCCCGCGCGCTGGTGAAGACGGGCCCGTTCTCGTGAGCGCCGCAGACCCCGTGGACAGCATCGACGGCACCCTGGGCCCCCCGCGCTGGCTGCGCGACCTGGCCGTGGCGGCCGGTGAGGCCGCCGTCCCGTCCCCCCTGCGGCCGCCGCCGGGCGGAGGCCGCCCCTCCGCGGTGCTGGTGCTGTTCGGCATGGGCCCGGACGGACCCGACCTGCTGCTGGTGCAGCGCGGTCCCGGGCTGCGTCGCCATTCCGGGCAGCCCGCGTTCCCCGGTGGGGCGATCGACGAGGCCGACGCGGGCCCGGTCCCCGCCGCGCTCCGGGAGGCGGCCGAGGAAGCGGGCGTGGAGGCCTCCGGGGTTGAGGTCCTCGCCGTGCTGCCGGAGCTGTTCATCCCCCGGAGCGGGTTTGCCGTCACCCCCGTCCTGGCCTGGTGGCGGCGGCCGGTCCCCGTGGCGGCCGCCGACCCGCCGGAGGTGACCGCGGTGGCCAGGGTCCCGCTCTCCGAGCTCTGCGATCCCCGGCGCCGGCTAACGATCCGGCATCCCTCGGGCTTCACCGGCCCGGCTTTCCGGGTGCGTGGGATGCTGGTCTGGGGCTTCACCGCAGCCCTGGTGGACCGGCTGCTCACGCTGGGCGGATGGGAGCGGCCGTGGGACCGCGGCCGGGTCGAGGACCTGCCGCCGGAAGCCCTGGCCGCCGGGAGTTAATACCGTTGCTGGACGCGGTCAATACCGCACTGCGAACGAATCATCCGGTCGCGCGCTATACGGTGGGCTGGTGTCGGGTGACTTGCTTGACCTGATCTTGATTGCGCTCGCCGCGGCATTTGCCGTAGCGGGTTACCGCCAGGGCTTTATCGTCGGAATTCTGAGTTTCGCCGGATTCCTGGGTGGGGCGGCGGTGGGTGCCTCGTTCGCGCCCGCGCTCGCCCGGTCCCTGGTGCAGGGATCGGCTCAGCAGGCCCTGGTGGCGATCGTCGCAGTGTTCGTGGCCGCCATGATCGGCCAGCTGCTCGCCTCCGCGATCGGTGCCGCGGTGCGCTCCCGGGTGCACTGGCGCCCGGCGACCCTGATCGACTCGGTGGCCGGGGCCGCGGTCAGCGTGCTCTCTGTCCTGCTCATTGCCTGGCTGATCGGCTCGGCAGTGGTCAACGCGCCGTTTGCCATGGTCACCGCCCAGGTCCAGCGGTCCGCCGTGCTGCACGCGGTGGACGGGGTCATGCCGTCGGGCGCGCGCACCATGTTCTCCGACTTCCGCAGCCTGCTGGCCAGCGGCCCGTATGTCCAGGTGTTCGGCGCGCTCGGGGCCGAGCCCGCGCTGACCGTGGGGCCGCCCAACCCGGCCGTCCTGGCCTCCGCAGGCCTGGCCCGTTCCCAGGACAGCATCGTCAAGGTCATGGGAGTGGCGCCGTCGTGCCAGCGGCGGATCGAGGGCTCGGGCTTCGTGATCTCACCCCACCATGTCCTGACCAACGCGCACGTCGTGGCGGGCGTCAGCCTTCACCAGACCGTCACCACGAGGCAGGGCGGCCCCCCGCTGAGGGCCAGAGTGGTGCTGTTCGACCCGCAGCGCGATCTGGCGGTCCTCTACGTCCCCCGCCTCAACGCCCGCACGCTGAGCTTCGCCGGCCCGGCCAACCTGGGTGACGAGGCCATCGTGGCCGGCTACCCGCGCGATCGCCCGTTCACCGCGGTGCCCGCCCGGGTCGGTGACGATCAGCTCGCCCAGGCGCCGGACATCTACCAGTCCAAGGAAGTCACCCGGCAGATCTACTCGATCCGGGCCGATGTCGAGCCGGGTAACTCCGGCGGCCCGCTGCTGGCCCCGGACGGCCGGGTGGACGGGGTCGTGTTCGCGGCGGCGGTAGGCGTGAAGAACACGGGCTACGCGCTGACCGCCTCCGAGGTGCAGGGCGACGCAGAGGCGGCGGCCAACGCGTCCCGCTCGGTCTCCACCCGGGGCTGTGACTAGATCCGCGGAGGGCTGTGACCAGGCTCCGCCAGGGCTGTGACTAGGTCCCGCCGCGGGTCAGGCTGATCCCCGGGCCCGGGGCGATCACGGCGGTGTCGCCGGCTGCCTCGATCCGGGCGGCCAGATCCATGCTGGCCCGGGCGACGCCCGCAGCGTCGATGCCGTGCGGCGGGACGGCCGCGTACCCGCCGACCCGGCCCGCTCCCCGGCGCAGGAGCGCGACCGCCCCCCGGCCGTTGCCGCGCTGCGCGTGGGTCAGGCCCACCGCGATCTGGGCCAGCCCGCGCCACAGTTCCCGTTCCGCGTCCGGGGCCTGCCTCCAGGACGCCTCGAGCACCTCGTGCGCATGAAAGGGGCGGCCCTCGTCCAGCAGGTGCTGCGCCAGCCCCAGCGCCTCCGCCGGGGGAAGGGCCAGGTCGTCGGGCACGCGGTCCGCGCCAGCCGCACCGTGCGGCAGCGGGCGCCCCAGTGCGTCCCGGGGCCGCGCGTTCCGCGGCCGCCCGGCTGCGTCGCGGTCGCGGCCTGTCCCGCCCGCGCCCGCGGTCATCGCTCAGGTTCGGGGTCCGCCAGCCAGCCGCGGAGTTCGCGGTCGAAGCGGTCTGGCTGCTCCTCGTGCGGGAAGTGGCCGGCCCCGTCGAGCAGGCGCCAGCGGTACGGGCCGTCGACGTGCCGCCCGGAGCCGCGCGCGGTGGCCGGCAGCACGCAGGTGTCGAGCGCGCCCTGCAGGTGCAGGGTGGGGGCCTGGATGGGGGCACGCATCCGCTGGGCGTAGCGGACGCCGTCCGGGCGGACCCGGGAGCGGACGAACCACCGGTGGTATTCCAGCGCCGAGTGGGCCACCGAGGGGATGCACATCGCGGCCCGGTAGCGGCGCTCGGTTTCGGGGTCCGGCCAGCCCGGCCCGGACCAGGAACGCAGCATCTGGCCCACCCGCTGGGCGTGATCGCGGACCAGGCTGTGCTCGGGAAGCACGGGCACCTGGAAGCCGAACGCGTAACCGCTGCGGCGGCCCTGGCCCAGCGGGTTGGTGACGATCGAGGACCGCATCCGCAGCGGGTGAGCCATCGAGATGACGCCCAGCCTGCGCACCACCTTGGGGTAGTAGGCGGCCATGGTCCAGGCCACCAGCCCGCCCCAGTCGTGCCCGATGACCACCGCGTTGGCCTCGCCGAGCGCGCGGATCAGGCCCGCCGCGTCCGAGGCGGCGGTGACGAGGTCGTAGCCGCGGGGCGGCTTGTCGCTGCCGCCGTAGCCGCGCAGATCCGGGGCGACGACGCGGTACCCTGCGGCGGACAGCGTGGCCAGCTGCTCGCGCCAGGTCCACCAGAACTGCGGGAACCCGTGGAGCAGCAGCACGAGCGGGCCGTCACCGCTCTCCGCGACGTGCAGCCGGGTTCCGTTCGCGCTCACCGCGCGGTGAGCCCACGGGCCTTCGACGTAGACCGCGGCGTCACCCCGGAGGGTCACCGGGTCAGCCTGCCTCGACCGCCGGGCGGGCGGGAGTGTCATCGTCCCGCCTGAGCAGCGCCAGGTCCTCTTGCACCGTCTGCCTCGTCTTCCCCAGGCCGCTCACCCCGCGCACCTTGACGACCACGACGAGGATGGCGAGCAACGCCATCAGCAGGAGCACGCCAGCCACGATGAGGAACGCGGCCCAGGGCCAGATACCCAGCGCGACCAGGCCGTAGGCGAAGGCCCAGCAGAGCATGACGAGGATCAGGCAGCCGCCAAACGCCGCGATGACCAGCAGGCCGGCGGCCAGGCCCAGCCGCTTGACGTCGTCGCGGAGCTCCAGTTTCGCGAGGGCCAGTTCACACCTGACCAGCTGGGTGACGTCCCGGATGGCCTGGCTGACTAGATCACCAATTGACGGCTCGCTGTCATTGCCGAGCGACTGCGGTGCCGCGGATCTGGCCATCACATGCACACTCCCCTCGCGCGCAATCCTGCCGTTCAGTCTTCCGTACCGGTGATTCGCGTGCGTGCCGGGTCCACGGCCGGGCCATCCCGGCCGCGAGGCGCCAGGAATTGCTCCTTACCCCGGCAACATCAGTTTCCCCCGGCAAGTGATCTTACGGGATTACCACGGGCCCGCCCCGCGCGGCCTTCCCGCTTTTCCGCGGGCGTGTCCGAATGGCCAGGGCGAAGGCGGTTTCCGGGCGGCCACAGGAGGCTGCGGAGCCGGGCAGGGGCAGGCCCGGCGGGCGCGGAACATGATCGGCGGGGGTCTTGCCTGACACGGCGGCCCGGGCTACCAAAGCGCGCACCTCGTCATGCCGGGGGGCCGTGGCGGCTACCTGCATCCTCGGCGGATGCGGGCTCGCCACCGCGGCCCGACCTCGGCCGGCTACCTGGGCCCCTCGGTCGCGTGGGTACCCGGCCGCCGTGCCAGGACGTCCCTGTCACCTTTGTACGGCGGATCCGCTGGCGGGCCAAGCCCCGGGGCACGACCGATTCCTCATCTTGATCGATCCGCCGCGTCACATTCCTGGGCGGCACCCCACGTGGATAGCGTCACAGACGGGCCGGCAGGAGAGCGCTCGAGGCGACGGGCCAGCCGCGGGGCAGGGCCAGGCGCAGCGCGCGGTCCGGGTTCTCCAGGTTGAGGCTGGCGATGATCACGCCTCCGTCGGCCGCGCGATGCGCGCCGGGCAGCGCCCGTGCCTCGCTAGCGCCCGTGCCTTGCCAGCACCGGTGCCTTGCCAGCGCCCGTGCCTCGCCGCAGGCATAGGGGACGATCAGCTCATCCAGGTGGCGGGCCACGATCTCGCGCGCCAGGCCGGCAGGCTGGCCACGGCCCGGCTGGCTGACGTGCGCGCGGATCTGCTCCATCCGGTCATGACTGGCCCCAGGCGGGCTGAAAAGCAGCCGAGCGATCGCGCTGCGGACGGCGTCACCCCGGCTGATCAGGCCATTCCGGTAAAACGAAGGTCCGTAGGCTGGTGTGCCCGACGTGGCGATGATCGTCTTATCAAGGTCAAAGAACGCGGCGGCCGGCCGGCGCCCGGCCTCGGCGGAACTGGGCACGGCCAGCGAGCTTATGACGGAAAGCAGGTTTCCGTTGTCTGCGTGGCGTGACCGATTGGTAACTTGGCCCGGATACACGTAGTCTTTACTGTGCGGCGGCCCGGCTCTGCCCCCCCGGAGCCGGACCGTTTGGCGACCCCCGCTCTCCCCCCCGGCGGGGGTCGCCCCCTTCCCGGGCGCTGACCGCCCCTCTTCCTGGTCCCGCCTATTTTCCGGATGTACCCGGCTGCCGGGTCCTGGCTGCGCCGGTCCCGCCGCTGGCCAGCAGGCGCTCCAGCAGGGTGACTGAACCCGCCTTGGAAAGGGGCTCATTGCCATTCCCGCATTTGGGCGACTGGATGCAGGACGGGCATCCCGCCTGGCACTCACAACCCCGGATCGCGTCTGCGGTCGCGCTCAGCCACTCGCGCGCCGCGCCGTAACCGCGTTCCGCGAAGCCGGCCCCCCCATCGTGCCCGTCATAGACGAAAACCGTCAGCTGCCCGGTGGCCGGGTGCAGGTCAGCGGAAACGCCGCCGATGTCCCATCGGTCGCACGCGGCGAACAACGGCAGCAATCCGATCGACGCATGCTCGGCGGCGTGGGCGGCGCCGGGCAGGTCAACGCCCAGGTCCAGGAGCCGGGCGCGCTGTCCTTCCGGGATGGTCCACCACACCGCCCTGGTGCGCAGCGTCTGCGGCGGCAGGGCGAGCGGGAACTCGCCCAGCGGCCGCCCGGTCTCCGGGTGGCGGCGGACGAACCCCACCACCTCCCGCAGCACCTGAACGTCGCCGAAATGCGCGACGCCGCCGCCGCCCAGGCCGGCCTGGCGCAACTCCCTGGTGATCTCGATCGCGGTGACCTGGCGGGCCGCTGTGGCGTACCCGGGATCGGCTGGGCGCACCAGGGCCACCCCGGCCGCCAGGTCCAGCTCATCCACCAGGTACAGCTCGCCCTGATGGGCGTAGACCGCCCCGGTGTGCACGAGCAGGTGCGAGGAGGGCTCGTCCACCGTGCCCACCAGGCGCCCGGTCGGAAGCTCCACGATCTTGACCGGGTGGCGGCCCGATCCGCGCAGCCCGGCACGCGGAGGGCGGCCGCGCCGCGTCCAGTACAGGCCGCCGCTGCGGCGGCGGAGCATCCCCCGGCGGATCAGGGCCTCAGCGACCTCACGGGCTCCGGCGGCGAACGAGGCCAGGTCCTCATCGGTGAGCGGCAGTTCCGCCGCGGCCGCGCACAGGTGCGGGGCCAGCACATACGGGTTCCCGGGATCCAGGACCGTGGCTTCGACCGGGCGGTGCAGCAGCGCATCCGGATGATGAACCAGGTAGGTGTCGAGCGGGTCATCCCGGGCGATCAGGACGACCACCGCGCTGCGCCCGGCGCGGCCCGCGCGCCCGGCCTGCTGCCAGAGCGCCGCCCGGGTACCGGGCCAGCCGGCGATGAGGACCGCGTCCAGGCCGCTGATGTCCACCCCCAGTTCCAGGGCCGTCGTGGTGGCCAGGCCCGTAATGTCGCCGTTGCGCAGCGCCTCCTCCAGGGCCCGCCGGTCCTCGCGCAGGTACCCGGACCGGTAGGCTGCCACCCGGCCGGTGTACGCGGCGGCTCCGGCCTCGCGCAGCGCCCGGCGCGCGCCCAGGGCGACGGCCTCGGCGCCACGCCGGGAACGGGTGAACGCCAGCGCCGGGACGGCCTCGGCCACCAGGTCAGCCAGCAGGGTGGCCGCCTCGCTGGTGGCGCTGCGCCGGACCGGTGCGCCGGCCTCGCCGCGGCCGCCGGTGAGCGGCGGCTCCCACAGGCCGAACGTGACCGGCCCGCAGGGCGCGCCGTTCTCGGTCACCGCCTCAGCCTGCTTGCCGGTCAGCAGGAACGCGCACCCGGCGGGCTCGCTGACCGTGGCGGAGGCGAGCAGGAACAGAGGTCCCGGGCCAGGCGGCCCGGTGCCGGCCGGATCGGGTCCGCCGTGATGCGCGGCAATCCTGTGCAGCCTGCGCAGCACCTGGGCGACATGCGAGCCGAACACCCCCCGGTAGGTGTGGCACTCGTCGACGACGATGTAGCGCAGCCGGCGGAAGAAGCCGTTCCACCGGGCGTGCCGGGGCAGCAGCGTCTGATGCAGCATGTCCGGGGTGGTGAGCAGGTAATTGGCGTGGGAGCGGGCCCAATCCCGCGCCGCCGCGGGCGTGTCCCCGTCCACCACGGCGGGCCGGACACCCGGCACGGCGAGCTCGCTGATCACCCGCAGCTGGTCTGCGGCCAGGGCCCGGGTCGGCGCGAGGTAGAGCGCGGTGCCGCCCTCACCGATCCCGGTGAGGGCGGGCAGTAGGTACCCCAGCGACTTTCCGGACGCCGCGGGGGTCGCGATGATGACGTGCCGGCCGTCCCGGGCGAGGTCAGCCATCGCGGCCTGATGGGCCCAGGGAGCCGGCACGCCCTGGCGGGAGAACGCCTCGGTGACCGGGGCAGGCACCCATCCGGGCCAGGCTGCCCGCTGCCCCTCGCGAGCGGGGATGTACTCTACGTGGATCAGTCGTCCCGACCGGGCGCCGTGGCGCAGCACAAGGTCTGCGGGGGAGGCCGCCGCGAGCTGGCCGGGTCGGCTTCGCCCGGCGGGGTACGAGGCAGCCGGGCCTGGTTTTTGCGGGGCCGGTTCCAGGGAACCGGGTCCTGCGGGACCGGGCCGGACCGGAGGCTCGCCGGGCACGAGCGGAGTGAGCGCAGTCATTGGCTCCCAGTGTGACATCTGTACGCGAGGTGCCTCGAAGCGTGAACTCGTGTAGACATGACCTCAGAGCGTGGTTGAATGCGCGACGGGACCAGCTGCCCTCACCTGAGGGCGCTGCGCTGCCGCTCGGATCGCCCGGACAGACGAAGGCTGTATGGCGCAGGAGGATTTGTGGACCTGAAGCTTGACCACCACACCAGGGATGGGATCGAGGTCGTCAACGTCGAGGGTGAAATCGACGTCTACACCGCGCCACGGCTGCGCGAGCTGCTCATCGAACTGGTCAACAACGGGCACTACCAGCTGGTGGTGAACATGGAGAAGGTTGAGTTCCTCGACTCGACAGGGCTGGGCGTGCTGGTCGGCGGGCTCAAGCGGGTCCGGGCGCACGACGGGTCTCTCGACCTGGTGTGCACCCAGGAGCGCATCCTGAAGATTTTCCGGATCACCGGCCTGACCAAGGTCTTCGGTATCCATGACACCGTCGACGAGGCCATCACGGCCCGGAAGTCGGAGAAGTAGCGGCTGATCGAGCCCCGGGTCCGGCCATGGCCACCGTCGAAATGAGCTTCACGCCCCTGCCCGTGCATGTCCGCACGGCCCGGCTGGTCGCCACCGCGGTCGCGCGGCGGAGCGGCGTCGAGGAGGCGTTCCTCGACGAAGTCCGTCTCGCGGTCGGTGAGGCTTGCTCCCGTGCGGTCGAGGCGCACCAGGCGCAGTGCCCCGATGAGCCGGTCCGTGTCGAGCTGACCGGGGCGAACGGGCGCTTCGAGGTGGTTGTCACGGACGCGGCCGAGGCTGGGCAGGATGACGGGAGCAGCCCGTCCGCGCACCCTGCGGGCTGGCCGGCGCCCGGTCAGGGGCTGCCGAACGGGGCCACCCCGCTGGATCATCCCTCGCAGGGCCTCGGCCTGGCCGTGATCGCAGGCCTCGCTGACGACGTCCAGTTTGCCCGCACCCCGGCCGGCCTCCGCATCACGATGAGCTGGCCGTCCAACGCCCCGGGCTGACGGGCGCCGCGGCCCCGGCTGAGCACGCGGAACTGCGAGCCTGCCTGCTACGGGCGACCATAATGTGATTACCTGTGCAGGGTGAATTGCTCTCGCGCGCTCCGGGCCTGACCCCCCGCTTCAGGTCCGGTGGCCGACGTGCGTAGACTCCCGGCACTGCTTTTTGGGCACGGTGCCTATCCCCTGCGTCCAGGCCGGCTGGCAGATAGCCGGGACAGCGTTGCCACGCTCGGGAGGCCATGTGCCACTGTCTAGGAGGACAGATGTTCAGGTCTAGTCTTGCCGCCGGAAGCGGTGCGGCAAGCGTCAGCGGCTCCAACCTGACCTGGGTTGTTGTCGTTGGCGTCGTCGCGCTGCTTGCTCTCGCGGTGGCAGCCCTGCTGGTCCGTGAGGTGCTCGCGGCCAGCCAGGGAACCGAGCGGATGCAGGAGATCGCGAAGTCGATCCAGGAAGGCGCGGCCGCCTATCTGCGGCGCCAGTTCCGCACCCTCGGGGTCTTCGTTGTCGTCATCTTCTTCGTGCTCTTGCTGCTCCCCGCAGACGGGTCGTCGGTGCGCTGGGGTCGCAGCATATTTTTCCTCGTCGGCGCCTTGTTCTCAGCCCTGACCGGGTTCACCGGCATGTCGCTCGCGGTGCGCGGCAACGTGCGGGTAGCGGCCGCGGCGCGGGCTGGCTTCGAGGGTGAGCGCCCGGCCATGCGGATCGCGTTCCGCACCGGCGGCGTGGCAGGCATGTTCACTGTGGGCCTGGGCCTGTTCGGCGCCGCGCTGGTGGTGTTCATCTACCGGGACAACGCGCCCAACGTGCTGGAGGGCTTCGGCTTCGGCGCGGCCCTGCTGGCCATGTTCATGCGAGTCGGGGGCGGCATCTTCACCAAGGCCGCCGACGTGGGTGCCGACCTGGTCGGCAAGGTCGAGAAGGGCATCCCCGAGGATGACCCGCGGAACGCGGCCACCATCGCGGACAATGTCGGCGACAACGTCGGTGACTGCGCCGGGATGGCGGCCGACCTGTTCGAGTCCTACGCGGTCATGCTGGTCGCGGCGCTCATCCTGGGCAAGGCGGCGTTCGGCAATGATGGCCTCGTCTTCCCGCTGATCATCCCGATGATCGGCGTGATCACCGCGGTGGCGGGGATCTTCGTGACGATGCCGCGCAAGGGCGACCGCAGCGGGATGACCGCGATCAACCGGGGCTTCTTCATCTCCGCGATCATCTCGCTGGTGCTGGTGGTTGGCGCCTCGTTCCTCTACCTGCCGTCCAAATTCAGCGACTTCAAGGGCATCACGGGCCCCGGTGCCCGCGCGATCCTCGCGCACGGCGGCAGCCCGCAGTGGCTGGCCATCGGCGCGGTTGTCATCGGGCTCGTGCTGGCCAGCGCCATCCAGCTGCTGACCGGGTACTTCACCGAGACCAACCGCAAGCCGGTCCGGGAGATCGGGGAAAGCTCTCTGACCGGCGCGGCCACGGTCATCCTGTCCGGCATCTCGGTGGGCCTGGAGTCGGCGGTCTACTCGGCGCTGCTCATCGGCGGGGCCGTGTACGCCGCGTTCCTGCTGGGCACGGGGAACGCGACCATCGCCCTGTTCGCGGTGGCGCTGGCCGGCACCGGCCTGCTCACCACGGTCGGCGTCATCGTGTCGATGGACACGTTCGGGCCCGTCTCGGACAACGCGCAGGGCATCGCCGAGATGTCCGGCGACGTGACCGGCGACGGCGCCCAGGTGCTCACCAAGCTGGACGCGGTCGGCAACACCACCAAGGCCATCACCAAGGGCATCGCGATCGCGACCGCGGTACTCGCCGCCACCGCGCTGTTCGGCTCGTTCCGGACCACGGTGGAGGACGCGCTCGGCAAGGCGGCCGGCACGTTCAGCCTGTCCGTGGACCGGCCCAACGTCCTGGTCGGCATCATCGTCGGCGCGTGCGTCGTGTTCTACTTCGCCGGCCTGCTGATCATGGCGGTGGGCCGGGCGGCCGGCCAGGTCGTCTATGAGGTCCGGAAGCAGTTCCGTGACCACCCGGGCATCATGGACTACACCGAGAAGCCCGAGTACGGCCGCGTGGTGGACATCTGCACCAAGGACTCGCTCCGTGAGCTGGCCACGCCAGGCCTGATGGCAGTGCTCACCCCGATCGCGGTCGGCTTCGCGTTCGGCTACGCGCCGCTCGGTGCCTACCTGGCCGGGGCCATCGCCGCCGGGGCGCTGATGGCCGTGTTCCTGGCCAACTCCGGCGGCGCCTGGGACAACGCCAAGAAGCTCGTCGAAGACGGCAACTACGGCGGGAAGGGTTCCGAGGCCCATGAGGCGACCATCATCGGCGACACGGTCGGTGACCCGTTCAAGGACACTGCGGGCCCGGCCATCAACCCGCTGATTAAGGTCATGAACCTGGTCTCGCTGCTCGTCGCGACCAGCGTGGTCAAGTACAGCCACAACGTCGGGCTCCGTACCGGCGTGGCCGTGGTGGCGATCGGGATCGTGGTGACCGCCGTGGTGATCTCCAAGCGGCGCTCGACCAGCGTGGCCGCTGGCGGTCCGCCCGCGGCGGCTGTGGCGGGCACAGACGGGGCCCCTGGCCTGCCGTCGGCCACCGACGGCACGGGTCTGGGCGGCACGGCCAGCCCCGCCGCCGGGGCGGGTGGCGGAGCCGAGGGCGAAACAGCGGCGAAGACCACAGGCTGACCCGCTTCGCAGCCTGGCTGATCCCCCGGCCACCTCGGTGGCCGGGGGATCAGTCGTAGTGAGCCCCGGGGGTTGCCATACTCAGGTGATGAGCACCACCCGGCGCATGCTGCTGGTACTGCGGCACAGCAAATCGGCCTACCCCGAGGGAACAGCGGACTTCGACCGGCCGCTCGCCCCCCGTGGCCTGCGGGATGCGGTCACCCTGGGCACCTGGATCCGGGATCAGGGACTGCTCCCGGATCTCGTGGTCTGCTCGGCCGCGGCCCGGGCCCGGCAGACCTGGGAGCTGGCCAGTGCCCAGCTGGCCTGGGCGGAGAACGACAGCGCGGTCGAGCGCTACGACGAGCGCCTGTACCACGCGGATGCCGGCGACCTGGCCGCGATCGCCCGGGAGACACCGCCCGAGGTGATGATCCTGGCCCTGGTGGGCCACAACCCGGCCGTCGCGGATCTCGTGGCGATGCTGGCCGGGACCGCCGGGCTGCCCGGGGACACCGCGCTGGGCTTCCCTACCTCGGCGGCCGCCGTCGTCGGCTTTGGTGGTGGCTGGGGCCAGGTCGCGCCGGGGTCGGGCTCGCTGGCCGGCTACTGGACTCCCAAGGGCGGTTCCGTGGTCCCGCTGGGCTGATGCCCGGCCGCGGCCGCCGGATCGCCCTCGTCCGCATCCTCCACGTCATCGCGGGAAACGCCCAGCAGGTACAGCACCGTGTCCAGGTACGGGACGCTGACCGAGGCGTCGGCCGCATCCCGGACCGGCTGCCGGGCATTGAACGCGACCCCGAGCCCGGCGGCCGCGATCATGTCGAGGTCGTTGGCGCCGTCGCCGACCGCCACCGTCTGGCTGACCGCCACGCCGGCCTGCGCCGCGAAGCGGCGCAGCGCATCGGCCTTCCCGGCCCGGTCGATGATGGGCCCGGTCAGCCTCCCGGTCAGCTTGCCGCCGCTGATCTCCAGCGTGTTGGCTGCCGCGTAGTCGATGCCGAGCTCCCTGGCCAGCGGGTCGGTGATCTGGCTGAAGCCGCCGCTGACGATCCCGCACCGGTAGCCGAGCCGGTGCAGGGTCCGGATCAGTGTCCGGGCGCCCGGGGCGAGCCGCAGTTCGCCCCGCACCACGCCGAGCACGGACTCGTCCAGCCCGGCGAGCATGCTCACCCGCTCCCGGACCGAGGTGGCGAAGTCCAGCTCGCCGCGCATCGTGGCTTCCGTGATCTTGGACATCTGACCTGCGCAGCCCGCGTGCGCTGCGAGCAGGTCGATCACCTCGGCCGCGATCAGGGTGGAGTCCACGTCCATCACGACCAGGCGCATCGCGCGCCGGTGCAGCCCGCCGCGCTGGACGGCCACGTCGACCCCCTGATGGGTCGCTTCCCGGGCCAGGTCCACCCGCAGCGATTCCGGATCGGCGCCGGACACGTCGAAGTCGATGCAGGTCACCGGCCGGCTCGCGAGCCGGTCGATGCGGTCGATATTGGCCCCGCTGGCGGCGATCCGGCCGGCGATGGCCGCCACCGCCGCAGGAAGCAGCGGGTTGCCCAGGACCGTGACGTGAAGCTGGCCGCGGTGCCGGGCAGGCTCCCCGGAGCCCATCGTGATCTCGGCGTCCAGCCCCAGATCAGCGGCGACCGCCTGGATCGCCCGGTGGATCGCGGTCAGGTCGGGATCGGGCGGGCAGCCGAGCAGGGTCCCGAGCACCAGCCGGCCGCGGATGACCACCTGCTCGATATCGACGACGCTGAGCTGGTGACTGGCCAGGGCCGAGAACAGGCGTGAGGTCACCCCAGGCCGGTCCCGGCCGGTCAGGGTCACCAGGAGGGTGTGCTGCGCGGCGTCCATCGCTGCCCCACGCTACCCGGGGCGGAGCGGCGGGTGCGCACGGTTGGGCTGGCCAGCCCGCCATGACGTAAGTTCAGACTCACACGTGTGCGGTGGTGGAGGGAGCTGGATGTCCGACGAGGTGGTGCAGCTGCGCGGGGTCGGCGTCCGGCGCGGCGGGTCCATGCTGCTGCGCGACGTGGACTGGACCGTCCACGACGACGAGCGCTGGGTCGTGATCGGCCCCAACGGAGCCGGGAAGACCACGCTGCTGCAGGTCGTCGCCGGCCAGCTGTTCCCGTCCGAGGGCAGTGCCGAGATCCTGGGAAGCCGGCTCGGCGACACGGACGTGTTCGAGCTGCGGCCGCGGATCGGGCTGGCCAGCGCCTCGCTCGCGGACCGGGTGCCGCCGGCGGAGAAAGTGATCGACCTGGTGCTGACCGCGTCGTACGCGATCGTGGGCCGCTGGAAGGAGGACTACGAATCCTCCGACGTGACCCGCGCGGTCGAGCTCCTGGACGCGCTCGGCTGCGCCCACCTGATCAGGCGCCGGTTCGCCACCCTGTCCGAGGGGGAGCGCAAGCGGGTGCAGATCGCCCGGGCGATGATGCCCGACCCCGAGCTGCTGCTCCTGGACGAGCCCGCCGCCGGGCTGGACCTCGGCGGCCGTGAGGACCTGCTGCAGCGGATCGCGATGCTGGCCCGTGACCCGCTGGCGCCCACGATGGTGATGGTGACCCACCATGTCGAGGAAGTTCCCGAAGACTTCACGCACGCGATGCTGCTGCGCCGGGGGTCGGTCCTGGCCGCCGGCCCGCTCACGGAGGTGCTCACCGAGCGGCGCCTGTCCAAGTGCTTCGGGCTCCCGCTGGTCGTGGAGCGGTACGGGGCCCGCTGGGCGGCGCGGGCCGTCCGCTGAGCCATCCGATCGTCATCGGGCCGACGCTGGGCCGGGACTGGCGAGCGGGGACTGGTGAGCGGGGAGTCGGCTCGGGGTGCGGCGGGTACAAAACTGGCATGTGCGCCCAGGGGGTCACGCCGTGAAAGGGGACCGGGTCGAGATCGTCATCGACGCCGGCGGGACATCCCGGACCTACGAGGTGACCGCCACGCGGGCCGGGCGCCGCGTCGAGGTGGTGACCGGGCGCGGGGTGGTGGAGGTCATGGAGGTGACCCGGGGCGGCACGGTGGTCCGGACCGCGCGGTTCATGGCCAACCGGGTGCTGGCGCTGGTCGAGCACCCCGCGGCGGACAAGGGCGCGCCCGGACGGGATGCGGGCGCGGAGGCGGCCGCACCGGACATACTGGGCTGAACCACCCGTCGTCGTCCGCGAGGGAGCTCGCATGCCCGGCAGGCCCCTGACCGTCCTGTTCATGCCGGAAAGCGCGTACGGGCCGACCAACAACTGCATCGGCATCGGCGACGTGCTGCGCCGCCGCGGGCACCGGGTAGTGTTCGCGGCCGAGGCCTCGTGGAAGGGCCGGCTGGAGCCGCTGGGTTTCGAGGAGGACCTCGTCGACCTCTCCCCGCCCGCCGGGCCCAGCGAGCCGCCCCGCGAGCCCCGCGAGCCCCGCGAGCCCCGCGAGCCCCGCGAGGGCGGGCCAGCCCAGCAGGACGGGCAGGACCAGCAGGGCGGGCAGGACCAGGACGCCGGGGCGTTCTGGAAGGAGTTCATCGCCAGCACCGCGCCCGAGTTCCGCAAGCCGACGATCGAGCAGCTGGACACCTGGATCAAGCCGGTCTGGGCGGAACTGATCAGCGGTGCGCGGTACTGCCAGGGGCAGCTGGCGGAGATCGTGGCGCGCACCCGACCGGATGTGATCGTCGAAGACAACGTGATCAGCTTCCCCGCGCTGCTGACCGCCGGCGTCCCGTTCGTGAGGATCGTCTCCTGCAACCCGCTCGAGATCACCGACCCGGCGCTCCCGCCCGCGTTCTCCGGCTACCCGGCCGGGAACCAGGCCGGGTGGCCGGAATTCCGGGCCGAGTACGACCGGGTGCACCGGGAAATGTGGGCCGAGTTCGGCGACTGGGTCACCGCGCGGGGGGCCCCGCCCCTGCCCGACCTGGAATTCATCCATTCCGGCCAGGCCAACCTGTACATCTATCCAGAGTTCGCCGATTACCGCCGGTCACGCGCGCCGGGAGCGGGCTGGCACCGGCTGGATTCCTCGGTACGGGAGACCGACGAGCCGTTCACCCTGCCCGAGCCGCTGGCGTCCGGCGGCGGGGCGCTCATCTACTTCTCGCTCGGCTCGCTGGGATCGGCCGACGTGGCCCTGATGCGACGGGTCATCGACTGTCTCGCCGCTACCCCGCACCGCTATGTCGTGTCCAAGGGACCGCTGCACGCCGAGCTGGAGCTGGCGCCCAACATGCACGGCGCGGAGTTCCTGCCGCAGACGTCGGTCATCCCGCGCGCCGACCTGGTCATCACCCACGGCGGCAACAACACGACCACCGAGTGCCTGCACTTCGGCAAGCCCATGATCGTCCTGCCGCTGTTCTGGGACCAGCACGACAACGCGCAGCGTGTCGACGAGCTGGGCCTGGGGGTGCGCCTGGACACCTACCGCTTCACCGACGCGCAGCTGCACGGCGCGCTGGACCGGCTGCTCGGGGACACCGCGTTGCGGGCCCGGCTGGCCCGTGCGGCCGCCGTGATCCAGGGCCGCCGGGGGCTGCGGCGCGCCGCCGAAGTCATCGAGCGTGCCGCAGGCTGATCCACGGGTAAACGCGCCGGGCCCGGGCCGGGCTGCCCCGCGCCCAGCGGCGGGCTGAGCGCCGCCGGCGGACGGCTGGCCGTGATCACCGGGTCAGGAAGCCCTGCCGGACCGCGGAGTCGATGAGGTCGCGCGCGAACTCCCCCAGGGCGGCGGAGCCGTCCGCGATCAGCGCCACCTTGTCCAGCACCTGGCCGGCCCGGACCCCGTGCGCCTGCCAGGTGCCGCCGCCCAGGTAGTAGTTGGCCAGCATCGGCTGGAGCCGGTCCAGGGCCCGGGCGAACCTGGCCTCGGGCGTGCGGCGCTCCTCGAACTCGTCCCACAGGGCGCGCATGTCCCGTCCCTGCCCCGGGGGCAGGAGGGCGAAGATCCGGTCGGCGGCGGCGTGCTCGGCCGCCTCCTGGCGGGCCTGCGCGGGAGCGTCGGCGTACACGAACAGGTCGCCCGCATCGATCTCCACCAGGTCATGGATGAGCAGCATGGCGGTGACCCGGCCCAGGTCGGTACCGGGCGGCGCGTATCCGCCCAGTACCTGGGCCATCAGCGCCAGGTGCCAGGAATGCTCGGCGGAATTCTCCTTCCGGGTGCCGTCGAGGATGCTGCTCTGCCTCAGGACCCCCTTCAGCTGGTCGGCTTCGCGCAGGAAACGGACCTGGCGGCGCAGGGACTCTGGCCCGGTCTGCGGCAGGGGTCCCCCGGGGGCTGCGGCGGATTCCATGGGCCCTATTCGATCAGGAGCCACCGGGGACTGTCGCGCCTGATCCGCCCGATAGCCGGCCGACCCGGGACATTACTGACCGGGCAGGCACCCCCGGGCCGGATCGCTCGCCGACTCGCCGTGCCCCCGGCGGAGGTGCGGTAGGCAGGCGTGCGATCATGTCTGCGGGGGACCCAACGATGATACGGGGGACCGGCTCATCAGGCCCGTCCTGGCCGGGCAGCTGCCCGGCCAGGACGGGTGCCCTGCCGCCGGGGCCGTCACCAGGTG
This sequence comes from uncultured Actinomycetes bacterium, assembly GCA_963782185.1. GTDB lineage: Bacteria > Actinomycetota > Actinomycetes > Streptosporangiales > Streptosporangiaceae > RYN-230. Next base: position 20,122 of record CAWAJB010000036.1, read on the forward strand.
CGCGGACCGTAACGCCCCCCCGGGCCAGCGCCCGTCCTCCGGAATCCGCCGCACGGGGGCCCTCACTCGGCTAACGTGCAGCCAGGGCGGGCTGGCCGCCCTCGTCAGCCACGGCGCCCCTGATCCCTCCCCCCGGGCCAGGGGCGCCTTCCTGTCGGCCCCGGCCCGGCAACGGGGGCCACAGGCGGCCCGGGGCCGCGGGCGCCCAGGCCGCGGGCACCGATCGGCCAGGGTCCCGCGAGGCCTCGCGGAGCCGGGTCAGGTGGTCCCGCAGGACCTCCTCCATCCGGCCGTAGAAATCCACGATGAGCCGCAGTTCGTCATCGCTGTAACGGGCCGCCGTCTGCTGCCAGTCACGCATCATCGGCAGGAACGGCCGGCTACCCCGCGGTCTCCCGGAGGGCCCAGGCCGCGAGCTCGGTCCGGTTGGTCAGGTGCAGCTTGGTCAGGATGTTCCTGACGTGCCCTTCCACGGTCCGCTCGGAGAGCACCAGCCGGGCGGCGATGGCGCGGTTCGTCAGGCCGCCAGAGATCAGTACGGCTATCTCCCGCTCGCGCGCGGTGAGCGGATCCCCGGCCCGGATCGCCTGCCGGAGCTCGCTCATCAGCTGTTCCGCGCGGCGGGCCGGGCCAGGCATGTCGAGCCGGCGGGCTTCCTCGCCGGCCTGCCGGGCGAGCAGAAGCGCCTCAGCCTGGTCGCCGGGCCGGCCGCGGGCGCGCAGCGCCCCGGCCCAGTCCAGCCTGGCGAGCACCACGAAGGGGCGGGCGCCGAGCCGGGCGTTGACGGCCACCGCGGTGGTGAAATGCTCCACGGCAGCCTCGGTGCGCCCCAGCAGAGCGGCCAGCCGGCCGAGCGGCCAGTGCGGCGACCCGGACAGGAACACGACACCGGTGCCGGCGGCCATGGTGTCCGCCGTGTGGCTGGCCATGAGGTCGTAGGCGGCCTGTGCCGTGTCCTCGTCGCGGAACGCGATGATCAGATCCAGGATGTGCGTGAGGGCGCCGAGGTTGCGGCTGTCCCGGTCACCGCGGCCAGGCAGCGATCGCACCGTCTCGTAGAGCGGCCGCGCCTCGTCCTGGCGGCCCAGCACGTAGAGCGCCAGCGCCTGGCCCGCGCGGACGATCGGGAGCGCCGCGAAGCCGGCGGTGACCTCCAGGAAGTCGGCCGGGACGTCAGCGGGCTCGCCACGGAGGGCCGCGAGGAGAACCGCGAACGAATAGGACAGGCCGGCCCCGGAGGGGTCCTGCAGCCGGACCGCGAGCCGGTACGCCGCCCAGGACTGCCTCTGAGCCTCCGCGAACCGGCCGGCCAGCGCGGCCCGGGACGCCTGCTGCCGCAGCAGGTGCCAGCGGACCAGCGGCAGCCGGGTGGCCTCAGCCAGCTGTGCGATCTGCCCGATCTCCACGTCCACCGCGTCGAGGTTCGCCAGCTGGTATGCGGGTCGATGCGCCACTTCCGGCCCAGGACCACGGCCAGCGGCTGGCCGGTCATCGTCGCCAGCTCGATAGCCCGGGTACCCAGCCGCAGCCGCTCGGCCCGGTGCTGCGGGACGGCCAGCGCGGCGACCCGGGCCCGGATGGCATCGAGTTCGGCGGCCGGATCACCGGCCGCCTCGGCCGCCGCCATGGCCGCCGCCGCGGCGGCGCGGGCCCAGCCGGCGAGGCCAGCCTGTCCGGCCGGACGCCGCTGCGGCTCAGCGACCTGTCGATCACGGTGCCGTGCCACGGTTTCAGTGAATCCGACAGCCCCGGATCTGCGGCCGACGGCCCCGGTGCTGCCGTACCCAGTGGCGCGGGATCGGTGTTCGTTGCCTACGGGGACACCGATGTCTTCACGCTCGGGCAGTCGATGCGCCCGGAGGCGATGGTCTTCGAGCAGGCTGGCGGGGCGTGGAAGCTGGCCGCGGTGGTCAACGGATCGTCAGGCGGCGGCGGGCCCCGGTGGCCTGCCCTGTGCGCCGCCGGGGCGGACCCGGCCGCCGCCGCGGTGCTGGCCCCAGCGGACTACCCGGCGGCGCTGGCCCGGGCGCTGGATCACGCCGCGGCTGGCACGGCCGAGACGGCCCGGGCGGCTGCGCCTTTCGCGGTGAACTCCTTCTTCGCCGGCCCGGACTCGATCAACGTCCAGTTCGCCCGCGAGAGCAGGAAGGACCGGGCGGGCGGCGTCACCCTGGCCCAGCGGTTCGCCCGGCCCCCGGTCCGACGCTCGCCCTGCTCCTGGCGGGCGGTCGCGGATACTGGCTGGTCGGGGTCTTCTCCCAGGCCACCAACTATGGCAGCGCGGCGGCCGCACGACAGTGCCGGGGTGGTTAGCCCCACTGCCACCGGGTGACTACCCTTCCGCGTCCCGGATGGCCGCGTCAACCTCGGCGCTGCGCGCCGCCATCTCTGCCGCGTATCTGGCCTTCTCCTCGTCCACCCGCTCGGCGATGTCCTCGTCGTCGCGCATCAGCGCGTCCAGATCGGTCGCGGCCGCGTCCAGCACGCCCAGGTCGGCGTAGGCGTGCCGGACCTTCGGGCCCCACAGCCCGATGTCCTTCACGCACGGCACGATCCGGCTGAACAGCAGCGCGCGGAACGCCTGCTGGATGGGGGAGTGATCGGTGAACTCCAGGCACTCGTCCACGTCGTAGCCCATCCGCTCCCAGACCTCCTGGGCGCGGAACCGGTTGCGCATCAGGTAGCAGCCCTCGACCACGAACTCCTCGCGCTCGGCCCGCTCGGCCTCGGTCAGCCCCGCGTAGTAGTCGCGCAGCGCCAGGCGGCCGAACGCCACGTGCCGGGCCTCGTCCTGCATCACGTACGCGAGCAGCTGCTTGACCAGGGGATTGGCAGCCACGTCGCGGTGCACGCCGAACGCGGCCAGGGCCAGGCCCTCGATCAGCACCTGCATGCCGAGATAGGGCAGGTCCCAGCGCGAGTCGCTGAGCGCGTCCGCGAGCAGCCGGCCCAGGTCCTCGTTGATGGGGTAGTAGAGCCCGATCTTGTCCCGGATGAACCGCTGGTACAGCTCGACGTGCCGGGCCTCGTCCATGGTCTGGGTCGCGGCGTAGAACTTGGAGTCCATGTCCGGGACCGACTCGACGATCCGGGCCGCCACGGTCAGCGCGCCCTGCTCGCCGTGCAGGAACTGGCTGAACAGCCAGGAGCCGAGGTGGTGCCCCAGCTCGTCCCGCTCCGCCTGGTTCAGCACCTCCCACTGGCGCGACCCGTAGATCGGGCAGAACTCGTCGGGTGTCGCCATCACGTTGAAGGGGTCGACGGGCAGGTCCCAGTCGATCCGCCTGGACGCGTCCCACTGCTTGTCCTTGCCCCGCTGGTACAGGTCGAGCAGGCGGCTCCGCCCGTCGTCGTACTCCCAGCTGAACCGGGCGGCACCGGACGCGGGGACATCCCAGGTTCCCGGCGGGACGGGGGTGGCGTAATGGTCGTAGGTGGCCACGGCAGCCTCCGTAAGAGGGGGAAGGGCTGGCCTCGTCTTATTACTACCCAGTAGGCCCCCCGGGCGCAATCCCTGGCCGGGCCTGTCCTGTGCACCCTGCCCTCAGTCGTGGACCGAGGGCTCGTGGTCGGCGTGCCCGGCCGGCTCGATCTGGAACGTGGAGTGGGCCACGTCGAAGTGACCGCGGACGCACTCCTGCAGCTGGTCCAGGAGACCGGGGCCGCACCCGGTGGCCAGCGTGACGGGGTCCACCACGACGTGCGCGGACAGCACGGGCAGCCCGGAGGTAATGGTCCAGGCGTGCAGGTCGTGCACATCGATGACGCCGTCCAGCCCGGTCATGTGCTGGCGCACCTCGCTCAGGTCGACGCCCCGCGGGCTCGCCTCCAGCAGCACGTCAACCGCGTCCCGGAGCAGCCGCCAGGTCCGGGGCAGGATCAGCACGCCGACCGCCAGCGAGGCGATGGGGTCGGCCAGGGTCCACCCGGTCACGGTGATGATGGCCGCGGTGACCAGCACGGCCAGCGCACCGAACGCGTCCGAGGCGACCTCCAGGAAGGCGCCGCGGGCGTTCAGGCTCTCGGCCTGGGCCTGGCGGAGCAGGATCAGTGAGGCGCCGTTGCCGGCCAGCGCGATGAAGCCGAACACCACCATCACCCCGGTGTTCACCGACGGCGGGGCGGCGAGCCGCCGCGCCGCCTCCACCACGATGAACGTGGCCATGCCCAGCAGCAGGAGCGCGTTGACGGTGGCGGCCAGGATCTCCGCCCGGGCGTAGCCGAACGTGCGCCGCTCCGTGGCCGGCATGCTGGCGAAGTGCGCGGCGAGCAGGGACAAGCCCACCCCGGCCGCGTCCGCGGCCATGTGCGCCGCGTCCGCCACCAGCACCAGGGCCCCGGACCAGATCCCGCCGGCGATCTCCCCGGCGGCGATGCTGAGCGTGATCGCCATGACCGCGGCCAGCCTGCCGCGGTGCCGCCCCGTGGCCGTCAGGGCGTGGTCGTGCGCGTGTCCTCCGCCGGCCGTCATCGCTGGAAGCCCCCTGTCAGGCGTCCTGCCCGTCGTCGCGCCGCCCGCGGCCGGGCGGCGTCCCGCCTGAAGAGTCTTCCCCCAGCGTGCCCCGGGTGGCACTTCCGGACAGCAACTCGTAGGCCGGGTTGATCATGACGGGACCTCCCTGCCGCAGCCCGACGGGCCCGCGGAAACGCACCCGCGCGCCGCACACGAGACCGGGGATATGCGACCGGCCGTAGAACAGGGCGGTCAGGTCGCCGGTGGAGTCGGAGACATCCACGGCGAGCACGGAGTTCCGCTCCACCGGCCGGATCTCCACCGCCCGGACCCGGCCCTCGACCGTGGCCCGGCCCGGCCGCGCCAGCGACCCGATCGGGTTGACGCCGGCGGGCGGGGCCGGGCGGTCGTAGCTGGGCTGATCCTCGGCCGGTGGCGACGGGGGAGGCTGGTCCGCACCGCGGCGCCGCCCGCGCAGCATGCCGCGCAGCCCGGGCGGCGCGGCGATGACCGGCGGCAGGCCTGCCGAGGGGTCCGTGACTGCGGTGGTGCCGTCGCTGCCCGCCTGGTCGCCGTCCGCGGTGGCCCGGTCCGGGCCGCCCCCCGGGCCGGCGGCCCCAGCACCGGCGGCCCCAGCACCGGCGGCCCCAGCACCGGCGGCCCCAGCACCGGCGGCCCCTGGGCCGGCGGCCGGCACCGGGTTCCGGCGTGGGCGCCGTCACGGCCTGCCCGGCCCTGGCCTGGTCCGCGAGGGCCTTGAGGGTCATCTTGCCGTCGGTGGCCTGCTGAGCCCGCTCGGCCTGCGCGACCTGGCGGGCGTGCAGGACTTCCAATCTGCTCTGCACGTCGAACGGGACGATGGTCGCGGCGGCATGCGGGATGCGGCTTACCACCGCCGCGATCTTGTCGGCGGTGCGGTCGTGCAGCAGCCGGCCGATCAGCGGCGCGTAGCTCCGCCGGGGCAGGACCACGGTGACCTGCACGCCCGGCTGCTCCGCTTCCGCGCTGACCAGTTCGGCCGCGCCCCGGGTGAGCCGCCGGTCGGCACAGTCGATGAAGTCCAGTACCACGTCCATGCCCGCCCGGGTCCATTCCTCGCGCAGCGTGTCGGCCACGGCGGTGTCGATGACGAAATGGACCGCACGCAAGGTCGTGGGACGCAGGCTCCGGGCGTAGCGCAGGGCCGCGATCGTGGCCAGGTCGAAGCTGTCCACGAACACGAACACGGTGCGCCGGGTGTAGTTGGGGGCCGGGGGCGGCTTGGGGCGGTCGCTGATCCGCTCCAGGACCTGGGCCTCCATCCTGTACTCCCGGTTGAGGCGGATGAACGCGAACACCAGGATGGGAAACACCACCACAACCAGCCAGGCGCCCTCGGTGAACTTCACGATCGCGAAGATGACGACGACCAGGGCAGTGTACGCACCGCCGGCGAAGTTGATGACAAACTTCCGCCGCCAATGCGGCTCCCTGGTTTTGTGGTGATACCTGGCCATGCCGAAGCCGGCCATCGAAAAGCCCGTGAACACGCCGATCGCGTAGAACGGGACCAGGCTGTTGGTGTTGGCGCCTACCACGAGGAGCAGGGCCAGGGCCAGCACGGTCAGCACGATAATGCCGTTGGAGAATACGAGGCGGTGCCCGCGCTTGCTCAGCCAGCGGGGCAGGAATGAGTCCTCCGCCACGAAGCTGGTCAGGAAGGGGAACCCGCTGAAGCTGGTGTTGCCGCCGGTGAACAGGATCGCGGCGGCGCCGATCTGGAGCACGTAGAAGAGGATTTGGCCTGCGATCGACGGCCCAAAGATGAGCTTGGCCTCCTGGGAGACCACGGTGGGGAAGCCATTCACGTACGGGACCGCGTGCGTGACATGGGCCAGCCAGGAGATGCCGGCGATCAGGAAGGCGACGATGCTGCCCTGGATGACCAGCAACTGCTTGGCGTTGCGGCCCTCAGGCGGGCGCAACGCGCTCACCGCGTTGGACACCGCCTCGATTCCGGTGAGCGAGGACCCCCCATTGGCGAAGGCACGCCCGAGGACATAGATGGCGGCAAACGTGAGCAGGCCGCTGTGGTGCCCGACGGCCACCGTCCCGGAGTGCCATTTCACATGCGGCAGGCCGCCGAAAATCTCCCGGCCCACACCGATGATGATCATGAGCGAGAGAGACCCGGTGAACCAGTAGGTGGGGACGCCGAATGTCTTGCCGTTCTCACGGATCCCGCGCAGGTTCCCGTAGCACATGATCAGGGTGGCGCCCACCGCGATGACCAGCAGCGTGGTGGTATCGCCCAGTGGCCTGGCCAGGGCCGGGAAGGTGGACAGGATCGCGGCGCTGCCGGCGGCCGTCTGCACGGCCACCGTGACCACGTAGTTGACCATGAGGGCGACGGCGGCTACCTGCGCGACGCGCGGGCCGAAGTTCTCCCGGGCGACGACGTAGGAACCGCCCGCCCGGGTGTAAACGGACACGACCTCGCGGTAGGAGAGCACCACGAGGGCGATCCCGAGGATGATTACCCCCGTCATCGGCAGCAGCAGCGAGAAGGCGGCCAGGCCGAAGAACGGCAGCAGTTCGTGCAGGATGAGCTCGGAGCCGTAGTTCGCGGACGAGATGCCGTCGCAGGACAGGACCCCGAGGGCGAGTGGCTTGGACAGCCGCTCCTCGCTGAGTTGCTCGTTGACCAGGGGCGGCCCGAGCAGCCGGCGCTTCAGCGTGTACCCCACGCCTTCCGGCAGGTTGTCGCTCCGGCCGAGGAAGCCCACTGCCTTGCGCATCGCCAACTGAGGTGCCCTTCACTTCGCCTGACCTGGCCTTCATACCACTGCCTTGAAGCAGCCCTGACCAACGGGGCATACGCCGGGCATACGGCTGATACCCCCGTGAGATGCCGGTTAGCCCGGCCTTAACGCAGCCTTAGCGGAGCACCCTTGACCGTCCCGTTAACCGATGCCGAAGAAGCCCAGCACGGTGAAGCCCAGCAGCAGCAGGCTCATCGCGGAGATCGCTACCGTGCATACGGTAGCCGCCACCCGGAACACGGGTCCGTTCGCGGCCTTGCCGAGCAGGCTGCGCCGGTTGGTCAGGGTCAGGATGTAGGCCAGGATGACGGGGGTGACGATGCCCTGCAGCACCTGGGTCCCGATCAGCAGCGTGATCAGGTTGATCGGGGTCAGGGCCAGCGCCGCGCCGATGATCACCTGTACCGTGAACAGGCCCAGGAACAGCCGGGCCTCGGTGAAGCGGCGGGAGATGGACCGTTCCACCCCGACCGCCTCGCTGATCGCGTAGGCGCTGGACAGCGGGACCACCGCGCCGGCCAGCGCGGACGCGCCGATCAGGCCGAACGCGAACAGCAGCTCGGCCCCGGCGCCGGCCACCGGGCGGAGCGCCTCCGCGGCCTCCTTGGCCGAGGTGAGCGGGCCGCGGCCGCCGATGGCCGCCGCGGTGGCGATGATGATGGTGACCGAGATGATGCAGGCGAACACGGCACCGGAGATGGCGTCGATCCGGGCCCGCGGGTAGTCGTCAACGTCGGCGCCCTTGTCCACCACGCCCGCCGCCGCGTACAGCTGCATGTACGGGCTGACCGTGGTGCCGATCAGGGCCACGCCCAGCAGCAGGAAGCTCTTCGTGTACAGGAAGTGCGGGATGACCAGGTTGGTCCCGACCTGGACCCAGTTGGGATGGCCCAGGATCGCCGCGACCGGGTAGGCGAGGAACGCCAGCGACAGGATCAGGAAGATCCGCTCCGCGTACCGGTAGGAGCCGAACACCACCAGCGCCCAGATGGCGACCGCGGCGATGGGAATGATCACGTACCGGCTCACGCCCAGCAGCTCGAACGCCGCGCCGATCCCGGCGAACTCCGAGACCACCAGCCCGGTGTTGGCCAGCAGCACGCAGAACAGCGCCACCCCGGTCAGCCGGAGGCTGAACTCCTCCCGGATCAGCGCGGCCAGGCCCTTGCCGGTGTGCGTGCCCAGCCGGACCGCCATCTCCTGCACCAGGACCAGCGCGAACGTCACCAGGACCATGAAGAACAAGGTCCGGTAGACGAACTGTGACCCGGCCGAGGCGTACGTGGCGATCCCGGCCGCGTCGTTGCCGGCGTTGGCCGCCACCACCCCGGGCCCGGCGATGGCCAGGATCATCCAGATCCGGCCCCGCCGGGACCGGATCAGCCGCACCCCGCCAGCCCGGACCCGGGTCAGCGAGGTCATCCCGGCGCGCGCCCGGGGGCGCGGCGAGTCCACCTCCGGCGCGGGATCCTTCTCCTGGGTACTCACGCCCGGTCTCCCGGGCACCTCATTGGAGCAGCCGCGGGAAGTGCAGCCGCCCGTGCCCCGGCACCAGGGCGTCCAGCACGTCGTCCGACAGGATGCGGCCCAGCGGGCGGCCGTCGTCGTCCACCACCAGCAGCGACGAGCGGCGGGACTCGACCAGTTCGGTGGCCACCGTGTCCAGGTCGTCCTCGGGCCGCAGCGTCATCAGCGTGTTATCCGGGTCGATCAGATCGCCGAGGCGCCGGGCGCCGTCGCTGACCAGCAGGTCGAAAGCGGAGATATCACCCAGCAGCCGGCCGTCCTCGTCGAGTACGGCCACCGAGTCGATCTCGGTCCGGTGCAGCGCCTGCGCGGCCAGCCGCTGGCTGACTTGCGCCACAGTCTCATCGGGCGACGCGCAGGCGAGCACAGTGGTCATGATCCCAGCCGCCTCGTCCCCTGGATAGCCAAGCAGCCGGACGAGTTCACGCTGAACCTGCTGCGGCATCCGGGTGAGCAGGACACCCTGCTCGTCATCGCTCAGGTCGCGCAGCGCGTCCACCGCCTCGTCCGGTTCCATCCTGGCGATCAGCTCGGCGGCCTGATCCGGCTCGACCTCGCGCAGCAGCGCGGTCAGCTCCTGCGGTTCCATCTCCTCCAGCGCATCCGCGGCCAGATCGTGGCCCAGGCTCTCGATGAGCTCCTGCCGGTCCCGCCGGCCCAGGCCCTCGAGCACATCGGCCAGCTCGGCGGGCCGGAGCTTGCGCAGCGCGGTGTGCGGGGTACGGAGCTTGACCGCCGACGGGGACTCGGCCGAATCCCCGCCGAACGACTCGATGGCGGCCCAGTCGATCACCCGGTCCGGGGTCGGATGCCAGCGGAACCGCCAGGGACCGAGCCGGCGCAGCAGCGTCTGCAGGCTGACGTCCACCCCGACCACGTGGATGGGGTCTCCCACCTGGGCCAGGTACAGGTCGGCGGCCCGGATGACCTGGATCTCGTCGGTGTCCACCAGCTGGTGGTCCAGGATGTCGCGGGCCAGCAGGACCTCGCCCTCACGCCGCTGGAACTCGCGCAGGTCCAGGCGGGCGGTGCGCAGGGTGACCGAACGGCGGTGCATCCGGTCGATGGCCGCGGCGTCGATGAAGGCCCGCCGCCGCCCGACCCGGATCACGAGGCCGGTGACGGGAGGGTAGGTCTCACCGCCGTATACCTTGGCGACGACGTCCACGACCCGGCCCACCTCATCGCCGGCCTGGTTGAGCACCGGGCGGCCGATCAGCCCGGCCAGGGACACGATGTCCTGCCGGAGCTGGCGTGAGGTGATGGTGCGCTCAGAGGGCTGGATCAGCCGGGCGAGCGGGGTGTGGTCACGCCGCCGCCGGGCGGGATCGCGGTTGTGATTGAGGAAGAACCGATCGGACACAGCAGCCTCCTGGGCCCGTCGGCTCGGCCCGGCTAGGGGGTTGGCCCCTGCCGCGGATAGCCGGCGAGCGGTCGGTGGGATCGGGAGGAGTGCCGCCCGGCGACCCGGCCCGTCGCGCTGGCCGTGATCGCCGGGTGTGTACTGGAAGGATCGCCGAGCACGGCCGTCACCTCCCCGCTTCCGCTGCGATCAGTCTGGCTGTACGCCACCCTCGTGACCTTACCTCTGACCACGCCCATAAACGGAATCCCGGATTGGCGGATCTCGCGGCGGCCCCCGCGGTGGTCCGCCCTCACCCCCGTGTGGCCCGTGTTCACTGTCATGATCTTTCCCAGCGCGCCGGCCGGGCACATCAGGCGGTATCGCCCGCGGCCGGCTCAGGCGGTGCGCCGGGGGTGCTGCTGCCGTTCCAGGCGCAGGGCCAGCGTCGGGCAGGACGCGACCGCCCGCCGGGCGTGCTCCATCAGGTCCGGCGGGACCGGCCCGGCGGCGATGACCGGGTATCCCCAGGGGTCCAGGCTGACCAGCTCGGGGAGCAGGTCGGCGCATACCCCGTGGGCGTCGCAGGCGATCGGGTTCAGCCTGAGGGCCTGGCTCACGGCCGCCCGCCGGGAGGGTGCGGCACGGGCAGCACCGGCGGGCGCCGGGCGGCTGGGCAGGGACCCCGGCTGACGTGCTGCTCCAGGTCGGTGGCGAACACCCGCAACGCGCTGGCGACCAGGGCGGCCGCGCCGTCCGGGAGGTGGCAGGCACCCCGCTTGCCCACCAGCGGCAGCAGGGAGCGCAGCCACTCCGCGGCCCGCTCATCCCGCCCCCGCCAGGCGATATGGGCCAGAGCGTCGGCGATGGCCGGCAGCCCGAACGTGCACGGCCCGCACTGCCCGGCGCTCTGGCCCGCCAGGTAGCGCAGCACCCGGGCGGTCTCGGCCAGCCCGCAGCAGGCAGCGGGCAGCGCGATCACGACGCCGGCGCCGAGCGAGGCGCCGGCCGGACGGAGTCCGGGCGCGCTGACCGGCACCGCGGCGCCCCCGGGCAGTGCCACCCAGCCGCCGAAGTAACCGCCGGCCAGCAGGGCCTGCAGCGGCTCGGACGGGCCGCCGGCCAGCTCGATCAGCCCGCCGGCGGGCAGGCCCAGGCCGATCTCGTACACGCCGGGCCGCCTCACCGCCCCGCCCACCGTCACCAGCGCGGACCCGGGTGCCTCCCGCGTGCCGACGGCGCCGAACCAGTCCGGGCCGTACCGCGCGATCAGCGCGATGTGCGCCAGCGTCTCCACGTTGTTCACCAGCGTGGCCTGGCCGCCGACCCCGCGCTCGAACGGCCGCGGCGGCACGTACAGCGGCACCGCCGGGCCGCCGTTGAGGAAATTCACCAGCGCCGACTCCTCGCTGGCCACGTAGCCGCCGGGTACCACCACGACGCGGACCTCCGCCTCCGCCAGGCCGGCCCGCCTGCGCTCCGCGACCGCCGCCAGCAGCCGGCCGGGCCGCCCGGGATCGGCTCCGTCCACGCACAGGTAGGCGCGGGCCGCGCCGACCGCGCCAGCGGCCAGCGCGATTCCGTCCAGCACCAGGTGCGGCGATTGGCGGAGCAGGATCGCGTCCTTCCCGCTCGCGGGCTCCGACTCGGCCCCGTTGGCGATCAGCGCCGCGCCGCCGCGCCGCCGCCCGCGCCCGCCGCGGGCCGCCGTCCCGGCGACCGCCCGCATCTTCCGGCCCGCCGGGAAGGCCGCGCCGCCGCGCCCGGCCAGGCCGGACCGCTCCACGGCGGCGATCAGCTGCGCCGGCCCGGCTGGCCCGGCCGGCTGCGCGGGGAAAGGGCCGTAGCGCGCGACATGGGCCGCCAGGCCCAGCGGCCCGCCCGCCGCCACCAGCCGGGGCAGCTGGCCCGGGGGCGGGTGGCCGCCGGTCGTCCCGGCGCTGCGCAGCGCGGTCACGGGGCGATCCGGGACACGTGCGTGAGGGCAGGCAGCCCGGCGTGCAGCGACCAGCCGGACTGCAGCGGGCCCGCCATCAGCCAGGCGCCGCCCGCCACCAGCACGGCCACCAGCGCGATGGCACCCGCCAGGCGGACCTTCGGGTGCGCGGGCCAGCCGTCGGCCAGCCGCCACCCGGTCAGGCCCGCGATCGCCACGACGCAGAGCAGGGTGACCACCAGCACCCACCGGGTGCGGGTGTCGGTGCCGGTACCGAACCCGTGCAGGACAGCCACCGGCCAGCACAGGTAGACCGTCCAGTGCACCAGCCGCCAGGACCGGTGGCCGAGCCGGGCCCGCAGCAGGCTGGTCACGGTCAGCGCGATCAGCAGATCGAAGGCGATCGCCCCGAGCCCGAGCCACAGCGGGCGGTAGGGGGAGATGAACGGGATGAACGCATCCTGAAGGTCGATCGGCACGAAGTTGTCGGTGATCGTGGTCAGCACGTGGGCCACGGTGAACGCCAGCGCCAGCAGCGACAGGTTGCGGTGCAGCCCGATCGTGATGAACCGGGGCCACTGACGGCCCTCGAAGCGGACCGCGATGAGCAGGCCGAGCGCCATCCCGGTGGTCAGCAGGACCAGTGCGACCACGCCAGTGGCCCGGGTGATGTACCACAGCGGGGTCGACGAGGTGACCACGAGCGCCTCAGGCCCGCCCGGGTGCGCCAGGGCAGCGGCCAGCTGGCCCCCGACCGGGCCCGCGGCGGCCGCTGCGGTCATGAGCCCCCCGAAACTCCCTGAGCCGGCCCCTGGGCCGGGGCCACATTCTGCGCCGGGACCTGCAGCGAGCCGCCCTGCTGGGTGCCGCCCTGCTGGGTGCCGCCCTGCTGGGTCCCGCCGGTGGACGCCTGGCCGCTGGCCGCGGCGGAGCCGGACAGGTGGCCGAACGCCACCGCGATCGCGGCCGAGCAGGCGACCCCCGCCACGCCGATCCGGAACGTCAGGCGGCGTACGCGGCGCAGGCCGTCCTCACGCGCGGCGACCGCGTAGCGCACGTCATCGCGCCGCATGGGCACTCCTCCCGGCCGGCCGCCTCTTCTGCCCGGCGATCCGGTCTGAGGCAGTGTACGTCGCGGGCCTCAGTGCAGCGCCTGGACCTGATCGTCTGCTGAAGGCCTCCCATGAGCTTCCTCAAGATCGTTGTCTCCGCCTGGTGAGCCCTGGGGTATGCCGGCCGGGCAGCGTATTCTCGCTGCATGCGCGGTTATACGCAGGACAAGGATGCCTACCTCAAGCGCTTGCGGCGGATCGAGGGCCAGGTGCGCGGCCTGCAGCGCATGGTGGAAGAGGACGTCTACTGCATCGATGTGCTCACCCAGGTCTCCGCGGTGACCCGGGCCCTGCAGGCGGTGGCGCTGGGACTGCTGGAGGAGCACCTGGGTCACTGCGTGACCGAGGCGGTCCGGGCCGGCGGCGACGAGGGGCGCGAATCGGTGCGCGAGGCTGCGGAGGCCATCTCCCGCCTGGTCAAGTCCTAGTCCCCAGCCCATTCGTGCTCGGGGTCGGCCAGCCGGGCGAAGGCGCGCAGGTTGGCCAGGCTCTCCCCCCGCTTGACCCGCCACGCCCACTCCTTGCGGATCGAGGAGGCGAAGCCGATGGCCAGGGCCGGGTCGAAGTTCTCGTCCGAGTAGGTCAGCACGCAGCCCAGGATCCGGTCCACCTCCGCGGTGCTCACCGAGGCGAGGGGCAGCCGGCCCACCAGGTACACATCCCCGGCCGGGTCGAGCGCGAAATGGACCCCGTACATCCGGCCGCTGCGCTCGAGCAGGAACCGGTAGAAGCGGGCGTGATCCTCGTCCGGCTGACGGCAGAAGAACGCCTCCACGTGCAGGCTGTGCCGGCCGGCGATCAGCCAGGTCATGGTGGCCAGCTTGTGCTGGCCTTCCAGCCTGACCAGGTAACTTCCCGGCTGCGGGCTCTCCCAGCCCAGGCCCAGTTCCTCCAGGGCGGCCTCGATGGCCGCCGTGGCGTCTGCCTGGGCCGAGGGCGGCGGGGGGGCATCCGCGGGATCGGTCATGGTCCTCATCCTCGGGTGACGCTGGCCGGCGCGGTGGCCGGGCGGGTCCTGGTGCTGCTGATGGCACCTGCGTACACGCTCATCAGCCGGTCAACCGTACGGGACCAGCCGAACCTGGAGGCATGCGCCATGCCCCCGCGGGACAGCCGCTCCGCCAGGGCGGGTGAGGTGATGAGCTCCCGGAGCGCCCGCGCGTAGCTGGCCGGATCGTGATCCTTCACCAGCAGGCCTGACTCGCCGTCCCTGACCGCCGTGCGCAGCCCGCCCACCGCGGCGGCGATGACCGGCGTGCCGCACGCCTGGGCCTCCACGGCCACCAGGCCGAACGACTCCGAGTACGACGGGACCATGACCACGCTCGCGGCCCGGTACCAGTCGGCCAGCTCACGCTGGGGGCACGGTGGCTCGAGCCGGACCAGCCCGCCGATACCGAGGTCGTGAGCCAGCTCGATGAGGCCGTCGGGGTCGGCGCGCCCGGTCCCGCTCGGGCCGCCGACGAACGCCAGCGTCAGCGTCCGGGCCAGCGCCGGGTCGTCCCGGACCAGCTGAGCGGCGGCCCGCAGCACCAGGTCGGGTGCCTTCAGCGGCTGTACCCGGCCCGCGAACACCACCACGGTCCCGTCTGCGGGCAGGCCAAGCCTCCGCCGGGCCTCGCCGGCCGGGCCCGGCCGGAACACCGAGAGGTCCACTCCCGGGTTCACCGTCCAGACCCTGGCCGGGTCCGCCCCGTACAGGCCCACCAGCTGGTGTGCTTCCTCCTCGGTGTTGGCGACGAGCCGGTCCGCGGTGGACACGACCTCCGTCTCACCGCGCAGCCGCATCTCCGGCTCGGCCGCGTCACCCCGGGCCAGGGCCGCGTTCTTGACCCGGCCGAGCGTATGCATGGACTGCACCAGGGGGACGCCCCAGCGCTGCCGGGCCACCAGCCCGACCTGGCCGGAAAGCCAGTAGTGCGCGTGCACCAGGTCGTAGCGCCCGGGGTCGTGCGCAGCCTCCGCGCGCAGCACCTCGAACGTGAACTGGCACAGCTGGGCAGGCAGATCAGCCTTGTCCAGCTCCTCGAACGGGCCAGCCGGCACGTGCCGGACCAGCACGCCGGGAACGAGTTCGGCGACCGGCGGTGCGTCTGGCGAGACGGCCCGGGTGAAGATCTCGACCTCCACCCCGCGACCGGCCAGGCGCTTCGCGACCTCCACCACGTAGACGTTCAGGCCCCCGGCGTCACCGGTGCCTGGCTGTTCGAGCGGCGAGGTATGGACACTGATGGTCGCGATCCGCCGGGGGAAGCGTCGCGGCACGGGCATGCACCTCCGACTGATCAACCACCTGACAGTGCGGGCTGTTCCCGCCCCGGCGCGCCGTCTTGCCTGGTCGGGTACACGTGCCCCGCCCGGGCGGGCGCCGGGCGCGGGCGGGGTCGCCAGGGCGCCAGGGCCGAAAGGCCGCCCTCAGGGGCCTTCGGGCCCAGCGCGCCGCCGGTTCCCGCCCGTTAAGCTCAGCAGTATGGCGACGCTGGTGCTGCTGCGGCATGGAGAAAGCGAATGGAACGCGGAAGGCTTGTTCACCGGCTGGGTGGACGTGGGCCTGTCGGAGCGGGGTGCGGCCGAAGCCTCCAGCGGCGGGGTACTCCTGCGTGAGGCGGGCGTCCTGCCTGACCTGCTGCACACGTCGGTGCTGACCCGGGCCATCCAGACTGCCAACCTGGCGCTCGAGGAGGCAGGCCGCCTCTGGCTGCCGGTGCGCCGGTCGTGGCGGCTCAACGAACGGCACTACGGGGCGCTGCAGGGCAAGAACAAGGCCCAGACACGGCAGGAGTTCGGCGACGAGCAGTTCATGCTGTGGCGCCGGTCCTACGACGTGCCCCCGCCACCGCTGGCCGACGACGACCCGTTACTCACAGGCGGGAGACCCCCGGTACGCGCTGCTCCCGCCGGAGCTCATGCCGCGCACCGAGTGCCTCAAGGACGTGCTGACCCGGATGATGCCCTACTGGCATGACGTCATCGTCCCGGACCTCGCCGCCGACGCCACGGTGCTCGTGGTGGCGCACGGGAACTCGCTGCGGGCGCTGGTGAAGCATCTGGACGGGATCTCCGACGAGGAGATCTCCGGGCTCAACATCCCGACCGGGATCCCGCTGGTGTACGAGATCGGCGCCGATTTCCGGCCGAAGGAGCGCGGCGGCCGGTACCTCGACCCGCAGGCCGCCGCGGCGGCGGCCCAGGCCGTGGCCAACCAGGGACGCTGACCGCTTCGGGACGGCCTGCGCCGGTATGTCCGGCTCCATGCTTACTCCCGGACAAATCGGGCATGACGGCGGGCTGGCGGCCGCATGAATAGATGGGGAACAGGACCGCTGGATGGTACCGGCCAGAGGCGGGCTGCGCTGCCCCCGCATACCATCGAGACGTGTGCGTGCAGGTGGCGGTGAAGATGGCTGGACGGGCCACGGGGCTGGACGACCCCAGACGAGACGCCAGGACAGGAGCCGTCCATCGTGAAGATCCGGAAGGCGGCCAGGGCCCACCAGGTCGCGGACCTGTCCGCCCAGCGGCGTCAGCCTCCCCGGCTCCCGGCCGGTATCGCGGCGGTCCTGTCCGTGCTCTCCTCGTCGGCGGTGGTCATCGACAGCGACGACCGGGTGCTGCGTGCGAGCGCGGCGGCCCGGTCGTTCGGGCTGGTCAAGGGCGACCGCCTGATGGTGGGGGAGCTGCTGGCCCTGGCCCGCCAGGTACGCCGGGACGGCGAGATCAGGGAAGGCGAGATCGAGGTCTCCGGGACCAAGTTCGGCGGCCGGACCACGAGCTTCGCGGTCCGGGTCGCTCCGCTCGGGTCCGGGGTGGGCGGCGGCGGCCTGGTGCTGCTGCTGGCCGAGGACCAGACCGAGAGCCGCCGGGTGGAAGAGGTCCGGCGCGATTTCGTGGCCAACGTGAGCCATGAGCTCAAGACGCCGGTGGGGGCGCTGGCGCTGCTGGCCGAGACGGTCGAGGATGCCGCCGATGACCCCGAGGCGGTCCGCCGGTTCGCCGGGCGGATGCGGCAGGAGGCGTCCCGGCTGACCAAGCTGGCCCAGGACCTGATCACCCTGTCCCGGATCCAGGCGGCCGAGCCCATCCCCGACCCCATCCCGGTGGACGTGTCCCTCGTGGTGGCCGAGGCCCTGGACCGGTGCCGGATGAAGGCCAGCGCCCACGGCATCGAGCTGGCCGCGGACGGCGATCCCGACCTGGTCCTGATGGGCGACGAGGACCTGCTTGTCAACGCGCTGCGCAACCTGCTGGAGAACGCGGTCGCGTACAGCCCGGAGAAGACCCGGGTCGTGGTGGCCACCCACCGCGTCGCCGACGACGTGGCCGAGATCAGCGTCACCGACCAGGGGATCGGTATCCCGCAGCGTGACCTGGAGCGGATCTTCGAGCGTTTCTACCGGGTCGACCCCGCCCGTTCGCGCGCGACCGGCGGCACCGGGCTCGGCTTGGCCATCGTCAAGCACGTGACCGCCGCGCACGGCGGCAAGGTCACGGTCCGGAGCAAGGTAGGCGAGGGGTTGACGTTCACCCTGCGCCTGCCGGTTGCGAATCGCCTACGCGCTGCGGCCGGGAGCCCCCTGCCACCAGCAACATCATCTGCCAGGGAGGCTGTGACGTGACGCGGGTGCTCGTCGTGGAAGACGAAGAGTCATTCAGTGACGCCCTGTCCTACATGCTCCGCAAAGAGGGCTTCGAGGTAGCGGTCTGCCCGACCGGCCCGGACGCGCTGGAGACCTTCGACCGTGATGGCGCGGACCTGGTCCTGCTCGATCTCATGCTGCCCGGGCTGCCCGGCAGCGAGGTGTGCCGCACGCTCCGCGAGCGGTCGAGCGTCCCGGTGATCATGCTGACCGCTAAGGACAGCGAGATCGACAAGGTGGTCGGCCTCGAGCTAGGTGCCGATGACTACGTCACCAAGCCGTTCTCCTCGCGGGAGCTGGTGGCCCGGATGCGCGCCGTGCTCCGGCGGCGCGGCGAGCCCGAGGACGCCGCGATCTCGACGCTGGAGTCCGGCCCGGTCCGGATGGACGTCGACCGGCACATCGTGACCGTGCGCGGCGAGCAGGCCCAGCTCCCGCTCAAGGAGTTCGAGCTACTCGAGGTCTTGCTCCGCAACACCGGCCGGGTGCTCACCCGGATGCAGCTGATCGACCGGGTCTGGGGCGCCGACTACGTCGGGGATACCAAGACCCTCGACGTGCACATCAAGCGGCTCCGGGCCAAGGTCGAGGTCAACCCGGGAAACCCGCGGCACATCATCACCGTCCGCGGGCTGGGCTACAAGTTCGAGCCGGCCGGCTAACTTCAAGACCTCCGCAACGGCTTTTACGGGGTGGCCGTGGCCGAGCCAGTAGAGGTGGCGCCGGGCGAAGGCGACGCGGTGGCGCTGCCCGGGCCCCGGCGCTTGTTCTTAGCTGTGGCGGCGGGCGTCGGCGACGCCGTCGGGGCCGGCGAGAACGTGGCGAACGAGTTGGCCCTCGCGATCACCGGGACGTCGAGGCTCACCGTGCCCGCCCTGGCGAAGGTGAGCAGCACCTTGACGTAGGTCCCCCCCGGCAGGCTGCGGGTCAGGCCGGTGAGGAGCAGTTCGGGCGCCGGGCCGGTCAGGAACGCGCTGCGGTCCCGCGCCAGGAGCACCCCGCCCGCGGGCAGCGGGACGGAGGTGGCGGAGCCCGGCGCGCTGACACGGATCAGGCGGTCCCGCGGCCCCGTGTTGACCAGCGCCACGAACAGGCCCGCGGAACTGCCCGCCGGCAGGGTGGCGTTCGGCGGGGCGCCGAGGACGAACGCGTTGCGTATCGCGAGCTCGCCCGTGCCCTCCTTGATCGTCGCGGAGGCCCCGCTCGTGGGCGGGTGCCACTGCAGGACAGGAGCGTTACTGCCGGCCTCGCACCCGGCCAGAACCGGGATCAGCGCCACCGCCGCCACCGCGCAGGCGCGGCGCAGGGCTCTCGGGCCCCGCCGGGACGATCGGGCCGCGGCCGCGGGCCGCGCCGTGGGATGGCTCAGGGGGAGCATCACGTGCTCTCCTCGTATTCGTGTGAGACGCACCTGGGACGCGTGAAAGCGTATCGGCAGCGGGTCGGCCGGCCGGTCACCGGCCCGGGTGTGTCGCCCGACCCGCGCGAAGGTGCTCGAGGCGCCGCCGTCCCGGCGTGGGCCAGGCGGCTCCTGCTCAGGCCTGGCCCGCCAGCACCACCGGTGCGTCCGGGTCATCCAGCCCCTCCGGGCTGGCCCGGTTCAGCGCCTTGAGGGATCCCTCCAGATGCGAGGCCGGGCCGAGATCGTGCTGGATGCTGCGCACCGAACCGTTCTTGTCCACCAGGACCGCGATCAGCCCGGCCGGCTGGTAGGCGCGGCCCATGGCGTCCTGGGTGTCCCTGGCCACGTGCCCAGCGCTGCGCCGGCTGTGCCGCGCCAGCGCCCGGGCGGCAGCCACCGCCGGGGCGGCCGCGACGAAGTAGAGCTTCACGCCCGCGGCCGCCGCCTGCACGCCCAGCTCCCGGGCCGCGGCGGCGCACTGGCACCGGGCCGGGACCAGCGCCAGGACGGAGGGCCGCAAGTCGCGCAGCCTCCGGGACTGGCCACTGCCGACGAGGATGACACTGGCATCGGGCAGCAGGCCGCCGACCTGGCCCACCGCAGGGCTGGACCGCCGTGGTGCGCTGGTGGTCTGCAGCGTGCCAGGTACCGCGTGCCTGGCCGAGAACATCGTGAGCAGGGTTCCGGCCAGCAAGGTCAGGGCCAGGCAGCTGGCGAGCAGCGGGAGGACCATGCCGTCCCGGGTGAGCGGGCCGCCCAGCCGCCGCGCCAGCCGGTGCCTGCGCTGCATGCGCAGCTCGCGGCGGTACGCCTGGATATCCCGATCGAGCTCCCGGGCGTCGTCCGGGATCTCGATGTCAACCGGGGGCAGGCCGTAGTCGTCCCGCTCCGGATCCCCACCTCTGTTCACGAGCATCCTTCTCCGGCGTGCGCGGACTCGTTGCCCTCCAGTATGTGCCTGCCTCAGGCTTCCCGGCAGGGTTGGCCACCAGCGGATTCAGACAGGTTTGTCCCCCGGCGCCTCCCGGGGTGTCCTGGTGGGCCTGGCTCCGGCCGCCAGAAACCCCGGAAACCTGGGGCCTGGTGCGGTCGCGCAACCGGGAGAAAGCCCGCGACGGACCACCGAGAAGGCCGTCTACACGAAACCGGCTGGAAACCCATGATCCCGTGCCGGGTGCCCCGCGGAGGCCCGGCTGTCCCCGACACGCCCCGCCGGCCGCTTTCTGAGACCCTAAAACGCCCAGTGACCTGCGCGTTTAACGTGAACGACAGATTAGGAACCCTGTTGGTCGTGCTAACATTGCTTTAGCGGAAGGGGTATGTGCCACATGACTTTTAAGGTCGGCGACACGGTCGTCTACCCCCACCATGGGGCTGCTCGCATCGAAGAGATCGAGACCCGTTCGATCAAGGGTGAGGACAAGACGTACCTCGTTCTCAAGGTCGACAAGGGTGACTTGACCGTACGCGTTCCCGCGGACAACGCCGAGCTGGTGGGCGTGCGGGACGTTGTCGGGCAGGAAGGGCTTGAGAGGGTGTTCGAGGTGCTTCGCGCCCCGCACACCGAGGAACCGACCAACTGGTCACGACGGTACAAGGCCAACCTTGAGAAGCTCGCCTCGGGTGACGTGAACAAGGTAGCCGAGGTCGTCCGCGATCTGTGGCGCAGGGACCGGGAGCGCGGCCTGTCCGCGGGCGAGAAGCGCATGCTGGCCAAGGCGCGTCAGATCCTGGTCAGCGAGCTTGCGCTGGCCGAGAAGACGAACGAGGACAAGGCTGAGGCGCTGCTCGACGAGATCCTCGCCTCCTGATCTCGCTGCGGCGCGCGCATGGTGAGCGGGCTGCCCAGGGTGGGAGTGGGCACAGATGTGCACCCCTTCGGGCCTGGGCGTCCGCTCTACCTTGCGGGCTTGTTCTGGCCGGGTGAAGAGGGCCTGACTGGTCATTCTGACGGTGACGTGGCGGCCCACGCCGCCTGTGACGCGCTGCTGTCGGCCGCCGGGCTCGGTGATCTCGGCGCGAACTTCGGCACCTCCGAGGCGCAGTGGGCCGGGGCGCCGGGGACGGCGCTGCTCCAGGCGACCGCGGCGCTGGTCACCGGGGCTGGATACACCATCGGGAACGTCGCGATCCAGGTCATCGGCGAGCGCCCCCGGCTGTCGCCGCGGCGCCAGGAGGCCGAGAAAGTCATGTCCGAGGCCCTCGGCGGCGCGCCGGTCAGCCTGTCCGGGACCACGACCGACGGACTCGGCCTGACGGGCCGGCGCGAGGGCATCGCGGCCGTCGCCAGCGCCCTGGTGATCCGGCGGGACTGACCGCGCTCGGTCAGCTGGCCGATCAGTCAGCTAGCCGGGTAGAGCAGTTTCCGGTAGCTGGGGCCGTAGTGCCGCTCCAGTTCCTCCAGCGTTTCCTCGGTGTCGGGCTGGACGTCCTTCGTGATGCGGGCCACCGAGGGCAGGATCCCGGGGTTCCAGGTCTGCTGGTCCCACAGCTGGGCGCGAAGGAAGGCCTTGCCGCAATGGGTGAAGACCTCCTCGACCTCGACCAGCAGGGCCAGGCGCGGCCGGTTCCCGTGGACGAGCATGTCGTCGAAGAACGCGGCCTCCCGGATGAGCCGGGCCCGCCCGTTGATGCGCAGAGTGTCGTCCCGGCCGGGGACCACGAACAGCAGGCCGACCTGAGGGTTGCTGAAGATGTTGCGGAACCCGTCGAAGCGCTTGTTGCCCCCACGCTCGGGGATCGCGATCGTGGTGTCGTCGAGAACCCGGGCAAACCCAGGCGGATCGCCCTTGGGGGACACGTCGCACCGGCCGTCCGCGGCGGACGTCGCGATCAGGCAGAACGGGGACGCGGCGAGCCATTCGCGGTCACGCTCGTGCAAGGTGCGGCGCACCTTGGTAGCCGAGCGCCGGGTCGGCGTGCCGAGCAGTTCACGCAGTTCCGCTTCGGAAGTCAGCTCGGTCATTTCGGCCATGTGTCCCACGGTTCTTGCTCACCTCCGGGGCTGGTGGTCCGGTAACGACCGTTCCAGCGTAACCGGCGCCCGCCGGCGGTCACGGCCCGCGAAGGCGGCCGCATATGAGGCGTTCGTCACGGTCCGGGGTCCGTGAGGCGCGGCGTCAGGCGTCGGGGTCAGGCGTCGGGGTCAGGCGTCGGGGTCAGGCGTCGGGGTCAGGCGTCGGGGTCAGGCGTCGGGGTCAGGCGTCGGGGTCAGGCTCGTCCTCGGGGGGCGTCGGCGTACTCCTCAGCCGGTCGAAGTGCGGCGAGGGGGCGGGTACCGGCGCCGGCATGGGCTGATGCGGCACGTGAATGGATCCGCTCGCGGACCCGGACGGCTGGTCACCGGACAGCTGGTCACCGGACGGCGGGTCACCGGAGGCCCCGCCCGCCGGCGGCTGCGCTCCTGATTCCGGGGCCGGCTCATCTGAGTCCGCGGCCGGCTCATCCGGTTCCGGGGCCTGCTCATCCGGTTCCGGGGCCTGCTCATCCGGTTCCGGGACCTGCTCATCCTGACCCCCACCGGGTGCCCCATCCGCGTGCTCTCGCGGCGCGAGGCCGGCGGTGGCTTCCTCGTCGCCGTCCTGTTCCAGTGCAACCTGCTCCTGGACGGCCTGCTCCTCTCCCGTGGGCTCCGGCCCGGCTCGTTGCTGATCGGCGGGCTCGGGTCCGCCCGCCTCCTGGTCTGCCGGGTGCTGGTCTGCCGGGTGCTGGTCCGCCGGGTGCTGGTCTGCCGGGCCGTGCTCAGTCAGTTCCGGTTCCGCGAGCCCAGTCCCCGGGTACCCAGTCCCCGGGTACCCAGTCCCCGGGTGCCCATTCTCAGCGGGAACCTGGTCTGCGGGCGCCGGCCCGCTGTCAGCGGGAACCTGGTCAGCGGGCGCCGGCCCGCTGTCAGCGGGAACCTGGTCAGCGGGCGCCGGCCCGCTGTCAGCGGGTCCACTGTCAGCGGGTCCACTGTCAGCGGGCCCACTGTCAGCGGGCCCGGCCTCTGCGGGCACGCTGCCAGCGGGCCCGGCCTCAGTGGGCACGCTGCCCGCGGGAGCGTCGCCACCCACCCCGGCACCCACCCCGGCGGGCGGTTCCGCCGGCACCGGGTGCTGCTCCGGACCTCCGTGAGGCCGGGTGGGCGATAGAGGTGTTCGTTGCGGCTGCTCTTCAACGGCAGCCGGGCGCGTCCCGTTGGTACGGGGAGCGGCACCCGGCCCGGCGGCCGGACCGGGCTCCGGGCCGGAGGAGCCCACCGGCTTGGGCGGACTCGCGGCGCCCGGCGGAGGTGTGGCCGGGGGCGGCGCGCCCGGCGACTGCGCATCAGTCTCTGGTGCGGGTGAATGGGGTAGCCGCGCGGCCGGGACGGTGCCGGTGGCCGTGCGGGCCGCGCTGGGCTGTGTCGCGGTCCGGGCGGGTGCGGGCTGCGGGGAAAGGCGGCGCCATTCCAGGATGTCCAGCCCGGCCCGGGCGGGGTCTGCCGGTCCGGCGGCGCCCGGCCCCGTATGTTCAGCCCCCGTGTTCTCGACCCCGGTGTTCTCCACACCGGTGTGCTCAGCCCCGGTGTGCCCAGCCCCGGCGTGCCCGGCCGCGGGGCCTTGCGGTGCCGTGCTTTCCGGCGCGCGGGGCGTGGCCAGCCCGGCGGTCTCGCTCACGTCCTCGCTGGCCCAGGCGGCCCGGGTGCGGCGGAAATGCCGCAGCATCGACAGCAGCAGGCTGAACGCCACCAGCAGGAGGACCCAGGGGAGCACGGCGATGGTCGCGGCGGCAGGTTTGCGGGGGATATGCGTGCCGGTCGCGTGCACCGCATCCGCGGCGGCCACCACGGCCAGCAGCACGAGCGTGGTCAGCCAGGCGTAGGTGCGGGGCCACCAGCCCGCGGCGCGCAGCGACAGCACCGCGGCGCAGGACACCACCAGCATCGCGTCGAAGATGACCGGGAAGATCCGGGCCATGCTGGCCGACACCCCGGCGGACCGCGCGATCCCGTGGATCCCCCCGTAGGAGAGCACGAACGCGGCCGCGGCCAGCACGATGACCCCGGTGATCGCGGCAATGAGCGCGACCAGGCGGAGCGCGGCGTAGGGGTCGCGCCCCCGTGAGCCGTTCGCTCGGGGATTGCCGTTCATCGGTGCCTACGTCGTCCTTCCTGCGGTAATGCTCTGTGACTCCCGGCCACGACCAGGGGACTGGGAATCGGTGCGCGACTGCCGCAACCGCCGCGGTGGCCGCCCGCGCCGACGGCCGCCGGCGCGGGCGGCCATGCCGGACCGGAATGCGAGCGGCCCGCCGCCCGCGGGCCCGCCCGCGTGATCTTTGCCGTCTGCGGTCGAACGCCTCGGCCATCTCACGTCTGTCTCTGCTGTCTAACGTCAAGGGAGACGATATTGCGTACAGCCCGCGGACTGGGGATATTCGAGGCAAGCCCAGGTACACGGCGTGTTGCAAGCCCGGCCGGACCTGGGCATTCCCCGCACGCCCAGGGGGCCTGCGGCGGCCCCGGCCGGGCCATCGGCCCGCGGAGCTCCGCGCGGGGCCGCCGGCCCGAGAGCAGGCGGGCTGGCAGCCCGAGAGCAGGCGGGGCTGCCGGCCGGAGGCCAGGCGGCGTGCCGCCCGCCGCTGGGCCGCCCGGGCAGGCCACCTGATCCCGTAGCCTTGCTGCGTGACGCTCCGCCTCTACGACACTGCCGCGCGCGCGGTGCGCGACTTCACGCCGGTGACGCCCGGCCAGGCGTCGCTGTACCTGTGCGGGGCCACGGTGCAGGCGCCGCCGCACATCGGGCACATCAGGTCGGGCGTGGTTTTCGACATCCTCACCCGCTGGCTGCGCGCCAGTGGCTACCAGGTCACGTTCTGCCGGAACGTGACCGACATCGACGACAAGATCATCCGGGTCGCCGCGGAGCAGGGCGTTCCCTGGTGGCTGGTGGCCCAGCGCAACGAGCGGGCGTTCAGCCGCGCCTACGCGGTGCTGGGGTGCGTGCCCCCCGACGTCGAGCCCCGGGCGACCGGGCACGTGCCCGAGATGATCACGCTGATGCACCGCCTCATCGGCACCGGGCACGCCTACGCCGCTGGCGGTGGCGTCTACTTCGATGTCCGCTCGTACCCGGCTTACGGCTCGCTGTCCGGACAGCGGGTGGACCACATGCGCCCCGCCGACGACACCGAGCCCAACGACGCCAAGCGTGACCCGCGCGACTTCGCGCTGTGGAAGGGCGCCAAGCCCGGGGAGCCCGCGTGGGACACCCCCTGGGGCCCGGGCCGGCCTGGCTGGCATCTGGAGTGCTCGGCCATGGCCACCAGGTACCTGGGGCCCACGTTCGACATCCACGGCGGCGGGCTGGACCTGGTCTTCCCGCACCACGAGAACGAGATCGCCCAGTCCCGCGCCGCCGGCGACGGCTTCGCCCAGTACTGGCTGCACAACGGGCTGGTCGGGGTGGCCGGGGAGAAGATGAGCAAGTCCCTCGGCAACTCCCTGCTGGTGGACGCCATGGTGACCCAGGTGCGGCCCGTGGAGTTGCGGTACTACCTGGGACAGGCGCATTACCGCTCAGGGATCGAGTACTCGCCGGAAGCGCTGGATGAGGCAGTCGCCGCCTACCGCCGGATCGAGAACTTCGTCACCCGGGCGGCGGAGATCAGCCCGCAGGCCGGGGCGGGCGCCGACCTGCCTGCCGCGTTCCGGGCCGCCATGGACGACGATCTGGCCGTGCCGCAGGCCCTGGCGGTCGTGCACGACACGGTCCGGGCCGGCAACAACGCGCTGGCCGCGGGCGACACCGCCGCAGCCTCGGCCGCGCTGGGCGACGTCCGGGCCATGCTGGCCGTGCTCGGCCTCGACCCGCTGTCTGACCCCTGGGCGTCGGCCAGCCCCGGTGACGACCTGCACGCGGTGGTCAGCGCGCTGGTCACGGTGGCCCTCACGCAGCGGCAGGCCGCCCGCGAGCGCCGCGACTACGCGGCCGCCGACGCGATCCGGGACGACCTGCACGCGGCGGGCATCCTCATCGAGGACACCCCCCAGGGGCCGCGCTGGGAGCTGAAGCGGTGAGCGGCGGAGCCGAGGGCGGATCGGCCCGGCCCAGCCGGGGCGGGCGGACCAAGTCCGGCAAGCCGCGGCCCGGTACCGGCGGCTACGGCAAGCGGAAGCTCGAGGGCAAGGGCCCGACCCCGCCCGCTCACCTGCGGCCCGGCCACCCGGCGCAGCGGCGGGCGGCCGCGAAGGCGGCGGGGCGCGCTGGCCGCGGCGCGCCGCCTCCCGACGGTTCCCGGTCTGACCGGGCAGCCGACCGTGACAGCCGTGCCCCGGAGCGGGGTGGCCGTGCCGCCGATCGGGCCCGCGGCGCCGGCGACGCTCCCGAGGTGGTGGCCGGCCGCAACGCGGTGCTGGAGTCCCTGCGCGCCCGCGTTCCCGCCACCGCCCTCTACGCAGGCCCCCGGGACGGCTCCGACCCGCGGTTCAACGAGGTGATCCGGCTCGCCGCCGACACGGGGATCCCGGTGATCGAGGCGGGCCGGCCCGAACTCGACCGGCTGACCGGCGGTGCGGTGCACCAGAGCCTGGCCCTGAAGGTCCGCCCCTATGACTACGCCCACCCCGGCGACCTGCTGCAGCGTGCCCGGGCGCGCGGCGAGGAACCGCTGATCGTGGCGCTGGACGCGGTTACCGACCCGCGCAACCTCGGCGCGATCGTCCGCTCAGTCGCGGCGTTCGGCGGCCACGGCGTGCTGGTGCCGGCCCGGCGCAGCGCGCACGTGAGCGCGGGAGCCTGGAAGGCGTCGGCCGGGGCGCTGGCCCGGGTGCCCGTGGCCTGGGCCCCGAACCTGGTCCGCGCGCTCACCTCCTACCAGGAGGCGGGCCTGTTCGTGGCGGGTCTCGATGCCGGGGGCGACACCGATATCGGCGACCTGGGCGTGGCCGACGGCCCGCTCGTGCTCGTGGTCGGCTCGGAGGGCCGGGGCCTGTCCCGCCTGGTCGCCCAGCGCTGCGACGTGCTGGTGCGGATCCCCATCGCGGCGCAGACCGAGTCGCTCAACGCCGGCGTGGCGGCCGGCATCGCCCTGCACGAGGTAGCCACCCGCCGCGCTCACTAAGGTCTCGCCAGGAGAGGTGACCGTGGACCGGTTGCGGATCGGGACGCTGGGTGCCGCGCGGATCACCCCGGGCGCGCTGCTCAAGCCCGCGCGCCAGATCCCCGGGATCACGGTGGCCGCGGTGGCCGCGCGTGATCCGGAGCAGGCCCGGCGGTTCGCGGAGAAGTACCGCATCCGCCGGGTGCACGACTCCTACCAGGAACTGATCGACGATCCCGCCATCGACGCGATCTACAACCCGCTGCCCAACTCCCTGCACGCGCAGTGGACGCTGCGGGCCATCGAGGCGGGCAAGCACGTGCTGTGCGAGAAGCCGTTCACCGCGAACGCCGACGAGGCGGCCCGGGTCGCCGCCGCGGCCCGGGCATCCGGGCTGGTCGTGATGGAAGCCTTTCACTACCGCTACCATCCGCTGGCCCGCCGGATGCAGGACGTGGTGCTGGGCGGGGAGATCGGCCCGCTGCGCTACCTGGAAGCCTCGCTGTGCTTCCCGCTGCCGCGCTTCTCCGACATCCGCTACTCCTACGCCCTGGCCGGCGGGGCGACCATGGACGCCGGCTGCTACGCGATCAACTGGCTGCGCATGCTCGGCCCCGGCGAGCCCGAGGTGCTGTCCGCCCGGGCCAGGCTGCACGGCCCGGACGTGGACCGGGCGATGTCCGCCTCGTTCCGGTTCGACGGCGGGGTACTGGGCCGGATGACCACGTCACTGTGGTCCGGCCAGGTGCTGCGGCTGGGCGCGAAGGCGGTCGGGGACGCGGGCGTGATGCGGGTCTTCAACTACGTCTCGCCGCAGCGCTACAACCGGCTGACCGTGATCGCCGACGGCTACACCCGGCGGGAGCGGGTCAGCGGTGAGCCGAGTTACACCTACCAGTTGCGGGCGTTCGCCGCCGCGGTCCGGCACGGGGATCCGGTGCTCACCACGCCCGAGGACGCGGTGGCCAACATGACCGTGATCGACGCGGTGTACGAGGCCGCGGGCCTGCCCCGGCGCGGGGCCTGAGTCCGGGGCCTCCGGCGGGGCGTTGGCAGTGGGCCGGCAGGCGCGCTATCGTTCGCAATGTGAACACATCAGGCCGTGGTGCCACCGTGGAGGAGCCGGAGGAGCCAGGGACAGGGCCAGCGGACGGGGTCCGGGGCGGCTGACGGGGAGCCCGGGCCGACTGCCCCCGCCCGGCCTGCGCCCGGCCGCCGGACGGACTTCGTCCAGTCCCTCGACCGGGGGCTGGCCGTGATCCGGTGCTTCTCCTCCGAGCGGCCGTCGCTGACGCTGTCCGAGGTGGCCGAGCGGACCGGGCTGACCCGGGCGGCCGCCCGCCGCTTCCTGCTCACCCTGCAGGAACTCGGTTACGTGGGGAGTACGGGACGGCAGTTCTCGCTGCGGCCCCGGGTGCTCGCGCTCGGCTACGCGTACCTGTCGTCGTTCAGCGTGGCCCAGATCGCGCAGCCGCACCTGGAGGACCTCGCCGAGGAACTGCACGAGTCCTGCTCGGTGAGCGTGCTCGACGGGGACGACATCGTGTACGTGGCGCGCGCCTCCGCCAACCGGATCATGACGATCGCGCTCACCGTGGGTACCCGGCTGCCGCCCTACCCGACGTCGATGGGGCGGGTCCTGCTGGCCAGCCTGCCCGCCAGCGAACTCGACGCGCACCTGCAGCGCACCAGCCTGCTCAAACTGACCGAGCGCACGGTGGTGGACGAGGCCGAGCTGCGGCAGATCCTGGTCACGGTGGCCGCGCAGGGCTGGGCCGCGGTGGACCAGGAACTGGAGGCCGGGGTCCGGTCGATCGCGGTGCCCATCCGCGATAGCTCGGGCCGGGTGGTCGCGGCCATTAACGCCAGCGCGCACGCGGCCCGGGTGCCGATGCGCACCCTGGAGAGGCAGTTCCTGCCCCGGCTGCTGGACGCTGCGCAGCAGATCAACGCCGAACTCGCCACCCGGATGGCGGTCGGTGCCAGGGCGGCCCGCTGAGCTCAGGCGTGGGCGCGGATGTAGCTGGACAGCGCGGCGGCGGTGGCCGGTGCCGGGCCGGCCAGCCCGGGCGCTGTGGACACGCCGGCCGGGAACTGCCGGGACACCAGCTCGGCGTGGAGGGACACGTTGCCGCTGTCGCTGTACAGGTAGCCGAGCATGTGATCGAACGACCGGTTCTCCAGCATCAGCACCACGACGTGCTCGACCGAGGACAGGCTGTTCTCACCGGGCATCGCTGCCTCCGTTGGTGCGGGGAATCGGGGGTAATCCGCGGCCGGGCCATGCCTCACGCGCGCGCACCAACGTGGCATGCTGGCGCCCGGCTGCGCAGCGACGCAGCCCGGTAGGGTCATGAAGATCCACCTCAGTCATCCACCTCAGTCATCCACCTCAGTCATCCACCTCAGTCATCCACCTCAGTCAGGGAGAGGGCACATGCTGCTGACCAAGCTCGAGCACGCCTGCGTCAGGCTGGAGAAGGACGGAGCCACGCTGGTCATCGATCCGGCGGCGTGGAGCATGCCGCGGGCCCTCGAGGGTGCCAGCGCGGTGCTCGTCACGCACGAGCACTTCGACCACTTCGACGCCGACGGCCTGCGCGCCGCGCTCACCGCGGACCCGGGCCTGCAGCTGTGGACCAACACGTCGGTGGCCAGCGAGTTCGCCGGGTTCAGCAACCAGCAGGTGCACGTGGTGGACGAGGGCGACACGTTCACCGCGGCCGGCTTCGATGTGCACACCTACGGGCACCTGCACGCGGTGCTGCACCGGGACATCCCGGTGATCGAGAACACCGGGTTCCTGATTGACGGCTCGGTCTTCCACCCGGGTGACTCGTTCACGGTGCCGCAGGACCCGGTGCAGACCCTGCTGCTGCCCGCGAGCGGGCCCTGGCTCAAGACGGGCGAGATGATCGACTATGCGCGCGAGGTCGCCCCGCAGCGCGGGCTCGTCATCCATGACGCCCTGTTCGGCGACGTCGGCCTCATGGTGCTGGACAACTTCCTGCCGATGTGCGGGAAGGAGGACAGCTTCTCCCGGGTTGACGTGGGGGCCACGGTCGAGATCTGACCGGGTGCTTCAGCCAGCCGGGGAGAGCAGGCCGTCGGCGTCCGGCCTCCCCGGCGTGGCGGACCCGTCCCGCCAGTCCCGGCCCTCCTGGTACAGCCGCTCCACCTCGGGCCCGCGCAGGCCGGGCAGCCGGGGCGCGATCCGGTAACCCAGCCCGGACTGCAGGTAGGCCAGGTGCCGGTAGCCGTCCGGGAACCGGGCCAGCTGTCCCGGGTCGAGGGTGAGCCGGGCGCCGGGGGCGACCGGGTCGAGCCGGTCCTTCTCGTAGATGGGCTGCCGCCGGACGATGCCCCAGACCCCGGCGCGCTTCTCGAGGAAGTCGTAGAAGCGCCCGGTGCAGGTGACGTCGACGGTAATCCCGTGCACGGCGGCCCGCTGCTGGATGGTCATCTTGGTCTGGGCGACAGCCCGGTCACCAGCCACGTCGCAGCGCGACCCCCCCAGGAAGTGCAGGATGCTGACACCCGCGGCGAACCCGTCCCGGCTGGCCTGGATGAAATCCGCGGCCGGTCCCTGAAACCAGGTGGCCGTCATCCAGCCGCCGGAGTGCCATACCGATGCGAAGCCGGCCCAGTCGCCGGCGTCCCTGGTCAGCGCCCACTTATCGACCAGCTGGCGGATCCGGAACTCCTCCGCCTCCTGTTCAGTCAGCATGTCGGCCCCTATGCACGTCCGGCCCCTCAGTTTGAGGCCATTCTCCCGGGGCAGTCTGCCTCGGTGAAGATCCAGACGCGAGGCCGGCTCCAGCGGTGGCCGGCCGCCAGCGACGGGCCGGTGATGAGGACAACTGGCGGGCCAGTAGCGAACGAGCCGGGCGGATGGGCCGCCGGGCTGGCGCCCAGCGACGATCTGCTCCGGCTGGCGACCGCGTGGACGATCGGCCTGGACACGATGGCCCGCGCGGCGGTGGCGGCGGTCACCGCCGTCGCCGAGACCCAGCTGCGCTCGATGATGGCCGAGGCCCTGAGCGGTAAGTTCGCCGACTGGGTCTTCGTGGACTTCCTGTCCACCCCGCCGCGCCGGGCGGTCTCCGCCCGCGAGCCCGACCCGGGGCTGGTCGCGGCGCTGGGCGAGGTCGCCGCGCAGTCCTGCCCGGTGATCAGTTCCGCGGTGAACCGGTGCACCCCGGAAGTCCGCGCGTCTATCGACGACGAGTGGATGCTCGGCGGCCTGCCCGACGGCCGTCCCGTGGCCAGCGTCATCGGCGCCCGCTCGGTGGCGGTCGGGCCGATCCTGGCCGGTGACGGGGTGTGCGGCGCGATCACGGTGGTGCGCAGCCGGGTTGGCCCGCGGCTGGGCTTCCGCGAGCTCGGCATCCTGTCCCAGATCGGCCGGCTGGCTGGTGCGGCCGCGGAGCGGCTCCGCAGCTAGCGCCCGAATAACCCGCCGGAGTGCGGGTAGCGGTGCTCGGGCCGGGGCCGCGGTGGTGTGGCTCCGGGCGGTCGGGAGAGGAAGGTCCCGTGAGCGACGTACAGACCGGGACGATCAAGACCAAGGTGCCCGCGCGGCTGGACCGGCTGCCCTGGTCCCGGTGGCATTGGATGATCATCATCGGGCTGGGCACGGTCTGGATCCTGGACGGCCTGGAAGTCACGATCGTGGGACAGATCTCCGGCCAGATCAGCAAACCGGGCAGCGGGATCCACATCACCCAGAGCCAGATCACCGGCTTCGGTGCGGCCACGTATGTGGCCGGAGCCTGCATCGGCGCCCTGTTCTTCGGCTGGCTGACCGACCGGTTCGGCCGCAAGAAGCTATTCATGATCACCCTGGGCGTGTACCTGGCCTCCACCGCGCTCACCGCCTTCTCCTTCGCGCCGTGGTGGTTCTTCCTGTTCCGGTTCCTCACCGGCTTCGGGATCGGGGGCGAGTACGCCGCGATCAACTCGGCCATCGACGAGCTGATCCCGAGCCGGCACCGGGGCCGGATCGACATCGTCATCAACGGCACCTTCTGGGCCGGTGCTGCGGTCGGCGCCCTGATCAGCGTGCCCGCGACCAACGACCTCCCGGTCTTCTGGGGCTGGCGGGTGTGCTTCGGGCTGGGAGTGGTGCTGGGCCTGGTCGTGCTGCTGGTCCGGCGGAACGTGCCGGAGAGCCCCCGCTGGCTGTTCATCCACGGGCGCGCTCGGGAAGCTGAAGACCTGGTGGATGGCATCGAGCGCCGGGTCGAGCAGGAAACCGGCAGGGACCTGGAGGAGGCGCGCCAGTCGATCACCATCCGGCAGCGCAAGTCGATCGGGTTCGTCACGATCGCCCACACCATGTTCGCCCGCTATCCGCGGCGGACGATCCTGGGCTTCTCGCTGTTCATCGGCCAGGCCTTTCTCTACAACGCGATCACGTTCGGCTATGCCCAGATCCTGACCGTTTTCTTCCACGTCAAGACGTCCCCGGGCTACTACTTCGCGGTGATCGCGGTGGGCAACCTGCTCGGCCCGCTCGTGCTCGGGCGGCTGTTCGACTCGATCGGCCGCAAGCCGATGATCGCGGGCACCTACATCCTGTCCGGCGTCCTGCTGCTGGTCACCGCGTGGCTGTTCGGTGCCGGCGCCCTGACCGCGGTCACGATGACCGCGTGCTGGACCGTGGTGCTGTTCTTCGCCTCGGCCGGGGCCAGCGCGGCCTACCTCACGGTCAGCGAGGTGTTCCCGATGGAGACCCGGGCCTGGCCATCGCGTTCTTCTATGCCATCGGCACCGCCGCGGGCGGGATCAGCGGTCCGCTGTTGTTCTCCTCCCTGGTCAGCACCGGCAAGGTGAGCGACACCGTGATCGCGTTTGCGGTCGGCGCGTCGCTCATGATCCTGGCCGGGCTGGTCGAGGCATTCCTGGGGGTCAAGGCCGAGCGCAAGGGCCTGGAGGAGATCGCCAGCCCGCTCACCGCCGAGGACGCCAGTACCGTGGGCGCCGCCACCGGCTGACCCCGGGCGGCCCCCGCCCTGTCCCGGTCCCTGTCCCTGTCCCGGTCCCTGTCCCGCCTGCCCTGCCCCGGCGCCGGCCCATCCGGGGGCGGCCCGCCGTGATGGTCTTAACCCACCTGCCTCATCCGCCACGTCCGCCCCACCAGTTAGCCAACCCCGTTGGTGATCAAACGATTGGTGTTGCTGGGGCAACACCAATCGTTTGATCACGAAACCGGGCGGGGCCCGGGTGGCCCCCGGGCGGGGCCTGGGGGAGGGATGGGGCTGTCGTGGTGGCCGGGGCAGGCGGGGGGCAGGTGCTTGGCGGGGGACGGGTGCGGGGCGGGAACAGGTGAGCGGGGGAACAGGTGCGAAAGGGGTGGGGCGGCCCGGCAGGGAGCTGAGGGTGCCCCGAGAACGGGTCAGCTCACCAGGGCCGGGCCGCCCCGGTCTGCGGCTGGCCGCCCCGCCCGTGTTGGCGGGGCGGTCAGCCGGGTCCAGGCGGGGCGTTCAGCCGGGTCAGGCGCGGGCCAGGGTGAGAGCCGCGGAGGTGATGGCCCGGGCGTCGATGCCCGCGTCGGCGAGCTGGTCTTCCGGGGTGGCTGAGCCGGGCATCTCCCGCACGGCCAGGGTGCGCACGATCGGCAGGGCCTCGTCCGTGCCGTCCGCGAACACCTCCAGCACCGCGTCCCCCAGGCCGCCTTCCGCCCAGTGATCCTCGACCGTGACGATGCGCCCGGTGTCGCGGGCGGCCTGGCGCAGCGTGGCCGCGTCGATGGGCTTGACCGAGTAGACGTCGATCACCCGGGCGCTCACGCCGCGGGCGGCCAGCTGGCTGGCCGCGGACAGAGCCTCGTGCACGGTGATCCCGGCGGCAGCGATCGTCACCTGATCGTCCGCGGAGGAGCGCAGCACCCGGCTGCCACCCACCGGGAACTCCTCACCGGCCTGGTAGATGACGGGGGTACTGCCCCGGGTCAGGCGCAGGTAGCTGACGCCGCCGCGATCCGTCATGGCCGCGGTCAGCCAGGCGGCCTGGTTGGCGTCACAGGGGTAGAGCACGGTGCTGCCGTGCAGGGCGCGGAACGCGGCCAGGTCCTCGAGCGCCATCTGGGACGGCCCGTCCTGGCCGATCGAGACCCCGGCGTGCGAGCCGGCCACCCGCAGGCTGGCCCGGCTCACCGCAGCCATGCGGAGGAAGTCGTAGGCCCGGGTCAGGAAGGCGCCGAACGTGGCCAGGTAGGGCGTCCAGCCGCGAGCCTGCATGCCCAGGGCCGCGGCCGTCATCTGCTGCTCGGCGATGTAGAACTCGAAAAAGCGGTCGGGGTGCGCGTCGGCGAAGTACTGGGTCCGGGTCGAGTCGCTGACCTCGCCATCCAGCACGACCACATCCGCCCGGGCGCCGCCGATCGCGGCCAGCGCCTCGCCGAACGCATCCCGGGTCGCCACCGAGGACCCGACCTCGTACCCGGGCAGGTGCAGCTGGCCGGCCACGAACGCATGCGGCCGCTGGCGCTGCGCGGGCGGCTGCACTTCCACCCGGGCGGACCGGGAGCCACCCAGTTCCGCGATGGCCACGTCCGGGTCGGGCAGCGGCTTGCCATGCGCGCCGTCGGCGTCCTCCACCGCCGACACGCCCCGGCCCTTGCGGGTCCGGGCCAGGATGACCGTGGGCCGCCCGGTGGTCTCGGTGGCCTCCGCGTAGGCCCGGTCGATGTCGGTCACGTCGTGCCCGTCGATCTCGATCGTGTGCCAGCCGAAGGCGGCCATCCGCCGGGCGTAGGCCGCGGTGTCCCACCCGTGCCGGGTCGGGCCGCGCTGGCCGAGCCGGTTCACGTCGACGATCACGGTCAGGTTGTCCAGCCCGTGGTGGGCGGCGTGCTCGAATGCCTCCCAGATGGACCCTTCGGCCAGCTCGCTGTCCCCGCACAGGACCCAGACCCGGTAGGCCAGCTGGTCGAGGTAGCGGCCGGTAAGGGCGAGGCCGACGCCGACCGGCAGGCCCAGCCCGAGCGAGCCGGTGGCCACGTCGACCCAGGGCAGCCTCGGGGTGGGGTGCCCCTCCAGCCGGCTGCCCCGGGTGCGGTAGCGGAGCAGCTCGTCGTCGTCGATCGCGCCCGCGGCCCGGTACAGGGCGTAGAGCAGCGGTGAGGCGTGGCCCTTGGAAAAGATCAGGTGATCGTTACCCGCCGCGTGCGGGTCGGTGAAGTCATAACGCAGATGCCGGGCGAGCAGCACGGCCATCAGGTCAGCGGCCGACATCGACGAGGTCGGGTGGCCCGAGTTCGCGGCGGCGCTGGCTCGGACCGCGTCAACCCGCAGCTGCTGGCCCAGGTCCTGCAGCCGGCTGGTTGACGTGCGATCCAGCAACGTTGTGTGGTTCATGATCCCTCCGAACGGTTGCTGGCCGGCGGCCGCCCGCGCCGGCCGGCCAGACTCATCCGCTGCCCCCGCTCGCGTGCTTTACACCCAGCGGCGATTAGCACCCCGTGGCAGGGGTAGCCGGGCGGGCAGGGACGGCTCAGGCAGTGATCCGGTGGAGGGTGACCAGTGACAGCACTGATGCGGCGGCATGGCGGCACGGGTACTCCGGCGCGTGGCATCGACCGGATGGTCCGCAACGTCCAGACCGGGCATTTCGAGCGCAGCCTCTCAGCCCTGACCGCGGCGGGTGCGCTGGTCACCGCGGCTGAGATCTTCTTCGAGCACGACAGCGCCAGCTTCGGCAACAAGATGATGTGGATCCCGGTCGCGCTCGGCCCGGTCGGCGCCGCCGCCGGGGTGGCCGGGTTCTTCAGCCGCCGGCTGGCCAAGACCGCGCTGCCGGTGGCCTCCGCCGCGATCGTCGCGAACGGGCTGCAAGGGACGTACCTGCACGCCCGGGGGATCGCGCAGAAGCCCGGCGGGTGGGCCAACGCCCGGTACAACCTCGAAATGGGGCCGCCACTGCTGGCTCCGCTCCTGGTCACCATGGTCGGCGGGATGGGCTTGCTGGCCGCGATCCTGCGGCGTGAGCAGTGAGCCGGGGCCCGGCCCGCCCGCCCGCATCCAAGGGCCCCAGGACGCCAGGCGACGGCCCGGAGCGCTTCCCGGGTTTCGACGTCATGTCCCAGCTGCAGCACTGGGATCCGGCGACCGCCGCCGTGGTGGAGTCGCGGCTGGGGCCGCCGCCCGCGCCGCGGTTCTTCAGCCCGGCCGAGGAAGCCACCGCCACCGCGCTGCTCGACCTGCTTCTCGGTCAGGATGAGGAACCCCGGATCCCGGTGACCGCGATGATCGACACCCGGCTCGCCGAGGCCCAGACCGATGGGTGGCGGTACGCCGACATGCCTGAGGATGGGCAGGCCTGGCGGGACACCCTGGCTCACCTGGACACGGACGCCGAGGTCAAATACGGGGCGGGGTTCGCCGAGTGCCCGGCTGCCGATCAGCGCGCCCTCATCCAGGCGGTGCAGGATCTGGGCTCAGGTGACTGGCACGGCCTGCCGGCCAGCCGGGTGTGGAGCCTGTGGACCCGCTACGCGTGCACCGCCTTCTACGCCCACCCCTGGGCCTGGGACGAGATGGGCTTCCCCGGGCCCGCCTACCCGCGCGGTTACAAGAACAAGGGCATGGGACGGCGGGAGCCGTTCGAGCCGGCTGACCGGCACCCGGCTGCGGATCCGGTGCGGGAGGGCGAATGAGGACCCAGGTCCGCCAGCGAAACGAATCAGCCTGGCTGCTGCCCAACGACGGCACCCGGACCAACCACCGGCTGCGCCGCGATATGCGGCAGTTCGCCGATACGGATGAGATCGACCTGGTCATCGTGGGCTGCGGGGCGGGAGGCTCGGTGCTGCTGCAGCGGCTGGCCCGGGCCGGCTGGCGGGTGGCCGCGCTGGACGCCGGCCCGTTCTGGGACCCGGACACGGACTGGTTCAGTGACGAGGCCGCGTCCCATCACCTGTACTGGACCGAGCCCCGGGTGATCACGGGGGCCGACCCGGTGCCACTCGGCTCGAACAACTCCGGGCGCGGGGTCGGCGGTTCCATGGTGCACTACGCCGGCTACACCCCCCGCTTCCATCCCAGCGACTTCGAGACCCTCACCCAGGACGGGGTGGGCGCCGACTGGCCGCTCAGTTACGGTGACCTGCTGCCGTACTACCGGGCGATCGAGGAGGAACTGCCGGTCGCGGGGGAAGACTGGCCCTGGGGTGACCCACACGGCTACCCCCACCGCCCGCACCCGGTCGGCGGCAACGGGGAGGTGTTCCTGCGCGGCGCCCGGAAGCTGGGCATCACGGCGAAGGTTGGACCAGTCGCCATTCCTAACGGTCGGTTCGGCAACCGCCCTCATTGCATCTACCGGGGATTCTGCCTGCAAGGCTGCAAGGTCAACGCCAAGGCATCCCCGCTGGTCAGCCACATCCCCGACGCCATGGCCCACGGCGGCGAGGTCCGGGCCGATGCCATGGTGACCCGGATCGCCATCGACGAGCGGACCGGGAGGGCCACGGGCGTGCATTACGTACGCGGCGGCCGGGAGCGGTTCCAGCGGGCCAGGATGGTGGCGGTGGCCGGCTACTCGATCGAGACGCCCCGGTTGCTGCTGAACTCCTCCTCCGGGCGCTTCCCGGACGGACTGTGCAACGACTTCGACCAGGTCGGGCGCTATCTCATGGTCCAGGGGGCACCGCAAACCGCGGGCCGGTTCGACGACGAGATCCGGATGTACAAGGCGCCCCCGCCGGAAGTCAGCTCGGAGGACTTCTACGAGACCGACCCAGCCAAGCCGTACCGGCGCGGCTTCTCCATCCAGAACGTGTCCCCGCTGCCCATCACCTGGGCCGAGCACGTCGCGGCCCAGGGCCACTGGGGCCGCGCCCTGCGCGACTACATGAGCGACTACGTGCACTGGTGCTGCCTCGGCGCGCTGTGCGAGTTCCTGCCGCAGGCGGGCAACCGGGTCACGCTGGACGAGGAGACCGACCGCCACGGGCTGCCCGTAGCCAGGTTCTCCTACTCGCAGTGCGACAACGACACGCGGCTGCTGCACGCCGCACAGCGGGTCATGGAGGACCTCCTGCACGAGGCCGGGGCCAGCGAGGTGATCACCATCCAGCGCTTCGCCCATCTCGTGGGCGGGGCCCGGATGGCCGCCGACGAACAGCACGGCGTGGTGGACGGCAACTGCCGCAGCTTCGCCGTGCCCAACCTCTACATCACCGACGGGAGCGTGCTGCCCACCCAGGGCAGCGCCAACCCGGCCCTGACCATCATGGCCGTCGCCGCCCGGGCCGCGGGCCTGCTCCAGGCCGGCGCACGCGGCGGCCCATCCTGAGGGGACCCCATGCCAGGACGCGACGAGCGCCGTCGACGCTGCGGCGATCACCGGCGAAGGCCCAGGAGACATGGGTCAAGGCGCACGACAGCGCGGTCGGGGAGTATGGCGAAGGCGAGCGCGCACCGGACCGCGTTCGCCGCGCTGAAGCACCGGTTCGAGAAAGTCGGCGACCACTGGGAGCCGAAGCCGCGAGGCGCCAAGGGGCCATCGGATGAGCAGTCGGCCCGGCCGCGGGGCCAGTCGGGCGAGAGTTACGGCGGCGTCGACGCCAACGCCAGCCAGCAGCACCTGCTCGGGCTGGCCCGCCAGCCGGGCGTGCCCGGCCGGTCCAGCATGACCAAGCAGGAACTGGCCGCCGCGATCGAGAAGGAAAACGACCGGCGCACCGCGGCGGCCCGCGGCGGGCGCCCGGCCGACGGGAGGGGAGCACGATGACAGTGGTCGTGGCGGTACAGGACCGGGCCCGGTCGCGCGCGGCGATCCGCGCAGCCGCATCATGGACGCCACCCACGGGCTTGGCGCGGACCGCGGCATCGAAGCCGTCGGCTACCAGGCGCACGACCCGGCGGGTGAGGAGCACCCCGAGATGGTGCTCGACGGGCTGGTCAAGTCGGTGCGGACCACCGGCGGGATCGGCGTGGTCGGTGTCTACGTGCCCAGCGACCCGGGCGCGGCCAGCCAGGATGCGCAGCAGGGCCGGGTCGGCTTCGACTACGGCACGTTCTTCCAGAAGGGGCAGGTCATGGGTACCGGGCAGTGCCCCGTCAAGCGGTACAACGAGCAGCTGCGCGACCTGATCGTGGCGGGCCGCGCGACGCCCTCGCTGCTGGTGTCACACGAGCTGCCGCTCACCGAGGCGCCCGGCGCCTACGAGAAGTTCGACCAGCGGGCGGACGGCTTCACCAAGGTCCTCCTGCATCCGGCGAACGCCTGACGTCCGGCCCGGGTACCAGCGGCTGAGCACCCGGGCCGGGCCTGACTGCTCGCCCGCGTGGCATTCAACGACGATGCCACGCGGGCGGGTCGCCTCCGCGGGCCGCGGGCCGCCTCCGCGGGCAGGCCGCCTCCGCGGGCCGCGGGTCGCATCCGAAGCGGGCCGCATCCGAAGCGGGCCGCATCCGCGGGCCGCGGGCCGATCCGCGGTCGAGTCGCGTCCGCGGGCGGGGTGCCCTCCGCCGGTGGCGGTGGGAAGATGAAACGGGAGTAACCCGTTCCCCGGGCCGCCGCCGTCTGCCCGGAACGGGCGGAGGGAGCCATGGCCAACCCGGACCCCGCGCAGGAGGCCGCCGAACTGCTGCACGGTGCCGCTTCGCTGCTTCGCAGCACCGGCGCGCTGCCCCGCGAGGCCGGCGCACTGCCCCGCGGGGCCTCCGTGCGAGACGGCGTGGGTGCGCCTGAGCCCGGGGCGCTGGATGAACTGGTCAGGCTGGCCGCGACCGGGGTGAGCGGATGCTCGGGGGCCAGCGCCACGCTGTGGCGCAACGGGGAACCGGCCGTTTTCGCCGCCAGCCACCCCGATCTGGCCGAACTCGCCGCGATCGAGCAGGCCTCCGGAAGCGGCCCGGTGACCGCAGCCGTAGCGGGCGGAGTGCCGGTCTGCTCGCCGGACACGCTGGACGAGGACCGCTGGCCCGCCTACGCCGCCGCGGCGCTGGCCCGCGGCGTGCGCTGCTCACTCACGCTCATGTACCGCTCAGGCCCCGTGACGGTCACGCTTTCACTGTTCGGGGCCAGCGCCGGCCGGCCGTGCCCGCAGGATCGCCTGCTGGCCCGGCTGGCCGCCGTATTCGGCGGCGCAGCGCCGCGCCACCACGCCGGGCTGGCGGGGCAGCCCGGCGAACCTATCGATAGCTGACCCGCTGCTCAGGGCCGAGCAGGCACTCCCGGAGATAATCCAGGGCCCGGGCCAGCAGCCTCGACACGTGCATCTGCGACACGCCCAGCTTCTGGCCGATCTCCGCCTGGGTCATGTTGCCGTAGAAGCGCATGGCCAGGATGCGCCGCTCACGCTCGGGCAGCTCGTTCCAGTGAGTGGAGACGGCCTGCATGTCCAGGGTCCGCTCCACCTGGGGATCCTCCCCGCCGAGCAGATCGCCCAGGGTGGCCGCGTCGTCATCAGCCGACATGGGCGCGTCCAGCGAGTGCGGGTGGAACACCATGTCCGCCCGGTTGGCGTCCCGGACCTCCTCCAGGCTCACGCCCAGGTACCCGGCGACCTCCTCGTCCGTGGGCACATGCCCCAGGTCCTGGACGAGGCCGGTCCGCGCCTTGCGCACCTGCAGCAGCAGTTCCTGCACCGGCCGCTTGACATGGACCTGCCAGCGCTTGTCACGGAAGTGCCGCTTGATCTCACCGGAAATGCACGGCTGGGCGTAGGCGGCCAGATTCCCCCCGAAGGCCGGGTTGAAGTTGTTGATCGCCTTGAGCAGGCCGACGTAGCCGACCTGCATCAGCTCCTCTTCCGGTTCCGGGCTGTCCCGGTACCGGCGGGCACATGAGCGCACCAGCGAGCGGTAGCGCAGCACCAGGGCCTCGCAGGCGGCGGAACGCCGCCGGGATCCGGCCGGCAGCGTGTGCACGAGTTCGAGCAGTTCGCCGTCGTCCTGCGCTGCTGGGTCGACGGCCGGTGGCGTGGGCGCGAGGGGGACCGCAGCCTCCACGTCTATCACCTCAGAATCCTGCGGGGAATCAGTACCTCCCGAGGATGCCCCCTGCACAGGAGATAAACATGGTTGCGCGGAGTATTCACAGCGCGCCAGGCGGGGACCCTGCCCTCAGCCCTCGCGATAGGGCTCGGCGTCCGCGGACCGCAGTTCCAGTCCCAGGCCCGGCCGGCCCGGATCGGGCGTCAGCGTGCCTCCCTCCGGGGTCAGTGTCCCGTCGAACAGCATCCGCTCGATCCGTTGGTGATCATGGAAGTATTCCAGGTGCCGCAGGTTGGGCACGGCCGCGGCGACCTGTGCGTGCAAGTTCGGCGCGCAGTGCCCGGAAACCTGCACGTTGTGCGCGGCGGCCAGCGCGGCGCCGCGGAGGAAATCGGTGATGCCGCCACAGCGGGTCACGTCGAGCTGGAGGCAGTCCACCGCGCCCGCGCTGAGCAGCCGGGCCGAATCCGCGAGGGACCAGCTGTACTCACCCGCCGTCACATCGGGCCGGACCTGCCGCCGGATCTCGGCCAGGCCGCCGGTGTCCTGGGAGGACACCGGCTCCTCGAACCAGGTGACCCCGAACTCGTCCATCCGGCCGGCCATCCGCACGGCCTGCCCGGTAGTGTAACCGCCGTTGGCGTCAACGTAGAGCTCGGTGTCCGGGCCGATGACCTCCCGGGCCAGGGCCACGCGGGCCAGGTCGCGTGGCTCGTTGCTGCCCCATGACTCGCCAATCTTGATCTTGACCCGGGGGATCCGGTCCTTGCCCACCCACGCGGTCAGCTGCTCGCGGGTGCGCGCCTCGTCGTAGGTGGTGAAGCCGCCGCTGCCGTAGACGGGCACGTCGTCGCGGACCCGGCCGATGAGGCTGGCGACCGGGCAGCCGAGCAGCCGGGCCTT
The DNA here is from genome assembly GCA_963782185.1 of uncultured Actinomycetes bacterium. Lineage (GTDB taxonomy): Bacteria > Actinomycetota > Actinomycetes > Streptosporangiales > Streptosporangiaceae > RYN-230. The sequence continues at coordinate 62,242 of CAWAJB010000036.1, forward strand.
CAGGTCCCACAGCGCGATGTCCGCAGCGGACAGGGCCATCGCCCCGATGCCCGGACGGCCCACGTTGCGCAGCGCCCGGGCCATGGCCTCGTTCGCGCCGGGCACGTCCAGCGCGTTCCGGCCGGCCACCACGTCCGAGAGGATGCCGGTCACCACCGGTGCGGCCGCCGAGGCCGCGTAGCTCCAGCCGATGCCCCGCTGGCCGCCGCCGTGCGCGGTGACCAGCACCAGCGTGGTCTTGTCCCAGGCCAGGGTGCCGTCGGCCTCGGGTGCGTCGGTTGGCACCACGTAGACGGCCGAGTCGAGGCCCTGCACGGCCGGATCTGCCGCTGCTCCGCCCATCAGGCTCTGCCTCCTGCCTCGTCGTTCTGCCCGGCGGGGGTGCCGCAGACCCCCGGGGGCCCGCCAACCTCCGGGGGTCCGCCACCCCCGGGTCCGCCACCCTCCGGGGGTCCGCCATCCTCCGGGGGTCCGCCATCCTCCGGGGGTCCGCCATCCTCCGGGGGGCCGCCGCCCTCCGGGCCCGCCACCCAGCTACCTGCGGTCCGGGCAGCCAAACCTCAGGCCCGCAAGACGGGCCGCCGCGGGACATCCGCCTCCCGTTATGTTTGACGGCGCCGTCTGCGGAGAGCCGGGGATGGGCGGATTCGCCTGCCGCCGTAACCACGATCAGTTGGAGGTCCGCAGGTGGCACAGATCGCATCCGAGGCTCTGGTCGAGCGGCTCGCAGACTGGGGCGTGGACACCGTCTTCGGGATCCCGGGTGACGGGATCAACGGGATTATGGAAGGTTTTCGCCGGCATCAGGACCGGGTGAAGTTCGTGCTGGTCCACCACGAGGAGGCCGCCGCGTTCATGGCGACCGCCCACGCCAAGGCGACCGGGCAGATCGGCGTCTGCCTGGCCACGTCGGGCCCCGGCGGGATACACCTGCTGAACGGGCTCTACGACGCCAAGCTCGACCACATGCCGGTGCTCGCGATCACCGGCATGCAGGAAACGTCCGTGCTCGGCACCGGCTACCAGCAGGAAGTGAACCTCGACAAGCTCTACGAGGATGTCGCGGTCTACGACCAGATGATCTACAACCCGGCGCAGCTGCCGGCCGTCGTGGATATCGCGGTACGCACCGCCTACGCCCGGCGCGGGGTGGCTCACCTGACCCTGCCTAACGACCTCCAGGTCGCCAAGGCCGGCGAGAACCCTTACGCAGAAGTCGGCCCGGCCCGGCCGCCCGCGACCGCGCCGATCCGGCTGGACGCTCCCGGCCGGCCCCGCGAGGAGGACCTGCAGCGGCTGGCTGACGTGCTGAACGCCGGGGAGAAGGTGGCGATCCTGGCCGGGGCGGGCGCCCTGCATGCCCGGGAAGAACTGCTGGCGGTGGCGGAAACGCTGGGAGCGCCGATCATCAAGACGCTGTCCGGCAAGGCCGCCGTCCCGGACGACTCGCCGTACACCACCGGCGGGATCGGCCTGCTCGGTACCGCGCCGTCGGAGGAGCTGATGAACGACCTGGACACGCTGTTCATGGTCGGGACCAACTTCCCTTACACCCACTTCATGCCGGAGCCGGGCAAGGCGCGGATCGTGCAGATCGAGGCCGACCCGGCCCGGGCCGGGGCCCGGGTGCCCACCGAGGTCCCGGTGGTCGGCGACGCCCGGGAAGGCCTGCAGGCCCTGCTGCCGCTGCTCAAGCAGCGGGCCGACACCTCGTTCCTGGAGAAGTACCGCAAGCAGATGGGCACGTGGCGGGAGAAGATGGCCGCGCTGCAGGACGGGACGCGTGACCCGATCGCCCCGGAGTATGTGGTCAGCGTGCTCAGCGACCTGGCCGCGGACGACGCCGTCCTGACCTGCGACAGCGGGACCATCGCGACCTGGGCCGCCCGGCACTGGCACATCCGGGCCGACCGCCGGTTCTACCTGTCCGGGAACCTGGCCACGATGGCCCCCGGGCTGCCGTACGCGATCGGGATCCAGCACGCGTTCCCCGGCCGGCAGGTCATCGGCTACGTCGGCGACGGCGGGTTCTCCATGCTGATGGCCGAGTTCATCACGGCCATCAAGCACAAGCTGCCGGTCAAGATCGTGATCAACAACAACAACTCGCTCGGCCAGATCCTGTGGGAGCAGATGGTGCTCGGCTACCCCGAGTACGGCGTCCGGCACCCGGAGCCGTTCACGGACTACACCGGGATCGCCACGGCCAATGGCGCGCTGGGCCTCAAGGTGAGCCACCCCGGTGAGGTCCGGGACGCGATCGGCCAGGCGCTGAGCCACGATGGGCCGGCCCTGGTCAACGTCAACGTGAACCCGGACGAGCCGCCGCTGCCCGGCAAGGTGGAGTACAAGCAGGCCGTGAAGTTCGCCCAGGCTTTCCTCCGGGGCCAGCCACGCAAGTCCACGATCGCGACCACCCTGTTCCGGGACAAGATCGACCAGCTCAAGTCCTGAGCGTCCCGTGCCGCAGCAGGCCCCAGCCGCCTGCGGCGCGAGATGCTAACCGGGTGGTCCCGGCCGGTCCGCGGGCGGCCGCCGGCGCTGGCGCGCCGCGCGGCCGCCCGCGGTCGTGTCCGGGTCGAGCGGCAGCCCGCAGGGCGGCTTGATCTCGGCCAGCCGCAGGTACGTGATCAGCCGCTGGCCGCCCCGGGTGGACAGCCGGGTCAGCACCTCCTGCAGGTCGGCGACGTCCCGGGCGACGATGCTGAGCAGGTAGTCCATCTCGCCCGCGAGGTTGTCGGCCGCAATGATCTGCGGCAGCGCCCGGACCTGGTCTTCGAAGATGCGGGTGGCCCGGGGGTCATGCCGTCCCAGCGCGGCGAACACGTAGAGCTGCAGCGGGAAGCCGGCTGCCTCCGGGTCGAGCTGGGCCCGGATGATGCGGATGACCCCGGACTCCTTGAGCGCGCGCACCCGGTGCAGCGTCGCCGCCGGGGACAGCCCCACCAGCCGGGCCAGTTCCACGTTGGTCCGGTCCGCGTCGGCCTGCAGCGCAGTCAGCAGCTTGAGGTCAACTTCGTCAAGGTTAACAGCCATAGCACTTAATAATATTCGCCCAGACGACTCCTAGGGCTAATTCTGGATGGAGCGGACACATCCTGGATGTATGAACTTCGACCGCCGCCGCGCCCTCGTGGCGCTCACCGTAGCCGGGCTGCTGTGGGGCAGCACGGTGCCCCTGTCCAAGATCGCCCTGGGCTGGCTCGCGCCCGGGTGGCTGACCGCCATCCGGTTCGCGGTGGCCGCTGCCGTCCTGCTCGCCGTGACCCCGAGGTCCTGGCTGCGGGCCGCGTGGAGCCCGGCGGTCCTGGCCTGGGGTGCGGCGGGATACGGCGGGACGGTCCTGCTGCAGAACGCGGGCATCACCCGGACCAGTGTCAGCCACGCGGCGCTGCTCATCGGCACCGCGCCCGTGATGGTGGCGATCATCGCTGCGGTGTGGCAGCGCAGCGTGGCGCGCCCGGTGGCCTGGGGCGGCTTCGCCGTCTCGCTCGCCGGGGTCGGCCTGGTCGCCGCGGGCGGCGGTGGCGGCGCGGACCTGGCGGGCGACGGCATGGTGCTGGCCTCGGTCCTGATCTCGGCCGTCTTCACCGTCGGCCAGACCCGGCTGCTGCGCGGCCGTGACCCGATCGCGGTCACTGCGCTGCAGTTCCTGGGCGCGGCCCTGGTCACGGCGCCGTTCAGCGCGCTGACCGAAAGCATGCCCTCCGCCCCCGCGCACGCCACCAGCCTGCTGGCTGTGGCCGCGCTGATCGCGGGCGGGACCCTGCTCCCGTTCACCCTGTTCGCCTTCGGCCAGAGCCGGCTGCCGGCCGAGATCGCCGGGGCGTTCCTCAACATCGAGCCGCTGGTCGGCGCGGTGGCGGGAGTCGTCGCCTTCGGCAACCCGGCCGGCCCCGCCCAGCTCAGCGGGGGCGCGGCGATCCTCGGCGGCATCGCGCTGAGCAGCGTGCGGCGGCCCGGCCGCCGCCGGGGCCGCCCGGCCGTGGCGGCGCTGGCTGCTGGGGCGCCGGTGGTCGACGCGCTGGCTGCCGGGGCGCTGGCGGTCGACGCGCTGGCGGTCGAGGCGCCGGCCGTGAGGGCGCCAGCCGTGGCGGGCACCGTTCCCGTGGCCGTCGCGGCGCCTGAACTGGCGGACACTGCCCCGGCGGACACTTCCCCGGCGGGCGCGGTTCCGCTGGGGGCGGCCGCCGGCGGGGAGTGGCCGGACGTGCTGGGTCTCCGCTGGGCGCCGGACCACCTTGACGCGCTGGGCGGGCACGACGCGCTGTACCGCCGCCGCCGCAGGCGCTGCCGCCTGCCTGCGGCGGGCCGGGGGTGCCCGGCAGTGGCCGCGCCTGCGGCGCAGCGCCACTCCGCTGGCTTCCTGCGCCCGGGCCGTGGCCACGGGACCGTCCGGTCCCCCTGGGTCGGGTGGCGTGGTCCCCGCGGGCTGGTCCGGCCGGGGGGACGCCGGGACGTGCATCGCCCCGGGCCTGAGCGGCCTGGGGGACGCCGGGACACGCATCGCCCCGGGCCTGAGCGGCCCGGGGGAGGCTCGCCAGGAGATGGCGGGCGAGGTGCGCCCCGGCGAGCTGGGTGTTCCTGAGTCGGCCATCCTCAATACCCGCCTGAAACCCCATATACACCCCATCTCAAACTTTTTTTCAAAAATCCGGAAGCCCAGTAACCGCAGGGGCTCCCGGTTCCCAGGCAGGCGATCTCGCTCCGCACCGACTTGCGTGCCTGAGCAGGCCTTGCGTACGTTGGGCCGCTGTGACCAGAATCCGGACAAGGAGCTTCATGAAGGTACAAACACGGATAATCACGGCAGCGGGCGCCGGCATCGTCATGGCCGGGCTGGCCGCTGGGCCGGCCCTGGCCAGCACGCACACGGTGCAGGCGGGTGACACGCTCAGCGGCATCGCCGCTTCGGCGGGCGTCCCGCTCAGCAAGGTCGAGGCGGCCAACCGCTGGATCAAGAACCCCAACCTGATCTACGTGGGCCAGAACATCGAGGTGCCGGACGGCCGCTCCGGTGTCACCCCCATGGCCCCGACCTACTACCAGGCCCCGGCGGCCTCGGGCACGTCCTCAGCGGGCACGTCCTCGGCGGACTCGGACTCGGACGCCAGCTCGGCCACCACGGGCACTTCCGGCACCTCGTCGGCCACCTCGGGCACCTCCTCGGCCAGCTCGGGCACGTCCACGGGCTCCGGCACGTACTCGGCGAGCTCCGGCGGCAGCGCGCCGTCGTCGTTCCAGCAGTGCGTGGCCTGGCGTGAGTCCGGCAACAACCCGACCGCGTCGTCGGCCGGCCTGTACGGCATCCTGCCGAGCACCTGGGCCAGCCTCGGCTACTCGGGCACCGCCGGCTCGGCGTCTGTCGCCCAGCAGAACCAGGCGTTCCAGCAGCTCTACGCCCAGGACGGCACTTCGCCGTGGGCGCCCTACGACGGCTGCTGATCAGACACCGTTCTGATCACGGCAGGTCTTTATTACACCTGATTCGGGTCACACCGCCCTCCTTACGCCCCCGAGATGAACGGCTGAGAAAGGCACGCGCGAGCCCCGGCCCGGGGAACCGATCCCGGCCGGGGCTCCGTGCATCCCCGCGATGTTTACCGCGGCGGGCTGAGCAGAGCCTCGATCAGGTGCGGGCCCGGCTCGGCCAGCGCACGCCGCAGCTCGCCCGCGAGCTCCCCGGCGCTGGCCGCGCGGGCCGCCGGGACTCCCAGCCCGCGGGCCAGGGCCGTGAAGTCCAGGTCGGGGCGGGACAGGTCGAGCAGGCTGCGGGCCGCGTCCCCGCCCGCCACCGCACCCACCCGCTGCAGCTCCAGGTCGAGGATCGCGTAGCGGCGGTTACTGAAGATCACCGTGGTGACGTCGAGTCCTTCCCGCGCCTGCGTCCATAGCGCCTGGATCGTGTACATCGCGCTGCCGTCGGAGTCCAGCGCCAGGACGCTGCGGCCCGGGCAGGCCACGGCCGCCCCGGTGGCGACGGGCAGGCCCTGGCCGATCGCGCCGCCGGTGAGCGTGAGCCAGTCGTGCGGGGGGGCACCCGCCGTCGCGGCGGGCAGCGAGAGCCCGGAGGTATTGGCCTCGTCCGACACGATCGCCCCTTCGGGGAGCAGCGCGCCGATCACCGCGGCGGCCGTCCCGGCGGTCAGGTCGCCGTCAGGCAGCGCGGGCCGCCAGGCCGGCTGTGGTTGCGGCCGGGCCTGCGGGGCCACCCGCCCGGCCAGTGACTCCAGCGCCCCGCACACGTCCTCGCCCGGCCGGGCCAGCGTGTGCACCTGGCAGCCGACGGGCACCAGCGAGCTGGGCAGCCCCGGGTAGGCGAAGAAGGACACCGGCGCCCGTGCGCCCGCCAGGATCAGCTGCTGGGTCCCGGCCAGCTGCGGCTGCGCGAACTCCGCCAGGTACGCCAGGCGTTCCAGGCCCGGCAGGCCCGCTCCGCGTTCCAGCCGGGCGGGAAAGGTCTCGCCCAGCAGCCGCGCCCCGGTGGCGGCGGCGATCCGGCTGGCTGCCTCCAGCCCGGGGCGGCGCAGCGCGGCGCCCCCCAGCAGGATGACGCTGGCACCGCCGCCGCGCAGCGCGCTGGCGGCCTGGCCGATCAACGGGTCCGGCACCACGGACGGTTCCCGCGGCGGCACGGGTGGCGCGGGCTCGGCCTCCCCGGACCACGACACGTCGGCGGGCAGGACCAGGGTGGCCACCCCGCCGGGCGGCCCCAGGGCCGCCGCCACCGCCTCCGCGGCATCGGCCGCGACGTCGGCGCTCCGGGCGGTGCGCCGGACCCAGCGGGACACCGTCCGGGCCAGCGAGTCGATGTCGGATTCCAGCGGCGCGTCGAACCGCTTGTGGTCAGCGCATGATCGCCGACCACGTTGAGCAGGGGGGTTCGCGCCCGGCGGGCGTTATGGAGGTTGGCGAGGCCGTTCGCCAGGCCCGGCCCCAGATGCAGCAGGGTAGCCGCGGGGCGCCCCACCATCCGGCCGTAGCCGTCCGCCGCGCCGGTGGCCACCCCCTCGAACAGGCAGAGCACCCCGTGCAGCTGGGGGACCGCGTCCAGGCCGGCTACGAAGTGCATCTCGGAGGTGCCCGGGTTGCTGAAGCAGACCTCCACCCCGCTGTCGGCCAAGGTGCGGGCCAGCGCCTGGGCACCGTTCACTGCTACCTCCCGGGAACCCGCCGCGCCCGCTCGTGAGCCGGCAGGCCAAGTCTCCACGTGTTACAGGCGTGTGGCTAATCGGGATCCCGTCTACCCAGGCGGCGTATTGGGAGGCGATACTCCCTGTAGGACACGAACGCATAACGGATATGGCAGACGTTTTCTGGCTGTAGGAGAGAGTGCATGAGCAGGGCCGCTTTGAAAGAGGGCTCGTGAGCCGGGGCCGCTCAATCGGGCTGGGCTTGACCGTGCTCGCACTCTTGGTGACTGGATGTGCCGCGCCGCACTTCACGTACGTGACGAACTCGAGTGCGCACACCTACTTCAAGGTGCCGGGCGGCTGGAGCGAGATCAAGAACTCAGCGCTCGCCGCCGCGACCAAGACCACCCCGAACAGCAGCGTGTGGACGGTTGGCTATGACGGCGACCTCAAGCCCGCAGCGGATCACGTGCTCGGGGCGACGGATGCGGCGCCCTTCGTGTACTCGGTCGTCGCGCCGCTCAACCAGACCACCACGAACGCCCTGTCCTACAACGAACTGCGGGACTTCTTCCTGCCGGTCACCGCGGCCGCCCGGGCCGCCGACGCGAAGAGCGGGTTCCCGCTGACCGGGTTCCAGCTGCTGCGCGACACCACGCTGACCCTGGGCCAGGGCGTGCACGGGGTCCGGGTCACGTTCGACTACACCTACCCGGGCATCGGCACCAACACTTTCGACCAGGTCGCCCTGACGAACGCGGATGACACCGAGGTCTACCTGCTGCTCGTGCACTGCCTGGCTTCTTGTTACAGCAAGCACCACAGCGAGATCGACACGGTGATGAACTCCTTCACGGTCAGGAGCCCATGATGACGATGGCCCCGGCAGGTTCCCCAGAGGGGTTGCGGCCGCCCGGCGGCCGCCCGCGGGATGACGACCGGCCGACGCGCAAGCCGCTGCCCCTGTGGGACCGGATCAAGTTCCTGCTGCTGCTGATCCTGATCTGGTTCATCCTGGTCTGGTCAGCGATGGCGTCCAACCCGCTGATCGGGTTCAGCGACGCGGTACGCATCGAGACCAGGTCCGGGCTGTGGGTGTTCGTCCTGATCGGCCTGGAACTGCTGCGCCAGATCCACTTCCTGATCAGTGAGCACTGGGCTGCCTACCACCGTTTCTGGACGGTGACCTTCTTCGGCGGCGTCGAGCGCACCACCCACCGCCGGCTGAGCGACTGGACCAGGTTCCGCCTCTGGCGGCTGCTCACCTGGGCGTTCTGGATCGCCGTGATCGGGGTGGTCGCCGGGAAGGTGACGCACACCGACCCGATTGTGGCCCTGCTGCACATGCCGTCCTATATCTGGCACGCGCTGCCGTTCGTGCTGCAGCTCGTGGTCATCCTGCTGGTCGTCGTGCTGCAGTTCGCCGCTATCTTCTGGTTCCTGTCCCGGGGCGGCGTGGACGTGTACTTCCCGGACGACATCAAGACCCGGTTCACCGACGTGTGGGGTCAGGACCACGTGCTGGAGCGGGTCAAGGAGAACATCCTCTACCTGGAGGACCCGGAGCAGATCGAGTCCCGTGGCGGCTACGTGCCAGGCGGCATCCTGCTGTGGGGCCCGCCCGGCACCGGAAAGACCCTGATGGCGGAGGCGGTGGCGGGCGAGACCGGCCGGCCCTACGTCTTCGTCGACCCGGGCGCGTTCATCAACATGTTCATGGGCGTCGGCATCCTGAAGGTCAAGTCGCTGTTCCGCAAGCTCCGGCGGCTCGCGCTGCGCTACGGCGGCGTGATCGTGTTCTTCGACGAGGCGGACTCGCTGGGCCGCCGCGGCGCGCTGGCCCAGGGCGGCCCGAACTTCCCCGGCGGCCGGGCCACCCCCGCGGCCTGGCAGGCAGGCGGTTGCCACGGCTTCTCCTACCTGTCCGGCGATGTGCAGTGGCGGCTCGCCCGCCGGGCCCTCTCGTCCTCGGCAGGCGAGGAGCCGGACACCCGGCGGAACAAGCAGATGATGGGCATGGGCATGGGCGGCGGCGGGGGGATGGGCACCCTGGAGGCCCTCCTCACCGAGCTGTCCGGGCTGAAGAAGCCACGCGGGTTCGTGAACCGCCACGTCCGCCGGCTCCTCGGCATGCGCCCCAAGCCGCCGCCCAAGTACCGGATGCTGGTCATGATGGCCACCAACCTGCCGGAGGCGCTGGACGAGGCACTGCTGCGGCCGGGCCGCATCGACCGGATCTACAAGGTCGGCTACCCCTCCAAGGCGGGCCGGGTGCGCACCTACGAGGGTTACTTCGCCAAGGTGCGGCACGAGCTCACCCCGGAGCAGGTGGACAAGCTCGCGACCATCACCCCGTACGCAACCGGCGCCACCATCAAGGACCTGGTCAACGAGGCGCTCATCACCGCCATCCGCGACGGCCGGGACGTCATCACCTGGGGTGACGTCATCCGGGCCAAGCAGCTCAAGGAGCTCGGGCCGCCGGAGGACGTGGAGTACATCGAGCGGGAGCGGCACGCGGTGGCCGTCCACGAGGCGTGCCACGCGCTGGTGGCCTACCGCACCCGGCAGCACATGGAGATCGACATCGCCACCATCGAGAAGGGCAGCGACTACCTCGGGATGGTGGCCAGCATCCCGCCGGAGGACCAGTTCACCCGGTGGCGCAGCGAATATGAGACCGACATCCTGGTCTCGCTGGCGTCCCTGGCCGGGGAGCGGATGTTCTTCGGCAACGACAGCTCCTCCGGGGTCTCTGGCGACCTGGAGTCGGCGACCACCGTGGCCTCGTTCATGGAGGGCTTCTGGGGCATGGGATCCACGGTGTCGTCCTACTCGACGGCGAAGCGGCTCGAGGTCGGCTCCCCCGGCGGTGGCCAGGGTGGCCGGAGCAAGAAGGGCCAGGACCCGGAGACGGAAATGCGCCGGGCCCTGGCCGACCGGATCGAGGACAACCTGAACGGGTTGCTCGGCCGGGTGGGGGAGATCATCACCGGGAATCGTGCCCAGGTGCTGTCGCTGGCCCACGCCCTGGAAACGCACAAGACGCTGACCGGCGACGACGTGGTCGCGGTCATCGAGAGGCAGCCGGGACCGTTCGTGGACGGCCGTCCCTACGCGGACGCGGCCCTGATTGAGGAGCTGGAGAACTATCACCGGGGCGCTGCGCTCGCGCATCGCGAGCACAGCCAGATCCCGCTGAGCATGCCCGAGATACCCCGGCCGGTGCTGACCACGCCCGGGCCGGGGGGCTGGCTCGTGGCGCCGGACCCCGATCCGCTGAACACCCGGGACGGGAACGGGTCCGGGCCGGCGGCCGGCGGGTCCTGACCCGGCGTGCGCGCGGCCTACCGGGTGCGGCTGGCAGCCAACCTGGTCAACGGGTCCACGCTGGCCGGCCTGCTGGTGGCCGCGGCCGGCCGGGCCCAGCTGGCGCGCGGCGCCGACGGGCTGCTGATCGGCGCCCGGTACCGGCTCCCGGTCCCGGTGGCCCCGGCGTTCACGGTCGGGAACGTGATCCTGGCGCGCGGCGACCGGGCGGCCCTCGCCTCGAGAGAGGCGCTGCTCGCCCATGAGGCCCGGCACGCCACCCAGTACGCGTGGTGCGGGGGGCTGGTCATGCTCCCGCTCTACTTCCTCGCGGCCGGGGTGTCCTGGGGAATGGCCGCTGACTTCGGCGCCCGGAACGTGTTCGAACGGCAGGCCGGGCTGGCTGACGGCGGGTACACGGACAAGCCGTTGCGGCCGGCGCTGGCCCGGTTTGCCCGGCGCGGCGGCCAGGCAGGGGAACGCGCGGCATAATCGGGCTGCCGCGCGGGTCCACGGCGCCGGGTCCACGGCGCCGGGTACGGGACGCCGGGTTGACGGCGCGGGTTCACGAGACCGGGCCGGCGACGCCGGGCCGCGGAGGCCGGGCCGGGAGGCCGGGCCGATGACGGAGGTGTGCCGCTGTGCCGAGGTTTCACCGCCTCAAGGTGCTGCGGCGCCTGCCCCACCCGGGCCAGGGCTTCACCCAGGGCCTGATCACGGAAGACGGCACGGTCTGGGAGAGCACCGGCCAGTACGGGCAGTCGACGGTGCGGCGCTACCGGCTCGGCCAGGACCAGGTTGACGCCGCCGCGTCGCTGCCCCCGGATCTGTTCGGCGAGGGCATCTGCCGGGTGAACACCCACCTCTGGCAGCTCACCTGGCGGGAGCGCGTTGCCCTGCGCTGGGACCTGCGCAGCCTCACCCTGCTGGAGACGATCTCCTACAACCGGGAGGGCTGGGGCATCTGCAACGCGGGTTCCTGCGTGCTGACCAGCGACGGGAGCAGCGAACTGGTCCGCCGTGACCCGCAGACGCTGATGCCCGTCGGTCTCCTCGTGGTACGCATCGGCGGCCAGCGCATCGGCGGCCTCAACGACCTGGAATGGGCCGGCGGCCGGGTGTGGGCCAACGTCGCGCCCCGGCCGTACCTGGCCGGCATCGACGCGGACAGTGGCGAGGTGGTGGACGTCGTCGACGCGCGGGCCGCCGCAGAACGTCACTGGGGTGATCCGCAGGCCTTCCTCAACGGCGTCGCCGCCCTGCCCGCTCCCGGCGAATTCCTGCTCAGCGGGAAAGGCTGGCGGTCCCTGTACCACGTCCGGCTCGTCGAGGGCCGCGGCCACAAGCAGCCGGAAAGACTGCTCGCGGGCTGAGCGGAGCATTCAGGAAGCGTTCAGGAAAGCCTCGGGGCAGGCTGAGAGTCCTTAGAGGCGGCCTTCAGGTACGAAGACGACTATCAGTAGCGAGCCAGACAAGGGCGATGAACTACTGAGGAGCGTTCCCAGATGAGCACGGTCTACGGGGAGCCGGGATACGCCGGAACCGGGCAGGGCGGCTACGGAAGCTACGGCGGCGGTGACGGCGGTCACGGACCGGGCGGTTACGGATCCGGCGGTTACGGATCAGGGGGCTACGGCCCGGGCGGTTACGGGTCAGGCGGTTACGGCCCGGGCGGTTACGGCCCCGGCCCCGGCCCCGGCGCCCCCGGCCCGGGCGGCCCCGGCCCGGGGGAGCCCGACGGCCGCCGCCAGCGGCGGCACCGGAACCTGCTGGCCGGAGCCTCGGCCGGGATGGCCGCGGTCCTGACGATCGTGGGCCTGGGCGCGGTGAACGCGTTCGGCGCGACGACGCTGACCACGGCCCAGATCGCGTCGAAGGTGAACCCAGGCCTGGTCGACGTGGTGTCCACGCTCGGCTACCAGAACGGCGAGGCGGCTGGCACCGGGATGGTGCTGACCTCCACCGGCGAGGTCCTGACCAACAACCACGTGATCGACGGGGCGACCTCGGTCAAGGTCACCGACGTGGGCAACGGGCGCACCTACAGCGCCAAGGTGGTCGGCTACGACAAGACCCGCGACGTCGCCGTGCTCCAGCTGGTGAACGCCTCGGGGCTGCAGACCGTCAGCCTCAGCTCCTCGGGTGTGCAGAGTGGCCAGAAGGTGGTCGCGCTGGGTAACGCCGGCGGCAAGGGCGGCACCCCGTCCGTGGCCACCGGCAAGGTGACCGCGACCGGCCGGACCATCACCGCCTCGGATGAGTCCGCGGGTAACGCCGAACGGCTCCACGGCCTGATCCAGACCAACGCGGGCATCCAGCCGGGCGACTCCGGCGGCCCGCTGGTCAACACTCAGGGCGACGTCGTCGGCATGAACACGGCCGCGTCCAGCAACATCTCGACCACCGCGTTCGGCTCGCAGTCACAGCACCCGGCCACCCAGGCGTTCGCCATCCCGATCAGCCAGGCGACCACGATCGCCGACCAGATCGAGGCGGGTCAGGCCTCGTCCACCGTGCATATCGGGGCCACGCCGTTCCTGGGCATCCAGGTTTCCTCCTCCGACAGCGCCGCCACCCCCGGGTACGGCGGGTACGGCGGCTACTACGGCGGCGGGTACGGCAGCTCCACCGGCAGCTCCGCCGGCGCCACCGGCGCCACCGTGGCCGGGGTGGTCAACGGGTCCGCGGCCGCCCAGGCCGGGCTGGCCCAGGGCGACGTGATCACGTCCGTGGCGGGTCACGCGGTCAAGGCCGACACGGACGTCTCGTCGGCCCTGGCCCAGCACCACCCGGGCGACAAGATCAGCGTCAGCTGGACCGACCAGTACGGCCAGTCGCACACCGCGACCGTGACGCTGGGCAACGGCCCGGCCGACTGAGGACTCCGGCGGGCCCGCGGGCCCGCCGGGATCATCGGCGGGGCTCACCGCATAGAGCCTCGCCGGCACAACGGGGACCCCCCGGGCCAGCCCGCCCGGGGGGTCCCTCAACGTCTGGGTACGATCGGCGCCGGGAGGCCCGGATGAGCGAGCTCGTGCACTACGGCGTCGGTGACCAGGTAGCGACCCTCACCCTGGACTCGCCGCACAACCGCAACGCGCTGTCCCGCCAGCTGGTGGCCGAGCTGTCCGGCCGGCTCGCCGAGGCCGCGGCCGACCCGTCGTCCCGCGCCATCGTCATCACCCACACCGGCCGGGTGTTCTGCGCCGGAGCCGACCTGGCCGAGGCCGGGCGCCAGTCGATGACCGCGGCCAACACCGCGATCCTGGCGCTGCTCACCGCGATCGTGGACGCGGCCAAGCCGGTCATCGCGCGCATCACGGGGCATGTCCGGGCCGGGGGGATGGGCATCGTCGGGGCCTGCGACCTCGCCGTGGCCTCCGAGACCGCCTCGTTCGCGTTCACCGAGGCGCGGATCGGCGTGGCCCCCGCGATGATCTCCCTTACCACCCAGGACCTGCTCACCCCGCGCGCGGCGGCCCGCTACTACCAGACCGGCGCCACGTTCGGCCCGGAGGAAGCGGTCCAGGCCGGCTTCATCACGATCGCATCCACTAACGAAAACCTCGCCGCCGAGCTGGGACGGCTCCTGGATGAGATCCGGGAGACTTCCCCGCAGGGCGCGGCGGAAACGAAACGGCTGCTGACCCGCGGCCGGCGGCAGCGGCTCGCCGAGGAGTCCCCAGCGATGGCGGAGCTGTCCGCGCGGCTGTTCGCCTCGCCGGAGGCGCAGGAAGGCATCCACGCGTTCCTGGAGAAGCGGCCACCCGCCTGGCGCGTTCGCGCGGAATAGGTCCCATCGCCCCCACCAGGCACCTGCGTCCCGGCGCAAACGGGGCAGCGGAAATTTCCAGATGTCTGGGAGCTGGGCTGATTCCGTTGACCTGCGCGGGCCCGGGTCCGCATCGTGGGAGCACGAACAGACGGCCGCGCCGCGGCCTGCCCGCAAGGACGGTGTGATGTCAGATCGCATGGAGGCGCCCCCGCGGCCCTCCCGTGCCCCGGTGCCCCGCAGCCAGATGCCCCGCATGCAGCCGCCCGGCGCGCCGCGGCGCAACCGCCGGCGGTGGGCGCTCGCCGCGGCCGTCACGGTCTGCTGGGTGGTGCTATGGACCCTGACGGGGTCGCTCGTCGGCGGGACCCTCGTGCTGCTGTTCCTCGCCGGGCTCGGCGTGGTGACCGTGCTGGCGCTGCGGGCCCTGGGGGTGACCAGGGACCACCCCTGGGTCCGCCAGATCGCCACCCGCCCGTGGCGTGACGGGCAGGAGGTGCTGCAGCTCGCCCTGCGCCACCTGCCTGAGGTGTTCGTGGTCACGCCGAGCGGCGCGCTGCTCGCCCCCACCGCGGTCGAGCTGCGGCTGAACCCGCGCGACTTCGGCTCGCTGGGCGAGCGGATGGACATCGGCCTGGTCGAGACGAGCGCGGCCGAGGTGTACGGCGAGCAGGTGGCCGCGCACGAGGCGCGCCTGGCCGGGCCGGGCCCGGTCGAGGTGAGCCTGATCAGCGATCCGTCCGTGCCGGAGGGGCGCTACCAGCTGCGCCAGGGCCGGCCGCTGGGCGCCGCCGGCCCGGCCAGCGCGCCGTCCGGGTACCAGCCTGGGCCCGCTTCCGGGTTCCAGCAGGCTCCCGTCGGCCCCGGGTACCGTCCGGCGGAGGGCCCCGCCTCGAGTCCCGGCTCTCAGGTGGGTGCCTACCCGGTGGGGGGCGGCCTGGGTGCCTACCCGGTGGGGGGCGGCCTGGATGCCGACCCGGCCGGGAGCGGAGCGGGCACCGGGACCGGCTGGCCCTTCGCCCGTGACGGCTGGACCACGTCGGCGCCGGCGGGGACCGCCGACGCGGGCACTGCGGTCACCGCGGCCACGACGGCCACCGCGGCCAGCGCCGGGGGCGGTCTGGCTACCGTGGCCGAGCCGGCCCGCAGCATGATCCCGACGCTCCGGCTGATCACCGGGGGCCGGGTGGGCGAGACGAGGATGTCGGGGGCCCGGGCCGGCCGCGGTGCGGTCGAGCTCAGCCTCCCCGACGTGCCCACGGTCTCCCGCGAGCACGCCCGGTTCACCTACTCCGACGGCCAGTGGTGGGTCGCCAACCTGGGCATGAACGGGATGACACTGAACGGCACCTCGGCCGCCGGAGAGCAGCCGTTGCACGACGGCGACGTGATCCACTGGGGCACGAACGAGCAGGCGCCCGTGTCCCGGGTGCAGATCGGGTGAGCGTCCCGGCTGGCCGGGACTGACCCCCGCTGCGGCCGGGGACGGCACAATAGTGGCGGTGAGCCAGCTTTTCCTATGGTCAGCCGGACAGCGCGAGTGGGTGAACTGCCCACCCGACGAGATCACCTGGCTGGACCGCGGCGTGCTCAGCGGCAACCAGGACCTCGCCCTGCACCGGTCGCCGCGCTGCGCGGGGCTGCGCTACGTGCACCACCGCTGGGAACTGTTCAGCCGCGACCCCACCTACCCGGTCTACCTGGCCCCGCACACCCCGGGCCGCCCGGTGGATCACCGGGCCGTGCAGCAGGCGGCCCGGCAGGTCCTGCCGGTGGCCCCGGCCAACCACTTCGAGACGCTGCCGGTGGTCCTCGAGGCCGGGACCTGGCTGGTCAGCGTGGGCAACTGGGTGCTCCCGCTGCGGCTGGAGGCGGCGGACGACACGGCCGCGCCGAGCGTGCCCGGCCTCGAGCAGCCCGAGACCCAGGAGAAGAGGGTCCAGCCGAACGGGGCACCGGGCCGCCGCGGCAGCCCGCCCCGGCCGGACGCCCCGGACCGGGTCCGGGCGTGGTTCGCGCGGAACAGGGCCGCCCGGATGGCCATGGCCTACCACTACCAGGAACTCATCCTCGGCCTGCCCGGTGCGCAGCCGGTGCCGATGATGGACGTGGTCATCGCCCTGGACCTGAGCGGTGAGGGAGCCATCTCCGACTACAAGAAACAGCTCCAGGGCCTGATCTGGAAAGAACGCGGTCACCCCCGCGAGCTGGCCGAGTACCTGCTCACCCACGGCCTGCTGACCCCGGCCGACCTGGAGGCGGCCCGGGAGGCGCCGCGGCCAACGAGCGCAGCGGCAAGAGCGAGCAGGCCCGCAAACGGCTCAGGTACAAGCCCCGGAAGTGACGGCCCGGGAATCAGGGACCGGCGGTCAGCCTTCGTAGTGCGCAGTGGGCACGACCACGGCGGTGATGGCCTCGGTCCAGTGCTCATGCGGCAGCCCGACCACGACGGCCTCGGACACCCGCGGCTCCACCGCGTACACGGCCTTCTCCACCTCGATCGAGGCCACGTTCTCGCCGCCGGTCTTGATCACGTCCTTGTAGCGGTCGGCGAACCACAGCACGCCGTCCTCGCCGAACCGGCCCACGTCCCCGGAGTGGAACCAGCCGTGCGCGAACGCCGCGTCGGTGGCCTCCTCGTTGTGCAGGTACCCGCTCATCGCGGAGGGCCCGCGGTAGACGATCTCGCCCTGCTCACCCGGGGGCAGCAGCTCCCCGTCCGGGCCCATGATCGCGACCTGCACGCCGATGATCGGCGTGCCCACCGCGCCGATGTGCGAAAGCTGGTGCTCCGGGCGGAACAGCGTGGTCACCGGGCTCATCTCACTGCGCGGCGCCGGTGACCCGCTCCGGGTTCAGCCCGTGGAAGACCTGCCGGAACCCCTCGCCTTCCTGGCCGACCAGCGCCCCGGGGCCGACCCGCACGTCGTCGAAATGCAGCGTGAACTGCTTCTCAGGCAGCAGCAGATCGACCGGGAGCACGCGGCGCTCCAGCCCCGGCGCGTCCGCGGGGACGATGAACAGCGACAGCGGGGCTTCGCCGCGGCCCGGTGAATCGGCGGGCCCTGACGCCCCGGTTCGGGCCACGACCAGCAATGCGCCCGCCTCGTCGACGCCGGAGATGTAGTACTTGGTGCCGCGCAGCACCCAGCCGTCGCCGTCCCGGGTGGCGGTGGTGGACAGCCGGTGGGTGTTCGAGCCCGCGTCCGGCTCGGTGATCGCGAACACCATCTTGGTGGTGCCGGCGGCCAGGCCGGGCAGCCACGACGCGCGCTGCGCATCCGTGCCGAACCTGGTGATGACTTCCGCCGAGATGGCCGCCGAGACCACGAGCAGCAGCAGCGGGGTGCCCTGCGCGCCGAGCTCCTCGCAGACCAGCGCGAGTTCGGTGAGGCCGCCACCCCCGCCGCCGTACTCGGCGGGGATGTTCACGCCAATGAATCCCGCTTCACCAAGCTTGGTCCACAGCTCGTCGCACGGCAGGTGCTCAGCGGCGTGCTGCACGTAGTACTGGGGACCAAAGCCACTGGCTATCGACGCTACGGCGGCCCGCAGGTCACGGTGCTCGGCACTTTCGGCGAAATCCACGCCTGCTCCATCGAAGTGATCGCAGATTCACTGGGACTTTAGCTGGCCGGGTGCCAGACTGGCTAGATGGCCAGCGTGCGTTCCCCGCGCCAGCGCGATCCCGGGCGGCGGCGTGATCCCGAGCGGCGGGCCAGGATCATGCACGCGGCCGCCGACCTGGCCTCCAGGCGTGGGTTCACCACGGTGTCCATGGCCGATATCGGCGCGGAGGCCGGCATCGTCGGCTCCGGGATCTACCGTCATTTCGGCAGCAAGGCCTCCATCCTGGTCGCCCTGCTGGACCAGGTGATGGACCGGCTGATGAGCCGGGCCGGCCAGATCATCGCCACCACGGCCGATGACCGCCAGTGCCTGTCCGGCCTCGTCCGCGACCACATCGCGGTCGCGCTGCTGGACCGGACCGTCCTGATGGTCTATCACCGGGAATCCCACCTGCTTCCCGCGGACGACCGCCGCCGGCTCCGCCGCCGTCAGCGCCTGTACATCGAGGAGTGGGTGCACCTGCTCGCGCCGCTGCGGCCCGACCTGGCCGACGGGGAGCTGCGGCTGGCCGTGCACGCGGCGATCGGCGCGATCCAGTCCACGCTGTTCTTCCGCAGCGGGCTCGCTCCCGGCCGGCTCGAGGAGCTGCTCGACGCGATGGCCCACGGCTGCCTGGGCATCACCCCCGCCCCCCGCCGCCCCGCCCCCCTGTCGGTGGTCGCGTCGTCCTGACCCGGCGCCGCTCCGGGAGATGGCCGCCCCGTGCGGGCGGATCATCG
>CAWAJB010000037.1:0-81371 GCA_963782185.1 uncultured Actinomycetes bacterium
GAGTTTCCGACGATCATGAGATGTGCTGATCGTTCTTGCTGGTCAGGTGGACGCAGGAGCTGGTCCGGGCGTATGACCTAACTTCGGGGCGCCCACCTGTCTAGGCCGAAGATCTGATGTAGCTTCTGCTGGTCGCCGGTGAGCTCGGTGGTCATGCGCCGGGCTTTGGGCCGGCCGCCGGTGGAGGGGTAGATCAGGACGGTTTCGCCGATGCCGGCGAGCTGGCTGAGGAGTTCGCGGACTGACAGGTGCAGGCCGGCGCGGCCGGCTTCGCGGCGCATGAGGCAGGCGATCTGCAGGGCGAGGACGCAGGTGAAGGTGTGGACGCGGATGTTGTGCTCGGTCCAGTGGTGCATCGGGCTGAAGGAGACGATGCGGGGGTCTTTGAGCTGCCGGAAGGAGAACTCGGCTTCGGACTGGGAGCGGTAGCCGGCGATGACCTCGGCGGCGGGCCAGTCATCATGATCGGTGATCAGCACGTGCTTGCCGAAGAGCTCTTCTTCCAGGGAGGCACGGGCGGCCTTGTCGATGCCCCAGGAAAGGCGCAGGTCGCGGGGCTGCTCGCCGTCCAGCTGCCAGGTCACCACCCGCCGCACCCAGGGCTTGCGGATGATCGCGGTGATCTCGGCTTCCACTTTCTCGCGGGGCCGGCGGGTCTTGCCGCGGGCGAGGGTGGCGGCCAGCTCATCGAGTTTCTTGCCGGCCTTGGCCAAGGTGGTGCCGTCGAACCCGCGGGCCTGGCTTTGGTGCAGCTCGGGTGAGTAGGTGAGGATCGCCCGCCGTTCGGCGCCGTAGACCTGGCGGCGGGTGTCATGGGCGGTCAGCTTGCCGAAGCGCTCCTGGTCAACGACGGCCCGCGCCGAGGCGGGCAGGGCGGTCAGGTCCGGGCAGCCGGAGGCGGGCACCGATCCCACGTAATGCAGGCCGGTCCCGGCCAGGTGGGCGAAGTTGTCCTCGGAGTTCTGCCCGGCGTCGAAGACCACTGTCATGTCCGCGGCGGGCGCCCCGGACGCCGCGCAGACCGCTGCGTACTGGCCGCGGAGCTGGCCGATCATCGTGGCGAACTGGGTGACGTCGGGCCGGTCACCGGGGTAGGCGTGCCAGGTCAGCGGGATCCCCCCGTCGCGGGTGACCACCAGGCCCAGCCCCACCAGCCGCAAGTCGGTGCGTTTCTGCTTGGCCTTGCCCCGCTGCGCGACCGGCGCCTTGGCGTTGCCGGTATCGATGAAGGTGGCGAAGTTGGTCATGTCCAGGGCCACTGACGAGCAGTCCAGCCCGGACAGGCCCACGATCCGCACCGCGATCGCCTGGCTGACCTGTTCCAGCTGCTCCAGGGTGACGGCGTGCATCGCATCCCAGAACCGGCGGTGATCCAGCGCCGACGCCGGGATCCTGGTGAACCGGTCCGCCGCCGTGGTCTTCCACCAGTCCGCGAACGCCAGCTTCGAGCAGGGCGCGACCAGCCGGTTCAGCGCCGCCAGCGCCAGGTAGGTGCCGGCGGACAGCGGCAGCCCGGCCGGCCGGGTCCCGGTCACCTCGTCGATGATCGCCGCCACGCCCAGATCCTGGAGCACCCCCCAGGCCGCGGCCACGTCCCCGAACGCCAGGTGCCGGGTCCGTTCCGGCAGCATCGCCGCCTGGCTGGACTCCATCGCCGCGGCGATGTCGGCCGCCGTGCCCAGGTACCGCTCGGAGACCATCTTCGGCTTGCCGTCCACGCGGGCCATCTCCCGCAGGTACCAGTACGTCTTGCCGCTGATCTTCTTCGGGTACAGGCTCGCCACAAGATTAGGTCATACACTATTACAGGCAACGGATCAAGCATCAGAAAGGTGTGTCACCAGGGAAAACGCGTCAACTCACACCACGATCAGGTCTCAGAAAACCATGATCGTCGGAAACTCGGGCTAGCGACTACACCACTCTCCGGCAGCGGCAGGAGTGGGCTCTGCTGGTGGAGGGCTTCGAGCGCGCCCTGCGCCTCCACGCGCACAAGCCCGGCACCCTCGTCTCCGTGGCCGACTATCTCTACGGGCTCACCGGCGGCTACATCGTGTCGCTGTCCCACCTGATCCGCGAGGCCGCGATCTACGCCATCCTCACAGGTGCCGAGCGAATCGACAAGGCAGTTCTTGACGCGGTCGATCTTGACCACGCCGCCACCGCGGAGGCCGCCGCCCGGGAGGAAGTCGCAAGGAAGGCCGGCAAGCGAGGCAAGAAGTGAACCTGCTCCCAGCGCCCCGGAAGGTCCCGGTGGTACCGCGGCCCCGGCATGCCGAGTTGTCCGGCTCCTACCTCGCGCGAGTCGCGCAGGCTAACCGGATCGGCCTCCGCCCATTCCTCTGCCTGCTCGGCGCCGTGCCGTCCGCCGTTGCAAGCAAGAGGCCTGACCTGGCGGTCATGGTGCTCACCCTGAACGACGCCGCCTTTGCCCGCCTGCTGGCCTACACCGGGCTCGACGGCGGTAACCTCATCAGGGCGATCCCGTCGCTCGCCCCGCGCTCCCAGACACCGGGCGAGGCGCCGACGATCCGGCTCTCGTCCCTGAAGTCACCTGTGGCCGACTGCCCGGGATGCCGCCTACGCCGTGACGGCGCCTACGCTGACACCCGCATCGTCGGGCACAAGGCAGCTTGCCTCCGGCACGGCTACTGGCTCTACGGACAGGCCCAGCGCATCAGCCTGGCCGCTCTCCCGGAGGTCGCCGCCGCCCAGCGTCGCCTGGAGCGGATCGCGGCCCGACGCGGCCAGGCCGTAGTCATGCGGAGGTTCGAGCTCGCAACCTGGTATCTCGAGCACGCCTGGCGGCTCGACCACCATCCCCACTGGTACGCGGGCCTGGTCGAACGCTGGCACGGACGAGTCCGCGCAGCAGGCGCGACGGCGTCCAGCACGACGTGGCAGATGCCGCCTTGGGCCACGCACCCAGAGCGCGTGGCCCTCACGGCCGTGTTTACCAGCCCCTACTGGGCGGCGGAGGCAGTCCCGAGGCGCGATCGCAAGCACCGCCTCTTCTATGAGCACCTCGCTGCCGAGCTGGGTATCGCCGATGGACGAGCTCTGAAGACGGCACGTGCCTTCGACCCCTTGCCGGCCGACATCCACGCGCAGGCCGAGTGGGGCCGCGTGCTGAGCGATCCCGACTGGAACACGCTTCCGCCTCCTGACGCCGATCGCCTGTGGGTCCTCAACCTGGACATCACTGACGGCTACGCGAAGTGCTTCCCCGGGTACTTTCTCGCCGCCGGGTGACCCCCACATCACACGGCAGGACGCACCAGGGCACCGCCGGGGACCGGTAGGGCACGCCGGAATCAACCAGCGGAAACCCAACGATTAACATCACGGCGAGGTAACGGCATGCCGGGTGGGGCAAGAACCCTGCGTTTCATGGCTATTCGGTGGTAGCTATGGAGCGTGGGGCGAGTTGGCAGGCTGGGGCCTGTTGTCCTGCTAGCCGCGTGCGCGGCGGGGTGTGCGTTCATCCTGGCCGAGCTGATCGGGCAGGGGACCGCGGCGGCGGGGGTGTGGGCCGGGATCTTCGGCGGGGTCGCCAGCATCGTGGCGGTCATCCCGCGGCCGTGGTCGAGACCGCGGGCCATCACTGATGACGCGACCCCGCCTGACTGGGCCGTCAGCCGCCTGGCGGAGGTTACGGCGATTGCCAAGGCGGTGCTGAGGCGGCCCGGCCGGGGCGTCACGCTCCTGTCCGGGGCACCCGGAACCGGGAAGACGACCCTGACTCGCCTGGTCCGGGCCGACCGCCGGATCCAGCGGCGGTTCCGCCAGAGGGTCTACCGGATCACCGTGGGCCGCGCCGTGGCGGGCGACGAAGCGATCGCGAAGAAGGTCAACGAGGCGATCCGGATGATCGGCGGGGAACCCCGGTTCACCGAGGCCAAACATGCGGGCAGTGAGCTGGGCAGGCTCCTGGACGGGCGCGGGCGGTGCCTGATGATCGTGGACGATGTCTGGACCAGCGACCAGCTGATCCCGTTCACCTTCGGCGGCAGGCGCTGTGCCCGGCTGGTGACCTCCCGGATGGGCACGCTGCGGGCCGACCGGCGGGTGCCGATCGGCGAGCTGGCCGACCAGGAGGCCCGCGACGTGCTCGGCCGGGACCTACCACCGCTCGACCCCGGCCTAGCCGGCCAGATTCTGGCGGTGACCAGGCGGTGGCCCCTGTTGCTCGGGGTGGCCAACAGGAGCCTGGCGGTGCGGGTGCGCGCGGGAGACGGGGTGGCGGAAGCGGCGTCCGACTTCCTCGAGCGGGTCCGGGCGCGCGGGCCAGCGGCATCCGACCCGGTCGGCCAGAAGGTGGACCTGGATGACCCGGAGGTGCGCGTGCTGACCGTCGAGGCGACCGTCCAAGCCAGCCTTACGTTCCTGCCGGGCGAGCAGGCCGTGCGCCTGGGTGAGCTGGCGGTCTTCGCTCCCGGCCAGGAAATTCCGTTTTCGCTCGCCGCGGCGCTGTGGGCTCGGACAGCCGACCTTGAGCGGCAGGAAGCGGTCGAGGTAGTGGAGACGCTGTGTGATCACGGGGTCGCCACCAGGCCCGGAGACGGCCGGCTGCGGCTGCACGAGGTCATCTGCGACTACCTGCGGTCCCGGCTGGGCCAGGGCCAACTGGCCGGACTCCACGGTCAGCTCGTGGACGCCGCCGAGTCGCTGGCTCTCGGGCAGGCCGCGCCTGCCCGGTCGTGGTGGGAACTGGGGACCTGCACTGACGAAGAGCGTTACCTGAACGAGAACCTGCTGCGCCACCTGGTGGAAGCCGGCCGCACAGCGGAAGCGGAGAACCTGGCCTGCGACCTGCGCTGGGTGTTCCGTCGGCTGGCCGGAGCCGGGCCGGCGTCGGTACTGGCGGACCTGGCGGTGGTCGGCACGGAGCGGGCTCGCTCCCTGGGCGGGGTGGTCCGGCGCGTGATGCACATGCTCGGCACGGACGCGGCGCTCGCCGACGACAGCCAGCTGCTGCTCAACGCGCTGCGCAGCGAACCCGGGTTCGCTGCGGAGGCTGCCGCCGCGCAGGCGGCGCGCACCGGGGCCGCGCTAGTGTCCCGCTGGCCGCTGCCGGACAACCCCGGATCCGCGCTCGCTTACGTCCTGAAGGTCCCGTGGTTGAACCCCTACCACGACGACGGCGGGATGGCGCTTTCGCCGGACGGTATGCGGCTGATAGTGGGCGGGCGTCACGGCGTCTATGACTGTGACCTGGCCACCAGGCGGGTCACCGCCGCGTTCTCCGCCAGCGGAACGGCCAAGGCGATCGCCTTCAGCCTGGACGGCTCGCGGGTCGCTGTGGCCGAGGGCTGGGGGAACGTGGACGTCCGCGACGCGCGGAGCTGGGACATCCTGACCCGGATCGCGGACGACGGGATCTGGTCGGTCGCGTTCACCCCCGACGGCAAACGCCTGGTCACCTCAGGCGACTCCGGGCGGGTCAAGCTCTGGGACGCCGCGACGGGCGCCCAGATCCGGCCGGGCGACGCAGAGTTCTTCCCCCGGTTCGACCGCCGGAGCCATGAGTCGCAGGCATGCCGGGTGGCCATTGTCAGCCATGACGGCCGGGTGGTCTGCGGGAGCGAGCAGCGGGTCATCATCTGGGACCTGCCCGACGGCACCCCTGGCCGCGTTCTCCCGGTCGGCCCCTGGGCCAGCGGGCTGATCTACTCGGTCGCCGCGGCACCGGACTGCTCGTGGGTGGCGGGGGCGATCGGTCAGCAGGTCTTCGTCTGGCGTGACTCGGCCAAGCCGCGCGTCATCGACGCGCAGGCAAGCGTGCAAGCCCTGGCCGCCGCCCCCGACGGGACCCGACTGGCCGCGGCCACCAACCACGGGACCCTGCTGGTCTGGGACAGCCAGGACTTCAGCCAGCAGCACCACCTCGAGGGGCACGGCAGCGTGAGGTCCATGGCGTTCTCGCCCGACGGCGACGTCCTGTACAGCGGCGGCGGAGGCGACGTCCGGGCCTGGGACCTGCGCGCGGCCAGCACCGACCGTCCGGTTCAAGACAATGCCCCAGCTGAACGGGTGCTGGTTTCACCGAAAGCCGCGACTTGGGTCGCGGTCAGCCTGCGGGACGGGCGGGTGCAGGTCAGGGACGCCACCACCGGGACGATCACGGCCTCCCCGAGCCGGGCACCCAGCGCTCCGCTACTGGCCGCGGCGCCGAACGGCACCTGGCTCGTGACCGGGCAGCTGGAAAAGTTCACCCGCTACCGGACCGACACCTGGGCGCCGGCCAACCAATTCACCGTGCCTTCCAGCTCCTACATCAGGCAGGTCACGGTGTCGGCGGACGGCCGCCGCCTGCTCGCCGCCGACGACCTCACGCTCCGGGCGGTGGACCCCGCCACGGGCCAGGTGCTGACCACCGTAACCACGGTGCTCCGCGTGCCGCGAGCGCTGGCCTTCTCCCCGGACGGCACCTGGCTCGCCGCCGGGGACTATTACGGGTCCATCTGGATCTGGCGAACGGCCAGCGGTGACCTGGACCGGACCATGCGCACCAGCTACGACGGCGACGAACTGAAGGCGCTGGCGGCCGCCGACAATGACACCCTGCTGGCCTACGGCGGCAATCAGCTCGAGGCCTGGGAGGTTAGCACCGGGAGCAGGAGCCGGACTACGCGAGTCCGGCTGGGGAGCAGGACGGTGGCGATCGCCCCCGACGGGCCCACACTCTTGACCCACTCGCATGACTTCACGGGCGCCCGGCTCGAAGATGATCACGAGAACCCCGGTCGCGTACGAGTCATCCGCGCGGCCGGGGGCGACGGCACCGGACTCGCGTTCTCCGGCGACGGCCGCTGGTGCGCCGTGAGCAGCACCGGGACGCAGGTCACCATCTGGTATATTTCCGCGTCAGCCTGGCCGGACCGCCCGCACGCGGTCGTTCCCGCCAGCGGGCGGGTCATCGCGCTGTCCCGCGACGGCGCGACGCTCGCCGCCGGGGACCCGGATTCGGAACGACTTCAACTGTGGGACGTGGCCACGGCGGCGCTGCTTGACAGCATCGAGCTCGGCCACGGCATCGACGCCGTCGCCTTCTCTCCCACGGGTGACCGCCTGGCCATCGCCTGCGCCGACAGCGACACCAGCTGGGTCAGCATCCTGGACGATCTCGGTTCAGCTGCCGAACACCGGCTCGGCGGCAACCTGGGCCACCTGCAGCACGCGGCGGAGTCGCCCGACGGGCGCTACCTCGCCACCGTGGCGGCGCGCGGCGTCCAGTTGTGGGACGCGGAATCCGGCCGGAGAATCGCCGATGTCTACCTCGGCCAAGACGCGCACATAGCCGTCTTCGGGCCCGACTGGCTGGCGGTCGCCCTCAGGGACTCCCTACGGGTTTACCCCCTGTCCGGCAATGACGGTGCCCGCGACCTGCCGCTCCCTGATCCCCTGTCCGAGATGGAGGCCATACCGGACGAAAACCAGATCATCGCGCTGACGCAGGCCGGGCGCCTGCTGTCCGTGGACGTGGCGGCCGGAGATGTGACCTCGCTCCCCGACGCCGCGCCGTCAGCCCAGACTATGGCCGTGTCGCCGGACGGTCGGTGGCTCGCCGTCGGCGGCCAGGGCATAGCGGTGTTCCGCTTGCCCGACGGGGCGCCGGTAACCAGCCATGGCATGAACCGAAGGGTGAAGTCCCTGTCCTGGTCGCACGACAGCGCCGCGATCGCCGCCGCGGGCGACGGCGGGTCCTATTACTTCACGTTCAGTGCCACCTCTGACACCGTGCGCTCCAGGGACGGGGCGTCGCCTTCACCCGCCACTGACGGCCCCTGAACTGCGGACAGCTGAATCATGTCTGGATGGCTACCGTGACCGCAGTTCCGGAAGGACATAATCTCTGAGACAAGCACGCAGCTTCTACGTCTCGTGGCCGTGTCGATCTGCAGGACTGTACCGTCATGTTCCGTGAGACGGGACAAGTCAGCCGACCGGGACTCGAATTCGAGGCCAGCCCTTACATGCACGGTCTGTGATCCGGCAGGGGTATCACGATCGCCTCGGAACACAGCGCCACGAGATCCTTGGGCGGCTTTAAGCCCTGCGCCGATCCGACGCCGGGCGCTCAGCGCTTGGTCTCGTACCTGGTCAGGACCACGCCGTCGGGAAACGCCCGGGTCTCCACCAGGGTCAGGTTCACCCAGTTGTCCAGGGCCGTAAAGAACGGCGTGCCGCTGCCCACCAAGACCGGTGCGGTGGCCAACACGTACTCGTCGATCAGCCCGGCCCGCATGGCCGCCGCGGCGAGTGTGGCGCCGCCGATGTCCATGGGGCAGCCGTCCTCGGCCTTGAGCCGGGTGATCTCGGTGACCGCGTCGCCGGTGACCAGGCGGGTGTTCCAGTCGACCGTGCTGGTCGTCGAGGAGAACACCACCTTTGGCATGTCCCGCCAGCGGCGGGCGAACTCAATCTCCGCCGGTGTGGCGCCAGGCTGCTGGTCGGCCGCCGGCCAGTGGGAGCTCATCGTCTCCCACAGTTTGCGCCCGTACAGCGCCAGGCCCGTCGTACCCACCCGGTCGGACCACCACTGGAACAGCTCGTCGCTCGGCACGCTCCAGCCGATGTCGTCGCCGGGCGCGGCGATGTAGCCGTCCAGGCTCAGGTTCATGCCGAAGGTCAGTTTCCGCACGGCGTCAGCCTCCCCTTGAGTCGGTCCTCGGCATATACAGACCACCACGGCGCGGAAGAGTCATCGGTCGGCCCCACACCGAGGGCCGGTTGACCACCACGCCAAGCGGCTACTGCGCACGAAGGGAACCCTAACCGTGGGGTTGACCGAGCAGGCTACTCACGGTTCATCAACTCCCGTTCCTACCAGTTCGAGAGCGGGCGGCCCGGGAGACGTGAGGCCATGGCCGGACGGCA
The DNA here is from genome assembly GCA_963782185.1 of uncultured Actinomycetes bacterium. Classification (GTDB taxonomy): domain Bacteria; phylum Actinomycetota; class Actinomycetes; order Streptosporangiales; family Streptosporangiaceae; genus RYN-230. The sequence goes on from CAWAJB010000037.1 coordinate 8,881, forward strand.
GACCGCCCGGCCATGGCCCGCGCACGCCGTTTCCCGGCGTCACTTCCTCAACTTGTCCAGGGCGATGTCCAGGCTGGCCCAGGTGGCCGGGCCGGCGATCCCGGTGACCGGGATGCGGCTGGCCCGCTGGAACTGGCGGCAGGCGCCGGCGGTGTTCGGGCCGAACTCCCCGTCCACATCCAGCTTGATGCCGAGGACGGAGTTCAGGGCGTGCTGCAGTCCCATGACCCGGTCGTCCTCCCTGCTGTTCTGCTGCAGCACGGGGTACCTGGGGAACCGGCTCACGGACATCGCGAACGGCTCGGGGTGCGCGTCCCAGTACTTCGGCCAGTTAATCGCCCCCCAGATGTCGCTGGCCCCGAGCATGACGTTCTTCCGGTAAACGCCCTCGGGCATCCCGGTGTTGCCCTCGATAGTCTGGCCTGCGCTGATGTAGATCCCGGTGTGGGTCTTCATCGGGTTGACCGGCTCCCTGCCGGCGGTAGCCGACCCACAGCTTCGCCTGCGCCACGATCGCGTCTGAGTAACTCACGGATCCATCCCCTTCTGCTGCGCTAGGTCATCCTTGCTATGTGCAGGACGCCGCGGGGGCGGCCAGATACATGCGGGGCCAGCTGGATCTCGCGTGCTCCGGCTTGGCCGGCATGGATAGCTGAGCCGGAGCACTCAGGCAGGCAAGGGCAGCGGCACGACGCTCGCCCGGAACGCCACGAAGCAGATAAATACGCCGGGCGCACCGCACGGCGTCCGCTCGATCCGCGCTTGCGGGCGGCGCCCGCGCCCCGGCGCGGGCTCAACAGTCAAAAACCGACCAGCAGATGCCGTTCCGCAACCGCTGGTCGTCAAGTACGAGCTCGCGAATCGCCTCCGGGAGCTGGTCACGCTGCCACCGGCACTCGCGTCGCCCTGCGCCCTCGCCCTTGCCCTCCGGCGCGCCAGCACGTGCGGCCCTGATCGCATAGGCGGCTGCACCGAGTTCGTGCGCGGCGACGTGCGCGACGGCCCCGGCCTGGCCAGCAGCGTACGCGGCATGCCGTGCCGCCCCGCGCAGGTCTCTGGCCGCGGCCATGGCATGGCCGGCCGCCGTGCGGGCCTGGGTCATCGTGACCTCGCCACGCACCCAGGCGCGGACCTGCTCGATCGCCTCACGTGGTCGCACGTCCCCAGGCTGAGCCGGCTCGAAGAGGTCAAGGACGTGCTCCGCGCACGATGCCGCCCAAAGAGCGAGGAGCTGGTGATCCGGATGGGTGAGGGTCCCACCGCGGCGGATCGTCACGAAGCGAGGGTCCCGGACCTTCGGGAGGATCATGGCTGGCACTCCTTCTGGCCCAGCCGAGCAGGGAACGCACCGCCCTTCCTGCGTGAAGGCACGGTCAGGCGGGCTGCCACAGCTCGACCCGATTGCCCTCGGGATCGGTGACCCAGCCGAACCGGCCCACGCCCTCCATGTCCTGCGTCTCGTCAGCCACGTCCGCTCCATGGGCGCGCAACTGCGCGAGCATCGCATCCAGGTCGCGGACCCGGAAGTTGAGCATGGTCTGCTGGGCGCGGGAGCCGAAGTAACCGGTCCCGGACTCGAACGTCGCGAACACCGTCAGCCCGGCCTCCTGACGCCACAGACCGTTCTCATCGGCGTCCAGGCCCAGGCAATCGCGATACCACGCGCCCAGGGCCGACGGGTCGGCGGCCCGCATGAAGTATCCCCCGATTCCAAGCACACGTTCCATGCCGCTATCTTGCCAGGACGGCGATCGGGCGCGCTGGCACCACCATCGCCCGCTTCACGCCCCCCTCTCAATCGCGGGGGAACTCGTTATCCTGCGGCGATGCCGAGCAAGTCACGTCCCGCCTGATCATCAGCACGGCGGCTCAGCAGGCTGACGGCCACCACCACCGCCAGCCCCCGGCACCATGCCCATACCCGGTCCGCGTCCACCTCGTCCAGGTAGCCGGCCAGCCGGTCAATGCGGTTCTGCACGGCAGCCTCACCACCGCCGCTGGCCAGCACCCAGTCCACCGCGTCGAAGGCAGGATCACCCAGGCACGGCCGCGGGTCGATCGCAACCACGCCCCGCCCGGGGCCGCCCCGCAGCGCATTGCCTGGATGCAGGTCTCCATGCACCAGCCGGACCGGGCCCTCATCTGCCAGCGCGCAGGCGGTGAGACGCGCATCCTCCACGAGGCCTGATGGCACGCGCCCGGCAGCGGCCGGGTGACGGCGCAGCCGCCCCCGGGTCAGCTCGAACACGAACTCAACCCGCTGCCGCAGATCAGGCAGCCCGGACTCGATGGCGGCCACGACCGGCTGCCGCAAATCCGACAGCATCGGTACCACATCCTCCAGCGGCCACGGGTCCGGTTCATCCGCCAGCCGGGTGCCCGGCTGAACCCGTTCCAGGAGCAGGGCACCACGCTCAAGATCAGCATCGTGCAGCAGCACCGAGTGCGGAGAGGCTGCCCATCCCTGCAGCGCGGCTGCTTCATCAGCAGCGATCTGCAACTCCGGTGTCACCTTCAGCACCAGCTGCTCGCCACCATCAGCCCGGCACGGCAGGACCACCGAAGTCCCGCCTGCCGGCCACGCCTGGCCGAGCCGCAACTGCCATTGGCCGGCGACAGCGTCCAGCAACGCCGGAAGTTCCGCGCACCAGCCCGCCACTGCAGGGCCGAACCGCCCGGCAAGCCGGGCACGGACCTCCTCGAGGTGAACCACCGGGATGTCGCGCACACCAAACCATCCCACGCCAGCGGCGCGGGTGGTCACTCGCTGGGGCGGCGCGCCTGGTACGCCTCGCGGAGGACCGCCCAGGCGTCCGCCACCGGACCGACGTGCCCGAGCTTGTCGGGGTTGATCACCGTGCGGATCGTCTGGACCTGCCCGTCGAGGATGTCCAGCGTCCAGGTATTGATGACCCTGCCGTCGCGGTAGCGGAAGATCGCACCCGGCTGGCCGTTCACCTCGCAGGGCTCCACGACACCGCCGATCTGGGCGAACGGCGGGACGAGCGCGGCCAGCACCCGGGCCACGTTCTGGGCGCCGGCGATGACCCCCGTACCCCACTGCGGGGCCTTGCCGCCGCCGTCGCCGGCCATGTGAACGTCGGCGGCCAGCAGCTCCCGCAGCCCGTCGAGGTCCCCTTCGGTGACGGCGTCGAAGAAGCGCCCGGCGAGTTCCTCGCGCTCGCGCCGTCCGGCCTCGAACCGGGGCCTGCCCTCGTCCATGTGACGGCGCGCCCGCACCGCGAGCTGGCGGCACTCCGCCTCTGACCGTCCCACCGCCGAGGCGACCTCGGGGAAGCTGAACCCGAACACCTCCCGCAACACGAACACCGCCCGCTCCAGTGGGGACAGCCGCTCCAGCAGCAGCAGGGCCGCCATCGACACCGAGTCGGCCAGCTCCGCCGAGCGCTCCGGGTCCTGGTAGGGGTCCGCCAGCAGCGGCTCGGGGAACCACGGCCCGACATACTGCTCCCGCCGGACGCGGGCCGAGCGCAGCACGTTGATCGAGACCCGGGTCACCACGGCTGACAGGAAGGCCTTGGCCGAGGCGGGCTGCGTTGCGGAGGCCTGGTAGCGCAGCCAGGTGTCCTGGACCGCGTCCTCGGCCTCGCTCACGCTGCCCAGGATCCGGTAGGCGATCGAGAACAGCAGCGGCCGCAGCTCCTCGAACTCCTCGCCGCGGGTGGACATCAGGGTCATGCCAGCTCTTCCTTGAAGCCCTGCCGCCACGAGGGGTGGTGCGGCTCCCAGCCGAGCTCCCGCCTGGCCTTGGCGTTGGAGGAGCCCCGCCCCCCGGTCATCATCGTCACCGTCTGTTCGCCGGCTAGCAGCCGGCCCAGCCATCTGGGGATCCGCATCGGCCGTTTGGCGCCCGCGCACTGCGCCAGATACGGCAGCCACTCGCTGACCGGGGCCGGTTCGTCGTCGACGATGTTGAACACGCCCCTGGCCTTCTGCTCCACCGCCAGGACGGTGGCGCTGGCCGCGTCGTCCAGGTGCACCCACGACCAGTATCCGGTGCCGCCCCCGACGATCGGGAACTTCCGCTTGCGGATGAGCTCGACCTGGTCGTCGGAGGCGCCCGGCCCGTAGAACCAGCCGTAGCGCAGAGCCGCGCCACCAGACCTGAGGACCGCATCCTCGACGTGGCCGAGCGGCTCCATCGCCACCGCGTACGCCGCCGGCAGCGCGTGCGGGTCCAGGGGGTCCTCCTCCGGCTTCATCCATCCGTCTTCGCGGGTACCGTTCGCGGTGGCGTTGCTCTGCGCGACGAAATGGGAGACGCCGGCCGCCTCGGCCGCAGCCAGCAGGTGATCGGTTCCCTGGACGCGCAGCCGGTTGGTGCTCGCGAAATACCGATCGGGATGCCTCATGTCGGGCTTGCCGGCGTGGGTGAGACTGAGCCCGGTCATCTGGTGCACGATCACCTCCGGCTGGGCCTTGGCCACCGCTTCACCCACCGAAGCCGCGTCCAGCCCGTCCATCACGACGCCACCGGCGCCCAGATCCGCCAGCAGGCCCAGCTTGTCCGCGCTCGTCGTCGTCGCCGTGACCTGGTGGCCGCGCGCGACCAGCTGCGGCACCAGCCGCCGCCCTAGCACCCCGCTCCCGCCTGCCACGAACACCCGCATGACCATCACCTTCCCGGTTTGAGAGCCTGTCTCCGCTTCCCGAGACAAGACAGCCCGGGCGCCTGTGACACCGGGACGACGGCCTGCGGAACGAAGATGCCTACGCGCCGCCGTCTCGCTCCGGGGGAAGTGACGGAGCACCGCACGGCTCAGCGGAGCTGGCCGATACGGATCAGGCGATGGTGCGGACCCTGCGCGCGCCTGCCGGGTGCTCCCCCGCTGCCGTGTCCCGCGGCCGGTCCCCCGGCCGCGGGACATGCGTGCTGGCTGGATCACGAACGGGACGGGCCTGACGCGTGCAGGGCGCCGGGACGAAGCGGGGTGCCGAGAACCTGCCTGACGAGGGTGCGGTGAGCGGCGTGGAGGGTGCGTACGGCTGCTGGTGTCAGGCCGGGCTTGACGGCTTCGCGGCCGCCGCGGGGCCGCCCCGGCTTGGTCGGGATCCACAAGTGGCCGGGGTCGCTGCCCTGGAGTTCGGCGATGATCGCCGCCCGGGCATCGAGCCACCGGGTGAGGATCTGCACCGTGGGGCCGCCGAGCGGGCAGCTGCCGCCGGGCAGGTCAACGCGTGGCCCGTCGTCCAGATGCAGGGCCCTGACCTGGAGGCCGGCGAGTTCAGGGACAGACCGCCCCGTCTCGGCGACCAGCGCCGCCACAGCGGCGGTGCGCAGGCAGGTGACGGCGTTGGCGTGCACGGGCCTGCGGGCGGCCAGGTCGCGGAGAAGGCGCCCGGTATCGGCCGGGGTCAGGTAGTAGCCGCGGGCCGGCGGCTGGCTGGCACGGCGGTCCGGACCGCCCAGGAAGTCAGCAAAGGCGTTGTAGGAGTCGATGCGCACGCGCATCGAGTTGGTGTACGCGGCGGCATCGGGACCGCGGAGGGTGTTGCGGGTCCGGGTCCTGCCCGCGGCCGCATCGCAGAGCCATGCGTCGGTGCGCGCCGGGTCCAGGAGCTCGCCGAGGGTGATCTCGGCGGCCCCGGCGGCCTGCTGGGCATGGTGCAGGTACTCCTCGAGGTAATGCCTGCGAATCCGCCGGGTGGTCACCGCGAACTGGCGGTCGGCCAGGTTACGGATGAACTGGTCTAAGGCGCCGTGTGCCGGCGTGCGGCCGTCGAGAGCTGGCATGCCCCGAACGATACCCGCCCGAAATGATAACAGCAAGAAGCACTCCCCAGCCGGACCGGGAGCCTGCTCCCCTGCGGCGTTCCCATGGTTCGGGCAGATCCGACGCGTACCGGTCCGAGCCGTCTCGGTACGACCCGGACCCGAAAGAACCCGCACCTGGACGGCGGGGCCGATGTGCACGCTTCTTGCTGTTATCTTGATGCTCAGGCCGCAGAAGGCCTGGCCGCAACGGGGCCCGGGGGGTTCGCCTGCCTCTTGCTGTTATCAGCGGCGCCGAAGGCGACGGGCCCTGATGGCCGCACGCGATCGTGGACGGAAATGGTCGCTGGGACAGCCATTTGCGTCCACGATCGCCGGGGGCGGCCCGCCCCGGCGACTCTTGACATTGCGTCCCCGGGCGGGATGATGCGTGCCGATTTCGTTGGTCTCGTACAGTCAGGACCAGAAAAGGGAATCGGCCCTCAGCCGCCGCCCCCGGCTCCCCGCGCCGCCGCCCTGGCCTGCTCCAGCTGGTCGGCGGTGACGGGGCCGGTTCCCGGCAGGCCCGCGGTCACCCAGGCGTCCTGGGCGCGCGCCACGTCGCCGCGGGCCTCCTGCAGGACCATCTTCTTCGCCGTGGCGCTCGGCACCGCCGCCTCTGCGCCGAGATCCATCAGGTGGGCCAGCATCCGGACCGACTGGTTCCGCTGCCCCGCCTTCCGCTCGTTGTAGCGGTAGACGAGCACCCACCGTCCTTCCAGGGACCGGGCACGCTCGATCAGCGCCCGTCCCCGGTCGGTGTCCGCGTGCTCGGTGCGGATCGGCTCACTCTCACCCGACGGCAGCCGCAGCGTGACCAGCCCGCGGCGGCTTGATTCCTCGATCTCGACCTTCTCCAGGAAGGCGACGAAGGTCCGGGCCGACTCCAGCCGCCCGATGTCCTGCCCGGCCTGCTGGGCGATCAGGTGCAGGTCCACGGTCAGGCCATGGACCCGGCGGCCCCACGCCGCCTCCTCGCCAGGAGGGCACGGACCCGCAGCCTGGGCAGCCGCGATGACAAGGCTGTAGTGGCTGGTGTCCACGCGGCCCATTATCGCCCGCCGGCGCCCGGTCGTCCCGTCACTCGCTGCCGTACTCGTCGTGGCGGCGCCACCAGAAGCCGCTCTCGTTGCGGCCGAGTGGCGCGCGGTCGAGCCACTGGTACATGCCCCAGAGCCCGTCCAGCCCGCGCTCGTACGCCGAGTAGGTGTGGTACACGACGCCGTCCTCGAGCACGAACGCGCTCAGGCCGGGCCCTTCCCGCCGGTACGTCGCCCAGTCCGTCCCGACGATGCCCGATGCGAACTCGTCGAGCCCGGAGCTGTCCTGGCCGGCCGGCGGGCGGAAGTCCACCGCGCGGAAGTTGTACTCGGCAGCCCCTGACTCCCACTGCTCCGTGGTGACCGCCGCCTGGAAGTCGTAGTTGAAGTCGCTGCCGGACGACGACGCCCAGGGGAAGCTCCAGCCCATCCGCCGCCTGTATGCCTGCAGTTTCGCGAGCGGCGCCCGCGACACGGCGCAGAGCGTGACGTCGTGATTCGCGAGGTGGACGACGGAGCCGTCGAAGCCGTCCGCGATCGCCGAGCAGGACGGGCACCCTGCTGTGTAGCCGGGCCCGAACATGAAGTGGTAGACCAGCAGCTGCGAGCGTCCTGCGAAGAGGTCCGCGAGCGAAGCCGGGCCCTCATCGGTCTGGAAGCTGTACTCCTTGCTCATGCGGACCCAGGGCAGTTCCTGCCGCCTGCGCGCGAGTTCGTCGCTGCGCCGGGTCAGGGCCTTCTCGTCCGCGAGCAGTTCCAGCCGGGCGGCCAGCCACTCGTCACGTGTTCCGGTCTTGTGGGCGGTCATTGCCTGTCTCCTTCGTGTCGCTGATGAGCAGCTGATGAGCGGGGCACTGATGAGGTCTCACATCGCCGGCGTGAGCCCGGGAACCGACGCGGGGGCGATGGCAATCAGGACCCCGAATCCGGCGATCGCCAGCGCCAGCGGCACATCGATGACGGCTTTCGCGGGCAGCAGCTTCTGGCCGGTGGCGAGGACAGTGATCACGGCCATCCAGACGACGCTCATGAGGCTCAGCGCCACCAGCATCACCATCAGCCCGGCGCTCGAGCCGGCGCAGCACAGCCCGTAGGAGAAACCGGAGCGGCCGCTCTCCCGGCAGCGCCTGCGGAAATGCTGCTTGACCGGCGTGAGCTCGTAGACGCCAGCCGCGATCACCAGCAGGCCGGCGGCGAGAGACCCGTGCGGCCGGTACAGCACGTACACGGCGGCGCCCGCCAGCGCCCAGACCGCCAGGTAGGACCCGACGAATGGCGGCACGGCGCGCACACCGCCGCTGGCCTGGGCATGTCTCACCACCGCCGGCGCCGCGCCCGGCAGCATCATCGCCGCCATCATCGGCACCCACAGGGCGGCAAAGAACGCGAACGAGCCGAGCCGGGTCGCCACGCCCATGTCCATCCCGCTCATCTGCCGGACCGCGACGAGCCAGGAGGCGGCGGCGAGCCCGAGCGTCACCGCCAGCGCGGCCGCCGTCGTGGCCGTCCCGCCGGGCCGGGATGGCGGCCCGGCGGCCGGGCCGGCGCCCGCCAGGACGGTGCTGCGGGAACCCGGCCTCATGCTGTCCGGCGCGGGGCGGCCCGGGGAGCCCCGGCCTGTGCCGGGCACTGTGCCCCTCCTCCCGCTCATGACGTCACGGGCGCCGCGGACGCCGCGAGCTCACGCTCGAGCGCCTTGACCGGGCCAGCGCGCCAGCCCTGCGCGAGGGACTGGGACACGGGATCGGGGAAGATGTCTTCCTCCCCCATCTCCACTGCGTCGAGGATAGCCCGCGCGACAGACCCCGCAGAGGCTTTCGGTATGTCGAGGCCGCGGTTCATGTCGGTGTCCGTGGGGCCGGTCAGGACGGCATGAACCCTGATGCCCTGGCCGGCCAGCAGAGCCCGCAGCGATTGCGTCAGGGAGAACGCGGCGGCCTTGGAGACCGCGTAGGCCGGAATGAGCGGCAGGGGCGCGAGGGCGTTCAGCGACAGGTTGTTGACGATGGCGCCCCGGGAATCACCGAGCAGCGGCAGGAAAGCCCGGGTCACGTCGTAGAGGCCGAAGAGGTTGACCGCGAGGTGCCGCTCGAGTGCCCCGCGATCGCCCAGGTCATCGTAGAGCGCCACCCCGGCGTTGTTGATGAGGAGATCGAGGGAGTCGACCCGGCCGGCCGCCGCCCGAATCTGCGCCGCGCTGGTCACGTCCAGGGCCAGGGGCGTGACGCGCCTGTCCGCGTGAGCCAGGGGCTGGCGGGTACCGGCGTACACCCGGCCCGCGCCTCTCCTGCAGGCTTCCTCGGCCAGAGCCTGGCCGATACCACGATTAGCCCCGGTCACCAGGACCGCCTTGCCCTCGATGATCATGCTTCCTCCTGCGTAGTGCGAGCTTGCGCTTATCGCAACCAGTTGATTGCGATAAAATTTATAGCAACCTCATGGTTGCGTCAAGTCCCCGGTTCCCCGCGGGCGGCTGTCCGGTTCCCCGCGGGCGGCTGTCCGGTTCCCCGCGGGCGGCTGTCCGGTTCCCCGCGGGCGGCTGTCCGGTTCCCCGCGGGCGGCTGTCCGGTTCCCCGCGGGCGGCTGTCCGGGGCCACCGGGAGGCTGTCCCGGGGCCACCGGGCCGCCGCCCGGGGCCGTAGGCGATCAGGGCCGCAACCGATACGCTCGGCTGTGGCCGAGGCCGTCGGCGGCGGCCGCCGGAGCTGGAGGTCCAGTCTGTGGCCGATCACGCGCCAGACCAGCAGGCCCGCGAGTTCGCCGCGGCTTTCCGCGGATTCCTGGACTGGATCCACGGCCCCTCCGGCGAGGAGAACGAGGTTTCGGCGCTGGTACGCAGCTTCCTGGAGGCCGGCGGCGAGCGCCATTCGGTCGTGACGCGGGACCTGGCCCCGTTCGAGCACGTCAATCTGCAGACCGCCCTGGATGCGTGGTCAGCGGGCCCGGGCCGGACGGTGGAGGTCCGCGGCATCGCGCTGCCGCCGCATTACGGCGGCCTGACGCTGCAGCAGCTGGTCGCGGGCGAGTCGCTGCCCCCGCTCCGGCTCACCGCGCCCGCGCTGGCCGACCTGCCGAACGGGCCGGGCACGACCCTGGCCTGCCTGCGGCTGGCCCTCCTGCTCGTCACCGACCGGCAGGGCCGCTACATCGTGATGATCCAGGCCCCGAACGAGCACGAAAACAGCCTGCAGGTCGAGGTCGCGGGACTGCCGGTCAACCTGGCCCAGGGGCTGCTCGCCGAGCTGGACCGGATGCGCGCCGAACTCAACGTCTACCGGGGTCACCTGCTGGACGTGTCGCTCGACCCGATGGGCGGTGTCATCCTCAGCTTCGCCGGGCCGCCCGGCATCGGGCGCGACGCGGTCGTGCTCCCGGGCACCGTGCTGGCCCGGGTGGAGCGGCACGCCCTGGGGGTCGCCGGCCACCGGGACGCGCTGCTGGCCGCCGGGCAGCATCTCAAGCGGGGGCTGCTGCTCTACGGCCCGCCCGGCACGGGCAAGACGCATACCACGCGCTACCTGCTGGGCCAGATGAGCGGCTACACGCGCCTGGTCCTGACCGGCCGTTCCCTGGTCGCCGTGGGCGCGGTCACCGACCTGGCCCGTGCCCTGCAGCCTGCCGTCGTCGTCCTGGAGGACGTCAACCTGGTCGCCGAGGAGCGCTCGCTCGGCCCGGCCTCCAGCCCGGTCCTGTTCGACCTGCTGGACGCCATGGACGGAGCCGCCCCCGACGCCGACTTGCTGTTCCTGCTGACCACCAACCGTGCCGACCTGCTCGAGCCCGCACTCGCGGCGCGGCCCGGACGGGTTGACGTCGCGGTCGAGATCGCCCTGCCCGACGCCCCGGCCCGCAGGCGCCTGCTCACCCTCTACGGCCAGAACGTGCCGCTGGCCCTCACCGACGAGGACGTGGACATCGCCGTCGAGCGCACCGACGGGGCCACAGCATCCTTCCTCAAGGAGCTGATCCGGCGCAGCGTGCTGGAATCACTGCACGACGACCCGGCCCTCGCCGCTGTCACCGGGGCGCACCTGACCCGGGCCCTGGACGACCTGCTCGACGCCGCGCAGGCGGTGACCCGCACCCTGCTGGGGGTGGGCGTTGACCCCGCCGACCTGCCCCCGGGGGGTGCGCTCTCGCCAGGCCCGGGCCGTGCGGGCATGATGGCCTACCGCCGCGCCCGGATGTCGCGCCACTTCGGCCACTACGGCGGCTGAGCCCCGGCCGGCGGCCCCCTCGGACTGTCGGGGGCAGCGCCTAGACTCCTCGCCCATGACCGACGTGGACGAGCATGGCCGCCCGGAACCTCCCGTCGCGGCAGGCGAGGCCGCCACCCTGCTGGGCTTCCTGGATTACCAGCGCGCGACCCTGGCGTGGAAGTGCGCCGGGCTGGATGCGGCCGGCCTGGCAGCGACGGTCGCGGCGTCGTCGATGACGCTGGGCGGGATGCTCAAGCACCTGGCGTACGTCGAGGAATGGTGGTTCTCGGAGTGGCTGCACGACCGGAGCCCGGGACTCCCGTGGTCCGCGGCGGACTGGGACGCCGACCACGACTGGGACTGGCACTCGGCCGCCGGGGACTCTCCGGAGCAGATCATGGCCCTCTGGCGGGACAGCATGGCCCGCTCCCGGGAGCTGGTGGCCGAGGCGCTGGCCGGCGGCGGCCTGGGCCAGCTGGCCCGGCGCACCGGAACGGACGGATGGGCCCCCAGCCTGCGGTGGATCCTGGTCCACATGATCGAGGAGTACGCGCGGCACAACGGCCACGCCGACCTCATCCGGGAATCCCTGGACGGGCAGACAGGCGAATAGCGGCCGGTCAGCCGCAGCGGGGGCGGAGCGGGGCGGAAAACCCGGTCCAGCGCAGCTGGTCCGGCAGGTGCGCGGTGTCGTTGAAGCTGACCAGCGACGGCGGGAAGCCGGGCCGGTACAAGATCACCGTCAGCGCGCAGTTCTGCTGGTTCAGGCCGATCCAGCGCCAGTCCGGTGCGTGCAGCGCATGCCGGATGAACCAGCCGATCAGGAAGTTGTGCGTGACGATCAGCTCGTGAATGTCGTCCCCCGTCTCCTCCCCCGGGTCCCCCGTCTCCTCCCCCGGGTCCCCCGTCTCCTCCCCCGGCGCCCCCGTGAACCGCTCGATCGCCGCGTGGGCCAGCGCCGCCCCCGCCGAACGCTCCGGCCGGCTGTAGCTGCTGACCAGCCGGGCGTAGGACGCCGGCAGCCCGGCCGGATCCAGGTCGGCGGGGATGTAGTCGCCGACCACCGCGGACTCGGCCAGCGGCACGCCGGGCAGCCACCCGGCGATCAGCCGGGCCGTCTGCGCGGCCCGGGGCAGCGGGCTGTGATGGATCCGGGTCACCGGCAGGTTCTTCAGCCGCTCGCCGGTACGGCGCGCCTGTTCCTCGCCGGTGTCGCTCAGCCCGCCGCCTTCCGCCGCCTCGCCGTGCCGGACGAGGTAGAGGAAGCGGCTGGCCATGGCATCTCCTAATAAGAGTTAGCGCTGGCGGACCGGGCGGGAACCCCGGCGCCCGCCGGCGGGCGGCCGGCGCGGACGGGCAGGACCGCGGCGATCAGGACCGGGATAATCCCGTTGACCGGTGAGCAGGCCGAGCCTAGTGTGTCCGGCGGGCCGAGGCACGGAGCCGGGCACCCGGCCACGGGCACCCGGCCACGGGCACCCGGCCACGGGCACCCGGCCACGGGCAGCCGGCCACGGGCAGCCGGCCACGGGCAGCCCGGCCACGGCAGCCAGCCACGGGCCACGGGCAGCCGGCGACGGGGCAGCCGGCCACGGGGCAGCCCCCGGGCCGGGCGCCTCCGCAGACCACCCGGAGGCTATGTGCGTATCCGCCCCACCACCGACGCTGACCTGGGCAGCGTTCTGGCCTGCCCGGTCACCGATCCGGTCGGGCTGGTCCCGCCCGCCCGCTACCGCGACGAGCTGGCCCGCCGCCAGTACCGGCCGGAGTGGACGTGGATCGCGGAAGAGGCCGGCCGTATCCTGGCCCGCGCCGTCTGGTGGGGGTTCGGCCACGCCGCCCATCCGGTCGCGCTGGACTGCGTGTACGCCGACGACTCGTTCCCCGGCCGCGTGGCCCTGGCGGCCGAGCTGATCGCGGCCGGGCAGCAGGCGCTGCGCCCGCCGCACGGGGCGGTCCCGCCGCGCTACGAGATCGGCCTGCCGGTGGGCTGGCGCTCCGACCCCGCGGTCGCGGCGGCTCTGGGATGGCGGCGGGACGCGGCCGCCCGGGCCGGGCTCAGCGAGGAGCTCGAGCGGATCCGGTTCGAGTGGACTCCGGACGCGGGCCTCCCCCGCCCCAGCGGCCGCCTGGTCCTGCGGCCCGAGCCGGACGACGGCGCGTTCCTGGGGGTGTTCCGGCAGATAGCGGTGGGCAGCCTGGACGTGACGACCCGGCGCGAGGTCGCCGCGCTGGGCGCCGGCCGCCAGGCGCGCGAGGATATGGGGATCTACCTGTCCATGCCGGGCGACCGGGACTGGTGGCGGCTGGCCTATACCGCCGCGGGAGGACGGCTGGCCGGGATGATCCTGCCGAACCGGAACACCTATGGTGCGGTGGTGGGCTATCTGGGGGTGGTTCCCGGGATGCGCGGCCGCGGCTACATCGACGACCTGGTCGCCGAGACCACCCTGTTTCACGCCGGCCGCGGCGAGCCGCGGATCATGGCCACGACTGACACCACGAACCTGCCGATGGCTGCCGCCTTCGAACGGGCCGGGTACCGGGCCTACAGCGCCCGCTACGTGCTGTCGGAGCCTGGGTGACCCGCCTGCGGGATGAGGCGCAGGGCGGACGCGACCGCGACGCCGACGACGACGCCGATGAGCGTGTCGGCGAACCGGAAGATGGGCTGCTCCCAGGCGTCGTGCGGGCTGACGCCGGCCAGGACCATGACCACCGCGGTGGTGATCGCGGCGGTGATCGAGTCGCCGGGCCGCCCGGCCAGCGTGGTGGCCAGGGCGCTCAGCCCGATCAGGACGGCCAGGGCCCAGGCGTGGAAGGGCAGGAAGATCAGGTAGATGAGGCACAGCACGAAGCTCACCGAGGTGGCCGCCATCCGGGTCACCGCGGCGCTCCTGCTCCCCGTGTAGCTCTCCCGGAATACGAAGATCGTCGCGACCACGGCCCACAGGCCGCCCAGCAGGGGGTCCGGCCGGGGAACCACGTACAGGTGGGCCACGATGGTACCCGCGAGCCAGAAAGTGGCCAGGCAGGCGAGGGCCAGGGCGGAGCTGCTGCGGACGGCTTCCAGGATCTCGGCCCGGCCGGGGCGTCTCAGGTGAGGTGCCACGGTCTCGCCGTCCCGCCGCCGGAGTGTGCCGCTGTCAGTGCATTCATCCCGTCATTCCTCCCAGCCTTTGCGTATACCCGCCCGGGCCCGGAGGCCCTCACCCGTGCCGACGCCCGCTGACGGCCGGCCGCACAGCCAGCCCCGCGGCCAGCCGCCTGACCAGCCCCGCGGCCAGCCTGGCCGGCTGCGCTTCGCCGGGCTGGGTTATGCCCTGACCGTCCTGCTGACCGGGACGAACCTGGCCACCCCCCTGTACGCCGGCTACGAGCACGTCTTCCGCCTCTCGCCGCTGGACGTGACGCTGCTGGTGGCTGCCTACGCGGCGGCGGTCGTCGTGGCCCTGCTGATCTGCGGCCCGCTCGCCGACACGGCCGGTTACCGCCCCGTGCTGGCGGCCGGGCTGGTGGCGGCGGCCTGTGGCGCGGCCCTGCTGGCCGCGGCGGCGGGACCGGGCTGGCTGTTCGCGGGCCGGGCGGTGCAGGGACTGGCCGTGGGCACCTGTTCCGGGGCGCTCACCGCGGGGCTGGTGCTGACCGAGCCGCGCGGGCGGCGGGCCCGCGCGTCGTTCCTGGCCGCGACGGCGACCACCGCGGCCGTCGGGTTCGGCCCGGTGCTGGCCGGGGCGCTCGCGCAGTACGCTCCCGCCCCGCGGGTACTCAGCTACCTGGTGGAGATCGCGCTGCTGGTCCCGGCCGTGGCCGTGGTGGCGCTGCTGCCCGGCTCGCTGGGGAGGACGGGGCAGCGATGGCAGCCCCGGTGGCCGAGTCTCCCGGCGCCGATTCGCGCCGCGTTCCTGACCCCGGCCGTGGTGAGCCTGCTGGCCTGGGCGGTCGCGTACGTGGTGCTGGCCCTGGTCCCCTCCTACGCGGCGGCGGCGCTGGGCGGCAGCAACCTGCTCGTTGACGGCGCCGCGGCTGGCTCGCTGCTGCTGGTGGCGGCGCTCGCCCAGGCCGTCTGCCGGTCATGGGACCCGGCCCGGGCCCAGGCGGCCGGGCTGGCCGGCCTGGCCGGTGGCCTGGTCGGGCTCATCGCCGCCGGGTTCAGCACGGCCGGGCGGGCCGGCAGCGCGGCCGTGCTGTTCGCGGCGATGGCGGTGGCGGGCTGCGGGCAGGGGCTGGCGTTCATGGGCGGCCTGCGGCGGATCAACGAGATCGCCCCGGCGGAGGCCCGGGCCGGGACCGTCTCCATGTTCTACGTGGTGAGCTACGCAGGCAGCGGGCTGGTCACCGTGGGCGTGGGCCTGCTCGCCACGCTGATCGGCCTGACCGCGTCGGTCCGCTGGTCCGGGGCGGTGCTCGCGGCCGCGTGCCTGCTCGTGCTGGCCGCGTTGCCCCGGCACCACGGAGGGTGACCCGCGCTTCTTGCTGTTATCACAGTGGCGCGACCCCCGGGCGACGCGTCCCCGCAGAGCCGCCTGGCCGGGGTGATCGCGGCTCTGGACCATCCCGCCCGGCGGCGCATCGTGGCCACCCTGCGTGTCCGGGGCACGCATGTCAGCCAGCTGGCCCGCGACCTGGAAGTCAGCCGGCCGGTCCTGCACGCGCACCAAACTGCAGGAGGCCGGGCTGGTCACCAGCAGCCTGCGCTTCTCCGGTGACGGGAAGTCCCTCCGCCATTTCGAGCTGCAGCCATCCGATATACGGCTGACCCCCGAGATAATCGCCGATTCGATAGACCACTTAATCGCCCAGCCGCTCCCCCGGGAAGGAACAGGCTAATGCCCGGAAACCTATTCCGGAGTCCCTGGCAGATCGTCATCGGCCTTGGCATGCCATTGATTTATATCACCCTGAAGCTTGCTCAGGGACATCGAATAAAGGACGGGCCGCACGCCCCGGTCACGGCCGGGCGGCGCGGGACCGGACCCGGGCCAGGGCCTCGCGGGCCTGCGCGGTGATCCGCTCGGCGTCCAGCGTGACCAGGGACCCGCCGCGCTTGAGGACCTGGCCGTCGGCCAGCACGGTGTCCACGTTCCCGGGCTGGGCCGCGGTGACCAGCAACCCGGCCGGGTCGGTCAGCACGCCCAGGTTCGGGTGCCCGGTGGCGACCAGGATGACGTCGGCCCGCTTGCCCGGGGTGAGCGACCCGGTCACGCCGTCCAGGCCCAGCGACCGGGCCCCCTCGAGGGTGCCGAGGGCCAGCGCCTGCCGGGCGGTGCAGGCGAACTCCTGATGGGCCGTGCCGTTGATCAGGCCCTGGGTCAGTTTCATGATCGCGAACATGTCGGCGTTGCCGGTCAGCGCGGTGGTGTCCACGGACAGGCCGACCCGGATCCCCGCCGCGAGCAGTTCTGCCGTCCGCGGGAGCCCGTAGCCGATCAGCAGCTCGCTGAACGGCGACAGGCTCACCGCACAGCCCGCCTCCGCGAGCTGGGCGATTTCCGCCGGGGTCGCGCTGTTGGCGTGCACCACCTGCAGGTCCGGCCCGAGCAGTCCTGCCCCGGCCAGCGCGGCGATCTGCCCGGCCGCGGCCGGCGGCCCGGACGCGTGCACGGTGACCGGGAGGCCGAGCTCGCGGGCGGCGGCCATCTCCCGCTGATAGACCTGGGGCGGCACCCGCATGGCCGGGTTGCTGCCCCCCGGGCCCCGGCAGGCCATGCCGAGGGTGAGCAGCCCGCCGGCTCCGCGCCGGCCGTCCAGCCCCGGTGCAGCGCCCGCAGCCCGTCGGTGTCCATGGCCTGGTCGTTGGGGTGCCCGGCCGAGTAGCCGTAGGAGTACCGGGCCCGCAGTCCGGCCTGCGCCAGCGCGCGCAGCTCAGCCTCGGCGTGGGCGGGCCCGCGGACGTTGTGCGACCAGTCGTGCACGGTGGTGATCCCGGAGTTGATGGCCTCGGCGCAGGCCAGCAGGGCGCCCTGGTAGTTGTCCTGGTCGGTGAAGGCCTGCCCGAGCCCGAGCGACACCGAGAAGTAGCCGGCAGGCCGGCCGGATCCCGGTGTGCCGCCGGACATGCTGCGCAGCAGCGTGTTCCACAGATGCCAGTGGGTGTCGACCAGGCCGGGCGCCACGATCATCCCCCGGGCGTCCAGCTCCCGGGCCCCGCCCGCGTCCAGGCCCGCGCCGACCGCGGCGATGCGCCCGCCGGCCACCAGGACGTCGCCGTCCGG
Source organism: uncultured Actinomycetes bacterium (assembly GCA_963782185.1). GTDB lineage: Bacteria > Actinomycetota > Actinomycetes > Streptosporangiales > Streptosporangiaceae > RYN-230. The sequence goes on from CAWAJB010000037.1 coordinate 26,108, forward strand.
GATGTCCCCGAGCCCCGGGTCCATGGTCAGCACGTAGCCGGACCGGATGATCAGGTCGTCCTGCCTCACGGGGCCCGCCTCACGGGCACCGGACCAGGAGGCATCTCAGCACGCCGCGATGGTACTGCGGACAACGGCAGGCATGGTAGGCATGGGCCCATGGCTGAACTCATCCCGCGGCGGGTTCTGTTCGGGAACCCGGAACGCGTTAGCCCGCAGCTGTCCCCCGACGGAACCCGGCTGGCCTGGATCGCCCCGCACGAGGGGGTGCTGAACGTCTGGGTCGCCCCGGTCGGCGGCGACGGCGTGGACTGGCCCGCGGCCCGGGTGATCACCGACGACACCGACCGCGGCATCCGCACGTTCGCCTGGGCACACGACGGCCAGCACCTGCTGTACCTGCAGGACACGGGCGGGGACGAGAACTGGCGGCTGCACGATGTGGACACCGAGACCCTGCAGCGCCGGGACCTGACGCCGTTCGACAACGTGCAGACCGAGCTGATCGCGGTCGACAAGAAGTTCCCGACCGAGATCCTGGTCGGGCTGAACCGCGACAACCCGCAACTGCACGACGTGTACCGGCTCAACCTGACCACCGGTGAGCTGGTCAAGGAAGTCGAGAACCCCGGGTTCGTGGGCTGGGTCGCCGACAGCGAGCTGGCCATCCGGGCCGGGATCGCGCCGCAGCCCGACGGGGGCATGGTCGTGATGGTGCGCGCCGCCGCGGCCGGGGACTGGCGGCCGCTGCTGACCATCTCCGCCGAGGACGCGCTGACCAGCGGGCCGGTCGCGTTCAGCGAGGACGGCCGGTCGCTGCTGGGGATCAGCTCGGTGGGCGCGGATACCGGCCGGCTGGTCCGCATCGACCTGGACAGCGGGGCGCAGCAGGTGCTGGCGGAAGACCCGGAGGCCGACGTGGCGGATATCCGGCTGCACCCGGACACCCGCGAGCCCCAGATCGTCTCGTTCCTCAAGGACCGGATGGAATACCGGCTGCTGGACCCGGCGCTCGGGCCCGACCTGGCCGCGATCCGCGCGCTGCACCCGGGCGACCCGTCGCTCATCGACCACGACGACGCGGATGAGACGTGGCTGGTGGCGTTCAACACCGACGCCGGGCCGGTCTCCTACTTCGGCTACGACCGGCGCACCCGGACGGCTGAGTTCCTGTTCGACACCCGCCCCGAGCTGGCCCGGTACCAGCTGGCCCCGATGGAGCCGTTCTCGTTCACCGCCCGGGACGGCCTGACGATCCACGGGTACGCCACTTTCCCGCCGGGTGCCGACCGGCGGGACCTGCCCATGGTGCTCGACGTGCACGGCGGCCCGTGGGCCCGGGACGCGTGGGGCTTCGACCCGGAGGCACAGTGGCTGGCCAACCGCGGCTACCTGTGCGTGCAGGTCAACTTCCGCGGCTCGACCGGGTACGGCAAGGCGTTCGTGAACGCCGGCGACCGCGAATGGGGCGGCCGGATGCAGGACGACCTGTCGGACGCGGTGGCCTACGCGACCGGCCAGGGGTGGTGGCCAGCCCGGTGGTGGCCAGCCCGGTGGTGGCCAGCACTGGGCTGACCCGGGCCGGGTGGCTATCTACGGCGGGTCGTACGGCGGCTACGCGGCGCTGGCCGGCGCGGCGTTCACGCCGGGCCTGTTCCGCTGCGCCGTGGACATCGTCGGCCCGTCGAACCTGAAGACGCTGATCGAGACCATCCCGCCGTACTGGGCCCCGATGATCGCGCTGTTCCACAACCGGGTCGGCGATCCGGATAAGGACGCCGATTTCCTCTGGTCGCGCTCCCCGCTGTCGCGGGCGGCCGAGATCGCGGTCCCGCTGCTGATCGCGCAGGGCGCGAACGATCCGCGGGTCAAGCAGGCCGAGTCCGAGCAGATCGTCGCGGCCCTGGAGAACGCGGGAATCGAACACGAGTACCTGCTGTTCCCTGACGAGGGGCACGGGTTCGCCAAGCCGGAGAACCGGCTGAGGTTCTACGCCGCGGCCGAGCGGTTCCTGGCCCGCCACCTCGGCGGGCGGGCTGAGGATTAGCCCGCCGGCACCGCAGGGCGGTGGCTCGCGTTATTTCCCCGCAACGAAGACCGTGGCCCCGCCCGGCCTGCCGTCAGGCCGGGCAGGATGGCGGGCAGGATGGCGGGCAGGGGGCCCGGCGCGGGCGGGGTGAGGCGGGCCAGCGCCGCGGCGGGCGGCCCGCGCGCGCCGCGGGCGGCGGATGAGACGACGGAGGAGCACGGCAGGACATGGTGGAGATCAAGAACGACGAGGCACTGGACGCGATGCGCGAAGCGGGGCGGGTGGTCGCCCGGTGCCTGGCCGCGGCCCGCGAGAGCGCCGCGGTCGGCGTCAGCCTGTCCGAGCTCGACAAGGCGGCGCACGCCGTGATCCGCCAGGCCGGCGCCACCTCACCGTTCCTGAACTACCACCCGTCGTTCGCGCCGACCCCGTTCCCCGCGGTAATCTGCGCGTCGGTGAACGACACGATCGTGCACGGCATCCCGGACGGCTACGTGCTCAAGGACGGCGACCTGGTCAGCATCGACTGCGGGGCGACGCTGGACGGCTGGACCGGGGACGCGGCGACCAGCTTCATCGTGGGCACACCGCGGCCCGCGGACCTGCTGCTCATCGAGACCGCGGAGAAGGCCCTCGCGGCCGGGATCGCCGCCGCGGTGGCCGGGGCCCGGATCGGGGACATCTCGCATGCGATCGGCAGCATCGGCCGGTCGGCGAGGTACGGCATCCCGTCCGGGTTCGGCGGCCACGGCATCGGCCGCCAGATGCACGAGGACCCGCACGTCCCCAACGAGGGGCGCCCCGGCAAGGGCTTCCGGCTGCGGCCGGGCCTGGCGCTGGCTATCGAGCCCATGCTGATGGCCGGAGGCGGCGACGATTTCCGGGTCGCGCCGGATGGGTGGGCGCTGCGCACCACCGACGGCAGCCGGGCCGCGCACGCAGAGCACAGCGTGGCCATCACCGACTCCGGCCCGCGCATCCTCACCCTGCCGTGACCAGCCCCCCGTAGGGGTACGGGCGCCGCCGGGCCCGGTTCAGCATGCCGGGCCGAGCTCGTCGAGGTGGACGATATGCAGCGCGAGGTCCTGGAAGCGGTCCAGCAGGCCGTAGAACTCCGACTCGTCGCGCACTGATGCGGTGACGCAGGTCTGCCCGGAGCCGTACTCGATCTTGGCCCCCTCCAGGATCCCGGCCAGCAGCGTCCGGCACTCGCCCCGGAGCACGATCCGGTACCGGCTGGCGGCGGTGTTCGGCCTGGTCGTCATGATGCCCCTCCGGAGACGGGCGGCTGTCAGCCCGTCGCTGAGCACCTTTATCCCTTATCGCGGCCGGGGTGTCATCACCCGCCGCTGTCTGCGGGGTGACGGCCTTGCGCCGGGGTCACCCGTAGCGGGTGGGGCGCAGGCCCGGCCGGGCTGATGGACTGGGCCGCAACCCAGCAGAAGGAGATTGGAAACGCCATGTCTGACCTGATTGCGATCGGATACCCCGACCAGGCGACCGCCGAGGCGGCGGCCGACGAGGCGCGGCGGCTGGCCAGGGACCTCATCATCGAGCCTGACGCGATCGCCGTGATCGTCCGCGACGACGAGGGCAAGTACCACGTGCACACCAGCCACAACCCGGTCGGTGCCGGGGCGAGCTGGGGCATGTTCTGGGGACTGCTGTTCGGCCTGCTGTTCTTCGTGCCCGTCTTCGGGATCGCCATCGGCGCCGGTCTCGGCGCGCTGATGGGCAAGGTCACCAAGTCCGGCATCGACCGCCAGTTCCAGGAGCAGGTCCGCGGCATGCTCAAGCCCGGCACCTCGGCGCTGTTCCTGATGGTCGAGAAGGTCACCCCGGACAAGGCCGTCGAGGCCATGAGCAAGTTCGGCGGCACGGTCCTGAAGACCTCCCTGTCCAAGGAGGGCGAGCAGGAACTCCAGGACGCCCTGCACGGCCAGTCCGCCTCATAACCCGGCCGGCTCGCGGGCCGGCACCAGAGGCGCAGCTCCCGGCGCAGGCCCCCACGCAGGGGGCCTGCGCCGTCCCCGGTGGCGGCAGGGCGGTCCCGGTCACCCTTCAGGTCAATGATTGGACGTGGTACGCATGTCAGGACTGGACTGGTTCTTCACCACCACGCTGGGCATCTTGTACCTGGCCCTGCTGTTCACGGTGGCCATCGTCACCTTCCGCAAGGGCCACTGGGTCCTCGGCCTGATCGGTTTCTTCATCCCGATCCTGTGGCTCATCGGCGCGATCCTGCCCAGCAGGCACCCCGGGCGGTAGCCACCCCCCGGACGGCCCCGCTGTATCCCCCGCCCGGGGTGATGCGCCGCACGCCGGCCAGGCTGGATGCTCAGCCCAGGGGCGGGAACATCATCGAGCCCCCCACAAGCCAGCTCATCAGCGGAAAGAGGCGTCGCGATGGCCATCGGGCCGGTACAGCTCATCGTGTTGGGATTCACCAACCCCGACTTCCACGGCGAGATCATCGCCGAACTCGAACGGCTCCGCGAGAGCGACACGGTCCGGGTGATCGACTCGCTGGCCGTCTACAAGGACGAGGCGGGCGAACTCGAAGTCGAGCACCTCAGCAACCTGACGCAGGACGAGGCGATCGAGCTCGGATCCAAGATCGGCGCGCTCATCGGCCTCGGCATCGAGGGCGAGGAAGGCATGGAGGCCGGTGCGGTCGCCGGAGCCGAGGAGGCGGCGGCCGACGGCGGTGTGCAGGTGTTCACCGAGGAGGAGGGCTGGGACATCCTGGAGGACATCCCGAACGGCTCCGCCGCCGCGCTCGTCCTGCTTGAGCATCACTGGGCGGTGCCGCTGCGCGATGCGATCGCCCGCGCGGGAGGCTTCCGGCTCAGCGACGGCTTCATCAGCCCGCTTGACCTGGTGGAGATCGGGCTGGCCTCCGCGGAGGAAGCAGCCGAGCTGCACGCGCTGGAAACGTCGGGCGCGGCAGACCCCGCGTAAGCTTGCGGACAGACACGAAAACCTGGAGGCAGAGATGATCGGTGGCCGCAGAGTGGCCCGTCGCACCGGCCGGCGCACGGCCCGGCGCGTTTCCCGCAGGCGTTAGGAGCGCCGGCGCCGGGCGCAGGCTCATCCGCCGCCGTCGTGCCGCGTGACGAGCCATGCCTCGGCGTCGTGAGAGGCCGCCCTGGTCGATTCACCAACGACCGGGGTGGCCCCAAACGCGCGCACGGCCCCAGTGAGGTGCCCGGTCCGGCGGAGCCGGTCGGTCAGGCTCGGGTCGAGGCCGCTCAGGTACAGGCGGCCGTCGGCATCCGCCAGGCGGTCGGCGTAGTCCCCCACCACCTTGACGAAGGTCGCCCCCAGTGAGGTGCGCCGGCGCAGCCGCAGCACCACCACCGGCGACGCGCCCCGGCCGGGTCAGGCAGGTGAGCCTGCAAGGTGCGGGAACCGGCGTACATCAGGCTGCCGTACACGTCGAGGATGGTCACGTGGCCGCTGGCCAGGACCGCCGGCGGCGGGCGTTCCTCGAAGAGCCCGTCGTCACGAGCGACGAGTTCCACGACGGCGAGGTCCATCGCATCCTGGTTCAGCTGCAGCAGCAGCGACAGGGCCACCCCGATGCCGACCGCGGCCGCGACCGGCAGGAACAGCGTGGCGCCGAAGGTCGTGATGACCGCGATCTGCGAGCTGTGCCCGGTGCGCATGATGCTGCGGACCTCCCCCAGCTGCAGCGAGCCGATGGCCGCGAAGATGAGGATCGCCCCGAGCGTGGGCACCGCGATCTTGGCCACGAGACCGGAGAACAGGGCGAGGATCACCAGCAGCCAGATCCCGGACCAGATCGCCGCCCACCGGGTCCGGGCGCCCACTGACACGCTGAGCGCGGTCTGGCCGACCGAGCCGCCCACGGGGATGCCGCGGAACAACCCTGAGGCCAGGTTGCCGGCCCCCTGGGCGATGATGTCCTGGTTCGGATTCGGCCGGGCGTCGCCGGGGTTCGGCGCGGCCTCGGCGACGCCGGCCCCCTGGACGAGGACGATGGCCGCGACCGCCAGGGCGCCGGTGACGAGGCTGAACGAGAAGAGCCGGAAGTCGGGCAGATGCGGGAGAGGGATGCCCCGCGGGATGTCGCCCTGGTCTCCCACCCGGGCGACGCTCTCCGCGCCCGCGACAGCGACGACGACGGTCGGGATCACCAGGGCGAACAGGGAGCTCAGCACGGCCAGGCGGGTGCGCGCCAGCACCGCCAGGATCGCCAGCGCGCCCAGCCCGGCGAGCAGCGAGGCCAGGTTGATCCGGCCGGGATGGCTGAGCACGTCGACCGCTTTAGCTAACGGGAAATCCCCCTGCGCCGGAGCACCGGTCAGGTCGGAGATCTGGCCGCACACGATGTTGACCGAGATCCCGGTAAGGAAGCCGATCATCACGGAGTACGAGACGAACCGGGTGTACCGGCCCAGGCGGACGACCCCCGCGGCGACCAGCGCGACGCCGACGAGAAGCACCAGCAGCGCGACTGCGCCGGGCCGCTGATCTGGAGCGACGCCCTGCAGGGCCGAGCCCGCGGCCAGCGCGGCGGCCGACGTCGTGGTGATGACCATGAGCCGGGTGTGCGAGCTGAGCCCGCCCGCGATCGGCCCGGCGAAGCCCGCGTACAGCCCCTGGACCGGGTTGACCCCGGCCAGGACCGCAGCGGCCATCCCGTCCGGCACGCTGGCGATCGCGCGCGGCAGCCCGGCCACCAGGTCGGCGCGCAGGTGCGCCCGCTCCGGGCCGATGGTCTGCACCCAGCGGCCGGCGGCGGCCAGGGACGAGCGGATGCCGTGCGCCAACCTCGCTGCCCTCCGGACGTCACCCGGCCAGATCAGGGCGATCTGCCTACGAATGTTCCCAAATGATGGGTGACGCGGGCCTGTCCCGCCTCACCCGGGCGGGGTGGTGGCAGCCCCGGGCGGGCCCGCCTAGTGTCAGCCGTGGCGGCAGGGCAGGGGGGCCGATGACCGAGGGACTGATGGGCCAGGATCCGCTGCGGACCGGGAGCCCGCTGAGGACACCGCGGGCGGCCGCGGTGGCCGGGATCCTGTTCTCCGTGCTGCTGATCCTGGCGCTGGTGCTGCTCGAGATCTCGGCGCCGGCTCATGCCGCGGTCCCCGGCGTGTGGCTCACCGACTCGCGGCGCCGGGCGGCGGTGGCCGTCGCGCTGAATCTCGTCCCCTTCGCCGGGATCGCGTTCCTGTGGTTCATCGGGGTGCTCCGGGACCGGATCGGCGACCGCGAGGACCGTTTCTTCGCGACCGTGTTCCTGGGCAGCGGGCTGCTGTTCGTGGCCATGATGTTCGTGGCCGCGGCGATCGGCGGCGGGATCATCGCGGGCATATCGTCCCGGCCGCCGGATCCGGGCACCCTGGTGCTGGGCCGCCACGTCACCTCGCTGCTGCTGAACGTTTACGCGATGCGGATGGCGGCCGTGTTCACGCTGACCGCCGTCACCATCGCTCGGCGCACCGCGATCGTGTCCCGGTGGCTCACCGTGGCCGGGCTGGTCACCGCGCTGGTGCTGCTGGTCGGCGTCGGTATCTCCGCCTGGGTGGAGCTGCTGTTCCCGGCCTGGATCCTGGCCCTCAGCGTGGATGTCCTGATCGCGGGCCGCAAGCTGGAGCGGCAGCCCTAGCCCGCGGGGGCCGGCGCGGTCCCGTGGCAGCGTTTCCACTTCAGGCCGCTGCCGCACGGGCAGGGGTCGTTGCGGCCGCGGCGGGAGTCTTGCCGGGCGTAGGTGGTCATCAGCTCGGAGGGGGCCCGGCCGGCCCGCAGCAGCTCGCACATGGCCTGCATCGGCTCGCGGACGTGGCCGAAGAAGTCCTTGTAGCCGGGGCACAGGTAGTGCTGGCCGGGCTCGCCGTAGGGCGAGGTCGCGAACCGGTCCTTGGGGCAGCCGCCGTGGCAGGCGGACCGCACGTCGCAGTCGCGGCAGTACCGGGTCAGCGTGTCCCGCTTGTCCTGCCCGAACTTGCGCTGCGCGGGCGAGGCCACCAGCTCCAGCAGGTGCCGGTCGCCGATGTTACCCAGCAGGTACCCGGGCTCGACATAGTGGTCGCAGGAATACAGGTCCCCGGTGTGCTCCAGCGCCAACTGCTCCCCGCACGTCTCGGCGTGCACGCACATCCCGCCGCCCTCGCCGTAGAAGTTCGCCAGCGCGGTGTCGAACATCTGCACGTACACGGTGCCGATGTCGCGGCGGGCCCACTCCTCGAACACCTCGATCAGGAACCGGCCGTACTGCTCCGGGCCGACCGAGCGGTGGGTGACCAGGTTCCCGTCCTGGATATACAGCGGGCGGCCCTTCACCCCCGCGCCCCACCCGGCGTCAGCGGCCGGCAAGGTCGCCTCGGTGGCCCGCTCGATGATCGGGATGAACTGGATGAACGTGGCACCGAGCTCGTCACGCAGGAACGTGTACACCTCGCGGCCGTGATCGCCGTTGACGGCGTGGATGGTGGTCAGCACATTCCAGTCCACCCCGTGGCGCTTGAGCACGTCCAGGCCCTTCATCACCCGGCCGAAGGTGGGCTTGCCGCCCTTGTCCACCCGGTACGCGTCATGCATCGCCGCCGGGCCGTCGATCGAGATGCCGACCAGGAACCCGCTGGCCTTCAGGAACTCGCCCCACTCGTCATCCAGCAGGGTGGCGTTGGTCTGGATCGTGTTCAGGATCTTCTGCCCCGGCCGCGCGTACCGCCGTTCCAGGTCGATGGCGCGGCGGAAGAAATCCAGCCCCATCATCGTCGGCTCACCGCCCTGCCAGGCCACCACCACCTCCGGCACCCGGGCGTGCGCCTCCAGCAGCTGCCGGATGTACGTCTCCTGCAGATCGGCGGCCATCCGGAACCGGCTGCCCGGGTACAGCATCTCCTTGGACAAGAAGAAGCAGTACTCACAATCCAGGTTGCACACCGCCCCGGTGGGCTTGGACATGACATGGAAGGCCAGCGGAGCACCCGGCACGGTCAGCACGTGCGGGCGCTCCGTGCTGGCCTGAGTGGGGTCGGCCTGGGTGGGGCCTGCGGCGCGGCGGCCTGGTCGGTGATCGCGTCCTCCCCTATTCCCGCATCATCATGGCCTGGGCCTCGCGCTCGAGATCGACGTAAGGATCGCCGCTGACGTCGACCGCGACCCGCTTGATCGTGCCGCCGGTGAACGCGTGCGGGTGCGGGCCCGGGTAGTCGGCGGTCACCGGCTCGCCGCTGTCCCGGCCCACGCACAGGCCCTCACCCGCGATCATGAACGTCCCGGGCTGGGTCTTGATCCGGCTCTCACCGACCTTCTTGTCCCCATGGTAGAGGGACAGGATCCCGGTGGACACGTGCGGCGGGTCCTCCCCGTCCTTGTCGAACGATGCGGACAGGATCAGGTTCTCCCCGGTGGGGATGTCCTGGGTTCCGTCTACCTTCTGTTCCATCATGCCGACGAAGTTGTTGACGTAGTGCAGCCGGTTGTCCTTGATGTACAGGGCGTGCCCGCCGAACCGGGACCCGTGCGCGAACAGCACGCCCTGCGCGCCAGGAGCAGGGATGTCCACCAGGGCGCCGATCGTGAAGGACCGGTTGCGGACGTTCACCGCCTGTGCTTCGGGCACCTCCGCAGTACCGGGGAAGTAGGCGTAGCGGCTCCGGGGAGAGGCCAGCTGCGGCCGCGGGGTGATCATGATCTCCAGCGCGGACCGGTCGTCGAGCGGGAAGGCGTCGTTGGCACCAGCTTCGGCGAACCACAGGTTGACCAGCTCGCGCAGCTTGTCCGGGTGCTCGGCGGCGAGGTCGTGCAGTTCGGCGCGGTCGGTGTCGGTGTGGTACAGCTCCCAGGTGTCGTCGTTGAAGTGGCTCCAGCCGCTGATCGTCGGGTGAGTGGTCACCGCCTTCCAGCCCTCGTGCCAGATCCCGCGGGAGCCGAGCATGGAGTAGAACTGGGTCTTGCGCGCCGACGGTGCCGATGCGTCATCCACGCTGTAGCGCATGCTCACGCCGTCGAACCGGCTCTGCACGTGGCCCTTGATCGTCTCGGGCGGTTCGACGCCCAGCGCGTCCAGGATGCTCGGCACGATGTCGATGGCGTGGTGGTACTGGTGCCGCAGCCCGCCCTTGCCCGCGGCCGCGTCGGCGGTGGCTGCGGGCCAGGAGATGATGCACGGGTCCGCGGTGCCGCCGTTGAACTCATACCGCTTCCACATCTTGAACGGCGTGTTGAAGGCCATCGCCCACCCATTGGGGTAGTGGTTGTAGGTCTTCGTCCCGCCGAGCTCATCGATCATCGCCAGGTTCGCCTGGATGTTGTCCGGGATGCCGTTCGCGAACAGCATCTCGTTGACCGACCCGTCCGGGCCGCCCTCACCCGAGGCGCCGTTGTCCGACACCAGGATGACCATGGTGTTGTCCCGCTGCCCGGACTCTTCCAGGTAGTCGAGCAGCCGGCCGATGTGGTGGTCGGCGTGGGCCAGGAACCCCGCGTACACCTCGGCCATCCGCGCGAAGAGCCGCTGCTCCTCGGCGGACAGTGAATCCCATGGCCGGGTGACGTCCAGCGGCGGGAACGGCTGGCCCCCGGGCCCCTTGCGGGTCTCGGGCGTGCCGATCGGGTTGACCGGCGGCAGCTCGGTGTCGGCCGGGACGATGCCCATTTCCTTCTGCCGGGCCAGCGTCTGCTCGCGCATGGCCTCGTAGCCCATGTCGAAGCGGCCCTTGAACTTGTCGGCCCATTCCTTCGAGACATGGTGCGGCGCATGGCAGGCGCCCGGGGCGTAATACAGGAAGAACGGCTTGTCCGGCGCGACCGTCTTGGCGTCCTGGATGAACTCCAGCGCCTTGTCGGTCAGGTCCTCGGTGAGGTGGTAGCCCTCAGATGGCAGCTTCGGCTGGTCAACCGGGTGGTTGTCGTAGACCAGGTCCGGGTACCACTGGTTGGTCTCGGCTCCCAGGAACCCGTACCAGCGCTCGAACCCGCGGCCGGACGGCCAGTTCCGCCGCGTCAACGCGACGTTCATCTCCACGGTCGGGCACAGGTGCCACTTGCCGACCATGTAGGTGTTCCAGCCGCGCTCGGCCAGGATCTCCGAGAGCATGCCGTTCTCGGGCGGGATGGTCCCGCTGGCGTTCGGGAACCCGACCGCGGCCTCGGTGATGCAGGCCATCGAGTTGCGGGTGTGGTTGCGGCCGGTCAGCAGGCAGGACCGGGTCGGCGAGCACAGCGCGGTCGTGTGCCACTGCGTGTACCGGATCCCGTCCGCCGCGATCCGGTCGATGTTCGGCGTCTCGATCGGCCCGCCGTAACTGGACATGGCTGAGAAGCCGACGTCATCCAGGACGATGTACACGACGTTCGGCGCCCCGTCCGGGGCCTGGGGCGGCTCGAAGGGGGACCAGTCCGGGACCGAGTCCCGGATGTCTATGTTGATGGTTCCCTTGAACGGCTCGCTCACTGTGCACTTCCTTCGTCTTGAGGTTCCTGGTCAGCCTGTCCTGGGTGGCTGACGTGCTAGACCGCTCCGGGGGGCCCGGCGGGAAGGTCCAGTCCCAGGGCGGCCATCAGCTCGGGGGCGGCCTCCACGATCCTGGGCAGGCCGACCTGCGGTGCGACCGCACGCAGCACGCCCAGCAGCTCGCCCGGCGTGGCACCGGCCTCGATCGCGTTCCCGACCTGCCACAGGTACGAGGCCGGCGGCGCGTCCAGGGCGATCAGGGCTGCGATCTTGACCAGGGCGAAGGTGCGGGCATCCAGGCCGCTTCTCTCCTGGAGTTCCCGGCGCAGCCGCAGGCCCTCGCCCAGGAGCTCGGGATCGCCGAGGGCGAGGCTGGCCAGCGCCGCGCTGGTGGTGTCGTCGACGGCCGCCTTGGCGGGCATGCTCATGACCTTCAGTCCCCTCGCTAGCTTCCGGGAGCCGGTCCTTCCCGGGGCCGGCCAGGTCAACGGTGGCATCTCCCGCGCCTTGAGGGCTCACCCGTAAGGGATGGTGTGGAGCCGCCCGGGCCTGCCCGGCCGCCGTTCAGCTGCCTGCGGATGGGTCCTCGCCGGCGTCCGGCTCCCGGTCGTGCAGGCGGCGTATCTCCACGATCTGCGCGCCGAAGGTCTCCAGCCGGGCCAGCAGGCCGTGCAGGGCCGCCGCATCGGGCAGCGGCCCGTGCACGACGGTTTCCACTGGTTCGACGGACGCCGTCAGCCGGTCGAAGTCCAGCAGGGCTTCGGGCGGGAGGACACCCACTACCCGGATCTCGTAGTAGGAGGGTGTCAACGTCGCTCCCCGTTCGTGGGCCGGCAGTTCCGGTTACCAGCCTGCCGTGTGCAGGGCGGCAGCGCCCCACTCCATTCGGGTGAGTCACCCTGGTGAGATCGGGGCACAGGTGATGACAAATCACCCTGATAGTCGGGAGTGTCGGGAGCCGATGAGCCACCGCCCCCAGGCCGGGCGCAGCCCGGCCGCTGGCCGGGCTGTGGCTGGCGGCCGAGGGGGGCTTCCCCGCCAGGAAGAGGTGGTACCGATGGTCAGCAGTCCCCGCGTGCTCACCGGGACCGCGGCCGGAGGCTCGGCCGCCGATGCGGGCGATCCGGTCCTGCTGTCCAAGATCACCGCGCCGGGGGTGCCGGGCTGGGCTGTGCCCCGCCCGCGGATCGCGGCCATCATGGCCGAGAGCGCCCGGGTGCCGCTGATCACGGTGACCGGCCCGCCCGGGGCGGGCAAGACGATGTCCATCGCGCTGTGGGCGTCCGCCCGGGCCAGCGCGGGCCCGTGCGCCTGGATGACGGTGGACGAGTACGACAACCGGCCCGGGGTGTTCTGGTCCTACGTGACGGCTGCCCTGCGGGCGGCCGGCGTCCCGGTCACCCCCCTGTCCCCCGCCGCGGATGGCGGGAAGATGGGCGGCGAGGCCGGCCACGGTTTCCTGCTCCGGCTCGCGTCCGAGCTGGCCGGGCAGGACCCGCCCGTGGACCTGGTCCTGGACGACCTTCACCTGCTGACCGCGCCGGACGCCCTGGAGGGCCTGGCGTACGTCCTGAGGAATGCCGCGCCCGGCCTGCGCCTGATCGCCGGGTCACGGATGGATCCGCTCCTCCCGCTGCACCGCTACCGGGCGGCCGGCGAACTCGCCGAGATCCGGGCCGGGCAGCTGGCCTTCAGCGTGGCCGAGACCACGCTGCTGCTGGCCCAGCACGGCATCGTCCTGCCGGATCCAGACGTCCAGGTGCTGACCCGGCGGGCTGAGGGCTGGGCGGCGGGCCTGCGCCTGGCCGCGATCTCGCTGGAGGGGCATCCCGACCCGGCGCAATTCGTCAAGGAATTCGCGGCTGAGGACAGCTCCATCACCGGCTACCTGGTGGAGGAGGTGCTGGATGCCCAGTCCCCGCCGGCCCGCGACCTCCTGCTGCGCACCAGCATCCTGTCCCGGGTCAGCGCGGACGTCGCCGACGAGCTCACCGGCGGCCAGGACGCCGCGAGCGTGCTGCCGGAACTCGCCCGCACGAACGCGTTCGTGCGGGCCGTCAGCCCCGGCGTCTACCGTTACCATCCCCTGTTCGGCTCGGTGCTGCGCCTGAAGCTCCGCCGCGAGAGCCCGGGCCAGGTGCCGGCCCTGCACCGGCGGGCGGCCCAGTGGTACTGGCACCGGGGATCACTGGGCGAGGCGATCCGCCACGCCGCCGACTCGGGTGACTGGCAGCTCGCAGCCCGGATGGTCGTTGATGACCTGGCGATCGGCCAGATTATCGACCCGCACGGGGCCCAGCCGCTCACGGACGAGTTCCGGCGCCTGCCAGCCGCGCCGCCCGGGGCCGGGCCCGAGGTCTTGCTCGTGGCGGCCGCGCTGGAACTGGGTACCGTCGCTGGCCCTCCGGAGGGCACCGCGCTCGGCGCGGCGGAAACCATTCTGGAGCACCGCCCCGCGGGCGAGGACATCGCGGCCCGGCTGGCCGCGGCGCTGGTCCGTGCCGCCGTGTCCCGCCGTACCGGGGACTGCACATCGGAGGCGGGCGCCGCGGCGCGGGCGCAGCAACTGCTGCAGGGCGTCCCACGGTCCTTGCTCGACCGCCATCCCGGGGTGTCGCTGGAGGTGCTGTCCGCGCGGGGCCGGGCGGAGCTGCGGGCCGGCGACTTCGACCGGGCCGCCGCGATCCTCGGGGCGGCCGGTGAGGCCACGGCCGCCGGGGCCGCCCGTGAGCGGCTCGGCTGCCTCGGGGATCTCGCGCTCGCGGAGGCGTTGCGCGGGCACCCGACCCGCGCGCGCGGGCTGGCCGAGGAGGCGCTCTCCGGCCGGCCGGGCGCAGCGGCGTCGGTCGCGCTGGCGTGCGCATGCCTGGACCGGGGTGAGCTGGGCGAGGCCCGCAGCCAGCTCAAAGCGGCGGTCGGGGCCCTCCGGCTGCAGCCCGATCCGCTGATGGATGCCCTGGCCCACGCGGTCGGCGTCCGCCACGCGCTGGCTGAAGGCCACGTCGGGCCGGCCCGGCACATGCTCGGCCTGGCCCGGGCTGGCGGCCCGCTCCCCCCCTGGCTCGAGCACCGGATGGTCCTCCTGGAGTCGGCCACCTGCGCGGCGGAGGGCGCTGCCCAGGCCGCGATCGACGCGGCGGAGAGCGCCGCCCCCCGGTCGCATCTGGACGCGGCGGTCGCGCTGGCGCACGCCTGGCTGGCCGCGGGGAACCTCGAGGCGGCCAGGCGCGCCCTGGCCGCGCCACGCAGCGCCGGCGCCGCAGCCTCCGACTACACGCGGGTGGAAGCACGGCTCACCGAGGCCAGGCTGAGCTACCGGGCTGAGGACCGCGCGCGGGGCCATCAGTTGCTGGAGGAGGCGCTGCGCCTGGCCAGCGCCGAGGAACTGCGGCTGCCCTTCATCGCGGAGCGGGCCTGGATCCGGCCGGCTCTGCGGCGCGATCAGGGCCTGGCCCGGACCTACCAGTCCCTGCTCGAGCCGGACGTGACCGGTTCCCGCCCGGTCCCGGCTGGGCCACCCGGCGATGCGGCGCCGCTGATCGTGGAACAGCTGAGCCAGCGTGAGCGTGAAGTGGTCCGGTACATGTCGGAGATGATGAGCACCGCGGAGATCGCCGCCGAGATGTACATCTCGGTGAACACCGTCAAGACCCACCTCAAGAGCATCTACCGCAAGCTGGCCGTAGCCCACCGGAGGGAGGCGGTCCGGCGCGCCCGGCAGCTCCACCTGGTCTAGGTCCGCGCCGGGAGGCCGGCCTCATCGTGAACAGGGCGGGCGCCCGGCGGCTCACAGCACCCCGGCATCGCGCCCGCGCAGCACGGCGTCCTGCCGGCTGGACACCCCCAGCTTGCGGTAGATCGCCTGGGCGTGGGTCTTCACCGTATTCGGTGACACGTACAGTTCCTGGCTGATCTCCCGCAGGGACATCGTGCCCCGCAAGAGGCGCAGCACCGCTACTTCCCGCTCGGTGAGCGTGTTCCCCAGGTCGGCCACCACCCGGGGCCGGGGCGCCAGCTGCCGCCGGAGGCCATCCAGCCGGGCCTGGAGAACGTCCACGCCGTCGGGGAACTCCGCCAGCACGTTCTGGGCTTCGTCGATCAGCTCGCCGGCCCGCGCGCTCTGGCCCAGGTCCAGGAGCACCTGGGCCAGCCAGAGCAGGCCTTCCAGGGTGGCCCAGGGGCTCATCCCCGGCTTGCGCCGCCGGGACCAGACCGCACGCTCGAATGCGGCCCGCGCCTCGTGGAGCCGGCCCTGGGCGGCCCGGACCCTGCCGGTGGCGGTGTAGGCGAGCGACGCCTGCGGCGCATCACTGAGATCGCCCCGGGTGGCCAGGCCGCGGGCCGTGTCAGCCAGGCCTTCCGCGCGGGCGATGTCTCCCCGCCCGGCGGCGATCAGGGACAGGGTGGATAGGGCCAGGATGCCGATCAGCGTGGCGCACGCCTCGCTGCGCGCCGCTTCCTCGAGTTGCGCCTCTGCTGCCTCCAGGTCACCCGACAGGTAGAGGCTGAAGCCATGCGCCGCCCGGGCCAGGGTGTACCACGGGGATCCGGGGTTGGTTTCCAGCCCGGTGGCCCGCCGGGCCGACTCGCGCATCACCGGGAGGCCGTCGAACCCGTAGACGCCGCGGAGCAGGGCGGCGGAGGACTCCATCGACGCCAGGCCGTCCGGCATCTGCCCGGCGTAGCGGGAGGCCTCGATGACCGGGAGCCACCGGCGCAGCGGCTCCGGCTCGCCGGACAGGGCCGCGGCCCAGGCGGCACAGTGCGCGGCCAGCGGGTTGGCGGCGATCTGGTCGTCGGACAGCAGCCGCATCCAGGCCCGGACGGTGCCGGCGCGGCCCACGCTCACGTAGGCGTGCCAGTTCCGCGCGATGAGCTCCACGGAGCGGGAGACGTCGCCAGCCGCGACGACGTGGCCGATCGCCTCGTCAACCCATCCGGATGCCGTGTACCAGGCGCTCGCCCGCTGGTGCAGCGCGGGCACGGTGCCCGGCTCGTCCCTCGCCAGCTGGCTCCTGAGCACCTGCGCGAACAGGTGGTGGTAGCGGTACCAGTCCCGGGTGTCGTCCAGCGGGACGACGAAGAGGTTCTCCCGCTCCAGCAGGTCGAGGATGTCCGCCGCGTTGCCGGACCCGACCACGGCATCGCACAGCGGTGCGCAGAACCGGTCGAGGACCGAGGTCCGCGCGAGGAACTGCCGGATCGCGGCCGGCTGGCGGGCGAGAACCTCCTCAGCCAGGAAATCGACGACGTAGCGGTTGTTGCCGGTGAACTGGCGGACGAAGGCGCCCGGTTCGGGGTGCCCGCGCAGCGACAGCGCCGCCAGGTAGATACCGGCCGGCCATCCTTCGGTCCGCTCGACGAGGTCGGCCAGATCAGCCGCGGTGAGCCCGGCCCCGGAGACGGCGCGGACCAGCGCGGCGGCCTGCAGCGGCGTGAAGCGCAGCTCGGGCATCCTGATCTCGACCATCTCGCCGATGGCCCGCAGCCGCGCGAGCGGCAGCCGCGGGTCGGCCCGGGTGACGAGCACCAGCTGGAGGCTGGGCGGCAGGTGGAACAGGAAGGACGCCACCTGGTCATGGCAGCTGCGTTCCCTGATCACGTGATAGTCATCCAGCACCAGCACGACCGGGGCCCGGAGCCTGGCCAGCCGGCTGAGCAGGCCCCCGATCACGTCGTCGGCGATGTCCGGGGCCTGCGTCCGCAGCGCCCGCAGGAGGTCCCCGGCGTCGAGCTCCGGGCAGGCCCGCTCCAGTGCGGACACGACATGCCACCACAGCCTGCCCGGATCGTCGTCCCCGCTGTCGAGGGAGACCCACGCGAACCTTCTGCGCTCGGCCGCGCTGGACCGCCACTGGGCGACGAGGGTGGTCTTGCCGAAGCCTGCTGGCGCGTCGACCAGGATCAGCCTGGCTGGGGCCGCGCCCGCCAGCTCCTCCAGCAGCCGGGGCCGCTGGACCCATTCCCGGCGGACGCCGGGGGCGTGCAGCTTGGACTCGATGGCCAGGCCGGGACCGGGACGGGTCAGCTCCGGCCCGCCGACGGAGCGCAGCGCACGCTCACCGGGCCGGTCTGGCTGGGCACGCCCACCTCCGGACACTACGACACGATGCGCATGGGCCGCCTGTGTCTCCCAGGGCCAAAAGTCCTTAAAAAGCCCTCATCCTGCTGAGCACTGCCCGGCCGCTCACGCGGACGCCGGGGCGGGCCGCCTGGTCGGCTCGCCGAGCCGCTCGGCGACCCAGTCGGCGGTCAGGTAGCGGTGAAACGGTGACAGGTTGGCGCAGCCGTGATTGCCCGTGTCCAGCAGCAGCAGCTCGGCGGGGCCGCCGGCCTCGCCGGCCAGCCGGGCCGCCTGGGTCCACGGGATCAGCCGGTCCAGCTTGCCCATCACCACCAGCAGCGGGCAGCGGATGAGCGTCGCCCGCCCCTCCAGGCTGAGCTGGCCGGCCACGGCCCGGGCGCCGTCCATGTCGGGCGACTTGGACCTGACCCGGAACGCCTCCCGGGTCAGGATGGGCCGGCTGTCCCACTGATCGGCGAAGTTGAACGGCCCGGCCAGGGCCACGCAGGCCCGCACCCGGTCATCCCCGCTGGCCACCCGCGGCGCGTAGTACCCGCCGAGGCTCACGCCCCAGACCGCGATCCGCTCCTCGTCCAGGGACGGCTCGGCGCTGAGCCGGTCGATGATGGCGGACCCGGGGACTTCCCAGTCGCCCCGGATGGCCAGGTCATACTCGGCCTCGCCCTGCCCCGGGCCGTCCACGCTGAACGTGGCCACGCCACGCTCCAGGAACAGCTCCTCGGTGCTGCGGAATTCCTCTTTGGCGGAGTCCAGCCCCGGGATCATGATCACCACCGGATGCGGGCCGCCGCCGGCGGGCTCCCGGAGCACCCCGACCAGGCGGGCGCCCTCGAAGGGGATCTCGACCCGCCGCCCCGGCGGGTCAAGGTAGGGCAGTGCGTCGGTGAGGCAGCGGACCGCGGCCAGGTGGGCGGTGCGCATCTGCTCGGGGTCGCAGGTGAACAGGAACTTGGCGAAATGGAAGTACACCGCGGCCCGGGACAGGTGCGCCCCGGCGGACATCTCCCGGCCGGCGGCCAGCGCGTCCCGGCCGAGCTGCTCATGCTCCGCGGCCACGGCGCTCCAGGCCGCGCACCAGTCCGCCCACCGCTCCAGATGGCCGGTGATCCGCTCAAAATCCCCGGCGGTGACACCGTTGGTGGTGAACCGCGGCGACCAGTGGGAGATCGCCATCGCCACCCGTTCATCCATGGATTTCCTCCTGCGCCCTGGCCTCACCTGCAAACGAATGCATACTCTGTGCCCATGGCGACCGTCAATATCCGGGCGACGGTGAACGGGGCGGAGCGGGTCATCGAGTGCGAGCCGGACGCCCCGCTCCTCGACGTGCTGCGGCAGGACCTGGGGCTGTCCGGGCCGAAGTTCGGCTGCGGGGCCGGCCTGTGCGGGGCATGCTTCGTGCTCATCGGCGGCCGGGCCCGGTCCTCCTGCGACTTCCCGGCCTGGGCGGCCGGGGGCCAGGACATCACCACGGTGGAGGGCCTGCTGGATGACGGGACCATGCACCCGGTGCAGCAGGCGGTGGTGGATGAGCAGGCGGCGCAGTGCGGCTACTGCACCTCAGGCATGATCATGAGCGCGGTGGCCCTGCTGCGCGCGAACCCCGCGCCGGCCGAGGCCGAGGTGCGCTCGGCGCTGGACGGCAACCTGTGCCGGTGCGGCTCGCACCAGCGGATCGTCAAGGCCGTGCTCCGCGCCGCGGCCCGGAGCACGGCGGCCCGGAGCACGGCGGCCCGGAGCACGGCGGGCGGGACGGCCGGACGGCCGGAGCAGGCCCGTTGAGCAGTCCCCCGGCACCCTCGCCGAGCCTGGCCGCCAACCCGCTGCCGGGCGAGTGGGTGGACTTCGGCGTGGACGGCATCGTCACGATCCGCCCCGGGAAGGTCGAGTACGGCCAGGGAGTGTGGACCGCGCTGGCGCAGATCGCGGCCGAGGAACTCGACGTCGGGCTCGACCAGGTCCGGGTGGCCGGGGTGAGCACCAGCAGCAGCCCCGATGAGGGGGTCACCTCGGGCAGCCGGTCCATCCAGGACTGCGGCGGGGCGCTTCGCCAGGTCTGCGCACAGGTCCGCGCGGCGTTCGTGGCCGAGGCGGCGGAGAAGCTCGGGATGGACCCGGCCGGGCTGGAGGTGCGGCGCGGGGTGGCCCGCGCCGGGCCCGGCTACTGGTCGCTGGACCAGGCGGTCCTCCTCGGCCGGGCCGCGCGGCTGAGCGCGGCCGCCAAGCCCCCGGCCCGGTGGTCGGTCGCCGGCCGCAGCGCGCCCCGGATCGACCTGCCGGACAAGGTGGCCGGGCGGCCCCGGTTCCTGCACGACCTGGTGCTGCCGGGCATGCTGTACGGGCGGGTGGTCCGGCCCCCGGCCCCGGCGGCCACGCTGGACGCGGTGGGCCAGGCGGACCTGCCTGCCGGGGTGGTGGCGCAGGTCCATGACGGCTCGTTTCTCGGCGTGGTCGCCGCGTCCGACCGGGTCGCGGTGACCGCGGCGGAGCGGCTGGCGCAGGCCGCCCGCTGGACGGTGCGCGAGTCGCTGCCGGACGAGGACGACCTGAAGGGCTTCCTGCTGGCCCAGCCCACCGAGGACCAGCCGGTGGTGCGGCACTGCGACCCGCGGGCGGCCGCCCAGGTGAGCCGGGCATGCACCGCCGAGTACACCAGGCCGTTCATCGCGCACGGCTCGATGGCCCCCAGCTGCGCGATCGCCCGCTGGGACGACGGGGGCCGGGTCAGCGTGTGGACACACAGCCAGGGCCCGTTCCCGCTCCGCGGGGCGCTGGCCGCCGGGCTGGGCCTGGATCCCGCCCGGGTGACCGTGCAGCACGTGGAGGGAGCCGGGGTGTACGGGCACAACGCCTCGGACGATGCCGCGGCCGACGCGGTGCTGCTGGCCCGGGCGGTGCCCGGCCGCCCGGTACGGGTGCTGTGGTCCCGGCGGGACGAGCTCAGCTGGGGGCCCCTCGGGTCCGCCATGCTGGCCCGCCTGTCGGCGGGCCTGGACTCCGGCGGCCGGATCCGGTCCTGGCGCCAGGACGTGTGGAGCAACGGGTTCGTCGGCCGGCCGGGCACCGGCGGCGAGCCGCGGCTGCTCGCGCTGTCCCACGCCGCCGGGGCCACGCCGATCAGCGCCGCCCAGGACGGGGTGCCCAGCGGGGCGATGGGCGCCACCCGGAACGCGGTCCCCGCCTACGACATCCCCGATCTCGAGGTGACCCGGCACCGGCTGCTCACCATGCCGCTGCGCACCTCGTCGCTGCGCTCCCTGGGCGCGTTCCTCAACGTGTTCGCGATCGAGTCGTTCATGGACGAGCTGGCCGGGGCGGCCGGCGCGGATCCGGTGGAGTTCCGGCTGGCGCACCTCAGCGACCCGCGGGCCCGGCGGGTCATCGAGGAGGCCGCGGCCATGTCCGGCTGGGCCCGGGCCCGGGCGGGCGGTGCCCGTGGTGAAGGTAACGGTGGTGAAGGTGCCCGTGGTGACGGTAGCCAGGCTGAGGGAACCGGTCTCGGCCTGGGCTTCGCCCGCTACAAGGGCACCTCCGGGTACTGCGCGGCGGTGGCGGAGGTCGCCGCGGACACCGGAATCAGCCTGCGCCGGCTGTGGCTGGCCGTGGACGTGGGCCGGGTGATCAACCCCGACGGCGTGATCAACCAGGTGGAGGGCGGGGCGATCCAGAGCGCGAGCTGGGCGCTGCGCGAGCGGGTCCGCTTCGACCGGACCCGGATCACGTCGGTGACCTGGGACAGCTACCCGATCCTGCGGTTCACCGAGGTGCCCGAGGTGGCCGTGCGGATCGTGGCCGCACCCGGCGAGCCGGAGACCGGGGCCGGGGAGCTGGCCCAGGGCCCGGTCGCGGGGGCGATCGGCAACGCGGTAGCGGACGCGGTGGGCGTCCGGGTCCGGGATCTCCCGCTGACCACCGGGCAGGTCACCCGGGCGATCGAGGAGAGTTGAAGCGGCCCGTTGAGGTCGGGGTTCGGGCCCCGGGCCAGCTGAGCTCGCTGGCGAGGGGAGGCGCGCCGCAGGCGTGTCCCCGCCGAGCCGGCGATTAACCCGGCACGCGCCGCACCCATAAGCCTGCGGAGGCGGGCCGTGGGGGTCCGGGGGCTCGGGCCCCCGGGTAACTCAGTGCGGGCCGAACAGGACGCTGACCGACTCGCCTTCGTGGATCCGGCGGATGGCCTCGGCCAGGGCGGAGGCCAGCGAGATGACCTGAAGCTTCCCGCCGAGCATGTGGTCCGGGATCGGCACGGTGTTGGTGCAGACGATCTCGGTCACCTCGGGCGCCGACTCGATCCGCTTCAGCGCGTCCCCCGCGAACAGGCCGTGCGTGCAGGCGACCCGGACCGACCGGACGTCGCGTTCCCGCAGGCGGTCGAGCAGCTCGATGATCGTGGTGCCGCGCGCGATCTCGTCGTCCAGCACGATCACGTCCCGGCCGGTGACGTCGCCGATGATGGACGTGATCGTCACCTCCTGGTCGCTGATCCGCTGCTTCGCGCCGAACGCCACCGTCAGGCCGAGGCGGCGGGCGAAGGCGGCGGACTGCTTGGCGTTGCCCAGGTCGGGTGAGACCACCATGGTGTTCGACAGGTCCTGGCCGCGGAAGTGGCTGGCCAGCTCGCCCAGCGCGTGCAGGTGATCGACCGGGACCGAGAAGAAGCCGTGGACCTGCGGGGAGTGCAGGGTCATCGTCAGCACCCGGTTCGCGCCCGCGGTGACGAGGAGGTCCGCGACCATGCGCCCGCCGATCGACACCCGGGGCATGTCCTTCTTGTCTGACCGGGCGTACGCATAGTGCGGAATGACGGCGGTGACGCGGGCCGCCGAGGCGCCCCGGGCGGCGTCCAGCATGAGCAGCAGCTCGACCAGGTTCTCCTGGACCGGGGGGCACAGCGGCTGGATGAGGAACACGTCACGTTCCCGGCAGTTGGACTGGAGCTGCGCCTCCAGGCAGTCATTGGCGAAGCGGCGCAGCCGCACCGGGCGGAGTTGCTCGCCCAGGTCCGCGCAGATTTCGGCCGCCAGCTCGGGGTGGGCGCTGCCGCTGAACACCACGATGTCCCGCACGCGGACCAGGGTAGTTGGCGGCCGGGCCGGCCCGGCGGCCGACCCGTCAGCGGCTGACCCGCGCGGCCAGGTCCCGCCCGGCCTGCCGGAGCCAGCGGGCGGGGTCGGCCAGCGCCGGCCCGGCGCCGCCCGCCAGGTCGGACAGGCCCACGGCCCAGGCCACGGCGGGCGGCGGGCCGGCCGCGACCTGGCCGGCGACCAGCGCGGCGGGCACCCCGGCGGCCGCGGCGGCGGCGAACACGGTGCCGGCGACCTTCCCGGTGCCCGAGGTCTCGTCGTACCGGCCTTCCCCGGTGATCACCAGCCCCGCGCCGGACAGCGCCCGGTCCAGGCCGGCCAGCCGGGCGAGCTGCTCCGCCCCCGGGCCGATCTGCGCCCCCCAGGCGGCGGCGAAGCCGTACCCGGTGCCGCCGGCCGCCCCGGCCCCCGGCGCCGCCGGATCCCCGCCGAGGCACCCGGCCAGCCGGGCCAGGCCATCCTCGAGCAGGGCCACCTGGACGGGGCTGGCTCCCTTCTGCGGGCCGAACACGGCGGCGGCCCCGGCCGGCCCGAGCAGCGGGGCGCGCACGTCCGACAGGCAGCTGATCCCGCCGCCGGGGGGCGGGCGCAACCCGGCCAGGTCCACCGCGGCCAGGCGGGCCAGGGCCCCGCCGCCGGGCGGCAGGGCGCGGCCGGCGGCGTCGAGGAAGCGGGCGCCGAGCGCGGCCAGCGCGCCGGTCCCGCCGTCGGTGGACGCCGAGCCGCCGAGTGCGATCATCACCTGCCCGGCGCCGGCGCCGAGCGCGCGGCCGATGATCTCGCCGAGCCCGGTCGTGTGCGCGCCCAGCGGGTCGGGCCGGGCCAGCAGCGGCAGCCCGCTGGCCCGGGCCAGCTCCACGGCCGCGATGCCGCCGGGCAGTTCCAGCCAGGCGCAGTCCACCGGCTGGCCCGCCGGGCCGGTGACGCGGGCGGCGTGCCAGCGGGCGCCGCTCACCGCGGCGGCGAGCACGTCCAGGGTGCCCTCACCGCCGTCGGCCAGCGGCACGCAGATCACCTGGTCGCCGGGCCGTGCGGCGTGCCAGCCGCCGGCCAGCGCGTCCGCCGCCGCGGCCGCCCCGATGCTGCCCTTGAACGAGTCGGGGGCGATCACGACCCGCATGGCGCCCCCGCTGCGGGTCCCGCCGTCACGGCCGGGCGGCGGGCTCCGGCGTGAGCGCCGGCAGCCCGAGCGCCTCCCGGATCGCCGTCTGGACCTCGTCCTTGTCCTTGGTGGCGTCGATGCGCAGGACGTACTCCTTGCGCCCGAAGATGGCGAGCACCGGGTCGGTCTTCTCGTGGTAGTCGCGCAGCCGGACCGCGAGGGCTTCCTCGGTGTCGTCCTCGCGGGTCACCAGCGTCCCGCCGCACACGTCACACTTGCCCTCTTCCCGGGGCCGGCCCTCGATCAGGTTGTAGTCCAGGCCGCAGCCCGAGCACAGGCGCCGGGCCAGGACCCGGCGGCGGACCTCGGTGTCGGGCAGGTCGAGGTGGATGACCGCGTCGATGTCGTAGCTTTCCAGGAAGAACTCCGCCTGCCGGTCGTTACGCGGGAACCCGTCGATGATGAACCCGTAGTTCCAGTCGTGGTCGGCGAGCCGCTGCGCGGTCACCTTCTCGGCCAGGTCGTCCCCGACCAGCTCACCGGCGGCCATGATCCGCCGCACGTCGGCGCCCATCTTGGTGTGCTGCTGCACGTTCCAGCGGAAGATGTCGCCCACGCTGATGTGCACCAGGTCCAGGTCCCGGGCCAGCCACGACGCCTGCGAGCTCTTGCCGCTGCCGGGCACTCCCATGATCACGTACTTGCGCATGCCGTAACCCTGGCACACTCGGGGCGGCCGCTCCAGGCGGCCCGGCGGCTTCCGGCGCTGCGGCCCCGCGGGCCGGTCAGTCCTTGTCCGGCACGCACCGGTTGACGCACTCGCCGATGCCCTCGATCACGGTGCGGAGCGTCTGGCCCGGCTGGAGGTAGAGCGGTGGCTTGCGGGCGTTCCCCACCCCGCCCGGCGTGCCGGTGAGCAGCAGGTCCCCCGGCTCCAGCGTGATGGCCTGGCTGGCGTAGGCGGCGATCTCGGCCGGGCCGAACAGCAGGTCGGAGGTGCGGGACTGCTGCATCACGGCCCCGTCCACCTCGCATCGCACCTCCAGGTCCGCGGCATCGCCGATCTCGTCCCCGGTGACCAGGTACGGGCCGGCCGGGGTGCTCCGCTCGAACATCTTGCCCTGCAGCCACTGCAGGGTGCGGCCCTGCCAGTCGCGCATGCTCACGTCGTTGGTGACGGTGTACCCGGCGATGGCCGCCGCCGCCTCGTCCCGGCTGGCCCGGTAGATCGGCTGGCCGATGACCACGCCCAGCTCGGCCTCCCAGTCGACCCGGTCGCTGACCGCGGGCAGCACCAGGTCGTCGCGGGCACCCAGCAGGGTGCGGGCGAACTTGGCGAACAGGGTCGGGTACTGCGGAAGGTCCCGCCCGGTCTCCAGGATGTGGGCCCGGTAGTTCAGTCCCACGCACAGCACTTTGGCCGGCTGCGGCACGACGGGTGCGAAGCTCGCCTCGCTGGCGGCCACCGCTGCGGCCCCGGCCCGCTCCGACGGCGCCCGGCCGCCGCGCTCACCCAGCGCGGCGCGGGCCAGCAGCGCGCCGGCGTCGGCCGCGTCCAGCGGCACCAGCATGTCCCCGTCCAGCCGCGCGGCCGTCGTCCCGTCCAGGGTCCGGATCGTGGCATATCGCATGGCCTGACTGTAGAGGGTGCGGGCCAGCCGGCTGGCGCGGGGGCCACAGCGCCAGAGGCGCGCCGGGAACACAGCCCGCGTCTCACCAGCCCCGCCAGGCGAACGCATCGTTGAACGGGGTGGCGTACGCGTCGTTCGCGGTGAACGGTGCGACGCCCAGCGCCTCCTCGATGGTCCGGGCGGCCGAGTAGTGGTCATACCGGGCCTGGCTGACGTCGCCGGCCCGCACCGAGCCCTGGGAGCCGACCACCACGGTCGCGACCCGGTTGCCCGGCTCCGCCGTGCGCTTCGTCACGCCGGCCTCGTCCCAGGTGATGATCAGCAGGGATTTCTGCGTCCGCCACGCGGGCGAGGACAGGATGGGGGTGACGGTCCGCTTCAGCCAGCCGTCCTGGACCTCCCGGCTGTGGCGGTCACCGTTGCCGGCGGACTCACCGTCGTAGTAGTCGTCGGCCGCGATCCAGGAGAAGTCCGGCGTGGCCGCGGCGCTCTTCAGATCCGCGGGCAGTTGCCTGGCGTCGGCCAGGTGCGCCCGGCAGCGGGCCCGGCTGCCGCTGACGTCGGTGTAGTTGATGAACGGCGCGTCGTCCGGGTAGTAGTACTTGTCGTAGGTGAACTCGGTGGACGCGCGGTCGTTGCACCGGTAGCCCATCCCCTGCTCGTAGGCCTTCCAGGTCATGGACCTGGCCTCGAGCTCGTCGCCGAGGTTGCGGTTCGGGTCCTTGATGTCCGGCCAGTAGACGGCGCCCCGGGCGTAGGTGTCGCCGCCCGCGATGGCCAGGTAATTCTCGTCGCTGGGGTGGTACACCGCGTGGTAGTTCGCCAGCGTGGTCCCGCGGGCCATCAGGCTGTGGAAGAACGGCATGTGGCTGCGGGCGGACAGCACCGCGCTGGCGTTGGTGTTCTCCATCATGATCACGAAGACGTGGCTGAAGTGCGGCACGGCTGACCGGGGCGGCACCAGCCGGGCCGCCGGCTGCGGGGCGGACACCCGCAGCGAGAGGTTGTCGAGCAGGCCGCCGCCGGGGCCGGACGGCTCGGGTTCCCCGCCGGGCGGGGTGGAACTGGCCAGGAAGCGCACCCCGACCCGGATCGACGCCGTGCCCGGCGGCACCGTCCCGCTGCGTTCCCGGCGCAGCAGCCGGGTACGGCCGCCCCGGTCAGCCCGGCTCACCGTGCGCAGCGTGACCGCGGCGCCTGCCGGGCGGCCCGACCACCGCAGGAAGGTGAGCGACACGGTCGCGTACCCGGGCTCGGTCTTCCATCCGCCCAGCCATCCGGACAGCCGGTAGGACAGGGACCGGCCCGCCGCGGCCCCAGGCGCCAGCCGGGCGGTCTGGGTCATGGCCGAGTCGCCGTACGGGCCGGAGCTGAAGAATCCCGGCCCGGCGGGACCGGCCGGATGACGGACCCGGGCAGCGGCGTAGCACATGACGTTGGGGCTCCCGGTGCGGATGCTCCAGCCGGGGATCGTCGTGGCCGCGTTCCAGTCGCGGGTGCAGTAGCCCGCCGCGGCGTTCCCGTCGGCGATCAGGTTCCCGCTCCATCCGGCCCGTTCCCCCCGGACACGCCGCGCACGGGGGTGGTCGTGGCCGCCCCGGCCGCGGCGGTGCCCTGCGTGGCGGCCAGCAGCAGCGCGACGCCCACGCTGCCCGCGACCGCACTCCAGCGTGCCCGGATCTGCTTCATCGATCTCATGCCCCTCATGTCGCCCGACCTCCCGGATGGCCGCTAACAGGCAAGCGCGCGCAAGCCACCCGGTCGTGAACACAGTCCCACGAACCGGTGAAACTGTCCCGTCAGTCAGCCATCCCGGCCTGGCCGGTGTCCGCTCACCGCGGCCCGTCACGCTGCCGTGGCCGCCCTGGTCGATCGTGTCGTTTCCGGCGCAATCACCCCGGTCACGGGAGGGCGGCCGGGCCCGGTCGTGGGCAGCGTCGGAGGATGCCGCGAGTCGCGGGGGTCGTGCGCGGGCTGTGGCCCGACCACAACCCGCTACGGCGTTCCTCGGACCGGGCGGAGGCAGGGTCATCGCCGGGCTGGCGCCCGGTCCCGGCCCGGCTGCTGGCCGGTAGCCGCCGCCTGGCCGGCTGGGAGGCCATGGATCCGCGCGGCCCGGCCGGGCCGGGGCCAGCCCCGGTCCCCAGCAGGCAGCGTCCCTGCTCCTGGCTCAGGCGTAGTAGCGGTAGATGGCCTGGGCCACGCAGGCCGGCTTCGCGCCGCCGTTCACCTCGACGGTGAAGTCGACGGTCAGCTGCACGCCCTGGCCACCGCCGACCGGCTCCACGGCGGCGACGGCCGCGGCCAGCCTGACCTTGGAGCCGACCGGGACCGGCGCCGGGAAACGGACCTTGTTCAGCCCGTAGTTGATGCCCATGCTGATGCCGGTGACCTCGAGGAGCTCGCCGAACAGCGGGATGACCATGGACAGCGTGAGGTAGCCGTGCGCGATGGTGCCGCCGAACGGCCCGGCGGCCGCGCGGGCCGTGTCCACGTGGATCCACTGGTGGTCGCCGGTCGCGTCGGCGAAGGTGTTCACCCGCTCCTGGCTTACCTCCATCCAGCTGCTGCGTCCCAGGTCAGTGCCGGCGAGCGCGGTAATCCCATCCAGGCCGTTCACGACAGTGCTCATGCGGTGGTACCTCCATGGGTCTCGCGGAGCTGCTTCTTCAGGATCTTCCCTGTGGCGGTGCGCGGCAAGCCGCTGGTGAAATGCACCGACTGGGGAATCTTGTACCGGGCCAGGCGGCCGTCGAGGAATCCCAGGATGTCCGCTTCCGACGCGCTCGCTCCCGGCAGGAGCACGACCACGGCGCGGCCCACCTCCCCCCACCGGCGGTCGGGGATCCCGATCACCCCGCAGTCGGCCACGGCGGGGTGGCTGAGCAGGACGTTCTCCACCTCGGCCGGGTAGATGTTCTCCCCGCCGGAGATGATCACGTCTTTGATGCGGTCCACCACGGACACGTAGCCGTCCCCGTCCGTGATCCCCACGTCGCCGGAGTGCAGCCAGCCGCCCGCGAGGACCGCCGCGGTGGCCTCCGGCTGACCCCAGTATCCCCGCATGACGTTCGGGCCGGCCACGAGGATCTCCCCGCGCTGACCGGGCCGGGCCCCGGTGCCATCTGGGCCGGCCACCCGGACATCGGTGAAGAAGTGCGGCACCCCGGCCGAGCCCGCCTTGGCCAGGGCGTGCTCCGCGTCCAGCAGCAGCGCCCCCGGCGAGGTCTCGGTCATCCCGTATCCCTGGATGAAGGTCAGCCCCCGGTCGGTGTAGCGGCGGATGGTGGCGTCCGGCACCGGGGCACCGCCGCACAGCAGCATGCGCAGGCTGGAGGTGTCCGCGCCGGTCCAGCCGGGGGCAGCGGCCATCGCGTCGTAGATGGCCGGGACACCGAACATCGAGGTCACCCGGTGCCGGGCGATGAGTTCCAGGGCCCGGCCGGGGTCGAAGGCCGGCTCGATCAGCACCGTGCCCCCTTTGAGCATGGTGGGCAGGCAGAGCATGTTCAGCGCCGCGGTGTGGAACAGCGGGGCGACCGCGAGGGCCACCTCGTCCGCCCGGAAGTCGGCGTCCACCACCACGTTGACCGCGTTCCAGGTGATGTTCCCGTGGGTCAGCGTCGCGCCCTTGGCCCGGCCCGTGGTGCCGGAGGTGTACATGATCAGGCTGGGGTCATCCAGGCTGACCGGGATGTCCGCCGGTTCCGGCGGCGGCCCCGCGAGCAGGTTCTCGTAGTCGTGCTCGCCGGAGCCCGCACCGTTCAGCGCGACGAGATGGCCGGGCCGGGCCTGGCCGCGGATGCCCGCCACGACGGCCGCCTGCTCCGGGGCGTACACCAGCAGCTCCGCCCCGCAGTCGGCGAGCTGGTAGGCGAGCTCGGGGCCGGCCAGCCGCATGTTCAGCGGCACGAACACGGCCCCGGCGGACCAGGTCGCGAACATGGTTTCCAGGAAGGCCGGATGGTTGGGGCCCAGGTAGGCCACCCGGGAGCCAGGCCCGGCGCCGAGCCCGCGCAGCGCCCGGGCCAGCCGGCCCACCCGGTCGTCCAGCTCCGCGTAGCTGAGCGCGCGCCCCGCATGCAGGATCGCCCGCGCGTCCGGGGTCTTGCGGGCCCGGCGGGCGGTCCACGACCCAACGCCCTCGTTGAGCACGGCCTGCCTCTCTCAGCCGGCGGTCAGCCCGGGCAGCCCGCAGGCGGATGTGCACGCCGGGCTTGCGGGTGGCCACCGCCAGCGCCTCATCCTGCCAGGGGATCGGGGGATGGGCCAGCGCCGGCCGCTGGCGGTCGGCTGAGGGCGGGCCGGGCCGCCCGGCGCGGGAACGGTCCCGCCCCGCTAGTCTGGCCGCCCCGCTAGTAGTCTGGCCGCCCCGCGTCCCCGTCCGCGCCCCCGGCGGCCCGGTCCGGCGATAACGGGCCGGGTGGGGCCGGCCAGGACGCCTGGGATCCCTGGCCGCGCAGCACCAGCCGCCGCTCGCACCAGCGGCGCAGCTTCGGGTCCAGCGAGGAGCGCAGCAGCGGCCAGTCCTGCATCAGCAGCCGCGGGTTGACGAAGCGGGCCAGGTCGTTGCGGCGGCCCTGGGTCAGCACGATCCCGTACAGGCTCCGCCGGACCCGGTCGTCGGTCACGTCGAATTCCCGCATCCCTGGCCAGGCCAGGTGGCGGGGCAGGACGATGACACCCCGCTCGGGCCCGTGCAGATCTTCCAGGCGGGCGGGCAGGCGCCCCGCCAGCCCCATCCGCCCGGGCCGCAACAGATCCGTCAAGGACATGGACCGATTATCACTGACCTGCCTGGATGTCCTCGCATTGACATGCGGGGAAGCGTGTCGTGGAGGGTGTGCGCCAGGGCTGGCTCACCGGCGAGGGGATGCGCGCCGCACGCGCCGCCCTCGCCGGGCCGGCGATTAACCCGGCAGTCGCAGCAGATGAGTGCCCGCGGGAGCGGGCACGTTGGGGGCCCGCGGGAGCGGGCACGTTGGGGGCCCGGGGGCCCGGGCTCCCAGGCTCACACTGCCGTGCGGCGTGCTGGCGCCCCGCCTCAGGGCGCGCGGCTACACTTCGTGGCATGTCCAGCGATACCCCGGCACCGAGCTGGCGGTTCTTGTTCCGGCCCAAGTGGCTGGGCTGGCATGCGCTGATGGTGGCGGCTGTCTTGGGCATGCTGGCCCTGGGTGACTGGCAGCTCCGCCGCGCCGAGGCCGGGAACGGCCTGAGCTGGGCGTACACGTTTGAGTGGCCTATTTTCGCCGGCTTCGCGATCGTCTTCTGGGCTAAGACGATCAGGGACGAGTTCCGCCCGCCGGCCCGCGCCGGGGGCCTGGACAACGTCGCGCTGCCGACGGGACGGGACGGGACGGCTGCGGCCGGCTCCGGCACCGGCACCGGGGAGGGCGGCGCTGGTGCCGCTGACGACGAGGACGACGAGGAACTGGCCGCCTACAACGCCTATCTGGCCCGGCTCACCGCCGAGGCGAGCAGGCACGGAAAGTGGCACGGGCTCCGCTGAGCGGGGCCCGGACAATCTGAGGAGGCAGGCCGGTGCGCGCAGCCGTGCTCCGCTACCGGGTGATGGCCTACGTGACCGGCGTGGTGCTGATCATCTTGTGCTTTGTCGGCATCCCGCTGCAGATCGCCGGGCACCCTGCGGTCGCCAACGATGTCGGCGTGCTGCACGGGATTCTCTACATCGTCTACCTCGTCTTCGCCTGGCTGCTGGCCCGGCGGCTTCGCCTGCCGCCCGGGCCGACCGTGCTGATGCTGCTGGCCGGCACGATCCCGATCCTGACCTTCGTCGTGGAGCGCTGGGTGACCCACCGCTACATCGAGCCGGCCCTGGCCGGGCAGGAAACAGCCCCGCCGCAGATGGCGAAGCCCGGGAACCGGTGAGCAGGGAGCAGGTGGCCCCAGGCCAGGCAGGCCCCGACCAGCAGGCAGGCCCCGACCAGCAGGCAGGCCCCGACCAGGCAGGCTCAGGCCAGGAAAGCCCAGGCCAGGAAAGCCCGGACCAGGCAGGCTCAGGCCAGGAAAGCCCGGGCCAGCACTACTTCACCGCGAGCCCGGCGGCGGCGCACCGCCCGGGCCTGGTCCGGGTCGTCCTTTCTGACCTGCACTTCGAGTGCGCCACGGACGCCGGGGTGTTCTCCGCGGGCCGCCTGGACCCGGGCACCCGGGTGCTGCTGGAAACCGTCCCGCCGCCCCCGGCCCGCGGCGACCTGCTCGACCTCGGTGCCGGCTACGGCCCGATCGCGCTGGCCATGGCCGCGCGGGCGCCGCAGGGCATGGTCTGGGCCGTGGACATCAACGAGCGCGCGCTGGGCCTGTGCGCAGGCAACGCAGCCCGCGCCGGGCTGGCTAACGTGCGCTGCGGGCCTCCCGGAGACCCGGGCCTGCCCGGCCAGTTCGCCGCGATCTGGTCTAATCCGCCGATCAGGATCGGCAAGGAGGCGCTGCACGGGATGCTGTCCAGCTGGCTGGGCCGCCTGGCCCCCGGTGGCCAGGCCCACCTGGTGGTCCAGCGGAACCTGGGCGCGGACTCGCTGCAGCGCTGGCTGCAGGCCGCAGGGTGGCCGGCCAGGCGGATCGCGTCCCGCAGCGGCTACCGGGTGCTGCAGGTGACGCCCAGATGAGCGGGCCGGCCCAGCCCGCGGGGCCCGGGCAGCCCGGCGCGGCGGCCGGGGCGGGCGCCCCGTACAGGCAACTGCGGCCCACGGACGTGAAGCGGCTGAACCGGTCCTGGCGGCGGGCCACGGGGGCCCGGCTGGCCCTGCTGCTCGACTCGGTAACCCAGCCGTTCAACGTCGGGATGATCGTCCGGTCGGCGGCCGCGTTCGGCGCCGGGCACATCTGGCTGTGCGGGAACTCGGCCCCGCTGGACCATCCCTCGGCGGCCAAGACCGCCCTCGGCACGCAGCGGCTGCTCAGCTGGGAACGTGAGCCGGACCCGGCGGCCGCGGCCAAGGCGGCCAGGGCCGCGGGGATGCGGGTGGTCGCGATCGAGCAGGCCTCGGGGGCCTACCCGCTGCACGAGGCCCCGCTGCACGGAGACGTGTGCCTGGTGCTCGGCAACGAGGACCACGGCTGCTCCCCCGCGCTGCTGGCCGTCGCCGACGCGGTCGCGTACATCCCGCTGGTGGGCCGGGTCGGGTCACTGAACGTGTCAGCGGCCGCCGCTATCGCGCTGGCCGAAGCCCGCCGCCGGGAGTGGTCAGCCGGTCATCCAGACGGCGTTGACCAGGGCGGATGAGCGCCCTCGGCGCCACAGGCGTTTCCGGGTCCGGTCATGCTCTGTTTACGGCCTGCTCCGGGCGGTAGCGCATACTCACATACATGCCGACCGCATTCCTCGACTACCCCCGGCCGGTTGCCTTCGCGCACCGGGGCGGCGCAGCGCACGCCCCGGAGAACTCGTGGCGGGCCTTCGAGCACGCCGTCGGGCTGGGCTACGGCTACCTGGAGACGGACGTGCAGGCCACGCTGGACGGGGTGCTCGTCGCCTTCCACGACCGGACCCTCGGCCGGATGACCGGCCGGCCGGGCCGGATCGCCAGGATGAACCACCGGGATCTCGCCACCGCGCTGATCGACGGCACCGAGCCCATCCCGCTGCTGGAAGACCTGCTGGGAGCCTGGCCTGACTTGCGGTTCAATATCGACCTGAAGGATGCCCCCGCGATCGGGCCGCTCGCTGAGGTGCTGCGCCGGACAGGAGCCTGGGACCGGGTCTGCGTCACCTCGTTCTCGGCGAGCCGGCTACGCGCCGCACGGCGGGTGTTCGACCGGCAGGTCTGCATGGCCGCGTCCCCCATCGGCACCGCGGTGGTCCGGTTCGGCGTCCCGCGCGCACCGCGGGACCGCACCCGGCCGGGCCGGGTCGCGGCCGGCCGGGCCAGCCGGAGAGGGCCCGGGCAGGGCTGGGTGGCCGGGGATCCGGCGCCCGGCCCGGCGCAGGCAGCCGGGCGCGGGGCTCATCTGGCCCTGGCCGAGCGGCTGGCCCGGACCGGTGTGCGGTGTGCCCAGGTGCCGGCGCAGGTGGCCACGCCCGCGTTCGTCGACCGGGCGCACACCCTGGGCCTGCACGTGCACGCCTGGACGATCAACTCACCCGAGATGATGCGGAGCCTGCTGGATATCGGGGTGGACGGCATCATGACCGACGAGACCGTGGTGCTGCGGGACGTCCTGATCAGCCGGGGCGAGTGGCATCCCCGGGCGGGCGGGTGAGCGGGCCAGGGCGGCCCGGGTGAGTTGGCCAGGCCATCCGGCCGTGCGGGCGAGCCGGTACTCGCGGTGAGCATGCCGGTACCGCGACCTCCGGGGCGCGCCGGGGGGTTGGAATCGGGCACAGCGGGAATCTTGACCGGGTACTCGGCGTTAACTATTTTACAAGGCTGAGCGCCTGGGAGGCAGTAACTAATGGCCGAACGCGCACTTCGCGGCACCCGGCTCGGGGCAACGAGCTACGAGAACGACCGTAACACCGACCTGGCGCCACGCCAGGAGATAGCTTTCGACTGCCCCAAGGGCCACCACTTTACCGTCCCGTTTGCCGCCGAGGCTGAGGTTCCGGCCACCTGGGAATGCCGGGTGTGCGGGGTGACCGCTTTCACCGCCACGGGCGACCTGTCCGCGCCGCGCAAGGCCAAGCCGCCGCGGAGCCACTGGGACATGCTGCGCGAGCGCCGGTCCATCGCCGACCTGGAGGAAGTGCTCGCGGAGCGGCTGGCCCTGATCAGGAGCCAGCGTGGTGAGGAAACGCCGCGTAAGCAGAACACGAGGCACCGCAAGAGCGCCTAAGCGCCGCGATAACGGCCCGGGCGTCGCCCGGGCCGTTTCTGCTGCCCCCGACCGGGCCGGACCTGCCCCGGTCCGCGCTCAGTGGCCGGCCGTGCGGGCCCCGCGGAGCGCCGCCCAGCGGGACGCCACCCCCCAGCGCCCGATCCGCCAGAACGCCTCCACCATGATGGACCTGCTCATCTTGCTGGAGCCGTGGATCCGCTCCACGAACGTGATCGGCACCTCCACGACACGCAGGCCGGCGTTCAGCGCGCGGAGGGCCAGATCGACCTGAAAGCAGTAGCCCTGCGACTCGATCTCGCCCAGCCTGATGGCCCGCAGGGTGGCGGCCCGGTAGACGCGGAAGCCGCCGGTGGCGTCCTTGAGCGGGATACCCAGCATGACGCGGGCGTAGATGTTCGCCCCCCGCGACAGCGCCTCCCGTGATTTCGCCCAGTTGAGCACCCGGCCGCCCGGCACCCACCGGGAGCCGAGCACGAGATCGGCCTGGCGCAGCGCATCCAGCAGCACCGGCAGCTGCTCGGGCTGGTGGGAGCCGTCCGCGTCCATCTCCACGACCGCGTCGTAGCCCTGCTCCAGGGCCCAGCCGAACCCGGCCAGGTAGGCGGCACCGAGGCCACCTTTGCCGGGCCGGTGCAGGACCTGGACATGGGAGTCCTCGGCGGCCAGCTTGTCGGCCAGCTCGCCCGTGCCGTCCGGGCTGTTGTCGTCGACCACCAGCAGGTCGGCGCCGGGGACCGCGGACCTGACCCGCGCGGCGATGGATTCCAGGTTCTCACGCTCGTTGTACGTGGGCATGATGACGGCGACCCGGCCAACTGGAGTCCCGGCTTCGTTGTTGCCAGCCAACCTCTCCTGCCTTCCCCTGACCGCCGCGTGGGGTCGCGGCATCTCGGGCCCGTGATCCATGCAGGTTACCGTCACGCGCCGTCATCGGGGTCCGCGCTCCAATGCGCATGGCCAAATTTGCACCAATGTTGACCCTGCGAAAGCGGCAGATTCCGCGGCCCGGCCACGCGGACCAGCCCGCACGGGGCAGCCCGCACGGGGCAGCCACGGCCCGGCGGATCCGCCCGCCAGGCGAACCGGGCGGCGCCCAGGGGGCGGGGAAGAGGGCCCGGGCATCCCTTCGGACCGGAGACCGTCCCGCCGGCAACGAGCTCGTTCTCCGTTGTCTACTGGGCGCCCAGGCCCTTCCCCGTTTCCAACCCCCCGGCCCAGCGGGCTGCCGGGCACGTCCTGGCGCGCTGCGCCTGGCATCAGGGCCGGTCAACCGGCCCGCACGCAGCCTGGCCCGGACGGCCAGCTCACCCCGACGGCTAGCCAAGTGCTGGACTGTGCGCAGCAACTTACCGCTGCCACGCCCGATGTCAACCGGCTGCGGGCTCTGACCGGGGCCGCGGGCTGCCCGAGTACCCGGGACCAGGGGCCCTGGTTCCGCGGTACGCCTGGGGATAACATGAACCAGTTTCCCCAGCGCGTGAGGGCGTCATGACACCGTGGTCAGCGGGCGGTCCGGCCAGGGGGCGGCGGCGGGAACCGCGTCAGCCCTGGCGGCACGCTGCTGGCTGGCCTCCGCGGCAGGGGCGGGCAGCCGGGCGCGGAGGATGATCCGGCGCTACCTGACAGGAACCCTGCGGGCCTGCCTGGCGCCGCCTGCGCTGTCTTGCTGCGCCCTGCCCTGCTGTCCCGGGACGGCCAGGGCGCCGTGAACGGGCTCTCGGCCTGACTGCCCGCAGATCATCCATTCATGGGAGGACCAGCAATGACGGAGAGTCAGCAGAACCCGGTATCCGAGTCGCAGATTGCGGTGCACTGGCGCGAGGAAGAGTACATCTACCCGAAAGAGTCGTTCATCCAGCAGGCCAATGCGGCTGACCCGGCCATTTTCGACCGCTTCGACGAGAAGAACTTCCCGGACTGCTTCGTCGAATATGCCGAGATGCTGAGCTGGGACCAGAAGTGGGACACGGTCCTGGACTCGAGCAATCCCCCGTTCTGGAAGTGGTTCACCGGCGGCCGCCTGAACGCCTCCTACAACTGCGTGGACCGCCACCTGGCGGACAAGGCGGACAAGGCCGCGATCATCTGGGTCCCGGAACCGGAGGCCGTCGAGCCGGTTTCCATCACCTACCGGGAGCTCTACCACCAGGTGAACGAGTTTGCCGCGCTGCTGCGTGACTTCGCCGGGCTGAAGGCCGGCGACCGGGTCACGCTGCACATGCCCATGATGGCGGAACTGCCCGTCGTGATGCTCGCCTGTGCCCGGCTGGGCGTGGTGCACTCGGAGGTCTTCGGCGGGTTCAGCGGCAACGCGTGCGGGACCAGGATCGCCGACTCGGGCAGCCGGGTCCTGATCACGGTGGACGGCTACTACCGCAGCGGCGCGCTGCAGGATCACAAGGTCAAGGCCGACGAGGCGCTGGCCGAGGCGGCCAAGCAGGGCCAGGAGGTCGACAAGGTCCTGGTCTGGCGACGTCACGATGGCGAGTACGCGTCCCAGACACCGATGGTGACCGGCCGTGATTTCTTCGTGGACGAGGTCATCAGCCCGTACCGCGGCCAGATCGTGGAGCCGGTCTCGATGCCGTCCGAGGCGCCCCTGTTCCTGATGTACACGAGCGGGACCACAGGGCGGCCGAAGGGGGCGCAGCACAGCACCGGCGGGTACCTGTCCTACGTGACCGGGACGTCCAAGTATTACCAGGACATCCACCCCGACGACACGTACTGGTGCATGGCCGACATCGGCTGGATCACCGGGCATTCCTACATCGTGTACGGCCCGCTCTCGCTCGGCACCACCACCGTGATCTACGAGGGCACGCCGAACTTCCCGGACGCGGGACGGCCGTGGCGGATCGCCGAGCGGCTCGGGGTGAACATCTTCCACACCTCGCCAACCGCCATCCGGATGCTGCGCAAGGTCGGTCCCGACGAGCCGGCCAAGTACGACTACCACTTCAAGCACATGACCACGGTCGGCGAGCCGATCGAGCCCGAGGTCTGGCGCTGGTATCACAAGGCGGTCGGCAAGGACGAGGCCGTCATCGTGGACACCTGGTGGCAGACCGAGACCGGCGGCTTCCTGGGCAGCTCGCTGCCCGCCCTCAAGCCGATGAAGCCCGGCAGCTGCGGTCCCGCGGTGATCGGCATCTATCCCGCCATCTACGACGAGAACGGCGTGGAGGTGCCGGACGGCCGGGCGGGCAACATCTGCATCCGCAACCCCTGGCCCGGCATCATGTCAACCATCTGGGGCCAGCCGGAGCGGTTCATCTCGGTCTACTACGAGAAGTACAACAAGAACAAGGACAGCAAGGACTGGCGTGACTGGCCATACTTCGCTGGTGACGGGGCGGTCCGCGCACCGGACGGGTACTACCGGATCCTCGGCCGGGTCGACGACGTGATCAACGTGGCCGGGCACCGGCTGGGCACCAAGGAGATCGAGTCGGCCGCGCTGACCGTCCCCGAGGTGGCCGAGGCCGCCGCCGTCCCGGTGGTGGACGACATCCGGGGCCGCGCGGTCGAGGTGTACGTGTCGCTCAAGCCCGGGTACACGGCCAGCCAGGAGATGGTGGCCAAGGTCAGCATGTCGATCGAGACAGAGATCGGCAAGATCGCCCGCCCGAAGAACGTCTGGATCGTCCCGGACATGCCGAAGACCCGGTCCGGGAAGATCATGCGCCGGGTGATCGCGGCGTTGTCCAACTTCACCGACACCGGGGATGTCACCACGCTGGCCAATCCCGAGATCGTGGACGACATCCGCCGCGAGGTGCAGTCGGCCAAGGTCGCGCGCGGTGACGTGCCCAGGGAGCTCACCGACACGGAGCGGGCCGAGATCCAGTCGTTCGGCACGGAATAGCCGGCAACTCCGCGCCGCGGCCGACCGGATTCCGGCGCCGGGGCCGGCGACCCTGCAGGGGCCGCCGGACCCGCGCCGGGCGGCCGCGGTGACCAAACGGGAGTTACGGCACGACGACCGTGCCGGTCGCGGTGACCGCGACCAGCGGCTCGGCGAGCGCCCGGGACGCGGACGGGCCCCGCCCCGGATCGGCCCGGCACATCACGCGGGCCTCGAAAGCCAGCTCGCGGCTGCGCCGGCCGGTGCGGATCACGGTCGCGGTCACCTCGATGACGTCGCCGGCCAGCACCGGCTCCCGGAACTGCACGTCGGAGTAGGACGCGAACAGGCCCTCGTCGCCGTCCATCTGGATAGCGGCCTCGGTGGCCACATCCCCGAACAGGCCCAGGACATACGCCCCGTCCACGAGGTTCCCGCCGTAATGGGCATGGCTTGCGGGCACATAACGCCGGTGGGTAACGGCCAGGCCGTCGTGCAGGCCGGTCACGCGGCACCTGCCCCGGCCGGCTCCGGCGCGAGCACGTGCACCAGGTAGCTCGCCACCTCGCGCGGCGTGGTGCCGCGGCCGAAGATCTTGTCCACGCTGAGCTCCCCCGCCATGGCCGGGTCGAACCGCGGGCCGCCCACGATCAGCTGCGGGCCTCCCGCCGGGTAGGCGGCGCGGAACGCGGCGGACAGCTGCCGGGCCCCGGCCAGGTGGGCCTCACGCTGGGTGACCACCTGGCTGACCAGAACCGCGTCTGCCCGCTCGGCCTGCGCCCGGGCCACCAGGTCGGCCACGTCCACCTGCGCGCCCAGGTTCACCACCCGGACCTCGCGGTAGTACTCCAGGCCCTTCTCTCCCGCGTGGCCCTTGACGTTGAGGATCGCGTCGATGCCCACGGTGTGCGCGTCGGTGCCGATGCAGGCGCCGAGCACCACCAGCTTACGGCCCAGGCCGCTGCGCACCCGGAGGTTGATCTCGGCCGGCGAGAGCAGCGGGAACTCACGGCGGGTGATGGTCACGGCGGACAGGTTGACCAGGTGCCCGGTCCGGCCGTAGACGATGAAGAACGTGAAGTCGTGACCCATGCCCTTGGCGTGCACCACCATGGCCGGGTCCAGGCCCATCTTGCCGGCCAGCTGCAGCGCCGCGCCTTCTGCGACCATGCGCTCTTCTTCATTCCCAAACGGAACCGGCAGGGTGAACGACACCTGGACCTGCCCATCACCCGTGGTGTCACCGTAGGGACGGATGACCTGGCCGCTCATGATGCTCCCTCCAGGTCATGGCCGGCCGCAGGCCCGGCCTCCAGGAACTCACTGGCCGGATTCCAGTAGCCGCCGGCCCGCCGGATGACGCCGGCCAGGCCGCGGCCCCCGTCGGCGGGGCGGCGGGTAACGCCGAACGTGCCGTCCGCGATCGCGGCCAGCAACCCTTCCCGGCTGATCCGCCGGAGCAGCTCCACCGCCTCGCCGAGCACCTGGTGGGCCCGCTGCTCCACGAACCCGCCCGGCGGCGGCCGGAAGTTCTCGCCCAGCCGGGCCGCGGCGCGGGCCACGTAGCGCGCGTTCTCCAGGGCGAGGTCCCGGTCGGACAGGAACGGGGTGTGGATCCCCTCGGTCATCATCCCGATCAGCAGGATGGACTGGTCCGTCATGACCCCGGCCAGGTTGAAGAACGCGTCCAGCAGGTAACCGGCGAACACGTTGCCGGTCATGTGCTTGGTCGGCGGCATGTACTTCAGCGGCGCGTCCGGGAACAGCTCCCGGACCAGCTGGGCGTGCGCCAGCTCGAGCACGAACGAGTCGGGCACCTCGGGGTTGATCTCGAACGCGTGGCCCAGGCCCAGCTGCCCGTCAGCCAGCCCCGCTTCCTTGCCGAAGAACTCGTTCATCAGCTGGCTGACGACCACGGTGTGCGCGGCGTCCACCGCGTCGGCGGTGGTGAGGTAGTTGTCCTCGCCCGTGTTGATGATGATCCCGGCCCGGGCATGGATCTGCCGCGCGAAGCGCTGGTCGATGAACGTCCGCTGCGGGTTGATGTCCCGGAAGATGATCCCGTACATGCAGTCGTTCAGCATCATGTCCAGCCGCTCCAGCCCGGCCAGCGCGGCGATCTCCGGCATGCACAGGCCGGATGCGTAGTTGGTCAGACGCACGTAGCGGCCCAGCTCGCGGGAGACGTCGTCCAGCGCGGCCCGCATGAGCCGGAAGTTTTCCTGCGTCGCGTAGGTCCCGGCGTAGCCTTCCCGGGTCGCCCCCTCCGGGACGTAGTCCAGCAGGGACTGCCCGGTGGACCGGATCACCGCGACGATGTCCGCGCCTTCCCGGGCCGCGGCCTGGGCCTGCGGGATGTCCTCGTAAATGTCGCCGGTCGCCACGATCAGGTAGATCCATGGCTTGGCGGGGTCCGACGTGTCCCTGATCATCGCGGACCGCTCCGCCCGCCTGCGGTCGATCACCGCGAAGCCCTGGGCGAGTGCGGCCCGCGCCGCGTCCTGGGCGGCTGCGGCGTCAGCGCCGTCCGGGAGCCGGAACTTCACGGTGCCGGCCGCGGCGTCGGCAGCCAGCGCGCGCAGCGTCGGGTACCCGCCGGTGAGCAGCGCGTCCCAGACCGGGAGGGCTACGCCCTGCTCGAGCCCGGTGCTCTCCCGGACGCTGTCGACCAGCTGGTTCACCCACGGCATGCCGTCGGAGTCCGCGCCCTCCAGCCCGGCCAGCCGCAGCACCGCACGTTCCACCGACACGGTGGTGTGCTGAGTGGCCAGATCCACGATGGGCTGCCCGGCGACCCGCGCCAGTTCGCGGGCCTCCGCCACCATCGCGGGGTCCAGCCGGAGCCTCGATTCCACCCGCAGAACCTCCTTTATTCGGTCAGCCGGGCCTCGAACAGCGCGCGGACGCCGGGCTCGGACCGGATCAGGTCGAGCGCGAGGTCCGCATGACCAGGCACATACCCGTTGCCGATCAGCATCGTCACATCGGCGGCCACGCCCTCGGCGCCCAGCGCGGCCGCGCTGAAGGAGGTCGCCATCGAGAAGAAGATCACCGTGCCGCCGGGCGCGGTGGCCAGCACCGCACCGCCTTCGCAGCCCGGCACGTCCACGCAGACCACGGTCACGGCCGCCGGCCCGCCAGCCGAGCGGACGGCGGCCGCCAGGCCCACCGGGTCCCGGGCGTCCGCGATCACCACCTCGTCGGCGAGGCCGGCCTGGCGCACCGCGGCGGCCTCGGCCTCGGCCGGGACCACCCCGATGATCGTGCCCGCGCCGGCCCGGCGGGCCGCCGCCGCGGACAGCGAGCCGCTCTTGCCGCCGGCGCCGAGGATCGCCACGACCGGGCCCTCTGCTGGCCCGGGGGGGCGACGCCCCGCTCCGCCTTCCCGGGGGACAACCCCCGGAGCCCCCGGCCCCCGCGAGTCGCCGGTTCGGGGAGACCCGCCTCCAGCGGGCCCCACCTCGCCCGCGAAAGCCGGTCCCGGGAGCAGCGCGGCGCGCACCACCCGCCCGGTGAGGGCAGGGGCGCCGCACACGTCCAGGACCGCGAGGGCGAGGGCGGGCGGCAGGTCCGGCGGCAGCACCGCGGCGATCGACCGGCCGAACAGGATCGCGTGCCCGGCGCAGGGGACCTGCTCGGACTGGCCATCCCAGCGGGCCAGGCCGTCGGTCACGGCCAGCGGGGTCAGGCTGAGGGAGACCAGCGTCGCGATCCGGTCACCGGCCGCCAGCCCCAGCGCAGAAGCGGATCCCGCTTCGTCCACCACGCCGGTGAGCATCCCGCCGGACCCGGTCACCGGGTTCTGCATCTTCCCGCGCCCGCCGATGATGTCCAGCACCGCGCCGCGCATGGCAGCGGCCGAGCCGCCCGTGGACTCGCGGAGCTGGCGGTAGGACGCGGCGTCCAGGTTCAGCCGCTCCACCGCGACCCGGACCTCATCCGGCCAGATCGCCGGGTCGGCGTCCAGCCGCCAGGCCGCCTGCGGCAGTACCCCGGCCGGCTCCAGCACCCGGTGCAGGCCGAGTGGTGACCCCGGGCCGCGGCTGGTGCGCGGCGGGTCCTGGATCAGCGGATCCTCCATAGTTAACAGTAAGTCTTCCTGTGTGAGAGTCCCTCTACACTATCTTCTTCTGTTCTAAACGCATATGGAAGGCTATCCTTCAATAAACTACGGATGAGGGCAGGAAGGTGATCGGCCTTGGTCAGCCAGCCGTACGCGTACCGGCGGTCCGGGTTCGCCGAGCCAGACTGGCAGCGGTTCCCGGGCTGGTCGCAGGTGACCACCGCGGAGTGGGAATCAGTGCAGTGGCAGCGTGCCCATTGCGTGAAGAACCTGCGCCAGCTCCGCGAGGTGGCCGGGCCTGGCCTGGAGGAGTCCTTCCTCGCCGACCTGGAGCGTGACCAGCAGGAACGGGCGACCATGTCCATGCTGGTGACGCCGCAGATGCTGAACACCATGGTCCCGGCGGGCGCACCGGACCAGCCTGGCTTCACCGAGGCGTTCTACGCCGATCCGGTGCGGCGGTACATGATCCCGGTGTTCAGCGACCGGCGGACCGACTGGCCCTCCCATCCCTACTCGTCGCGCGACTCGCTGCACGAGGCGGAGATGTGGGCGGTCGAGGGCCTCACCCATCGCTACCCGACCAAGGTGCTGGCCGAGGTGCTGCCCACCTGCCCGCAGTACTGCGGCCACTGCACCCGGATGGACCTGGTCGGCAACCCGACGCCCAGCATCACTAAGCACAAGTTCGGCCTGCCGCCCGCCGACCGGCTTACCGCCATGATCGAGTATCTGCAGGCCACCCCGGGTGTCCGCGATGTGGTGGTATCCGGCGG
This sequence comes from uncultured Actinomycetes bacterium, assembly GCA_963782185.1. Lineage (GTDB taxonomy): Bacteria > Actinomycetota > Actinomycetes > Streptosporangiales > Streptosporangiaceae > RYN-230. The sequence goes on from CAWAJB010000037.1 coordinate 68,954, forward strand.
GGACGTGGCCAACATGCCCTGGCCCCGGCTGGAGAACTTCGTCAGCGCGCTGCTGGACATCGACAACATCCGGGACATCCGGCTGGCCACCAAGGCGCTGATGGGGCTGCCGCAGCACTGGCTGGCGGACCAGGTCCGGGCGGGCATGGAGCGTCTGGCGGCCAAGGCCCGTGAACGCGGGGCCAGCATCGCGATCCACACCCACGTGAACGCGGCCCAGTCGGTCACCCCGCTGGTCGCCCGGGCCACGCAGGCCATGCTGGACACCGGCATCCGCGACGTGCGCAACCAGGGCGTGCTGCTGCACGGGGTCAACGACAGCGCGGACGCACTGCTCGACCTCTGCTTCGCCCTCCTGGATGAGGCCCGGATCATGCCGTACTACTTCTACATGTGCGACATGATCCCCGGCAGCGAGCACTGGCGGGTGTCGCTGGCCCAGGCCCAGGACCTGCAGCACCAGATCATGGGCTATCTGCCGGGGTTCGCGACGCCCCGGGTGGTCTGTGACGTGCCCTACGTCGGCAAGCGCTGGGTGCACCAGGTCTCCCGGTACGACACCGAACTCGGCATCTCCTACTGGACGAAGAACTACCGGACTGCGGTGGAAGCCGCCGATCCCCTCGCCCTGAACCGCGAGTACCCCTACTACGACCCGATCCACATGCTTCCCGAGCAGGGTCAGCAGTGGTGGCGCGACCGGGTCCGGGAGGGCGCCCCCGAGCCGGCCGTGGCCGCGGGCTAGGGCAGCCCTAGCCCCGGCCGCGCCCCGGCCGGAGGAGGCCGGGGAGAGCCGGAGCGGCAGGCAGTCGAAGCCGCTCAGCGTGTTCTTCAGCCAGCGGCGTGGTTCCCCGGCGAGTTCCAGCCGGCCGACGCGGCGGGCGCACGGTCCGCGGGGAAAGTGCCCGGGCCACGGCCGTGCGGGCCCGCCCGCCAGCGCGGCCAGGATCAGGGCGGTGGCCAGCGCGAGCGCCCGCATCGGGCGCATCCGGCTGCCCACCCAGTCGGACCACACACCCGCGCCAAGCCGGGAGAAGGCGCCGCACGCCTGGGCGATGGCGAGCACCCGGCCCGCCGTGACGGGCTCGAGGCCGTGCGCCTCGACCAGGAACACCAGGGCGAACGTAGCCACCGCGAACTGCGGCACGACGAGCAGCGCGCTGGCCGCGTGGATGCGCCACAGCAGGGTGCTGGTTGAGCCCGGCCCGCCTGGGCCCGCCCCGGCCAGGTCCGTGCCCTCCAGGTCGCGGCCCGCCAGGTCCGGGCCGGAAGGGGAAGTGCCGTGCCGGCCGGTCCCCCGCCGGTAGGGCGAGCTGCCGTGCGGCTGCGCGTGGCGCGGCGGCCGTGCCGGATCACGCACGACCGCCGCGACCAGGAGCGAGGCGGCCAGGCAGAAGGCGCCGAGGAACGCGAGCGCGGCGGGCCAGCCGTGGGCACCGATGGAGGGCAGGGTGAGCGCGGCGACAGCCACGCCGAGCGGCTGCGCGCTCTGCCGGATACCCATGGCCAGGCCCCGCTGGCGAGCGGGGAACCAGCCCAGGATGAGCCGCCCGCTGGCGGCGTAGACCGATGCCCCGGCGGCCCCGGCCGCGGCCAGGCAGGCGCCCAGCGCGGCCGTGCCGTGCACGGTGGCCCCGGCCAGCAGGACCGTCCCGGCCAGCGCCAGGCCCGCACCGAGCACCAGCCGCTCCCCCCAGCGGTCGGCGGCCGCTCCCCAGGCCACCAGCGTGAGGAGCAGGCCCGCGGTGGGGCAGGCAACCAGAATCCCCGCCTGCTCCAGGGAAAGACCCTCAGCCCGGAAGGCCGGGATCAGGTAGGCCAGGCCGTACTGGAAGGTGCAGCCCGCGGTCATCGCGATCAGGCCGGCCACCAGGACTACCCAGCGCCGGCCACCCGGGCCGGTGTCACCAGCCGGGTTCCCGGCACCGGGCCGTGCTGACTCGCTCATATAACGATCATACGAGGTCCAGCATATGAGACGAGGTCAGGCGGGCAGGCGCGTTCCCACCACCCACCACCCCCTCCGGAGCGGCGGGAACCTGGTGCCCGGCTCGATCTTGGCGGCCCAGGTGCGCTAGCTAATAGCTAGTCGCCCTGGGCGGCCTGCGCCGCGGCCAGGCCATCGAGGCCGTACCGCGCGGCGTGCTCCGGATCGCCCGGGTCGATGGTCCGCACGCCCTGGGCGGCGAGCCGCTCGTTGATGGCGTCGAGATGGTCCCGGACCAGCTCGCGCTCGGCTTCGGTAATCCGGCCCTTGTGCGGCTCGCCAGCGCGCTCCAGGGTGTCGTAGTTGATGCCGCGGGGCGCCGCGGCCTTGGCGCGCCGCGCCGCCCGGGCGGGCCGGGCGGTGAGCAGCAGTTCGCTCATGGGCTTGTCGGCGGCCATCTCGTCGAAGGCGGCCGCCTCCATGGCCACCCGGCGTGGCTCGTCCTCGCCCGGGAGGTAAAGCTCGACCACGGCCACCCGGAGCGCCGCCTTCTCGATGGCGGCCGCCTCATCGGCTAGCGCCTCGATCTCCACCGGGGTGTCGCTAAGCTCGGGGTGCTCGTGGATGACGATGCGGGCGAGCGTGTCATCCCTGGTGATCAGTTCGCCGCTGAGGTCGCTGAACCTGACCGTCTTCTGGCCCACTGGGGTTGCCTCCTGCACATCGGTGAAGCTGCTGCTGCGGTGTCAGGGGCCAAGCATGCCAGAAAGGCAAACATAAGTTCGATAGACGCGCCGGGGTTAGCCGACCTATAGAACCAATCATCGACTCGGAGCGAATGGCCGTTAAGCCGTGTCCGTCGCCCGGGCCGCCTCGCTGGACCCGGCGGCACCTGGCCCCGCCGGGCGGGATTCCGCCGGGGCGGACTCCGCCGGCCCGGCGTCCGGCGCTGGGCCACCCTCGTCCTCGCTGCGCGGCCGACGGGCCGGCAACTCAGCGGCCGGGCGGCCGTGGCGCTGGGAGTAGATGAACCAGGCGATGCCGGCGACAGTCAGCACGCTGGCCACGTACATGTTCAGCCGCAGGCCGAGGAAGTGCTCGGACGGGTCAACCCGCAGCGACTCCTCGAAGATGCGGAATGCCGAGTAGCCCGCCACGTAGAGCGCGAACAGGCCCGGGGGCTTGATGCTGCGGTGATGGCCCAGCCAGACCAGGATGGCGGCCCAGAGCAGGTCGAAGATGAACTCATAGAGGAAGGTCGGGTGGAAGGTCTGGAACTGGGTGTACCCGGCCGGCCGGAACCCGGGCGAGATGTTCAGGGCCCAGGGCAGCGTGGTGGGGCCGCCGAAGAGTTCCTGGTTGAAGTAGTTGCCCACCCGGCCGACCGCCTGCGCCACCAGCAGCGCCGGGGCCACCGCGTTCATGAACAGCGTGACGCTCGCTCCGGACCGGCGCACCCGCCAGGCCCCCACGACCGCGGCCAGCGCGATCCCGCCCCAGATGCCCAGGCCGCCGTCCCAGACAGCGAAGACCCCGTACCAGTGATGCGGGATGTACTTGGGGGTGGTCAGGTCGAAGTAGATCCGGCCCCCGACGATGCCGGCCGGGACCGCCCAGAGCGCGACGTCCCCGACCAGGCCAGGGTCGCCGCCCATCGCCTTCCAGCGGCGCTGCGTGATCAGGATCGCCAGGGTGATCCCGATCACGTACATGACCCCGTAGAAGTGAATGTAGGCCGGGCCGAGATGAAACCCGTTCACTGGCGGGCTCGGGATGTAGAAACGCAACGCCATGCGCCCGAGCGTACCGTGACGGACCGGGACCGCCGGCAGGGCGGCGATTGCGGGCATCCGGCCGGCGGGAGGCGTCACCCGGCCCGGCGGCGGGCCGGGCCCAGACTGCCCGCCGGCCGGCGCAGGCCGCTCAGCCGGACTGGGCCAGCAACCCCGGCGGGTCCGCCGCGTAGGCGACCATCCAGTGCGGCTGGACCCGGTACGCCACCACATCTCCCCAGCTCAGCGGGGAGCTGCCGTAGTGCTGCGTGAGGTGGTCCAGGATGGCGGGCCATTGCGGGTCCGGTGGTGACTCCCGGGGATTCAGCACCTCCACCCGGCCGTGGGTGAACACGCCCAGATCATCGCCGCGCAGATGGGCCAGGCTGACCGCGGGCCGGGCCGCGAAGTGCCTGGCCTTGGCCGAGGACCGCTCGGTGGTGAACACCCAGCGGCCGTGCAGGAAATGACCGTCAGCGCCGCTGACCCGGGGCTCGCCGGACGCGGTGACACTGCTGACGGCCAGCGTGCACATGCCCTCGATGACCCGGGCCAACTCGGGGGCGGTCAGGGTCCGCCCGGGCCGGATGATGGACCTCAGGTGGCCCGTGGCCTGCGCCAGCGAGGCGTCCATGAGGGCCTGGAGCTCGGTGAGTTCCTCGTCGCTCTCCCGCATCCTTCCAGCCTGCCCCAACCGGCTACCGTTGAACGCGTGGCTACCGGAATCGAGCATGTCAGTCCTCAGATCCTCGACTACGTCATCACGCACTCGAGTCCGCCGGACGCGGTCCTTGACGAGCTGAGGAAGGAGACGGCCCGGCGGTTCCCCGAGTGGACCGTCCTGCAGATCGGGGCAGAGCAGGGCACGTTCATGACGCTGCTGAGCCAGCTCATCGCCCCCCGCCGGGCGGTCGAGGTCGGCACGTTCACCGGGTACTCCTCGATCTGCCTGGCCCGCGGCCTGGCCCCGGGCGGCAGCCTGCTGTGCTGCGACATCAGCGCGGACTGGACCTCCCTGGCCCGGGAGTACTGGCAGAAGGCAGGCCTGGCCGACCGGATCGAGCTGCGGCTCGGGCCGGCCGCTGACACGCTCCACTCGCTGCCCCCCGACGCTTCCCTGGACCTCGCGTTCATCGACGCGGACAAGACCGGCTACGCCGCCTACTGGGACGAGATTGTCCCGCGCACCCGCGCGGGCGGGATCATCCTGGTGGACAACACGTTCCTGCACGGCCGGATCTTCGACGGCGACCCCGATCCTGACGCCCGAGCCGTCCGCGACTTCAACGAGCACGCGCTGGCCGATGACCGGGTGGAACTGGCGATGCTCTCGGTGGGAGACGGGCTGACCTTCGCCCGCAAGAAGTAGCCGTCCGCCAGGACGGTCCGGCAAAGCTATGATCACAGGACCTTAATGGGGCCCCAGCTTCCCGGGCTCGTGAGCCACAATGGCGGTTCGGCCGGCCGAGCCGGGCACTGTCGTGAGGAAGATCGAAGTCAGATGGGCGCCTCGAACGACCCGGTGTACCTGCGCGTGCTGGAGGATCTCCGCGACCAGATCCGGGGCGGGGCGCTGGCGCCGGGGGCCCGGGTTCCCTCACGCAACGGGATCATCGCCCGGTACGGCGTCGGGGAGACTGCCGCCAAGCACGCCCTGCAGGTCCTGGCGGCTGAGGGTCTTATCGAGGCCCGGGCCGGGTCGGGGTCCTACGTCCGCCGGCTGCCCGTCGCCGCGACCCTGGAGCATGACCGGCTGCACTTCCCCGGCTCGCCGTTCGGGCTGGACGGTGGGGATCCAGCTGCGGGAGGACCGCCCGATGCCACCCCCGCCGGGCACGCCCCCAGGCTGACCTGGGAGTACCAGTCCGAGCGCGTGCCGGCGCCCGCGCACGTGGCCCGGAAGCTCCAGCTTCCCGACGGCGATCACCTGGTGACCCGCACCCGGTACCTGATGACCGCGGACGGCTCCCCCGTGCAGCTGGCCACGAGCTACGAGCCCGCCGCCATGACCGCGCAGACCCCGGTGCCCCTGCCCGAGCAGGGCACGTACGCGGGCCGCGGCGTCGTGGAACGCATGCAGGCGATCGGGATCGGCGTGGACCAGGTCGTGGAGGAGATCTCGGTCCGCCCGGCCCTCTCGGCCGAGGCCGCGGTGCTGAACATCCCGGCGGGTTCCGCCGTGCTGCTCATCGAGAGGTCGCATCGCTCGGGCGAGCGGACCGTGGAAACGGGCGAGATCGTCATCGCAGCCGACCGCTTCCGGCTCCGGTACCGCTTCCCGGCGGCGGCGCAGGCCGACCCCTCGCCTGCCGCTCCCCCGGCCGAACTCGTCCCGGCCGGACCCGTCCCCGCCCTGGCTGTCCCGGCCGGCGATGGCCAGCCTGCGGCGGCCGTGGCGAGGCCGGGCGGCGCGGCAGGCAGCGCGTGATCCGGCCGGCCGAGGCGGCCGACATCCCGGCCATTCACCAGCTCATCCGGGACCTGGCCGAGTACGAGAAGGCACTGCCTGAGGTCAGCGCCACCCAGGAGGACCTGCACCGCGCCCTGCTGGGCGAGCGGGCCGCCGTGTTCGCGCATGTGGCCGAGAACGACGGCCAGGTCGTCGGGTTCGCGCTGTGGTTCCTAAGCTTCTCCACCTGGACCGGCCAGCACGGAATCTACCTGGAAGACCTCTACGTGCGGCCGGACCAGCGGCGGTCCGGGCTGGGCCGGGCGCTGCTGGCCGAGCTGGCGCGCATCTGCCTGGCCCGCGGCTACGCCCGGCTGGAGTGGTCGGTCCTGGACTGGAACTCCCCCGCCCGCAGGTTCTACGCCTCACTGGGCGCGGTGGAGATGGACGGATGGACCGTGAACCGGCTAGCCGAGGCCGCCCTCCAGACCCTAGCCGAGCCGGCTGGTCCTGACGGCCAGCGGACCTAGCGCCCGGTGAGCGGTCTGTAAGGCCGTCGGCTTAGCCTACGTTGGTTCGAACCCAACACCTGCCACTAGCGAACTCGCTGCTCAGACCCGGTCTAGTTGGGCCGGGTCTCGTGCGCTGAGGGAGCGGTTGGCTGCGCTCATTGGTAATCGGGCGGGCGGGTCAATGTTCTTCCCGGGGCGTGCGCGAGGGATGTGGCGAGCACGCCGGTGGCGGTGCCACACGAAGTGACAGCGTTATCGGCACCACAGGGTAAGACTGTGCTCGCGGGAACAGGTTCGCAGTGTTGCCGACCGCAGCATCCGCTGGACGCGATCAGTGGCCGGGCCCGGCGTATACGGACTCGACGTCGTCTTCAAGGCGCCGCTGACATGGCAGGCCCACGTCAGCCGGCCGGGTGAGTCATCCTCACGGTCACCGTGCGCGCCGTGGCGGGCAACGTGACGGTTCCGGTGGCCTCGTCGATAGCGCCGGCGCTGGAGGACGCGATGTTGTTGACGAACGCCGGTAGCTGGAACAGGACCGGACCAGCTGGGCTGCTTCCCGACAGGGTCAGGGTTACGTGCGTGCCGCTGGTCGCGATGTTCAGGCCCATGCGGCGCCCGCCGGTGATCGGCACGTTTGCCAGGGCGATGGGGTTGCTGTCGCTAACCCACGGATTTGGCACTCCCCGCCCGATGATGAGCGAGCCGTCGCCGCGCTCGGCGATGAGCGAGTCGAGCAGCACCAGGTTTCGCGTCGGCCGCACCCCAGGCGTGCGGTGAGGCGCCAGCGCCGGCGGTGGGGTGGCTGCCGATCCAGGGTGAGGCTGGATCTGGAGCCTGCACGCTTTCCCACCAGGAGTACGGACCGCTCTGCGTGTTTGCGATCATGAACTGGTAGCCGAGGATCCCTTGGTCGCGGTGGTGGTTGCTGGCCAGGCCCCATTCGCCGTAACCGGCGTTGTATCCGGTGCTGTAGTCGGTAGTGCCATACCCGCCGTAGGTGTTGGGCGGAAGGATGCCCTGAAGCCGTCCGAAGCCGTAGTTGTACGTCGCGTCGATGAGGTCATGGCCAGGCCCGCTGATCGGCGCGTCAAACAGGTAACCGTCCCAGGCCCAGCGGCCGAACAGGAACGGCGCCGCCCAGTTGGCGTCTTTCGGGTTCGAGCAGCGGTTGCTGTCGTTGGGTTCGACCATCGAGCAGGGCAGGTAGTCAAGGCCGTATGTCGAGATCGTGGTGCCCAGGGTCTGGTTGACCGCGTCGAGAAGGCTGCTGTACTCGCCGGTGGCCCAGTTGTACTCCGTGGTGTCGCCGAGCCGTTGCGCCAGCCATCGGTACGACGCGAGCCCCATCAAGGCGGAGTAGTCGAGCCGGTCGGGCTGATCGGGTACGGCGAAGATCAGGTAGAGCAGGCCAAGGGACACGGCCGAGCATCATGTCCTACTGCTGCGCAAGGCGCATCGCTGCAGCTCAAAAGCCAGGCAGACTCTTGGCACCCCCGCAGGCGGGTGCGCGTCATGGGCGGCGGTATCGCGCTGTAGGCCACCTGGCTGGCCTGGCCGGACCGCGCATACTGGTCAGCAGGAGCGAGGCGCCGGTTGAAGATCATGCATGGGCGGGGCAGGACAGCCGGGACGAGACTGGACGCCGCTGGCGCAGCTTTGGCGCGGGGTGCGTCTGGTGTGTGGCTGCGGGCGGTGTCCCGGCTGGGTCTGGTGTGCCGCGGCACGGTGTACCTCCTCGTCGGTTCCCTTGCCCTGCGCCTGGCGTTCGCTGTGCACGAGGGGACGGCGGCGCCCGCGAGCACCGCGGGGGCGGTGCAGGACGCGGTCGCTCCTGCGTGGGGACGTGCCACGCTGGTGTTGCTTGTTGCTGGGCTCGCCGCGTATGCGCTCACCCAGCTCATCGAGGCCGTGTTCCGGCCTGCACGCGCCACCGGCGTGATGGGCGCGTGGCGTCAGCGTGCGGTCTCGTCGTGGGGGTGTGTGCTGTACCTGGTCTTCTGCCTGAGCACCGCCCGGCTGCTGGCCGGAACTCCTGCGGCGCAGACAGCGGCGTCGCAGCAGCAGCAGGTCACGGACGTGACCGCGGTCTTGCTGCGAACGGGATGGGGCCGGGCGCTGCTGATCCTGGCCGGCGTTCTTGCTGTGGCAGGTGGTGTGGAGATCGGCCGCCGGTCGGTTCGCCTCGACTTCCGCGAGCGTTTCACCGCGGAGCGCATGCCCCGGCCGCTGGCCCTGCTCACCAGGGCACTGGGCGGGGTCGGATGCGTCGCACGGGCCGTCGTTACCGTGCTGGTCGGTGTGTTCGTGGTCAAGGCCGCGGTGCTGTCCAGCGCTAAACAGGCGAAGGGCCTGGACGCAATCTTCCGCTCGGTGGCCAGTTCAGCCGGCTCCTGGCTGCTGGCCCTGCTCGCCTGCGGCCTGCTGTGCTACGGCCTTTACTGCCTGATCGAGGCCCGTTACCGCGACCTGGAACCGGGCCGGTGAGCCCGGGCAAGTCTCAGAGTGCAGTCCCGATCCCTGCGGGCCAGCCCGGCGATCAGCGCGATCCAGCTTGCCGGATTCGCGGGTCGCCCCCTTCTTGACGAGGGACGGCTGGTCGTGCCCGGGATTGCTGGTGGCTATCTGTCTGCGGTGTGCTGCGCCGCGGGGGGAGGTCTACGGTCTGGGCGGCGAGCCCGGCCGGGGCTGGTGGCCCGCCTGGCCGGAGGGCCGCTGCTGCGGCGCGGCCGGGGGCAGGCTGGTGAGGTGTTCTGAGCCGTCGATGAAGGCCTGGGCGAGGTCGGACAGGCGGCGGTTGCGGTTCCTGGCGAAATCCCGGAGGAGGGTGAATGCCTGGTCCATGTCCAGGCCGAGGCGCTCGGCGAGCTTGCCCTTGGCCTGCTCGATGATGACCCGGCTGTTCAGCGCGGCCTGCAGCTGCTCGTTGAGGGTGTCGCTGTGGCGCATGCTGCGCTCATGCAGCAGGCTGATGGTCGCCACGTCGGCCAGGGCCTGGCCAACCCGCACGTCCGCGGGGGGGATGGCTCCCGGGCTGGCGCGGAAGAGGTTCAGCGCGCCGATGACCTGATCACGCAGCCGCATCGGCAGGGCCTGCACAGCAGCGAAGCCGGCCTGCTGGGCGGCGGGAGCGAACCGCGGCCAGCGCTGCACCGCGGCCGCCAGGTCCCCGGAATCGACCGGCTGGCCGGCCCGGAAGCAGTCCAGGCAGGGACCCTGATCGCTTTGCAGCTGGAACAGCTCAAGCAGCCGGGCCGCTTCGCTGGAAGCGGCCACCACGCGCAGCTCACCGCGCGGATCAGCCAGCAGCAGCCCGGCGGCGGAGACGTCCAGCAACTGGACGCTGCGGTCGGTCAGCACGTGCAGGAAATCGATCACGTCGAAGTCCGCGACCATGGTATCGGTCAGCTCAACGAACGTCTCGGACAGCAGTTGTCCATCCATACCCGCTCACCCTTTCAGGAAGAGCAACAAGATCCGGGTGCGTGGCAAGCGGTGCGCGCGATGGCGACTGACCCTCTCACACAATGCCGTCATGGGACGGGTCTGGGTCAGGATGCAGCCGCACGCGCCGCGCCACGATATCGCGGGCCAGCTCGGCCAGCCGCCGGTCATGAGCATAAGCGTAAGCGCGGAGCCGGAGAAAAGCCTCCGCGATGCCGACACCGAGCTGCTCGGTGAGCATCCCGGTGGCCTGATCGATCTCGGCGCGGTGCACGGTCAGATCCGCAGGCTGGCCCCCCGGGCCGGCCTCCGCCAGATCATCCGCCGCCTGGTCCTGGGCATCAAGCAGCAGCAGCGTCGCGGTATCGGCGAAGGTCAGCGCATCACCCAGACCGGCAGCGCTCAGCGGGCCGGGCAGCGCCCGGTACAGGCCCATGACCCCAGCCCGGATCGCCCCGATCCGCAGCGGGAACGCGAAGATCGCCGCCGCCCCCGCCTGGCGGGCCGCCGGGGCGAAGAACGGCCAACGACGTGCGGATTCCATCTCGTCCAGATCCGAGGCCAGCACCGCCCCGCCGGAGGCAGCGGCATCCGGGCCCGGGCCCTCTCCCAGGGTCAGCTGGAGTTCTGCGAGTTCCTCGCTGACCCCATCAGTCACCCGCATCAGGTGACCCGCGTCCGTGCCGCGCGCGGCACTGAGCCAGGCACCGCTAATCTCAACCGCGGCCACAGCCGCCGCGCACACATCCGCGGCTGACACGCGCCCGCCGCGGATCGCGGCCTGCCCAGCAACCAGGCCCCAGATCCGGCCCGGCCGGCTACCTGTCATCCGCGCAGCCAGCAGACGGAACCCCACGGCAGGATCCGGCCCGGCTGCATGGCCAGCAGCCCCAAGAAAGGCCAGGCCGGCCACGATGGGTATTGGCCCTGCCGGGCGGCCGCCGCGGGTGCTTACGCGTCCGCCCGTTCGGCCTGCTTTCCCCCGTCACAGTGCTCTCCCCCCCAGAACTCGCGTTCCTGGCCGCGTGGCGGCGCGCACGGCCAGCGCACTCTGCTGAGCCGCCGCTACAGCACCGGCAGGGCCACCCGCCGTGAGCCACCCGCCGCAGTCGCGGTGTCTGCTATGCCAAACTCCGCGCGCAATGCGACAACCTGACCCGGCGCATTCGCGGGTACTCACATCAACGCCGGCCACGGGACGCCGCGGCGTCCGCGGCACCTGCGATGTCCAGCTGCCCCCGCAACGCGACGGCAACGTGACCGGCGCAGTCGCTGGTACTCAGATCCACGCTGGACATGGGCTCGCCTTCCTGCTCGAGCAGCAAAGGCGGGGTCTTGACCCAGCGGCTAATCCACCGGCTTCCACTCTGCACACTACGCCGGATACCCGCCAGTGTCCTGTCCGGGTGACGCTCGGTTACCTGACGCTGCCAGACCGCTCAGCCGGCCGATGCAGGAACCTGCCGGGCGGGTCACCGTCCTTCCCGCGTCCCGGCCACGGGCCCCCGGTCTTCATCCCGTTTGTGCGGCCTGGCTGGCCGCAGCCGAATTACTTCGTCTGCGGGGTCAGTGTGGTGGCCAGCCCGTCCAGGAGGATGTCGAGGCCCCGTTCGAGTTCGGCGGCGCCGTCGTAAGAGGCCAGGACTGAGGCGAGGCTGCGCAGCAGCGGGAATTCGCCGATCGGCAGCCGGTGCAAGCCCAGGCGCAGCAGGTCGTCGCTCTCGTCGGGATTGTCGACGAGTTCCTGCAACTCGTTGAGGACGTGGCCGTGCAGGAAGCCGAACAGGGCACGGTAGATGTGCAGGGCGTCGGGCCCGCTAAACCCGGCCCGGGTGAGCAGCGCGAGGACGTCTTCGAGCGGGCGCAGGGTGCCCTGCGGGCGAAGCCCCAGCGGGGTGGCCAGCGGACGGGTGACCAGCAGTGGCACCACGTGCGGATGGGCCAGCGCCAGCGCGCGGTAGTCCCGGGCGATGGCGCGCAACTGCGTGGCCCAGTCGGGGTCAGCAGGGTCCACCTTGAGCTGGGCGAGCACGATCTCGGCGACACCGTCGAGCAGGGCCGCCTTGTTCGGCGCGTGCCGGTAAAGGACCATCGGGTCCCGGTTCACCGCGCGGGCGAGCCGGCGCATCGACAGCCCCCCGGCTCCGTCGCGGTCGATGATCTCCAGTGCGGCCGCCAGCACCACACCCCGGGTGATCTTGCCATCCCGGGGTACGCCGGCGACGGGCGCGGTGCCGTCGGTCGGCGGTGACGTCATCGCGGTAGCCCCTCCCTGTTGCCTGAAGTCAATTGTTATCAGTGTATGTCAACAGCGTTGACAGCAGTTATCCCACGGCGTTTACTGTAGTTAACAGCGTAAATCTCCGGAGTAAAC
>CAWAJB010000038.1:0-66259 GCA_963782185.1 uncultured Actinomycetes bacterium
TCTCGATGACCGCGAAGGAGGCGGGCGGCATGCTGAGGTCCTCTCCCTGGATGCGGACCTCGGGACTGGTGGCGGCCAGCACCGCGGTCCCGCGTGCGCCGAGCGGCAGCAGCAGGGGCGCTTCCCCCAGGCTGGCCGCGAGCCGCAGCCGGCCGCGGTGCAGAACCAGCCAGCGATGCACCTCGTCGCAGTCCGCCCTCACCCGGTCCATCCGCGGATCGGTGAGCTCCGGCCAGGCCCGGCGCAGCGCGATGAGCTCCGTGTACCAGGCCAGGATTTCCTGATGCCGCGCAGTGTCCCGCTCCGCCCAGTCCAGCTTGGACCGGAGGAAGGTCTCCTTGTCCTGCGGATTGGGCACCTCGGCGGGGCCCCAGCCGTGCGCGCCGAACTCCAGCCGGCGCCCTTCGGCGACCGCCGTGGCCAGCGCGGGGTCGATGTGGTCGGTGAAGTACTGCCACGGGGTGGACGCGGCCCACTCCTCCCCCATGAACAGCATGGGGGTAAACGGCGCGGTCAGCACCAGGCCCGCGCCCACCTTGACCAGGCCGGCGGACAGCCCGCTGGAGATCCGGTCGCCGATGGCCCGGTTGCCGATCTGGTCGTGATCCTGCAGGTAGCCAAGGAAGCGGAAGCCGGGGATGCGGAGCAGGTCCACCGGCCGGCCATGACTGCGGCCCCGGAACGAGGAGTAGTTGCCGTCGTGGAAGAAGACCCGGGTCAGCGTCTTGACCACGGCCCCGATCGAGCCGAAGTCGCCGTAGTAACCCTGCCGTTCCCCGGTGACCGCCGCGTGCACCGCGTGATGGAAGTCATCGCTCCACTGGGCCGCGAGGCCGAACCCGCCGGCCTCCCGCGAGCTGACCAGCCGCGGATCGTTGAGGTCCGACTCGGCGATGAGGACCAGCTCCCGGTTCAGCAGCGTGCCGAGGGACTGCACCTCGACGGCCAGTTCCTCGAGGAGGTGCAGCGCGCGGTGGTCCTCGAAGGCGTGCACCGCGTCGAGCCGCAGGCCGTCCAGGTGATAGTCGCGCAGCCACATCAGCGCGTTGCCGATCAGGAAGCCGCGGACCTCGTCGGAGCCGGACTGGTCCAGGTTGACCGCGGGACCCCAGGGGGTCACGTGCGCCTCGGTGAAGTAGGGCCCGAAGTCGGCCAGCCGGTTGCCGATGCCGACGTGGTTGTAGACCACGTCGAGCAGCACGGCCACCCGGCGGGCGTGGCACGCGTCCACGAACCGTTTCAGGCCGTCCGGGCCGCCGTACGGCTCGTGCACGGCCCACAGGTGGATCCCGTCATAGCCCCAGCCGTGCTGGCCGGGAAACGCGGCCACGGGCATCAGCTCGATCATGTCCACGCCCAGGTCGCAGAGATGGTCGAGCCGCTCGATGGCCGCGTCGAACGTCCCCCCGGGGGTGAACGTGCCCACGTGCATCTCGTAGATCACCGCGCCGCGCAGTGGGCCGCCCCGCCAGCCCCGGTCGGTCCAGCGGAACGCGCCGTGATCATAGGTGCGGCTCGGCCCCTCGCTGCCCAGCGGCTGCCAGGGGGACCGCGGATCCGCGAGCGGCTCACCGCCGTCCACCCGGAACGCGTAGTCGGTGCCGGTGGCGGCCGCCTCCGCCAGGTCCGCCTCCCACCAGCCGGGGGTGGCGGCCGGGCGCATGGGTTGCGGCGCCCCGCCACCCATGGCCTCCGACCCCAGCTGGACCTCGACCTGCTCCGCCGTCGGGGCCCAGACCCGGAACACGCTCACCGCCGGTCCCGCGGGCGTGATCCGGCCGGGACGAGGAGGGCCACGGGAAGACGTTGCAGAAGCTCGGACAGCAGCGGGCGCGCACCGGGCAGGGACGCACCGGTCAGCACGTTCCGCCAGGGGCCGGCGTGCGGCAGGGGCAGCGCGGTGCCGGCCCAGCCGCCGCGGCGGCGCAGGCCGGCGGGCAGCCGGGTGACCACGGTGACCGCGTGGCCGCCGCGGGCGTAGCCGACCGCGTGCCGCGCCGCCGCGCCCTCGGCGGGCAGCGGGGCGTACTCCCCCGCGAACCAGTCCGGGTGCTTCCGGCGCAATCGCAGCGCGGCCGACGTGACCAGCAGCTTCACGGTGTCCAGGGGCGCGGTGTCCAGGGGCGCGGTGTCCAGGGGCGCGGCGTCCTGGGGCGCGGCGTCCAGGCGGGCCGGCGGCTCGCCGGCGTCCAGCGCGGTGAGCAGGTTCCGGCGGCGGGCGAAGTCGGCCGGCTCCCGGTTATCCGGGTCCACCAGGCGCAGGCCGGCCAGCTCGCAGCCCTGGTAGGTGTCGGCGACGCCGGGCATGGTGAGCTGCACGAGCTTGGCGCCGAGCGCGTTCGCCCGCGCGTCACCGTCCAGGCCGGCCACGAACCGGGCGATCTGCCCGGTGAGCTCGTCGTCGTCCAGTACCAGCTCGGCGAACGTCAGCACCTGCGACTCGTACTCGGGATCCGGGTCAGCCCACGAGGTGCGGTCCTTCGCCTCACGCATCGCCTTGCGCAGGTACCCGGTCAGCCGCTCGCGGTCCAGCGGCCACGCCCCCGTCAGGGTCTGCCACATCAGGTACGCGGTGTCCGGCTCCGGTGCCGCCCCGCTGGCCAGGGCCACGGCCCGCTCCTGCCAGCTGGTCACCTCCGCCGCCCAGGCCTCCGGGATCTCGGCCAGCACGGCCAGCCGGGCGCGGACGTCCTCCTGGCGCTTGGTGTCGTGCGTGGACAGGGTGGTCATCGTGGCCGGCCAGTCCCGGGCCAGCCGGGCGGCGAACGCGTGGAACTCCTCCGGGCTGATCCCGAACGTGTCCGGGTCCCCGCCGACCTCGTTGAGCGCGACCAGCCGGGACCAGCGGTAGAACGCGGTGTCCTCCACCCCCTTGGCCATCACCGGCCCGCAGACCTGCTGGAACGCGACGATGAGGCGGGCGTCCTGGATGCCGTTCCCGATCACGAGGTCCGCCACGGCGTCCAGGGCGGCGTGCAGCCGCTGCGGCAGCCGCGGCCGGGCCGCGCCGGCCGCACGGGCCACGATCTCGGCCGAGACCGGCGGCGCGGGCTCGCCGGGCACCACGTACGCCCGGTAGACCGGCATCGCCGTCAGCAGCTCGGCCAGCACCGTGACCCGGTCCGCCGCGCTGAGCCCGCCGAGGCCCGGATGACCGGTGCCGCCCGCCAGCCGGGCCAGCCGGGTCACCTCGGCCGCGAGGGCCTCGCTGGCTTCCTGGCGCTTAGCGGCCTCGGCCACCCCGGCGAACCGGGCGGGGCCGGCGGTCAGGCGTTCGTAGGCCGCGGTCAGCGGCGCGGCGCCGGCCGGGTCCAGGAACAGGCCGGCGATCATGCGCAGCGCGTCGTAGCCGGTGGTTCCCGCGCACGGCCAGTCCGCCGGCAGCCGTTCCGGCCCGGACAGGATCTTCTCGGTGGCTACCCACAGGCCGCCGGTGCGCTCCGCGAGCCGCCGCAGGTAGCCGCGCGGGTCGGCGAGCCCGTCCGGATGGTCCACCCGCAGCCCGTCGATGACGCCCTCGCCCACCAGGCGGAGGATCACCTCGTGGGTGGCCTCGAACACCGCGGGGTCCTCGACCCGGACCGCGATCAGCGAGCTGACGTCGAAGAACCGCCGCCAGTTGAGGTCCGTCGCGGCCAGGTACCAGTCGGCCAGCCGGTAATGCTGGGCGCCGAGCAGCTCAGCCAGCGGCAGGCCCTGCGTGCCGGGCCGGACGGGCAGCACGTGGTCGAAGTACCGGAGCACCGGATCCGGGCCGCTGGTGTCTACCTTCAGGTCGCCGAGGCAGCCGCTGACCGGCCCGTCCAGGACCGGCATGAGCAGCCGGCCGTCCTGGGCCTCCCAGTCGACGTCGAACCAGCCCGCGAACGGCGACCCGGTGCCGTCCCGGAGCACCGACCAGAGCGGCCGGTTGAGGTCTCGATGACCGCGAAGGAGGCGGGCGGCATGCTGAGGTCCTCTCCCTGGATGCGGACCTCGGGACTGGTGGCGGCCAGCACCGCGGTCCCGCGTGCGCCGAGCGGCAGCAGCAGGGGCGCTTCCCCCAGGCTGGCCGCGAGCCGCAGCCGGCCGCGGTGCAGAACCAGCCAGCGATGCACCTCGTCGCAGTCCGCCCTCACCCGGTCCATCCGCGGATCGGTGAGCTCCGGCCAGGCCCGGCGCAGCGCGATGAGCTCCGTGTACCAGGCCAGGATTTCCTGATGCCGCGCAGTGTCCCGCTCCGCCCAGTCCAGCTTGGACCGGAGGAAGGTCTCCTTGTCCTGCGGATTGGGCACCTCGGCGGGGCCCCAGCCGTGCGCGCCGAACTCCAGCCGGCGCCCTTCGGCGACCGCCGTGGCCAGCGCGGGGTCGATGTGGTCGGTGAAGTACTGCCACGGGGTGGACGCGGCCCACTCCTCCCCCATGAACAGCATGGGGGTAAACGGCGCGGTCAGCACCAGGCCCGCGCCCACCTTGACCAGGCCGGCGGACAGCCCGCTGGAGATCCGGTCGCCGATGGCCCGGTTGCCGATCTGGTCGTGATCCTGCAGGTAGCCAAGGAAGCGGAAGCCGGGGATGCGGAGCAGGTCCACCGGCCGGCCATGACTGCGGCCCCGGAACGAGGAGTAGTTGCCGTCGTGGAAGAAGACCCGGGTCAGCGTCTTGACCACGGCCCCGATCGAGCCGAAGTCGCCGTAGTAACCCTGCCGTTCCCCGGTGACCGCCGCGTGCACCGCGTGATGGAAGTCATCGCTCCACTGGGCCGCGAGGCCGAACCCGCCGGCCTCCCGCGAGCTGACCAGCCGCGGATCGTTGAGGTCCGACTCGGCGATGAGGACCAGCTCCCGGTTCAGCAGCGTGCCGAGGGACTGCACCTCGACGGCCAGTTCCTCGAGGAGGTGCAGCGCGCGGTGGTCCTCGAAGGCGTGCACCGCGTCGAGCCGCAGGCCGTCCAGGTGATAGTCGCGCAGCCACATCAGCGCGTTGCCGATCAGGAAGCCGCGGACCTCGTCGGAGCCGGACTGGTCCAGGTTGACCGCGGGACCCCAGGGGGTCACGTGCGCCTCGGTGAAGTAGGGCCCGAAGTCGGCCAGCCGGTTGCCGATGCCGACGTGGTTGTAGACCACGTCGAGCAGCACGGCCACCCGGCGGGCGTGGCACGCGTCCACGAACCGTTTCAGGCCGTCCGGGCCGCCGTACGGCTCGTGCACGGCCCACAGGTGGATCCCGTCATAGCCCCAGCCGTGCTGGCCGGGAAACGCGGCCACGGGCATCAGCTCGATCATGTCCACGCCCAGGTCGCAGAGATGGTCGAGCCGCTCGATGGCCGCGTCGAACGTCCCCCCGGGGGTGAACGTGCCCACGTGCATCTCGTAGATCACCGCGCCGCGCAGTGGGCCGCCCCGCCAGCCCCGGTCGGTCCAGCGGAACGCGCCGTGATCATAGGTGCGGCTCGGCCCCTCGCTGCCCAGCGGCTGCCAGGGGGACCGCGGATCCGCGAGCGGCTCACCGCCGTCCACCCGGAACGCGTAGTCGGTGCCGGTGGCGGCCGCCTCCGCCAGGTCCGCCTCCCACCAGCCGGGGGTGGCGGCCGGGCGCATGGGTTGCGGCGCCCCGCCACCCATGGCCTCCGACCCCAGCTGGACCTCGACCTGCTCCGCCGTCGGGGCCCAGACCCGGAACACGCTCACCGCCGGTCCCGCGGGCGTGATCCGGCCGGGACGAGGAGGGCCACGGGAAGACGTTGCAGAAGCTCGGACAGCAGCGGGCGCGCACCGGGCAGGGACGCACCGGTCAGCACGTTCCGCCAGGGGCCGGCGTGCGGCAGGGGCAGCGCGGTGCCGGCCCAGCCGCCGCGGCGGCGCAGGCCGGCGGGCAGCCGGGTGACCACGGTGACCGCGTGGCCGCCGCGGGCGTAGCCGACCGCGTGCCGCGCCGCCGCGCCCTCGGCGGGCAGCGGGGCGTACTCCCCCGCGAACCAGTCCGGGTGCTTCCGGCGCAATCGCAGCGCGGCCGACGTGACCAGCAGCTTCACGGTGTCCAGGGGCGCGGTGTCCAGGGGCGCGGTGTCCAGGGGCGCGGCGTCCTGGGGCGCGGCGTCCAGGCGGGCCGGCGGCTCGCCGGCGTCCAGCGCGGTGAGCAGGTTCCGGCGGCGGGCGAAGTCGGCCGGCTCCCGGTTATCCGGGTCCACCAGGCGCAGGCCGGCCAGCTCGCAGCCCTGGTAGGTGTCGGCGACGCCGGGCATGGTGAGCTGCACGAGCTTGGCGCCGAGCGCGTTCGCCCGCGCGTCACCGTCCAGGCCGGCCACGAACCGGGCGATCTGCCCGGTGAGCTCGTCGTCGTCCAGTACCAGCTCGGCGAACGTCAGCACCTGCGACTCGTACTCGGGATCCGGGTCAGCCCACGAGGTGCGGTCCTTCGCCTCACGCATCGCCTTGCGCAGGTACCCGGTCAGCCGCTCGCGGTCCAGCGGCCACGCCCCCGTCAGGGTCTGCCACATCAGGTACGCGGTGTCCGGCTCCGGTGCCGCCCCGCTGGCCAGGGCCACGGCCCGCTCCTGCCAGCTGGTCACCTCCGCCGCCCAGGCCTCCGGGATCTCGGCCAGCACGGCCAGCCGGGCGCGGACGTCCTCCTGGCGCTTGGTGTCGTGCGTGGACAGGGTGGTCATCGTGGCCGGCCAGTCCCGGGCCAGCCGGGCGGCGAACGCGTGGAACTCCTCCGGGCTGATCCCGAACGTGTCCGGGTCCCCGCCGACCTCGTTGAGCGCGACCAGCCGGGACCAGCGGTAGAACGCGGTGTCCTCCACCCCCTTGGCCATCACCGGCCCGCAGACCTGCTGGAACGCGACGATGAGGCGGGCGTCCTGGATGCCGTTCCCGATCACGAGGTCCGCCACGGCGTCCAGGGCGGCGTGCAGCCGCTGCGGCAGCCGCGGCCGGGCCGCGCCGGCCGCACGGGCCACGATCTCGGCCGAGACCGGCGGCGCGGGCTCGCCGGGCACCACGTACGCCCGGTAGACCGGCATCGCCGTCAGCAGCTCGGCCAGCACCGTGACCCGGTCCGCCGCGCTGAGCCCGCCGAGGCCCGGATGACCGGTGCCGCCCGCCAGCCGGGCCAGCCGGGTCACCTCGGCCGCGAGGGCCTCGCTGGCTTCCTGGCGCTTAGCGGCCTCGGCCACCCCGGCGAACCGGGCGGGGCCGGCGGTCAGGCGTTCGTAGGCCGCGGTCAGCGGCGCGGCGCCGGCCGGGTCCAGGAACAGGCCGGCGATCATGCGCAGCGCGTCGTAGCCGGTGGTTCCCGCGCACGGCCAGTCCGCCGGCAGCCGTTCCGGCCCGGACAGGATCTTCTCGGTGGCTACCCACAGGCCGCCGGTGCGCTCCGCGAGCCGCCGCAGGTAGCCGCGCGGGTCGGCGAGCCCGTCCGGATGGTCCACCCGCAGCCCGTCGATGACGCCCTCGCCCACCAGGCGGAGGATCACCTCGTGGGTGGCCTCGAACACCGCGGGGTCCTCGACCCGGACCGCGATCAGCGAGCTGACGTCGAAGAACCGCCGCCAGTTGAGGTCCGTCGCGGCCAGGTACCAGTCGGCCAGCCGGTAATGCTGGGCGCCGAGCAGCTCAGCCAGCGGCAGGCCCTGCGTGCCGGGCCGGACGGGCAGCACGTGGTCGAAGTACCGGAGCACCGGATCCGGGCCGCTGGTGTCTACCTTCAGGTCGCCGAGGCAGCCGCTGACCGGCCCGTCCAGGACCGGCATGAGCAGCCGGCCGTCCTGGGCCTCCCAGTTGACGTCGAACCAGCCCGCGAACGGCGACCCGGTGCCGTCCCGGAGCACCGACCAGAGCGGGCGGTTGAGCGATTCGGGAACCGGGACGGCCATGTGGTTGGGCACGATGTCCACGACCAGGCCCAGCCCGGCCGCGCGGAACCGCGCGGCCATGGCCCGGAACGCGGCCTCGCCACCCAGGTCCTGCGATACCCGGGAGTGGTCCACCACGTCGTACCCGTGCCTGGAGCCCGGGGTGGCCTGGAGGATCGGTGACAGGTACACATGAGTGACACCCAGGTCGGCCAGGTAATCCGCGATGGCGGCCGCGTCCGCGAACCCGAACCCCGGCTGGAGCTGCAGCCGGTAGGTGGAGACCGGTGCCCCGCGAGCCGGCGCTGATGCCGGCGAGGCGGGGCGCGCCGCAGGCGTGTCCCTCCGAGCCGGCGAATCGGGGGGTCCGGGGGGTCGTCCCCCCGGGCCAGCACTAGGCACGCCCGAGGACCTGCATGGACCGGCTGGGGATGGGGACCGCGTCGCCCGGCTTGGCGGCGGGCGCGTCGGCCAGGGCGCTCAGCGGGAGCGCGGTGTCCAGGACCTTCACCCACTGCTCCCCGTAGCGCTGCGGCGGGATGGCGAACTCCAGGTCCAGCTCGCTGGCGTTGAACAGGAGCAGGAACGACTCGTCCCTGGTCCGCTCGCCGCGCGGGTCGGGCTCAGTGATCGCATCGCCGTTCAGGAACACGGTGAGGGACTTGGCGAAGCCCACGGCCCAGTCGTCATCGGTCATCTCCTCGCCCGCCGGGGTGAACCAGGCGATATCGCCCAGTTGATCCTGCCCGCCGCTCTTGCCGCGAACCGCCTGGCCGCGGAAGAAACGGCGCCGGCGGAAGACGGGATGCTCGGCGCGCAGCCGGATCAGCCTCGCGGTGAAGTCGAGAAGGTCCTGGTCCCCCTCGTAGCCGTCGGGCATCGGCGCGTCCGGCGACGGCGGCCAGTGCACCCAGGAGATCTCGGTGTCCTGGCAGTACGCGTTGTTGTTGCCGCGCTGCGTCCGGCTCATCTCGTCCCCGCCCAGCAGCATGGGGATGCCCTGGGAGAGCAGGACAGTGGACAGGAAGTTCCGCTTCTGCCGGTCACGCAGGACATTCACGGCCGGGTCGTCCGTGGGCCCCTCGGCCCCGCAGTTCCACGACCGGTTGTCGTCGGTCCCGTCCCGGCTGTCCTCGCCGTTGGCCTCGTTGTGCTTGTGGTTGTAGGAGACCAGGTCCGCGAGCGTGAAGCCGTCGTGCGCGGTGACGAAGTTGACCGAGGCGACCGGCCGGCGGCCGTCGCTGAGGTACAGGTCGCTGGAGCCGGTCAGCCGGTAGGCGAACTCGGGCAGCGTGGCGTGCTCGCCACGCCAGAAATCCCGCACCGTGTCCCGGTACTTGCCGTTCCATTCCGTCCACAGCGGCGGGAAGTTCCCGACCTGGTAGCCGCCCTCGCCCACGTCCCACGGCTCGGCGATGAGCTTGACCTGGGAGACGACCGGATCCTGCTGGACCATGTCGAAGAACGCGGACAGCCGGTCCACCTCGTGGAACTGCCGGGCCAGCGCGGCCGCCAGGTCGAAGCGGAAGCCGTCCACGTGCATCTCGGTGACCCAGTACCGGAGCGAGTCCATGATCATCTGAAGCACATGGGGATGCCGCATGAGCAGGCTGTTGCCAGTGCCGGTGGTGTCCATGTAGAACTCCGGGTCGTCCCCGACCAGCCGGTAGTAGGAGGCGTTGTCGATGCCCCGGAAGGACAGGGTCGGCCCCAGGTGGTTGCCCTCGGCCGTGTGGTTGTAGACCACGTCGAGGATGACCTCGATGCCAGCCTGGTGCAGGGTCCGGACCATGGACTTGAACTCCTGCACCTGCTCGCCGCGGGTGCCACTGGCGGCGTAGGCGTTGTGCGGGGAGAAGAAACCGATCGTGTTGTAGCCCCAGTAGTTGGCCAGCCCGCGCTCGGCCAGGATCGCGTCGCTGACGAACTGGTGCACCGGCATCAGCTCGACCGCGGTAACGCCCAGCCGCTGCAGGTGCTCGATGACCGCCGGATGAGCCAGCCCCTGGTAGGTGCCCCGCTGCGCCTCGGGCACGTCCGGGTGCAGCTTGGTCAGGCCGCGCACGTGGGTCTCGTAGATCACGGTCTCGTGATAGGAGGTCCGCGGGTGCCGGTCGGAATCCCAGCTGAAGAACGGGTTGATCACCACGCAGCGGGGAACGTGCGGCGCGGAATCCTCGTCGTTGCGCTGCTCAGGGTGGCCGAAGGGATAGGCGAACACCGCCTGGTCCCACTGGACGCTGCCCTCGACGGCCTTCGCGTAGGGGTCGAGCAGCAGTTTGGCCGGATTGCACCGCTGCCCGGCCGCGGGGTTGTAGGGGCCGTGTACCCGGTAGCCATAGCGCTGGCCCGGGCTCACGCCCGGCAGGTAACCATGCCAGACGAAGCCGTCCACCTCGTGCAGCGCGAAGCGGGTCTCCGCGCCGCTCTCGTCGAACAGGCACAGCTCCACCCGCTCGGCCACCTCGGAGAACAGGGCGAAGTTCGTGCCCACCCCGTCGAAGGTCGCACCGAGCGGGTAGCTGTTGCCCGGCCAGATCAAAGCCTCCTGCGCCACGATGTCCGTCCCTGGTCGATATGCCGGCTTGCCGCCACCACACGGGCCCTACCTGGGCAGGCCCTGTGTCCGGGCGTGTTCACCGCGTGGACCTTGCGACCATAACCTTTCCCCCTGGCACCCGTCCCAGTGCCCTGGCCCGGGTGAGGTGCCCTCGGCCCGTCCACGAAAACGCGTGTCAGTACATGCCGGATAAACAGCCGTGACCTGCGGGATGAACGCCGCCGGGCCCCCGGGCGGGGCCCGGGCGGAGCACGGCTGGCGGCTTACGTGTCCTTGATGATGTCCCCGATCAGGCAGGTCGTCCCGGACGGGGTGAGGGCCTCAGCGCTGAGCCGGTTCATGATTTCCATGTAGTGGTCCACGTCGGAGCGGCGCTCCAGGTACAGCGCGCTGGTGAGCTGCTCGATGTAGACCACGTCCGGCAGGTCCGGCTCGTCGAAGCGCAGCACGGTGAACGATCCGCCCGCGGCCGCGTGGCCGCCCCGGCGGAACGGCACGACCTGGAGGGTGACCGCGGGCATCGTGGCCACGTCGAGGAGATGGGCCAGCTGGCCGCGCATCACGTCCCGGCCGCCTATCGGGCGGCGCAGCGCCGCCTCGTCCATCACGGACCAGACCCGGGGTGGCTGCGCGCAGGTGAGCAGGTCCTGGCGGGCCATCCGCAGGCTGACCCGGCGGTCGATCTCCGACTCGGGGGCGGCGCGGTTGCCGAGCATCGTGACCGCCCGCGCGTAGTCCCGGGTCTGGAACAGCCCGTGGACGAACTGCAGCTCGAAGGTCCGGATCAGCGAGGCCGCGGCCTCCAGGCCCAGGTAAGTCTCGAACCAGTCCGCCAGGATGTCGCCGTACTGGGTCCACCAGCCCTGCTCATTGGCCTTCTGGGCCAGCGCGAGCAGGCCCAGGCGCAGCTTCTCGTCCGTGACCCCGTACAGGCTCAGCAGGTCCTCGACGTCGCGGAGCTTGAACCCGACCCGGCCGTGCTCCAGGCGGCTCATCTTGGAGCGTGATGCGCGGATCTCATAGCCAGCCTGCTCCGGGGTGAGCCCGGCGGCCTCGCGGAGGCGGCGCAACTGGGCGCCGAGCACCATCCGCACGACGGTGGCCCCGGCCCGCGGCCCGGTCAATGATCCATTCGCCGGGTTACCGGCCGGATAGACGGACCCCATCTCAGCGTTCGGCTCCATGCCACTCCCGACTAATGAATGACGTGCCACTCCCGACCCCCCGGCCGATGTCAGTTGCTCAGCCCCGTGGCGCCAATGCGGGCGCGTGGTATCAGCCAACAGCACCGTGAACCACTACTAAGCGGAACACACAGAGCACGATATCACCGCACCCGCCCGGTGTCCCGGGGCGAAATCCGCCGTGTTTCGCCCCGGCCGGCCGCGGCCGTCACAGATCGTCAAACTCGCCGTTCTTCAGCGCGGCCAGGAACGCGGCGATCTCGGCCCGGGTGTAGATGAGGGCCGGCCCGGCGGGGAACCGGGAGTTGCGCATCGCGATCGAGCCGCCAGGCAGCTCGGCCACCTCCACGCAGCTGCCGTTGGGATTGCTGGCGGTGGACTTCCGCCAGCGGGCGTCGAGTTGTCCGGCCGGCATGCCGTTCTTGACCTGCAACTTCTTCCTCCCTGGGACCAGCGGAGATGAGGGGGACCGCACCAATCGCGGGGTAAAGCCGGGGTCAGGAAAATGCCCTTGCACTGTGCACCCTAACACGTCAAATGCACGTGCAGACGGTCGTGCAAGGGACGTTGCAAACGTAACGTGCATGGGGCAAGATGACCCCGTTGGCCGTTCCCCGTAACGACAGATCGCTCGGAAGGCAATGACGGCACAGCCTTTAGGCCTGGCAGGTCACGCAGTAAGCCACGTGGGCTGGCACTGGCTGGCGCCTGCCGTGGCGATGGCCGCCGCGGCGAGCGGCGTCCGCCAGTGGACGCCCGGGCTGGCCCCGGCCGACTGGACCTGCTTTCCCCGTCTCGCCATGCGCACGCCGGGCACGGACACGAAATCGGTCGGCTCGGCCCGCGACTTCTGCCTGTCCACCATGCGGCGCTGGGGCGTAACCGACCGCGGGGACGACGTGGCGGTGGTGGTGTCGGAACTGCTGACCAACGCCCTGCGGCACGGGGTGCCCGGGGCCGGCCTGCCCGCCGGGGGGGCGCCCGGCGGGGGGGCTCCCGGCGGGGGGGCGCCCGGCGGGGGGGCTCCCGGCGGGGGGGCTCCCGGCGGGGGGCGCCCGCCGGGGCCGCCCGGAACCGCTGGCCGGTCCGTCTCGGGCTGGTCCAGCCGGGCCAGTTCGTGCTGTGCGCGGTGGCGGACCCCAGCCCCCGGCCGCCCGAGCCCAAGGATCCTGACTACCTGGCCGAAAGCGGCCGCGGCCTGCACGTCATCAGCGCTCTCAGTGACCGCTGGGGGTGGACCGTCCCGGCCGAGACGGGCAAGGTCGTGTGGGCCCTGTTCTCGGTCCGCCTCGACCGGCAGCCACCCGACTGGGGCTGGTTCGCCGCGCGCCGCCCGGGTCAGGCGCGCAGCGCAGTGTGAGCGCTCTCATACAGATTGTCTAGACGTCCCAGGTCAGGGGGGCGGAGCCGGTCACGCCACCAGGGGCAGGACCTGGCGGGGCAGGTCCGGCGGGGCCGCCCGGCGCTGCCATTCCCGGGGGTAGCCCAGGGACACCTCCACGAACGGCACCCCGTCCC
Source organism: uncultured Actinomycetes bacterium (assembly GCA_963782185.1). Classification (GTDB taxonomy): domain Bacteria; phylum Actinomycetota; class Actinomycetes; order Streptosporangiales; family Streptosporangiaceae; genus RYN-230. The sequence goes on from CAWAJB010000038.1 coordinate 13,097, forward strand.
GCCAGATCGTCCGCGGGATGTGCAGGTGACCGTAGACCACCGCCGCGGCGTTGAACGCCACATGCCAGTCGTCGGTGCGGGTGGTGCCGCACCACTGCGCGAACTCGGGGTACCTCAGCACCCGGGTCGGCTCCCTGATCAGCGGGAAGTGGTTGACCAGGACGGCGGGCGGGCCGGGCGGCAGGGCGGCCAGCCGGGCCCGGGTGGCCTCGACCCGGGCCCAGCACCACTCCTCCGGGCTCGGGTACGGGTCCGGATGCAGCCACCGCTCGTCGGTGCAGACCACGCCGGTGTCGTAGGCGCGGGCCAGCCCCTCGGCCTTGGTCCGCGCGCCGGCTGGCCGGAACGAGTAGTCGTACAGCAGGAACAGCGGCACGATCCGGACCGGGCCGCCGGGCCCGTCCCACACCGGGTACGGGTCTTCCGGGGTGAGCACGCCCAGCCGCCGGCAGAACTCCACCAGGTGCTGGTAGCGCTGCTCGCCGCGGAGCCGGACCGGGTCGGTGCGGTGCGTCCACAGGTCGTGGTTGCCGGGCACCCAGGCCACCCGCGCGAAGCGCTCGCTGAGCGTGCGCAGGGCCCACTCGATGTCCGGCATCCGCTCCCCCACGTCGCCCGCCACCAGCAGCCAGTCCGCCTCCGAGCGTGGCCGCAGGTCCTCGACCAGCCGGCGGTTCTGGGGGTAGGCCACATGCAGGTCGCTCACGGCGAGCAGGCGGGGGCCACCCGCCGGGCCCGGGCGTGCCGGGTCCGCGCGTGCCGGGCCCGGGCCCCGGCTCACCGGGGGCTCTCAGCGGACATCGGCGAGCTCGCTGGTCCACATCACGATCCGGGTCCGGTCGCCGCGGAACAGGTCCCGGGCGAACTCGACCGGGTGCCCCGCCTGCGCGTAGGCGATCCGCTCGACGAGCATCAGCGGGGCGCCCTCGCGGACCTCCAGCGCCTCGGCCTCGCGGACCCCGGCGGTTACCGGCTCCAGGCTCTCCCGGGCCCGGCGGGGGCGCTGGGAGTACTTCTCATCCAGCAGGTCGTACAGGGACCCGTCGAGGCGGCACCGGAGCAGCCCGGGGAACAGCGCGGCGGGGAAGACCGAGCACTCGACCGCGATGGGGCGGCCGTCGCCGAGCCGGACCCGGCGGATCTCGCAGACCGGGTCGCCCGCGCCGATCTCCAGGGCCGCGGCCACCCCCGGCCGGGCCGGCCGCTCGGCCGCGGACAGCACCCGCGCGCCGGCGACCATCCCGTACCGCCGCAACTGCTCGGAGAACCCGGCCAGCGTGGTCCGGTCCTGCTCCAGCTTGCGCTGGGCCACGAACGTGCCGCCGTTGCGCCCCACGGCCCGGTCGACCAGGCCGCGGCGGGCCAGGGTGGCCAGCGCGTGCCGGAGCGTCATCCGGCTCACGTCGAGCCAGGCGGCCAGCTCCTGCTCGGTGGGCAGCCGGTCGCCCGGGGTAAGCCGGCCCGCCTCGATCGCCTCAGCCAGCCATTCCTCGATCTGCCCGTGCATGGTCGTGCCCGGCTCACGGACGATCACCGGCGGCGTGAGAGCCAGCAGCTCCTTGCCCCGTGCCAAGGGCTCAGGTCTCGGGCTGCGCCCGTGGCCCGGCAGCGGACGCCCCGGTCACCAGCGGCTCGTCGTCCCCGGCCGGCGCGATCACCGGGGCGAACCGCTTGCGCCGCCCGACGGCCAGGTAGTAGATCACACCGATCAGCGTAATGACCACCACCACGGTCCACAGGATCGGGATCCGGTTCACGAACCCGATCCCGAAGCTCAGCAGCCCGCCGGTCTGGCTCGGCTCCGGATTGCTGGCCGCCCGCGGCCAGGCGAAGTTGATCAGCATGGCCCCGCCGTACAGCAGCGCGAGGACGTTGACCACGGGTCCCCAGCGGCGCAGGCTGAACGGCGCGCTGACCTTCGGCCAGCCGCGCAGCCGGGCCCGCATGATCACCAGGTTGCCCAGGAAGTAGCTGAGGTAGATCATGCCGGTCGCGGCGATGGCGATGATCCCGGCGCCGGAGTACTTCAGGAACGGCACCGCGGCCAGCACCGCGACCACGATGCAGGCCCACACCGGGGTGTGCAAGGTGGGCGAGACCTTGGACCACAACCCCGAGAACGGCAGCTGGTTGCTTCACCGCGTCACCATCGTGATAATTCGGCCATTGCGTCTAGACCCTAACCGTCGCCGGCGCTTACCCTGCGGTGCAATGAACGATCAGCCTGGCCCCGGCCTGCTTGACCAGGTGCCGTGCCTGGCCGCAACGCCACGCACGGTGGAGCCGCTGCCCGGCGGCCTCACCAACCGGAACTACAAGGTGACCACCCCGCGCGGCACGTTCGTGGCCCGGCTCTGGTCCCCCGGGGACCTGCTCGCGATCAACCGCGACCACGAGCACCGCAACTCGGTCGCCGCCGCGGCCGCGGGGGTGGGGGCACCCGTCGTCGCCTACCGGCCCGAGCACGGCCTGCTCGTGCTCGGCTACATCAACGGAAGAACTTTCCGCAACGAAGACCTCGCCGACCCGGTCACCATCCCCAGGGTGGCGGCGGCGTGCCGCCGGCTGCACCGGGGCCCGCGGTTCGCCGGTGACTTCGACATGTTCGAGGTCCAGCGGCGCTACCTGGCCGTGGCCACCAGCCACGGGTTCGCGGTCCCGCCCGGGTACGCCGAGCTGCAGCCGCGGGCGGACGCGGCCCGCCGGGCCCTGGCCGTCCGCGCGACGGGCACGGTGCCGTGCAACAACGACCTGCTCGCCGCCAACTTCATCGACGATGGCGAGAAGATCTGGCTCATCGACTATGAGTACTCGGGCAACAACGACCCCTGCTTCGAGCTCGGCAACATCTGGGCCGAATGCGGCCTGTCCGCCGACGCCCTCGCGGCCCTCGTGCAGGAGTACTACGGCGGTTCGTTGCGGAATAAGGTGGCGCGCGCCCAGATCCTGGGGCTGATAGGCAAGTACGGATGGACGCTCTGGGGCGCGATCCAGCACGCCAGCAGCCCGATCGAGTTCGATTTCCAGGGCTGGGCCATGGAACGGTTCGAGGCGGCCGCGGCCGTGATGACCAGCCCGGCCTGGGACCGCCTGCTGGACGAGGCGGCCGCAGATGATTAGCGGGGCGCCGCTGCCTGACCGGGCCCGGGTCGTCATCATCGGCGGCGGGGTCATCGGCACCAGCGTGGCTTATCACCTGGCCGAACGCGGCTGCACCTCGGTACTGCTGCTGGAGCAGGGCCAGCTGTCCTGCGGGACCACGTGGCACGCGGCCGGGCTGGTCGGGCTGCTGCGCGCCACCGAGAGCGGTACCCGGCTGGTGCAGTACTCCACGGACCTCTACGCGCGGCTGGAGGACGAGACCGGGCTGACCGCCGGGTTCCGCCGCTGCGGCGGGCTGATCGTGGCCCGCACCCCGGAGCGGCTGACCCAGCTGCGCCGGACCGCGGCCGCCGCCGAGGCCTTCGGCCTGCAGGCCGTGATGCTCAGCCCCGGGCAGGCGGGCGAGCGGTACCCGGTCATGGAGACCGGCGACCTGGCCGGGGCGATCTGGCTGCCCGACGACGGCAAGGCCAACCCGGCCGATCTCACCTACGCGCTGGCCAAGGGAGCCCGCAGCCGCGGGGTCACGATCCGGGAGCGGACCCGGGTGACCGGGATCTTGACCGCGGACCGGGCGGGCGGCCGGGAGGTGACCGGGGTCCGCACCGCCGACGGCGATGTCGAGGCCGAGATCGTGGTCAACTGCGCCGGGCAGTGGGCCAAGCAGATCGCGGGCTGGGCGGGGGTGACCGTCCCGCTGCACTCGTGCGAGCACTTCTACGTGGTGACCGACCAGATCGACGGGATCGGCCGGGACCTGCCGGTGCTCCGTGACCCGGACGGCTGGACCTACTTCAAGGAAGAGGTGGGCGGCCTGGTCGTGGGCGGGTTCGAGCCGGACGCCAAGCCCTGGGTGCCCCCGGACGAGATCCCCTACCCGTTCGAGTTCCAGCTGCTGGGCGAGGACTGGGAGCACTTCGCGCCGCTGATGGAGCAGGCCCAGCGGCGGATCCCGGCGCTGCGTGAGACGGGCATCAAGAAGTTCTACAACGGCCCGGAGAGCTTCACCCCGGACAACCAGTTCATCGCGGGCGAAGCGGCCGGGCTGCGGAACTTCTTCGTCGGGGCGGGCTTCAACTCGGTCGGCATCGCGTCCGCCGGGGGGGCCGGGCGGGCGCTGGCCGAGTGGATCCTCACCGGCGACCCGGGGCTGGACCTGACCGCGGCCGACATCCGGCGGTTCGCGCCGTTCCACGGCAACACCCGGTTCCTGCACGACCGGGTCGGCGAGGTCCTCGGCCTGCACTACGCGCTGCCGTGGCCGAACCGGGAACTGGCCACGGCCCGGCCGCTGCGCCGCTCGCCCGTGCACCACCTGGTGGCGGCGGCCGGCGCGTGTTTCGGCAGCCGGATGGGCTGGGAACGGCCTAACGTGTTCGCCCCGGCGGGGACCGAACCGGTCCTCGACTACTCCTGGGGCGTGCCGGGCTGGCTGGCCTGGTCGGCCGCAGAGCAGCGGGCCGCCCGGCGCGACGTGGCCCTGTTCGACCAGACGTCGTTCTCGAAGTACCTGCTGACCGGGCCGGACAGCGAACGGGCCCTCCAGTGGGTGTGCACCGCGGACGTGGCCGTGCCGCCGGGCCGGACCGTGTACACCGGGCTGCTCAACGAGCGGGGCTGCTACGAGTCCGACCTGACCGTGACCCGCCTGTCCGCGGAGGAGTTCCTGCTGGTCAGCAGCTCAGCCATGACCGAGCGGGATCAGGATCACATCCGGCGGCGGATGCCGCGGGACTCGTTCGCACGGCTGGTCAACGTGACCTCGGCGTACGCGGTGCTCGGCGTGATGGGGCCCCGGTCGCGCGACCTGCTGGCCGCGCTGTCCCCCGCGGACCTGGGTGATGCGGCGTTCCCGTTCGGGACGAGCCGCGAGATCGAGCTGGGCTACTTCCGCGTGCGCGCGACCCGGATCACCTATGTGGGCGAGCTGGGCTGGGAGCTGTACATCCCGGCCGAGTGCGCGGTGGGCGTGTTCGAGCTGCTCACCGGGGTGGGCCCGGAGTTCGGGCTGGTCCACGGCGGCTACTACACGATCGAGTCGATGCGGCTGGAAAAGGGGTACCGGGCCTTCGGCCGCGAGCTGACCCCGGAGTACGGCCCGGCTGAGGCGGGGCTGCTGTTCGCCTGCAAGCTGCGCGGCGACATCCCGTTCCTCGGCCGGGAGGAGGTCGAGAAGGCCCGGGACGAGGGGACGCGGCGGCGGCTGGTTTCGGTCCTGGTCGGTGACCCGGATGGGGAGCCGGGCCCGGGACCGGATGGGGGGCCGGGCCCGGGACCGGATGGGGGGCCGGGCCCGGGACCGGCCCCGGGCGGGGAACCGGATCGGGACCGGCGCGGGCCGATGCTCTGGGGCGGCGAGCTCGTGCTCCGGGACGGGGTGGCGGTCGGCCAGCTGACCTCGGCGGCCTGGGGCGAGGCGGTCGGCCGGGCGGTGGGCCTCGGCTACCTGCGGCACCCGGCGGGCGACGTGATCACGCCGGAGTTCCTGCGGTCCGGCTGCTACCAGGTCAACGCGGGCGGAGACGTCTACCCGGCCACGGTCTCGCTGCGCCCGCCCTTCGATCCCTCCAGCGCCGCGCGTCCGGGGCCGCTGACCCCCCGCCCCCCCGCCCGCTGGCCCCCGGACGCCCTGCCCCCCGCCCGCGGCCCCCCGCCCGCGGCCCCCCGCCCCCCGGGGCGGCGGCCCTCCGCACCCGTGATCACGGTCAATAACTGCCACATAGCGCCCCTTCTTGACCGTGATCATCGTCCGGGTCGGAGTGGGGCACCATTAGGGGGCAGGCGGAGCCGGGCGGAGGGGGGTGGGCGGGTGCGGGGAGTCGGCGGGGGGGTGCGGGCAGTTGGTGGGGGGGTGGCGGGAGTGGGCCGGTGGGTTCGGGGGGCGCGGGAGTGGCCGGTGCTGCAGGGGCTGCTGCCGCTCCGCCGGACCGGGGTGCCCGGGGACCTGCTGGCCGGGGTCACGCTGGCCGCGCTCGGCATCCCCGAGGTGCTCGGCTACGCCCGGATCGCCGGGATGCCGGTGGTCACCGGCCTGTACACGCTGCTGCTCCCGATGGCCCTGTTCGCCGTGCTCGGCGCGTCGCGCCACCTGGTCGTCGCGGCGGACTCCGCGACCGCGGCCATCCTGGCCGCCGCGCTGATCCGGCTGGCCGATCCCGGCTCGGCTCAGTACGTGCGGCTGGCCGGGCTGGCGGCCCTGCTCACCGGCGTCCTGCTGATCCTGGCCCGGCTGGTCCGGCTCGGCTTCCTGGCCAACTTCCTGTCCCGGACGGTGCTGCTCGGCTTCCTGACCGGGGTCGGCATCCAGGTGGCGATCGGGCAGCTGCCGGACATGCTCGGGGTCAGTGCGCCCAGCCCGCACACGGTGATCAAGCTCGCGCAGACTGTCGCCGCGCTCCCCCAGGCGCAGGGCATCACGGTCGCCGTGTCGCTCGGCGTCGTCGCGGTCATGATGGGCGCCCGGCGGATCACCCGCCGCATCCCCGGCGCGCTGATCGCGGTGGTCGGCGCGATCATCGTCAGCCGGGCGGCCGACCTGGCCGCCCACGGGGTCAGCGTGACCGGCTACATCCCCCGCGGGCTGCCGGCCTTCGGGCTGCCGGCCCTGGGGCTGCACGACGCCGTCGCATTGCTGGGCACCGCGGCCTCGATCTTCATCGTGATCCTGGCCCAGAGCGCCGCCACCGCCCGCGCCTACGCGGCCAAATACGGCGAGCCGTTCGGCACGGACACCGACCTGATCGGGCTGGGGGCCGGCAACATCGCGGCCGCGTTCACGGGCACGTTCGTGGTGAACGGGAGCCCCACCAAGACCCAGATCGTGGACGACGCGGGCGGGCGCAGCCAGCTGGCCTCACTCGCCACCAGCGCGCTGGCCCTGGTCGTCCTGCTGGTCGCCACCGGACCGCTCAGTTACCTGCCGACCGCCGCGCTGGCCGCGGTGGTGTTCCTGATCGGCGTCCAACTGGTGGATGTGCGCGGCATGCGGCGGCTGCTGCGCGTCCGCCGGCATGAGTTCGCGGTCGCCGTGATCACCGCGGTGGCGGTGGTAGGGCTCAGCATCACCGACGGCATCGTGGTGGCCGTGATCGCCTCGATCATCGACCATCTGCGGCACAGCTACCGGCCGCGCAACAGCGTGCTGGTGAAGTCCGCGGCCGGGCGCTGGCAGACCAGGCCGGTGACGCCCGGCGCCCGGACCGAGCCGGGACTGGTCATCTACCGGTTCGACACCAGCCTGTACTTCGCGAACGGGTCCCGGCTGGTGGAAGACCTCCTCACGCTCAGCACCCGGGGCGGCCCGCTGCGCTGGTTCGTCCTCGACGCCGCGGCCATCGGCGACGTGGACTACACCGCCTCCTCGATCCTCAGCCGCACCATCACGCAACTGCATGAGCGGCACATCCAGTTCGTGATGACCAGCGTGCTGCCCCCGGTACGCCAGCAGCTCGAGCACTATGGGATCAGCGGCGCCGCGGGCCCGGACGCCTACTTCGACACGCTGGGCCAGGCCCTCAAGGCCTTCCGCGCCGCCACCCGGCCGGACCCGCCCTCCCCGGCCCGCCCGCCCGGCTGACCCGCCCGCCCGGCTGACCCGCCCGCCCGGCTGACCCGCCCGCCCGGCTGATCAGCCAGCGGGGACGACCTGGCCGGACGCGCTCCCGAACTCGATCCGGGAACCGTCCGGGCCGGGCGCGGAGCCGGACAGCGTGACCGTGTCGCCGTCGGCCAGGTAGCCCCGGGGCTGACCGTCCGGCAGCGTGATCGGGTCCCGGCCGCCGGCCGTCATCTCCAGCAGCGAGCCCATCTCGTCCCGGCGGAAGCTGGACACGGTGCCCGAGCCGTACAGGTCGCCGGTGCGCACTGCGGCGCCGTTCACGGTCAGGTGCGCGAGCTGCTGGGCCCCGGTCCAGTACATGGTGGCGAAGCGCGGCCGCGAGATGGCCTGCTCGTTGATGCTCACCGTGAGGTCGATGTCCAGGCCCCAGCGCTGGCCGTCGCGCAGGTAAGCCAGGGGCTCGGGGTCCTGCGGCGGCGACGGCACCCGGGCCTGCTCGAGCGCGGCCAGCGGGACGACCCACGGCGAGATCGTGGTGGCGAAGGACTTGCCCAGGAACGGGCCCAGCGGCCGGGACTCGAAGGCCTGGATGTCCCGCGCGCTCCAGTCGATCAGCAGGACCACGCCGAACACGTGCTCGGCGAACGCCCCGGCCGGCACGGGCTGGCCCGGCGCTGACCCCATGCCCACGACGAAGCCGATCTCCGCCTCGAAGTCCAGCCGGCGGGTGGGGGCCAGCTCCGGGCGGGCGTGGCCAGGAGCGAGCTGGCCCCGCGGGCGCGGCACGGGCGTGCCGCTGACCACCACAGTGCCGGACCGGCCGTGGTAGCCGACCGGCATCTCCCGCCAGTTGCGGTGCAGCTGCGGATCGCCGGGCCGCAGGACCCGCGCCGCGTTGGTCGCGTGCTCGAGCGAGGAGTAGAAGTCGGCGAAGTCCGCCACCTCGACCGGGAGATGCAGGGTGGCCTCGGCGATCGGTACCAGCTCGCTGACCTGGCCGCCGCGGACGGACCCGACCAGCCGTTCCCGGGTGCGCTGCCAGGCTCGCGGGCCACGGCTCATGAACGCGTTCAGGGAGGGCCCGGCGAAGATCGGGTCGCCGAACATCCGGTGCAGGTCGATGATGTACGCGCCGAGGCCGGCCCCCACCCGGGGGCTGTCCGAGCCACGGGAGAACACGCAGTAGGGCAGCGCGTGCTCGGTGAAAGTCAGCAAGGTCAAGGAATGTCCAGGGAGATCGCGAATGTGAAGCGGTCGCCACGGTAGTGGATCCGGGCCACGTCCACCGGGGTAGTCCCGGCCGCGTAGGTCACGTTTTCAGAAACCAGCACCGGGCTCAGCGCATCGATCTGGAGCAGCGCGGCCACCTCGGCGGGCGCGGCCCGCGCCGACACCTCGTTGTCGATCCTGGTGAGCGGCAGCGACAGCTCATCGCGGAGGATCCTGGTGACCGGGGCCCGCGCCAGCGCCTCGTCGCTGACCCGGGCCGCGTGCTCGGGGCGCAGGTAGTTCTCGGCGTAGCTGACCGGCACGCCGTCGTCGAGGCGGAGCCTGCGGATCAGCACGGCCTCACCCGCCGGGCCCAGCCGGGCGGGCAGCGCGCCGGGCGGCACCCGGGTCCGCCCGAGGACCCGCACCTCGTCGCTGGCCTGCTGGGCCATGACCGCGTCCGCCGAGCCCAGCACGCGGAGCGCCCGGGTGCGGAGCGCATCGGCGTTGACGAACGTGCCGCGCCTGCGGTGCCGGCTGATCAGGCCCTCGGCGGCCAGGGAGCCCAGCGCCTGGCGCACGGTGGTCAGGCTGACTCCGTAGTGCCGGGCGAGCTGGGCCTCGGTCGGCAGCCGGAGACCGCCGCCGGTGTCGAAGCCCAGGATCGCGGCGCGCAGGCTCTGGGCCAGCTGATACCACAGAGGCAGCACGCCGGTGAAGCGTGGCGGCGGCGCCGCGAGCAATGCGTCACCCGGGGGCTGCGGGAGGGCCTGCGTCACCGGCTGGCACGACGCGCCGCGAACGACGGGGCCAGCCCGGCCCAGACCGAGTCATAGTCGGGCTGGAGGTGCGCCGCCTCCATGGCCTGCCGGGTCGGGACGATCATCCAGCGGCTCTCGAGCATGAACGCCAGCGTGTCCGCGACCTTCTGGGGGGCCAGTTCTGCGCTGCTGGCCCTGGCGAACGTCTCGGCGTCCGGCCCGTGGGAGGTGAACGTGTTGTGCAGGCTGGCGCCGCCGGGCAGGAACCCCTCGGCCTTCGCGTCGTAGGCACCCCGGACCAGGCCCATGAACTCGGACATCACGTTGCGGTGGAACCAGGGCGGCCGGAAGGTGTCCTCACCCACGAGCCACCGCGGCGGGAAGATGACGAAGTCCACGTTGGCCTGGCCCGGCGTCTGGGAGGGGGAGGTGAGCACGGTGTAGATCGACGGGTCCGGATGGTCGAAGCTGACCGTGCCCAGCACCATGAAGGTCGCGGTGTCGTACTTGACCGGCACGTAGCTGCCGTGCCAGGCCACGACGTCCAGCGGCGAGTGGTCGTAGCCCGCCGCCCACAGGTTGCCGCCGAACTTCTGCACCACCTCCACCGGGCCGCCACGCTCCTCGTAGGCGGCTACCGGGGCCAGGAAGTCACGCTCGTTGGCCAGCCCGTTGGCGCCGATCGGGCCGCGCTCCGGGAGGGTGAACGGGGCGCCGTAGTTCTCGCACAGGTAGCCGCGCGCCGGGCCGCCGGGCAGGTCCACCCGGAACCGGATGCCCCGGGGCATCACGGCGATCTCGCCCGGGCTCAGCTGCAGCGGGCCCAGCTCCGTGTGCAGCACCAGGGTGCCCTGCTGCGGCACGAACAGCAGTTCCCCGTCGGAGTCCACGAAATAGCGGTCCGTCATCGGCGACGTGGCGGCGTACAGGTGCACGGCCATGCCGCTGCGGGTCCGCAGGTCACCGTTGCCGCCCACGGTGTACAGGCCGTCGATGAAGTCCGCCGGGCCGGCGGGCATCGGCAGCGGGTCCCAGCGCAGCCGGTTGGGATCCGGCTCGATCTCGTCGAACGGCGTCCCGCGCAGCGAGCCGTTGCCGATCCGGTCGAAGCGCGGGTGCGCCGCGGACGGCATGATCCGGTACAGCCAGGTCCGCCGGTTGGCCGCGCGCGGCTGGGTGAACGCGGTCCCGCTCAGCTGCTCCGCGTACAGGCCCAGCGGGGCGCGCTGCGGTGAGTTGCGGCCCTCGGGCAGGGCGCCCGGGACCGCTTCGCTGACGAACTCGTTCCCGAAACCAGGCTGATAGTGATAGCCATCCGTGTGCGTGCCCGCCATGACTGCGCTCCCCGGGATAGTCTGATTACTCTGCTCAATCAGATCATTGAGGGAACCGGGGGTCAAGCACTGGGTCAGGTCGTTGACAGTGGCGCACCCGCTCACCCCCGCAGGCCGGGCAGCTGGGGCATCAGGCCGTGGCCGACCCGCAGCAGCGCCTCGGCCTCGTCCGCGGGCATCGGGGCGGCCAGCAGGTAGCCCTGCCCGTACCGGCAGCCCATGGAGACCAGCATGTCCCGCTGAACCTCACCCTCGATCCCCTCGGCGATCACGGTCAGCTCCAGCGTCCTGGCGATCCGGACGATCACTTCGACCAGGGCCAGCCGCTGGGTGGACACCGCGATCCCGTCCACGAACGACTTGTCGATCTTGAGCAGGTCGATCGGCAGCTCACGCAGGTAGCTCAGGGACGAGTAGCCGGTGCCGAAGTCGTCGATGGCCAGCCGCACGCCCATCCCCTTCAGCTCGTCGAGGTCGGCCCGCAGCCGCTGGTCCGGCCCGAGCAGGCCGCTCTCGGTCAGCTCCAGGACCAGGGACGACGGGGCCAGGCCGGATTCGGTCAGCCGCCGCCGGACCCCCCGGACGAAACCCGGGTCCCGCAGCTGGCGGGCGGCCACGTTCACGCTCACATACACCTGAGGCTGGCCGGGCGCGTGCTGCAGCCAGTGGGCCAGGTCGGCCGTGGCCTGGTGGAGAACCCAGGCGCCGAGCGGGACGATGTGGCCGGTCTCCTCGGCCAGGGCGATGAACTGATCCGGCTGCATCATGCCCCAGTCCGCGTGCGGCCAGCGCAGCAGCGCCTCGAACCCGGCCACCATGCCGGTGCTGAGCTCCACGATCGGCTGGTAGACCAGCGTGAAGGCCGACTCCGCCACCGCGCTGTCCAGGGCGGCCTGCAGGTCCCGGCGCCGCATCATGCCGGCGCTGAGGACCGGCTGGTAGAGGCGCCATTGCCGCTTGCCCGACGCCTTCGCGGCGTACAGCGCGAGGTCCGCGTGCCGGACCAGGTCGCCGGCGCTGGTGGCGTCCTCGCTGGTGGCGACGCCCACGGTCGCCGTGGCGATCGCCGAGCCTATCGCGAGGGTGAACGGCTCCTGGAAGGCCGCCACGATGGTCTCGGCCAGGTTCTCCACCGCGGCGCCGTCGGCCGCGTCCTCGATGAGCAGCCCGAACTCGTCGCCGCCCAGGCGGGCGGCGGCACCGCGGCCCGTGGTGAGCGCGGACAGCCGCATCCCGGCCGCGACCAGCAGCTCGTCACCGACGCCGTGCCCCATGGAGTCGTTGATCACCTTGAAGTCGTCCAGATCGATGAAGAGCACGCCGACGACCGCGCCTGCGGGCCGGGCCCGCGCCATCGCGCGGACCACCCGATCCTGGAACAGCATCCGGTTGGGCAGCCCGGTGAGCGAGTCGTGGAAGGCCCGGTACTTGAGCTCCCGCTCCAGCTGGCGCTGCTCGGTGACGTCCCGCAGCGTGAGCACGAGGCCCCCGACGGTGGGCTCGTGCCGCAGGTCGCTGCACCTGACCTCCACCTCCACGTAGGAGCCGTCGCGGGCCGTGATCCGCCAGTCCTCATCGACGACCCCGCGGTCCACGCCGTCGCCGCGCATCCCGGCCAGCGACCGGGCGATTTCCTCCCGCTCATCCGGCCGGACGAGATCCCACAGGTACTCACCGTCCACCGGGACGTCACCGAAGATGCTCCGAGCCGACGGCGTCGCATACCTGACCCGGTCGGAGTCGTCCACGATCAGGATGACATCGGAGGTGTCATGGACCAGGGTCCGGAAATAGGCCTCGCTGTTACGCCGGATCACCTCCCGGCTCAGCAGGACCCGCTCGACCACCACGGCCGCCTGCCGGGCCAGCACCTCCAGGGTCCCGGACAGCGCGGCCAGTTCCTGGCGGCTGCTCGACACGGCCAGCACCCCGATGAGCGGATCGCCGGAAGGCCTGTCTGTCAGGGCCAGCGGGCAGAGCAGGACGCTGTTGCTGTCTCCGGCGTCCTCGCTGGCCAGCAGGCGGGAAGCAGGCCCGGCGAGCAGCGACGGCCAGTTCGCGGCCAGGACGGCGGGCAGGTCCGGGGAGAGGGGTGGCAGGCCGGGGGACGCCCCGACCACGCGGAGGCGGCCTTCGTCCCGCACGGCCAGGACCGCGGCCTCCGGCTGGTGGCCGTCGAGCAGCAGGCCGACCCCGGACCGGATCGCGTCGGACGCCTGCTCCACGGTCGCGGCCGCGGCCAGCACGGCCCCCGCCTGCCGCAGGACCTGCGCCCGGGCGAGCGCCCGGCGCAGCGCGGACGCGACATCCGCGAGGCGTGACAGCACCAGGACATACAGCACGGCGGAGCAGACCGCGATGACTCCAGCGTCGATCACCGTGGCGTCGAAGGATTCGACGAACAGCACCACGGGGGCGACCAGGGCCGCGAGCATGATCAGGACCAGCCGGAAGCGGGAGCTCGACGGCTGGGAGGAAGTGATCGGCTCGGTCAGCCTCGTCATGCCCGGGTGCAGCGCGGCTGCCCCCCAGGCGGCGTAGAACACGATCCAGCCCAGGTCGGTAGCCGTCCCGACGTGGAACGAGCCGTACAGCTGGAGAAGCCCGAACGAGACGTCGGACGCCAGCAGGCCGAGGGTGCCGAGGGTGAGCAACTGGAGGGACCTGGTGCGCCAGGTGCCCGGCAGAAGCAGCCGGGCCAGCATGGCCAGGACCAGCACATCCCCGATGGGGTAAGCGATCGAGACGGCCTTCTGCTGCCAGGACAGCGCGGGGTTGTGCACGTAGGGCAGGATCAGGTACAGCCAGGACAGCAGGGCCAGGCTGACGGTTACGGTGAGCGCGTCCAGCAGGCTGCGCCGGTCGTGCCCGGCCCCGCGGCGTCGGATGAAGATCAGCAGCCCGGCCGCGTAGATCGGGTAAGTGCCCAGGTAGAACGCGTCGACCGGGGACGGGAACGGCAGGCTCTCGTGTCTGATCCCGATGATGACGAGGAAGCTGGTCTGGCCGATGGCGAAGCTCAGGTTCGCGGCGGCGAGCAGCAGCCAGGCCGCGGGGGCGGCCGGCCGGTTGATGATGACGCCCGCGACGATGGCGAGCACCCCACTGAGCACGAGCAATCCCCAGCACACCGCACGCGACCCGGGCAGGAGGAAGTAGCCGCAGGCGAGCAGCGTCATCCAGGCGGCATAGACCGCCATGATCCCCCGTCGCCGCGCCAAAGCCCATCACCCCCGCACGCCCCGGGCCCCCGCCCAGGCCTGAACCTCGGCGGACAAGAACCTTCCTTGCTGGTACCTCCCCCGGGGATGCGTGACATCTGCCTCGGCCAGCTCAATGTGAACAACCTGTAACACACTTTAGACAGAACGTGTTCACCAGTCTTTACCCGCGTGGGCGATACTTAGCGCGCGCCGCGAGTCTGGGCCGGTCAGGACCCTTGCCGACCGCCTCGGCCGGGGGGCCGGTCAGACTCGTTCCCGAGCAGCCCGGCCCGCCGGAGCGCGTCCGCCATGGCCCCGCCGCCCTGTCCCGCGCTCCCCCGGTCCTGGCGCTCCCCGGGCTGGCGCCCTGACTGCTCCCCGGGCTGGCGCCCCGGCTGCTCCCCGGGCTTCCGGCCCGGCTGCCGGTCAGGCCGGCCCCGGGCTGGCGCCCCGGCTGTCTCCCGGGCTGGCGCCCCGGCTGCTCCCCGGGCTTCCGGCCCGGCTGCCGGTCAGGCCGGCCCCCGGGCTGGCGCCCCGGCTCACGGCGGGACTCCTCCTCGTCCAGCCGCAGCGTGAGCGAGATCCGCTTGCGGGGGATGTCCACCCCGAGCACCCGTACCCGGACCACGTCACCTGGCTTGACGATCTGGCGCGGGTCGGACACGAACGTCCGCGACATGGCGGACACATGCACCAGCCCGTCCTGATGCACGCCAACGTCCACGAAAGCCCCGAACGCGGCCACGTTGGTCACCACGCCCTCCAGCACCATGCCGGGCGCCAGGTCCTCCAGCGTCTCCACGCCCTCGGCGAAGCTGGCCGTGGCGAACGCCGGCCGGGGGTCACGGCCGGGCTTTTCCAGCTCGCCGAGGATGTCGGTCACGGTGGGCAGGCCGAAGCGCTCATCGGTGAACTCCTGCGGCCGCAGCGAGCGCAGCAGCGACGTGTTGCCGATCAGCCCGGGCATGCCCGTCCCGGCGGCCTGGAGGATCCGCCGGACCACGGGATAGGCCTCCGGGTGGACGCTGGACGCATCCAGCGGGTCGTCGCCGCCCGGGATGCGCAGGAACCCGGCCGCCTGCTCGAACGCCTTCGGTCCCAGCCGCGGCACGTCCTTGAGCGCCTGGCGGCGGCGGAACGGGCCGGCCTCGTCGCGCCTGGCCACGACGGCGGCGGCCAGGCCTTCGCTGATCCCGGACACGCGGGCCAGCAACGGGACCGACGCGGTGTTCACGTCCACCCCGACCGCGTTCACGCAGTCCTCCACCACCGCGTCCAGCGAGCGGGACAGCCTGGCCTCGGCCAGGTCGTGCTGGTACTGCCCGACCCCGATGGACTTGGGGTCGATCTTGACCAGCTCGGCCAGGGGATCCTGGAGCCGCCGGGCGATCGAGACCGCCCCGCGCAGCGACACGTCCATGCCGGGCAGCTCGCGGGAGGCGTAGGCGGACGCCGAGTACACCGACGCCCCCGCCTCGGAGACCATCACCCTGGTGAGCTTCAGCTCCGGGTGAGCGGCGATCAGGTCCGCGGCCAGCCGGTCAGTCTCGCGGGAGGCCGTCCCGTTGCCGATCGCGATCAGCTCGACCTGGTGGGCCGCGGCCAGCCGGGCCAGCGTCGCGATGGAGTCCGCCCACCGCGCCGAGCCAGCCCCGCCTGCGCCGCCCCGCCTCAGCTCGTGCGGGTAGATCGTGTCGGTGGCGACCGACTTGCCCGTGCCGTCCACCACCGCGACCTTGACCCCGGTGCGGAACCCCGGGTCCAGGCCCATCGTGGGCCGCGCCCCGGCCGGCGCGGCCAGCAGCAGGTCGCGGAGATTGGCCGCGAACACCGCGACCGCCTCGTCCTCGGCGCGCTGCCACAGCCGCATCCGCAGGTCGACGCCGAGGTGCACGGCGATCCGGGTGCGCCAGGCCCACTGCACCGTCTCCCCCAGCCAGCGGTCCCCCGGACGCCCCTGGTCGGCGACGTCATAACGCCGGGCGATTTTCGTTGCGTAATCGGACGGTGCGGGAGGAGCCGGGCCGTCAGCCGGAGGCTCACCCGCATCCATGGTCAGGTCGAGGACTTCTTCCTTCTCCCCGCGCATCATGGCCAGGATCCGGTGCGAGGGGAGCGCCGTGAACGGCTGCGCGAACTCGAAGTAGTCGGCGTACTTGGCGCCCGCCTCCTCCCGGCCCTCCCGGACCCGGGACACCAGCCGGCCCCGGGACCACATCTGCTCCCGCAGCTCGCCGATGAGGTCCGCGTCCTCGGCGAACCGCTCGACCAGGATCGCCCGGGCGCCGTCCAGCGCGGCGGCCACGTCGGGCACGCCGCGTTCCGCATCCACGTAGTCCGTGGCGGCCTGCTGCGGGGCGGTCTCCGGGTGGGCCAGCAGCAGGCCGGCGAGCGGTTCCAGCCCGGCCTCGCGGGCGATCTGGGCCCTGGTCCGGCGCTTCGGCTTGTAGGGCAGGTAGATGTCTTCCAGCCGGGCCTTGGAGTCGGCGGCCATGATCCGCGCGGTGAGCTCGTCATCGAGCTTGCCCTGGGCCCGGACCGACTCCAGGATGGCCAGCCGGCGCTCCTCCAGCTCGCGCAGGTAGCGCAGCCGCTCCTCGAGCGTGCGCAGCTGCGTGTCGTCCAGGGCGCCGGTCGCCTCCTTGCGGTAGCGGGCGATGAACGGCACCGTGGCCCCGCCGTCCAGCAGGTCGACCGCCGCGCTGACCTGCCCCTCGCGCACCCCCAGTTCACCGGCGATCCTGCGCTGCAGCGGGAGGGCGGGCCGCTGCGGGCCAGCGGGCACGGTTGCGGTCACGATGGGCCCTGCCTTCCGGGTCGGGAGTGCGCACCATATGGTAGGTCCCACGCGCGGGCTAGCACGGCCGATAGCAAATGGCACGGACACCGCCCAGACGGTCCGCTACACGCTCCAGCACCGGGGCTGACCGGCCCGCAGGCCGGCCAGGGGGATCCGGCTGGCCGGCCCTCGCCGTTTGGCCGGGCCGGGCGCGGGCAACTTGGATCCGATGATAAGAACCGCAGCCGGGGCAGGCCGGCCATGACGTCGAGCGCGGGGCAGGCGCGCGCCGACCGGCAGGCCGAGTCGCGGCAGGACACCACCCGCACGGTGCTGATCGCCGGCGCCGCCAACATCATCGTCATGATCGCCAAGCTCGCGGCCGGGATCCTCACCGGCTCCAGCGCCATGCTGGCCGAGGCGGCCCACTCGTTCGCGGACACTCTCAACCAGGTGTTCCTGTTCACCTCGGTGCGCCAGGGCCAGCGCCCGGCCGACGAGGATCACCCGTTCGGGTACGGGCAGGAGCGGTACTTCTGGTCGCTGCTCGCCGCGTTCGGGATCTTCATCGCCGGCGCGGGGTTCTCGATTTTCGAGGGCATCCTCTCGCTGCACAGCGCGACCAACGACTTCCTGATCGCGTACGTGGTGCTGGGCGTCTGCGCCATCGCCGAGGGCACCTCGTTCATCCGGGCCTACGGCCAGCTGCGCGGCGAGGCCCATCGCAGCCACACGGACACGCTGGAGCACGTCAAGACCAGCCGGGACACGACCGTCAAGGCCGCGCTGTTCGAGGACACCGCGGCGGTCATCGGGCTCGCGCTGGCCGCCGGCGGCCTGCTGCTGGAGCAGATCACCGGCTCCCCGGTCTATGACGGGGGCGCCTCGATCGCGATCGGGGTGCTGCTGATCGTCGTGGCCTTCCGCCTGGGCATGGACAGCCGGGAACTGCTGATCGGCCGCGCGGCAGAGCCCAAGGTGATCGACGTCATCCGCGAGGAGATCGAGAACACACCCGGCGTGGACCGGCTGCTCCAGCTTCAGACCATGCACGTCGGCCCGGACAGCCTGATCGTCGCGGCCCGGGTGGCGCTCGGCGACGAGTCCAGCGCGAACCAGGTCGAAGACCTGGCCGACGACATCGACCACCGGCTGTCCGAGCGGCTGCCGGTCACCCCGTACGTGTTCGTCGATCCGACCCAGACCGCGGCGCCTGAGGGCGGCATCAGCCCCGCCCGGCGGGCTGGACGCGGGGCTCCGGGGGGGCCAGCGCGGTCAGCAGGTGGCTGAACCCAAGCGGCGCCCGCGCGCGGCGCCGGGCCGAGGTGACGACGCTCAGCGCGGTGGTCCGCAGCACCCGGCGGCCCGTGGCGGCGAGCGCGTTGACGAGCGCGTGGTCCTCAGCGGTCCGGGCCGGGCCGAATCCGCCCGCGGCCAGGTAGGCCGCCGCGCTGAACCCCAGGTTGGCCCCGTGCACGTGCGGATGGCTCGGGCCGCCCGTCCGGTAGAGCTGCTGGAACAGCGGCGGCACCCCGGCCGGGTGCTGCCGCCAGTCGGTGACCGTGATCGTGCCCACGACCGCATCCCAGCCGCCCTCGGCGTAGCGGAGCTGGCGGGCCAGCCAGCACGGCGGCACCAGCGTGTCCGCGTCGGTCGTGGCCAGCCAGACCGAGGACGGGTCGAGCGGCCCGGTCCGGCGGAGCACCTCGGCGACCCCGGCGGCGCGCGCGGCGCCCACATTCCGCACCTCGATGCCCAGCACCGCCGCGCCCGCGGACCGGGCCAGCCCGGCGGTCCGGTCGGTGCACGCATCCGCCACCACCACCACGTGGACCGGGACGCCGGCCAGCGGCGCGGCGGCCAGCCGGACCGCTTCCAGGCAGGAGGGCAGCAGGTCCTCCTCATCGTGCGCCGGGATGACCACGCCGACCGCGGCGATCACGCCGCGGTCCTCACGGCCCGGCTCCTCACACCAGGCCCTCGGCCTGGGCCACCGAGACCAGCTCCCGGCCGGCCCGCTGGTACACCTCGGCGGTGAAATCCGCCTCGGTGTGCCCGACCCGGCGGGCCAGGTCACCGCGCGCGGCCAGCACCCGGTGCACCTCGTCGCCGCCCCGCGGGTAGTCGGCGACCGGGTGGCGCCAGTGCACGGCGAGCAGGGAGCCGCCCGGCCGCAGCGACCCGACGCCGCGGTCCAGGACCCGGTCCAGCTCGCCGCCGGCGAAGTAGTAGAGCACCTCGGAGAACACGATGAGGTCGAACCGGCCAGGCGGCCAGTCGCCGGGGATCGCGCCGCGGCGCACCTGCACGTTCGGCAGCGCCGCGGTCCGGGCGGCGGCCGCCCGGACCGCGGCGGCGGAGGCGTCCCAGGCCAGCACCCGGCCGCAGCGTGCGGCCAGCATCCCGGTCAGGATCCCGACCGAACAGCCCGGCTCGAACGCGTCCTGGTAATGCGGCTGCGGCAGCAGCGCCAGGGTGATCGCGTACTTGCGCGCCTCGTACCAGCGGGTGGCTAGTCCCCACGGGTCGGGCGCGGCCGCGTACATCTGGTCGAAGTACCCGGTGTCCAGGCTCACCGGCCCGCCGCCCGGAGCAGGACCTCGTGATCGCGGGTGAAATGGGCCACCGTATCCGGGGTGAGAACCGGGCCGGCGCCGGAACCCCGGGGCTCCAGCTGGCTGGCGAAGCAGCGGATGGCGGCGCGTTTGCGGATGGCAACCGAGGGCCGCAACGAGACGCTCACGGCGCGCTCCCACGGCACCCGGGAGTCGCCGGGACGGGCCCAGTGCCAGGTCCACACCGGGTACCAGAACGTCAGCGGGCTGGCGTGCCGGGCGGCCCGGCCGACCGCCTCATGGTCGGCGTGCACATCCCGGTCCCAGGGGGCCAGGACCGCGTCGCAGTCCGCGGCGAGCTCGCGGACCTGCGCGGCGAGGTCGTCTTCGCGGGCGGCGACGCCGGTGTCGGGGAACCCGAGCCGGATCACCTCGGCGGCCTGGGCGCCGAGCACCTCGAGCGCGCCGGCGGTCTCGGCGGCGCGCCGGGCGGCCAGCGCCGCCGGGTCGGGGTGACCGGGATGGGATGCCTCGCCGTCGGTCACCGAGACCAGCCGCAGCCTGGTCCCGGCCGCGGCCAGCTGCGCCATCGTGCCGCCCACGCCGAGCACCTCGTCGTCGGGGTGGGCGGCCAGGACGAGCACCCGCGCCCAGCCGCTGAGGTCGGCCCGCGGGAGCCGGCCCAGGCGGGCCCAGGCCCGCCAGTCCGCCTCGCCGGTGCCAGGCTGGTCGATCGCGTTCACCACGCGGGGCCCCGCTCCGCGACCAGCGTGCCCAGCTGGGCCAGGTCCCGTTCGGCGTGATGCTGGCGCAGGTAGACGGTCAGGTCGGCCACCCGGCGGCCATGGGCCTCGTCGTGGCACAGTGGCCCGGCGCCCAGCGCCCGCCCGACCCGGCTCATGACGTCGGTCGCCGCCGCCTCGACCTGGGCCCGGACCCGGAGGGCCCGGGCGGGCCCGGCGCCGGTCACATCGCAGGGGTCGGCGTCGATCTCGTCCGCGGACTGGTCCAGCGCGGTCCGGGCGCTGGTCAGCGCGATGTCGAGGGCGCCCAGGTGAGCCAGGGCGTGCGGGCCCACGTCCCGGCGGCGCGCCGCGCCGAGCAGGGCGCCTGCCACGGCGCGCGCCCCACCGTACCAGCAGGCCGCCACGCCCACGCCACCGTGCGCGAACCCGGGCCGCCCGGTGTACCCGCCGGGCGCCCCGACGGGCTCGGCGGGAACGTCGTCGAAGTCCACGCTGAGCGTGTCGCTGCCCGCCATCCCGGTGGCCGGCCAGCTGCCCGGCACCGGCGTGAGCCCCGCGGTCGCCACCGCGAACAGCCGGATCCCGTCCGGCGCGGCCGCGGTGACCAGCGCGCAGGTGCAGGCCCGCGCGCCGGAGCAGTACTGCTTGAGGCCGGTGAGCCGCCAGCCGCGGGCGGCGCGGGTCGCGGTCAGGCCGCGGCCCGGAGGCTGCGCGGCCCAGACTCCCCAGCGGCTGCCCGGCTCAGGTGGCGGGCCGTCCAGCTCGGCCAGGATCGCCGCCGCGTCGGCGTGCCCCTCCCCCAGCCGGACCAGGGACAGATCCTCGGCAGCCAGGCCGGCCAGCCGGGCCCAGCGCTCCCGGGTCTGCCCGCCGCCGGGCAGCGGCAGGTCCAGCCGCCCCGCCTCGACCGCCGCGGCGAACGCGGCGGCCGTCGCACGCCACGCGGGCGGGCTGTCCAGCTCCACCTCTCCCCGTGCGGTTTCGATGCTCGTCATGGGCTGCGCTGCTCCTTCATCGGGTCACGGAGCCCCCGCCGCTACCCGCGCCAACGCGGTTCATACCCTTTTGACCTGAGGTTTCAGGGGAAGCACCCGCCCCAGGCGCCCCATTTCCCAGCTCTGAGCAGGCCGCGGTGCTGGATCGCGTCGTCGCACCGGGCCAGCGGGCCGCACGGTTGCCGTAACCGGGTCCGCGACGGCGTCATCCAGGTCTGCCTGCCGGACGCCGGCTGACCGCACTGGGCCAGGCGGACAGCCGTTTAATCCGCCAACTGTGGGTAGCCCTAGGGCCAGCCTCTGACCCGGGAGAAGAGCCATGACCCTGCCCGCCAGCCAGCAGCGCGCACTAGACGCCATCGACGATGTCCTGCAGTCGGCCGAGCCCCGGCTCGCCACGATGTTCGGCGTCTTCACCGACCTCACCCGGCGGGACGCGATGCCAGCCGCGGAGACCCTCGTGCCGGGCCCGTGGTGGGCCCGGCACCGGCTGGCGGGCCCCCTGTACCGGCCCGGCTGGTCCGGGCACCTGCGGCCCTGGGCCGGCCAGCGACCGCATCAGCCGGGCCGACATCCCCTGCGGGCTGGCATCCGCTCAGCCGGGTCGTGCTGGTGCCCCTGCTGCTGCTCGCGGCCGTGAGCCTGGTCGTCGTCAGCCTGGTCAGCAGCGGGCCGGGCGGGCGGCGTGGCTGCGGTCAGGCCGTGGCGGCGGTCATGGCGGCCCGGCTGCGCGGCGCCGTCAGCGCCAGCGCGGGGTCCGGGAGCGCCGGGGGCACCGGGTGCCCGTCGAGCGCGCAGCAGGTCTTCGGGGGCAGGTAGCGCCATCCGCCGGCTTACTTCCCCCGGCCGGCGTGACCGCGGCGGCCCGCGCCGGGCGGAGGCTCCTCACGCACCGGCTGGCCGCGGCGGCGGGCCTCCCCCCGGCGGCCGTCATCGTGATGGCTTGCGGGCAGCGGCTCGTCCCGGGCCTGGTTGGTGCTGGGCTGGTAGCCGGTGCCGGCCTGGAACTCGTCCTTGTCCTGCTCGTGCCCGCTGCGGTCATCTGCCTGGCTCGAGCCGCTGCTGCCAGTCCCGTTCTCGCTCATGATCGTGACTCCCTTCCCGGCGCCGCGGTGTGCTGGCGCACCCGTTCCGGCACCAGAGAGGGTTGCTACCCGTCCTGGCGGCACCCTCACCTCGGGCACGCCTCACGGCAGCCGGCGCCTGGCCTGGTGCGTGGACGGGTGCCTGGCCGGGTGCCTGGCCGGGTGCCTGGCCGGGCGCCGCAACTGCCCCGGCCGGGCACGCATGAAAGGTCCGCGGCGGGGCAGCGTACAGCCCCACGGCCCTGCCGTCCCCGCCGGCCTCCGGTCAGCCCGGCAGCGCCCTCAGGAGGATCGGCGACGTGAAGCGCGGCGACCTGGGCGGGCCACGCACCAGCGCCCCGGGTGACCCGGACCAGCGGGGAAGCGGCAACGGCGAGCCGGCCGTCGTCGGCAACGGCACGAAGGCGGCCCGCACGCCGGTGCAGGACGATCCGGTAGCCGAGGCGCCCGACCACATGCAGCGGGCGGTCGAGGCGGCCGCCGCGATCGCCGAGGAGACCGGCGGGCTGGGCCGGCTGGGCCGCCCCATGAACCGGCGCTCCCCCTTCTTCGTCGGCATGGCCGCCGCGGCTGGGGTGGCGGTGACGTACGGGCTGGTCGAGCTGTTCATCAGGGCACGCTCGGTGCTCGTGCTCATCGGCCTGGCCCTATTCATCGCGGCCGGGCTCGACCCTGCGGTGAACTGGCTGACCCGGCGCCGGCTGCCCCGCTGGGCCGCCGTGATCGTGATCCTGCTTGTCGTGGCCGCCGTCGTCGCCGGATTCGTGGCCGCGGCCGTCCCCCCGCTGACTGCCCAGGTCACCGCGCTGGTCCACGAGCTGCCGCACTACATGACCACGCTCAAGGACCACAACTCCGAGCTCGGCAAGCTGAACTCGCGGTTCCAGATCGAGCCGCGGCTGACCAAGCTGCTGTCCAGCAAGGGCACCGCGCTGGTCGGCGGGGTGCTCGGGGCCGGGGCGCTGGTCCTCAGCGCGGCCAGCTCGATGCTGGTCGTTATCGTGCTGGTGGTCTATTTCCTGGCCGCGATGCCCCGCATCAAGCTGTTCCTGTACCGGCTCGCGCCGCACTCCCGGCGCTCGCGGGTCATCCTGATCGGCGACGAGATCTTCGTCAAGGTCGGCGGCTACATGCTGGGCAACTTCCTGACGTCGCTGATCGCCGGGATCGGCACCTGGGCCTGGCTGCAGGTCTTCGGTGTCCCCTACCCGCTGCTGCTGGGCCTCCTGGTCGCCCTGCTCGACCTGATCCCGGTCATCGGGTCCACGGTCGGCGGCGCGATCGTCTCCCTGGTGGCCCTGACCGTGTCCCTCCCGGTGGCCATCGCTACCCTCGCTTTTTACATCGCGTACCGCCTAGCGGAGGATTACCTCATAGTGCCGAGAATCATGGGACGGACGGTGGAGGTGCCCGCGGTGGTGACGGTGGTGGCGGTCCTGCTTGGCGGGGCGCTGATGGGCCTCGTCGGGGCCCTGGTCGCCATCCCCGCCGCCGCGGCGATCCGCCTCCTGCTGAACGAGGTCACCTTCCGCCGGCTGGACAGCAGCTGACCGGGCCGGACAAGCAGGGACAGGGGAACGAACCGCAGGGCGGGGACGCTCCCCGGGTGCCGCGCTGGCTCCGCGCCCGCTGGGTGCGGGCCGCCAAGCGGCCGGTCCGCCGGATCGTGCTCCTGTTCATCCTGGCCCTGATCGTCGAGTACCTGGTCATCCCGGAACTGATCGGTGCGAGCAAGGACGTGTACCTGCTCGGCCGGGTGAGCATCCCCTGGATGATCGCTGGCCTGGTGCTGGAAGGCGCCTCGCTGTTCTGCTACGCGCTGCTGACCCGCGATCTGCTGCCCCCCCAGGGCAGGCCGGGCCTCTCCCGGCTGTTCCGGATCGACCTGGCGGCCGCAGCGGTCGCGCACATGATCCCCGCGGGCACCATCGGCAGCGCGGGGGTCGGGTTTGCGCTGTTCACCTCCGAAGGGCTGGACGGCACCGACGTCGGCGTGATGATGGCCACCAAGGGCATGGGCTCCACCGTCGTGCTGAACGTCCTGCTCTGGCTGTCCCTGGTCATCTCCATCCCGCTGTCCGGGTTCCGGCCGATCTACGCGACCGTGGCGCTGGTGGGCGCGGTGCTGCTGGCCCTGATGGCCGCGCTGGTCATCGGGCTTACCCGCGGCGCCCCGCGGGCCGGGCGCATCCTGCGCGCGGTCGGCGACAAGATCCCCGGTGTCGGCGGCGCGCGGCTGGAGAACGTCGTGCTCCAGGCGGACGAGTCACTGCGCCGCCTGGCCAGCAACCGGCGCGTCATGATCGGGTCGCTGAGCTGGGCGTCGCTGAACTGGCTCCTGGACGCGGCGTCACTGTGGTGCTTCATCGCCGCGTTCGGCGCCTTCGCCAACCCGGTCGGGCTGTTCGCCGCCTACGGGATCGCGAACGTGCTCGGCGCGATCCCCATCACCCCGGCCGGGCTGGGCGTCATCGATTCGGTCACCCCGGTGCTGCTGGTCAGCTTCGGCCTGACCCGCAGTGTCGCCACGCTGGGCGTGCTGGCCTGGCGGCTGGTCAACTTCTGGCTGCCCATCCCCACCGGTGTCGCGTCGTACATCTCCCTCAAGGTGCCGCGGGGCTCCAACTGGGCCACGATGCGCCGGGCGCTGGCCGACATGTTCGGCCACAGCCGGCCGGACGGCGAGGACGCCAGCGGCGGCGAGGAGACGGGCGAGCAGGCCCGGGAGAATACCGTCCCCGGGGAGGCTGGCGGCGGGGACGCTGGCGGCCGGGACGCTGGCCAGGTGAACGGGACACGGGCCGCAACGGAAGAGGACCACGCCAGCGACCGCGCCTGAGGTCACCTGAGCGCCGGGCCCCGGGCGGGCGCTACCGCCGGGGAAGCTTGACCACCGAGACGAAGAACTCGTCGATCTGCCGCACGGACGCGATGAACTGCTCCACGTCCACCGGCTTGGTGACGTAGGCGTTCGCGTGCAACCTGTAGCTGCGCAGGATGTCCTCCTCGGAGGAGGAGGTGGTCAGGATGACCACCGGCACGTGGGACAGCTCGGGATCGGACTTGATCTTCTCCAGGATCTGCCGCCCGTCGTACTTGGGCAGGTTCAGGTCGAGCAGGATCAGGTCGGCGGGCGGCGCGGCGGCATGCGCCCCCCGGCGGTACAGGAAGTCCAGTGCCTCTTCCCCGTCCCGGGCCACGTGCAGCCGGTTGCGGATCTTGTTGTCCTCGAAGGCTTCCCGGGTCATGAGCTCGTCGCCGGGGTCATCCTCGACGAGCAGGACTTCGATCTGTTCCAGGTCGCACATGCGGTGTCCCTTCGGGCAGGGTGAGGGTGCCGGTGATGGCGGGCGGGCCAGGCTGGGCCGCGGGGGCGGGGGCGGGCAGCGTGAAATACATGCGCGTCCCGCCCGAGTAGGTGGTGTCCAGGAACATCTCGCCACCGTGCTGCTCGACGATGCGCTTGCACAGCGCGAGGCCGATCCCGGTGCCCGGGTAGGCGTCCCGGCCGTGCAGCCGCTGGAAGATGATGAAGATCTTGTCGGCGAACTCGGCGGGGACGCCGATGCCGTTGTCGGCCAGGCCGATCTGCCATCCCCCGTCCGGCTGCCCGTCCACCGTGATCCGGATCACCGGCGCGCGGTCCGCGGCGCGGAACTTGATGGCGTTGCCGATGAGGTTCTGCCACAGCATGCCGAGCAGGGTCGGGTCGCCCATCACCTCCGGCAGCGGGCCGGGGCGCTCGATGACCGTCCCGGTCTCCTCGATCACGGCCGACAGGGCCGTGGTCGCCGCGGCCAGGGGATCATCCAGCGGAACCATCACGCGCACGTCGCTGGCCCGGCCGACGCGCGAGAACGTCAGCAGGTCGTTGATCAGGATCTGCATCCGCTTCGCGCCGTCCACCGCGAACTCGATGTACTTGACGCCCCGCTCGTCGAGCTTGTCGCGGTAACGCTTCTCCAGCAGCTGGCAGAACGACGCGACCTTGCGCAGCGGCTCCTGCAGGTCATGCGAGGCGACGTAGGCGAACTGCTCCAGCTCGGCGTTGGACCGGCGCAGCTCGGCGGCCTGGGCATCAAGGTCGGCCGCCTGGCGCGCGGCGACGGCCTGCGCGGAGCGGCTGGCCTCCAGCGCTTCGACCAGCTCGCTGCGCATCCCGTCGACGGCGCCGGCCAGCGCCCTCAGGTCCGCCGGGCCCCAAGGCTGGATGTGATGACTGTAGTCACCCCCCGCCACCTCGTCGGAGGCCTCCCGGAGACGGTGCAGCGGCCGGATGACGGCCCGGTCCAGCATGACCGCCAGGGCCGCCGCCACGAGCAGGAAGGCGACCAGGATGGCCGCGTAGACCCAGTTCTGCAGGACCCGGGCCCGGCTGAGAGCGGCCCGGTCGCTCACTGCGGTCGCCGCCAGGCGGGAGTTCTGGGTGGCGAACAGCACCCGCAGCCTGTCGAAGGCCTGTTTACCCCGGTCCAGCTGGGTCAGGTCCGTGCCGCTCAGCGGGCCGTGGCGGGCCAGTTCGATGGACGGGATCGCGTAGCCGGTCCGCCAGGCCCGGGCGGCCCGCTCGATCCGGGCCAGGTCCCCCATCAGCGGAGCTTTCCCAGCGAGCAGGGCGCGGAGCCGGGCCGCGGCCGCCTGCTCGGCGGCCCGGCCAGCGGTGTACGGCTGGAGGAACCGTACGTCGCCGGTGAGGCCGTAGCCGCGCACCCCGGTCTCCTGGTCGACCAGGGCCCCCTGCAGCCGGAAAGCCTGGGCCTGGGCCGGCAGGACCGAGCCGGTCAGCTCGCTGGACGTCTCCCGGGTCTGGACCGTCAGCGCGGCCACGAGGACGGCGGCCAGCACGACCAGCAGCCCGAGCGCCGCGAACACCATCCGGAACCAGCCCTGGACCGAGAGTTCCCGGAGCGGGCGCCGCCCCTGCGGCGCCCCGGATGCGCTCACTGCGTTGCCCTCCAGCCGAGGTGGACGATGGCGACGTCATCAGCGAGTCCGCCGTAGGGTGCGGCCGCAGCCTCGGTCGTGTCCAGCAGGCTATCCACGAAACCGGAGGGGGGCAGCATGGCCAGGTCGCGGGCCATGGCCAGCAGCCCTTCCTCGCCGAGCCGCTGGCTGCCGGGGCCCACCCGGCCCTCGAACAGCCCGTCGGTGAACAGCACCAGGCCCGCGCGGGGCGGCAGCGGCAGGACATCCTCCGGCCAGGAGACGCCGGGCTCCAGGCCTACCGCGGGCCCGGCCGGTCCCTCGACGAGCTCCACGTGTCCCGGGGTGCGCAGCAGCAGCCCCGGGTGACCGGCCCGCAGCACCCGGACGCTGCGGCGGTCCGGGCCGAAGACCACGTGAGTGAGAGTGGCGAAGAGGTGCTCGTCTTCTCGCTCGGCCATCAGCAATTGCTCGAGCAGGCTCATCAGGGCCGCCGGGGCCGCACCCGCCAGGACCAGCGACCGCCAGGCCACCCGCAGGCAGACCCCGATCGCCGCCTCGGCGGCACCGTGCCCGCAGACGTCACCGATGACCGCGTGCACGACGCCGTCCGGCGTCTCGACCACGTCGTAGAAGTCGCCGCCGAGCAGGGCGTTGGCCCGGCCGGGGCGGTAGCGGGCCACCGTCTCGAACGTCCCGGTGCGCAGCAGCGGGGTGGGCAGCAGGGCCCGCTCCAGCCGGGCGTTCTCCTCCGCCCGCAGCGCGCTGCGCTGCAATGCCGCTGACGCCTGTTCCACGTGCTTGCGCTGGGTGGCGTAGCGGATCGCGCGGCCGAACACGTCCGGGGGCGCCTGCCCCTTGATCAGGTAGTCCTGCGCGCCGGCGGCGACCGCGGCGAGCCCGGCGCTCTCCTCGGCCAGGCCGGTCAGCACCACGACGGGTGCCCCCCGGGCGGCGGCGAGCATCTGCGTGACCGCCTCCAGCCCCTGCACATCGGGCAGGTGCAGGTCGAGCAGGACACACCCGGGCGCGGTGCCCCGGCTGAGCAGGTCCGAGGCCTCGGCCAGTGAGCGCACCGCGGTCAGCGTGGCCTGCATGCCGCTGTCGGCGAGCAACTCCTCCACCAGCAGGACGTCGCCAGCGTCGTCCTCCACGAGGAGGATCGTGTCCGGGTCGCCCAGCCACGCGAGGCGTGCCGGGTCCAGGCTGCTGCCCTCCTGCGGCGAGCTGGCCGGGCCGCTCTCCCGCGGGGAGCCGGCCGGGCCGCGCGGAGCCGGCACGCCGGTCTGGGTCGGCATGCTCACCGCGCGCCTGCGGGACGTCGCCTCAACCAACGCTCCTTATGACAGACCGCTAGCCCCGTACCCGGGGCTAGCGGCTTCCACGCTCCCTGTTCCGGCCAGAATAGTGTCGCGAAACAGCGGAAACTTCCGTTTCTTGCTGTGCCTGTCCCGGCCCGGGGCGACGTATCTCAGGTCGCGGCGAGCCTGCTCTCCGCGCCGTCCGGGGCGCCGGCGATGCGCTGCCGCAGGAACGTGAGCGCGTGAGCCAGCAGCCGGGAGACGTGCATCTGCGAGATGCCCAGGGTCCGGCCGATCTCCGCCTGGGTCATGTCCCCGTAGAAGCGCATCAGCAGGATGCGCTGCTCGCGCCGCGGCAGCTCATCCCAGTGCACCGCGAGCGCCTCCATCGACAGGGTGTGCTCCATCTGCGGGTCCTCGCCACCGAGCAGGTCGGCCAGGCTGGCGGTGTCGGGCTGACCGGACAAGGGCGCGTCGAGCGAGGCCGGCTGCAGCAGCATGTCGGCCCCGCGGGCCTCCCGCACGTCGGCTTCGGTGATACCCAGGTCACCGGCGAGTTCGCCGTCACTGGGCGCGTGCCCCAGCTGCTGGGTGAGCTCCCGCGCCGTCTCGCGCAGCGCCAGCAGGCGCTCCTGGACCGGGCGCTCGATGTGTACCTGCCACCGCTTGTCGCGGAAGTAGCGCTTGATTTCCCCGGTGATGCACGGCTGGGCATAGGCGGCCAGGTTCCGGCCGACCCCGGGATCGAAGTTGTTGATGGCCTTGAGCAGGCCGACGTAGCCCACCTGGATCAGGTCCTCGGTCGGCTCCGGGCTGCGCCGGTAACGGTTCGCGCAGGCCACGACCAGGCCGCGGTACCGGGCCACCAGGACCTCGCAGGCCCCCTCCCGTCGCGGGCTGTCCGGCGGGGACGACCGGATCTCGTGCAGCAGTTCCTCGTCGTCCAGCTGATCAAGCTCGCTCGCAGCTGCGTCGGCAGACCGGCCCATGTTCCGGGGCGGAAGCGCCGCAACTGCCTCACCTACGGCAAGTATTTCCATCGTGCAAGCGTCTCACGACCGTGCCGCAGAAGGCAAATGTTTACATGTGGAATACTCAGCCGGCCTCGGCCGCCACCTCACCGAGGCCGCGCACCAGCGCATCGCGGCCCTCCGGCGTCATGGCCTGGAGCATCTCGGCCAGGGCCGTCCGCCGCTGGTCGCGCACCCATCCGGCCAGCCGCCGGCCCGACTCGGTCAGCAGCAGCATGATCTCCCGGCGGCTCTCCTCCGCACGGTCCCGGGTCAGCAGGCCGGCGACTTCCATCCGGTCGCACAGGCGGCTGGTGGCCGACGCCGACGCACCCACCTGTGCGGCCAGCCGGTTGAGGTTGAGGCTCCCGGCCCGGTCGATGATCAGCAGCGCACGCAGCTGGGCCGGCGGAACCGACGAGCCGATCTTCTCGACGGCCCGCTCGGCCACCTCGATCAGGGCAGCCAGACCCCGCTCGGCCGTACTCACCGCGAGCTGCTCATCCCTGGAACCCCGGAACATGTCGTATCCCATCAGGACCACCACCGGGCCAGCCCCTCATGCCTGCCTGTGATGCCGGCGGAGAGCCTATCAGCGCTGGCTTCGCTTCTGCCGGATCGCGTGCGCTCACCCCTCTCGCAGCCGCGGGAGAACCTGGCTGGCGTAGAACTCGAAGAACCCCTCAGCACCGGGACCGACCTGACCGATGTACACCTCGTGGAAACCGGCCTCACGACAAGCCCGGACCCCGTCCAGGTGCACCGCGGGATCCGGGCCGCACGGAGCGCTGATCATGTCTTCGGTGACGAGCCCCGCCAGCTCGTCAAAGTGCCGCGGCAGGGGTGGAAATGGTCGGAGACCCACAGGGCCTCGAAGCCGGCCTCCCCGGCCAGCCTGGCCTGCCGGACGAGTTCCTGCGGAGGATGCTCTTCGGAGGACAGGAAGTAGCCATACCGGGTGCTCATCGCACCATCCCTCCGCGGTCAGTTGCTCACTGCTCCCGTGCTTTCTGGTAACCCTGAGGCCGGCACTACCCGCGGTCCCGCGGGCTACACAACGGTCTGACCCGGCCTGCCCGCGCCGCCGTGGTCCGCCCGCGCAGCTGGGCCCGGACTCCAGACGCGGATCAGGATGGGCGGGCCAGGCAGCTACTAGTCACACCTGGCACCGTTCTGCGATGGCATCGTCGCCTGGCCAGAAAGAAACGGAGCCACCCGGGCCACACGGGGACGCCCGCGGGTCGGCGCCGAGATCACCGCGCTCATCGAGCGGCTCGCCACCGAGAACCACGGCTGGGGATACCACCGCCCACCCAGGTCAGCGCATGTCCCTGGCGACCCCGATGCGGGTCCTCCGCGTGAACTCACCGCCGCTGCGCCACGCAGCCAGGCGGGCAGCCGCGCAGGCATGGCTGCCACCGGCGCTGCGGCTCGACCTTGATGGCCCACCCAGCCGCTGATCCTGGACCCATGGCCTTTCAGGCTCTGTAGCTGCGGGCAAAGCTCTTTCAGACGGCAAGTGTTTCTTACTACAATGTTCTGTTGTGGAGACATCGTCCGCGCCGGCGACTGCCCTGGTGACTGGTTCGCCCCCGGGTGATCCCGCCGCTCCCCCCGGGGATTTCGCGGAGCAGGTAGAAGCGCTTCAGGCAGCGACCCGCGTTCTCGCCGGGGTCGCGCTGCGCAGCCTGGACGCGCTCGACGGCGTGATCACTCTCGCCCAGTTCCGGATGCTGGCCGTCCTGGCCGGACTCGGCCCGGCCCGGTCAGCGCGGGTGGCCCGGGCTCTCGGCCTGGACGCGTCCACCGTGACCCGGCTGGCCGACCGGCTGGTCGCGGCGGGGCACGTGGAGCGGGGCAGCGACCCGCGGCACCGCAGTGTGGTGACGCTGGAGCTCACGTCCGGCGGGCAGAGCCTCGTCAGCGCGGTGTCCGGGTGGCGGCAGCGCGAGCTGAGCCGCATCGTCGCCGCACTCCCGCCCTCCACCCGGGCCCAGCTCCCTGGCGTCCTGGGACAGCTGGTCACGGCGGCCGGGGAAGGTTGCGGCCTGGCCGCCGAACCCCTCATCCCCCTCTGAGCCGCCCGCCCGGGTGATCGTTTGTCCCGGCGGGCAACCTGTCGCAGGCGTTCGTGCAGGCGCTGATGTTCGAAACGTAGGCGCGGCTGGCCCCGGCCCTGGGACGCAGAATGATCCCCTGGGACGCTGATCCCGGGCACGCCCGGCAACCGCCACCCCGGCCGGCCACGTATTCCTCCCGGAGGACGTCGTCCAGCCCTGCTGGGCACTGCCGGTGTCCCTGACCCTGACCCCGGTCCCCGGTTCCGGCCGGGAACGCCGCTGGCCAGCGTATTCTTCACCCCGCCCCACCTGGCAGCAGATGCCTCATAGCCGCGCGAGGGAGGTAGATCCGTATGGCCGCTTACGACAATGGGGTACTGCGGATCACCGCCGCCCCGTCCGGTCTGGCCATCACCGGGGAGATCGATGAGGCAACGTATCCCGCCCTGGTGACCTCACTGAACGAACTGGCCGAGGGCCATGAGGTGGTGCAGCTCGACCTGAGCGGGGTGAGCTACTGCGACCTGGCCGGGCTGCGGGCCATTGTCCGGCTGGCCGTCGACGACGGCGCGGGCTCCGTACGCCGTGTCCTGCTGCGCAACGTGCCGCAGTACATCCGGGGGGTCCTGGCCATCACCGGCTGGGACGCGCTTCCCGGACTGGCCCTGGAACCGTAGCCAGGCCGGCTTCCGGGGCGGCCGGACTGGTAAGTCCGGCCAGCCCGCTCCCTGCGGCGACCGGCGCCGCAGGTCATTACGGACCTGGGCGCCGAGCCGGCGGGTCTCCCGCCGGTTGAGCATCGCCCCGGCGGCGGCCCCCGTCAGCAGCGGCCCCAGGGACACGGCGCTCCGCCCGGCCCGGGCGATGAGCCGCCGCTCCAGCTGCCTGCGCAGCGGCGAACCCACGGCCAGGACCATCCCGCCCGGTACCAGGGCCACGCCCCGTCGGTGGGACCAGGCCACGACGTAGGCCAGCATGCGTTCCGGGGCCGTCCCCGGGGCCCGCATCCCGTAGACCTCGTGCAGCTCGGCGATCAGCTTCAGCTCGATCCCGACGACGGCCATCGTCTCGAACGCCACCTCGACCGGGGCGGACGGCAGCGGCAGCAGCATGGACGCGCCGACCGCGGCGCCGACCGACGCGGCCGCCCGGGAGGCGCCCTGGATCAGCCGGTCCGCGACCTCTTCCGGGCCGAGGCCCGGAAACTGGGCGCGGAGCTTGCGCTGGTCCCGGACCGGCAGCCGCGGAGCCATCGCCAGCACCTGCGAGGTGAGCCAGCGGCCTCCCGAGGCCACGCCGGACCAGCCCGCCCGGCCGCTCCGGCGGGCGACCCGGGACGTGGCCGCCATCACGCGGCGGCGCCGCGACAGGCTGCTGCCCTGGCTGATCTCGCCAACCAGCTCGGCTACCTCGCCGGGCAGCTCGGGCTGGCGGGCCGGTTCGGCACGCCCGTCGCCCTCGGTGGTGTTGTCCACGTCATCCAGCTACCCCCAGCTGGGCCTGCTACGCGGAAGATCACCAGCGGTTCTGAGCTCACCGGGTTCCCGGCCTGGTCATGGCCCGGGCCCAGGCGGGATAGGGACCGGGCCATGACACAGTTCGGGTACACGGCCCTGTGCGAGCAGACCCCCGTCCGGCAGCTGGTGAGCGACCTGCAGGCCGCCGAGCACGCCGGGTTCGATTTCGCGGCCCTGTCCGATCACTACTTTCCCTGGCTCGAAGACCAGGGTCATTCCGGCTACGCCTGGGGTCGCCGCGTCCGGGACGGAGTCCGCGCAGCTGGCCGCCGACCAGGGCGAGTGCCTGATCGCCACCGAGCCGGACGCGTCGCTCATCGGGGACTTCAACCAGGCCGGCGGGGAAGCCAAGCCGAAGTACGCCAGCTGCCGATCTGCTACGACCCCGATGAGCAGGCGGCCCGGGCCCGGCGGCTGTGGCGCTGGGCTGCCCCCGGCTGGCCCGTGATGTCCGAGCTCCCGGAGCCCGCTCGTTCGATGCCGCGTCCGCGCACGTCCGCGAGGAGGACATCACCGGGCTGGTGCCGTGCGGCTCCGATCTGGCACTGCACGTCGAGGCGGCCCGGAAGTTCACCGAGGCAGGCTTCACCCACCTCACCCTGGTCCAGGTGGGGGCGGAGCAGCAGGGCCAGTTCATCGCCTGGGCCGAGGATGAGCTGCTGCCGGCCCTGCGTGAGAACGGATGACCTGGGTGCTGCTACCCGGCAGGCGCGTGACTCACGGCCGCGGAACCCAGCGCCCCGGCGTCGCCGGAAGCCCCGGCCTGGCCGGCCGCACCTGTCAAAGCTGCAACCCCTCGCCCGTAATTACTTGCTACATAGCAAAGACTTTAGCGGGTGATCGCCGCAACGGGCCGGCCCCGCGTGTGACCTCGTGCTGCGCGGGCATGGCAGGAGCGGGTAGCAGGGAGGTGGCCAGTGCCCGGGAAGCTCACGCCGTACCAGCGCAAGCGGGATTTCACGCGCACGCCCGAGCCTTCCGGCGAGCCCGCCGGGAAGGCCGGCGCCGGCGGGCGCCGGTTCGTCGTGCAACGGCACCGGGCGCGGCGGCTGCACTACGACCTGCGCTTCGAGATCGGCGGCGTGCTGGTCAGCTGGGCCGTCCCGCGGGGGCCCACCCTGGACCCGGACGTGAAGCGCACCGCGGTGCATGTCGAGGACCATCCCCTCGAGTACCTCGACTTCGAGGGGGTGATCCCCCGAGGGGAGTACGGGGCGGGTGACGTGATCGTGTGGGACCGCGGCACCTGGGAGCCGCACGCCGCCGACGACCCGGCCGCCGCGGTGGCCGCCGGCGAGCTGCATGTGGATGTGCACGGCGACAAGCTGCGCGGCCGGCTCATCCTGATCCGCCGCAGCGAGCGCAACGCGGCCGGCTCGGGCGGCTCATCGGAGCCGTGGCTGCTTGTGCACAAGCACGACGAGTACGCCGTCCCGGGCTGGGATCCCGAGGAACATCCGGCGTCGGTGCTCAGCGGGCGCACCAACGACGAGGTCAAGGCCGATCCGGAGCGGATGTGGCGGCCGGACCTGCCCGCCGCGTCCGCGTCGGTCCGGCTGCGCCCCGAAACCCCGGTCACCCAGCCGGGACGGGGCCAGCCGGGACGGGGCCAGCCGGGACGGCCCCAGCCGTCAGCGGGCCCGGTGCTGGTGAGCTGGCCGCGCTGGATGCGCTCGGCGGCGGGGGTACCTGGGAGGTGTTCGGCCGCGAGCTGCGGCTGACGAACCTCGGCAAGGAACTCTTCCCGGGCCGCCCCGGCGAGCCCGCGGTGACCAAGCGCGAGCTCATCCGGTACGCGGCGCAGATCGCCCCGGTCGTGCTGCCCTACCTGGCGGGCCGCCCGCTCAACATGCACCGCTTCCCGGGCGGGGCGCAGGCCGCGGGGTTCTGGCACAAGCAGCTGCCCGACCATGCCCCGGACTGGCTGCCGCGCTGGCACGATCCCGGCGCCGAGCCCGGCAAGACCACCACCTACCTGGTCGCCGACGAGCCGGCCGCGCTCGTGTGGGCGGCCAACTTCGGCGCGCTGGAGTGGCACGCCTGGACCGCCCGGGCCGACCAGCCGGACCGGCCCAGCTACGCGCTCATCGACATCGACCCAGGGCCGGCCACATCCTGGGAAGAGGTCCTGGTGCTGGCCAGGCTGCACCGCACGGCCCTGGACCACCTGGGCGTACGGGGCCAGCCCAAGCTCACCGGCAGGCGCGGCATCCAGGTCTGGATTCCCGTCGCCCCCGGGCCCGGTTTCAGCGAGACCCGCGCGTGGGTGGAGCAGCTGTCGCGGGCCATCGGGGCGGTCGTCCCCCGGCTGGTGAGCTGGAAGTGGGACGTGCAAGACCGGGGCGGCCTGGCCCGCCTCGACTACACGCAGAACGCCAGCAACAAGACCCTGGTCGCGCCCTACAGCCCGCGGGCCGCCGCCGGGGCGCCGGTGTCCACGCCCCTGGAGTGGGACGAGCTGGACGACCCGGCGCCGCGGCCCGACGCGTTCACGATCCGGGACATCCCGGCGCGGGTGGCCCGGATCGGCGACCCGTTCACCACGGTGCTGCCCCCCGGCCAGGTGCTTCCCCCGATCACCTAGCCAGGCCAGGCCGTGAAGCCGTCCGCCGGGCCGTCAAGCCTGCCGCCGGCGCCTGGGGCGCCGGGGCAGGCTAGCGCAGCCCCGCGAACAGATCGTTCTCGGGCACCGGGGCCCCGGTGGTGTCCATCGCCCGGATGAAGCTCTCCTCCCCGAACACCCGCTCGCCGAGCTCAGGCGGGATCTTGCTGAACCACGACTCACTGATCTGGCTGCCGTGCGCCATCAGCGCCGCATGCTTGCGGGCCAGCACCGGGCGGATGTCGATGGTGGTCGTGATGCGCCGCTCGGCCTCCTCCATCTGCTGCTGCGTCTCGGGCGGGATGCTCCCCGCGTCCGGGACGTCCGCGCCGGCGTCCCTCAGCGCCGACCACAGTTCGCGCCACTTGCTGATCGGCATCGCCGTCAGGTACAGCTTCGCCGCGATGCCGCTGCGTTCCGCCGCCGCGATCGCGGCCCGGCTGGCGTGCACGTGGTCCGGGTGCTGGTAACCGCCGTCCGGGTCGTAGGTGACCACGACCTGGGGCCGGTACCGCTCGATCAGGCCGCCGATCTGGGCCGCGACATCGGCCAGCGGAACCTTGCAGAACGCGTCAGGCCGGCTCTTGTAGTCCCACTCCACCATTCCCGAGTCGTGGTAGCCGAGCAACTCGAGGTCGGTGACCCCCAGGTGCTTGGAGGATTCCCTGAGCTCAGCCAGCCTGATCTCGGCCACTTCGGCCTCGTCATGGCCATCGTCGCCGGGCTTGATGCCGCCAGGTGAGTCCCCGAACTCGCCGTTGGTGCAGGTGACCACGACCGTCCGGACGCCCTCGGCGCCGTAGCGGGCGAGCACTCCCCCGGTACTCGAGGCCTCGTCGTCGGGATGCGCGTGCACTGCCATCAGGGTCAGGTTGTCCGCCATGACACCAGCCTGCCCGACCGGGGCGCGTCCCGGCAGGCCGGCCCGCTCTTTCTCCCCGCCGCGTAACCCGCTTCAGCCCGCCGCGTAACCTGCGGGACCTGGTGGTCTTAACCCGGTTCGTGACAACGGCCCGGCTGGCGCGGCTATCGTTGGTGGGCTGATCCGCGGGGCTGCTGGCCGCGGGACCCCAGCGGGAAAGGCCGGTCCATGAGCCACGGCAGCATGCGCCGGACCAAGCGGCGGACCCTCATCATCGTGGTGGCCGTGATCGCCGCCGTCGTGGTGGCGACCGGCGCGGCGGGCGGTTATGTCCTGCTGACGCGCACCCAGGGCAGCCCGCAGCAGACCGCCGCCAGCTACCTGAGCGCCTGGCAGCGGGGCGACTACGCCGCGATGGGCCGGGTCAGCGTCAACGTGCCGCCCCCCGGCCTGGCCGGCCCGCTGCGGCAAACCGCGGCCGACCTCGGCCTGCGCCGCATTCACCTGCAGCTCGGCCAGGTCACCACGAACGGCGGATCGGCCCGGGCCCGTTACACGGCCACCGCGGACCTGGCCAGCGGGCACACCTGGGCCTACCCGGGCCAGCTTCAGCTGGTCACCCGGAACCGGCACTGGCGGGTGGACTGGAGCCCGGCCGCCATCTATCCCAGGCTGAAAACGGGCGAGCGGTTCGCGCTGCACGCCGCCTGGCCGCCCCGGGCCGCGGTGCTGGCCTCCGACGGCACCGAGCTGAGCTCTCCCACGGCGGCGGCCCAGTCGGGTTCCATCGCGCTGCTCACCGGCACGGTAGTCGCCGCCACGGCAGCCCAGGCCAAAGCGCTCGGCGCCCCGTACCAGAAGGGTGACCTGATCGGCCAGGGCGGTATCGAGCAGGCGTACCAGGCTCAGCTGGCGGGCCGGCCGTCGCTGACCATCCGGCTGGAGGGACCCGGGACACGGGTGGACGCGACGGCGGCCCGCTTTGCGGCCATACCCGGCAAGCCGGTCCAGACCAGCCTGGACATGCGGGACCAGATGGCGGCGTCGGCGGCCGTGTCCGGCGCCTCCACGTCGAAGCCGATCGACCTGGTGGCCATCCAGCCGTCCACCGGCAAAGTGCTGGCCGTGGTGGAGCGCCCCGGCGGGTTCGACCGCGCGCTGGCGGGCATCTTCCCGCCCGGCTCGACGTTCAAGGTGGTCACCGCCTCGGCCCTGGCCGAGAGGGGGATGCGGCCGTCCAGCGCCGTGCACTGCCCCAGCCAGGTCACGATCGGCGGGCGCACCTTCCACAACGACAACAACGAGCACCTGGGCATGACCAGCCTGCAGACGGCGTTCGCGGTGTCGTGCAACTCCACCTTCGCCATGCTGGCCTACCAGCGGCTGGGTGGCCCGGCGCTCGCGTCGATGGCCGCCATGTTCGGCTTCAACAGCACTCCCACCCTGGGCATCCCCGCCACGCTCGGGAAGTTCACCACGCCGCACCAGCCGGTGGATGTGGCCGCTGACGCCTTCGGGCAGGGCATGGACCTGGTCAACCCGCTCAGCCAGGCCAGCGTGGCCGCGGCCATCGAGAGCGGCACCTGGCGGTCCCCGGTGCTCGTCACCAGCCCGCCGCCGCAGACGGCCCGGTCCCACACGATCAGCCCGGCCATCCTGGGCACGCTGCGGCCCATGATGCGCGCCGTGGTCACCAGCGGCACCGCGGCCGGGGTCGGGTTCCCGGCCGGCGTCTACGGCAAGACGGGCACCGCCCAGTACGGCACCGGCACGCACTCACACGGCTGGTTCATCGGCTACCGCGGGGACCTGTCCTTCGCGGTGCTGGTCGAGGGGGGCGGCCTCGGGGCCGACAGCGCGGGGCCGGTGGCCAACGCGTTCCTGCGCAAGATCTGACCGGCGTTCACCCCTACTTCGCCGGCGGCGCGGCGAAGGTCACGCTGACCCGCTGGAAGCCCAGCGAGTGCATCATGCCGGTGAGCATGCTGGTCGTGTTCCGCTGCGCCTCGGCCAGCAGCCGGCTCTGCCGGGCCGCGGTCTGGATCTTCTGCTGGGCCAGGACGTAAACCTGCTGCTGGTTGTTCGGGTTGCTGGAGAAGAAGTTCCCGATGCGGTTCAGCAGGCCCTGCTGCTGGGCGAACACGTAGGACTGCCGGACGTTGAGCACGGCGGGCTCGAGCTGCGCCCGGGGCAGCCGGATCGTGACCGCCGTCCGGTCCGCCGAGACCTGCACGGCGGGGCTCTTCAGCTGGGAGAAATCGACGTACGCGATCTCGCTGCCCTGGCCCACGAACAGGGTCTGGCTGCCCTCCAGGAAGCCCGGCAGCAGGTTCGCCTTCTGGGTCATGTCGACCACCACCTGGAACGACCCGCTGGCCGCCTGGTACCGGCTCAGCGCGGTGATCGACTTGAGCAGGACGGGCCCGCTGCGCACGGACGTGGTCTCCCCGAACGGGTTGCGCAGCCGGGGCAGCAGGTTCACGGCGGCGAGCGCGACGATCAGCACCGCGACGGCCACGAGGACGGCCGCGGCCCCGGCCAGCTTCCCGGCCAGCCCATGACCGCGCGGGGCGCGCGGGGTGGCGCGCTGCTCCTGCGTCGTCTCCCCAGGCGTGGTGATGCGTGCCATGGTCCCTCCAAGCTAGGGGGGCGCCCGCTGGCGGCCAGGCCGGCAGCGGGCCCTGCCCGTTTCCCGTACCCCGGCGTGACCGACTCATTCCGGTCCGCCCGCGATCGGGGCAGCAATGGCGCCGGGGACCTACCAGCCGTAGATGCGGGCGGGAAGTACGTGCGCCGGAATCTCGTCGGGGCCCGGATAGGTGATCATCACGACCATGTCGTCCGGGTCACGGCCCTCCAGCGCCGTGACGCCGTCGCTGCCGCGGGTCTCGCGGTGCGCGGAGTGCGCCTTCAGCACCCGCTCGCAGCGCTCGAAGTGATCTTTCCCGTCCACGGCCCAGATCACGTACTGCAGTCCGACGCCGCCCAGCGGATGACCCGCGTTGTCGCCCATCGCGCGGAGGATCAGTTGCGTTCCGGCCGGGCTGACCAGCAGCGCGGCGGTCGCGCTCCGGTCCGCGACCCGCATCTCGAGGAGCTCGGTGTAGAAGCTGACCGAGCGGTCCAGCTGCTGCACGAACATGACGGCTGAGCCGATCCGTGTACCGTGCGCCATCCGGTGACCTTCCAATCCTGGTCGCTGGGCCCCGGGCCAGGTATTTCTAGCACTACCCTGCCTGGACCCGGGAGGTGACGGGTATGCCGAGCTCGACGGTGCGGCTGACCGTGCAGAGCCGGTCATGCGACCGGCGGACCGCGTCCGGCAGCAGCGCCCGGGCGGCGTCACCGCCCTCCCCCGGCGGGAACACCACCCGGAAGGTCACCGCGATGCCGGCCAGGTGGTTTCCCGCCGCGTCCCGGACCTTCTCCGCCCCCACCTGCACCTGGAAATCCTCGGGCTCCGCCCGCCTGGAGGTCAGGGTGTCCACGTCGGTCGCGGTGCACGCGCCGATCGCGGCGAGCAGCAGCTCCGTGGGGGTGAAGTCGGCGTCGCCGCCAGCGCCGGTGGTGATCCGGCCGCCCCGGTCGTTGGCGACCGTGAACCGGCCGGGTGTGACCCGCTGGATGGATACCGCGCGGTGCGCCGAGTCAGTCGCCATGCCGTCGACTCTGCCAGACCCTGCGCCGGCCGGGGGCGGCACGGGGCCGGATCAGCCGGGACCGGGCCGGTCACGGTGCAGCCACCGGAGCAGGTCCGGCGGGGCCAGCCCCGCCGCACGCCGTTCGTAGTCAGCGAACTCAGCCGCGCTGAGCGCCTCGCGCCCGGCTCCCGACGTGCCCCGCCGGAAGAAGGCAGCGCTGCTCTTCAGGACGCCGGGCGGCCCGATGATGCGCTCGGCATCGGCCCGCATCTCCTCGAACGTGGCCGCCCGGACCAGGTCCGGCCAGGTCCCGGCGGGCACGGTGATCCCGAGCCGGCCGGCCAGGCGGCGCATCTCGCCGGGCAGGCCGGCCGACAGGTCGTCGTAGTGCGCGAGCACGATGTTCGGCTGGCCGCGCCGGGCCCAGGCGTCCGTGAGATGCCACATCACCCCGGGCAGCGAGTCCATCTGCTGCTGCGGCGTGGTGTCCTCGTGGACCCAGGCGGTCAGCCAGTCGTGCAGCGGCGGCCGTGGCGGCGGCTCGGCGGGTTCGGGCTGGCCGGTGAGGCACCGCAACCGCGCCCGGTCGATGTTGGCGCCCTGGTGGTAGAGGGACACGGCCATGTCGAGCGGATGCCTGGCCACCACGATGTAGGTGGCGCGCGGGTCGATCGGTATGCCGTCCAGCGGCGTGTGCGACTTGATGATGCGGCGGTGCCGCTGGGCGGCGAGCCGGTCGAGCAGGTCCCCGCGCGGCACCGTCAGCCGGTCGAGCCAGGGTGACAGGTCGCCGAGCGGCGCGGGCAGCTCCGCGGTCTGGAACACCAGCAGCGCG
The DNA here is from genome assembly GCA_963782185.1 of uncultured Actinomycetes bacterium. Classification (GTDB taxonomy): domain Bacteria; phylum Actinomycetota; class Actinomycetes; order Streptosporangiales; family Streptosporangiaceae; genus RYN-230. The sequence continues at coordinate 54,175 of CAWAJB010000038.1, forward strand.
CAGATCATCTGCATCCAGGTGGTCCCGCTCTTGGACCGGGTGCTGATCACGATGTCACCGTCGCGGAACGGGAACCCGGACCAGCGCGCGCTGTCCTCATCGGGCGACTGGTAACGGACCGGGACAGGCGGCATCCGACGATGCTAGACGCGGCGAAGCCCGACCGGCGCAGGCGGCTGACCAGCGCGCTAGGCCGCCAGCCCGCAGTAATGAGCGGCGTCGCCCTTGCGGGCGATGCTGGTGTCGCCGTTGATCCCGGCCGGGATGTCCCCGGCGATCGTGATCCGGTGCAGCAGCCGGGCTGGTCGTCGTAGTCGGCGACGTGCTGGTGCGGGCCGGACTTGCGGAGAGCCGCCGGATGGCCCGGGATGCTGGTCATCGAAGAGCACCTTTCGGATGGCTGGTCCCCGGCGGCCGCCGGCGCTGCCGCGCGGGCGGCCGCCCCGGGGTCTCTTGCCAGCAATCTGCGCCGCCTCCCGGCTAATGTCAAGTATTCCGATAGGTTTGATATGAAATAACGAAGACCGGCCCGTGGGACAGGAGGCGCGCAGGAACGGCCTGCGGCGCGGAGGGGTGGCCCGCGGTCAGGCCCCGCCGGCCGGCTCGAGCACGAACACCGGGATCTCCCGGGAGGTCTTCTGCTGGTACTCGGCGTACGGCGGGAAGGCCGCGACCGCCCGCTTCCACCACTCGGCCCGCTCGTCCCCGGTCACCTCGCGCGCCACGAACTCTCCCCTGACCGGCCCATCCCGCAGCTCGACCTCAGAGTGGGCCCGGAAGTTGTGGTACCAGAACGGGTGCGCCGGGGCACCCCCCTGGGAAGCCACCGCCGCGTAGCGGCCGTCATGCTCGACCCGCATCACCGGGGTCTTGCGCAGCTTGCCAGAACGGGCCCCCCGGTTGGTGATGATCACCACGGGCAGGCCGGAGTCGCGGAGCGTGGTCCCGCGCGTGCCTCCCGAGCTCTCGTACTCCTCCACCTGATCCCGGACCCAGGCCGCCGTGCTCGGCTCGTACTCACCCTCGATAGGCATAGCGTTAGTCAACACCATGAAGCCAGCGGACCTGCGCGCGCATGGCGCGATCCGGGCGGAGCTGAGCCGGCTCGCCCGGTACGACGACGAGTCGGCCGTGCACGACACCTGGATCAGGCAGCGCTATGACTGCGGCTGCTATCCCAGCCTGATGCCCGCACGGAAAGCCACCGTCGAGACCGCGTGGCACGAGGCCGGTCACGCGGTCGCCGCGCTGGCGGTGGGAGCCCGCTTCAGCTCGGCCAGCATCCACCACAGCCCGGGCAGCGAAGGCCGGGTGCACGGCATCCGCGGCGGCGGCGAGCTGGCGTTCGTGGTGGACGCGGCCGGCCAGATCGCCCAGCGGCTCCGGGACTGGACCATGCTCGAGGACGATGCCGACCTGCGCGCCTGGCTGCCCACGTGGACCAGGGACGGCGGCGACGCGCGGCACTTCCGCCAGGCCATCGCCGCCCGCTACGGCCGCGACGAGTTCCGCGCGTGGCGGCACGGTGAGGAGATACTGCTCCCGCGGCGGCTGCAGATCCGCGAGGTGGCCCGGGCCCTGCTCGTCCACCCGCGCCCGCTGCGCTACGACGTCGTGGCGGAGATCGCCGGCGGCCGCTGAGCCGTTCAGGGCACCACGGTGACCGGCCAGCGGCTGGCCCGCACCAGGTGCACGGCCAGCGAGCCGACGAACCGGTGACCGGCCTTGGTCGAGGCGCCCACGATCACCGCGTCCGCCTGGATCTCGCCCGCCAGCCGGACGATCTCGGTGAAGGGGTTGCCGTCCCGCTCGACGAAGGCGATATCGATCCCGAGCTGGGGGCCTTGCTCCTGCGCGGTCTGCCGCAGTTCGGCCGCCACAAAATCCTGCGACTCCCGCATGCCGGCGGCCGCGCCCGCGCTCATCCCGGCCGCCGCGCTGAACGGCCGCACGAACAGGACCACCAGCCTGGCCTTCTGCCGCCGTGCCATGCCCGCCGCGTACGCGGCCGCGCGCAGCGAGGTCTCCGAGCCGTCCACGCCGACCAGCAGCACGTCCGGCCCATCCCGGTACTGATCTCTCACCCGCCCACGTTCTCACAGGGCCACGATGGGAACAGCAGGGAAGGGAGGTGGCGTCATCAGCGTCGATGAGGAGCGGGACGGGGTATCGCTGACCAACCTCGGCGAGCCGCTGTTCAGCGGGGCCGGGGTCACCAAGCGTGAGCTGGTGGACTACCTGGACGCGGTCCGCGGGCAGCTCATCGCGGAGCTGAGCGGACGGCCGCTGTCGGTGGTGCGGGTGCTGCGCGGGCAGGACGCGTTCATGCAGAAGAACGTGCCCAAGTACACGCCGCCGTGGGTGCGGACCATCCGGCTGTGGGCGGAGAGTTCGCGGCGCGAGGTGTCCTACGCGCTCTGCGACGACCGCCGCACGCTGCTGTGGTTCGCGAACCAGCGGGCCGTCGAGTACCACCCCACGCTGAGCGAGGCCGGCCGGCCGGACCGTCCCGATTACCTGGTGCTCGACATCGACCCGCCCGCCGGCGGGGAGTTCCGCCCCGCGGTCCTCGCTGCCCAGCTGGTCCGCGAGGCGCTCACCGGCTGCGGCCTGGCGGGCGCGGTCAAGACCAGCGGGGCCAAGGGCGTGCACGTGTTCGTGCCGATCACCGGGGTCGCGGCGCAGGACGCCGCCGCGGCCACCCGCGCGGTGGCGGCCCGGGCGGAGCGGCTCGACCCGGCCCTCACCACCACTGCGTTCATCCGGGCGGACCGGGACGGCAAGGTCTTCCTCGACTCGACCCGGGCGGGCGGGGCGACGGTGGTGGCGGCCTACAGCCCGCGGGTCCGGCCGGGGGTCCCCGTGTCCTTCCCGGTGTCCTGGGACGAGCTGGACCGGGTGACCCCGGCCGACTTCACGGTGCGCACCGCGGCCGCGCTGATCATGGCCGGCCCGGCCGGGGCCCGCTGGGCGGGCCAGCTGCCGCCGCCGCGGCCCCTCCCCGACGACCTGGTCGCCGAGGGCCACGCGATCCCGGTGGCCCGGGTCCAGGCCATGCACGAGGGCAAGCGGCGGGCCCGTGCCCGCCGCACCGCGGGCACGGACCCGCCGGCCGGGGATCGCTAGCCCGGCCCGGCGGGCTCGGCCGCTAGCGGCGGTGGCGCCGGGGACCGAAACGCAGCCAGCAGAACACCAGCAGCGCGATCCACAGCCACCACGCCGAACCGAACCACAGTCCAGGCCAGTGCCAGACCGGCGCCCAGAAGAACGGCGCCACCGCGTGCCAGGCCGCAAAGGCGACCACGAGGAGCAGCACGATCGGCAGCAGCCTGGACCGTGGCCGCCCGGCCCGCGATCGCGGCGCAGGCGCGCGGGCGGGAGACGGCTTGCTGTCGAGGCGGGGCAGGTCGTCAGTGAGCCCGGCCAGGTCGGCGTGAGTCTTGGCGCTCATCGCCCGGCCGAGGCGCTCGTCGAGCTCGGCCTGGTCGAGGCGCCCGTCCGCGTAGTGCTGGGCCAGCTGGTCGGCGACCTCAGCCCGCTCGGCATCAGAAACTCGCATCGTGGCATCGGCGCGCTGGCGCGTGCCGTACCCCCGTGTCCGCAATGGCATCTGGATGTGGCCTTCCCGCTCAGCTGGCCCGGGACTGAAACAGGCCGGCCGCGATGGACTGGTCGGCGCCGTCTTCGGGAATGAGCAGCCACGCCGCCAGGTAGATGAGCACGGCGGACCCGCCGATCAGGGTCAGCGCCGCGAACAGGATGCGGATGATGGTCACGTCAACGTCGAGGTGGCGGGCGATGCCGGCGGCGACTCCGCCGAGCATCCGGCCGTGCACCGGGCGGCTGAGCGTCCGGGGCGGCGCAGATTCGTAGGGTGCGTGTGAGGTCTGGTCGCCCGCCGTGGGGCTGGTCGTTGTGTTCATGGCTCCAGCCTGCGGCCGGATGCCCGGCGGCACCATTGGGAACACCCCCCAGCCGACCCTGATCCGGGCCGGCCAGGATCAGGGTCATCCCTGATAGCCGGGCGGGGACGGAGGGGCCATGATGGGGGTATGGCGGCAGGCACTGATCCCGGGCCGACCGCGCGCACCGATCCTGAGCCCGCCGGTCCGGTCGAGACGGGCCGTCGGGGACACTGGTTCCGGCGGCCTGGCAGCCATTCCTGGCTCCGCCACCCGCCGGGCAGCGGGCCGTTGCGGCGCAGCCGCGAGAACCGGCTGGCGGGCGGAGTCGCGTCCGGGCTGGCCGCGCGCACCGGGCTGGACGTGACCGTGATCCGGACCGGCTTCGTGGTCGCCACCGTGTTCGGCCTCATCGGCGCGGCCGCCTACGTGATGGCCTGGCTGCTGATACCGGCGGACGGGGCGGAGGCCACCATCGCGGCCAAGGCCCTGACCGACCGGCGCGGCGTGGCCCTGGTCGCCGCGCTGGCCTCGCTGCTCGTGGTGGTGCTGGTCTTCGCCTCGGCGCTGCAGGCGAGCTGGGTCGGCAACCTGGCCTGGCCGCTGATCATCAGCGTGGCGGGCCTCACCCTCATCTGGCGGAACGCCCCGCCCGACGAGCAGGCCGTGCTGCGGCGCCTGGCCGATCCGCTGCTCGGCCTGGCCGAGGGCAGCGGCAGCCGCCGCCGGATCGCGGCGCGGGTGACGCTCGCCGCGGTGGCCGTCGGGCTCGGCCTGAACTGGCTGCTGACCGGGCACACCGATCGGGGTGCCCTGCGCGAGCTCGGCGGGGTGATCCTGCTGGTGGCGGCCATCGCCATCCTGCTGGGTCCCTGGTGGATACGCATCGCCCGCGACCTCGTGGTCGAGCGGCAGGCCCGGATCCGGGCCGAGGAACGCACCGACATGGCCGCCCGCCTCCACGATTCGGTGCTTCAGACACTCGCCCTGATCCAGCGCCGCGCCGATCACCCGCAGCAGGTGATCCAGCTGGCCCGGGCCCAGGAGCGGGAACTGCGCTCCTGGCTGTTCGACGGCCAGCTGCCCGGCTCGCTGGACGGCCAGGGCATGACGCTCGCGGCCGGGGTCCGGCTCATCCAGCAGGAGGTGGAGGCCCAGCACGAGGTGCCGGTCGAGGCGGTCACCGTCGGCGACTGCGACCTGGACGACGACCTGCGGGCGCTGCTGGCCGCGGCCCGCGAGGCGACGGTCAACGCGGTGAAGTGGTCCGGCGCGCCGGTGGTCTCGATCTTCGCCGAGGCCGAGCCGGACGAGGTGACGTTGTTCGTCCGGGACCGGGGCCGGGGTTTCGACCCGGCGGCCGTCCCCCCGGACCGCAAGGGCGTGGCCGAGTCGATCCGCGCCCGGATGGCCCGCCGGGGCGGTCACGCCGCCGTCCGCACCGCCCCCGGCGAGGGCACCGAGGTATCGCTGACCATGCCCCGCCGCGGCGGGGAACGCCCGGCGGGGCGACCGTGACCACCCCGTCCGCGCCCGGATCGGGGCCGGCCGGGCGCCCGCGCGTGGTCATCGTCGACGATCACGGCCTGTTCCGCTCGGGGGTCCGGTCCGAGCTGGGTGACCAGGTGGAGGTGGTGGGTGAGGCGGATGACGTGGAGCCGGCGATCGCCGTGATCTCCGCCTGCCTGCCCGACGTGGTGCTGCTCGACGTGCACCTGCCGGGCGGGGGCGGGCAGGCGGTGGTCACCGCGCTGCGGGCCCAGCCTCAGGTGCGCTTCCTGGCCCTGTCCGCGTCCGACGCGCCGGAAGACGTGATCGCGGTGATCCGGGCCGGGGCGCGGGGCTATGTGACGAAGACGATCTCCGGCCCGGACCTGGTGGACGCGGTCCGCCGGGTCGCCGGCGGGGACACGGTGTTCTCCCCCCGGCTGGCGGGGTTCGTGCTGGACGCGTTCGCGGCGCTGCCCGGCGACGGCCCGGGTGTCCCGTCCCTCGACCCGGAACTGGACCAGCTGACCCCCCGCGAACGTGACGTGCTGCGCCTGATCGCCCGCGGCTACACGTACAAGGAGATCGCCCGCGAGTTGTACATCTCCGTGAAGACCGTGGAGAGCCATGTGTCATCGGTGCTGCGCAAACTCCAGCTCTCCACCCGGCATCAGCTCACCCGCTGGGCTACCGAGCGGCGCCTGGCTTAGGCTGGCTGCTAGCGTTAGCGCCGCCGGTTCCGGGGCGGCACGGCCGGATGACGGGGGCTGGCGCGCGCCAGGGGCTCATGCGCACTGGCCCGTGCTGGAGAGGCCCGTGCCGGAGAGGCCCGTGCTGGAGAAGCAAGACGCTGGAGGCACGGGTGGCTGAGGACTTTCCCGCGGGGTTAGCTGATTCCGGCTCGCCCGTGCCCGCCGGACCAGGGCAGATCGCCAGCTACCAGATGATCGAGGAGATCGGCCGGGGCGGCATGGCCGTGGTCTACCGGGCCCGCGACGTCCGGCTGGGCCGCTGGGTAGCGCTGAAGGTCCTGGCCGAGGACCTGGCCCGGGACGACGCGTTCCGGCGGCGCTTCATCCGGGAGTCCCAGGCGGCGGCCGCCGTGGATCACCCGAACATCATCCCGATCTTCGACGCCGGCGAGGCCGGCGGCATGCTGTTCATCGCGATGCGCTACGTCGGCGGCCAGGACGTGCACAGCCTGCTGAACCGGGCCGGCCCCTGCCGGCCGCCCGCGCCGCCGGCATCGTGGCCCAGGTGGCCTCCGCCCTGGACGCGGCGCACGCGTGCGGGCTCGTGCACCGGGACGTGAAACCGGCCAACATGCTGCTCGGCGGCCTGGCCGAGGACGGCTCGGAGGATCACGTCTACCTGTCGGACTTCGGCATCAGCAAGACCTCGCAGGCGACCACCAACCTGACGCTGACCGGGCAGGTCCTCGGCACGCTGAACTATCTGGCCCCCGAGCAGATCGAGGGGCGGACGGTGGACGGCCGGGCGGACGCCTACTCGCTGGCGTGCGCGGCCTTCGAGATGCTGGCGGGCGCGCCGCCGTTCCGGCGGGATCAGAGCCTGGCGGTCATGTGGGCCCAGCTGTCCGCCCCTCCGCCCGCGCTGACCAGCCAGCGCCCTGACCTGCCCGCCGCCGTGGACCAGGTCATGTTCCGGGCCCTGGCCAAGGCGCCCGAGGACCGCTATCCGAGCTGCCGCGCGTTCGCCGCGGCGCTGCAGGAAGCCTGCGGGGTCAGCTCCGCCGACCTGCCGGCCCGCTCGGCCGCGGCGCAGGCGCTCGCGGGCGCTCCTCCCTCTGGCTCGGTGAGCCCCGCCCTGCACCAGCCCGCGCCGCTCGCGGCGGAGGCAGGCAGGCCCCAGACGACCCCGGTCAGCCCGCCGGTCGGATTTCCCGCACCACCCCGGGCCGCGCCGCCCACGAGCGCCGATCCCCCGTACGTGGCCCCGCTGGCCGGCGCGGATGTGTCCCGCCCGGCCCCGGCGCGCAGTGCTGATATGTCCCGCCCGGCCCCGCCGCGCGGTGCTGATGCTCCCTACGTGCCCGCTCCAGGCCGCGCCGGTCCCGCTGGCCCGCCGCCCGCCAGCTGGCCGCCTCAGCCACCGGGGGCACCGGGGCCGTCCCGGCCGCAACCGCCCCGCAAGCGCCACCGCGGGCTGGCCCTGGTCGCCACCGCCGTGGTCCTGCTGGCCCTGGCGGCCGCCGGGCTCGCCCTGCTGAAGCATCGTTCCCAGCTGGGCGGCGGGACGCCCGGCGCCAGTGCGTCCACCGGCGCCAGCACGGCCCCGGCCGTCGTTTCGGCGCCCGCCAGCCCGCCCACCGTGGTGAAGCGCTACTACGCCGCCATCAGCCGCCGGGACTACGGGCGGGCCTGGAAGCTGGGCGGGGACAACACCACGGCCAGCTACCCGCATTTCGTGGCGGGTTACGACCACACCCGGCGGGATGCGGTGACCATCCTCACCTGGACCGGCGACCAGGTGACGGCGAAGATCGCCGCGTTCCAGACCGACGGCACGGTCAGGTACTTCCAGGGCGCCTACGTCGTGGGGAACGGCGTCATCACCTCGTTCAACGTGCACCAGGTCGGCTGAGGCCACCCCGGGCCGCGGAAGTTGTCGCGGCGTAAAAGCGTTAGGTAGGCAGGGCCCGGACTGGCACCCTGGCGTACTGCCGTCCCGGCCCCCATCGCTTCGCTCCCCGTTCCGCCCTGGAGAATTCCGCCGTGACATCCCCGCCCGCCGTGCAGGCCCAGGAGGCCCAGGAGGCCCGGCAGGCCAGCGTGCCCGAGTTGCGCTACCCGGCCGACCTCCCGGTGAGCCAGCGGAGGGACGAGATCGCCGCGGCCATCCGGGACCACCAGGTCGTGATCGTCGCCGGGGAAACCGGCTCGGGGAAGACCACTCAGCTGCCGAAGATCTGCCTCGGGCTCGGCCGCGGGGTGACCGGGCAGATCGGGCACACCCAGCCCCGCCGGATCGCGGCCCGCACGGTCGCCGAGCGGATCGCCAGCGAACTCGGCACCGAGCTCGGCGCCACGGTCGGTTACAAGGTCCGCTTCACCGACACCTCCAGCGACAGCACGCTGGTCAAGGTGATGACCGACGGCATCCTGCTCACCGAGATGCGCCGCGACCGGCAGCTGCGCCACTACGACACGCTCATCATCGACGAGGCGCACGAGCGCAGCCTCAACATCGACTTCATCCTCGGCTACCTCAAGCGGCTGCTCCCCCGCCGCCCGGATCTCAAGGTCATCATCACCTCGGCCACGATCGACCCGGAACGCTTCCGTGAGCACTTCAGGGAGTTCGGGGCGCCGGTGATCGAGGTGTCCGGGCGGACGTACCCGGTCGAGGTGCGGTACCGGCCGCTGGCTGACCCCGACGACCCGGACCAGGAGCCTAAGGACCAGGTCCAGGGCATCCTCGACGCGATCACGGAGCTGAGCGCCGTGGGGCCGGGGGACATCCTCGTGTTTCTCAGCGGCGAGCGGGAGATCCGGGACACCGCCGACGCGCTGGACGGGCTGGCCGGCCTGGAGGTGCTGCCGCTGTACGCCCGGCTGTCCGCGGCCGAGCAGCATCGAGTTTTTGCCGGAGGCGGAACAGGAAAGCAGAGCGACCGCAAGCCCGGCCAGGCGAATCACTTCTCCCGGCGGGTGGTGCTGGCCACCAACGTCGCGGAGACCTCGCTGACCGTGCCGGGCATCAAGTACGTGATCGACCCGGGCACCGCGCGGATCTCCCGGTACAGCCAGCGGACGAAGGTCCAGCGGCTGCCGATCGAGCCGGTCTCGCAGGCTTCGGCCAACCAGCGCAAGGGCCGGTGCGGGCGGACGTCGGACGGCGTGTGCATCCGGCTGTACAGCGAGGAGGACTACGAGAGCCGCCCGGAGTTCACCGACCCGGAGATCCTGCGCACCAACCTGGCCTCGGTCATCCTGCAGATGGCCGCGCTGGACCTGGGCGACATGGCCGAATTCCCGTTCGTCGAGCCGCCCGAGTCGAGGAACATCGCGGACGGGGTGCGGCTGCTGGAGGAACTCGGCGCGTTCTCTCCCGGGCATGAGCCCGGCCGGGGCCGGACCCGGCTGACTGAGACGGGCCGCAGGCTGTCCCGGCTGCCGCTGGACCCGCGGCTGGGGCGGATGATCCTGGAGGCGGGCCGCAACGGCTGCGCCCGCGAGGTGCTGATCATCACGGCGGCGCTGTCCATCATCGACCCGCGGGAGCGGCCCGCGGACGCGCGGCAGGCCGCCGACGAGATGCACGCCCGGTTCGCGGAGCCGGGCTCGGACTTCCTGGCTTTCCTGAACCTCTGGGACTACCTGCGCGACCGGCAGAGCCAGCTGTCCACGTCGGCGTTCCGGCGGCTGTGCCGCCGCGAGTACCTGCACTTCCTGCGGGTGCGCGAATGGCAGGACGTCTACGGCCAGCTCCGGCAGGCCGCCGCGGATCTCGGCATCCACACCGGCCGGGAGCGGCGCGGCACCGGCGAGCCCGGCCAGGCGCCGCCGCGGCAGAACGGGCAGGGCCAGCGGGGCGGGGGCAGGACCCGGCCGCGGGCGGGCCGGGCCGGCCTGCCCGCGGCCCAGGCCCCGGCCCGGGACGCCGAGGCCGACGGCACCTTCCCGGCCGACCTGGCCGACCGGGTGCACATGTCCGTGCTCGCCGGGCTGCTGTCGCACATCGGCATGCAGGACACCGACAGCCGGCCGCGCGGCAAGCGGCGCCCGCTGACCGAGTTCGCCGGGGCCCGCGGCGCCCGGTTCGCCATCTTCCCGGACTCGGCGCTGGCCCGGAAGCCGCCCCCGTGGGTGGTCGCGGCGGAACTGGTGGAGACGTCCCGGCTGTGGGCCCGGGTCACGGCCCGGATCGACCCCGGGTGGGCCGAGCCACTGGCGGCGCACCTGGTCCGGCGCAGCTACAGCGAGCCGCGCTGGGACGCGCGGCGCGGCGCGGCGGTCGCCACCGAGAAGGTCAGCCTGTACGGGCTGCCCATCGTGGCCGACCGGACGGTCATGTACGGCCGGATCGACCCGGCCGCGGCCCGGGACCTGTTCATCACGCACGCCCTGGTGGAAGGCGACTGGCGGACCCACCACCCGTTCTTCGCCCGCAACCAGCAGATGCTCGCCGACGCCGAGGACACCGAGCGCAAGGCGAGGCGGCGCGGCATCGTCGCCGACGACGCCGCCCGGTTCGAGTTCTACGACCGGCGGATACCGGCTGAGGTCACGTCCGCCCGGCACTTCGACACCTGGTGGAAGAAGGCCCGCGCCGCCGACCCCGGCCTGCTGGACTTCTCGCCGGCCGACCTGATCAGGCCCGCGGCCGGGGAGATCAGCGAGGACGACTACCCGGCCCGGTGGGCGGACCTGCCGGTGTCGTACGAGTTCTCGCCGGGCGAGCCGGACGACGGGGTGACCGTGGACATCCCGCTGGCCCGGCTGAACCAGGTCACCGGGGAGGAGTTCAGCTGGCAGGTACCCGGGCTGCGCCAGGAGATGGTGACCGAGCTGATCCGGTCGCTGCCCAAGCAGCTGCGGACCACGTTCGTCCCGGTCCCGGACACGGCCCGCGCGGTGCTGCCCCGGCTTGGACCGGCCCGCGGCGACCTGCTCGACGCGCTCGGCACCGAGCTGTCCCGGCTCGGTGGCGTGCACATCCCCCGGTCCGCGTGGGACGAGTCCCGGCTGCCCCCGTACCTGCGGATCACGTTCCGCGTGGTGGAGGACGGCCGGGTGCTGGCCGCGGGCAAGGACCTGGACGAGCTGCGCCGCAAGCTGCGGCCCCGGCTGCAGGCCACGCTGAGCGAGGCGGCCGCCGGGATCACCCGGGCCGGGCTGCGCACCTGGGACATCGGCACCCTGCCCCGCGTGTTCAGCCAGGGCGAGGTCCGCGCCTACCCGGCGCTGGCCGACACCGGCACGGCGGTCGACGTCCGGCTGTTCGAGGCGCGGGCCCAGGCCGACGCGGCCATGCTCCGCGGCACCCGGCGCCTGCTCCTGCTCCAGGTGCCCTCCGGCGCCCGGGCCGTGGCCAGCCGGCTGCCGGTCAGCGCCAAGCTGGCCATGAGCCGCCACCCGTACCCCGGCACCGGCGCGCTGCTGGAGGACTGCGCGGCGGCCGCCGCCGACCAGGTGATCACCGAGGCGGGCGGCCCCGCCTGGGACGAGGCCGGCTTCACGAGGCTGCTGGAGGCCGCGCGGGTAAACCTGGCCGCGCGCACAGCCGACGTGGTCGCGCTCGCCGCCCGGGCGCTCGCTGAGGCGCACCGGGTCGAGACGAGCCTGGCCGGGACCCCCAGCCCCCCGGTCCGGGCCGCGTTCGCGGACCTGCGCGCCCAGCTGGCCGGGCTCATCTATCCCGGGTTCATCGCTGCGACCGGGGCCCGGCGGCTGCCCGACCTGGTCCGCTACCTGCGGGGGATGAGCCGGCGGCTGGAGAAGATGCCGGAGGCACTGGGCCGGGACGCCGAGCGGATGGCCGTGGTGGCGCAGGTGACCGCGGACTACCAGCAGACCCTCGCCGACCTCCCGCCCGCGCGGCGCGACGATGCCGACGTCCGCGACGTGCGCTGGATGATCGAGGAGCTGCGGGTCAGCCTGTTCGCGCAGACGCTGGGCACCTCCGGCCCCGTGTCGCAGCGGCGGATCGAGCGGGCCCTGGACCAGCTGCAC
>CAWAJB010000039.1:0-100806 GCA_963782185.1 uncultured Actinomycetes bacterium
GCGCGGCCACGTGCACGTCCAGCACCTTGGTCGGGCCGTACCAGTGCGCGTCCCAGGCGCTCTCCAGGATCTCCTGCCGGGTCATCACCCGTCCCGGGTCGCTGGCCAGGCACTCCAGGATGTCGAACTCCTTCGGGGTGAGTGCCACCTCGCGACCGTGCACGGTCACCTTCCGCGTGCGCAGGTCCACGGTGAGCTGCTCGTGCCGCAGCACCTCACCGCCCGGCCGGACGCGGCGCAGCACGGCCCTGATCCGGGCCAGCAGCTCAGCCAGCCCGAACGGCTTGACCAGGTAGTCGTCGGCCCCCGCGTCCAGCGCCAGCACGCGTTCCGGCTCCTCACCCCGGGCGGTGACGATGATAATCCCGGCGTCGGAGCGTTCCCGCAACTGGCGGCACACGTCCACCCCGTCGGCGTCAGGCAGGCCCAGATCGAGCAGCACGACATCCGGATCACCGGCCTTCAGCGCCTCCTCGCCGGTCATCACGTGGTCCACCCGGTACCCGCCCCGGCTCAGCCCGCGCACCAGCTGGGTCGCCAGGCCCGGGTCGTCCTCCACCACCAGGACACGCGGGCTGCCCTTGGCGGAGGTCAGCCCGGCGCTGGCGGCACCGCTCGACACGCTCATGCGACAACCGTAGGGCCAACTTAGAGGGGCACGACCACGATTGGCTTGGTCGTGGGGCGGCTGGTGCCGCCGGCTGGCTCTACGGTCAGGGCGACCGCATCCCCCGCGGCGAGGCCGGACGCCAGCAGCGGCGCGGTGCGCCCGGCCGCCGGTGCCGGGAGCAGACCTGCCCGGCGGGCCGTCTGGCCGGACAGGAACCACAGCTCATAGACCTTGCCCCCGTGCAGCGCGGGCAGCCCGGCCGTGCTGATGATCAGCGCATGCCGGGACCGGGAGGCGACCACGGTGGCCACCCCGCCGGCCGTCGTGCGGTGCATGGTCAGCCGGGCGTCCGGGGCGGCCAGCACGGCGGCGACGGCCCGGCTCGCGGCCTGGGCCTGGTCCAGCCGATGCTGGGTGGAGGACTGGATGATCCCCAGCGCCACCGCGGCCACCACGGCGGCTGCGGTCACGGCGGCCGCCAGCCGGGGCAGCCAGGGGCCGCGGCCGGCCGCAGCCGGGCCGGCCGCACCTGGCCCCGCCGCTGCCGGGCCGGGCGCCTGGCTCACCTCGGGCGGAAGCTGCCGGGTAACAGCGGCTGCGGTGAGCACCCGCTCCCGCAGCGCGGGCGTCGGGCTGGCCGCGACGGCCAGCGCCAGCCTGGTCGCGGTCTCCCGGAAACCCCGGACCTCGTTCTCGCACGGCGGGCAGCGGCGCAGGTGATGCTCGAACTGGTCCAGCTCGAGGCCGGTCAGGGCGTCGAGTGCGTACGCGCCGCTCAGCCCGTGCAGGTCGTGGCGGCCCAGTTTCACAGGGCGGCCCAGTTTCACCAGCTCACCCCCATGCAGTCGCGCATCCGGATCAGGCCGTCCCGGACCCGGGTCTTGACCGTCCCGAGGGCCGTGCTGAGCAGCGACGCGACCTCGGGATACGTGTATCCGCCGTAGTAGGCCAGGGTGATCGACTGCCGCTGGAGCTCAGTCAGCGAGTCCAGGCAGCGGCGCACCCGCTCCGCGTCCAGCCGCGACTCCACGGTCTCCGCGACCAGGTCCGGCGGTACGTCGGCGACAGCGCCGGCCTTCTGCTCCCGCTGGGTCTGCGCGCTGGCCGAGCGGACCCGGTTGACGGCGCGGCGGTGCGCGATCGTCATCACCCAGGTCATCGCGCTGCCCCGGCGGGCGTCGAAGCGCGGCGCGGTCCGCCACACCTCCAGCAGGACTTCCTGGGCGACTTCCTCGGATTGGGCCGGGTCCCGCACCACCTTGCGGATCAGCCCGTAGACGGGCCGGGCCAGCCGGTCGTAGGCCACCTCGAAGGCCACCTCGTCACCCCGGGCCACCATGGCCAGCAGCTCGCCCAGGTCTTCCGCACGCCTGGGGAGGGGCCGCGGACCCGGACGGGATCCGGGCACGTCCTGTGTGCTCATAGCCCATATTCGGAGCGCCGGGCCGGCCGGATGGGTCCGGGGTGGGACGGGTGCGGGTGCCGCGGCCAGGCGCGGCACCCGCCAGCAGCTAGCCGGCCAGCTTGGCCAGTTCCGGCACGAACCGGGCCGCGTTGACCGTGCCGACCCCGGAGGCGAGGTCATAGCCGGGCCGGGCGCGGAAGCCGGTCACCGCGTGCAGCTTGCCGCCCTGGGGGAACGAGACGGTGTTGTTGCCCCGGGTCACGTCCACGATGCCCGCGGCCGCGCCGAGGGCGGACATCTTGTACAGCGCCGGGTTGATCAGGCCGAGCGGGTGCCCCGCGACCTGGTCAGCGAGGGCGACCACGCCGGCGAACAGCGGGGTGGACTCGCTGGTGCCGCAGGTCGGGTACCAGCCGGCCGGCTGCCCCTTGAAACTCTGGTACATGTCCACCGCGCCGTTGCAGGCGCCGCTCATCGAGATGTCCGGCACGCCGCGCGCGGCGCCGGTCACGCCCGCCACGCTGTTCTGGTACCTGGGCCGGGAGAAGATCACGGACTTCCCGCCGCCGCCCGCCAGCGGGTTGGGGCCCTTGCTGCCGAAGATGTACTGCTGCGTGGGCACGTTGTAGGTGTCGTTCCACACCGCGGAGTGCCACGCGCCCTTGGCCGACTGGCGCAGCTGGGTGCCGCCGACCCCGGTGACCAGCGGGTCGCTGTCCGGCCACGACGTCACCGGGTGCAGGTAATAGGTGCTCGCGTTGAACTTGACGTCCGCCGCGCCGCTGTCACCGGAGGCGGCCAGCACCGTCACGCCTTTCCTCGCCGCGTCCTGGTAGGCACCGCGCAGGTTGAGCAGCGACTGCCTGGACGGGAAGGTCTGCTCGGTCGCGCTGAAGCTCTGGCTGATCACCCCGCCGAGGTGATGGTTGACCACGTACGTCTCGGCCTTGACGATCGCCGGGAAGCCGGTCGTGCCCTCGTTCTCCGAGGTCGGGGTCTCCACCACGACGATGTTCGCGTCCGGGGCCATCACGTGCGACCACTCGACGTCCAGCTCGGTCTCGCCGGCCCAGCCTTCGCGATTAGAGGTCGGCCGGTACTTCGCCACCCGGCCGGCCTGCTGGATCACCTTGAGCGACGGCGGATCGGGCAGGCCGAACTTCTTGTCGAACACCCCCAGGTCGTGACGCACCGTGGGGGACCCGTAGGAGTTGACGATGACGATCGTCGCGCCCTTCCCGGTGATGCCCTTGCTGAACAGCGGGCCCAGGTTGTATGCCTGCCGGACCTGGGCGGGCTCGTAACAGGCGATCTTGAAATGTGTCTCGCAGTAGGCCGTGGTGGGGGGAGCCGCCGTGGCGTCCCGCACGTGGACCGCAGCCGGGCTGATGGCCACCGTGGCGGTCGCGGCCACCGCTGCCGCACCTCCCGCGGCGGCTGAGGTACTACCCGCCACCGCAGCGGCCATGGCAGCCGATCCCACGGCAATGGACAGGGGGCGGCGCACTCGCATCCCATCTCCCGGTTGCTGGCGGCCGGGACAGCCCCACCGCCGTCCCGTGGCCCACCTGACACTAACAGCGGGCGGTGGCCGCCGCGAGGGGCACCGGCCAGGGTCCGCTGCGGGCAGGCCCGGCGGGGCGCCGGTAAGCTCGCGGCCATGATCGTGGTCGTGGCCGGCGTGTCCGGCAGCGGCAAGTCAACGGTCGGTTCCCTGCTCGCAGGCAGGATGGGCTGGCCCTTCACGGATGCGGACACGCTGCACCCGGCCGCGAACATCGCCAAGATGCGGGCGGGTCAACCCCTGTCCGATGCCGACCGGCGGCCGTGGCTGGCCGCGGTGGCAGCACGGATGGACGGGTACGCCAGCGCGGCTGAATCCGCGGTGCTCGCCTGCTCCGCACTGAAACGGTCCTACCGGGAGGAACTGCTCGCCGGGCGCCCCTCGGCCCGGATGGTGTTCCTGCATGTCACCCGCGAGGTGCTGGAAGCCCGGCTGCGCTCGCGGCACGGTCATTTCTTCCCCGCGGCCCTGCTGGACAGCCAGCTCGCCGATCTGGAGAGCCCGCAGCCAGCCGAGCGTGTCCTGGTGGTGGAGGCCACCCTCCCGCCGGATGAGGCCGTGGACGAGATCGTCCGGCGCCTCCGGCTGAGTCCTTCGCAGGAGAAGATGAGCCCATGAAGCTGAAACTCGACCTGCACGACATTTACAACCGGGGCCAGGACATCGACCAGGCCCTCCGGGCGGTCATCGACGAGGCCGTGGCCAAGAAAGCGCCCGTGGTGGAGATCATTCCGGGCAAGGGCTCAGGTCAGCTGAAAAAGCACGTCCTGAGGTTCCTCGAGCAGAAAGAAATCAAGCGGCTGTACAGCCGGGTCGAGAAGGACTCAAAGAACTTCGGCCGGGTCTTCGTGCATTTCCGGTGGAAATAGGCGTGCCTTCAGACGGCCCGAGACGGGGGCGGTAGCGCGCACCATCCTGACCCATCGCGGTGGCTTCCGGTGCCGCGGAGCGAATCGCTGGTGCACCCGGGCGTCGGCGAACCGCCCATCGGGAGGATACGTCGATTGCCAGACACAGCCCACAGTTGCTTCCCCCTCGCCGCGGTGCGCGGGCCGGAATCTGGCCATTGCCAAGGCCGTCGTCGTCCGGCCGGATTCCCGCGTTTTCACTCCCCGGGAAGAAGGCATCGGGGCCCTCATCCCCCCCATACGCAGACAAGCAGGCGACTACAACTCATAGTCTCCCGCATCCGCCGGCGCGCTTGTCATCGTGGCATGAACCGTCTTGGATGTCCAGTGAAAGCGCAAATCGAGGCGCCATTATTAAATTACTAAATTGCTTAGCTGAGTAGATTTTTGCGCCTATATCCTCCTTCCGCCCGGGGGTCACGCCGGGGTCACGCCTGACTGCGCCGCGCCGGGCCTCCCCGGGTCAGCAGCCCGCGCCTGACCGCCCGCACATACCTCGCATCGTGTGATGATTAGCGCATGCGTCTCCTGATCCGGGCTGTCCTGACCGCGGCGGCGCTCGCCGTGGCCGCGGTGTTGCTGCCCGGCATCCAGCTTGGCCACGGGAGCACCGCATCGAAGGTGCTGACCCTGCTGGCCGTCGCGGTGATCTTCGGGCTGGTGAACGCGATCATCAAGCCCGTGGTCAAGGCCGTCGGCTGCCTGTTCTATGTACTGACCCTCGGGCTGATCGCGCTGGTGGTCAACGGCCTGCTGCTCTGGCTGACGAGCTGGGTGGCTGGGCAGCTCACGCTGCCGTTCCACATCACCGGGTTCTGGCCCGCGTTCTGGGGCGCGATCATCGTCGGCGTGGTCGGCTGGCTGCTGGGCGTGCTGGTCCCGGAGCCGGACGACCGGCAGTAGGGCGGCGGTCAGCCGGAGGCCGGCTCCAGGAACTCCAGCCGGTTGCCCAGCGGATCCTCGCTGTAGAACCGGCGCATGCCGGGGAAGTCGCCGTCCGGCCGCACCGGATACCCCGCGGCGCGCAGCCGGGCCGCCCAGGCGCCCAGATCCCGCACGAGCAGTCCGGGGTGCGCCTTCCTGGCCGGGCGGAAGTCTTCCTCCACCCCGAGGTGCAATTCGATGCCGTGGCCGCGGAACCAGCAGCCGCCCCGGGCGGCGAGCGCGGCAGGCTTTGGGATCTCCTCCAGGCCCAGCACCCCGTGGTAGAAGGCACGCAGCGCCGCTTCACTTCCCGGCGGGCAGGCCAGCTGAACATGATGGATCATGGAGACCTCCTCCAGACCGCCGCGGTGCGCGCCGGCCCGGGCACGCGCCGCCGACCGGGCACGCCGCCGGGCACGCCGGCCGGGCACCGCGGCCGGACCCGGCGGCCGGACCCTCATTTCATCTTGATATCAAGACAGTATTCCAGACAGGAGCCCTCGTGCGCGAGACAATCACGGCCCAGTTCGAGGTCCTGGACGAGCGGTTCCGGCGCGTCCGGGGCGACCGGCAGCTCCAGGTGCTGCACACCGGATGCCGCTGGACCGAGGGTCCCGCGTACTTCCCGGCCGGCTGCTACCTCGTGTTCAGCGACATCCCTAACGACCGGATGCTGCGCTGGGATGAGACCACCGGTGCCGTGGGTGTCTTCCGCCAGCCCGCCCGCTTCGCCAACGGCCACACCGTGGACCGCCGCGGCCGCCTGGTCAGCTGCGAGCACGGCGGGCGGCAGGTCACCCGCACGGAACCGGACGGGTCGGTCACGGTGCTCGCGGACCGCTATCAGGGCCAGCGGCTCAACAGCCCGAACGATGTCGTGGAGCGGGCCGACGGCTCGATCTGGTTCACCGACCCCGCCTACGGCATCGACAGCGACTACGAAGGGCACCAGGCGGAGAGCGAGATCGGGGCCTGCCACGTGTACCGGATCGATCCGGGCTCCGGTGCGCTGCGCATCGTGGCAGACGACTTCAACCGGCCCAACGGGCTGGCGTTCACCCCGGACGAGCGGAAGCTGTACATCTGCGACAGCGAGGAACGGCATATCCGGCTGTTCACCGTGACCGACGGCGGCGGGCTGACCGGCGGGGAGGTCTTCGCGCGCTGTGACGCAGGAACCTTTGACGGCATCCGGCTGGACAGCGAGGGCCGGGTCTGGGCGGCTGCGGGCGACGGGCTGCAGTGCTTCGGCCCGGACGGCACCCTGCTGGGCAAGCTGCACGTGCCGGAGATCGTGGCCAACCTGACCTTCGGCGGGCCGCAGCGCAACCAGATCTTCATGTGCGCCACCAGTTCCGTCTACTCCATCCGGGTCACGGTCCGCGGCGCCCGCTACCCGGGCTAGGATGGCGCCGGTGCCAGCGGCGGCGCCGGCGTGCGGGCGGGGGCGTGATCTGCTGCGGCGAGCCAATGTCCACGTCCGCCCACCCATCCTGCCCGCGCCGGTACGTGAGCGGCAAGTAAAGCGGACCGCAGACTCCCTGTCATCGGTAGCGGCTACGTAGGTGTCAGCGATCCGTGTAGAGCCCGGGGCGGCGGTCGGCGAACAGGTCGTTGCGCGAGTTGATGCGCTTGTCCCGGGCCCGGGGCAGGTCGCAGTCGGCGGTCAGCACCGCGGGCCGGCCGGCGGTGGCCGGCCCGGCCAGCGGATAGCCGTCGGGGCCGGCGATGAGGCTGCCACCCACCCAGGTGACCCCGCGCTCGGGACCGCACCGGTCCGCGACCACGACGAACACGCCGTTCACCGCGGCGCCGGCCTGCACCTTCACGACCTCGGACGGCCGCTCGCCGGGCGGCCGGGGCGCCGCTGGCCAGTTCACCGGGGCGGCGATGAGATCGGCGCCCGCCAGCGCCACCTGCCGGACCCACTCGGGGAACTCCAGGTCGTAGCAGATCATCACGCCGACCCGGCCAGCGGGCAGGTCCACGACCGGCGGGGCGCTGGCGCCGGGGGTGAAGACCAGCTTCTCCGCGTCCCACAGGTGTGCTTTCCGGTACACCGCGCCGATCCCGGACGCGTCCACCAGGGCGGCGCTGTTGAACAGCCGGCCATCCGGGGCGAGCTCGCAGAAGCCGCCGACGATCACGGTGTGATGCCGGGCGGCGAGCTCCTGCCACTGCCGCAGCGCCGGGGAGTCATCGGCCGGGCTGGCCAGGGCGCGGGCCTCCTCGGCGCCGGTGAACACGTAGCCGCTGTCGCACAGTTCCGGGAGGACCACCAGGCGGGCCCCGGCGGCGGCGGCCAGCTCGACCGCGCCGGCCGCGGCGGCCAGGTTGGCGTCCGGGTCACCGACGGCCAGGCTGAGCTGGCAGGCCGCGACGACCGTCACGCCGCGGCCTCACCGGGGAGCAGCAGCAGTTTCCCGGTCGTTTCCCGGGACGCCAGGTCCGCCTGGGCCTGGGCGGCCTGCTCCAGGGGATAACGGCCGCCGACCCGGACGGACAGGCGGCCCTCGGCGATCCAGCGGAACAGGTCACCGGCGCGCCACAGCAGTTCCTCCCGGGTGGCCATGTAGTGGCCGAGCGTCGGCCTGGTCACGAACAGGCTGCCCGCCGGGTTGAGGCGCTGCAGGTCAAAGGGGGGCACCGGCCCGCTCGCCGCGCCGTACAGCACCATGTAGCCGCGGACCCGCAGCGCCGAGAGGCTGGCCTCGAACGTGGCCTGGCCGATCCCGTCGTAGACCGCGGCGACCCCCGCGCCGCCGGTGACCTCCCGGGCCACCCCGGCAAAGTTCTCGTAGTCCGTGACGTAGTTCGCCCCGGCCTGCTGGGCCAGCACCGCCTTGGCGGTGGTGGACGTGGTGGCGACGCTGATCCCGCCGCGCATGGCCACCATCTGGGTGAGGAGCAGGCCCACCCCGCCCGCGGCCGCATGTACCACCACGTGATCACCCTGGCCCACCGGGTAGGTGCTGTGGCACAGGTAGTGCGCGGTCATGCCCTGCAACATGACGGCCGCCGCCACACCCAGATCCATGGTCTCCGGCACCGGGACCGCCAGGGCGGCCGGCACCGCGGCCTGCTCGGCGTAGCTGCCCGGGACCTGGGTCCAGGCCACCCGGTCACCCACGGCGAAGTCGCGCACGGCAGGCCCGACGGCCGCCACCGTCCCGGCGCCTTCGGCCCCGGGCACGTACGGCAGCGCCCCCGACGCATAGGGGGGCCGCCCCTCCCGCTGGTAGATGTCCATGTAGTTGACACCGGCCGCGGCCACGTCAACGAGCAACTGTCCCGGCCCCGGTTCCGGCGCCGCGACCTCCCCGATCTGGAGGACCTCAGGACCACCGTGCTGGCTCCCGATCACTGCGCGCATGAGCTCATCCTCTCCATCGAGCCGCCGACAGTAGCCTAGGTGGCAAAGGGGGAGATTCCGGGTGCGGATCGGCGAGCGGGTACGGGCCGTGCACCTGAGCCAGTACTGTCCCGGCGGCCTCGGCTTCCCGGCCGGGTCGCCCGGCGCCGGCCGACCAGACCGCGGCGACACCCCGGCCGGCCAGTCGTGGGCCGGGCACGAGGCGCAGGCCACGGGCCGGCCGTGCGCGCGGTGCGGGCGCGAGATCAGCGCCGGGCAGCCGGTGCGCCGCCGGGCCGATCACCACTGGGTTCACGGGGACTGCCGCTAACGGCGAGTGGCGCGGCCGGAACCCGCGCTCCTGGGTGCCGTCAACGTCGAAGATGACCCCGCCGCGGCCGGGCCGTTCGTCAGCCACGGGATTCCCGGGCCGTGGTGATGACCCGCCGCGCGGCGCTGACCCGCGATTCCTCCAGGAAATCGGCCTGGCGGCGGGCCCGGGCGATGAGCTCATCGAGCCGGGCGGCGTCCAGCCGGCCATCGGTGTCCGCGAGCGCCCGGAGCGTGCGCCACCCGGCCGCCTTGCCTTCCACGCCCAGCCGCAGGATTTCCAGCTCCTCGAGGTTGCTGAGCGGGGAGCGCGTGGTCAGGTGACCATTGGGCTTGAGCCGGCCAGCCTTCTCCCCGGCCCAGGCGGCCCAGATCTTGTAGCTGCGGACCGGGACGCCAAGCGTGTCCATGATGTCCAGCAGCGCGGCGCGGTCCTCCTCCACCTCGCTGGCGAGCTGCCGCAGATCCGGCTGGGCCGCCGTGACCTGCCGGGCACCGGCCACCCGGCGGGCCAGCTGCACCCCGACGGTCGCGCCGGCCAGGTGGTCGTTGAGGTAGATGCCGAGCGGATCCTGCGCGGAACGCCTGATGCTGGCGGCCGTGCCTTTAAGTGCTGAACTTTTCCGTGCCATGCCATCCTTCTTCCCCCGGTTGCGGAGAGCGGCCCGCCCCAGCCTCCGCGGCCCGTGCACTGCTACCCGGGCGAGCGCCGGCTAACCAGTCCCCGGCCGGGTTCGCGGGCCGGGCGGGCCGGGCGGCCCGCGGTTGCCCCGGGGCCTCACGGGTAGTGGACGCCGTCGCGAGCTGCTCACGAGCCGGAGGGACGAGCATGACCGCCAGACGGGGCCCAAACGGCGCCGGGACGGCGGGGATGGCCTGCTGGCCTACCGGAGCGGCCCGCGCTGCCACGACGTCACCGCCGCCGATATCAACGATTATCTGCGCGAGGTGGCCGGGGACGACTTCACCGCCAAGGATTTCCGGACCTGGCATGCCACCGTTCTCGCCGCGGTGGGCCTGGCCGTATCCGAGCCGGCGTCGGGATCCGAGAGCACCCGCAAACGGGCCATCGCCCGCGTGGTCCGGGAGGTGGCCGGCTACCTGGGCGACACCCCGGCGGTCGCCCGGGCGTCCTACATCGACCCGCGCGTGATCTCGCTCTATGAGCACGGCAACACGATCGCGCCGGCCCTGGGCCAGCTGGGCCAGCAGAGCGAGTTTGGGGAACTGGCCACCCAGGGCGCGGCCGAGGCGGCGGTGCTACGCCTCCTGGGCGGCGCCTAGCTGGGCGGCACCTGGCTGGCGAGCTCCAGCCCGGGCACGCTGTCCCAGCCGACGATGCCCAGGATCGCGCGCAGATGCGCCGGGACCCGGTGGAGAACCACGCGCCGGCCGGGCATGGCCAGCTGGACGATGACCCGCAGCCCGGCCAGGTCGCTGTAGTCCAGGGCGGCCAGGTCCAGGTGGACCTCGTCGAGGCCCCCGGCGATCTCCGCAAGCTTCCCGGCCAGGCCGCCGAGGGTGGACTCGTCGATCTCGCCGGCCAGCGAGTAGATGCTGCCCAGGCCGGCCGCGGGCCCGGGGCCAGCCCCGGCGCCGGGGCTGGGGCCGGGGCGGGTGATCCGGGTTATCCGCAACACCCCGTCGTCGTACACCGGGGGGTCGACGCCGAGCCGCGGTGGTTGCGGATCGCGAGGCGGGATCACCCGGCCACGGGCCCTGGGGCCCGGGATGATGACGCCGGGCCCCAGGGCCGGGTCGCTGATGCCATGGTCCAGCTCAGTCCGGAACACACGATGCCTCCTGCCAGCGGTGACGGAACTGACCTCGCCGACTGCTGCCAGAGGGGGCCAGGATCCGGGTCCGTGGACGGGGGTCCGGGCGCGATGACCAACGTCGAGGTGACGGACGACCGCAGTGGTCTGGGCGGTGTCGTGACGACGATTACGAGTATGCCGGAATCCCGCCGCCAGGCAAAACTGCGGATGACAACCGTAGGTTGACAACGACAACCCCCAGTTGTCACGCTGGGGCCATGAACACATCCGGGCGCACCGCTGCCCAGCAGGCGACCATCCGCCGCCTCAAAGAGGTCCGCGCCGAGGCCCTCGAGCACTTCCGCATCGCCCAGGACCTGGCCCGGGAGCGCCGCGACCTGATCCGCGGCCTGACCGAGGAAGGCGTCTCCCAGGCCGATATCGCCCGGGAACTGGGGGTCTCACGGCAGGCCGTGCAGAAGATGCTCGCCATCTGACGCGGTCGCCTGACCCGCCGCAGGGCACGGCCGGTCAGTGCGTTTTCCGGGGCCCGCGCGGGAGGCTGATGACCACGTTGTTCGCCGTCGCCGAGATCGATGCGGCCCCGGCGGCCACGATGACAGGGGTCACCGCGGTCCCCCGTGCGCGGGCCAAGACGCCATGCCCCTGGTCCGGTCACCCAGCCGGCTCCGGAGGGCGGTGACTTCCCGGCCACCACGGGCGGCGATCCTGCCGTTACCGGCACACGGGACAATATTGTGCCTTCCACCCTGATACCCGGGCCGGGCCCGCTGTCGGTGGGTGTGGCTACCGTGGAAAGCCAGGAGCCCATTGTGAATCAGGGGAGACCATGACCACACTCGAGAACCGGCCCGGCACCGCCCTCCTCGTCATCGACGTGCAGAACGGCGTCGTCGCGGGGGCTCATGAGCGCAATACGGTCGTCGCGAACGTCGGCACCCTGGTCGGGAAGGCGCGGCAGGAACAGGTTCCCGTGGTCTGGATCCAGCACTCCGACGAGGGCCTGGTCAGGGGCAGCGACGAGTGGCAGATCGTTCCCGAACTGGCCCCGGGCGAGGCGGAACCACTCGTGGAGAAGAACTACGGCGACGCCTTCGAGGACACGGCGCTTGAGTCCGTGCTGGCGGGCCTGCGGGTCGGTCGGCTCATCATCGCCGGCGCGCAGACCGATGCGTGCGTCCGCTCGACGCTGCACGGCGCACTGGCCAGGGGCTACGACGCGACCCTGGTCAGCGACGCGCACACGACGGAGGACCAGACCGCCTGGGGAGCGCCGCCGCCGGGCCAGGTGATCGCGCACACGAACCTGTACTGGAGCTTCCAGCGGGCACCGGGGCGGACGGCCGGGACCGTCGAGACCAAGGCCGTCGAATTCGGTGACGCGTCCTGACGCCCGGGTCAGGGGAGACAAACGAGGGACCGAGCGTTGAGTTTCGCCATAGCCATGATCCCTGGGCTGAGGTGCTCCGGAACCCCTACCTGTGGCACTTCGCCTTCCACTCGATCCCCGGCCCCGAGGACCACGGCTTCATGTACTCACGCAGCTTCTTCGACCTCGACGGCCACGGCTGGCAGGTCATGTGGATGGATCCGGCGGCGGCGCAGCAGGGCCCCGGGGAGTCCGCCCTGTTCGCATTCACTGACGTGGTACCGGCTGTTCGTTCCGATCTTGATCCGAGGCTGAGGAGCATGAGCGTGGCTGCCTCCCTTTCCGCCCACCACGGTTACGAGCTCGGTGTGTTGCCGGGAACGCAGCCGCGAACCAGCCCATCTGCTGGACGGCATGGATGTAACTCGCACAATTCCGATGGCCTATTATGCCGTCATGCTCGATCAGCACTGCTTCGGCTAGCTCGCTGATTGGCAGGCCTGCTGCCAACTGCGCGCTATACGCTGCTTCCTGTAGCTACCCGCAGGTCGAACTCGTCCTTGGTCAGCCGTCCCTGGATGAACGCGGCCCGGACGGTGGCGATCACCCGCTCGCGGTCGGCGTGCGAAGCCCGGAGATGGCCACGGGCCGCCCCGCCTGCTGCCTTCTCGTCTCCGGGCCCTGCCGTCATCGGTACCTCCCCAGAGCACAACGCAGGTCAAGGGTAGCGCCGCTACCTTCTGCTGGCCATCTTCGGCTTCCTATCCGTGGGTACCCATGGAGCTGCGTCCGGGCAGGGCCGCGCGGGCCAGGATTTACAAGATCACTGCGGTTGGCGACGGTCGGCTCGGCGTCAAAACGGGGCCCTGACATCATGAAGGGGCACGGCTTACCCGACTGATAGCCCAACCGGCTGGGATGCGCCTGATGGAGGCAGATTCAATGAAGTACCAGGTAGTAAATCCGGCAACAGGCCAGCTCGAAAGAGAGTTCCCGACGGCGACCGACGCCGAAATCAGCGAGGTGCTGGCCCGGGCGCAGCGGGGTTCCTCGTCGTGGCGGCACACGTCCAAGGCCGAGCGCGCGGACATGCTGCGCGGGGTCGCCCAGCTCTACCGCGACCGCTCCAGCGACCTGGGCGCGATCATCACCCGCGAGATGGGCAAGACCACCGCCGAGGCCACGGGCGAGCTGAAGTTCACCGCCGCCATCTACCGGTATTACGCCGAGCAGGGCCCGGAGCTGCTGAAAGATGAGCCGCTGCCCTCCAGGACGCCGGGGGCGGCATGGGTGCGGAAGTCCCCGATCGGGGCGCTGCTGGGCATCATGCCGTGGAACTACCCGTACTACCAAGTGGCCAGGTTCGCCGCCCCGAACCTGATGATCGGGAACACGATCGTCCTCAAGCACGCGCCGCAATGCCCTGAGTCGGCCCTGGCGATGGAGCAGATCTTCCGCGACGCCGGGCTGCCGGCCGACGCCTACATCAACGTCTTCGCCACGAACGAGCAGGTCGCCGCCATGATCGCCGACCCCCGGATAAGTGGCGTGTCGGTGACCGGCAGCGAGCGCGCTGGCTCGGCTGTGGCAACCCAGGCCGGCGAGCACCTGAAGAAGGTCGTGCTGGAACTCGGCGGATCGGACCCCTTCATTGTGCTCGACACCTCTGATCTCGCCGGTGTGGCGAAGGCAGCCGCCGAAGCCCGGATGGAGAACGCGGGCCAGGCTTGCAACGCATCCAAGCGGATGATCGTCGCCGACGGCGTCTACGACGAATTCATCCGGGAGTTCACCAAGGAGATGGCCGCCCAGGTAACGGGAGACCCGACCGATCCTGGCACTACCTACGGGCCGCTGTCCTCAGAGCGTGCGGCGCAGAACCTGATGGACCAGATCAACGACGCCGTCAGCAAGGGCGCCACCGTGCACACCGGAGGGCATCGCGTCGATCGGCCCGGGGCGTTCGTCGAGGCAACCGTACTGTCCGGTGTGACCCCGGCCATGCGGGCCTTCACCGAGGAGCTATTCGGGCCGGCGGCGGTGGTCTACCGGGTGGCCGACGCAGACGAGGCAGTCGAACTGGCGAACAGCAGCACCTACGGGCTGGGCGGGGCGGTCTTCAGCAGCGACGAGGCACTCGCACTGGACGTGGCCGACCGCCTCGACGTCGGGATGGTGTGGATCAACCAGCCTGAGGGCGGCGGCCCGGAACTGCCCTTTGGCGGCACGAAGCGCTCCGGTGTCGGGCGCGAACTCGGGCCTCTCGGCATCGACGAGTTCGTCAACAAGAAGCTCATCCACACACCGCCGGCTGACGACTGATCCCGGCCCGGCCGAACCGGGCAGGCAGAACTAGCCTGGCCTCAGCCCAGCGCCAGAGACCCGTTTTCGAACCTGACATCTTGGAGCGATCATGAAGGTGGCAGTTTACGGGGCGGGTGGAGTCGGCGGCTTCTTCGGCGGGAAACTCGCCCGCTCCGGTGCCGACGTTTGTTTCATCACCCGGGGCAGCCACCTGCAAGCGCTCCAGGCGCGGGGCCTGCGGGTGGCGAGCGTCCATGGCAACTTCGTGCTGGATCCGGTGACCGCGACTGACGACCCAGTTCAGGCTGGTCCGTGCGACTATGTGCTGGTTGCCGTGAAGTCTTACCACACCGACCAGGTGGCCACCCGCTTGTCTGCGCTCTTGCACGAGAACACCGCGGTGGTCTCTCTGCAGAACGGGGTGGACAACGAGGAGAAGCTGGCAGCGGCCATTGGTGAAGAGCGGATAGTGGGAGGGGCCGCTTACATATTCGCCAGCGTCTCCCAGCCCGGGATAATCGAGCATACCGGCGGCCCTGCCACCATCGTGGTCGGCGAATGGAAGGCGGGGCGAAGCGAACGGGTGGGCGCGCTGGTCGATGCCTGCCAGGCGGCCGGTTTCGGTGCCGAGCAGACCGGCGACATACGTTCCACGCTGTGGACAAAATTTGCCTTCATCTGTGCTCAGGCCGGGACCACGGCCGCGATCCGGCTTCCCATCGGGGAGATCCGAACCGCCCCGGCATCCCGCGAGCTGTTCCGCCGTATCGCGGCAGAGGTGTGCGAGCTGGCACGAGCCGAAGGAGTAGGCTTGCCCGCCGGCCTTCCCGAGCGCCATCTGGCCTTCGCCGACGCCCTTGAAGCTGACAGCTACTCGTCGCTGCACCACGACCTGACCCACGGGCATGCCATGGAGCTTGAGGCACTGTTGGGCGAGGTCGTCCGGCGAAGCACCCGGGCCGGGCTGGCTGCGCCCATGAGCGAGGCGCTCTACGCAGTCCTCCAACCCTGGCTCCTCCACAACCGCCCATGAAGCAGCCAGCTTCAGGGTTGCCGGAGCCTGAGCGCCGGGGGTCCGAGCGTGGATCTATCGGGGGATGTGCGTCTGCAGGCCCAGCCGGCGTGTCAGCGGGTGCCTGTGATGTAGCCGGTCAATGCGGCCCGCTCGGTTTCGAGTTCGTCCATCCGGTTCTTCACCACGTCGCCGATGCTCACGATCCCTCGCAGGCCACCGTCAGCCACGACCGGCGCGTGCCGCACCCGGTGCTCGGTCATCATCCGCATGACCTCCTCCAGCGGGGTCTGCGGCGTGACCGTACGCACCTCGGCCGTGTAGATGGCCGTGATCGGCTCGGACATCACCGCGGCGCCCCGCAAGGCCAGCGCCCGGACGATGTCCCGCTCACTGGCGATCCCATCAACCGAGGTGCCGTCGTGCGAGACGACAACAGCACCGATCCGGTGCTCGGCGAGCACCCCCACAAGGTGCCGCACCGTGGTGTCCGGGGTGACGGTGACGACCAGGGTGCCTTTGCCGCGAAGTATGTCGCTGATACGCATTCTGCCTCCCAGACACTGGTGCAGGGGTGATCACGTGCCCCGCCACTCCAGGCTAATACCTCAGCCCGCCGGTGCCGGGCCGTCGAATCCTCCATGGAGTGCCGACTAGCGCTATCGCCAGCAGGCTTGGAGGCAACTCCAGAAGCACCTCGACCGCCCAGCCTGGGACTTTGTGCCCTGTCGTTGAGTGGGCAGCGGCACGAGGATGAAAGTGCCAGCGGCTGTGGTCTGCAGCCTGAGCACATGGCGAGGACCGCGAAAGAGCGGGTGATCGCGGGTACCGGGGTTGGGGACGCCCTGTGGGTGTCATGCGTGGTTCGGGGGGGCGTGATGAGTCAGCAGGTTGGAGAGAAACAAGCGGGTCGGCGACTCGGCGGCGGGGCGATCGCCTCGCTCTGCGGCCTGGCGGTCCTGCTCATCTTCGTCATCCAGAACCGGGAGGGCATCAAGTTCCACTTCCTCTTCCTGAGCTTCGTCTGGCCGCTGTGGCTCTACACCATCGTGATGGCGGTATTCGGGGCATTGGTGTGGTTCGGATTGGGCGTGATGCGTCGTCACCGGCGCCGCAAGGAACGCCGCGAAAACCGGCGGTACTGAGCGGGCCGCAGCAAGGCTCACGCGCCGAGCGCTTCGGCCAGTTCGTTCGGGTTGACGTAGTCGCGGAAGCACAGGATCCTGCCGTCGCGGATCCGGAAGACCTGGATCGACCGGGCCGTGAACGCATGGCCGGTCGTGGTGACGGTCGCCCTCGTGACGAGTTCGACGATCAGGACCTCGGGATCGTCGGTGTGATGAATGGCGACCGTGTCGAGGTCGTCGATCCGCAGGGCTGAGGCCGCGATGCGGCGGGAGTAGTCGCGGATGGCCTGCTGGCCATCGAGCCGGGCGGGCAGATCCGGGCCCGCGAACGGTATCTCGATCACGCCGCCCGGCGCGAACAGGTCGACGAAGCCTTCGGTGTCCTGATTCAGCAGCAGTTCCCGCCGTCGCTCCAGGACCTGCGCCGGAGTCAAGTGAGTCATTGCGCCTCCCGTTCAACGCTTGTTGATTGAACGAGTGTAGAACGAAAACGCCGGCCCGGTCAACGGCCGTAGAATAAATCCGTGCAGGAGACCGACGCCGCCTCGTCGCGGGCCGAGCAGCGCCGCAGGACTGAGGCCAGGATCCTGGCCGCGGCGTCCCGCCTATTCGTCGAGCGCGGCTACGAGCGGACCACCATCCGGGCCATCGCCGGGGCAGCCGGGGTGGATGGCGGGCTGGTCATGCACTACTTCGGCTCCAAGCAGGGACTCTTCCAGCGCGTGACGCACGCCCGCCCCGCGCCGGAACTGAGCGGGTCAGCGGAACAGGTCACCGAGCAGATCCTGGCCCGGCTCGCCGAGTCGCTCGCCAGCGAGCCTGTGCACTCGCTGGCACTGCTGCGGTCCATGCTCACGCACCCGGAAGCCGCCCAGGCGCTGCGGGCAGGCGCGGCCCGCTTCCAGGCCCAGATCAGCCGGCCGATCCCCGCCGATGACGCGGATGTGCGGGCCGCGCTGGTCGGCGCCGTGATGCTCGGCGTGATCGTCTCACGGCACCTGCTCAACTCTGACGAACTCACCGCCGCGAGCCCGCAGCAGGTCATCGACCTGCTGCGCCCGTGCCTGCGCTCCCTGACCCGCGCAGACCTCGCCCCGGAAGGCTGACTCTCCCGCCGCGCTGGCCGTGGGCCTCCGGCAGGACCGGCTGCTCGCTCTGCGATCCCAGCTCCGCTGACGGCCTTCCAGCTGTCCTGGATTTTCTCGCCGGATGTGTCCTCCAACGGTCCCGAAGCACTTCCTGCTGGACGTCGCTGGGCTTGTTAGTGTCCGGCCCGTCCACGCTAGCTCGGCGGCCGGGAACAAGGCCAGGCTGCCTGGATGGGCCCAGCAGGACGACACCCAGAGCGTCGACGCCCAGGTGAATGCGGCCACCCCGCCAGGTACCAGCCCCGGATGCGACCAGGGGTGGCCGCCGGTGCCGGGCCATCCGTTCCCGAAATGACGACCGCCGATCACCAGGACGGCGCTACCGGCCACGAAGAAAAGCGCGGGCAGGATCAGCCCGTCCGGTTGCCGGCGGACGAAACGCAGGATGACGGCGCACGCGATGGGGATCGCTGCGAGCAGGGCCAGGCCGCACAGGAGAAGCACCGCGCCGGACATGAGGATCATCGCCACGGAAATGGCCGCGGTATCCGGCTTCGACCATTGCCAGCCGATGGTCAGCTGCGCCCACAGGGCTATGCCCAGGGAGAGGAACACCCCGAGCAGGTACCCGAGCGAGGCCAGGCTGGCCCGGACCTGCTCGGCGGGATCGATAGCGTGGCCGGTGAGTCCCGTCGGGATGAGCCGCGCCAGCACGCCGCTGATGGCCACGTCGGCGTGGCGGCGCCACGAATCCGGCCGCTCGCTGATGTCCGCGATGAGCAGCTCGGCGAACTCATCGCCGTACCGGGACCGCCAGTCGCTGGGGTACCAGCGGAGCAGACGGGCGGCGCGCCGGGCCGCGGCTTCGGACACCTCGCTCACGCAGTCCCCCAGCCCGCCGCCAGCCGGCGCAGTCCGAGTTCGGCCACCCGGCGCTGGGCGTCCAGATGAGCCCGGAGCGTGGCCGCTCCCAGGGAGGTCAGCCGGTAGGGACGGCGCCGGTCATGGCTCTCCATCGCCTCGATGAGCCCCTGCCCTTCGAGCCGGCCGAGCGCCTCGTACAGCGTGCCCGGCGCGAGGCGGACATCCGCGAAGGCCTCGATGTCCTTGGTCAGGGCGTACCCGTGTTTCGCCCCATCCGCCAGGCTCGAGAGGATCAGGGTCGCCGGCCCGGCGTAGCGGCCGAAGCTGGCGAGCGGCTCGGCGGGGTTTTTCTCATCCCCTCGCTGCGTCTTCTTCGCCATGAAGGTCACCCTATATCGTCTAACGACCCATCGGCGGCCGGAGTGTTTGCCCGCGACGGGGCCAGACACGGAACATGCCTGGCCATGAACGCTCGCGGGAATGGATCACGCATCCGCCAGAATCCAGCGTCGATCACGAAGTGCGCCGTCACCACCCCGAGATAAGCACCGAAGACCAGCCGGATCGCGGGCGGGAACCCGTGCAGATGCGACGCGCCGCTGAGCAGCGCTCCCCCCACCAGGGCGACGTTGGCGAACACGGCCAGCCGGAGCCAGCGGGGTGTCCCCTGGCGATTCCCTGCCGCCACCAGTCCCACCAGGAGCAGGTACTGGAACCCGTGGGCGATGGTCATGCCGCCCACCGCCGCGTAGGGCGACCGGAAGACAAAGGTGGGCAGCGAGAACAGCAGCGCCATCAGGTACATGGCACCGAACCCGGCCGGGCGGTCGGCAGCCGGCCGACGGAACAGGGCCACCACCCCGAATCCTGCTGCGGCGGCGAACAACAGCCCCGCCACGGTGAACATCTCCCCGGCTGCTGGGCGCACCCTAAGCTGGAGAAGACCGGGATGGGCGAGCAGCCCGAGGATGCCTGCCCCGCCCGCTCCCATCAGGGCCCGGCGTTCGGCCCGGCCCAGGGGTCGAACCCGATGGACTGAGGCGGCGAGGGCCGCCAGGCCCAGGTTCTGCTTCTGGAAGTGAAAGAACTGCCAGCCGAAGTAGGCCAGGAGGAGCCAGGCCATGGCCGCCGGGGACAGCACCGCCGCGGTGACCGCCCCGGCCACGACGAGTCCGGCCGGGATCCAGGCGTACCGCACGGATCGCGCCGCCACCTGCGCGCGGACGTCGGGAAGGGTGTACAGCCAGCCGGTTGCGGCGACGTGAACCGAGGATCCGAGGAAAAGCAGCCAGGCCAGAACGCGGACCGGAGCAGCCGACGCTGAAGGCGCGAGAACGACGGCCCCGCTGAACGCGCCCGCACTGAGGGCCACCGTGCCCCAGAGCCAGGCGCGTGACTGACCAGCCGGTGCTTGACCGCCTCGGGCCTGACCGGCGCGTGCTTGACCGGCCAGGAGTTCAGCCTCCACCGCAGCCGCCCGCCGCCCCGGCCGCCCCGGCCGGGGGAATCACGACGAGCGTGAACAGCAGGACCAGGGCCACGGTGATGGCCAGCAGGGTCAGGCCGATGACCAGCGGCGTCCGCCGGCCCGGCCCGGGCGGCGAGCACGTGACATCAGGAACGTCCGGCGTCTGGATCATGGCGACACATTACTCCGGTCGACGATACATCGTCAACCTGTATACCGGGTGGCGAAACACCTCACCGCGCGGACTCGCCGCTTCAAAGAGCTTTCGGTCCGCAGAGCTATTGATCGGAGCCCACAGTGACTGGCCGACGTCAGCATCACCAGCCGCCAGGAGCCCTGGCTGCTGTCAGGGCGATCTCACCGGGCCTGATTACGACCCTGACCTGCGGCTACGAGACTCCCATGAGCCCTCATGCGCAGCGCCTGACCTACTCAAGGGTCACTACCAAACACGATCACGCCGCACGATTCCCGGCACACCACGCTGACCCTGATGGAGCACGCAGGCGTGCCCATCTCCATCGTGAGCGAGCGGGCGGGCCGCTACGACTCGGCCTTCACCCAGGAGACGTACGTGCACGCCAGCCATGACGACCTGCGCCGGGACAGCGTCGCGCTGGCCAGGATTCACAAGATCGCTTAAGAGGCCGTGAGAAATTGCGAGAGCTCCGGCCCAAGGCCGAAGTCAGGGCGATCTCTCACGAGACCCAATTCCGACCCTGATCTGCGGATGTGGTGAGCGCGCTCGGAGGGACTCGAACCCCCAACCTTCTGATCCGTAGTCAGATGCTCTATCCGTTGAGCTACGAGCGCTTGGTGCCCGGATAGTCTACGGCACCCCGGGGACCGCTGCCGCTCGTCATGACCAGCGCGGGCCGTGCCGGCAGAGACGGCGGTCATTCACGCGGGCCGGGCACCCCGATCGGGTGCTTCACTGCCTCAGCGGCTGGCCCCACTCCTCGTCGGTATCCAGCTCATGCCGCCACGGTGGTTCAGCGCCAGCCCGGGCGCAGGTCAGCGACGCGACCCGGGCCGCCGCCGTGACGGCGGCCAGCACTTGCGGGGAGTGGGCCAGGTTCTCCCGGGCCAGCCCGCGTTCGGCCCACCAGGCCAGGAACGCCCCGCCGAATGCGTCGCCAGCGCCGACCGTGTCCACCACCTCGACCGGCGGTACCTGGACGGCGAGCTCGTCGCCGCCGGTGAACGCGTGAATCGACGAGGGCCCGTCGGTGACCAGGACGCAACGGGCGCCCCAGCCGAGCAGGATCCGCCCGGCTTCCGCGATGCCGTGCCCGGGCATCAGGAAGGACAGGTCCTCGGTGCTCGTTTTCAGGATGTCGGTCCGGGGCAGGATACGGCGGATCCGGGCCCGGTGCGCGTCCGCGTCGGGGATGGCCTGGGGCCGCCAGTTCGGGTCGAGCAGCAGCAGCACCTCTGGCGGGAGGTCATGCGCGAGGCGCTCGAGCTCGGATGCCATCGGGTCCACGACGAGTCCCACGGAGCCGATGTGCAGCGCCGTCACGTCGGCCTGCAGTGCCTGCCGTGCCGTGGCCTGATCCAGCAGGAAGGTCGCCGTCTGGGCGGCATGGAACCAGTACTTGGCTATGCCCTGGCCGTCGAGCGCCACGATGGCCAGCGCCGTCGGTTCCGGAACCGGGTCGGGCAGCGCCAGCTCCACGCCATCGTGGGCTAGCTTCGCGGCGAGCAGCCGGCCGAACGGGTCGGCGGAGAAGTGGCCCAGAAAGCGGCTGGGCTGGCCCAGCCGGGCGATGGTCCGGGCGGCAGTGAAGGGTCCCCCGCCGGGGCTGGCGTTCACCCCGCCGTCCGGGCCGGTGATCAGATCGATGAGGCTCTCACCAGAGACCAGGATCATGGACCGCTCCCGTGACTCGCGCACCCGGACCGGCTGGCACGGTGTTGTGCCAGCCTGGCCAGCATCTCAGCCCGGAGCCATGTCGACGAACCGGCTGTAGTGACCCTGGAAAGCCACGGTCACGGTCGCGGTCGGCCCGTTGCGGTGCTTGGCCACGATCAGGTCCGCCTCACCCGCCCGCGGGGACTCCCGCTCGTACGCGTCCTCCCGGTGCAGCAGGATCACCACGTCCGAGTCCTGCTCGATGCTGTTGTGCAGGCTGATCCCGTTGGCGACGAAGTTGTGCGTGCCGGGGACGGTCGCGTCGTAGACCGGCTGCTCGCCGAGACTCTCCACGGAAGCGATCTGGTCCCAGAACACATCGTTGGTGGCCACCATCTCAAGGTCGGCGTCATCCAGGATCGTCGCCACCTGGGAGAGTGGTTGCCGACCGGACGCACCCTTCACCAGGGTGTCGCGGCCTTCCGGTCCGTGGTGAGACGCTCGATCGCCGAAGGCACGAAGTGCGGGTTCCGCGTCACGGAGCGGGGCAGGGCCACCCTCCATCGCACCACGCAAGCGGTCCCAGACCTCACCAGGAACTGGCGCCGCACTCGCAGCGTCCTCCCTGAGCCTCTTCCGGGCCAGCTCTGCGATGCGGCCGCCCGCGCCGGGAACCTCGATGCCGTCCAGGAACCGGAGCTGATCCTCGGGACTGTCCACCACCAGCCGGTAGCAGCGCCTGGCACAGCCTCCCCGCACTTCAGCGATCCGTGTCATCACGTTGAAGCGCAGCAGCAGCCGGGCGAGATCATCGATCAGCCGACGATTCGAGGAGACGTAGTAGACGCACGACTCTCCTTCGACATCCCAGGAGATACAGCCAGCCGAACCCCAGAGATGACGCAGGAACAACGCGACCTGGGACCGGGGGGCGGCAAAGAACGCGGCGGGGACCGAATCACCGGCCGGGTCACTGGCCAGCCCGGCAGCGAGCGCGACGACATCGAATTCCGGCATCGATCGCAGGCCGATCGGCCCAGGAGTGTGCCGGGGCACGGCTACCCGCGACCCCACTACCAGCTCCCCCAGCGAGCGCCAGCCGCCGTGGGTGAGGAACGGGTGGCTGGCCGTGGCCCGCACCTCGCGGCCGGAACGGAGGCGGACCTGGAACACCTCTTTGACCCCGCTCGGGAAGGCGTGGGTCATCGTCCGCGGGATCAGCCGCAACCGCTCGTCCAGTGACCAGACCGGGACGTCGCGCTCCCCGCTCGCCATCAACTCGGCCAGCGTCACCTCCGCTCCCGTGTCGGCCCGAAGGATCCGCGTTTCCCCCGTCAGGCACCCGGATTCGCGCAGGTCGGAGAGGAGGGGCTTCTTGTCGTTGCGCTGCTCCGGTCCCCGGTTGAGCTGGGAGAGCGCGATGACCGGGACGTCGATCTCCTTGGCCAGCAGCTTGAGTGACCGGGACATCTCCGACACTTCCTGCTGGCGGTTCTCCACCCGCTTCGGGGAACTCATCAGCTGCAGGTAATCGATGATCACCATCCGGAGGCCCTGGCGCTGCTTCAGCCGCCGGCACTTGGCCCGGATCTCCATCATCGACATGTTGGGCGAGTCGTCGATGTAGAGCGGCGCGTCCACCACTTCGCTCATCCGCCGGGCCAGCGTGGCCCAGTCCTCCTCGCCCATCTGACCGGTCCGCATGCTGTGCAGGGACACCCGGGACTCCGCCGACAGCAGCCGCATGGTGATCTCGTTGCGGCTCATCTCCAGGCTGAAGATCACCGTTGGCAGGCTGTGCCTGATGGCCGCCGAGCGAGCCAGGTCGAGCGCGAGCGTCGAGTTATGCGTGGGGATCATGCTGCGCCCTGCGAGGTACATCTGGTCGGTGTTGTCCACCTGAACGCATCGCACCGACACCGAGGACACCGGGCGCGCATCCACGATGTAACGGCCCGCCTGCTCGCGGCCCCAGTCGTGGCGTGCCGCGAGTGCTTTCCGGGGAAGCCGGGCCAGTGGCAGCGACGCCGCGACGGCAACGTCCCACGACTCCTGGCTTTGCCGCCCCGCCCGCATGCGCGCAGGTCGGCGCCTCACTCGCGCAACGCAGCCCAGGCTAGTGACCAGCTCCGCAAAACCCTCGGCCAAGCGCTCATTGGTGTTGGCGAAGTGGTAGGAGCCGTGAGAATCAACGCCACCGTCCGAATCGACTAGCCCCTGTACAAGCGCGAGCCGCTGGGACCAGGAACTGCGCAGGTAGATGGCCGGGATGTGCTTACCCTCGGCGAGACCTAGCGAACGCCAAAGCCCGCGGATTCCTCGTACATACAAATGCGCGGGATCTGCGGAGGGGGCAACGCCGTAGCCGAAGGACTCGAACTCCCCCGTAAGCCACGAGCGGTCACCGGGATGGCACGACACCCGGCCCGTTCCCGCGGTGTCGCCGTCGCCCAAGAGATAGCCGAGGATATAAGGCTCGAGGGGTAGATCGGCTTCGGGCAAGAGAACAGGCTTGGTCGCCGGTATCGCGTGGTTCCTCTCGCCCCGGAACCGGAGAGTCGAAGCAATCTCCTGAGTCGTTCGAGGCCTTACTTCCACGCCATGGCCGGTGACATCTTCAGCGCGGTCCCATTGCTGCTCGATGGCTATGGCTGTCCGCCCTGGCACTGTCCCTGCCCGCGCTGCTGGCATTCCGGCAGCCCGCAGGTCACGCATCTGTGCCCGTTCGCCGGGACTGTACCTGTGCCGAGACGCGCGCGGTGACGACCATGTCGGCCAGCCGTCCGGGTAACTCGGCGCGCCAGGCTCACGGTGATAGTCGTACGCCTTGCGGATAGCCCGGTCCCACGTCACCCATTGGTGCTCCGCGTCGGCGATGATGACTGCGCCGTCGGAGAACTCCACCTCGTAGCACGGCCGGCCCTGCATGACCCCGGTGGCCGCGACGACGGATACCGGATGCCCGTCAGCTCCGAGGAGGCGGTCTCCAACCCGGACCTCACCCATCGTCGTCCAGCCGTCCGGCGTGGCGAGTGGGGTGTCGAGGGCCAGCGCCTTGCCGATCGCCGGCCGTGCCGCGATGACCACCATCTGGCCGGCGTGCAGGCCGTTGGTGAGCGAGTCGAGGTCGGCGAACCCGGTGGGCACCCCGGTCATCTTCCCGCCGTGGCTGCCGATGGCCTCGATCTCGTCCAGGGCGCCGGGCATGATGTCGGACAGCGGCAGGTAGTCCTCGCTGACCCGGCGCTCGGTGACCCCGTACACCTCGGCCTGGGCCCGGTCCACGAGCTCGTCGGCCTCGCCGTCGCCGGAGTAGCCGAGCTGGACGATGCGGGTGCCGACCTCGACCAGGCGGCGCAGGATCGCCCGCTCCCGGACGATCCGGGCGTAGTAGCCGGCGTTGGCCGCGGTGGGCACGGACGCGATGAGCGTGTGCAGGTAGCTGGGGCCGCCCACGCGGGCCAGCTCACCTCGCTTGTTCAGCAGGTCGGAGATGGTGACCGCGTCGGCCGGCTCGCCCCGGCCGTACAGTTCGAGGATGGCTTCGTGGATGATCTGGTGCGCGGGCCGGTAGTGATCGTCTGGCCGGATGGTCTCCATCACATCGGAGATCGCGTCCTTGGACAGCAGCATCCCGCCGAGGACGCACTGCTCCGCAGCCACATCGTGGGGCGGGGTCCGATCGAAGCTCTCCCCCCGGGGAGCGATTTCGGCCACGCTCACCAGCCATCACCTCCCCGTGGAACAGAGCACCCCGGGCCGCCGCCGATGCGGTGGCCTCACCCTGTTGTAGTCGCCCGGTCTGACAGTTTGGTTGGGCCCGGCGGCGCCGTCCAATCGTGCTGTGCACAGGTCTGTGGACAGCCTGTGCAGACACGCCGCCGACGCTGTGCGCAGCCTGGGGATACAGCTGGGGATGACGGCCGGGCCCGCGTCTCGGGCATGGTCACTGCCTGCGGTTATGCCATCCACCGGATGTGTGCGGAAAAAACTCTGGAGGCCATTTTCGTCCACACGGGACGTCGAGTTATCCACATACGGAGGGTGACGTCATACGTGAGATCCGGTGCTCGGGTGCATCGGCGCGCTGATGCCGCCCGGCACCGGGGGCCGTGACAGGCCGCGGGCCGGCCGGGCCCGGGCCGCCGGGCCAGTCCGGGAAACAACCGGCGATCATGACCACCGCTGCCCTAGGATCCGATCATGTGTTCGATAACGGACCCGCGGTTGGTCATAATCGGAACGGCGATCGACGAGCTAGCCGAGGCAGCCCGGGCCGAGGCAATCCAGGCCGAGGCAGCCCAGGCCCGGCCGGTCCCGGGCACGTCAGACACGATGGCGGGGCGGGTAGCGGGAATCTGGGCGATGGTGGCGGAGCTCGACCCGGGCCTGGCCTGGCGGCTGGCTCAGTACACCGACCCGGAACCCACCGCGCGTGACTGATCGCCGCGTCCCCTGATCAGGAAAGCGCGGCGATCGGCCACCCGGGCAAGAACCGCTGCGGGGCGGTCAGGTCCCGGCGACGTCCACCTCAAGCGTGGCGGTCACCTCAGGGTGCAGGCGGACCGTGACCTGGTGGTGTCCCACGGTCCGGATCGGGTTGGCAATCTCGATACGTCGCCGGTCCAGCTCGGGGCCGCCGGCCGCGCGGACCGCGTCGGCGATGTCCGAGGAGCTGACCGAGCCGAACAGGCGGCCCTGGGCACCGGCCCGGACCCTGATCCGCACGGTGA
Source organism: uncultured Actinomycetes bacterium (assembly GCA_963782185.1). Taxonomy (GTDB): domain Bacteria; phylum Actinomycetota; class Actinomycetes; order Streptosporangiales; family Streptosporangiaceae; genus RYN-230. The sequence continues at coordinate 26,692 of CAWAJB010000039.1, forward strand.
GCCCGGACAGGTTTCCGGCCGCGGCCTTGGCGTCGTCCTGGCTGCGGATTTCCCGCGCGGAGCGGGCCCGGCGGATGAGCTCGATCTGCTTCTCGGCGCCCCGGGTCCAGCGCATGGCCAGCCCGCGCGGGATCAGGTAGTTACGCCCGTAACCGCCCTTGACCTCGACCACGTCACCCGGCTCACCCAGGCCGGTGACCTCGTTGGTGAGGATCAGTTTCATCGGTGTGCCACTCATCAGCTTCCGGCCTTCCCCGTCCTCAACGTGCCGTGCTGGTGTACGGCAGCAGGGCCATCTCGCGGGCGTTCTTGATCGCCTTGGCGACGTCACGCTGGTGCTGGGTGCAGTTTCCGGTCACCCGCCGGGCCCGGATCTTGCCCCGGTCGGAGATGAACTTCCGCAGCAGCCCGGTGTCCTTGTAGTCCACGTAGGAGATCTTCTCCTGGCAGAACAGGCAGACTTTCTTCCTGGGCTTGCGGATAGGTGCTTTCGCCATCATGGTGCTCCTGTGGAGAGCCCCGCTTGCCGCGGGGATGGTTTGGTTTGCTTTCTCAGTGGCGGCCTAGCGCGGGCGGGCCGGTCGTGGCCCGGGGTGCGCCTGCCGCCGGTGGATCAGAACGGCGGCTCGTCGGACGATCCCTCGCCGCCGAACCCGGAGTCTGAGGTCCAGGGGTCATCCCCGCCACGGCCACCGGACGATCCACCATACCCGCCCGATCCGCCCTGGCCGCCGCCGAAGCCGCCGCCGCCCTGGCCGCCACCACCGCCCTGGCCGCCACCGCCGCCGCCGAAGCCGCCGCTCCCGCCGCCGGAGCGGTTGGACTTGGTGACCTTGGCCGAGGCGTTCCGCATGGAGGGGCCGACGTCGTCGACTTCGATCTCGAAGACGGTGCGCTTCTCACCTTCACGGGTCTCGTAGGAGCGCTGGTGCAGCCGCCCCGAGACGATGACCCGCATGCCGCGCTGCAGGGACTCGGCCACGTTTTCCGCGGCCTGCCGCCACACGTTGCAGGTGAGGAACAGCGAGTCGCCGTCCTTCCACTCGTTCGCCTGCCGGTCGAAGGTCCGCGGCGTGGACGCCACACGGAAGTTCGCCACGGCCACCCCGGTCGGGGTGTAGCGGAGTTCTGGGTCGCTGACTAGATTGCCGACCACCGTGATCTGGGTATCGCCTGCCATCGGGGCACTCCCGGTCGCTTCGAGGGGTTCAGGTGCCGCAACCTTCGCGGCCGATGATTCGTGACGCCAGTATCAGTGACGCTGCGGACAGTTTCGCGGCGGTCAGTGCTGCTCGGGACGCAGGATCTTGGTCCGCAGGACCGCCTCGTTGAGGCTGAGCTGGCGGTCGAGCTCGTGGACCGTCTCCGGCTCGGCGACCATGTCGACGACGGCGTAGATGCCGTCCGGCTTCTTCTCGATCTCGTAGGCGAGCCGGCGGCGGCCCCATACGTCGATCTTGTCAACCGAGCCGCCCCCGGTCTTCACGACCGACAGGAACTGGTCGAGGGAGGGCTGGACGGTCTGCTCCTCGAGAGCCGGATCGAGGATGATCATCATCTCATAGCGGCGCATGCTGGAACATGCCTCCTCTGGACTGATGCGGCCACGGTCTCTCCGTGGCAGGAGGGGCCGCGACGCCACCGGCGCGAGATCCCCGGTACCCGTTGCGGCCGAGTCAGCTTACCAGGGCGGCCCGACAAGCTGGCTCAGGATTCCGGCACCCCCGGAGCGGGAAGGAGCCCGGACAGGAGCGTTACCGGGCTGGATGTCCAAGGGGGTGGCCGTAGTGCCCCAAGCTGCCAGAGCCGGAATGACCCAGGCTGCCGGAGCCAGCGCACCCGGGGCCGCGGCCCGGGGCCGGGCCCGCCCGCGGCTCCCGCACGTGACGCTGAACGACGACGGCCAGCGGCACCCGATGGAGAACGCCCTGAGCATCTTCACCCTGGTGGCGGGCATCGTCGCGTGCATCCTGGGCTTCCTGGCGTACCAGGACGTTTCCGGGGCCTGGACGCACGTGGGGGCGACGTGGCTCGGGCTGATCGCGCTGATCGTCGGGCTGCCCGCGCAGCTGATCTCGGCGACCCGGACGGAGCGGGTGCTGATCGTGACCGGCCTGGTGGCCGCCTTCGTCGGCGTCTGCCTGGGCCTGGCCCACGGCGGCCTGCTGCCCTGATCCGGCTGGCCCGGCCCTGAGGGTGCCGGTCCCCGGCTCCGCCTCGCCGCGCGGGCGCGCCGGAGTGCATCCGCAACGCGCCCCGCCTCCCCCGCTCATGCGCCGCAACGAAAACCGCACCCGGCTAGTCTCGTGGCATGGTGAGCATCGGACCCCACGTCCACGACGAGGACCCCCTGGCCGCGGCGGTGGGCACGAAGTCGCACGTGGTTCAGTTCTTCCTGGGCGACCCGCAGGGCTGGGCGGATCCCAAGTTCCCCGGAGGTGACGCGGACGCGCTGCGCGACTCGCTCGCCGCAGCGGACGTGAGTGCGTTCATCCACGCGCCGTACCGGATCAACGTGGCCAGCACCAACAACCGGATCCGGATTCCCAGCCGCAAACTCCTCGGCCAGCAACTCAAGGCGGCCGCGGCCATCGGGGCGCAGGGGCTGATCGTGCACGGCGGCCACGTCACCGCCGACGCCGACGTGGCCGAGGGCTACGAGAACTGGGCCAAGGCGGTCGCCCGGATCGCCCGCCCGGTGCCGATGCTGATCGAGAACACCGCGGGAGGCGACCACGCCATGGCCCGCGGCCTGGACGGGGTGGCCCGGCTGTGGGACGCGATCGCCGACGCGGGCGGGATAGGCGAGGTGGGGTTCTGCCTGGACACCTGCCACGCGTTCGCGAGCGGGGAGGACCTGTCCACGGTCGTGGACCGGGCGAAGGCCATCACCGGCCGGATCGACCTGGTGCACTGCAACAACTCGCGGGACGAGTTCGGCTCGGGCCGGGACCGGCACGCCGGGATGGAGAAGGGCACCATCGACCCCGGCGTGCTGGCCGACCTGATCCGGGCGGCCGGGGCGCCGGTCATCTGCGAGACGCCCGACCCCGCCGCCGACATCGCCTGGCTCCGCGCCCACGTCCCCGGCGCGGACTAGCGTGTGCTAGCCGCGGCGGCCGGGTGGGGGCTGCGGCGCGGGCCCAGTCTGAGCACCAGGCGGTCAGGGGCGCCGGACAAGATGCCGCCCGCGGGGTCGTCGGCCCCGCCGGCCCGCACCACGTCACCCGCGGGCTGCAGGATGTCCCGGACCACCAGGCCGCACAGCAGCAGGACGGAGGCGAACCGGGCGATGAGGGCGGCGAAGTACAGTCCCGTGCCGATCCCGCCGACCCCGATGAACGACGGCCCGGCCACCGCCACCGTGATCAGGTAGGCCCAGATCGCGAAGAAATAACCCACTTCCGCCACCTGCCACACGAGGTAGGCGCCGAGCCGCGGGCGGGCCAGCACGACCAGAGGGGCCAGCCAGACCACGTACTGCGGTGACCAGACCTTGTTGGACAGCAGGAAGGTGGCCAGGGTGAGAAAGAACAGCTGGGCTACCCGCGGCCGGTGCGGCGCGCCCAGCGCGAGCAGCACGATGAGCACGCAGGCGACACCGAACACGGCCGCGGAGATGACGTTGAGGATGCTCACGCTAGCCGTGCCGACTCCCGGCCAGTGCTCGGTCTCGAAGAAGTACCAGATCGAGCCCCAGTCGGCGGAGCGGGTGTCGCTGAGCTGGTAGAAGCGGGCCCAGCCTGCGGGGGCCACGATCAGCACCGGCAGGTCGACCAGCAGCCAGGCGGCGGCCGCGGACCCGAACGTGACCCAGAATTCCCGCATCCGGCCCGCGCGCAGGCAGAGCAGCAGCAGCGGCCCGAAGAACAGCAACGGGTAGAACTTGGTCGCCACGGCCAGGCCGAGGAGCACGCCGGCCAGCACCCCGCGCCGCGCCGCCCAGGCGGCCATGCCCGCCAGGGCGAGACCCATCGCGATCAGGTCCCAGTTGATGAACGCGGCCAGGATGACTGCCGGGGCCAGCGCGACGCCCAGCGCGGTCCACCGGCGGGACCGGCCCGCCAGGTAGGCCGTGGCCAGCACGCCGACCAGCGCGAACACGGTGAGCAGGACGATGGTGAGGTCGAAGAACTCCCGGCCCCGGATGAAGGGGTTGCCGATCGGGTGGACCAGCCACGCGACGAGTTGCATGGCCCCGCCGATGAGCACCGGGTACTCGACCGGGTGGCCCACGTAGGGGACCTTGCCCGACGACAGTCCCTCACCGAAGTACAGCGGGTAGATGTCGGTATAACAGTGCGCCTGGAACTGCGAGAGGTACCCGTTCCACGCCCCGGCCCGGCACGCCCACTTGCTGGTGAGCGAGAGCGCGGAGCCGAGCAGCACGGCCGTGACCAGGGCCGTGACCGACCCCGCGAGCAACGCGAGCTGCGCCGCCCCGGGCCGCGGCGCGGCCCCCGGCTCAGGCCCAGCCGCTTGGTGGCCGGCCGGGCCGGTGTCTCCGTCTGTCACCCACGCTCCGTCATCTGCTACCGGGTCCCGGTGATTGTGCCCTGAGGCAGGCGCCGGCTACCCGACAGTTGACCGCTTCTTCCCGAACGTGGGCGTGGGGTTGGGGCTGGGGAAGCTGGCCGTCGGGATCGGGTTGCTCGGGGTCGGGGTCGGGGTGGGGTTTTGACCCTGACCCTGGAAGCAGTGCCCGGCGAAGTAGAAGCCGTTGCAGGTACTGGTCGGGGTCGGGGTCGGGGTGGTCGGCGCTTTCGGCTTCGGTGTATACGGCCCGAGCATGTTCCACGGGGTACCACCGAAGTCTGGCGTGGGGAACTCGTGGATCTGCATGCTGCCGAACATCTTCTGCGCGTAGGCGTGCCAGATGGTGGCTGGCCACTCACCGCCGTAACCCGGCAGGTTGCCGACGCCCCAGAGGGTCTGCAGGCCGGCTGGCGGGGCACCTTCGGAGTTCGCGGCGGCCGCGCAGCCGGCGATGCTGGACGGGCAGCCCTGCTGGTTGGTGAACATGCCGATCGCCAGGCTGAACTGAGGGATCGCGCCGATGAAGAACGCCGACTGGGACAGGTTCGTGGTGCCGGTCTTGGCGATGATCTCCCGGCCGTCGATGAGCCCGACGTTCGGCGCGGTGCCGCCCGGCTTGTCGTCGAACGAGAGGGCGTAGTCCACGTCGGAGTTCTCGTCCGGGGTCAGCACCTGGTGGCTGGCCACCTTGGCCTGGATGGTCTGCAAAGCCTGGCCGGACAGTTGCTGCTGGATCTCCCGGATCACGTGCGGGGCCTCGTACTGGCCGTTGTTGGCCAGGGTGGCGAACGTGCTGGCCTGCTCCTCCACGGTCAGCGAAGCCTGGCCGAGTGCGGTGCCGACCTCGTCGCGCATGTTGTACAGGCCCGAAGCGTCGGTGTTGACGCCGAACTGCCTGGCCGTGGTGATCATGTTCTGGCCGTCGGTGCCCGCGACGCGGTGGTACAGGTCGGTGTACGCGGTGTTGAGCGATTCCGCGGACGCGGTCACCACGCTGACCCCGTTGGCCTGCGCGTCACCCGCGTCGTTGCCGACCTCGTACCAGCCGCCCGAGTCAGCGGGCTGGGTATGGCTCGCATACGTCATCGGGGACGAGACGGGCGGAATCCACAGCGGTGAGTGACCGTCCAGCGTGCTCGTCTTGACACTCATCCCCTGCTGCCGGGCCAGCGCGAGCACGTAGGGCTTCATCGAGGAGCCGACCTGCTCGCGGTTCTGCAGGGCCATGTCCCACTGGCAGCGGATCCTGTTGCACTGCCTGGTGCTGGCGTTGTAGTTGGGCCCGCTGTACATGGCCCAGATCTCGCCGCTGCGCGGCTGCTCCAGCACGGCGCCGACGTGCGCGTAGCTGGGCAGCGCCTTGCCGTCCAGCCTCATCTGGCGCTTTTCGGTGTTCACGGTCGCGTAGAGCTGATTCATCATCGGCTTGCTGAACGTGGTGATGACGCGCAGGCCGCCGTCGTCGATCCGGGCCTGCGTGTAGTGATAGGTGTTCTCCAGCTCGTTGAGCACGGCGGTCATGATGTAGCCGCGGTAACCAGACCAGCTGTTGTTGAACGCCTTCGCGAGGGTGGGGAACTTCTGCGCGTTCGCCTGCGCCTGGGTCAGCGTGCCCATCTGCACCATGGTCCGCAGCACGTAGTGCCAGCGGAAGACGAGCGCCTGGTACGCCGCCCCCGCCTTCGGGTTGGGGTTGTAGTAACTCGGGGACTGCGGCATGGCCGCGATCATCGCGGCCTGCGCGACGTTCAGCTTCCACACCGGCTTGCCGAAGTACGCCTCACTGGCCGCTCCGAAGCCGTACATGTTGACGCCGGTCGGCACCGTGTTCATGTAGTTGGTCAGGATCCACGCCTTGGATTTCGCCGAAGCCAGCTTCTCCGCGACGAAGATCTCCTTGATCTTCCGGGTGGCGGTCTCCGCGGTGCCGATGCCCGTGTAGTAGTTCCGGACCAGCTGCTGGGTGATGGTGGACCCACCCTGCTGGACCGACCCGCTGGTCAGGTCGGCGATGGCCGCGCGGGCGATACCGACCGGTGAGACGCCGCCCTCGTCATAGAAGTGCTTGTCCTCCGAGGCGACCATGGCGTTCCTGACCATGGCCGGGATCTGGTTCGGCTGCAGGCTCTGCCGGTCGTTCTGGCCGAACATGCCGACCAGCGTGCTGCCGTCCCGGAAGTAGACCCGGGAGGCCTGGCCCGTGGCGAGCTCCGAGGCGGCCGGGATGGGCGTCTGCGAGTAGGTGTAATAGATGCCGATAAGCGCCAGGATGACGAAGCCGCCGCCGGTCAGCAGGCACAACGCCAGGGCTTTCTTCCAGGTCCAGTGGCGCCACCAGTCACCCTTGCGGCGCGGCCGCCCGGGGCCGCGGCCCCGGCCGTTCCCGCCGCCGTTCCCGCCGCCGTTCCCGCCGTCCCCCCCGCGGCCGCCGCGGCCGTTCCCGTCGTGCATCTCCGCGGACCCGCCACGGCCCCGGCCGGACCGCCGGCCGAAGTCCCGCGCGTCCCGGTAGCCAGGCCCGCGGAGGTCGCCCGGGCCCGGGTTACCGGGGCCCGGGTAACCGGAGCCCGGGTAACCGGCCATCGCGTGCCCGGCCACCGGGCCCGCCCCGACGGCGTAGCCGGCGGCACCCGTCGCGCCGAAGCCGGCCGCGGCGTGCCCCGTGCCGAGCTTGGCGGCCAGCCGGTCCTTCGCGCTCATCCCGCTCGGTGCCGTGGCACCGCGCCGCCCCTTGGCCGCCCGGCGGCTGCCCCGCGGTGCCCGGCCCTGGTCCGGGCGGCCCCGGCCCTGGTCCGGACCGCCCCGGCCCTGGTCGGGATCGCCCGGGCCGCCCCAGCCCTGATCTGTGCGACTCTGGTCTGTGGCGCTCTGGTCGGACCAGCTGCGGCCGGCCCGGGGGGCGGTGGCCCGGCCGCCCGCACTGCGGGCCTCGCCGGCACCGTAAACGCCAGCACGGTGGTCGCCAGCACCATGGTCGCCAGCACGGGCGTAACCCGGGTCCGCCCCGCCGCGGTCCCACTCGTATTCCCGTCCCTGCGCGTAGCCGCGTTCTCCCGCGTCCCGCGTGCTGCGCCCGTGGCGGCCGGCGCCATAGCGCTCCCCGCGCTGGCCATCACGGGAGCCACCCCAGCGGCCCGGCTCAGCGGGCTCCGGGGGGTAGGAACCGGAGAAATCTGGGTTACTCACGCGTCCTCGCTGGTTGGGTGAGGCAGTCGTGGGCGAGCATCGGACCGACCGCCGGGCCTCACGGTATCCGGTGGCGCGAGCCATCCGGCCCGGGTTAGAAATTCGTCACATCTGCGTAGCGACCGTTTGGCTCTCCGGGCCGTTTCTGCCTGGTGGCGGGGGCTCAGTGGGACAAAGCTCCGTGGTGCGAGCCCCGTGACGCAAGCTGAGTGATTCAACCCCGGTGGTGCAGGCCCGGTGGTGCAGGCCCGGTGGTGCAGGCCCGGTGGTGCAGGCCCGGTGGTGCAGGCCCGGTGCTGCAGGCCGGTGCTGCAGGCCGGTGCTGCAGGCCCGGAGGTGCAGAGTCAGCCAGCCGCCCTGGATGGGCGGCAGCGCCCTGCCCCGCCGCTACTCGCCGGCCCGGGCCCGCCTGCTGCGCCGGGTGCGTGGCTCGCCCGTGCCGAGAACATAGGACGAGGCAAGGTGGTTCCAGGCACAACTTTGGCAGACCTCGACCACATATGCCTGGAACTCCCCGTATTCGGACGCCATCTCGGCGAGTTCCGGGCCCTGCTTAACCCGGCCGGCATATTGGCCGAGTTCGTCCCCGTAGACGTAGGTGACGTGGGTCAGCTTCGCCCTCCGGCAGATGGGGCAGGTCGTGTCGGTGGCCTCACCGTGGAACTTGGCTGCCCGGAGCAGATAGGGGTGCGCGTCGCAGACGTCTGCGACCGTGGTGTGCCCGGCCAGCACGGAGGCGAGCGTTGCCCGCCGGGCAAGCCCGTAATCCACGACCGATCGCCGAACTCCCATCCCCGACAGCGTACGACGGAAGCCGCAGCGGTCCGAGCCCGGTTGGGGTCCTGTTCCGGGTATCTCCGGCCGGTGTTCCAGGTATCCCCGGCCCGGTGTCCGGGAACGGGCGGTGAACGCGGAGTTGCGCGGTCCCGTCGCGGCGCATATCTTAGCGATGTATCGGTTCGATACATCGCTTTCACACAATGCGGGCATACTGTCCTCGCGGACCGGGCCTCACCGCCCCGCCCGCGGCATGGGATTCGCTGGACGAGCCACGCAGACGGGAGGTGCGGCAGGCATGGTCGGGCAACGATCACGCGTGCTGGAGCTCGCGGTGCTGGGGCTGCTCCATGAGACCCCGATGCACGGCTACGAGCTGCGCAAGCGGCTTAATTCCATGCTCGGCGCGTTCCGCGCCTTCGGGTACGGGTCGCTGTACCCGTGCCTGAAGCTGCTTCTGGCCCAGGGGCTCATCGCGGAGGAGGCCCCGGAGGGCACGGCCAAGCCCGGCCGGCGGTCGAAGATCGTCTACCGGCTCACCGCGGACGGCAAGGAGCGGCTCGAGGAGCTGCTCACCGAGTCCGGCCCGGCGGCCTGGGACGACGACGGGTTCGGCGTGCACTTCGCCTTCTTCGGCCAGACCCAGGCCGACATCCGGCTGCGCATCCTCGAAGGGCGCCGCTCACGGCTGGAGGAGCGGCTGGACGGGGTCCGGGGGGCGATGGCCCGGACCCGGGAGCGGATGGACAGCTACACGCTCGAGCTGCACCGCCATGGCCTGGAAGGGGTCGAGCGGGAGGTCCGTTGGCTGAACGAGCTGATCGCCTCCGAGCGCCAGGCGGATGCGGAGCAGGCCAGCCCTGGCCGGGCGGACGGAACTGGCACGGCTGACTGATCACGGCTGACTAAAGAGGAATCTGACGCCACCATCGTGCGGCGAGAGAAGGAGTGTGTCCCCATGGGTTCGGTTCGGGTGGCCATCGTTGGCGTGGGCAACTGCGCCAGCTCCCTGATTCAGGGCGTGGAGTACTACAAGGACGCCGATCCCAGGGACCGGGTTCCTGGGCTCATGCACGTGAGCTTCGGCCCGTATCACGTGCGGGACGTGGAATTCGTCGCCGCCTTCGACGTGGACGCGAAGAAAGTGGGCCGGGATCTCGCTGAGGCCATCGGGGCCAGCGAGAACAACACCATCAAGATCTGCGACGTGGCGCCCACGGGGATCACCGTGCAGCGCGGCCCCACCCTGGACGGTCTGGGCGAGTACTACCAGGAGATGATCTCCGAGTCCGCCGACCCGGCGGTGGACGTGGTGCAGGTGCTCCGCGACTCCCGCGCCGACGTGATGGTCTCCTACCTGCCGGTCGGCTCTGAGCAGGCCGATCGCTTCTACGCGCAGTGCGCCATCGACGCCGGCGTGGCGTTCGTGAACGCGCTGCCGGTATTCATCGCCTCCGACCCCGAGTGGGCGGAGAAGTTCACCGCGGCGGGCGTGCCGATCATCGGGGATGACATCAAGTCCCAGGTCGGGGCCACGATCACGCACCGGGTGCTGGCGAAGCTGTTCGAGGACCGCGGCGTCGAGCTGCTGCGCACGTACCAGCTCAACTTCGGCGGGAACATGGACTTCATGAACATGCTGGAGCGCAAGCGCCTGCAGTCCAAGAAGGTGTCCAAGACCCAGTCGGTCACCTCGCAGATCCCGCACGAGATGGAGAAAGCCGCTGTGCACATCGGCCCCTCCGACCACGTGCCCTGGCTGGACGACCGGAAGTGGGCCTACATCCGGCTGGAAGGGCGCGCCTTCGGCGATGTCCCGCTCAACCTGGAGTACAAGCTGGAGGTCTGGGACTCGCCGAACTCCGCGGGCGTGATCATCGACGCTATCCGGGCGGCGAAGATCGCCAAGGACCGCGGCATCGGCGGCCCCATCCTTTCCGCGGCGTCCTACTTCATGAAGTCGCCCCCGGAGCAGTACGGCGACGACACCGCCCGCGATCTGGTCGAGCAGTTCATCCGCGGCGACGTCGAGCGCTGAGCCGCCCGCCGCGGACGCCTGGCCCGGGCGGCCCCGCACGAGGCTTTCTCCGGGAACGGCGCGTGCCCCGCTCAGGCGGGCACGCGCCGTTTTCCGTGCCCGGGCCATACGGGAACATTGCCCGGGGGGTCATCGGCGCGGGGTATCGGGCGGATCGTCCCCCGTAGTCTGTGCGGGTGACCGTCCTGGCCGCCCTCAAGGCGATGCTGCGCGGCCGGAGACCCGGCTCGTCCTTCGTCGCTGATCTGCGGAGCGTCCTGCAGGAGCGGGATTTCCGGCGGCTGTTCTCCACCCGGCTGATCTCGCAGACCGGGGACGGTGTCTTCACCGCCGGGCTCGGCTCCTACGTCTTCTTCAACAACGCCACGTTCCCCAATCCCGCGTCGGCCGCGGCGGCGTTCGCCGTGCTGTACCTCCCCTACTCCCTGATCGGGCCGCTCGCCGGGGTGTTCATCGACCGCTGGTCGCGGCGCCAGATCCTGGTCTGGTCGGCGCTGCTGCGCACCGCGTTCGTGGTGCTGACCGCCTCGCTGGTCGCCTCGGGCAACCTGGGCGCACCGTTGTACATCAGCGTCCTGCTGGTCCTGGGCGTCAACCGGTTCTTCCTGTCCTCGCTGTCCGCCGCGCTGCCGCACGTGGTCGCGGAGGACAAGCTGGTCATGGCCAACTCCGTGTCGCCGACCGCGGGCGGTGTCATGGCCGCGATCGGCGGGATCGCCGGCCTGGGCGTCCACGTCGCGACCGGCAGCGGCAGGACCGGCTCCGCGGTGACCCTGCTGGTGGCCGGCTGCTGCTATCTCCTGGCCAGCCTGGTGGCCCGGACCATGCCGCGCCCGCTGCTCGGCCCGTCCCGTCAGCCGGGTGACCGGCCGCCGGGACGGGTGCTGGGCGAGTTCGCGGTGGTGCTCGCCGGGCTGGCCGCCGGGGCCAGGTACGTGCTCCGCCGCCGCGGCCCGGCCGCCGCGCTCGGCGCCACAGGCGGGAACCGGTTCCTGTACGGGATCTTGTTCCTGATGTCGATCCTGCTCTACCGGAACTACTTCTACCGCTCCGCCGGCGCCAACGCGGCGCTCAGCCATTACACGATCCTGGTCATTGCCTCCGCGCTCGGCTACGCGTGCGCCGCGCTCATCACCCCGCAGCTCACCAAGGCGCTCAGCAAGCAGGCCTGGATCACGGTCCTGCTCGCGGCGGCCGCGGTGATCAGCGGCCCGCTGGGTGAGACCTTCAACCAGGTCGCGTTCCTGATCATCGGGTTCTGCCTGAACCTGGCCGGGCAGGGGGTCGCGATCTGCGCGACCACCATCCTGCAGGAGGAGGTGGACGACGAGTACCGGGGCCGCGTCTTCTCCTTCTACGACATGACGTTCAACGTCACGTTCGTGGCCGGTGCGGCGGCCAGCGCGGCGTTCATGCCGGTCACCGGGCGCTCGGCCGCCATCGTCGGCCTGGTCGCCGTGGGGTACGCGGTCACCGCGGCGGCGTACTGGCTGGCCGCGCGGCAGCCGTCACCCGGGGGCGGCGGCGGTCAGTCATCTCCCGGGGCGGGCGGCGCCCCGAGTCCCTCGCCCTCGGCCCAGCGCAGCAGTTCGTGAGTGGCCCGCTCCTTGCCCAGCGGGCCGTGCTCCATGCGCAGGTCAAGCAGGTACTGGTAGGCCTGGCCAACGCCGGCACCGGGCGGCAGGCCCAGGATGGCCATGATCTCGTTACCGTCCAGGTCAGGCCGGATCTTCTTGAGCTCCTCCTGCGCGCTGAGCGTCACGATGCGCTCCTCCAGGCCGTCCTGGGCCCGGGCCAGGCGGGCCGCCTTGGCCCTGTTCCGGGTGGTGCAGTCGGCCCGGGTGAGCACGTTCAGCCGCGTCAGCAGCGGCCCGGCGTCACGCACGTAACGGCGGACCGCGGAGTCCGTCCACTCCCCGGGGCCGTACCCGTGGAACCGCAGGTGCAGGGCGATCAGGGTGGTCACGTCGGCCACTACCGCGGAGGGGAAGCGCAGCGCCTTGAGCCGGGACCGGGCCATGGCCGCGCCGACCGCCTCGTGATGATGGAAGGCGACCCGCCCGTCCGGAAGGCGCGACCGGGTCTTGGGCTTGCCGATATCGTGCAGCAGCGCCGCCAGCCTGACCACCAGGTCCGGCTGCAGGCCGTAGTGCTCCTCCAGCTCGGCGGACTGCTCCAGCACGGTCAGCGAGTGCTGGTAGACGTCCTTGTGCCGCATGTGCTCATCGGTTTCCAGCCGCAGCCTGGGCACCTCGGGCAGGACCACGTCCGCGATCCCGGTGTCCACCATCAGCTCGATCCCGCGGACCGGGTCATGCGGGCGGGGGGCGACCAGCAGTTTGGCAAGCTCGTCGCGGACCCGCTCTGCGGACACGACGCCCAGCCGCGGCGCCAGTTCCCTCATGGCCGCGGCCACCTCCGGGGCCACGGTGAACCCGAGCTGCGCGGTGAACCGGGCCGCGCGCATCATCCGCAGCGGGTCGTCCCTGAAGGACTCTTCGGGGGTCCCCGGCGTGCGCAGCATCTTGTCCCGCAGGTCGCGCAGGCCGCCGAACGGATCCACCAGTTCCAGGGATGGCAGCCGGGCCGCCATCGCGTTCACGGTGAAGTCCCGCCGCCGCAGGTCCTCCTCGAGGGATGTGCCGTACCGGATACCCGACGGTTTCCGTGAGTCAGGTACGTATGTCTCGCTGCGGTAGGTGGTGATCTCGAACACGGTGCCGCTCTTGAGGAGGCCGACCGTGCCGAACTCGATGCCGGTTTCCCAGACTCTGTCTCCCCACTCCCGCGCGATGGACAGGACCTGGGGCGGCGTGGCGTCCGTGGCGAAATCCAGGTCGCTGTGCGCCCGGCCGAGGAATACGTCCCGGACCGGGCCGCCCACCAGTGCCAGCTCGTGCCCGTGGCGGGCGAAGATGCGGCCCAGCTCGGCGGCAGGCTCGGCCGTCTTGCGCAGCAGGGCTGCGGCGGCCTTCCGCTGCTGCGGGCTGATGGGAGTGGTATCCGGCACGGGCATTGAGGGTAGGGGGTAGGGGTGGGCCGGGGGAAATCAAGGGAGCCCGGACTCATCTTGGAAGAGCACTCAGGGAACGGCAATAGCATTTCCGGCATGCCGCGTCAGTGCCCAACGCAGCGCGACCAGAGGCCTGCCAGGCCGGCGTGGACCCGGCTGGCCCGGCGCTGCGTGCTCGCCTGCGCGTTCGCCGCGCTGGCCGCGGCGGGTCCCGCCCTGGCCGGCGGCGGCACGGCTGCAGCCAGCTCCCGGGCGCCCACCGGCGTGACCGCGGGGACGGTGATCTCGAAGACGGCCGCCGCGCCGGCGCAGCGGGTCACGGTCGGTATCACGTCGGTGAACCCGCAGATCGCCCGGCCCGGGCGCGCGGTCACCGTGCAGGGGACGGTCAGCAACACGACCCGCAGGACAGTGTCCGGCCTGACCGTCCAGATCTGGTCGTCCAGCTTCCGGCTCACCAACCGCGCCGAGCTGAGCCAGTACGCGGCCGGGAACCTCCCGAACGTCAACCTCCCGGTGGTCAATGCCCTGGCCCGGCTGCCCGGAACCCTGGCGCCGGGGGCAGTCCGGGACTGGTCGGTCAGGATCCCCGCCAGCAGCCTGGCCATGACCACGTTCGGCGTGTACCCGCTCGCGGCCCAGGTGAACTCGGGCGCTGCGGTGCTGAGCACCGACCATACGTTCCTGCCGTTCTGGCCAGGGTCCGCGGCCGCGGCCGGAATGCACCAGCGGATGAAGATCGCGTGGGTCTGGCCCCTCTTCAGTGCACCCGAGCAGGCCGCCTGCCCGGCGCTGCTCAGCAACGACCTCGCCAGCAGCGTGGCGGGCGGGCGGCTCAGCCGGCTGCTCGCCGCGGGCAGCACCCGGCAAGCCGTGCGCGCCGATCTGACCTGGGCTATCGACCCCAGCGTCCTGGCCGCCGCCGCGGTCATGCGAACCAGCTACCGGGTGGGCGGGTCAGCCATCTGCTCCGGTGCGGTCACCAAGCCGGCCAGCCCGGCCGCCCGCACCTGGCTGACCCGGCTGCGGTCGGTCACCGCGCAGCAGGACTACTTCGTCACCCCGTTCGCGGACGTGGACATGTCCGCGCTCACGCACGCCGCGATGAACACCGACCTGAAGCGGGCACAGGCCAAGGGCAACAGCCTGGCGCGCCAGTACCTGGGCGGCACCCAGCGGCCCGCCACGCCGGGGTCCGGCGCGATCGTCTGGCCGGCCGGCGGGGTTGCCGACTACGGGGTCCTCGGCAACCTGGGCGCGGACGGCTGGCGCTCGGTGATCCTGGACAGTTCCCTGATGCCGCCCCGCACCCCGACCTTGTTCACGCCCAGCGCCATCACCAGCGCACTGGACGGGGTGGACGGCCGCCTGAACGTGGCCTTGTCGGACAGCACTCTCAGCCAGGTCCTGGCCGGCGGGCCGACGGCCGCCCAGGCCAGGGCAGGCGCGGCCCGGGCCGGGGGCAGCCGGTCCGCCGCGGCCGCACAGGCCGCCGCGGCGGCTGGTTCGTTCGCGACCGAGCAGCTCTTCCTGGCCGAGACGGCCATGATCGTCGCGGAGCAGCCCGCCATCCCTCGTTCCGTGGTGATCACCCCGCCCCGCCAGTGGAACCCCGCGGCCGGCCTGGCCACCGCCCTGCTGGCCGAGAGTGACGACGCCCCCTGGCTGCGCCCGGACAGCCTGGCCGGCCTGATCAGCGCGAACTCCTCCGCGGGGCAGGTACCGCGGAAGCCGCCGCCCGCCGAGAAGTTCGCCCCCGGGGAACTGCACCGATCCCTGCTCCGCAGGGTCAAGGGCCTGGAGGGCGGCATCCGGCTGCAGGCCAGCATGTTCCGCCAGTCCACCTCCACCTACCTGGCCGGGGCGGTGGCCGCGGTGGAGTCGTCCGCGTGGCGGGGCGATCCCGCCCGGGCCAGGGGGCTGCTCGCCTCGGTGTCCGCGTACCTGGCCGCGCAGGAACAGCAGGTCCGCATCATCGACACCGGGCAGGACACCCTGACCGGGAAGTCCGGTTCCGTCCCGGTATCAATCAACAACCGGCTTGGCCGGCCGGTCACGGTGCTGCTGCGAGCCCGGGCGCCCTCGGGCCGGATGACGGTCCACCCCCCCGTCACCAGCGTCACCATCGGGAAGCACCAGCAGCGGACCGTGGTGCTCAAGGTGCGCTCTGCGGTAGCGGGCTCCACGGTGCTGAGGCTGAGCCTGGCCGCGCCGAACGGGGCGCCGCTGCCCGGGACCAATGCCCAGCTCACCGTGGACGCCACGCACTTCGGCACCACGGCCATGGTCATCGTGGCCATCGCCATCGCGGTGTTCGTGGTGACCGCGATCGCCCGTGCCGTCCGCCGCGGCGGGGCCAGCGGTGCTTTCCTGTCGCCTCGCCGCGGTCCCGGCCCAGATCAGGACGCGAACGGTGCGGAACCCACCGGACCGCCTGGCGGAACGGATACCGTCGTCTCCGAGCCTGCCCGTGATCACGACACACCCGAGGAGCCGGATGAGTACGCCAGCGCCCCAGGCCGGGTGGACCGCCCCTGACGGCGGCCGGAGGCACCGCCGTGCCCCCGGCCGGCATCAGGGCGGCCCCCGGGCGGGCAGCGCCGGCGGCGTGATCCGGGGTGGCGACCGCGACCCGGCCGCCACCGGGGACGCACCGTACCCAGGGGAGGCGCCGTACGGCGCGGGCGGGCCGGTTCCGCCTGGGCCCGCGGGCCAGGAAGGGCCCCCGGGTGGCCCGGGCGGCGGCCCAGGGGGCGGCCGGGGAGGCGGCCCAGCCGGCCCCCTCCAGGCCCGGAGGGGGGCAGCCTGCTCCGCTCCAGCACCACGATGGCCGTCGGGACACTGGCCTCCCGCGGCACCGGTTTCGTACGGACGCTGATGCTGGTCTACGCGCTGGGCGTGCTGGGCGTGGCCAACGCCTACAACAACGCCAACACGCTGCCCAACGCGGTGTACGACCTGATGCTCGGCGGCGTCCTGACCAGTGTGGTGGTCCCGCTCTTGGTCAGTGCGGCCAAGCGGGACGCCGACGGCGGCGAGGCCTACGACCAGCGGATGTTCACGCTGGCCACCGGCGCGCTGTTCATCCTCACCGTGGTGGCCACGCTGGCCTCCGGCCTGCTGGTGGACCTGTACGCGCACGCCATCACCGGGGCCGAGCATCACCTCATGGTGATCTTCGCCTTCTTCTTCATCCCGCAGATCTTCTTCTACGGGGTGAGCTCGCTGGCGGGCGGCATCCTCAATGCACGCGGCCATTTTGCCGCGCCCATGTGGACCCCGGTCATCAACAACGTCGTGGTGATCCTGGTCCTCCTGCTGTTCATCGCGACCGGCGGAATCGGCACCCAGCCCTCGACCATCTCCGCCGGCCAGGTCCAGCTGCTCGGCTTCGGCACCACGCTGGGCATCGTCGCGCAGACCGCGGCCCTGATCCCGTTCCTGCGCCGGGTCGGTTTCCGGTGGCACCCCCGGTTCGACTTCCGGCGCCCGGAGGTAACGGAGATCCGCCGCATGGCGGCCCCGCTCTTTGGCTACGTGCTGACCACCCAAGTGTCCTTCCTGGTCGTGCAGAACGTGGCCAACGCGGCCTCGACGCGGCCCGGGGCCAGCTACGACTCGTTCTCCACCTACAGCTACGCCTGGCAGCTGTTCCAGCTCCCGTACGCGATCATCGGCGTGTCGGTGATCACCGCCCTGCTGCCCCGGATGAGCGCGCATGCCGCCGAGCGCCGCTACCCCCTGGTCAGGGACGACTTCTCGACCGGAGTCCGGCTCTCCTCGGTCATCGTGGTGCCGGCCGCGCTGCTGCTCATCGTGCTGGGCGGCCCGCTGGCCGAATTCCTGGTCGGGCACGGCAGCACCACCGTGGCCGAGGCCCAGTACATCGGGGAGGTCTTCGGCCTGTTCTCCCTGGGGCTCGTGCCGTACATGATGTTCCAGCTGGAGCTGCGGGTCTTCTACGCGCTCCACGACAGCCGCACCCCCATGTTCATCGGGGTCGCGGTCATGGCGGTCAACATCGGAATCAGCCTCTTCGTGCTCAACGTAATTCCCACCGGCCACATCGTGGAAGGCCTGGCCGTCTCGTTCGGCGTGTCCAACGTGGTGGGTGCGGTGCTGTCCTGGCGCATCCTCAGCCGCCGGCTCGGCGGCCTGGCCGGCCGGCACATCGCGGACAGCCTCGGGCGGATGCACGCCGCTGCCATCCCGGCCCTGCTCTTCGCCTGGGCGGTGACCTTCATGGTCGGCGTGATCATCTCGCCCGGGCCGGTCTACGGGCTGGTCACTCTGTTCCTCGGCGGCAGCGGCGGGCTCCTGCTCTACCTGCTGTTTTCCCGTGCCCTCAGGATCGGTGAGGTGGCCTCGCTAACGTCCACCGTGAAGTCCCGGCTGCATCGGTGAACGGGGCCGCGAGGACGCGGCCGGGTAGCGCAGCCACACCCGTACCGATGGCCCCAGGCGCGGTATCCAGAGGCGAAGCTGGTGTCTCTCACGTGTAACGGTTTGCGCTGGGCAGCCATGCGGGACGCATCCCGCCGCCCCGCTCCGCTTAGCATGGTGTGCAGCACCACGAGAACGCGCTCGTCAACGTCCGCAGATCCGGGGGCTCGGAAGGAGGGTCGAGGGCCTGCCCCGCTCTTGACTTCAGGCCTATGAGCACCTTCATCTCGGAACCGGGGACCAGGCTCGGCGGCCGCTACCGCCTTGAGGACCGGGTCAGTGACGCGAGCGGCTGGTCAGCGTGGAAGGCCATCGACGAGACGCTGGCCCGGCCGGTGGCCGTACTCACGTTCGCGCCCGGCTTCCCGCGGATCAGGGAGGTGCTCACCGCCGCGCGGGCGGCCAGCAGGCTCACCGACGCGCGGCTGGCCCAGGTCTTCGACGTCGAGGACGACTGGGACCAGGCCTACGTGGTGATGGAGTGGGTGGCCGGTGACTCGCTGGACGACCTGCTCGCCGACGGGCCGCTCGATCCCGCCCGGGGCGCCGAGATCGTGGCCGAGGCCGCCGAGGCCCTCGCCGCGGCGCACACGACCGGGGTGGCCCACCTCTGCCTCACCCCGCAGTCATTGCGCTGGACGCCGGGCGGCGGGGTCAAGGTGCTCGGCACCGGCATCGACGCCGCGCTGTCCGACACGACCGCGGACGACCCGGCCCTGGCCGACACGCGCGGGCTGGCCATGCTGCTGTACGCGGCGCTGACCCGGTACTGGCCTGGGCCCGGGATGGGCACGCTGCCGCCCGCCCCGCTGGCCGACGGCAGGCCGTGCAGCCCCCGCCAGGTGTGTGCCGGCGTGCCCGCGTCCATCGACGAGGTGACCACCCAGGCGCTGTTCCAGCGGGATCGCCGCCGCGGTCCGCGGCTGACCACCCCCGCGCTGTTCGCCGATGCGCTCGCCGAGGTGATCCCGGCGCCGCTCGCGCCGCCGCCCGCGGCGCCGCCGCCCCCGGGCCCGCGGGCCGGGGGTTTCACCCGGGCCGGCGAGTACCGGCCGCCCGCGCCGTACACTCCGGACCCGGCGTCGGGCTACCCGGATGCCGGGGGCTGGCCACCGGCCGCCGGTGGCGGGGCGTTCGCGCCCCCGCGGCGCAGCGGCCGGCCGCTCAGCCGGCTGGCCATCGTCCTGGTCGTCCTGCTCGTCCTGGCCGCCATCGGGACCGGGGTGTACAGCCTGACCCGGCCGCACGGCACGGCCGGGGCCGGCCCCAGGTCCTCGGGCAGCAGCTCGGCCTCGCCGTCCGTGGCGGCCAACACCGTGCTCACCCCGGTCAGCGCAGGAGGATTTGACGCGCTGGGCGGGGCCAACGACCCCGGCAACGAAGACAACGCCGGGGCCCCGATGGCCATCGACGGCAGCCCATCGACCGCCTGGCACACCCAGTTCTATGAAGGCAACCCGGTGTTCGGCGGCCTGAAGCAGGGCACCGGGCTGATCCTGGACATGGGCAAGCAGGTCAGCCTGCGCTCGGTGACGGTCACCTTCGGCCCCGAAGCCGGGGCCAACGTGGCCATCATGGTGGGCAACAACAACTCCGTCTCCCCCCAGGGCCTGGCCTCGTTCACCAAGGTGGCCAAGCGGAAAGATCTTGGCGACGGGACTCAGGTCTTCCGGGCCAGCAGCTCGCCCAGGGGCCGTTTCGTGCTGATCTGGTTCACCAAGCTGCCACCTCTGCAGGGCAGCGCCGGTCAGTTCGAGGCTTTCATCTCCAACGTCGTCGTGCGGGGATCGGGCTGACCCGTGCCCGGGCAGCCCTGGCCTGATCCCCGCGGGGCGCCGCAGGCCGCCCCCTCCGACGGCGACCTGCTGAGACAGCACGTGCAGGGGGACACCGAGGCGTTCGGCCTGCTCTTCCTCCGGCACCGTGAACGGCTGTGGGCTGTCGCCCTGCGCACGCTCGGCGATCAGGAAGAGGCCGCGGACGCCCTGCAGGACGCGATGATCTCGGCGTTCCGGCGGGCTGCGGACTTCCGCGGCGATTCGGCCGTCACCACCTGGCTGCACCGCATCGTGGTCAACGCCTGCCTGGACCGGATCCGCCGCCGGGCCGCACGCCCGGCAGCCAGCGGGATGGACGAGCAGACCCTGGACGTCCTGGCCCAGGGGTCGGCGCTGGCCGATCCGGGGATCGACAAGGACACCGCGCTGGATGTGCTCGCCGCACTGCGGACGCTGGCCCCGGAACAGCGGGCCGTGCTGGTCATGGTGGACATGCTCGGCTACCCGGTGGCCGACACCGCCGAGATCCTCGGCGTTTCCCCGGGCACGGTGAAGAGCCGCTGCGCGCGGGGCCGGGCCCGGCTGCTGCCGCTGCTGGCCCACCTGCGCGGGGCCGGGGGGGCCGCCGGCCAGATCCCCGCCGCCGGGCCGGCGCCGGGCGGGCGGGCGGCCCCGGCGGGACAGTCCGCGGCCGGGCGGAACCAGCCAGCCGCACCGCGCGTCTCACCAGCGGAGGGAACGGGTGAGAACCAGCCATGAGAGGGCATGTGGACGCGGAGTCCCTGGCGCTCTGCGCCGAGGGTCTGCTGGGCAGGCGCCGCAGCGAGCGGATCCGCTCGCACGTGGCCAGCTGCCCGGAGTGCACGGCCATGCAGACCCGGCTGACCGAGGTCCCGGCGCTGCTCGCCCAGGTCCCCCCGCCCCCGGTGCCGCCGGGAATCGCGGCCCGGCTGGACGCCGCGCTGAGCGCCGAGGCCGCCCGCCGAGCTGCGCAGCCCGGGACCGCACAGAACCCCGGGACCGCGCCGGACGACGCGGTGCCCGCCCAGCGACCCACTACCATGCCCATCCCCCGGACCGCCACCCCCCGGGCAGGCCGCCCGCGCGGCCCGCGCCTGCGTCTCCCGGTCTCGGCCCGGGTCCTGGCCACGGCGGGCGTGCTGGTCGCCGCGGGGGGCGTGGGCTACGCGGTGGCTCAGTCCTCCCCGCCCGCGACATCCTCCTCGTCGGCGGGATCCGAGGCGGCGCCGGCCCGGCCCTCGGCGAACCCGGCTGCCCGCTCACCGGCGAGCATGGTGCCCGCCGCGGGCCAGGACGGCGGCAGCGTCCAGTTCACCGTGCGCCGCAGCGGGAAGAGCTACCGGCAGGACACGTTCGCCGCCCAGGCTGCCGCCCTGCTGAAGGCGCCCTCCGCGGGCCTGCTCCGCCCCGGTAAGGAAAACGGCGGCCTGTCCCAGCACGCCCCCCACTCGCCCCTGGCCCAATGCGTGGAGCGGGTCGCGGGGACGCCCGCGGTGGCTGAGCACAAGGTGGAAATGGTGGACGAGGCACGCTACCGCGGGCACCCGGCCACGATCATCGTCGTGGCGGGGACCTCCGCCAGGCCGGCCATGGTCTATGTCGCCGGACCCCGCTGTTCGGCATCGGAAGGTGACATCCTGGCCAAGGCCCCGCTGCCCGCGTCCGGGTGACGCCGGGGACCGCCGCGGATATGCACGTCGGGAACATGCGAGCCCTAGGATCGGTTGAGGCCGTAGCAAGTTCAGCGAAGGGCAAGCAGACGTGACCGACGTTCGGGATGTCATCATTATCGGCTCGGGTCCTGCCGGGTACACGGCGGCGATCTATGCGGCGCGGGCCCGGCTGGCGCCACTCGTGTTCGAGGGGTCGGTCACCGCGGGCGGCGCGCTGATGCAGACCACTGACGTGGAGAACTTCCCCGGCTTCCCGGACGGCGTGCTCGGCCCGGACCTGATGGACTCGGTGCGCAAGCAGGCCGAGCGGTTCGGCGCCGAACTCGTGGCCGACGACGTGATCGAGGTCAACCTGAAGGCCACTCCCAAGGTGGTGAAGACCCACAGCGAGACCTACCAGGCCCACAGCGTGATCGTGGCCACCGGTTCCCGGTACCGCGAGCTGGACGCCGAGGGCGAGAAGCGCCTGTCCGGCCACGGTGTCTCCTGGTGTGCCACCTGTGACGGCTTCTTCTTCCGCGAGCTGGACATCGCGGTGATCGGCGGAGGCGACTCGGCCATGGAAGAGGCCACGTTCCTGACCCGGTTCGCGAAGTCGGTGACCGTGGTGCACCGCCGTGACCAGCTGCGCGCCTCCAAGATCATGCAGGACCGGGCCCTCGCCAACCCGAAGATCACGTTCCGCTGGGACAGCGAGGTCGCCGAGGTCCTCGGCGAGGGCAAGGTCACCGGCCTGCGGCTGCGGAACACCAGAACGGGCGCGGAGGACGTAGTCCCGGTCAACGGCGTGTTCGTGGCCATCGGCCACGACCCGCGGAGCGAGCTGTTCGCCGGCCAGCTGCGGATGGACAGCGAGGGGTACCTGATCGTCGACCACCCGTCCACCAGCACCGGCGTGGACGGCGTGTTCGCCTGCGGCGATGTGGTCGACCACACCTACCGCCAGGCCGTGACCGCGGCGGGCACCGGATGTGCCGCCGCGATCGACGCCGAGCGGTGGCTGGCGGACCAGGCGGACCACGAGTCCTGACTCTGCCTCCAGCCCCATCAGCCCAAACCCAACCCGATACAGCGGAAGGAGCACCCACCGTGGGCGCAACCAAGGTCGTGACCGACGCGAACTTCGACACCGAGGTGGTGAAGAACGCGAAGCCGGTCATCGTCGACTACTGGGCCGAATGGTGTGGCCCGTGCCGTCAGGTCGCCCCGGTGCTCGAGGAGATCGCGAAGGAACACGGCGACAAGGTCGACGTGGTCAAGCTGAACATCGAGGAGAACCCGCAGACCGCGCAGAAGTACGGGATCATGCTGATCCCCACGCTGAACGTGTTCTCCGGCGGTGAGGTCGTCAAGCAGGTGGTGGGAGCGAAGTCGAAGTCCGCACTGCTCAAGGAGCTCGCCGACTTCATCTGATCCGCCGCCTTCCCGGGCCCGCCACCCCGTGCCTGACCCCCCGGCACGCGACGCGGGCCCGGGACTGCCGTGCGGGGCGGCCCGGGACGCCAGCCGAGGGGAACCGGCCCAGCCATGAGTCACGACGGGGAAGCTGATATCCGGACGGTCGCGTCGAGCGTGGTCTACGAAGATTCGTGGATGTCGCTGCGCCGCGACGAGATCGAGCGCCGGGACGGCAGCCGGGGTGTCTACGCAGTGGTCGATAAGCCCCATTTTGCGCTGGTCATCCCGGCCGAAGCGGGCCGTTTCTGCCTGGTCGAGGAGTACCGCTACCCGGTGAGCCGCCGGGCGTGGGCGTTCCCGCAGGGCGGCTGGCCGGGCGGGCACTCCGGGAACCCGGAGGACCTGGCCCGGCTCGAGCTAGCCCAGGAAACCGGCCTGCGCGCCCGCGAGCTGACCCTGCTCGGTTTCCTGCACAGTTCGCACGGCACCTCCAGCCAGGGTTTCCACGTGTACCTCGCCACCGGGCTGACCGAGGGTGATCCCGACCGGGAGCCCGAGGAGCAGGACATGCAGCAGCGCTGGGTGCCGCGGGGCGAATTCAAGAACATGATCCGCAACGGGACCATCACCGACGACTCGACCGTCGCCGCGTACTCACTCCTGATGCTGCACGAGGAGTCCGCCCGCAATCCCTCGTGAGCGGTCCCGTGAGAGCCACTGGCGGGTTGTGGCCAGTCAGGCGAGGCGGAGCGCCCGCTCCGGGCTTACCGAGCCCAGCAGGCGTTCCAGTGCCACTTCCACGTCCTCGCGCCAGGACACCGCGGTCTTCAGCTCGAGCCGCAGCCGCGGGTAGTGCAGGTGAGGCCGGACCGTCTTGAAGCCGACGGCCAGCAGGTAGTCGGCGGGCAGCACGCAGGACAGGCCCTCCGAGCGCAGGTCCCCGAAGGCCTCGATCGCCTTGACCCCGCGCCGGGTGAGGTCCTTCGCCACCGACTGGACCAGCATCCGGCCGAGGCCGCCGCCGCTGAACTCGCTGATGATGTTCGCGGTCATCAGCAGCACCGCGTCCGCGCTGACCGGGCTGGTCGGGAAGGCCAGCGAACGGGGCACGTACATGGGCGGGGCGTACAGCACGTAACCGGCCGGCACGTCATCCACGTAGACGATCTTCCCGCAGCTGCCCCAGTCCAGCAGGGTCGAGGAGATCCAGGCTTCCTTCTCCAGCGCGGGATCGCCGACCTCCTGGGCGCGGGCGTGACCCACCGGGTCGAGCTCCCAGAACACGCACCGGCGGCAGCGGTGCGGCAGGTCGGCCAGGTTGTCCAGGGTGACACTGACGACTCGGCGCGGCACGGGCACCCCTGAGTTGAGAAACGAAAAAACGCATCCCGCCGGGCACCGGGCCCGTGCCCTGCCATGGTAACCACCCGGGGTGGTTACTGAGAGGACATTCATCCGCGGACGGCGGGCGGGGCGGGCATCTTGTCGCGGCAAAATAAACGCCGCGAGCAAGACGCCCCTCCCCGCCCGCCTGCCGAACCTGGTTCAGTTACTCTTCGACGGCTTAATGAACACGTTACGTCGCTATCCGGTATGTCTCGCCCCGAGGCTTGAAAAGAGCACGGTAGGTGGCTGGTCCGGTTGGTCAGGGCCCTCACTCGAGGTGGTGGCGGAGGTGGGTTAGCTGGGCGGCCAGGTCCTCGGCGGAGAGGGTGGGGGGCGTTCGCGAAGATGTGGTCGGAGAGGGGGCGGCCGTGGGTGGGGTCGTCGGGGTAACGGGGGACGATGTGGGTGCGCACGTTCGACCACGTGTCCGCTGCCCCGGAAGATGACAACGGGATGAGAGCACGTGGCGGGAGGGCTGGTCGGAGCGGCGGGCCGGGTAGGGGTGCGCTAAGTGTGCTGAGGGAGGGCCCGGCGAGGATCAGTGGGGAGTGAGGCTCTTCAAGGAGCGGTGGGCTGACACGAGCCCCGCAGCGGCAGCCGCCCATGGCCGCGATCCGCGCGCCCTCCCGGCAGGACCAGCCCCGACCGTGATCCAAGCCAAGCCATAGGTCGCCGGTGCCGAAGCGCCGTATCGACAGGACCCCCGGAGACCTGCACGGGCAAGCAAGCCGCAGATTCGGTGCAGCCATCCGACACGGTGGCGGGGCTCCGGTCATCTTGCTCGCGACGTTTATCTTGTCGCGACAAGATAAACGGCCCGCCACCCACCAGCCGGGCCACCCCACCCGCGAAGCGGCGCCCAGCCCGCAGATTGCTCAGCCTCCCTTACTAGGCTCCCACCGTGACCCCACGGAAGAGCTTCGGCAGCGACAACCACGCAGGCGCCCACGAGTCGGTCCTGCGCATGATGGCCCAGGCGAACGAAGGCGACACGCACGCCTATGGCGACGATCCCTGGACCGGGCGCATCACCCGGGAACTCTGCGACCTCTCGGGTGCCCGCGCCGCGCACTTCGTGTTCAACGGGACGGCCGCGAACATTCTCGGCCTCAGCCTGATGCTCCGTCCCTACGAGGCAGTGATCTGCGCGGAGACCGCTCATCTGAACGTGGACGAGTGCGGGGCGCCCGAGCGGCTGCTGGGCAGCAAGCTGCTCACCGTGCCCACCCCCGATGGCAAGCTGACCCCGGACCTGGTGGCCACCCGCCTCGGCGGCCGCCACGACGAGCACCGGGCCCAGCCCCGGGCCGTCTGCATCACCCAGGTCACGGAACTGGGGACCTGCTATTCGCTCGCGGAGCTGCGGGCCCTCGGGGACTTCTGCCGCGGGCACGATCTGCGCCTGTACATCGATGGCGCGCGGCTGGCGAATGCGGTCGCGCACCTGGACTGCACGATGGCGGATATCGCGGCCGAGGCTGACGTGCTCAGCTTCGGCGGCACCAAGAACGGTGCGGTGGCTGCCGAGGCGGTGCTGGTGATGTCCGGGGATCTGCTGGAGTCCGTGCCATTCCAGCGTAAGCAGCTCCTGCAGCTGGCTTCGAAGATGCGCTTCCTCGCCGCGCAGTTCGCCGGGCTGCTGGAGGGCCAGACCTGGCTGCATAACGGGGCGCAGTCCAATTCAATGGCGCGGCGGCTCGCTGATGGCCTCCGTGACGTACCTGGCGTGTCCGTACGCTGGGCCGTGCAGTCCAACGCGGTGTTCGCGGACCTAGATCCGCGTATCACCGGGCCCCTTCAGCAGGACTGGGGCTTTTACGTCTGGGACGAGCAGCGGAACACGGTGCGCCTGATGACCTCCTTCGACACCACGGCCGGTGACATTGACTTGTTCCTGGCCGCCGTGCGCGAGGCCAGCGGGTCTCTCGTCTGAAGCGGTTCGGGGTTTCACGTGAAACACGCGGAAGTGGTCGCGGACACGGGACGGGTCCCGGAATCCGGAAGGGTCCCGGAATCCGGAAGGGTCCCGGAATCCGGAAGGTTCACCATGAGGATCCGCGATGCCATGTCAGCCGTGTTTCACGTGAAACCGGCGGCCGCTTAAGCGCTGAGTGACCCCGTCCACTCGGGCGACATGGTGCTGACGATGCGCTCCAGGTCTTCAAGGGACCCGAACTCCACCACAATCTTGCCCTTGCGCTTACCGAGTTCCACCTTCACCCGGGTGTCGAACGCATCGGAGAGGCGGTCGGCCAGGTCATTCAGGGCGGGTGGCGAGGGCTGCCTGGCGACCGGGCGGCGTTCCTTGGCCGGGCGCACGCCCATGGTGACGATCTCCTCCACAGCCCGGACCGACAGGCCTTCCGCCACGATGCGGTGCGCAAGCTGATCCTGGGCTTCGGGATCTTCCACCGACAGCAGCGCCCGGGCGTGCCCGGCGGTCAGCACGCCCGCCGCCACCCGGCGCTGAACCCCGGACGGCAGGTTGAGCAATCGCAGTGTGTTGGAGATGTGCGGCCGTGACCGTCCTATCCGGCGGGCGAGTTCCTCGTGTGTGGCGCCGAAATCGTCCAGCAACTGCTGATAGGCGGCCGCCTCCTCCAGGGGGTTGAGCTGCTCACGGTGCAGGTTTTCCATGAGCGCATCACGCAGCAGGTCATCATCCGCGGTGGCCCGGACGATCGCCGGGATTTCCGTGAGTCCCGCGCGCTGGGAGGCCCGCCACCGCCGCTCTCCCATGACCAGTTCGAACCGGCCAGGCTCGGCCTCACGGACCACCACCGGCTGCAGCAGGCCTACTTCCTGGATGGACGCCACCAGTTCGTCGAGGGCATCCTCGTCGAACTCCTGCCGCGGCTGGCGCGGGTTCGCGGTGACCGAACTGATGGGCAGCTCCTGGAAGTAGGCTCCCCCGACCATGACCGGCTGCTGTGCTGCGGCGCCGGGCGGGCCACCCTGGCCCGCTACCCCGGTCGCGGCCGGGGCGGATCCGCCGGGGATACCGCCGCGGACGGCACCGCCAGCCGGGGACAGCGGTCCCGTCGGGATAAGAGCACCGAGGCCCTTGCCGAGCCCCCGCTTCTGCTGAGCCATCGCCTCTCCTTGCCGCTGCGTTCCGCGTCACGAGCCATGTGCCTGGCCGGCTCCGCTCCGCCTCTCTCGAGCATCACGGCCGGCACCATCGCGTCCAGATGACCCGCGCCCGCACAAGAGCATGCCATCCCGCAGGTCTCCGCGGGACATCCAGTCATAACGGCCTGCCCGGGGCGCTGCACCCTCACTTCGCTGAAGCACCGCTGGGACGCGGTCACCCTGCAGACGCCCGGAAGGATCCGGTCAGCCTGCGGCTGGCTGTCCCGGGACGGAGCGGTGCGCCATCTCGCGGGCCGCTTCGAGATAGGCGACAGCACCACTCGACCCTGGGTCATAGGTCATGACCGACTGCCCGTAGCTCGGTGCCTCGGAGAGCCGGACACTCCGCGGGATGATCGAGTCGAGGACCACCTCACCGAAGTGCTCCCGGACCTCGTCGGCGACCTGGGAAGCCAGCCGGGTCCGGCCGTCGAACATGGTGAGCAGGATCGTGGATACGGCCAGGTCCGGGTTCAGGTGGCTCTTGACCAGGTCCACCGTGCGCAGCAGTTGCTCGAGTCCTTCCAGCGCGTAGTACTCGCACTGGATCGGGATCAGTACCTCAGCCGCGGCCACCAGGGCGTTGACCGTCAGCAACCCAAGGGACGGCGGGCAGTCGATCAGGATGTAGTCGAGCTGTGACTCATCGTAGGCACGTAGAGCCCGGGAGAGCCGTGCTTCCCGGGCCACCATCGGCACGAGTTCGATCTCCGCCCCGGCGAGGTCAATCGAGGCCGGGGCACAGTAGAGCAGGGGGATGTCCTCGACCGCGTGAATGATCCCGACCAGTGGCCGGTCCTCGACCAGCACGTGATAGATCGACGTGGTACCGACCCGGTGGTCCACATCCAGCGCGGTGGACGCGTTGCCCTGCGGGTCCAGGTCGATGACCAGCACCCGCGAACCGTGCTGGGCCAGGGCTGCGGCGAGGTTGACCGCGCTCGTGGTCTTGCCCACGCCGCCCTTCTGGTTGGCGATCGTGATCACCCGGCAGGAACCTGGCCGGGGCCACGCGCGTTCTGGCCGGCCTGCGCCCGCTGGGGCGCCGCGAGCCTTCTGCCCGGCCGCGATTTCCTCACCGGGCTGCCTTGCCCTTGCCGCGGGAACTGCCACTTCATGCCTTCCGCCGCCGGTGGCCACGCCAGTCCCCGCGCCGCCCGCCCCTGCTCCGCCCGTGCGTGAGTCGCCGGTGCGTGAGTCGTCCGTGCGTGAGTCCACTGCGCCTGCCTGGCCTTCGTGCTTGCCGCTCGCCCGTGGTCCGCCCGCAGGCGCGGCCACCAGGTCCGCCGTCTCCCCAGCCGGCCGCGTCCCCGGTCCTGCGGCCGCGGCTCTCCGGCGCCTTCGCATGTCCCCCTCGATTCCATCGGGATAGACGCCGGCCCCGACCGGGACCGGCACCTGTGCTTCACGTGAAACCGCGGCCGGAGGCCAGCCCAGCCCCAGGGCCCGGGATAGCCCCGGCACCGCCCCGCCCGCCATGTCATCCCCGGAGTCAGCTCCGGCTTCGTCTGGCCATCCCAGGCCCGCTGCGGAAGCCACCGCCGCGCTCCTCTCCCTGCCCGATGCCCGCGCGCTCCGGTCCCGCTACCGGCCAGCGACCATCCGCACGACTGTCGCGGCCCGATCGACCTTACCGTCCCCGGCCCGCACCACGGCCACGTCTCGCATTCCCAGCCGGCGCAACACCGGCCGGGCCCGGGTGACCTCCTCCTGGGCGGCCGCTCCCTTGATGGCAAGTATCAGCCCGCCCCGCCGGACCAGCCCGGCCGCCAGGCCGGCGAGACGGTCCAGGGGGGCGACCGCCCGGGCGGTCAGCACGTCGGCTTCCACTTTCCCGGCCAGTTCCTCCGCGGTGGCCTGGCAGATCTGGGCGTTGCGCAGGCCCAGCTCCTGGATGCACTCCGCCAGGAAGGTAGTGCGGCGTTCCATCCGTTCCAAAAGGGTGACCTGCACGTCAGGAAGCAGCAGGGCCAGGACGATTCCCGGCAGCCCCGCTCCCGACCCGAGGTCGATCAGCGTCGAGGGCCTGGGCACCAGATCAGCGACCGCGGCGCAGTTCAGCACGTGCCGACTCCACAGCCGGGGCACTTCCCGGGGCCCGAGCAGTCCGCGGGTGACCCCGGGCCCGGCCAGCATCCCGACGTAGCGCTCGGCGAGCGGAAGGATGGCGCCGAACACGTCCGCTGCTTCCGCAGGGGGTGGCGGCACCTGATCTGGAGGTGCCTGATCTGGAGGTGCCTGATCTGGAGGCATCGCAGCAGGTGGCGGCCTGCCCGGCGCCGGGGGCCGATGCTCGGCGGGCCGGTGATCCGGTCCGGTGGTCATGAGCGGGTCAGGCCACCGGGAAGACGACCACCCGGCGGTTCGGCTCTTCGCCCTCGGACTCGCTGCGCAGCCCGGCCGCCGCGATCGCGTCGTGCACGACCTTGCGCTCGAACGGGGTCATGGCGTCCAGGCGCCGGGGCACGCCGCTGGACTTCACCTCGTCCGCCGCGTCGCGGCCCAGTTCGGTGAGCTCCACCCGGCGGCGGGCGCGGTAACCGCCCACGTCCAGCATGATCCTGGTGCGCGCCCCGGTCTGCCGGTGCACCGCGAGGCGGGTCAGCTCCTGGAGCGCCTCCAGGACTTCACCGCGCGGTCCGATGAGCTCCTGCAGGGTCGCGCCGACCACAGAGACCAGGGCCCGGTCGCCCTCGACATCCATGTCGATGTCACCATCGAGGTCGGCCACGTCCAGCAGGCCCTCGACATAGTCGGCGGCGATCTCGCTTTCCTGCTCGAGGTCCGCCAGGTCCACCTCAGGGGAACCCTCGCCGTCCTGCGCGGACGCGGAATCCTCGTCCTCGCCGGCCTCGTCCTCGCCGGCCTCATCGTCATCAGCCTCGTCGCCGGCCGCTACGTCCAGGTCTTCCGGCCCCTGATCCTGCGGGCTGGCGGCCTCGGTACCTGCCGGTTCGCCGCCGCCCTCACCCGCCAGTGCCTGGTCTGCGGTATCACCGCTGGCAACGGTGCCCGCATTTTCCGCTTGGCTCACCACCGGGTTCCTCCTCGTTCCGGGTGCTCAACGTGCTGCCACGGCACCCCTGGCGTCGTGGCCGGCCTTGGCCTTATCGCTTGCCCGATCGCCGGCTGCGGGACTGCCGCACCGGCTGCTGCCTGACGATCTTAGTCTCGGGCTCAGGCGCGGGTGGCTCGGGTTCAGTGCGGCCCTTGACGAACCTGCGCAGCCCGCCGCCGCTGCCGTTCGAGCCGGATCCGCTCTTGGCCGCCCCCTTGGGAACGGCCGCTGCGCTGGCAGCCTTGGCCGACCCGCTACCGGCCTGCTGGCCCTGCGCAGGCTTGCCCTGTGCAGGCTTGGACGGCCCCGGCTTGGCCGGCGTCTTACGCAGCTGATTTATAGGCGGCTGGCTGGACCGGGCCGCGGCTGGCTGGCTCCCGCCACCCTTCGCGGGCTTGACTCCGGCCGCGGCGGCCGGCTGGGCGCCCGACTTGGCCGCGGCCTGCTGCCGGGCGGCGGCGCGGCCCGCGGCGGTGACGTTCGGGGCCGACTTGGCCGGCGCCCCCTTTCCGGGCTGCCTGGCCGCCGTTTTTCCGCTGGTGGCGGCCGGGCTCCCGGCGGCACCGGCGGTAGCCGTGGCCGGCGGTGGGAATCTCCTGAACAGCACGTACTGCTGGCCGAGCGTCCACAGGTTCGTCGTGACCCAGTACAGGACCAGTCCGTACTGCCAGTACAGGCCGGACAGCGCGAAGACCGGCACGATGTACTGCATCATCTTCTGCGACGACGCCATCGGGTTGTTCGGGTCCATCTGCGGCGTCATGCCGCGCTTCATGCTCTGCCGCACGGTCATGAACGTGGTGGCGGCGCTCACCACGACGGTCAGCAGGATGACGATCTTCTGGCTGGTCCCGATCGACGAGAACGTGGGCGGGAGGATGGACGTCAGCAGCCGGTCCGCCACGGTGACGACACCGAAGATCTTGGCGTGCTGCGCGCTCGCCACCACTGCGGGGGTCAGGCCGTACTTGGGCTGGTCCTCGGCGATCGCCCGGAGCACGCCGAACAGGGCGAAGAAGACCGGCAGCTGCGCGACCACAGGGAGACATCCGGCGAGCGGGTTCGCGCCGTTCTCCTTATACAACTTCATGGTCTCTTCGTTGAGCTTCTGCTTGTCGCCCTTGTACTTCTTCTTCAGCTCAGCGACCTGCGGCGCCAGCGCGGTCATCTTCCTGGTCGCGTGCATCTGCTTGATGAACAGCGGCACCAGCAGCAACCGCATCAGCACGACGAGGATGACGATCGACAGTGCCCAGGCCGCCCCACTGGAGTCGCCGAAGATGGCACCCAGCCCCGCGTGCAGGCGCATGATCACCCACGCGACCGCGTCGTACAGTGGGGTAAGCGGGTTGGTCACGACCTCGCTCCTTGTGCTGGGGGTGTCAGCCGCCCTGCGGGGCGGGGCGGCACTGGGTCAAAGCCGCCCCGGTTGAAGGGATGGCAGCGGCCGATCCGGCGGACCGCCAGCCACGAACCTCGCAATGCTCCGTGCACGCGTACTGCCTCCAGGGCGTAGGCGCTGCACGAGGGCTCGAACCGGCACCGCGGCCCGAGCATCGGGCTGATGAAGCGCCGGTAGGTACCGATCAGCAGCAGCAGGACCCTGGCGCCCGGCGACGGCTGGGCCGCCGGCCGGCCTGGGCTGGTCTCGGGTGAGCTGATCATCGGCTCAGCGCCCCCACCTGCCGCCTCAGCAGCGTATTGATCACCAGGTCGAGTTCAGCGGCAAGGTCCGACTGGCGTGCGGTCGCGGCCCGCGGAGTTGCACGGACCACAAGAAGGCTACCTTGCGGCAGCGACTCCATATGCCCGCCCATGAGCGCGCGCAACCTCCGGCGCACCTTGTTCCGCACCACCGCGCCGCCCACGGCCCGGCTCACCACGAATCCCACCCGCGGGGGTTCCTGCGACCCGGGACGGACCAGCAGGTGCCCGCTCAGGAGGAGACGGCCGGTCCGGCTGCCGCCTCGCACGGCAGCGGAGAAGTCCTCTCGCCGCCGCATCCGGGCCGCCGCGGGAAGCACAGGTGACCTCCCTGGTCCTCGGCGGGGGGAACGCAGGTCAGACGCTGACCCGCGCGCGGCCCTTACGTCGCCGCGCGGCCAGTACCGCGCGGCCCGCCCTGGTCCGCATGCGCAGCCTGAACCCGTGCGTCTTGGCACGCCGTCGGTTGTTCGGCTGGAACGTACGCTTGCTCACAGGAAACTCCAGGTACCGGTCTGGGCTTTGGCCCCGCGAGGGCGATAAGCGCGCATGCGGGATTGACCACCGTGGAAGTGGCTGGGTCTGCTCACGTTACGCGCACCCGCGGCCACCGGTCAAACCGGCGGAGGGGTGCGCATCCGCCAGAACCGGGGGTTTGCCGAACGCCCGCCGGGCCCGGCCCCTAGGCTGTGGACAACGCTCCGGCCGGGGGTGGCCGGGGCCGGGCACGCGGGTCCCGTCCACAGGCACTCTTCCCGCGCGATCCGTGCACTCCGCGATATCCGGCGTGCACAACCTGTGGACAAAGCTGTTGATCACACCCGGGCTGATCAGACGGGGGACGCGAGGGGTGGACGACCAATGAGTGAGACAGACCTCGCGGAGGTGTGGGCCAGGTCGCTGGAGGAGCTCGCGACCATGCAGATCGAGCCGCACCAGCGGGCGTGGCTCAAACTGACCCGCCCGCTCGGGCTGGTTGAGAACACGGCGCTGATCGCCACGCCCAACGAGTTCGTCAAGGAGCAACTGGAGACCCGGCTGCGGGCGCTGATCACGCACGCACTGTCCCGGGAACTGGGCCGCAGCATCCAGCTGGCGGTGACGGTGGACCCGACCGCGATCACGGCGGCGACGGCGTTCCCCCCGGCCCCCGCTGATCCCGGCCCGGCGCCCGGCCAGGCCGCGGGCCAGGACGGCCACGGCGGGATGCCCGGCACGCTCGGCGGCCCCATCAGCGGCCGGATCCCACGGGCCGCGGACCCCCTGGACGACCGCACCTCCCTGGACCGCTCCGCGGGCCTGGGCCGTGCGGGCCGGCCGGGAATGGCGGAGCCGGGGAGCGAGCCGGCGGGGGGCCACCCCGGCCTGCCCGGGGATCCGGGCCTGGCCACGCCGCCCGCCCAGGGCGCGGGATACCCGGCGGGCCGGCCCGGTGACGGACACGGCCCCTTCGATGCGCTGGCGGGCCGGCCGCAGCATGCTGCCGGGCCACAGCTGCCCGGCGCGCCCCGGCCCACCCAGGCCCGGCTCAATCCCAAGTACACGTTCGAGACCTTCGTGATCGGCTCGAGTAACCGGTTCGCGCACGCCGCCGCCGTCGCGGTGGCCGAGGCGCCTGCCAAGGCCTACAACCCGCTCTTCGTCTACGGCGACTCGGGTCTGGGCAAGACCCATCTGCTGCACGCGATCGGCCACTACGCGCAAAGCCTCTACCACGGGGTGAAGGTCCGGTACGTGAGCTCCGAAGAGTTCACCAACGATTTCATCAACATGATCCGGGACGGCAAGCAGGACGGGTTCCGCCGCCGGTACCGCGACGTGGACGTGCTCCTGGTGGACGACATCCAGTTCCTGGAAAACAAGGAAGGAACCCAGGAGGAGTTCTTCCACACCTTCAATACCCTGCACAACGCCAGCAAGCAGATCGTCATCTCCAGTGACCGGGCCCCTAAGCGCCTGGTCACGCTGGAAGACCGGCTCCGCAGCCGGTTCGAGTGGGGACTGATCACCGATGTCCAGCCGCCGGAGCTGGAAACGCGCATCGCGATCCTGCGGAAGAAGGCGGTCCAGGAAGGGCTGAACGCGCCGCCCGAGGCCCTGGAGTACATCGCCAGCCGCATCTCGACCAACATCCGGGAGCTGGAAGGCGCCCTGATCCGGGTGACGGCGTTCGCGAGCCTGAACCGCCAGTCCGTCGACCTCCAGCTCGCCGAGATCGTGCTCAAGGACCTCATCCCCGAGGCCCAGGGCCCGGAGATCACGGCGGCCACGATCATGGGACAGACGGCCTCCTATTTCGGCCTGTCCATCGACGACTTGTGCGGCACCTCACGGTCCCGGGTGCTGGTGACCGCCCGGCAGATTGCCATGTACCTGTGCCGCGAGCTCACCGACCTGTCCCTGCCCAAGATCGGCCAGCAGTTCGGTGGCCGCGACCACACCACGGTGATGCACGCGGACCGGAAAATACGCAACCTGATGGCAGAACGGCGGTCCATCTACAACCAGGTGACAGAACTCACCAACCGAATCAAACAGCAGGCGCGGTCGGGGTGAACGAGCACAGAACAATGTTGTCCGTCACAATCAGTACACACAGGCTGTGGAAATCTCTGTGGATAGCCTTGGGACGAACAGAGGACAACGCGGGGAAAGCGTGGGAAGCCGCCGGGGGAACAGCGGGAATCGGCCTGCTGTCCCCAGCGCGTCCCCCGCCGCGGCCCCGAGAGGCACAGCTACTGTGGACGCGAATTCCGGCCCTGAGCTGGGAAGACACCGGCTATCCCCAGCGTCCACCGACCCTATTGCGACTACGTTCTTCTCTCTATCAATGAAAGCAACCACGCAACAGGCAAGTCCCGGGCCGCTCACGCCAACGCGTCTGCTGCAGCCCTTCCGACCCAGTCGCCGGAACAGATACCCACGAGGTGGGCAGCTCAAAACCGGTGCCCGAGCCTGAGCAGACAAACTCCAGAAGGGGAGGCAGCTTCCGGTGAAGATCCAGGTTGAACGCGATGCGCTGGCCGAAGCCGTGGCCTGGACGGCCCGCGCCCTGCCGGCCCGGCCCGCGGTCCCGGTGCTAGCGGGCATCCGCCTGCAGGCGGCGACGGACCTGACCCTGTCCAGCTTCGACTACGACGTCTCGGCCCAGGCCCGGGTGCCGGTCGACGCGGAGGAGGAAGGCGAGGCGCTCGTCTCCGGCCGCTTGCTCGCGGAGATCACCAGGAGCCTGCCGGCCCGTCCGGTGGAGATCACCACAGACGGCGCCCGCGCCACGCTGACCTGCGGCAGCGCCACCTTCACGATGCTGACCATGCCGACCGAGGATTACCCGAGCCTCCCCGAGATGCCCCCTCCCGCGGGCTCCATCGGGAGTGACGCGTTCGCGTCCGCGGTGAGCCAGTCCGCTACCGCGGCCGGCCGGGACGACACGCTGCCCGCGCTGACCGGCGTCCGGATCGAGATCGAGGGCGAGACGCTCACGCTGGTCTCCACCGACCGCTACCGGCTCGCGGTCCGCGAGCTGCGCTGGACGCCGGCCCGGCCGGACCTGTCCGCGGCCGTGCTGGTCCCGGCCCGGGCGCTGGCCGACACGGCCCGGGCCCTGACCGCGGGCGCGGAAGTGTCCATCGCGCTGGCGCTGCCGGGCGAGGAGGGCGCGGGCGGTGAGGGGATGATCGGATTCGAGGGCGGCGGCCGCCGCACCACCACCCGGCTGCTCGGTGGCGACTTCCCGCGCTACGAGTCCCTGCTGCCCAAGCAGGTGAACGCCGTGGCCGAGCTCGCGGCCGCGCCGTTCGCCGAGGCCGTCAAGCGGGTCGCCCTGGTCGCGGAGCGCAACACGGCGGTCCGGCTGTCGTTCTCGCCGGGGCAGCTGGTGCTCGAGGCCGGCACGGGGGACGAGGCCCAGGCGGAGGAGGTCATCGACGCGAGCTTCGAGGGCGACGAGATCCAGATCGCGTTCAACCCGCAGTACCTGCTGGACGGGCTGACCGCACTGGATTCCGACATCGCCCGGATCTCGTTCACCGAGTCGGGCAAGCCCGCCCTGATCACCGGCAAGCCCGCACCGGACGAGCAGCCCGACTTCCGCTACCTCCTGATGCCCATCCGCCTGGGTGGCTGAGTTAGCCCGGGGGGCGCTCTGTTAGCCCGGGGGCCGCCCCCGGACCCGCTCTGCTAGCCCGGGGGCCCGAGCCCCCGGAACCCCCAACTTGCCCGCCTCCGTAGGCACGTCGTCTGCTGCGGGTGCCGGGTCAGTCGCCGGCTCGGCGAGGACACGCCTCCGGCGCGCCTCCCCTCCCCGGCGAGCCGCGTGCACAGGTGCGGTATCCGCGGGAGCACCCCTGCGCCGAGTAGCCTGCAGGGGTGCATCTGACCCGCCTCGCGCTCACGGACTTCCGGTCCTACACCGCGGCGGATCTGGCCCTCGGCCCGGGCGTGAGCACCCTGATCGGCGCGAACGGCCAGGGCAAGACCAACGTGGTCGAGGCCGCGGGCTACGTGTCCACCCTGGGCAGCCACCGGGTCGGCACCGACGCGCCGCTTGTCCGGCGGGGCGCGGAGCGGGCCATCCTGCGGGCCGCGATCACGTCGGCCGAGCGGGACAGCCTGGTCGAGCTCGAGATCAACCCCGGACGGGCCAACCGGGCCCGGGTGAACCGGGTCGCGGTGCCGCGCCCCCGGCAGGTACTCGGGATCCTGCGCACCGTGCTGTTCGCTCCCGAGGACCTGGCCCTGGTCAAGGGTGACCCGGACGGCCGCCGCCGGTACCTCGATGAGCTCCTGGTGGCCCGGGCGCCGCGGTACTCGGGAGTGCGCAGCGACTACGAGCGGGTGGTCAGGCAGCGCACCGCGCTGCTCAAGTCGGCGCGATCCCGGATGGGGTCACGGGCGTTCGGCCGGGCCGCCCGGCCGCCCAGCCCCGACGCGGCCGCTGACCCGCTTGGCGACGAGGCAGCGAGCCCGCCGGGGATGGGCCTGGCCGGCGCGCTCGACGCGTGGGACGAGCATCTCGCGGTCAAGGGCGCCGAGCTGCTCGCGGGGCGCCTCGAGCTGACCGCGGCGCTGCGGCCGCTGCTGACCAGGAGCTACGCCGCGGTCTCCGGAGACCACGTGGACGCCACCATCACCTACCGCCAGCGCGCCAGCATGAAGAGCGAGGCCACCGCAGGCGAGGCGGCCGGCCCGACGGCCGGGCAGCAGCCGGAGGGCGGCGAGCCGGCCGCCGACCGGGCCCAGCTCGCGCAGGGCCTGCGCGAGGCGCTGGCCCGGTCCCGCGCGGACGAGCTGGAGCGCGGGGTCTGCCTGGTCGGCCCGCACCGGGACGACCTGGAGCTGGGCATCGGTAACCTGCCCGCCCGCGGCTACGCGAGCCACGGCGAGTCCTGGTCCATGGCCCTGGCCTTGCGGCTGTCCGGGTACGAGTTGCTCCGCGCGGGGGGCGACGACCCGGTCCTGCTGCTCGACGACGTGTTCGCGGAGCTGGACACCGGCCGCCGCGACCGCCTGGCCAGCCTGGTGTCCGGCGCGGAGCAGGTCCTCGTCACCGCCGCGGTTCCCGAGGACGTCCCGGCGGTCCTGCGGGGCGAGAGGTTTTCCGTTGCGGATGGTGCGGTGACCCGTGCCGGCTGACGACCCGGGCAGCCCAGCCCAGCCAGAGCAGGCCAGCGCCGGCCCCACCGAGCCCGATCCAGGCCAGCCTGGCGCGGCACCCACGCCGGCGCAGCTGGCCCGGGAGGCCCTCGCCCGGGCCAGGGCCGGCGCGCAGGCGCGTGGCGACACGCCCGCCGGGGGGACGGCCGCGCGGTCAGCCGCCCGGGGCGCCCCCGCCGGCCCAGGCGGCCGCCCCCGCCGCCCCCGCCGCGATGACCCGCAGCCGCTGACCACGGCCATTCACGGCCTGATCGGCGACCAGGGATGGCAGACCTCGGCCGCGGTCGGGTCCGTCTTCGGCCGCTGGGCCCAGATCGTCGGCGCCGACCTCGCCGCGCACACCCGTCCGGACCGCTTCACCGACGGCGAGCTCCTGGTGATCGCCGACTCCACCGCCTGGGCCACCCAGGTGCGGCTGCTGGCCGGCACGCTGGTGCGCAGGCTGAACAGCGAGCTGGGTGAGGGCACGGTGACCAGGGTCAAGGTCCGTGGCCCGGAGCAGCCCCGGCGGCCAGGTCAATGGCGTGTGCGAGGTAGTCGGGGGCCACGCGACACGTACGGCTGAGACTGAGGGTTCTCCCAGGTAAAATAGGACGGTGCCCCGGGAGCAGCACGGCGGCTTGAGCTGTGCCGTGCCCTGGTAGCGCGTTATCTCTTCCAAGAGGAGCTTGCTCTTGTCCTACGACGCACGCTCGATCACGGTCCTGGAGGGCCTTGAGGCGGTACGCAAGCGTCCCGGTATGTACATCGGCTCGACCGGCGAGCGCGGCCTCCACCATCTCGTGTACGAGGTCGTGGACAACGCGGTGGACGAGGCGCTGGCCGGCTACTGCGACCGCATCGACGTTACCCTGCTCGCCGACGGGGGGGTCCGGGTGGCCGACAACGGCCGCGGGATCCCCGTCAACGAGCACCCGGTGGAAAAGCGGCCGGCGGTCGAAGTCGTGCTGACCACCCTGCACGCAGGCGGGAAGTTTGACGGCAAGTCCTACGCCGTGTCCGGCGGCCTGCACGGGGTCGGCGTGTCCGTGGTGAACGCCCTGGCCTCCCGGCTGGACGTCGAGATCCGCCGGGACGGGTACGTGTGGCGGCAGCGCTACGAGCTCAGCCAGCCAGCCACCCCGCTGACCCGCGGCGACGCCACGGACGAGACCGGCACCACGATCACGTTCTGGCCCGACGCGAACATCTTCGAGACCACCGACTGGGACTACGAGACGCTGTCCCGGCGGCTCCAGGAGATGGCCTTCCTGAACCGGGGCCTGGCCATCAACCTCACCGATGAGCGGCCCGAGCACGCCGCGCTCGATACCGAGGACGGTGAGCCAGGCCAGCCGCGGACGGTGCGCTACCGCTACGAAGGCGGCATCGCCGATTTCGTGCGGCACCTCAACGCCCCCAAGGAGCCGGTGCATTCGACCGTCATCGACTTCGGCGATGAGGGCGCCGGGATCTCGGCCGAGATCGCCATGCAGTGGAACAGTTCGTACGCAGAGTCGGTGCACACCTTCGCCAACACCATCAACACGGCCGAAGGCGGCACCCACGAAGAGGGATTCCGGGCCGCGCTGACCTCGATCGTGAACCGGTACGCCAAGGAGCAGAAGCTGCTCCGGGAGAAGGACGACAACCTCACCGGGGAGGACGTGCGCGAGGGACTCGCCGCGATCATCCACGTCAAGCTGGCCAACCCGCAGTTCGAGGGGCAGACCAAGACCAAGCTGGGCAACACCGAGGCCAAGTCGTTCGTCCAGAAGGCCGTCAACGACCACCTGCGCGACTGGTTCGACCGCAACCCCGGCGAGGCCAAGGACATCATCACCAAGGCCACCCAGGCGGCCCGGGCCCGGATCGCCGCGCGCCAGGCCCGCGACCTGACCCGGCGCAAGGGCCTGCTGGAGTCGTCCTCGCTGCCCGGGAAGCTGTCCGACTGCCAGTCCGGGGAGCCGGAGCGCTGCGAGATCTACGTGGTCGAGGGCGACTCGGCGGGCGGTTCCGCCAAGCAGGGCCGGAACCCGGAGTTCCAGGCCATCCTG
Source organism: uncultured Actinomycetes bacterium (assembly GCA_963782185.1). GTDB lineage: Bacteria > Actinomycetota > Actinomycetes > Streptosporangiales > Streptosporangiaceae > RYN-230. The sequence goes on from CAWAJB010000039.1 coordinate 66,526, forward strand.
CCGATCCGCGGCAAGATCCTCAACGTGGAGAAGGCCCGCATCGACCGGGTGCTGAAGAACAACGAGGTCCAGGCGATGATCACCGCCCTGGGCACCGGCATCCACGACGACTTCGACATCACCAAGCTCCGCTACTACAAGATCGTCCTGATGGCGGATGCGGACGTGGACGGCCAGCACATCACCACGCTGCTGCTCACCCTGCTGTTCCGCTTCATGAAGCCGCTGATCGAGGCGGGGCACGTGTACCTGGCGCAGCCGCCGCTGTACAAGATCAAGTGGGACGGCCGCGGCGCTGAGCCTGGCTACGCCTATTCCGACCGCGAGCGCGACGCGCTCATCCAGGCGGGGATCGCCGCGGGCAAGAAGGACCCCCGGCCCCGGGACGGCATCCAGCGGTACAAGGGTCTCGGCGAGATGAACGCGGCCGAGCTCTGGGAAACCACGATGAACCCCGCGAACCGGGTGCTGCGGCAGGTAACGGTGGATGACGCGGCCCAGGCCGATGAGCTGTTCAGTGTGCTGATGGGCGAGGACGTGGAGGCACGCCGGGCGTTCATCCAGCGCAATGCGAAGGATGTCAGGTTCCTGGACATCTAGGAGCCCGGGAGGGCCGCGCGGCGGCCCCCGGTGACCTGGAGGACCTGGCTGAGTGCCAATGATGGAAGAGGTTGATACGTGACCGACGTGGACTCGGTGGGCGCTCCGCCGCCGTATGACCGGACCGAGCCGGTCGACATCCAGGTCGAGATGCAGCGCAGCTACATCGACTATGCGATGTCGGTCATCGTCGGGCGGGCCCTGCCGGACGTCCGGGACGGGCTCAAGCCGGTGCACACGCGGGTGCTGTACGCGATGTACGACGGCGGCTATCGGCCTGACCGGGGGTTCTTCAAGTGCTCCCGCGTGGTCGGTGACGTGATGGGCCAGTACCACCCGCACGGTGACTCCTCGATCTATGACGCGCTTGTCCGGCTGGCCCAGCCCTGGTCGATGCGGATGCCGCTGGTCGACGGGCAGGGCAACTTCGGCTCGCCGGGCAATGACCCGCCCGCGGCCATGCGGTACACCGAGTGCCGGCTCGCGCCGCTGGCCATGGAGATGCTCCGGGACATCGACAAGGACACCGTCGACTTCCGGGAAAACTACGATGGCCGGTCCCGCGAGCCCATCGTGCTGCCCAGCCGGTTCCCGAACCTCCTGGTCAATGGCTCGGAGGGGATCGCGGTCGGGATGGCCACCAGGATCCCGCCGCACAACCTGCGTGAGGTTGCGGCCGGTGTTCAGTGGTACCTGGAGAACTTCGATGTCTCCGATGAGGGGCTGCTCGACGCGCTGATCGAGCGCGTGAAGGGGCCCGACTTTCCCACCAGCGCCCTGATCGTCGGCCGCCGCGGCATCGAGGACGCCTACCGGACCGGCCGGGGCTCGATCACCATGCGCGCGGTGGTGGACATCGACGAGGACGCGCGCGGCCGGGCCTGCCTGATCGTCACGCAGCTGCCGTACCAGGTCAACCCGGACAACCTGGCCCTCAAGATCGCTGAGCTGGTGCGGGACGGCCGGGTCAGCGGCATCGCCGACGTGCGGGACGAGAGCAGCGGCCGCACCGGCCAGCGCCTGGTCATCGTGCTGAAGCGGGATGCGGTCGCCAAGGTCGTGCTGAACAACCTGTACAAGCACACCCAACTGCAGGACACCTTCGGCGCCAACATGCTCGCCCTGGTCAACGGCGTGCCCCGCACGCTCCGGCTGGACCAGATGATCAGGTACTGGGTCGCCCACCAGATCGAGGTCATCGTCCGCCGCACCCGTTTCCTGCTCCGCCAGGCGCAGGAGCGGGCCCACATCGTCAGCGCGCTGCTCAAGGCCATCGACCGGATCGACGAGGTCATCGCGCTCATCCGCGGCAGCGAGTCCGCGAACGCCGCGCAGCAGGGCCTGATGGACCTGCTGGAGATCGACGAGGCGCAAGCCCGGGCCATCCTCGACATGCAGCTACGCAGGCTCGCCGCCCTCGAGCGCCAGGCTCTCACGGACGAGTACGAGGACCTGATGGCGAAGATCGCGGACTACGAGGCGATCCTCGCCTCGCCGGAGCGGCAGCGCCAGATCATCAGCGATGAGCTCGGCGAGATCGTGACCAGGTACGGCGACGCCCGGCGCACCCGGATCATCCCGTTCGACGGCGACGTGACCGACGAGGACCTCATCGCCGAGGAAGACGTGGTCGTCACCATCACCCACGGCGGCTACGCCAAGCGCACCAAGACGGATCTCTACCGGGCGCAGCGGCGGGGCGGCAAGGGGGTGCGCGGGGCGCAGCTGCGCACCGACGACATCGTGGACCACTTCTTCGTGACCACGACACACCGCTGGATCCTGTTCTTCACCAACAAGGGACGGGTCTACCGGGCCAAGGCCTACGAGCTGCCGGACACGGCCCGGGACGCCCGCGGCCAGCATGTGGCCAACCTGCTCGCGTTCCAGCCGGACGAGCGGATCGCCGAGGTCCTCGCCATCCCGGACTACTCGGTCGCGCCTTACCTGGTCATCGCGACCCGCTCCGGCCTGGTCAAGAAGTCCCTGCTGACCGACTATGACTCGGCCCGCTCCGGCGGGATCATCGCGATCAACCTGCGCGAGGACGACGAGGTCATCGCGGCCAGCCTGGTCTCCCCCGAGGACGACCTGCTGCTGGTCAGCCGGAAGGCCCAGTCCATCCGGTTCCATGCCAGCGACGACACCATGCGGCCGATGGGCCGGGCCACCTCCGGCGTCATCGGCATGCGGTTCACCGACGGCGACGAGCTGCTCGACATGCACGTGGTGCGGGAGGGCGCGGACGTCCTGGTGGCCACCGGCGGTGGTTACGCCAAGCGGACGCCCTCGGACCAGTATCCCCTTCAGGGCCGGGGCGGCCGCGGCGTGCTGACCGCGCGCATCGTCGATTCCCGGGGCGAGCTGGTCGGGGCCCTGCTGGTGCACCCGGAGGACGAAGTGTTCGCGATCACGGCTTCCGGCGGGGTCATCCGGACCCTGGCCGCCGAGGTGAAGCTGTCCGGCCGGCAGACCATGGGCGTGCGGCTGATGAACCTGGCCTCCGGGGACAGCGTGGTGGCCATCGCCCGTAACGCCGAGGCCCTGGCTGACGCCGAAACCGGCGTCGACGGCGAGAGCGGCGCTGACGGCGAGGCCGGCGCTGACGCGGACATGGCGACCGGGCCGGACGATCCGGGCGGCACCGGCAATCCGGACGCCGCGGAGCCGGAAACTGGCCCGGAGAGCGCCGGTCCGCAGTACCCCGGGGATGATTCCGGGATGTCCGGGTAAGGATCGGGGCACCCGGCCGGATCGCACTGAAGGTCACGGTGCGGTGACGGACGGGGCAGCGCAGGCAACGTGGGGAAGGCCGGTGACGTCTAATGAGTATCCACTCAGACGGCGCTCACAAACCCCAAGTGGGGACGTACCCTCCATTCGGGGATAACCTCGAAGGAAACCTTCCCGAGGAGGACGGGGTGGAACAACGCGCGGAACCGCCATCGTGGGTGCCCGAAGGCGGGCGCCCACGGACAGGTGCGGCTGCCGACTTGCGAAACCCCGAGGCCGATGAGGCCACGGCGGGGACTCCAGACGGTGACACAGAGTACAACTTTTCCGGGGGAACGTCGTATTCGGACGGTCAGGACATGACGGCCCGGCCGGCCCGGGACGCCGGCGGGTACAACTACGACACCAGCTCGGCCGGGGACGCTACGGCGGCCGTCCCGCCCTACCCCGCGTCGCTCACCGAGCCGGTGGGGGGCACGGCCGGGACCAGCACCAGCGCCGGGACGGCTTCCAGCGCGGGCACGGCTCCCAGTGGCGCTGCAGCCAGGCCCGCGGCGGCCGTAACGAACCAGGGACGTAACCGCACCAGCAGGTTCTCGGCGGTGACGCGCGGCCGGTTCAACAAGGCCGGCTCGGGGTCTGCTGCGGGCGGCGCCGCGGTGGGCGGCGCGGCGCTGGGCGGCGCGGCGCTGGGCGGCGCGGCGCTGGGCGGCGCGGCGCTGGGTGGCGCCGCGGCGGCCGCCCGGCAGGGCAGCCAGGCCCCGGCCCGGCGGGCCGACCTGGTCATCGCCCGGCTCGAGCCCTGGTCAGTGATGAAGTTCAGCTTCCTCATGTCGCTGGTGGCCTGGGTCGTGCTGTTCGTTGCCGTGGCCTTCCTGTATTTCGTGCTGTCCAGCCTGGGCGTGTTCACGTCCATCCAGCACACCCTGACCAGCGTCACATCCAGCTCGGGTTCGGCCGGGGCCAACCTGAACCACTGGTTCTCGGCGTCACGGGTGCTGGGTTACACCATGCTGCTCGGCGCGTTGAACATCGTCCTGATCACGGCCCTGTCCACCGTCGGGGCCATGATCTACAACCTGGTCACTCACCTGGGTGGCGGTATCGAGGTCACGCTGCGGGAGACCGACTGACGGGTCACCCGCAAAATGCGATAGCCTTGCGCGGCGGCAATTCCCGGCGAGTGTGGCGCATACGCCGCGCCCCGGGTGCCGCAGGCAAGGGCCTATAGCTCAGCCGGTTAGAGCGCCGCCCTGATAAGGCGGAGGTCGATGGTTCAAGTCCATCTAGGCCCACCCACGTCACCGCGTTGCTCCCTCCCCTGCAGAGAAGGCGTCGGGCCGCCCAGGCGGTCCAGGCGGACATCGGTGATGTACGCAGAGATCCAGCGATCGCCGAGCGCGCGGGCGACAGCGATGCGGTGATGCCCGTCGAGCACGTAGTACCGGCCGCCACACCGGTACAGGTCCACAGGATCCATTCCGCGGCCGGACCGGATGTCGGCGGCTATCCGCTCAAACCGCGTTCGGGGCACTTCCGAGGTGGGCCGGAAACGGCGGTCGAAGCACCTGGACCTGATGGGCTCGACCGTTCCAGCGATCTGGTCGATCGGCACCATCGCCTCTGCGCCCGCCCCGAGGCCGCTGATGTGCTCATACTCCAGCCGCCGCACGCCCGGCCCTGCCGCGTCCGCGATGGTCCTCACTTCACCTAGCACTGGCAAGCGGTTGCGGCTGGCTGGACGGCCGCGCAGCCACCCGGCCAGCCAGGCCAAGCTCGCCCGCCGCCGGGCACGGTCAAAATCATCCCGGGCGTCTTGGAGAGCCAATCCGGTACGCATGGTCAAGACCCTTGCTCCCACCCGACCAGACGAGCATCGCCGCTGGCAGGTCCAAAGGTCCGGAAGACGGTCGGCGAAAATCCTCACGCAACCAACGGTTGATCAGAGCTGATCCAGCACGCCCGCGGCGACAGCCGAGGCGTGCAATTAACGTGCGAGCACGGGAGGCGCACGCCGGGTCACGACACCGCAGATACCACGACTGCGACACTCGTGACCGCGAGCTTGTCCTCTTGACCAAGCTTCTTCAAGATCTCGTTAAGCACTTCCATCCAGGTAGTCATGAGGCGGTGGGGCTTAATGATCTTGCCTTCATCTGTAAGGGTTTCAGCCGCGAACGATGCGCTTCCCGTCCCTGGCCCACCCAGCGCGTCAGCGATCTCCAGCAGGGTGAACGTTCTCTTCCCCGGATTAGCCTCACAAAGCTCATTGACCAGTGCCAGCACGGATTCCTCGTTGAAACCTGAGATGCTTTCCATGCGTGGAGTAGATCAGGTCGTGGACCTCGTGCCTGCGGGCGACGGCACCCATCGTGCATCTCAGGCTGCTGCCCGGCGTGGTGGACGACTACCGCGCCCTGGTCGAGCGAGCCGCCGCCGGCTGAGCCTGGCCAGCGCCGCGTGACGCAGCTTGCGGCTGTCTCGCTTACCAGCCGAGTTCGGTGAGGCGGGCGTCGTCGATGCCGAAATGATGGGCGACCTCGTGGATGACCGTCCGCCGGACCTGCTCCACCACCTCGGCCTCGGTATTGCAGATCGCGCAGATCGCCCGCCGGTAGATCGTGATCCGGTCCGGCAGCACCCCGGCGTACTGCGTGGTCCGGCTGGTCAGCGGGATCCCCTGATAGAGGCCCAGCAGGCCGGGACGCCCGGGTCCGTGCTCGACGGTGACCGCGACGTTGCGCATCAGCCGGCCGAGATCCTCGGGCAGGCTGTCCAGCGCGGTCACGACCATGTCCTCGAACTGGTCCGGCTCGACGTCGATCACCATCCCATTGTCTGCCCTCCAGCTGAATCGCAGCTCTGGATTGCCTCTGGACCGGCAGGTCATGAGCGTGCCTCCCGGCCGGCCACATAGCCCTGTTCTCCGACAGATCTCCTGTTTGCTGACGCCGGCCCACATCGCCGGGCCCATCGCGGGCGGCCTGGATAAGAGAACGCTTAATCCGAGGTCGCCCGAACACGGCCCGCGAATTAGAGTCAGGCCCAGGACACCGGGAAGGTACCTGAACATGAGTGATCAGCCGAGCGAGGCCCTCGAGGTGCTGCGCGGGGTATGGAGCGCACAGCAGCAGACCGCTGCCGACCTCGACGATGACTGCGGTAACGCCAAGACGTGCCAGAGGATGGCCGATGTCGGCTTCGGCGGCCTGGCCGGGCCGGACGAGGACCTGCGCAGTGCCTGGCGGAACCAGCTGGCCCGGGAGGGCAAGCTGAACACGGGCGGCAGTAGTGTCGCCGACCTGGTGCTCGGCCCGGCCGAGGGTCACTGACCTCTGCATGGAGTATCCGGACACCGTCGGCAAGCTCACGGAGATCTTGCGCCAGGGCGGTTATCTCGCTGACCGCGGCCTGGCCACGGCGCTGTTCGTGGGGCTCTCGATGCACCGGCCCGTCCTGCTCGAGGGCGAGGTCGGGGTGGGCAAGACCGAGGTCGCCAAGGTCCTGGCGGGGGCTTTCGGGCGGCGCCTGATCCGGCTGCAGTGCTATGAGGGCATCGACACCAACCAGGCGCTCTACGAGTGGGACTACGCCCGCCAGATGCTCTACATCCGGGCCCTGTCGGAGCGGCAGCTGACCGAGGAGGACGCGGTCGACAAGGTCTTCGGCCCCCGGTTCCTGCTGGAGCGGCCACTGCTGGACGCGGTCCGGGCCGGCGACCAGGCGGTGCTGCTCATCGACGAGGTGGACCGGGCCGACGACGAGTTCGAGGCGTTCCTGCTGGAGGTGCTCTCCGACTTCCAGATCAGCATCCCCGAGATCGGCACGATCAAGGCGGAACGGCCGCCGCTGGTCCTGCTGACGTCGAACCGGACCCGTGAACTGCACGACGCGCTCAAGCGGCGCTGCCTCTACCACTGGATCGGCTACCCGCCGCCGGAGCGCGAGCTGGAGATCGTGATGGTCCAGGCGCCCGGTGTGTCCGAGGCGCTGGCGGCCAAGGTGGTGGCCGCGGTCAACCGGCTCCGGGAGATGGAGCTGGCCAAGCCCCCCGGCGTGGCCGAGACCATCGACTGGGTACGGACCCTGGACTTCCTCGGCGAGACCGGGCTGAGCACTGAGGTCGCCGCGGACACGCTGGGCGCGGTGGTCAAGGAACGGGACGACCTCGAGCTGGTGCGGGACAACCTGGAAGAGATCACATCCGGTGCCTGAGCGCGCTCCGTTCGTGGCCCTGCTGGTGAACTTCACGGCGGAACTCCGCCGGGCCGGCCTGCCGGTCGGCTCGGGGGACGTGCTGGCTTACTGCGCGGCCATGAGCGTGCTGGACCCGGCCGACCTCCTGGACCTGTACTGGGGCGGCCGGACCTCGCTGGTGACCCGGCGGGAGAACATCGCAGTCTACGACCGGGTGTTCCGGCGGTTCTTCCTCGGCGACCACGACCCGGTCCGGGAACTGCTCAAGCTGAGGCAGCCCGACCGCACGCGCGCGGAGGGCGTGCTGCAGATCCCGGCCACCGATCCCGGGGACGACCTGCAGGAGCAGGTGAGCCTGGGCCTGATGGCCTCCGACGCCGAGACGCTCCGGCATAAGTCGTTTCCCGCCTGCACCCCGGAAGAGCTCGCCGCGCTGCGCCGGATCATGGCGCGGATCCGGCTCACCCCGCCCCGGCGGCGCACCCGCCGGACCATGCCCGCGGCCGCGGGCCGTACCCCGGACCTGCGCCGGATGGTGCGTGAGTCGCTGCGCATGCACGGTGAGCCCGCCAGGCTGGCCTGGCGGCAGCGCAAGGTCCGGCTCCGGCCGCTGATCCTCATCCTGGACGTGTCCGGGTCGATGGCCGGCTACTCACGCCATCTGCTCCAGTTCGCCTACTCGGCCAAGCGGGCGACCACGCGGGTCGAGGTCTTCTGCTTCGGCACCCGTCTCACCCGGATCACCCGGGCCCTGGATCACCGCAAACCCGATGATGCCCTGGAACGGGCGGCCAGCGCCGTGTTCGACTGGGAGGGCGGTACCAGGATCGGGGCCAGCCTGGACACCTTCGTCCGCGACTGGGGCCGCCGCGGGCTGACCCGGGGCGGGATGGTTGTCATCTGCTCCGACGGGCTGGACCGGGGTGACCCGCAGATCCTGGCCACGGCCATGGAACGGCTGGCCAGGCTCAGCTACCGGGTGGTGTGGATGAACCCGCACAAGGGCAGTGACCCGCACTTCCGGCCGACCACGCTCGGCATGCTGGCCGCTGCCCCGAGCATCGACCTGATCCTGTCCGGCCACGACCTGAGCAGCCTGGAGGAACTCGCTACGCTGCTGCCAGCCCTGAACTAGGCAACCCTGAACCAGGCAACCCTTGACCAGGCAACCCTTGACCAGGCAACGCTGAGTAAGGAGCGCGCGGTGCGGTGGAGCGTGGGCGTCGAGGCCCAGGGTGACCGGGTCCTGACCCGTGAGGAAGTGGTGGAGCTGGCCGACGCCGTCGCGGCCAGCCACGGCATCGCCACCGGGATCGGCACCGACCGATACGGCGCCCAGCTGATCGTGGAGGCCGCCACCCGCGAGGATGCGATCGAGAAGGCCACCGGGGAACTGCGCCAGGCCGCGGCGCGCGCCGGCCTGCCCCCCGGCCCGGTGGTGCGGGCCGAGGCGGTCAGCGAGGACGAGGACGCGGCCGGATGATCCGGCTCGGGTCGCTGGCGGGGTACCCGTTCGAGGGCCCGCGGGTGCTGGCCGGATGGACCGCCCCGCCCGTGGCCGCCGTCTACGCGATCTTCTGCAAGCCGGACCCGGAGACCAAGCCCGAGAAGTACGCGGTCATCTACGTGGGGCACAGCGCCGACCTCTCGGCCGAGCGGTTTCCCTTCCGGCATCCGAGCGCCCCGTGCTGGGTCCGCCGCGCCGGGTCCCGGTGGAAGGTGTACATCGCCACCTACGAGGTGCCCGGGGGGACCGCCGCGCACCGGGAGCAGATCAGCCGGGAGCTGACCGCCGTCTACCATCCCGGCTGCAACCCCCAGCAGTACGACCAGGCCTGGCGCGAGGAGTGGATCGGCGGGTCCCCCGCCGCGGAACCGGGCCCGGAGACCCCGGCCGCCCCCGGGTGACGGGCTGAGCCGGGCGGGCCCGGGCTACGCGTGCGGGGTGAAGCCCACCGCCTCATGCAGCCGGGACCGGCGCCGCCCGGAGGCGGGCCGCGCGGGCTCGGGCACCAGGGGCCGCTCGGCGGCCGGGGTGACGTCCGTGACGATCTCCTCGGCCATCCCGTACAGCAGCGGCAGCGCCCCGGCGACCACGCCGCCGGTCCGGTTGATGTGCTCGACCCCGGGCCCGATGAGCTTCGCGTGGCCCACGATGGTCGCCACGGTGCCCGAGGCGCCCTCGAGGTTGCCGGCGATCCGGGTGAGCAGCGTCCCCACCCAGAACAGGTAGAACGCCAGCCCCGCGATGAGCAGGGCGATCACGATGACGGTCAGGACGACCAGCGCGGTCAAGACTTCACCTTCCCCAGGACGCGGCCGAGGAACAGGTGATGCTGGAGGCCCTCAGCCAGGACCGCCTCCACACCGTCAGCGACTTGCGGGATGAGCACCGTGTCCGCGGTGTTGTCCGCGGCCGCCTGCAGCGTCCCGCCGATCTGGACTACCCGGCGGTCGATGATCTTCACCAGCCAGACCAGGATGGACAGCAGCGCCGCGACGGCCAGCACCACGACGAAGCCGAGGATGATCGCGGTCACCCACAGGGTGTGCTCGGTGCCGGACATCGCCAGGACGTGTGACTCCACGGTCAGCCTCCCAGCCGTGCGCGGCCGCGCTGAAGGCCGCCGATGATGATGGTCGCGTGCTCGATCGTGGTGCGCAGCGCGCCCAGCGGCGCGGTGTTGTGCACCGCCTCAGCCAGCGCGTCATTGATCTTGGGTGCCTCGTTGCCGATCGACCGGGCCAGCAGCAGGATCGGCACGACCAGCGCCACCACCACGAGGACCACCACGATGCCGATCGTGTAGCCGATCACCCAGCCGGTCGTGGACGTCCCGGCCGCGAGGACGATGCCATGCGGTTCCATAAGTAGCTCCTCACACCGTCTCGCAGAAGTCGCGAACCGGCTTGAGGCTCGCGTTGACCGCCGTCAGCCGGGGCGGCACCGGACTGGTGAGCGCGGCGACGGCCTGCACCCCGCCCGTAGTGGCCACGAGCGTGGCCCGGATGGCCCGCAGGTGGAAGATCACCCGGAGCAGGCCGACGGCGGTGATCGCGATGATGAGCGCCGCAATGATCAGGGTCACCCAGGCTGCTGCTGGCATGATGTTCTCTCTTCTTGTCGCGTGAGGTCAGCCGAGAAGTTTCGCCACGGAGCCGGCGTACCGGACCGCCCCCACGGAGATCTCGCGGACCGTCGTGTCGGTCTGCGCCAGGCCGTCAGGGACGCACTGCAGTTCACCGACGAGCTCGACTCCCCCGGCCAGGATCTGGTCGGCGGCGCCCCGGATCCGTTCCAGCGCGGCGAGCACCCGGTTAAGCAGGAAGATCACGACCGGCAGCACCACGACGAGCAGTACTGCGTTGCCGATCCACCACAAGACCATGACGGGCTCCTTCTCAGCTCGCGGGGGCGTGGTACGGGAGGAAGAAACGGCGGAACACGCGGCTGAGCGCCATGAACGCGGCCCGCAGCCCGAGGGCCAGGCCGCTGGCCGGGCTGCTGGCGGCCGCGGCGATCTGCTCGGCCGATTCGCCCCGCTCGATCCGCTCGATGCGGTCCTGCATGGTGGTGGCGAAGTCCCGCATCAGGACCGAGGAGACGTCCGAGATCATGCCCCGGCCGTACTGGGCCGCCGCGCCGGACAGCTGCAGGTCCTGGGCCACGTTCACCCGGGTGCCCCGGCTGGACCGGGCCAGGGTCGCGGTGATGACCATGCTGGCCTGGCCGCGGCCTTTCTCCTCCGCGCCGGCCGCGTTGACGATCACCCGCTTGGCGGCCTCGTCGCGCTCCGCGATCTCGGCGGTCCCGCCGAACTGCAGCCGCACCGGTCCCATCCGGATCGCCACCCGGCCCTTGTACTTCTCGCCGCCGAGGTCCTCGGTCAGCTCCGCGCCAGGTAGGCAGGTGGCCACCTGGGGGATGTCCCCGAAGAACTTCCAGACCTTCTCGACCGGCTGGGCGACCTCGAACTCGTTGGTGATCAGCATCGGCTCTCCTTCAGATACGCCGCCGGGTTCTCCTGGAACGACCGGCGGCAGCCGGCGCAGCAGAAGTAGTAGGTCACGCCCCCGTGCTCCAGCGGGTAGCCCGACGCGTCGGCGGTCACCGTCATCCCGCACACGGGGTCTCTACTTTCCCGGGGGGGCGACCCCCCGCTCTGCTCTCCCGGGGGACTACCCCCGGAACCCCCGGCCCCCGTAAGTCCCCGGCTCGGCGAGGACACGCCTTCGGCGCGCCCCCCCTCGCCGGGAACCGCTTCCGCACCGCTGCCCGTCGCCAACAGCTCGCCCGCGGCGCGGAGTTGGACCAGCTCGGCCAGGATCGCGACCGCGATCTCGCGGTGCGACGTCCGGCCCAGGTCCAGGCCCGCGGGCACGTGCACCCGGTCGAGCTGGTCCTGCGGCACCCCCCGGTCCCGGAGGTACCCGAGTACCGCCGCGCCCCGTCTGGCCGACCCGACCAGGCCCAGGTAGGCGGGCCCGGCCGCGGCGGCCTGCTCGACCGCCTCCTCGTCCCCGTGGCCCTGGGTGGCCACCACCACCATCGAGCTCTCGTCCGCGTCGGCGGCCGAGAACGCCCCGCGGTCCAGCACGGTGGTCCGCCAGCCCAGCGCCCGGGACAGGTCGGCCAGCGTCGCCACCATGGGTGAGCGGCCCACTACGACCAGGTGCGGCGCGGGCAGCACCGGCTCGATGTAGACCTGCAGCGCGCCCTCGCTCTGGCAGGCGATGGGCACCACGGTCATCCCGTCCGGGACGGCCGCCCCGAATTGCTCCGGGGTACCGAGCAGCAGCAGCCGCGGCACACCCTCGGAGATCACCTGCTGGGCCTCACGGATCACCGCCGGCTCGGCGCACGCCCCGCCGATCCAGCCGCGCAGCTCACCCGCGGCCGTGATGATCGCGCGGGAGCCCTGCTGGCCCGAGGACGGGCCCTGCCGCCAGACCACGGTGGCCAGCGCGAACGGCTGGCCGCGCCGGGTCAGCTCGCCGGCCTCCTCCAGCACATCGAAACTGCTCATCAGCAACTCCCTCGGCCCGCCCGCACTCAGTCCGTGCGCACGGGCGGCGCACCCGAGACGTCGTGGCGCTGGGTGATCGCCTCCCAGACCCGGTCGGGGAGCAGCGGCATGTCGATGTTGCGCACCCCGGTCTGCGACAGCGCGTCCAGCACCGCGTTCACGAACGCCGCGGGGCCGCCCACCGCCGCGCACTCGCCGATGCCCTTGGCGCCGATGGGGTGGTGCGGGCAGGGGGTGACGACCTCGCTGTGCAGCTCGAAGCCCGGCGTCTCCCACGCGGTCGGCAGCATGTAGTCCATGTAGTTCGAGCCCACGCAGTTCCCGTCCGCGTCGAACGTGATGAACTGCATGTTGGCCATGGCGTACGCCTCGGCCAGGCCGCCCATGATCTGGCCCTCGACGATCATCGGGTTAATCCGGACCCCGCAGTCGTCCACCGCCACCGTGTTCAGCACGTCCCAGACCCCGGTCTCCGGGTCGACCTCGACCGTGACGATGTACACCGCGAACGGCCAGGTCAGGTTGGGCGGGTCGTAGTAGGCCGTGTTCTCCAGGCCGGGTTCCATGCCATCCGGCATGTTGCTGTACGCGGCCATCGCGCATTCCTGGATGGTCACCCCGTGGTCCGGCGCGCTGCGCACGTAGAACCGGCCGAGCTCCCACTCGATGTCCTCCTCGGACACCTCCAGCAGGTGGGCGGCCAGCTTGCGGGCCTTGGCCCGGATCTTGCGGGACACCATGGAGACCGCGGCCCCGGCCACGGGCGTGCTCCGGGAGGCGTAGGTCCCCATCCCGAACGGCGCGGTGTCGGTGTCGCCCTCCTCGACGACGATGTCGTCCGCCGGGATGCCGAGCTCGTGGCTGACGATCTGGGCCCAGGTCGTCTCGTGGCCCTGCCCCTGGCCCCGCGCGCCGGTCCGGACGATGGCCTTGCCCGTCATGTGGATCTTGAGTTCGGCCGAGTCGAACATCTTGATCCCGAGGATGTCGTACTCGCGGCTGTTGCCGGCGCCGAGTGGCTCGGTCATGGTCGAGATGCCCAGGCCGAGCAGCCGTCCGCGGGCCCGGGCTTCCTCCTGCTTCTTGCGGAAGTCCTCGTAGCCGACGGCCCGCAGCCCGACGTCCAGGCATTTGCCGTACTGGCCCGAGTCGGTGAGGAAGCCGAACGGGGTCCGGTGCGGGAAGTCGTCGTCGCGGACGAAGTTCATCCGCCGGAACGCGGCCTGGTCCATGCCCAGGTCCTGGGCGGCGGCCTGGACCATGCGTTCCTGGAAGAACATGGCCTCGGTGACCCGGAACGAGCAGCGGTAGGCGACCCCGCCGGGCGCCTTGTTGGTGTAGGTGCCGCGGCACGACAGGTGCGCGACCGGGATGTCGTAGGCGGCGAAGGCCGAGTGCAGCAGCCCGATCTTGAACTTGCTGGGCTGGGCGTCGGAGAAGAACGCGCCGTGGTCGGCCTGGGTGCGCATCCGCACGGCCAGGATCTTGCCGTCCCGGCGCAGCGCCATCTCGCCGTCCAGGTAGATGTCCCGGGCGAAGTGGGTGGAGATCAGGTTGCCGGACTTGTCCTCGATCCACTTGACCGGCCGCTCCAGCAGGATCGAGGCCAGGATCGAGCAGACGTACCCGGGGTAGACCGGCACCTTGTTGCCGAACCCGCCGCCGATGTCGGGTGAGATGATCCGGATCATGTGCTCGGGCAGCTCGGCGACCAGGGCGACCGCGGCCCGGATGATGTGCGGCGCCTGGGTGGTCATGTAGACGGTGAGCTTCGAGGTGGCCCGGTCGAAGTCCGCGACCGACCCGCAGCACTCGATCGGGGACGGGTGCGAGCGCGGGTAGTGCAGCTGCAGCCGCGAGACCACGTCCGCTTCCGCGAAGGCCCGCTCGGTGCCCTCCGCGTCGCCCACTTCCCAGTCGTAGATAACGTTGCCGGCCTGGCCCGCCTTGTCGTCGCGGATGACAGGCGCGCCCTCGGCCACGGCCTGACGGGGATTAACGATCACCGGCAGCGGCTCATACTCGACGTCGATGACCTCGCACGCGTCCTTGGCGATGTACGGGTCGTCGGCGATGACGCAGGCCACCTCCTGGCCCTGGAACCGGACCTTGTCGGTGGCCAGCACGGCCTGGGTGTCGTAGGACAGCGTTGGCATCCAGGCCAGGTTGCGGGTGGCCATCATCTCGCCGGTGAGCACCAGCCGCACGCCGGGGATCTCCCACGCCCTGCTGGCGTCGATGGACTTGATCCGGGCGTGGGCCAGCGGGCTGCGCAGGATCTCCATGTGCAGCATGCCGGGCAGGCTGATGTCGTCGGTGTAGTTGCCCTTGCCGCGGATGAAGCGGTTGTCCTCGACGCGCTTGCGGCTGGCGCCGAGCCCGCCGATCTTGATCTCGTCAAGTGCCTGCGACACGAGGTCAGCCCTCTTCCCGGAGCTTGTCGGCGGCCCACAGCACCGACTTCACGATGTTCTGGTAGCCGGTGCACCGGCACAGGTTGCCCGACAGCGCCCAGCGGACGTCCTCCTCGGTCGGGTCGGGGTTCTCGTCCAGCAGGGCCTTGGCGGCCATCATCATCCCCGGGGTGCAGAACCCGCACTGCAGGCCGTGCTCCTCCTTGAAGCCCTCCTGCAGCGGGTGCAGCCCCCCACCCGCCTCCCCTGCCCCCTGCATGGCCAGCCCCTCCACGGTGGCGATCTCATGCCCGTCGGCCTGCACGGCCAGCATGGTGCAGGACTTGACCGGCCGCCCGTCCACCAGCACCGTGCACGCGCCGCAGTTCGTGGTGTCGCAGCCCATGTGGGTGCCGGTCAGCCCGAGCCCGCGGCGGATCAGGTGGGACAGCAGCAGCCGGGTCTCCACCTCCGCGATCTTCTTCTGGCCGTTGATCGTGAACTTGATCCGGCGCACCGGGATGGGTGTTCCGGCCTCATCCTCATGATCCTCGTACACGACTGTCATGTCAGGCTGCCCTTTCCGCGGTGCCCTCGCCGGTGCCGTCTGAGCCGGTGCCGTCTGAGCCGGTGCCGCCGGCCCGGACCAGGATCCGGGTCACGAACGTGCGCACCATGTGCCGCTTGTAGTCCGCGCTGCCGCGGTGATCGGTCCGGGGCCGGGCCGCCTCCGCCGCCAGGCCCGCGGCCATCTCGATGCTCTGCGCGGTGAGCGGCTGGCCGGCCAGCGCGCGGGCCGCGTCGGTGGCCGCGATGGTGGACCCGCCCACCCCGGTCAGCGCGATCCCGGCCCGGGTCACGGTGCCTGCGCCAGCGGGACCACGGGAGGTCTCCAGCGCCACCGCCACGCCGACGGTGGCGAAGTCGCCGACCCGGCGTTCCAGCTTGAGGTACCCGCCCGACCGGGCCCCCGTGGCGGCCGGGATGACGGCTTCCACCGCGATCTCGTCGGGCTCCAGGACGTTCTCGAACGGCCCGGTGACGAACTCGGCGACGGGGATCGTGCGCCGGCCGCGCGGGCCCTGGGCCACCACCGACCCGCCCAGCGCGAGCACCACCGAGGCCCAGTCACCTTGCGGGTCGGCGTGGCAGAGCGAGCCGACCAGGGTGCCCCGGCTGCGGACGATGGGATCGGCGATCAGCGGCGCCGCCGCGGCCATGGTCGGCTGGGAGGCCTTGAGCAGGGCCGAGCGCTCCAGGTCGGCGTGCCGGCACAGCGCCCCGACCCGCAGCGTCCCGTCCGGGTCCGCGCGGTGATAGTCCAGGCCGGGCACGTTGTTGATGTCGACCACGAGTTCCGGCGAGGCGAAGCGCAGCTTCATCAGCGGGACCAGGCTCTGGCCACCGGCCAGCACCTTGGCGTAGTCCCCGCCGTCGCGCAGCATGGCGATGGCCTCGTCGAGGGAGCGCGGTGCCTCGTAATGGAACCGGGACGGGTACATCCGATCCTCCAGTGTCCTGTCCGGACGGCACTGCCGCGCCGGACGCCGGCTCGTGGTTCAGTCGTTGTCACCGGCGGTGCCGGCAGCGTCGCTGGCCACGGCTCCGGCGGCGGGAGCGCCGCCATCCGCGGCACCGATGGTGGTGGCAGCGGGCCCGGCCGGGCTTCGTTGCGGCGAATTTTCCGGATCAGCCACCGCGACGGGAAGCGTGTCCTCCTCCGGATCCGGGCGGGGCTCCTGGTGCGGCGGCCACGGCCCGGCGACGGGCTGGCCTGCGATTTTCAGGTAGTCGATCAGCTCCGGCCAGGCCCAGACCGTGGGGCTCTTGCCCGCTTTCGGGGCGTTTTCGACCAGTTCGTATAGCCGCGGGTTACCGCGGCTATGCCCGTCGGATTCGATCCGCATCAGCCACTCCCACTCTGGACGGCCTGGTCAACTAGGCCTCTTACGAGGTGAGGCACATGATCCGCCCGCCTGCAAACGTGCGCAATACGGGAATAAGTGCTTACTTAACTGCTTGCGGGCGGTCCGGGGACAGAACTGTCCGGCCCGGGGTCGCTCAGCTCCAGATGGTCACGTAGACCGGCGGCCGGAACCGCGACGGCGGGACACCGGCCGTGGGCGCCCGCATCAGCTGCATGGCCTCCGGTGTGGTCAGGAAGCGGCGCAGCGCGCTGGCCACCGTGCTCCGGTGCTGGCGCTCCAGCAACATCACGTGCCAGCATCCCTCCACCGGCGTGCCCGGCACGTCCACCAGGGACAGCTCGCCGCGGCGCACCTGCTGGGTGACGAGGTGCTCGACGGCCGGGGCGACCCCGGCCCCGTCGGCGGCGGCGGCCCAGGCGGCGGTCTGGTTGGGGAACACGCCGATCATGCCCTCGGGAATCCGCAGCGCCGCGAGCAGCTGTCCCGTGTCGCTCTGCGGATCGGTGCCGGACGGGTCAACCAGCCACCGCCATTGCTGCGGGCTGCCGCGCAGCCGCGACTGCCCGGCGGTGACCACGACCAGGCGGTAACGGAAGATCGGCTCGCTGACCACCGGCAGGCTCGGGTCACCGGGCACCCCGGGGCCGATGGCCACGTCGGCCAGCCGGTTGCCGACCAGCACCGCCATCTCGTGGGTGACGGCCATCCCGGAGGTCACCTCGAGCGGCCCGGCGAAGCGCCGCCGGAACGCCTCGGTCAGCGGGCTGGCCACGAACTCAGCGAACGTCGGTGACGCCACCAGGCGCAGCTGCTCCGGTGCGCCCTGGGCGGCCCGGACCGCGGCGTGCGCCTCGGCGCCGAGCACCACGATCTGGGAGGCGGTGGCCAGCAGCCGGGAGCCGCCCGCGGTCAGCGTCATCCCGCGAGGGCCGCGGCTGACCAGCTGGTCGCCGAGGTGCTGGCGCAGGGCCGTCAGCGCCTGCGAGACCGCGGACTCACTGACGCCGAGCGCGTTCGCGGCGGAGGTCACCGAGCCCAGCCGGGCGACCAGCACGAACGCGTTGAGCTGTGTAAGCGTCATAACCTTCTGATTATTACCGCTGGCTGGGCGCACTCGTACACTCGCAAACAGCGGTTACCCCAAGGGAGAGCGCATGCAGGTTCCGGCCTACGTCGAGTACGAGAAGGCCACCAGCGTCGCGCACGCCCTCGCCCTGCTGGAGCGGTTCGGCCCGGAGGCGCGCATCCTGGCGGGCGGGCACAGCCTGATCCCGATGATGAAGCTGCGGCTGGCCCAGCCGGAGACTCTGATCGACATCAACGGGCTCAGCGAGCTGTCCCATCTCACGGTGGCCGGCGGTGAGCTGCGGGTCGGCGCGCTGACGCGGCACGCGCAGCTACTCGGCTCGGCCGAGGTGGCCCGGCACTTCGCGATCCTTCACGACGCGGAGCAGGTCATCGCGGACCCGGTGGTGCGGAACTGGGGCACGGTCGGCGGTTCCCTCTGCCAGGCCGACCCGTCCGAGGACCTGTCGGCCGCGTTCGCCGCGCTCAAGGCGACGATGGTCATCGCGCATCCCGGCGGCACCAGGACCGTGCCGGCCCGGGACTTCCATACCGGGCCCTACGAGACCGTGGTCGGGCCGGCCGAGATCCTGACCGAGATCCGGATCACGATCCGGCCCGGCGGCGGCAGCGCCTACGAGAAGGTCGGGCGCCGGGCCGGCGACTGGCCGGTGGGTGCGGCCGGGTCGGCCCTGTGGTTGGACGGTGCCGGGCTGGACGGTGCCGGGCTGGACGGCGGGGGGGCGGCGGGCGGCGTCATCGCCGACGCGGGCATCGGGCTGACCGCGGTGGGCGCGCCGCATTTCTCGGCGGCGGACGCCGAGAACTTCCTGCGTGGCGCCCCGGCCACCGAGGAGAGCTTCGCCCGGGCCGGCGAGCTGGCCGCTGCGTCCTGCCGGCCCGTGTCCGACCAGCGTGGCCCCGCCGACTACAAGCGCCACCTGGCCCGCGAGCTCACGATCCGGTCGCTGCGCCGCGCGCGGGCGCGCGCCGGCCAGGCCGCCGGGCAGCAGCATGGCGGGGGTGCGCCCGGCGGCGCACCGCGGGGCAGGGGCTGAGCACCGGCGATATGCAGATAACGATGACCGTGAACGGGGTCAGCCACACCAGGGATGTGGAGGCCCGGCTGCTGCTGATCCACTTCCTGCGCGATGACCTCGGGCTGACCGGGTCGCACTGGGGGTGCGACACCTCCAACTGCGGGGCCTGCGTGGTCTGGCTGGACGAGACGCCGGTGAAGTCGTGCACGGTGCTGGCGGCCATGGCCGACGGGCACCGGGTGCGCACCGTCGAGGACCTGGCCCGCGGCAGCCACCTGGACCCGGTCCAGCAGGGCTTCGCGGAGTGCCACGGGCTGCAGTGCGGCTTCTGCACGCCGGGCATGATGATGACCGCCCGGTGGCTGCTCGACCACACCCCGGAGCCGACCGCCGCGGAGATCCGCGAGGCCCTGTCCGGCCAGCTGTGCCGGTGCACCGGCTACGAGAACATCGTGCGGTCCGTCCAGTGGGCCAGCCAGCACGGGGCCGGCCAGCACGGGGCCGGCCAGCACGGGGCCGGCCAGCACGGGGCCAGCCAGCACGGGGCCGGCCAGCGGGCGGAGGGCTGATGAGCGCAGCTCCCGATCCGGGCCTGGACGGGGCCTACGGCCCGGTGCGGCGCAAGGAGGACGCCCGGTTCCTGCGCGGCCAGGGCACGTTCGTGGACGACATCCGGCGGCCCGGCATGCTGCACGGCGCGATCCTGCGCAGCCCGCTGGCCCACGCCCGCATCGTGAGCGTGGACACCGCCGCCGCGCTGGCCCACCCCCGGGTCCGGGCCGTCATCACCGGCGAGATGCTGCAGCAGCGCAAGCTGGCCTGGATGCCCACCCTGTCCCGTGACGTCCAGCCGGTGCTGGCCACCGACAAGGTCCGGTTCCAGGGCCAGGAGGTCGCGTTCGTCGTCGCCGAAGACCGCTACTCCGCCCGGGACGCGCTCGAGCTGATCGCTGTGGAGTACGAGCCGCTGCCGGTGGTCGTGGACGCGACCAGGGCCCTGGACCCCGGCGCCCCGGTGATCCGCGACGACGTGCCCGGCCAGCAGGACAACCACATCTTCGACTGGTCGGCGGGCGACCAGGCCGCCACCGACGCGGCCTTCGCCGCGGCGGACGTCGTGATCACCCAGGACATGCTCTACCCGCGCTCGCATCCGGCGCCGCTGGAGACCTGCGGCGCGGTGGCCGAGATGGACCCGGTCACCGGGAAGCTGACCGTGTGGGCCACCACGCAGGCGCCGCACGCGCACCGCACCCTCTACGCGCTGATCGCCGGGCTGCCCGAGCACAAGATACGGATCGTCTCCCCCGACATCGGCGGCGGGTTCGGCAACAAGGTCCCGGTGTACCCGGGATACCTCTGCGCCGTGGTCGCGACCATGATGACCGGGCAGCCGGTGAAGTGGGTCGAGGACCGGTCGGAGAACCTGATGTCCACCGCCTTCGCCCGCGACTACCACATGCACGGCGAGATTGCCGCGACCCGGGACGGCCGGATCCTCGCCCTGCGGGCCCGGGTCCTGGCCGACCACGGCGCGTTCAACGGGTCGGCGCAGCCCAGCAAGTACCCGGCCGGGTTCTTCCACATCTTCACCGGGTCCTACGACCTGCAGGCGGCGTACTGCGAGGTGACCGGGGTCTACACCAACAAGGCCCCGGGCGGGGTCGCCTACTCCTGCTCGTTCCGCATCGCGGAGGGGGTGTACCTGGTCGAGCGGATGGTCGACCTGCTGGCCGCCGACCTCGGCCTGGACCCGGCGGAGCTGCGGATGCGGAACCTGCTGCGGCCCGAGCAGTTCCCCTACACCTGCCCGACGGGGTGGGAGTACGACTCCGGGGACTACCCCCGGGCCCTGCAGCTCGCGATGGACCTGGCCGGGTACCCGGAACTGCGGCGCGAGCAGGCGGACCGGCGGGCCCGGGGGGAGTACATGGGCATCGGGCTGAGCTTCTTCACCGAGGGCGTCGGAGCGGGGCCCCGCAAGCACATGGACATCCTCGGCCTGGGCATGGCCGACGGCGCCGACCTGCGGATCTTCCCCACGGGCACGGCGGTGCTGAGCATCTCCTGCCAGACCCAGGGCCAGGGGCACGAGACCACGTTCGCCCAGATCGTCGCCCACGAGCTGGGCCTGAGCCCGGACGACGTGGAGGTGGTGCACGGCGACACCGACCGGACCCCGTTCGGCCTGGGCACGTACGGGTCCCGGTCCACCCCGGTGTCCGGGGCCGCGGCGGTGGTGGTGGCGCGCAAGGTGCGGGAGCGGGCCCGCGTGGTGGCCGCGGCCATGCTCGAGGCCGCGCCGGAGGACCTGGAGTGGTCCGCGGGCCGCTGGCAGGTCCGCGGCGACCCCGAGCAGGGCCGGACCATCGCCGAGATCGCGATGGCGGCGCACTCCTCCCTGGAGCTGCCCGACGGGGTCGAGGGTCACCTGGACGCGGAGACCGTCTACAACCCGCCGAACCTCACCTACCCTTACGGCGCCTACATCTGCGTGGTGGACGTGGACCCGGGGACCGGCTCGGTCGCCCTGCGCCGGTTCATCGCGGTGGACGACTGCGGGGTCCGGATCAACCCGATGATCGTGGAGGGGCAGGTGCACGGCGGCCTGGCCGACGGGGTCGGCATGGCGCTGATGCAGGTCATCGCCTACGACCAGGACGGGAACTGCCTGGGCGGCTCGTTCATGGACTATCTGCTGCCCACCTCGGTGGAATGCCCGTCTTGGGAGCTGGGCGAGACCGTCACCCCCTGCCCGCATCACCCGATCGGCGCCAAGGGCGTGGGCGAATCGGCCACGGTGGGCTCGCCGGTCGCGGTGGTCAACGCCGTCATCGACGCACTGCGCCCGCTGGGCCTGCGCCACGCGGACATGCCGCTCACCCCGGCCAACGTGTGGTCCGCGATCCAGGGCCGCCCGGTGCGGTCCGACCTGGCCCTGTAACCCCCGAGCTGACCGGCTCACGCCTTCAGGATGTTGACCGCGCGGGCGATCACGAGGGCGCCCAGCCCCAGCGATACGCACGCTTCCAAGATCATGAGGAGCTTGGCCCACGGCTTGATTGCGGAGGTGTCCGTGGGGCTGAACGCGGTGGCGGTCCAGAAGGCCAGCGAGAGGTAGTCCACAAACCGCGGCATCCACACCGCGGGCACGTACTGGGTGTGCTGCATCTCCGGGAAGACGAACGCCGGGCCTGCGCGGGGGTGATGGGCACGGGCGGCGGCGCCGCCCCGGTCCAGGTCCCAGTACCAGAGGGCGAACGCGATCACGTTGGTGACCCAGATGACCCCGCCGGTAGCCAGCAGCCCGATGGGGTTGTTCGCGAAGATCTTGTTACTGGTCAGGATGTCCGCGATAAGCCGGGCGGCGGAGAACAGGTTCGCCAGCGTGATGAAGGCGATGACGATCCCGATGACGACCCGCAGCCACCGCTTCTGCCGGTCGATGCGGCCCGGGTCCCCGATGATCAGAACGGCCAGCAAGATGAGCAGGACCACCGGGACCACGTATCTGGGGTTCACCCGGTAGGGCGCGGGCAGCGCCACATGCAGGCCGCCCGCGGCCAGGATCGCCAGCGCCACTGGCCACCAGTGCTCACCCCGCCCGGTGGCCGCAGCCCGCTTGCCCGGGGGCGGGTCCCCGGGAAGGAGATCGCCTGTGTCCATGTGCTCCCCATGCCGAACACGCTGACCGTCTCACCTGCCCGGCCCGCGGGGATCACCCGCGGGGGATGGTGCCGGCTCCCCCGGCCTCCCTGCGTGCGGGCAGTCGGCCGCTGCCGCATGATTGAGCCATGCCGTACTTGTCGTTGACCGGTCCGACGTCCGCCCCGGGGGCTCCATGTCATCACCAGCCCTGACCGAGCTGGAAGAGCGGCTGCCCGATGTCAACACGCTCGTCCGTGATCTGGATACCGCCGGATACCTGACCGACCAGCCGCTGGGCACGGCGCTGTTCCTGGCCGCCCGGATGGGCCAGCCGATCCTCCTCGAAGGCGAGCCCGGGGTCGGGAAGACCGAGGCGGCCAAGGCCCTCGCGGCCATCCTGGACACGCCGCTGATCCGGCTGCAGTGCTACGAGGGGCTGACCGCCGCCGAGGCCCTGTACGAGTGGAACTACCCGCGCCAGCTCCTCGCGATCCGGCTGGCCGAATCCCGCGGCGAGACGCTCCACGACGCCGACCTGTTCAGCGCCGACTACCTGCTGGCCCGGCCGTTGCTGGCCGCCCTGGATCATCCCGGCCCGCGGCCCGCCGTGCTGCTGATCGACGAGGTCGACCGGGGCGACGACGAGTTCGAGGCGTTCCTGTTCGAGCTGCTGGCCGAGTCTGCGGTCACCATCCCGGAACTTGGCACCCGGCGGGCCGCGCTGCCGCCGGTCGTGGTGCTCACCTCCAACCGGACCCGGGACCTGCACGACGCGCTGAAGCGGCGCTGCCTCTACCACTGGATCGAGTACCCCGACACCGAGCGGGTCGCGGCCATCATCCGCCGCCGGGTACCCGCCGCGGCCGAACCGCTGGCCGGGCAGGTGGCCCGGGGCGTCAACCGGCTGCGGGATCTCGACCTGGCCAAGCCACCCGGCGTGGCCGAGGCGATCAGCTGGGCGGAGGCCCTGGTCGTGCTGGGCGCGGACCGGCTGGACGAGACGGTGGCCGCCCAGACCGCGGGCGTGGTGCTGAAGTACTCCGAGGATCTGCAGGTCCTCCGGGCAGCCGGGTTCGCCGCGGCGGCCGGTGATGACTGACGACACCAACGGGAACCGCGCCCGGGACGACCTGGCGCTGATCGCTGCCCGGCTCGGCGCCGGACTGCGGGAGGCCGGGGTGCCGGCCGACCCGGGGCGCTGCCAGCGCTTCGCCCGGGCCGTGCCCCTGGCCCGGCCGGCCACCCGGTACGAGCTTTACCTGTGCGCCCTGGCCACGTTCGCCTCCGGCCCCGAGCAGACCCAGACCGTGCAGCGGGTGTTCCGGGACCTGCTCGGCGGGGCAGGCGGCGGTGCCGCCGGGCCGGACGCGCCGGATCGGCCCGGCCCGCCGCCCCGGCTGGCCGCGGACGACCTGCTGGCCGAGGCCGCCCGGGCCGCCCAGGACCACCCGGCCGCGCCCCCGGGAACGCCGCCGGGTCCTGATGCTGCCGACGGCCCGGACCGGGCGGACGGCCCCGCAGGCCCCGCCACGGGACTTGCCGGCGACCCCGCGGAACCGGGCCCGGAGGACCGGCCGGAGACCGCCCGCCCGGCCCTGGCCAGCCGGGCGGAACGGCTGGCGGGCACGGACTTCGCCGAGCTGACCCCGGCCGAGCTGCACGACCTGGCCGGCCTGATGAGGGAGCTGACCCTTGCGGTCCCGCTCCGCCGCACCCGCCGCGAGCACCCCGCGGCCCGGGGCCGCCGGACCGACCTGCGCAGCACGCTGCGCCACGCCCGGCGCACCGGCGGCCACCCGCTCCGGCTGGCCCGCCGGACCCCCGCGCTGCGGCCACGCCAGCTGATCGTGCTGTGCGACATCTCGGGGTCGATGGAACCCTACGCGCGGGCCATGCTGCAGCTGCTGTACTGCGCGGCGGGCGGGGCCGAGGCCGAGGTGTTCACGTTCGCCACCCGGCTGACCCGGCTCACCGGTGCGCTGGCGCACATGCCACCGGAGCAGGCCCTGCAGCGGGCCGGCCAGGCCGCCCCCGACTGGCTCGGCGGGACCCGCATCGGGGCCTCGCTGAAGGAGTTCAACGACACCCTGGGCCGCCCCGGCCTGGCCCGGGGGGCCGTCGTCGTGATCATTTCAGACGGGTGGGACACCGGGGAGCCGGCCGGGTTGCGCCGCGAGATGGAGCGGCTGTCCCGGGTCGCGCACCGGATCATCTGGGTTAACCCCCGGACCAAGAGCGAGCAGTACCGCCCGCTGGCCGGCGGGATGGCCGCGGCCTGGCCGTACTGCGACGCGGTGCTGAGCGCGCACTCCCTGCATGCGCTGCACGAGCTGACCGCGGCGCTGGCCCGCCCGGGCCGGCACCGCCCCTGGTCCCGTGACGGCACCCGGGGCGCGCCCACCCGCCCGCCGGGATCCCAGCCGCCCGCAGGGCGCTGAGCGGTTACTGGCTCAACATCCCCGGCCCCGGGCCGCGGTGCCCGACGTGCAACTCATCGCGACCGGGCGTGGGCCGCGCGGCCCTGCGCGGGGTGCTGTGAGTAGCCCGGGGCCCAGCTGAGCAGGGTCTGGAGCGTGCGAGTGCCACGTCAGGCAAGCACGCCCTGGCGGGACGCGCGTTAAAGTTAAACTCTCTGTGATACGTTCGGCGCCGTTGCGCGCTGCTGCGAACTGAGGAGGTGAGACCGATCAACGCTGTGACTGGTCGGGGCTCCCTCCATCGCATGGCCTAGGGAGAGCCCGCAGAAGGCATCCCGAAAGGCTTCAAACGCTATGCGCTTCACCTCTGAGACGTCGTCCGGCGGCGTCCGCGAGCAGCTCTTTACCCTGGGTGAGATCCCCGGCGTGTTGTGGACGCCTGAAGGTGCCGCCGGTACCCGTCCCCTGATCCTGATGGGGCACGGCGGGGGCCAGCACAAGAAGGCGCCCGGCGTCGTGGCCCGTGCGCGCCGTTTCGCGGCCGAACGTGGTTACGCGGCGGCCGCGGTCGAACGTGCCGGGCCACGGCGATCGCCCGACGGACGAGGAGTACGACCGGATCGCGACCGGGAACCAGGCCCGGGTGGCTGCCGGAGAGGATCTGGCTCCGCTGATCGCCCGGTTCCAGGCGCTCGTGGCCCGCCAGACGGTCCCGGAATGGCGGGCGGTCTTGGACGCGGTCCAGGAACTGGACTACGTCGGCGCGGGCCCGGTGGGCTACTGGGGTGTGTCGCTGGGTTGCGGGCTCGGTGTCCCGTTCATCGCCGCCGAGCCCCGGGTCCGTGCCGCGGTGCTGGGTCTGGGCGGGGCGCTGGCATCGGCCGACGACGCCGCGCGGATCACCGTGCCGGTGGAGTTCCTGGTGCAGTGGGACGACGAGCGGGTGCCGCGGGCCCAGAGCCTGGGGCTGTTCGAGGCCCTGGCCTCAGCCGAGAAGACGCTGCACGCCAACCCGGGCCAGCACATGGAGGTCCCGGCGTTCGAGGTGGACAGCACGCTGCGGTTCTTCGCCCGGCACCTCGGCTGACGCTAAACGTTCCGGTGAGCTAGACGCTCCCAGACCACCGACTTGAGGGCGGGGTCCGCCCCGGCGGGCCCCGCGGGATGGGCGGTGGCCTGACGGGAGGGGTGGGCGCCGGGCTGCCGCACGGGAAACGGGCCGGAGGGGTGGCCCTGATACGTGCCGGGCTGCCACACCGGGAGCGGGCCGGAAGGATGCGCAGTGTACGTGCCGGGCTGCCGCACGGGGAGCGGGCCGGAGGGGTGGGCTGGCAACGGGCCGGACGGGTGCGCGGGACGAGGACGCCCGGGAGGCGCGTGATCCAATCCTCCGGCCACGCCGCCTGCGTCCTGGCCCCGGGCATGCCGTCCCGGGCGGCGGGCCACCCACCAGCCGGGGACCCCCAGGACCATCACGGGCACGCCGATGGCGAAGACCAGCCGCAGCTCCCCGAGCTGGTGCAGGCTGAACGGGATCAGCGCGTGGGTGAACCGGGCGGCGTACAGCAGGAGCGCGGCGGTCACGGTAGCCCAGGGCACCCGCCACCGCGTCACCACCAGGTCGACCACGATCGTGCCGAGCAGCGCCCCCGCGGTGTAGTAGGCGTAGACGCCGGGGTCGAGCAGGATCCGCGCAGCCACGGCGACCAGCAGCACTGCGGGCCACCGGCCCCGCCGGACCGCCACCGCCCCGCCGGCCACCCCGAGGAGCAGCTGGGCCGAGCGGTCCCACCACGGGGTCCGGGGGTCCATGACGCCGAGCGCCCGCAGCGCGGAGGAGCGGTCGTTGGGGATCGTGAACCGGGTGACGGCAGCCACGGTCCGCGGGTCGGCCAGCATGAAGGGCAGCCAGACGACCGCGATCCCGCCGGTGAACGCGGCCAGCCCGGTCAGCCACTGCCGCCGGGGCAGGGCCAGCAGCAACACCACGAACGCGGCTGCCCAGGGCTTCGAGTCGGCTGCGGCGGCCAGGGCCAGCCCAGCCCAGACCGGGTGGCGCCGGGCCACGGCGTGCAGCGCGGCCACCGAGAAGCCCAGCGCCATCAGGTCGTCGATGTGCGCGAAGTGCGTGGTCAGCTCCGTCCACACGGGCAGGAACAGCAACCCGGCGAACAACAGTCGGCTTCGGCGCAGGCGCTCGGCGGCGGGCACCAGCCGCCACACAGCGGCCAGCACCAGCGGCCCGGTCAGCGACATGGCGGCGATCGCGGTGGACTCGCCGTTGCCGGGCCCGACGGCCCTGAGCACGTCGGACGCCGCCAGGGCCAGCGGGCCGATCTGCAGGTCGGGGTGGGTCGCGTACAACTGCAGGCCGGCACCGGGGGCGTTGGCGAACAGGAGCCGCCCACCCTGGGCGAAGAAGTGCCAGGACTGGCCAGCCATGCCGGCCTGAAACGCGACCCAGGCCAGCGCCCACGGCCACAACACCAGCCACGGCCACGCCCCGCGGACCCACACGGCCGTCCGGGCCCGCAGCAGGTCGCGGGCTGCGGCCGCGCTCTGAGCGGGCCGGTCCCGGGCCGTCCACCCCGCCGCGGCCGGGTCCCGGTCCGGCTTCCTGAACCAGTCCGCGGGCGGCCAGGGCTCTGCGGGCGGCCAGGGCTCCGCGGGGCCCCGGGTCTCCCCATGCCCGGTGACAGGCCGCGCGGTCATCGACCGGCCGCCGCCCAGGGCGCTACGGCCGGTAAGCACGGCGGTCAAGCCAGGACCATCGCTACTCCGGTGCAACAGGTCGCGGCGGCAGGCGGGGCGCCCCGGCGGGCAGTGCAATCGGGGGATCACGCCATTAGCATGGCCGCACTCACGAAACGGACAGGCTGAACATACGAGTTATTAACTGTTACCGGTCGTTCTTGGTGAGGCGGTAAGGACTCTGTAAGGCGCGTGCCAGGGCGGGGCAGCCGGTATATGCGTTGCGGTCCCGTGCGCCGGCCTGGTTATCTCGGGAAGGTACCGCCAGCAGCCGGAGGGGGACCGTCGTGGGACACGTCGAGGTGTCACACGTCCATCACCTGCTGCCGGACGGGCGGGTGCTGCTCGACGACGCCTCGTTCCGGGTCGGCGAGGGCACGGTCGCCGCGCTCGTCGGGCCGAACGGGGCGGGTAAGACGACACTGATCCGGCTCATCGCCGGAGACGTCCCCCCGCAGTCCGGCACCGTCACGACCAGCGGGGGGCTGGGGGTGATGCGGCAGTTTATTGGCCAGCAGGGCACCGGGGGGATCCGGGCCGGCCGGGGCCAGCAGAGCACCGGGGGGATCCGGGGGGACGGCGCCTATGTCGAGCACACCCTCGGGCGGCCCGGTGCCGAGCTGATGGTCCGCGACCTGCTGGTCTTCGTTGCGGACAGGCGGGTGCGGGAGGCCGCGGCGCGGCTGGACGCGGCGGAAGGCGCAATGCTGGCGCGGGGCGACGAGGCGGCCCAGTTGCGGTACGCGGCTGCGCTGGCCGACTGGGGCGACGCCGGCGGGTACGACGCCGAGGTGCTGTGGGACGCGTGCACGGTCGCGGCGCTCGGCCTCGGCTACGAGCAGTGCCGGGACCGGGGCGTGGGCACGCTGTCCGGCGGGGAGCAGAAGCGGCTCGTGCTGGAGGCGCTGCTGCGAGGGCCGGCGGAGGTCCTGCTCCTCGACGAGCCGGACAACTACCTGGACGTGCCGGGCAAGCTGTGGCTGGAAGAGCAGCTGGCCCAGACACGCAAGACCGTCCTGCTGGTCAGCCACGACCGGGAACTGATCGCCAACAGCGCCCAGCGGATCGTCACTGTCGAGGACGGCAGTGTCTGGGTGCACGGCGGGGGGTTCGCCAGCTATCCGCAGGCCCGGCAGGACCGCAACGAGCGGCTGGATGAGCTGCGGCGCCGCTGGGATGAGGAGCACGAGAAGCTCAAGCAGCTGGTCCGCATGTACCGGCAGAAGGCCTCGTACAACTCCGCCATGGCGTCGCGGCTGCAAGCGGCCGTCACCCGGCTGACCCGGTTCGAGGACGAGGGCCCGCCGGAGCTCGCGCCGCGGGAGCAGAACGTGCGGATGCGGCTGCGCGGCGGCCGGACCGGCAAGCGCGCAGTGATCTGCGAGGACCTGGAGCTGACCGGGCTCATGAAACCGTTCAGCGCCGAGGTCTGGTACGGCGACCGGGTCGCCGTGCTCGGTTCCAACGGATCAGGCAAGTCCAGTTTCCTCCAGCTCCTCGGCGGGGCGGACGTCCTGCACGAGGGCGTGGCCCGGCTGGGGGCCCGGGTCGTCCCGGGACTGTTCGCCCAGACGCACGCCCGGCCCGACCTGGCCGGCCGGCGGCCCGCCGCGATCCTGATGACCGAGCACGCGATGCAGCGCAACGAGGCCATGGCCGCGCTGGCCCGGTACGAGCTGCAGCACTGCGCCGAGCAGCCGTTCGGCACCCTGTCCGGAGGCCAGCAGGCCCGGCTGCAGATCCTGCTGCTCGAGCTGAGCGGGGTGACCCTGCTCCTGCTGGATGAGCCGACCGACAACCTGGACCTGGCCAGCGCGGAGGCGCTGCAGGCAGGTCTGGAGTCCTACCAGGGCACGGTCCTGGCCGTCACCCACGACCGCTGGTTCGCCCGATCGTTCGACCGGTTCCTCGTCTTCGGGGCGGCCGGGGACGTGTACGAATCGACTGAGCCAGTGTGGGATGAGACCCGTGTGGCCAGGCACCGGTGACGGAAGCGAGACTCGTGTGGCCAGGCACCGGTGACGGAAGCGAGACTCGTGCGGCCAGGCACCAGTGACGGAAACGCTTGCTAGTCTGCATGGAGCGTAAGGAGCCTGGCCGCCCCTTCCCGGGCCGGGCTCCGATTGCCTAAGCGAAGGGTTCCGCACCGTGAAGAAGTTGCTGTTGCTCGCCCTGGCGGGGCTTGGCGTGTTCGCCGTATGGCGGAAAGTCCAGGCTGACCGCGCGGAGCTCGATCTGTGGACCGAGGCGACGACCAGCGACGACTAGGCGAGGCATCGCCCGGCCCGTGATGCCAGCGCGCGGCGGCCGGGCTGAAGACGGGGGTTGGGTGTGAGCAGCGCGACGCCGGTCACGCTGTTGTGTTGCGGGGTGCTCGGGGTCACCGCGGACGACGGCGGCATCCTGGAACGCGCGTTCACCGAGGCCTTCGCCACCCAGGGCATCGTCCCCGGCACTGCCGCCTACGCCCGCAGCATGGTGCACGTCCACCAGACCCGTGGGCAGTCCGCTGTGGACGTGTTCCGGGCCCTGTTCCCCAACGCCCCCGGCCGTGCCGAGGCCGCTACGCTCGCCTTTGACCGCTCTTACCGGCTGGCCGTCGACCGGTCCGGACTGGCCCCCATGCCCGGGGCGTCCGAGGCGCTGCAGCAGATCCGCGGGTCCGGGGTCCGGGTGTGCTTCATCACCGGGCTGTCCCGCGGCCTGCTCGGCCTGGTGCTGGACACGCTCGGCTGGTGGCGCCAGGTTGACCTGGTGCTGTGCCCCGAGGACGCGCCCCGTGGCTACCCGTGGCCGGACCCGATGCTGTGCGCCATGCTCCGGCTGGGCGTCACCGATGTCCGTGAGACCGCCTACGCCGGCGGCACCGAAAGCGGCATCTTGTGCGGGCGGCGGGCCGGCGCCCAGATCGT
The DNA here is from genome assembly GCA_963782185.1 of uncultured Actinomycetes bacterium. GTDB lineage: Bacteria > Actinomycetota > Actinomycetes > Streptosporangiales > Streptosporangiaceae > RYN-230. The sequence goes on from CAWAJB010000039.1 coordinate 97,237, forward strand.
GGCGGGGATCCTGACCGGGGGGCACACCCGCGACCGGCTGCAGCGGGCGGGCGCGACCCATCTGCTGGGGAGCTTCGCGGAACTTCCGGCGGTGCTGGCCGGCGAGGGGGCCGGGGTGATCATCGACCCGGCTTCGGGTCTCGCGGGGGGTGCTGCGGGTCCGGGTGCTGCGGGTCCGGGCGTTCCGGGTCCGGGCGTTCCGGGTGGTGCGGGGCCGCCGGCTCATGGGCCGGTAATACCAGGGCAGGCGGGCACGCCACCTGCGGTGGCGCCGCTGGCGCCGCCCCCCTGACGGGGTGGGCTGACCGGGTACCCTTGTACCGCCGTCGCGCGGGGCTATAGCTCAGCTGGAAGAGCACCTGGTTTGCAACCAGGGGGTCAGGGGTTCGAGTCCCCTTAGCTCCACTCCCCGATTCCTGGTATCTGGCCAGGTCAGACGCTGTTAATTCCGGTTCTCCCCGCATCGCGAGCGTGGCTCGCGCGGGCCGCCTGGGGCGGTTGGGAGGATTTCGGGAGATCATCTTATGGCGGGTGAGTAGGCCGGTCAGGAAAGGCGGCAAGTCGACAGGGAGACACGGCTCCCAGGCCGGGCTGCGGTAGGAGTCGTCCTTGGGCGGGAGCCGGTGGAACTGACCGTTGAGTTCGCGGAGCTGCCACTCGACGTGAATCTCGCCGGGGTGGAGGCAGCCGCGTTCGAGGCCGATCGCCTCGCCCCAGCGCAGGCCGGTGTACCCGATGGTGACGATCATGGTGAAGTCCTCGTCCCGGCCGGTCATCAGGGCGGCGCGTTCCGCTAGTAAGAGGGTCTCCAGCGGGGTGGCCCAGGCCCGCTGCGGGCTGAACTGGAGGCGTCGGCCGGTCCGGCGGCCCCGGTTACGCGGGCGCAAGGCCGGGTTGTACGGGATCAGCGGGGGTCTGGTCGTGGCGGCGTCGCCCAGGATGGTGCCGAGCAGGGTGCGGGCGGCTCGTGCTGTCCGCGGAGAAACCCCAGTCCGGGCGGGCAGCCCGTTCTCCCACTGGGTGATCTCCTCGGTGCTGAGCGAATGCAGCGGAGTCTCGTCCCAGGTGGGCCGGATGAAGCGGCGGAGCAGGTAGTCGCGGTGGTCCACCGTGCTGATGCCGACGTCCTGGATGGCGAGCCACCGTTCGATCCATTCGCCGACGGTGAGCTTGCCGGCGTTCGGGTCGGTCCACCGGCCTTCGCGGATGCGGGCTTCCTGGTCACGTCCCCAGGTGAGCGCGGCGGCCTTGGTCTCGAACCCGGATTCGCTGGTCTCGATGCCGCTGGGCAGTCTGTACTTCACCCGCCACGGCGCCGGGCCCTTCCCGCGCTTCTCCGCATACGCCATGTGCTCTCCCGCTAGACGCTGGGCTGGTCAGGCGGACCCGGGGCGGGGCATGCGCTCGCGGGAGACGACAGGCCGGCGGGCCCCGGCCTGCATGATCGCGGCGATATCGTCGTCGCTGAACCGTAGGTGCTTACCGATGAACGTGCACGGGATGACGCGGGCGGCGGCTTTGGTCTTGAGCCAGGATTCGCGCACCCTGAGTATTCCGGCTGCTTCTGCGGGAGTGTGGAGCTGACCTGCCATTCTCATCACACCTAAGCTGACCTGAAGTGACCTGGTTCCCGCTGACTGACCCCTCGCTCAGCTGGGGTGACGGGATGGTCCTTCAAGTTATGCCGATACTCATCAGCTGAGTCAAATGGCATTAGAGGCATCGGGCCAAGGTTTTGCTGGTGGTTATTGCCGCCGCGTTCCGGACGGTTCCGTCGAGCGCCATTCCGTGTCACAAAATTCGCTGGCAAAATTTTTCGGACCGTCGTCCCCAGGTAGTTGTCAGCTGACTGACCGCAAGGTTGTGGATGCCGGGTCTTCGCCGAGCGCGAGAGCAAGCCGGGCGAGCGTACGGCAGCGGCACCGCGTCCTGGGCTGCCGCTCCAACCGGGCCAGCGTGGCCACGCTGATCCCGGCCGCCCCGGCCAGTTCTGCCCGCGACAAGGCATGGTCGCGACGGGCTTGGCGCAGTCGTGTGCCATCGACGGCGGTCGTCCAGGACCGGGGTGCCGGAAGGCTGCCTGCGCCGCCTTGTCCCCCGATGGTGGGCTGGCTTGCGGTCATGAGCACGGTTCCAGCTCAAACCAGGTGATCCAGCCGGTTTCGGCATCTCCGCTGCGTCCCCAGGTACTGGCCAGCCGGTCCACGATCAGTAAGCCCCGCCCAGCCTGCCCGTCCTCGTGCGCGGTCTCAGTCCAGGGTCCGCCCTGGTCACAGACCTCCACGCGCACGTGGTCATCGCGGCGTTGGACGCGGACGGTTAAGCAGCCGCCGGGCTGCTGGGACCGGCTGTGGATAGTGGCATTGGAGACCAGTTCAGACAGGCAGAGGAGGGCGTCGCCGGCCGGGTGGCCGTCGAGGATCGCAGTCAGGAACCGCCTCGCTTCCCCTGCCTGCTCAGGGGTGGCGGGGAAGCTGCGGGACCATCGGATCAGCGGAGCGGTGCTGGTCTCGCGCATGCTTTCTCCCGATGGCGACGTCGCAGGGCTTATGAAGCGATTACTGGTAGTCATCCTGATCAGGCAGGCCCTAGGATCGCTAGCCAAGACAGGCTGTCGTCAGGGCGTGTCCGAACGTCACCCCCGGGTGGCGAGAGCGTCCGGAAAGCGGGGCTGTGGTGCCGCTGACTCGTGAGCTCGACCCCACGGCGGGGCCCTTAGATTTCTTCGGCGCTGAGGTCCGCCGCTGGCGGACCGCGGCCGGGCTGAGCCAGGAACAGCTGGGCCAGAAGGTCGGCTACTCTGGCGCCCAGGTCGGCAAGGTCGAGACCGGCGAGCGCACGCCCTCCGCCGACTTCGTTGAGTACTGCGACCGGGCGCTCCCCGATGCCGGGGGCCTGTTTGCACGGATCTACGAACTGGCCCGCCGCTGGGACGGCAGCTATCCGTCCTGGTTCACCGAATGGGTCGAAGCTGAGCGGCGGGCCATCTCGCTGCACACCTGGGAACCCTTGCTGGTCCCTGGACTGCTCCAGACGCCCGACTATGCCCGGGCGCTGTTCAAGGCGTGGCGGTCAGCCGGTAGCGACGAGGAGCTGGACCAGCTCGTGAGTGCCCGCATCGAGCGGCAGGCCATCTTCGAGCAGCCCAAGCCGCCATCGCTGTGGGCAGTCATCGACGAAGGGGTGCTTACCCGCTGCATCGGCAGCGCGCAGACCATGCACGGCCAGCTGGAGCACCTGATGGACAGCATCGGATCGGTACAAGATCACGGTCCAGGTGGTCCCCGTCGCGGCCGGCGCGCATGTGGGGCTGCTGGGCGCGTTCGCGATCGCTGCCTTCGAGAACGCGCCGGGTATCGTCTACATGGAGTCACCCGAAGTGGGCCACACCACGGAGAAGTCATCCGTGGTCGCGAAGGTCAGCGAGACCTTCGACATGCTGCGGGCGGAAGCGCTGCCCCGCGGGGCCTCACGGGACTTGATCAGGAAAGTGGCAGAGGAACGATGGACCTGAGCAACGCCACCTGGCGCAAGAGCTAGCTACAGCGGCGGGAACGGCGGCAACTGCGT
>CAWAJB010000040.1:0-8106 GCA_963782185.1 uncultured Actinomycetes bacterium
GCCGCACATCTCCCCCTATCCGACGCTGCCGCACACCCTCCCGGCCCGGTGGACCCGTCGGACCAAGAGACGACTGAACAACACGAAATCGAGGGCATCGAGTCCCAGCAACTTAGTGGCCACGCCGATAAGGCATCCAACCAAGAAGCGCTAGCTGACCACATGGATGCTTCAAGCTCCGCTCCACTGGACCAGGAGGCGTCCAAGCCTGATGATGACATCGCACCCGCCGACGACTGGACAGGCCTACTAAGTGACAAATGGATAGAGCATCTCGTCGAAGTACGCGAAGGGCTTGACGGTGCCCGCCGCGAAGGGCTTACTTCCAAGCGCCTGTACACAATTGATGGCGCTGGCGAGATCTGGATCGAAGAGCGTGACCGCCTCCATGACTCCATCATCGAAGATCTCTACGCGAAGGCAGCAGACGTTCCTTGTGACTTTAAAGCGATTATAGCCGGAGGGTTAGGAGGCGCCGGCAAGACAACAGTTCTGACGCAGCACGCTGGCATTGACCTCTCGCAGTATCTAATGATCAATCCAGACGACATGAAGGAAGAAATGGCGCATCGAGGCATGATTCCCGAGGTAGAGGGCCTCTCCCCCATGGAAGCTTCCGAGTTGGTTCACGAGGAGTCCTCATACTTAGCCAGTCAACTGGCCCTCCGCGCCCAAGCCGACGGTAAGAACGTGATTTGGGATATCACAATGTCGAGCGAAGAAAGTGTGGCGAAGCGAATTAATGAGCTCGCCTCAGCGGGCTACACTCGCATTGACGGGCTCTTTGTCGACATTTCTGTTGAGACAAGCCTGAGGCGGATAGAGTCAAGACACCGAGAAGGCCACGACAAATACCTAGTAGGGGATGGCCTCGGCGGCAGGTATGTTCCACCTGAGGTGATCAAGAGCCAGGAAGACCCAGAGTGGGGCAGCAAGAACATGAGAACCTTCTCTGCTGTCAAGCAGAGATTCAACAACTGGTCCATCTACGATAACTCCATAGATGGACGTCAACCAGTGCTTGTCGCGACAAACAACAACCAACCGGTTAATGATCTCACCAGGGAGCGGACTTATGAGCGGTGAAGTTACCGAGTTGATCGCCGCGCTGCGCAACGGCGCTACTAGCCTAGAGGAAGTGGCTCAACGCTTCCGTGAACGATCTTGGCCACGCACACGTGGGTCCGACCCACAGACGTACTTGGAACTTGCCGCGGCTGCCCAGGAAGATCCTGAGCCTTTGGTTTCTGGATCGTTTGATGAGGTAGCTGCCGCCTACCGTCGTGGCGAGCTTTCACGGCCTGATTACCGCTTCTTGGCCGAGGCTGCAGCCGAAGGGATGCGTCGGGAAGACATGCGCAAGGGATCCGCCAACTGAAGCTTCTTGCACGGTGGCCTAAGTGGCGGGTGTTACCAGTGCTATATTTGCCGGGTCTCCCCGGTTCGTGATCTAACGATTGGTGCTACTGGAGCAGCACCAATCGTTAGATCACGAACTGACTGCCACCCAGCGCGCCCGGGAACGGGCAGTCAGTCGGGCTTATTCAGTAGCGCATATTGACAGTGCCGCTCCCACGACCCTTTCCGACCACAAACCCCCGGCCAACCCCTCTGGGCGGCCCTCTGTGGGGCGGGGCTGAGCCGACCTATCACGTATCTGGTGCATGAATATCTGGACAAACCGGACACCACGTGTACCGCTAACGTGATATGTCATCCCGGCCCAAGATCAATGTGACCCATGATGCCCACGTGGCGGTCGTCCGCCCAAGGAGGCAGGCCCGTGCCAGGGACCTAAGCGCCAAGAGGCAGGTGGCGCCGGGGACACGAAGGCCACGCCGCGGAGACGAGGGTGGCGCCGGGCGGCCGGCAGGGGTCGCCCGGCGCCACGTCTCAGCAGGGCCGTCATTGTTCCAGGCGCCGGATGCGCCGCCCGGGAGCTCGTCATAATTCCACTGGTCGGCGGTCCCGCGCGCGATTGGCGAGCCCATGCGCGCGATTGACGGGGTCATGGTCGATGAGCCGGACGGGGCGCGCGATTGGCGGGCCAATCCCCTCGCGTCGCGACGTAACCGGCTACCCCGCTACTGTCGTGATTGTCATCGGGCCTGCGGTGAGAACCTGCCGCATCACCGCGGCCTCGGCCGAATCGCCCTCTTGGCGGCCGAGGCAGTCGGCCAGCACGTCCGGCGCGGCGAAGATCCGCGCATCCATCAAGACCGCGAGGTTCAGCGCATCGCTGGGCCTGGCATCCACCAAGGCCAAGCCGTGCGGCCCTTCAACCTCCGCGGTGGCGGCATAGGCACCCTCGATCACCCGGTCCAGCCGGACCTCCCGTACCTGGCCGCCAAGACTACGCACCAACGCCGCGGCGAACTGGTAGGTCATCGGGCGGCCTCGCGGCAGGCCTTGCAAGCTAGCCTGAAGTTCGAACGCCTCCGACGGCCCGATCAAGATCACCACGTGCCGATCCCCCGGCGCTTCGTCCAGCACGACGAAGTAGGAGATATCGTCGCCTCGCCCGGGGCCGAACGCGACGACCTTGCTGACGCGCAGCTCCACCAAGCCGGGTATCGGCAGCTGCGATCACGGCGAGCTCCCTCCGCTGTCACAGCCCGAAGGGCCGCTGCCGCACTAGGCTCCGTACTCCCTGAGGACAAGTTCGCCCACGTCGCGGGCGCGGGCAGCGGCCTGGATGTCACCCTCGCTGGCCGCCATGATGCTGCCCTTCATGAGGATGTGCCATTTCCGCGCGAACGAGTCGGTGTCGGCGATACCCGCGCCCGCCGCGAGCCGCTCGAGGTAGCCCCGGATGGCGGCGAGGTGCTGGACCGCCGCCTGGTGGACCGGATCCCGCTTGTCACTGACCTCGATCATGGTGGTCAGGAAGGCGCACCCCTCGAAGTCGGGCCGCGCGAACCATTCGGCGAACACGTCGAAGATCGCGAGAAGCTGCTGCCTCGGCGTCGTGCCCCGGCGCCGGCTTTCCGCCTCCAGCCATTCCCGGGTCCACAGCCGTTCACGGCGTTGCAGGAAGTCGATGATGAGGTCGTTCTTCGACGGGAAATTGCGGTACAGCGTCATCTTGGCCGTTCCGGCTTGGGCGATGATCGCGTCCACGCCGACCGCGCGGACCCCGTCCTTGCTGAACAAGACGTATGCCGCACGGCCGACGCGCTCGCGTCCGGTGTCACGCGGAGCGGGCGAGGCCGGGGCTGATCCGGATGCATCCGATGTCGTCATGGCTGCCTTAGGCGTCTACCACCGAAGTATACGGGCGTCGCGGCAGGCCCCGGCTGGGCCGAGACCGGCGGGTGAAGCCTGACGGGCGTTTAGCCTTGCCTAAACATTTAGCTAGAGCTAACATGACAGGACAGCCGGAGAGACTAGCCAGGGAGATCGCCATGGTCCTTCGACGTTTGTCGCGGTCTCCCGGACGCAGCGGTGCCGACGGCACGCGGGCCCGCGCCGGGAAGGTCTCCCAGGGCGAGGACGACCCCGGGGCCGGGCTGGACTCCGAGGCCAGCGGGGCGGACCTGGTCCACGCGTTCGTGGACGAGATTACCTGGTACATGAGCGAGCACAAGGTGTCCCGCGCCGACCTGGCCCAGTCCATGGCGGTGTCGCCCGGCCGGGTCAGCCAGATCCTCTCTGGTGAGGACAACCTGACCCTGCGCACGCTGTCCGCGGTGCTGGATGCGCTCGGGTCCGGCTTCGAGATCAGCCTGCATCCCGTCGAAGATACGGGGCAGCTCACCGCCGGCCGGGACTGATCCGGCCCGCTTCCGGGACCCCCGGGCCTTGATCATCCCAGGGTGTTGCAACCGAGTCCGGACAGTGGGCCCGGCCCGCCGCGGGGCGTGACGGTCTTCGTTAGGGAACGTCAGGGGTGGGATCGCTGCGATCCGATGCGCGGGCCAGGGATCACACTGGCAGCAGGCGCGCGGCTGTACCGGCCCAGCCGGTGGAACCCGGCGTTGTACGCCGTGCTGAGCATCCTGCCCACGTCGCGCTGCGCGTCGTGGCGGAGCAGCGCCGCCAGCCGGCCGAGATCATCGAGGCTGCGCCGGTAGCGCGACTCCTGGGCCAGCCGGGAGGCGCTGAGCGCCGCGTCGACCTTGGCCCGCAGCGCGCCGCTCTCGATGAACCGTGCGAGGTCCAGCCGGGCTTCGATGTTGTGCAGCAGCCACCGCAGCCGGGCCCGCCTGCGTTCCTCCGGTGACAGCCGCTCCTCCAGGTAATCGTGGTAGAAATGCGCGGCGCGGACCAGCTCGTCGGGTTCCCAGTGCGGATCCACGTGGGCCTCGCACCAGTCCATCCTGTCCTCGGCTATGCCCTCGTGCATCCGGGCCAGCAGCCAGGTCACCCATAGCGTCCAGGCGTCCCGGTACACATTCCGGCGCTCGGTGCTGCCCTGGCGTATCTCGCCGAGCCACAGCGAACTGGGAACGAGAACGCCGAGACCGAGAATGGCCTGCGGAAGGTGATGGGCCGCGGTCACCGTGATGTACGCGGCCACGGTGGACAGGACGCTGGTCAGGACGATCACCGAGGAGGCCCACCAGCGGCTGCGCGGGCCGAACATCCGTCCCTTGCCCTCGCAGCGCAGCATCAGGAAGAGGCACGCCGATACGCAGGCCAGCGCGAACGTCAGGCCGAGGGCCAATGGTTCACGGGGCATGCGCTGCCGCCTTTCCGGGTCGGCATCCCGGGCAAATGGCTTCACAGAGAACATAACCGTGCCCCCCCGCGAGCAACAGCCTTTACCGGCCGCCCGGGCCCGCGGGCAAGGCGGACACCCGCGGGATCCGGCCCGGGACAGCCTGGCATTGTGGCCCGGGTGCGGATCATCGTGACAGACGGGCTGGAGGCGGCGTGACAGTGCGGGTGGTGGCCCTCGACGACTACCAGGGGCTGGTGGAGCAGTACTCGCTGGCGGGCCGGCCGGACGGGGCCGAGTGGGCAGCGGTCCGCGAGCATCTGGACGGCGACACGCTGGTCCGCGCGCTGGACGGCGCGGCCGTGATCGTGGCCATGCGGGAGCGGACCCGTTTCGGCCGCGACCCGTTCGACCGGCTTCCGGACCTGAAGCTGCTGATCACCACGGGCCAGCGCAACGCCTCCATCGACCTGCAGGCGGCTGCGGACCATGGGGTGATCGTGTGCGGGACCAGCGGGCCGCCCAGCGCGAACACGGCTGAGCTGACCTGGGCCCTCATCCTCGCGCTCGTCCGGCACCTGCCCGCGGAGGCGGCCGCGGTCCGGGCGGGGCAGTGGCAGCACACCGTGGGCACCGACCTGCTCGGCTCCACCCTGGGCCTGGCCGGGCTGGGCCGGATCGGCCGCCAGATGGCCCGCATCGCGCAAGCCTTCGAGATGGAGGTGATCGCCTGGAGCCAGAACCTGGACCCGGCCGTCGCCGCGAGGGCGGGCGTGCGTGCGGTGAGCAAGGAGAACCTGTTCGGCGCGGCGGACGTGGTCAGCGTCCACCTGATGCTGTCCGACCGGACCCGCGGCCTCATCGCCGAGCGTGAGCTGCGGGCCATGAAGCCGACCGCCTACCTGGTGAACACCTCGCGGGGGCCGATCATCGACTCCGCCGCCCTGCTCCGCGCGCTCAGCGAGGGCTGGATCGCGGGTGCGGGCCTGGACGTGTACGACACCGAGCCACTGCCCGCCGGCGACCCGCTCCGGGACGCGCCACGGACGGTGCTGACCCCGCATCTCGGGTACGTGACCGCGCGCACCATGAGCCACTGGTACGAGGACGCGGTCGAGGACATCGCCGCCTGGCAGCACGGTGAGCCGGTCCGGGTGCTGACGCCCGGCTGAGCCGGGGGGGCGCCTTCCGGGCAGCGCGCGGGCCGCGTTCTGTCAGCGCGCGGCCTGCCGCCGTCAGCACGGGCGGGGTCTTGTCAGCGAGCTGGCCGTGACCTGTCAGCGCCGCCCGCGACAGTTGACCGTGACACCGACCCAACGGCTATGACGGGAAAGGCACATGACAGACACGATCGAGGCCGGGGGGCTGACCAAGCGCTTCGGCGGTACCCAGGCGCTGCGCGGGGTTGACCTCGCGGCCGGCCCGGGCACCGTCCTCGCTCTCCTGGGCCCCAACGGGGCCGGCAAGACCACGGCGGTGCGGGTGCTAGCCACCTTGCTGAAAGCGGACGCCGGGCAGGCCCGGATCTGCGGGTACGACGTGGTCACCGAGGCGGTGCAGGTCCGCCAGCTGATCGCGCTGACCGGCCAGTTCGCGTCGGTCGACGACGAGCTGACCGGCACCGAGAACATGATGATGATCGGCCGCCTGCTGGGCTTCAGCCGAGCCACAGCCCGGGCCCGCGCGGCCCACCTCCCGATGCCATTGTCCCCGTTCTCGTTGAATGCGTGGGGTGACGGTGGCCGGAACCGGGACCAGCGGCTGCCCGCCTGCTCCCCGGCACCCGGCCGGCCACCGGGACGGCGTTCCGCGGCCCCGGCGCCGGAATCATCGCCGGCGCCGCGGGGTTCACCCGGTATGGCTAAAGGGCACACGATCACCACGACCCCGGCGACGTCGCACGTCGTCGTCACCCTCGGCGGCGAGAAGATCGCCGAAACCGACCGGCCGGTGCTGCTGGACGAGACGGGCCTGCCGACCCGGTACTACCTGCCGCGCGAGGACGTGCGGACCGACTTGCTGCGCGCCACTGACCTGCACACGACCTGCCCGTTCAAGGGCGAGGCGTCGTACTGGTCGGCCGAGGTCGGCGGCGAGGTCTACACCGACCTCGTGTGGAGCTACGAGACGCCGATCCCGCAGGCCGCGCAGGTCGCCGGCCTGATGTGCTTCTACCCGGACCGGGTGGAGCTGACCGTGGACGGCCAGCCGGCCTGATCCCCGCAGGCTAGATCCCGGCGGGCCCGCCGTACCTCTCCGGCCGCCCGATACGGACGTTGACCCCTGGTGAGTAGTGCACCAGGGGCTCGCCGCGGGGCGCCGGCAGTCCCGCCGCCGTCATCAGGCTGTCGTCCGCGGTGAGCGCCTCCGCACGGTGCAGCGGCCACGGCTGGTGCTCGGCCCGGGCGAAGAACTGGCGCCCGGCCAGCACGCTGAACAGCACCCACCGGGCGGTCAGGAAATGGTCCCGGTCCCCGAGTTCGGCGGGCTGGTACGGCATGCCGATACGGACCCGCACCTGGCTGGTCGCCGCGCGCGGGCCGGGCAGGCGGCGCTGGCACGAGTAGGCGATCTCCTGATCGCCGGTCCGGGATTGCGCAGTGAGCGGCCCGCTGATCCGCATGGAGGACCAGTAGTACGGCAGCTGGTAGCTGGCCCGGGCCACCGCGACCGCGCCGAGGCGCGCGGCGTCGAGCGACAGGAACCAGATGCCGGCCCGTCCCTCGCGGTCGACGGCGTAGGTGCGCACGTTGGTCTCGCAGAAGTCCGAGACCCAGGGGGCGCCGCGATCTCCCGGCGTGTGCGCGCGCATGAAGAACGGCACCAGGCCCACCCAGGCCGCCCCGCCGAAGGTGTCCACCGTGAGGCCGCGGGGCAGGAGCCGCTGCACCACGTCCGGGTCGTAGGACCAGTGCAGGAACGTCAGCCGCTCCCACCGCTGCCGCATGACCGGCTTGTCCACGGTGAACGGGCAGACTCCGGAGTAACCGGCGTGGCCCCCGGTGATGTCACCCGCAGTATCCATGTCCCCCATCATCCGCCGGCCCGCGCTCACCCCGGCAGGCCGGGGGATGTGCTGAGGTGGCGCCCCCTCCCGGCCCCTCCCGTGATCACGGGCAATAGGGGGCGCTACGTGCCGGCAGTTATCGACCGTGATCACGGAAGGGCCAGGGCGGGCGGGGGCGCCCCGGAGCACGGCCGCGGCCGCCTGGCCGAACTCGTTGCGCTCCTTCATCCCGCCCGCAGGTCCAGGACCCGGTCGCATCTCCCGGCCACTTCCGGGTCGTGGGTGGCCACACCAGCGATCCCCCGTCCGTGACGATGTCGAAGATCCGGGCCAGCACTACCGCGCGCGCCGCCGGATCAAGCTCGGCGGTCGGCTCGTCGGCGATCAGGAGCTTGGGCTTCAGGGCCAGTGCCCGGGAGATCAAGCCGCGCTGACCGGC
>CAWAJB010000041.1:0-46600 GCA_963782185.1 uncultured Actinomycetes bacterium
CACGGCTAGCACAGCGCCTGCAGTGACCTTCCGGGGTTCATGCCCAGGCGCTGGGGTCACCGCGTTATAGCCATCTGACAGCAAACGTGACAGCAACACCGCCGCACATCGAGCCGCCGTGGCACACCGCCACAGCCAAGAAAACGGGCTCTGAGCCAGTACGACCCGCACTGGGCCCACCGCCAGATGATGACTGCGCTGGCGAACTCTCCCAGGGCGAGTATGGCAACGCAGCCGGCCGCCTGGCGCTGTCTCGTCCCGCTCTCTGCCCGGCCTATGTGCGCAATTAGAAACCAGCAATAAATTTTCAGAATTTGTGATCATATTCAGATCGGCCGTACGGCCAGCCGCCATCCCGGCGCCATGCCGTTCCTGCCGGTCGCCATCCCGGCCGCACGGCCGGAACACCGCCGCGGCTGCATCGCGCAATGCTGTCGCATTGCCGTCCTGCATCAACGGCGCGCCAGACCGATGCGGGCGCTGCGCTCGGTGATGCCCGTCGGGGCCCGATCTCGCGCCGCCGCGCGCCGGGGGTCATGCACGATGCGCGGCGGGGCCCAGGCCTGGCTGGCCGGGAACTTTAGCTCCGCCCCACGGAGAACGTTATTTCCGGAAATATATTGCTAGTTTAGGATTTCATATGTAGCCTAGTACCCGGGAGACAGCTGCCGAAAGCCGTGAGATGTCAGGTCCGCGAGGGAGCTAACCCGGGTCTCAGCGAACCCGTCCCCCTCGTGAAGGAAGTAATCCCCATGACCGAACCATCGGCACCACACGGTACGACCAGCAGCCTGCCGCTCCCTTCAGCCAGCAGCCCCGCCCAGTCACCGGCCGGGCTGCGGGCACCCGGGCCCGGGTGGCTGCACGAGGTCACGGTGCCCGCAACGCCAGTTGCCGTGCTGGAGCCTGTCATCGGAACCGAGCGTTATGTGAAGCTGACCACCGCGGCCGCCGGATTCCGGGACCGGCTGGGCCGGCGGACCATCTGGAACGTCAATTCGACCGCCGTCGGCGGCGGGGTCGCGGAGATGCTGCAGGTGCTCGTGGGGTACGTCGCGGGCCTGGACATCGCGGTTCGCTGGATGGTGATCGGCGCCGACCCGGAGTTCTTTGCGATCACCAAGCGGCTGCACAACCAGATCCACGGCGAGGCCGCCGGCGGCCCGCTGAACAGCGCCGACGCCAGCCACTACGGGCAGGTCCTCGCCGCGAATGCCGATGAGCTGCTCAGGCAGGTGCGCCCGGGCGACATCGTGTTGCTGCATGACCCGCAGACCGCCGGCCTGGCGGCACCCCTGGCCCGGGCCGGCGCACGGGTGGTGTGGCGCTGCCACATAGGCGTGGACTGGCAGAATGACGCCACCCGTGCGGCATGGGACTTCCTGCGGCCATTCCTGGCCCCCGCGCACGGCTTCGTTTTCACCCGGCGGCAGTACGTGCCGCCGTGGATTCCCCGGGAACAAGCCTGGATCATCCCGCCATCGATCGATCCGTTCTCCGCGAAGAACCAGCACCTCAGCGCGGCCACGGTCCAGGCGATCCTGGCCACCATCGGGGTCCTGGACGGCGAGCCGTCCCAGGCGCCCGGTCGCTTCGCGCGCCGCGACGGAACGACCGGCGAAGTCACCCGCGCCGGGCTGGTGACGGGTGAGGGCAGGCCCGGGCCGGCCGACCCGGTTGTCGTGCAGGTCTCGCGCTGGGACAGGCTCAAGGACATGTCCGGTGTCATGCGCGGCTTCGCCGAGCACGTGGTGCCCAGCGGCGCCGGGTACCTGATGCTCGTCGGGCCCATGATGAGCGAGGTTGCCGATGATCCTGAGGGTGCCGTGGTCCTGGCTGAATGCCTGGCGCAGTGGCGCGCCCTGCCCGCGGCCGCCCGCGCGCGGGTGCTGCTGGTGACATTGCCGCTCGATGACGTGGAGGAGAACGCGGCGATGGTCAACGCCATCCAGCGTCACGCGACGGTGATCGTGCAGAAGAGCCTCGCCGAGGGATTCGGGCTGACGGTGGCCGAGGGCATGTGGAAAGGACGCCCGGTCATCGGCTCGGCGGTCGGCGGGATCCTGGACCAGATCGCCGACGGCACCGGCATCCTGCTGCCCGACCCGGCAGATCTGGAGGTGTTCGGGTCGCAGGTGCGGCACCTCCTCGACAATCACGACGACGCCGAGTACCTGGGCAAGGCGGGGCAGGAGCGCATCCGCCAGCACTTCATTGGCGACCGCCACCTCCTGCGATGGGCACAGCTCATCGACGCGACCATTGGCGGTTAGCTGGGTCAGCCCGGGACCGAGCTCACCGACCCAGCCCCCCGCTGTCCTCCGGGCTCAGGACCACCGTCCGCGCCTACGAGACCGCCATCGACGGATCTCACCCGGCAGCCCGGCGTGGCGGCCCTCCTTCCACTCGGGAACCAGCGAGACGTATCAGCCGGCCGCGCAACTTGCCGTTGCCACCGTAGACCTCATCGGCGGCGAACCAGCGGAACGGCACCCCGGCGGCGAAGCCCGCCCGACCATCCGCTACGCCCGCTCCGGCTTGGTCGCGAAGACAGTGTCCTCCGGATCCCGGCCGCCTCGCAGCGGGCCCGGTCCTGTGGGTCCGAAAAACCGTGTCACCTCGGCAGATCCGCTACGGGAACCCGAGTGGTTCGGTCAGGCCCTCAGCGTCGGTCCGGCCGGTCTTGGCTCGGCCGGAGGTGGGATGATCTTCGGCTTGTGGGCTTGAAGCTGATCTTCCCGGTCGTGTCCCGTGTCATGTCGGTGCTCAGGCTGTCGCGCCGGGAGTCGTGGTGGAAGGACGCCTGCAGGGTTCCAAAGTCGGCTCATTCCTGTGACCTGCGACGATGGGCGGACGCTGGCGGGCATGATGATCACCCGTGTCCTCCGCCTGCTCTACCTGATCTTCGCCCGGCTCTGGAGCTGGCTCATCCTGCTCGGCCGCTCACCGGCGTCCAAGAACGCGCAACTGCTGGTGCTGCGGCACGAGGTCGCCGTGCTGCGACGGAGCAATCCGCGGCCCCGGCTGGACTGGGCCGACCGGGCAGTGCTGGCCGCGCTGATCCGGCAGTTGCCGAGAAGGTTGCAGGCACACCGGCTGGTCACGCCTGGCACCGTTCTGCGGTGGCATCGCCGCCTGGCCAGAAAGAAATGGACCTACCCGCACCACACCGGACGGCCGCCGGTCAGCGCCGCGATCACCGCGCTCATCGAGCGGCTCGCCACCGAGAACCACGGCTGGGGATACCAGCGCATCCAGGGTGAGCTGCTCAAGCTCGGCCACCGGGTCGGCGCCTCCACGATCCGCCGGGTCCTCAAAGCCCTGCGGATTCCGCCAGCGCCGAAGCGGAACAACGACACGACATGGCGGGAGTTCCTGCACGCCCAGGCCGCGACCATCCTCGCCACCGGCTTCTTCCACGTGGACTGCGCGGTGACCTTGCAGCGTCTGTACTGCTTCTTCGTGATCGAGGCCGGCACCCAGCATGTGCATATCCTCGGCGTGACCGCGAACCCGGACGGCCCGTGGACTACACAGCAGATCCGCAATCTCCTGATGGATCTCGGCGATCACGCCGCGGCCTTCCGGTTCCTGGTCCGCGACCGGGCCGGGCAGTTCACCGGCTCCTTCGACGCGGCCCTGGCCAGTACCGGTATCCAGGCACTGAAGATCCCGCCCCGGAGCCCTCGCGCGAATGCTTATGCGGAAAGGTTCGTGCTCACTGCCCGGACCGAGGTGACCGACCGGATGCTCATCTTCGGCCAGCGGCATTTGCGGACGATCCTGGCCCAGTACGAGGCCCATTACAACGGACGACGACCCCATCGCAGCCGCCAGCTCCGCCCGCCCCGGCCAGACCACCCGATCGCCGACCTTTCCCAGAAGCGGATCAAGCGCTGGCCCGTCCTCGGCGGCCTCATCAACGAATACGAGCGGGCTGCGTAGAAGCCCAGGTCAAGGCCAGTGGCACAGTTCTCGAACCCCGCAGGATCGGCGGGCTGCTGAAAGGCGTGTCCGGGTCACTCGCCAGCGGGGTGCAGGGATTCGTGCACAGCCGCATCCACAAGATCATCACCGGCCCGCGGATGGCGAACGCGTGGGTACAGGTGAACCGGGTCGCCAGCCAGCAGCTCGTCGCAGTCCTCTCGGGCCGCGGCGGCAAGAACGGCGCCGTCGGCGTCAGCAACGGCCAGGTCACCCTCGACCTGGCGCCCCTCGAAGCCGTCGCCAAGCAGGACCTCGTCGCGCGCGGGCTGACGATCGCGGCCAAGATCCCCATCGTCCATAAAACGTTCCCGCTGTTCCCATCCAAGAACCTGACCAAGGCACAGGGCCTCTACCGGCTCATCAACGACCTGAAGATCGTGCTGCCCATCCTGACCCTCGCGCTGCTCGGCCTCGGCGTGGTCGCCGCCCGGGGCCACCGGCGGGCGCTGATCGGCGCCGGGCTCGGGTTCGCCGCATCCATGCTGGTGCTCGGCGCCGGCCTGGCGATCGCCGGGCTCTCTACCTCAACAGCGTGCCCGCCAGCGCGTCCACGGACGCGGCGGCCGCCGCCTTCGACATCCTGGTCCGGTTCATCAAGACCGCACTTCGCGCCCTGCTCGTGGCAGGCCTGATCGTGGCCGTCGGCGCGTTCTTCACCGGGCCATCCAGAGCGGCGGTGCGGACCCGCTCGGCATTCTCCTCCGGCCTCGGCTCGCTGCGCCGCGGCGGCGAAACCGCCGGCCTGTCCACCGGCCCAGTGGGCTCATGGACCTACGCGCACCGGCATGCTCTGCGCATCGGGGTGGTGGCGCTGGCCGCGGTGATCTTCGTCTTCTGGGGCCAGCCGACCGCCATGGTCGCCATCATGATCGCCGTCTTGCTGCTGGTGGCACTCGGCCTCATCGAGTTGATCGGCAGGCCCCCACCGCACCACGCGCACGCGCCCCCTGCCCCCGGCGCGTGACACGTGGGCCTGGCGACCGTGAACAAGCCCCGACGAGCCAGCGGCGGGGCGGCAACGGTGGCAGCAGCTCAAATGCACCGGCGCGGTCGCCAGCCAGTCATTCTGCGTCCTGTCACCTGCCCGGACTTCGCGCCGGGGACCCACTTTCCCAAGCTCCTGAGGACCCGTGAGCGTCACCGGGCCACCGTCAGAGCAGTCCTGCGGGCGTCACCGGGTACGCAGTTGCCCGGCGCCCGGGATCCAGCCCGCTGGCGCCATCACAGGTGGGGCCTGACTGGTGCTATTGCCCGGCGTCGCCGTCGTCGGCCATCTCGGCGTCGGCCACAGCGATCGCGAAGCCCAGGGCCCTGAGGATCTTCCCGCCTGCGGCGACCACCCGCGCCGTGCCCACCACTGGGGCAACCGCGATCATGACTGCCTGAATGTCGCCGGCGGTGACCCCGCTGTCCGCGGCGGCCTCGGCGTTGGCGAGGTAGGACGCGGGCGGTGCGTCCACCGCGATCAGGGCGGCCAGCCGCGCCAGCATGAACTCGCGCGGGGCAAGAGAATTGCGCTCGAGCGACGCGGCCGTCATGTCGGCGAGCGTGTCAAGGACAGGTGTCTCGTCAGTCACGGAACTTTCCCCCATTACTGCAGAACGCGCGTGGCTAGAGGCCTCGCTGGCATGCCAGCAGTCCACCGCTGCTCCAGGCCGGTGGCATCACCCCCCACGGGTGAGCAGCACCGGGTCACCATCCGCGGCGGGGCGGCACCTACGTCGGTGGTGGTGGTGATCGGTGGCCGGCTCAACGGACGGCACGGAATACCGCCACCGGGGGTCAGCGACCCAGTCGTTGAGCATCTTGGAGCGCGTTTTCGCTGACTCTGGCTCGCGCTCCTGACAGGGACAGAACAATCGGGGCGATCCGCCGGTCAGCCTCGCGGCGCGAGGTCGAGCGCGAGGACGTTCTCGCCCCACATGACCCGGCCGGTGTCGGTGAAGCCGTAGCGGAGGTAGAACCCGCGCGGCGAGCCGGGGCCGTCCGCGCAACTGGTGTAGAGCACCTCTGCGCCGGGCCGCCTCCCGAGGTAGTCCACAACCGCGTCGAGCGTCGCCGCGCCGTAGCCACGGCCCTGGAACCGGTGGTCGATGAGCAGCTTCCACAGGAAGTACGGGCCGACGAGGTCGTCGTCCATCGGCGGCGGGATGTTATCGCTGATCATCGCGAAGCCGACCAGCGCGCCGGTCTGGGCGTCGTGCACCGCCCACGGGTGGGGCATCGCGCGCTGCTCCTCGCCGGCCTCGGCGAAGATCTCCTCCATCGAGTTGAGGTACTGGTCCTGACCCGGGCCGCGGCGCAGGCCCATGACCGCCGAACGATCCCCCAAGCTCACGATGTCGCGCAGCCCGACCTTCGCCATCGCCACCTCCTTCATGTACTCGCCCACGTTTACCGCCCGGCGGCGCCCAGAGCAAATACCGCGCTTCGCCGGCGAGGGGCGACCGCACCGAGATGGCCCCAATGCGCGCCACCACACGTTCGTGCCGCCGAGGTATTCCACAACAGCACGGAATCGGCAGGCTTTCTGCGAGCGTTAAGGGACCCTGCCGCACTCACATTGCGCAGCCGACCGCCCAGCTCCCCGCTGGCTGCCGTCTGGGGGAGACGGTGCGCAAGACGCCGCGCAGCGGCACACCGCCGCCATCCAGCTGTCGACGGCGGCCGGGACCTGGTGCAGGCAGCGTCAAAGCCTTGACTGGGTCACCTGACGGCTGACACCCGGCCACGTCCCGTGCGCTGCGGCGTGCCTGGTTCCTCAGGTGGCACACCTGCGCGCCAACAGGCGCGCAGGGCTGCGCCACGGCGCGACCTCTGCGCCTGAGCGGCGCAGCGCACCAGCAGGCCCCGCGCCGGACGGACACTAATCGGCGCGATGCGCCGGGCCCGCGCGCCGAGCCTGCCGTCAGCGAACGCGCGGCTGTGGTCAGCAGGCATGGCTCCTGGGAGTGGAGCGCACCGCCAGGACGGCCAGCGCGGCTGGACTACTTGCAAATGCGGCAACAGTCACTGGCAGGAACGGCCCTCCCGCAGGGCGGTGCGGTAACCAGGCGGCAAGAGTCACGGGACCAACGACAAGGTGATTTGCGCAGGTGACAGACATCCCAGGAGCTTAAATGTCAAGCTGCGACGTTGGATTGAGGGATCTTTTCCTCATGTGGCCAGGCGGTTGCCTCGTCGTAGAGCGTCCTGGTTTTCAGGCATCCGTGCAGGATGCCGACGAGCCGGTTGGCGAGCTTGCGGAGGGCAGGGTTGTGCTCGGTGCCGCTGGCGCGTTCGGCGTCGTAGAGGGCGCGGGCGCCGGGCGAGGCGGTCAGGGCGGCGAAGGCCTGGGCCATGAGCGCGTCGGTGAGCCGGTCGTTGCGGATGAACCGTGCGGCGGCGACTTTCTTCTTGCCCGGCGCGCGGGTGATCGGGGAGGTGGCGGCGTAGTTCTTGCGGGCCTTGCCGCTGGCGTAGCGGTCCGGGTCGTCGCCGAACTCGCCGAGGACCCGGGCGCCGAGGATGAGTCCCAGGCCGGGCTGGGACAGGTAGATCTCAGCGTCCGGGTGCCGGCCAAAATGCGCCTCCACCTGCCCTTGCAGGGTTTTTACCTGCTCGTTGAGGACGGTGATCACCGCGATCAGGGACCGGGCGGTGGCGGCGTAGGCGGCGGTGACGGCCGGCGGCTGGCCCAGCTGGGCGCTGCGCAGCACCGCGAGGATCGCGGTGGACTTGGCGGTGATGTCGCGGCGGCGGGCGCGCTTGAGCGCCGCGCTGACCTGGGCGCGGGTCAGCTTCGCGGCCCGGGCCGGGTCCGGTGCCTTGGCCAGCAGCTCCAGCGCGTCGGGCGCGTCCAGGTCCTCGAAGGCCGCCAGCGCGGCGGGGAAGTAGTCCCGCAACTGGTGGCGCAGCCGCTGGACCTGCCGGGTGCGTTCCCAGATCAGCGTCTTATGGGTCCGCGCCACCACCTTGACCGCGCCGGCGTCCGCGCTGTCACCCGCCACCGCCCGGAGCTGATGGGAGTCGGTGCGCACCATGTCGGTCAGCATGTGCGCGTCGCCGGTGTCGCTCTTGGCTCCGGACACGCCGTGGCGTTCCCTGTAGCGGGACGCCTGCAGCGGGTTCACCGCGTACACGGTGTACCCGGCCGCGACCAGCGCGGCCACCCACGGGCCGCGGTCGGTCTCGATCCCGATCACCACCTCCGCATCCTCGCCGTCCCCGCCCAGCTGCTGGCCGATCAGCTCGTGCAGCCGGGCGATCCCGGCCACCCCTTCCGGCAGCCGCTTCCTGGCCAGGACCCGGCCCGCGGTGTCCATCAGCTCCACGTCGTGATGGTCGGGTAACCGGAGCGCATTTCTGCGCCCCGGTCCCCTCAGAACTGCCCGTGCGACTTTCGCCGCAAGCAGCTCAAGCAAGCCGCGAGGGCGTGCAGGTCGGCTGTGCCGGGTTCCCGCGCTGGCGGGCCTGGAGCCCGCGATGGCAGGAGGCGTGCACGAGGCGGGTCGTGCCGTGACCGGCGGGGCCGGGTCTCCCGTGGTGGGCGAGGTAGCTGGCGGCTATCGCCTTGCGGGTGACCTGGAGCCACCATCGTTCCCACTGCTGCGGGGACTGCGGCGGCTGGTCGGCGGTGAGCAGGTGGTCCCCGCAGAGCGGACAGTGCCCGTCTTGCCTGATGAGCAGGCCGAGCGTGTAGCTGTCCAGCGGGGGCTTGCTGCGCCGTCGCCGACTGGCCCAGTAGTCGGCCAGGGCGGGATCGTCGGTAGACGCCGCGCCCTTGACCATGACGTGCCGGTTGATGGTGGTCCAGGCGAACTTCACCAGGTGGCCGCCGCTGTCGCGGTCGCCGAACACCCAGCGGTCGTTCCTGAACTTGTTGAACGCGCCGAAGTACCGGCCGACGACCCAGCGCTTCGGCTTGTTCGGGTGGCGGTATTTCGCCCACTTGTAGGTGAGCTTGAATACGTAATGATCCAAGGCTGAGAACACCTCAGCCGATACCACCGTCCGGTAGTAGGCCGCCCACCCCCTGGTAATCGGGGAGAGCCTGTCGATGACCGCCATCGCGTTCGCGCCGCGCAGTGCGCGCGTCTCGGCCGCGAGCCGTTCCCGGAGCCGCCTGATGGCCGCTTTACCCGGTTTGATCAGCAGCTTGCCGCCTGAATAACGGCGCACGTTGACACCCAGGAAGTCGAACCCCTCGGTGAGGTGCACGACCTTCGTCTTGTCCTCGTTGAAGGACAGGCCCCGGGGTGCCAGCCACTTAGCGAGCCGCGCCTTGACCTGCTGTGCCTGCTCCTGGCTGTAGCAGAGCACCGTTACGTCATCGGCGTACCTGATCACGACCGGGGAGCCCGGCTCCGTCTCACCGGCATGTACTCCGATGGTGCGGTACCGGACCCCGGCGGCACCCTCCAGCCCATGCAAGGCGACGTTCAGCAAGCACGGTGAAATCACGCCGCCCTGAGGAGTTCCCTCCTCGGTCGGCGCGAACCCCTTGCCCGCCTCGAACGCCCCGGCCTTCAGCCAGCCCCGGATCAGGTCCCTGGCGGGGAAAGATCCAAGCGCCTGGAGCAGCCGGGAGTGGTCGATCTTGTCGAACGCCGCCGCCAAGTCAGCGTCAAGGATCCATACCCGCTTGGAGCCAGGCCCCTTGCAGACGGAATAGATCGCCTCGATCGCGTCATGACAGCCGCGACCCGGCCTGAACCCGTATGACCTGGGCTCGAACCGGGCCTCCCACTCGGGCTCCAGCGCGTTACGGACCCGAGCCTGGTGGCAGCGGTCCATCAGCACGGGAATTCCGAGCGGCCTCAGCTTTGCAGGATTTGATGCCTTCGGGATATACACCCGCTTGACCGCGACGGGCGTCCAGGACGAGGCGGACTGGTGCACCCGCACCGCCACCTGCGCCCTGGCCTCGGGAGTCAGCGCGACCTCCCCGTCGATCCCGGCGGTCTTGCGCCCAGCGTTGCGCTGCGTTACCTGCCGCACGCTGACCAGCGTGTTGGCGCGGCTCCGCAGCAACACCGGTAGGCCGGCGGTGAGGTGCCTGCCGTGCGGCAGGTCCTTTTCCGCCGACCCCCGGTCCGAACCACGCGGGCACCTTTCGGTGCACGTGGCTCTCCAGTGGCTATGCCGTGGCAGCGGTGAGCGTGCCCGCGTGGATGGCCTGGTGGCAGGGGATGCAGACGATGAGCGTCTTCCTGCGCATCCTGGCCATGAGTTGCGCCCACGCGGGCTGCGGGCGTCCCGGCCGGGTGAGGTCGGCGAGCTTGCGGACCTGGTGGACTTCCACGGCCGCGTGCTGCTGGCACCACTCGCACCGGCCCGCGCGGAGCCGGGTGACCAGTTCCTTGCGGGTGGTTGCCGGGACTGCCGGGCGGTCGTCGATGACCGCCTTCTTCTGCCGTTTCAGCGGGATGCCGCCGAACCTGGCGATCAGTGGCTTCCTGCCCGGCCGCTCGGTGACGGCCTCGAAGCAGTTCCGTTTCCCGTGCGGGGTGTCCGCCTTGGCCTGGTATTTGCGGGCCATGAGGGTTACCCGGGAGCGGTGCTTGGCTGCCAGCGTCTTGAGCATGGAGGTCTTGGCGGCCCATTCGAGCCGGTTGAGCCTCCACACGTCGCCAGCGAGCAGGTAGTACTGAACGATGCCCCGGTACTCGGCTCCGTAGGTGCTGATGATGAGTGCGTCATCGAAGTTCAGCAGCCCGGTGCGGCGCTCGGGTTTCCCGTGCTGGAAGTACGGGGCGCATTTCGCCTTGATCACCGCCAGGGGCACCCGCAGCCAGATGGACCCGTTGACATGCGGGCGGGTCCTGCTGTGCTGGACGGTGACCTCGTAGCCGAGGAAGGACGCCGCGCCGGTCCTGGCGTGCGTGAGCAGGGTCTTGTCCTCGTTGAGTTCCAGCCTGAGATCGTCACGCAGGAACGCCGCGAGGCGGCTCTTGATTTCCTCTGCTTCGGCTTTCGGTCCGGCGAGCCCGAGGAGGGCATCGTCGGCATACCGGACATACCGCAGCCGCCGGTAGCCCGGATCACGGGGGTCCGAGCTGGGCAGGCTGCGTTGCTGCGCTCGCAGTTCCCGCGCCTTGGCGTGGTCGCCGCGTGCGCGTGCGCGCCGGGCTGCCGACCTTATCCTGAAGTAGGCAGGGTTGGATGCCCTGCGCTCTCCCCGGGTATATTCCGGCATGAGAACTGTCTCGACGAATTCGTCCATCCGGTGCAGGTAAATATTGGAGAGCACGGGCGAGACCACCCCGCCTTGCGGAACGCCGCTCAGCGTGTCGTGGTATTCCCAGTCCTCCAGGTACCCGGCTTGGAGCATCTGTTTGATGAGCCGCAGGAACCGGTTATCGTGGATCTTCTCTGCCAGGATCGACAGCATGACCTTATGGTCGAAGCTCCCGAAGCAGTCAGAAATGTCACTCTCGATAAACCAGGCTGTCCCGGTCCACGTTTCCGCCACCTCGCTCAGCGCGGAGTGACAGCCGCGACCGCGACGGAAACCGTGTGAACGGCCAGAGAACTGCGGCTCGTAATATGCCTCCAGCAGGAGACGGATTACCTCGCCGACCAGCTTGTCCGACCAGGACGGCATTCCGAGGGGCCTCATTTTCCCGTTCTTTTTCGGAATGTAGACCCGCCGCACGGGCTTGAACCGGTAGCGCTCGTGGCGCATCGCATTGATGATGTGGCCGATCTCGCCCCGCGACATGCCATCTGCGGTTTCCCCGTCTGGCCCGGGTGTCATCGCCCCCTTGTTGGAGTAGATGTTCCCGTATGCCAGAAAGTACAGCTCCGGATTGAACAGCTGCCGGAACAGTTCATCCAGCGGCAGGCCGCGCCCGCCGCGTTCACGGAGGATACCCAGCACCGTTTCGGCGCTCTGCATTTCGCATACCCTTTCAGTATCTGGATATCCAGCCACCTGGTGCCCTTCGCCCTGCAGACGGCCTTCCCGTCCCCCTTGGTGCGGCGTTACTCGCACGACTACTACGGCACCTGTGTCACCGTAGGGCTCGCGCCCGTTAGGCGATCCCACGTTCGTCTCTGTCATACGTGCTAGCGCGGTTTAGGCTCCACTTTCATCTCCTTGAATACCCTCGCTGGGCATCGCTCCGCATCCCGAGGGGTGCGCTGGCCAGCTAATGAGACCAGCGCAGGATGCAGCGCCGGTTTCAGGCGTCTTTCCGGCGGGCGTGCAGTTGCACCTTCTGGAGATTATGGTTCAGGCAGTCTAGCTTTAGCCGTGCCGCGCGGACCCCCTAATGCGCCGTTCCTTACGCCTGGACACGGCCATTAGTTTTCTGCCATGCTGTGGTTCCCTTCCCTTTTCAGTTCCAGGTAAGGCATTAGGCCCAGGAATATCCCTTCGAATTCCTCCCGGCTGAGCCGGGGATACAACAGAGCGCCTCGTGGCGCAGTCAGCTTTTGCAGGTTCCTGACCTTTGGCCAGTCCTGCTCCTGCGACGCCTTGAAGATCCGCTGCCGCAGCCGCCGTACCTGCCCCTCCTGCTCCCGCCAGCCGATCCTGTCCCACTCGGCGGGTGCGTCTCGTTCCCGGGGCTGGTCCTCAGGTCCGTTCACCTTCGGGGCCGCCGCGACCTCGGCCACGGCGGGACGGACCCAGGTGCGGCCGTTCCATACCGGGGTGGAGAAGCTGTAGCCCGTCATGCGCCTAACTTGCCCTTCGGTTCCAGCGGGTCTGACCGCATCACTTCAAAGACTCACCTGCCCACGTCAGCACCCTTTCGGGTCCGGGCAGCGGCCCGGTATCCGGCCGGTTATGCGGGACGGCCGGCGGAGGGCCGGTCATCTGTCCCGGTTTCCCGTCGCCTTACGGCGCACCGGCGTTCGCTTCTTGGGCATCCTGTTCCCGCCACGGGATTCCGCCTCCCTCACGGTTGGCCTACCGGCGCCGGGCGCCGGACCTGACGGGTTTTCCACGTTCCGCATGCGCGGGCAGCGACCGGGGTGGGCGCCCCCTCGACCCCGGGGCCAGCGGTGTTCACACGACCGGCGAAGACTCTCCGGCCGTCGCTTGCCGTTCCTCCACGGCCAGGCCCTGCACCCCGGTGTTCATCCCATCTGCCGGGGCTCTGGGTAACGAGGCATCATCGGGGGTTCACTCACGTTCGCCCGTCCGGTCTTCCCCTCGCCTGCGCTCCCGGATGGAACGGGAACGCTTCGGCTTCTTCCCTGAGCTTCGCACCCCGCGGTTACCCGCGACGCACGTCAGGGCGGGGACTGGCCTTGAACACTGGCCAGGAGCTACGTCACCGACATCATCGCCGGTCCTCCAATCCACGAGCTCACTCGCAGCATGCGACCTCGTGTCGCACGTCCTCAGCCCAGTCATCCCCGACGAACAACCGCATTTGCTCTCCCGTCCAAGATGCCGAATTCCGTCAGCAGCCTGCGGGAGAACAATCAGCGACCTAATGAAACAGTGCTCACGCTCTGATCGGGCGCGCACGACATCCCAGCAGCGATCAACTCTCCCGGCCAGCCGGCAGGGGCACGATCTGTCACCAGGGCTCAAGACCCGGGCTGAAACAGTGCTCACCTGCCGGCGGCTACCATCCACCGAGTCTGCCGCAAGGCCGACCCGTTAGATCTCATTAGGCTGGCCAAGGCCGGTTCAGCGCCTGGAATCCGGTGTCCTGCCAGCAGGCCCAGCCGGCGGAAGATACCCGATCCGAACACACATACGGCGGCCCAACCGGCCGCCGTTGCTGTACTTTTCTGCTGTATCCGCTGTTCGAACCGTTCGAATTACGCCTCTGACCAGGTGGAGCTAAGCGGGCTCGAACCGCTGACCTCTTGCATGCCATCGAAAATCCTCTGGGTTCACTGGCCCGCGGCGCGCCCACCGGAGTCAGCGGCAGCGGCCGTCACGGCTCTTGCTGCGGCCTGCGGCGGGTCAAAAGCGCGGCCGACCTGCAGGATGCGGCTCCCGGCGAGTCAGCCTCAGCGAACGGCCGCAGTCACGGGCATCCGGCATGCTGTTCAGGCTCGGCCCGTGACGCTGGCTGCCCACGAGTGGCGTCCAGGCCTGCGGTCAAATGACGGTCAGATGATCTTCCGGCCTGCCCGGCTGGGCCTGGAGTGATTTCCTGAGCAGGCACTTCAGGAACCTCGAAAGGGAATTCGAACCACACACCTTTTGCGTACATTCTGGTTACCTGGAGGCTGACGTCGTCCCGGGGCGACGTCGCAGCGAGCGCGAGCGACCGCTTGAGCGCCGCACAGTTGCATCATCCATACTCGCTTTTCACTGGCCGCCACACAGCTGCCGAGCTTGGCGATTGGCCCCCCTGGAGGGACCCATGGCACTACCCCCCGCGGGTATGCCGGCGTGAAGCTGGGCGAAAGCCTGCAAAGGCAGGCCGAGGGAGATGACTGCGATGATGTTCGGGTACGGCGGCGGCTGGCCCTTTTGGGAAGTCGGTCTCATGTGGGTCGGGATGGTCGCCTTCTGGGGAGTGCTCCTCTGGGGGATCTACGCGCTGGTGACCAGCCTGACGCGCAGGCAGAACGGCACGCCTGACGGCGAACCGGCCGCCCGGATCCTCGACCAGCGCCTGGCCAGAGGCGAGATCGACGCCGCGGAGTACCAGCACCTCAAGGATGTGATGACCGCCGGGCAGAGCGGCGGTCCCGCCGGCGTCGGCAGCCGGTGATGGGCGCCCTGGCCCTCGCACCGTCCAGGAGCCGCGCTCCGGCCGCGGATTCCGGGGAAGCGTGCCGGGCACTGGCGGTGCAGTGTGAGGCGATCGATGCGCTGCCGGAAGCTGAGTTGCGTCGGCTGCTCAAGCTGATCGGTGGCGCGGACCCTTCGGCGCTGCGGCGCGCTGCCGCGACCTACACGGAGACATTCTGTGCGGTTCCCCAGGCGAAAGCCAGTGTGGCCGCGCTGCGGCCGCTGGCCCTGGCCAGGCAGCGCTGCGCGGAAAGCCGCTAGTCAGCGGGAGGGAAATCGCCGGGCTGGTGCCCGCTGGGGGCGGACGTGTCTCCAATGGGGTCGGCTGATGCCAGCCATCACCAGGGCCAAGAGCGCGGTACACGAGGCGAACAGGATCAGGAAGGCCACGCCGGCCCGGTGGGCGAGTACGAGGGCCACGGCAACCGCCAGCATCGGGATGCGGCAGGCAGCTATGGGCCACCCGTTTCCCCTGTGATCGCCGTTCGAGGGGTCTGGGGGCGGGTGCCGGGCACCCCGCGGGTGCGGCTGGGCCATCGGGCCTCCCCGGCGGGCCCCGGCAACCTGGTCTCTTGTTGCAGGCCGCCGTAGAGGGGCAGGCCGGCCACGGCTCCGCATCCAGTTCACCGTAATCAGCCATGCTGGCGGGGCGCATCACCCTCTCTAGCAGAACCGCGGCGGACGGCCCATGAACCGGACCACGCAGGGCCCGCTGCCCGGAGCCGCTCCACGCAGAGCTTTTGTAGCCGGATACGGAACTGGCGCCTGCGGGAATTGGGTTACCCGCGTTAAGTCTGGCCTGCTCCCGGTGCAGCGCCGCGCACCGGCTGCTGGGCACTTGAGGCCAGGTGGGAATGGGATGCGGCGGGCGGGCAGTGGGAGATGTACACCAGGGCGAGGGCGGGCGCAGAAAACGCCACAGCCGGTGCTGCGATCAGCGCCGCGGCCGAAGTGACCAGCCGGCGGCCCCTGCTGGCCGGCCGCGGCGAGTCGATGAGGCGCTGGATCCGCTGCGCCCCCGCGGTTCCGCCGGCGCCGAGGGCACCGGCGGGAACCCGGGCCGCGGCCAGGGTCAGCAGCGCGTCGGCCAGCGTCAGCCGGTGCGCCCGCCGGGCCGCGGCGTCATCGGCGGCCATCTCGACCAGGCAGCTGACCTGGCTGGCCGCAGCAGCGAAGAAGGGGACATGCGGGAACGCACGGCGGAGGGCGGCGGCGAGGATGATCACCAGGTGATGACGCCCGGTCAGGTGAGCACGCTCATGCGCGAGGACCGCATCGAGCTGATGGCCATTCAGCCGCTGCATCGCCCCCGTGGTGAAGACGATGCGCCGGCGGCCTGGTACGCAGTAGACGGCCGGGCGGTCATCCTCGAGCAGCACCATGCCGGGCACCGGGCCGCGCCGGCCGACCAGGGCAAGCACCTCATCATGACGAGCGCGGCTGCGCCGTGCACCGGTCAGCGCGGAGCACGTGAACCAGGCCATCCGGGCTGCCGCACTCAGGCTCAGCAGGCCTCCGGCCGTACTCGTCATAGCCCCGCCCACCGTGGCGTACTGCGCACGCAACGACATCGCGCAGGCCGTCATGCTGGCCCAGTCCGCCCAGACCCGCAGGCACGGGATGGCCAGGATCAGCCCGGCCAGCAGCCCTGAGGCAACGACCGTGAAGGTGAGCGCCTGCCAGACCATGATGCCCAGCCGGGGAAGGCGCGCAGGCCAGGATGCCCGGGGCAGCCACCACGTTCCGGCGGCGGCTACCGCGACCACGTAACCGGCCAGCAGCACCGGCATCATGGCCCTCACCGCGGGGACTCCCGCTCAGCGGCAGCGTCCAGCGCCACACGCAGCTGGGCTATCTCCTCAGGTTCCAGGTCCTCTACGAGGCGCACCAGCGTGGCGGCAGGGTCCCGCGCCACCGCGAGCGCCTCTCCCATCAAGCCGGCCACATAATCCTCCCGGGACCTCACGGTGACATACCAGTACGCCCGGCCATCCTTCTGCCGGTCCAGCCAGCCCTTGCGGAACAAGATCTCCATCACCGTCTGCACAGTGTTGAACGCAAGAGGGCGAGTGCGGTTCAGCTCACCGGCAACCTCGCGGACGCGCAGCGGGCTGTCAGCCGCCCACATCACATCCATGATCGCGGCTTCCAGATCACCGAACCGGGCCATCCCACCTCCGCACGGACGGTTCGCCCGCATCCTAAGCGCCAGGACCGGGCCGCTGAAGACGAAACCCGGGCTGATGTGGCACACTCGATGCTAGATCACCTATTCACCTTAGGTCATAAGGTGGGCAGAGTGCATCCTGACCGATGACTGGCACGCCGCATGTCCGCGACCCTGTGCAGACTGCCGCGGGGCAGGCGATGCACGGGGAGCGCCGATGAGGGGCACCGATGACCAGCGGGCAGCGGCGCGGAAGGAGGCGGCACTCATGGCCACTGACCTGCACCGCGTATCCGGCCTGCTCGAGGAAGTGGCCACCGTGTGGCGGCGGGCGGGACGCTACGGGCAGCAGCAGTCATCATCCTGCGCCCCCGGCCGCCTCCAGGACGCCGCGCGGAACCTGGCTGATGCGGTGCGTGACCTCCCGGATGCCGATGCCGAGCGGCATCCGGCCCTGGCTTTCTCCGCCGCGGCCCAGCTGGCCGAGCTCGGAAGTAACGCCGCACTCTCCGCAGCACTGACAAGCAGCGGCCACCTCGGGGATGCGCGGATATGGGTAGCGATCCGGGACGCCCTGCAGCAGGCCGGGGAACGACTGTGGCGCCTCATCTCCCATCTGGTGAAGATCGGCGAAAGACCCCCGGCCGAGGGCGTGACGGCGGGGCGGGGCTCACCGGCAACACCGGACCGGCTGCCGGAACCGGGCCTGCCAGCGGAGGGCCCGGAGGCGGCGCTGCGAGCGCTGGCGACGCAGCGGACGGCGATCGACGCGCTGCCTGAAATCGACCTGCGCCGGCTGCTCGGCCTGATCGGCGGCATGGACCCGGCGGCGCTGCAACGCGCCGCGGTCGCTTACACCGAAACCTTCTGCACGGTCACCGAGACGGGGGGCAGCGTGGCCGCGTTGCGGCCGGTAGCCCTGCTCCCGTGTGACTGCCTGGAAGATCCCGGGCAGGATGGCGCGCCGAGCGAGCCTCCCCGGCAGGCTGGGCTGGGGCCTTATCAGTAAGCGCCGGCGTCTGCCGGGTCCGGTGAACGCGGCGGGCGCCCCACTGCCTCAGGCGCAGAGTCCCGGGGAAGGCTCAGGCACTGAACCAGTCCGGGACAGCGGCTACCGGAGCGCCGCCGCCGAGTTCCCACACACCGTCGGATGTCTCGCTGAAGCCCATCTCCCGGTAGAGCCCAGCGGCCGGCTTGTTGCGCTCGGTGGGGGTAATCAGCCCGCGGTAGGACTGGGCGGACTCGGCATCCAGGGTGCGGCGGACCAGCAGCTTCTCCAGCCCGAAGCCCATCGCCCGGCAGCTCATGATGACCGAGTCGAAGATGACCACATCGTTTCCGGGGCGGTGCACGATGACGGCGGCTACAAGACCGAGGTCGCCGAACCTGTCCCGGAACGACGCCACGTACACGCCATACCCGGGTGATCTGAGCAGTTCGCTGAGCTCGCTGCGCGACCGGCGCCGGGTCGTAGTATTGAACTGGCTGGTCCGGTTGACCAGCTCGGCAAGACGGCCGAGATCTCCCTTGCGCGCCCGCCGGAATTCCGCAGCCATATGCAGATCTGCCATGAGCTGCGCATAGTCCTGGCCGCCGGCCAGCGCCTGCCGCCGGGCCGCGCCCTCCCGGTACATCTCAGTGCGGCGCAGGGCTTCCGGCGTCTGCCGGGTCGAACGGGAGGGCCAGCCACGCGTCGAGCATCCGCCAGGTCGCAGGCTGGGCCGGATCCAGTGCCGCGATTTCCGGGATGGCCTGGGTGACCATCGCACGCTCGGCCGGATTGTCGTCGACCAGCACGAACGCCCCCGGGGCCAGGTTGAGCTCGGTAATGGCCTCGGCCGCCGCGTACGCCTTCGGCTGCCAGGTGAGCTTGTGCAGGACGAAATCCTCCGGCGCCAGTTCCATCTCATCCCAGCGGATCGTCTGCGGGTCGTTCTTGCTGAGCGCGACACGCAGGACCCCGGCCTGGCGCAGCCGCAGCAGCGTCCGCTGCGCTGCCCTGTCGTGGGCGACCGGGCCGTCTGCCATCACCCCGGACCACAAGGTGTTGTCGAAGTCGACCAGCAGCACCTTGGCCGGGCCCAGCGTCCGGACCGCGTCCAGGGTGGTGGCGTAGCGGCGGGCCAGTACCGGTTCGAAGCGGGCCGGGTGGAACACCGCATCAGGGACGTCAGCGGGCCGGAACACCGCGGCCGCGCACGCGCGCAGCCCGCCGTTAGCCGCGGCCAGGCCGGCTTCATCGATGAGGACGATGTTCTCCCGCATCGCGGCGATCGCTGTCAAGGGACATTAGGAAGTGCCCGGTGGCGGTCACGAGAGGTGCCCGCTGGTGGCCATCAGATCTGCCCGGTGATGGCCACCAGACGTGCCCGCGGTAGTTAGCTCAAGGGGATCACGCCCTTTCCGGCGATGGCCTGGGTGAGGCGGATGCTGTCGCCGCTGGTCTGGCAGACGTGGGCGTGGTGCATGAGCCGGTCGAACGGTGGCGGTGGCCAGGGTCTTGGGCATGAGCTCGTCGAATCCCGACGGGTGGAGGTTGGAGCTGACCGCGATGCTGCGGCGCTCGTAGGCGGCGTCGGCGATCCGGTAGAGGCCCTCGGCGGCGTCGGGGCCGACGGGCAGCAGCCCGATGTCGTCGACGACGACGAGGTCGGCCCGCAGGATGCGGGCGATGGCCTTGGTCACGGAGTCGTCGGCCCGGTGGCGGCGGACCAGGGCGCCGACCTGCTCCAGTGTGAACCAGGCGACGTTCTTCCCGGCGGCGACGGCGGCCTGGCCGAGGGCCTCGAGCATGAACGTCTTGCCCGTGCCGGACGGGCCGCAGACGACGAGGTTCTCATGCCGGCCGATCCATTCCAGGGTCCGCAGCGCGGCCTGGGTCGGGGCCGGGACCGAGGACAAGCGCTCGTCCCAGGCGTCGAATGTCTTCCCGGTCGGGAACGCGGCCCTCGCGCGGCGGGTGGCGAGGGATGAGCGGTCACGGCCGGCGACCTCCTCGGCCAGCAGGGCCCGCAGGACTTCGGCGGGGTCCCACCGCTGGGCTTTGGCCGTGGCGATGACCTCGGCCGCGATGCGGCGCATGTGGGGCAGCCGCATGCGGCGCAGCAGCTGTTCCAGCCCGTCGTCGAGCGGCGGCGGGGCCGGGGCGGCGGCGGTCACCGGGTGCTCCTGACGGGCGCCGGGAAGTCGATGTGGTCGACGGCGAGGCAGACGTCGTAGTGCACTGCGGCCAGGGGACGCCCGCCTTCCGGGGCTTCCAGCGCCGCATCCTGCAGGGCCTGGTATCCGGGTCCGCCGATGTCCTTGGCCTGGGCGAAGACCGCTGATGCGGCGATGAGGGCCTGCCGGATGAACGCCGCGTCCTGCGCGGACAGGACGACGGCCGGCCCGTCGCTGCCCCGGGCGGTCACTGGCCTGCCTCCTGCCTGCCGTCGCGGGGCGCCCAGCCGCCGGTGCCCTGGGCGAGGGTGCGGGACTCGCCGGCCCGGGTGGTCTCGCCGGGAGCGGCGGACGCCTGGTGGGCGAGGAGCGCGGCGAGGTCGCCGTCGGCGAACCGGCCTGCCGCGGCGGCCTGCCCGAGTGCCCGGTCAACCGGTTCGGTCCCGTGCAGGGCGGCAAGCTGGACTGCGCGGGCCATCTTGGACCGGACCCGGGAGGCGCCGGCCGCGGCGGCCTCGGCCAGCCAGAGCCCGGCGCCGTCACCAAGGGCGAGGAACTCCGCCTCGGCCGCGGTGCGGGGCTTCGGCTCCCGGTTCAGCGCCCCGGGCGGGGCGGGCGGGTAGTGCGACTCGTCCAGCCGCGGGCTGCCCGGCGAGGTGGCGAGGTGGCGTGCCACCTCGGCCGGCCCCTGCGGGCCGGCGCAGGCGATGACGACCTGGCTGCCGTGCCGGCGGACGTGCACGACCTGCCCGGCCAGCCGGTGCGGGACCGAGTACTGGCCGCCCTCGAACGCGACCAGCGACATCGCGTCCGCCCGCCGCGTCACGCCCAGCGCCGCGGTGAACGGGAAAGCCGGGACCGGGTGCAGCCGGGGCCGCTCGTCGGCCAGCATCTCCGCCGGGGCCCGGCGGGTGACCCGGTGCGGGCGGGCGTTGACCTGCTCGCAGAAGACGGCGCACGCAGCCTCAAGAGCCGCGAAGCTGCCGTACTCCCCGAGCAGGTTCGCGGCCGCAGGCACCAGGTCGGCCTTGGCCAGCTTGACCGTGGACTCCGAGCCGCCCTTGGACGCCGGGTCATACGGCACGCAGGTCGCGACCGTCAGCCCGTAATGCCGGCCGAACTCCACCGCCCCGGGGTTCCGCACCGGCATCCCGGCCACGTGCTCGACCGTGACCGTCTTCTCGTTGTCGGTCAGCAGGTAGGCCGGCACCCCGCCGGCCCGCCGCAGCGCGACGTCGGCGGCGGCCCACACCGACGCCTGGGTCTTGCCCAGGATCGGGAGCACGACCCGGAACCGCGACCAGGCCAGCCACAGGCAGAACAGCACCGTCGCCGCCCCGGCGACCTCCGGGCCATCCCCGAAGTCGTACTGCGCCCACATCCCCGGCTCCGGGACCCACGGGCGGAACACCCGCCGCCGGCCGAGTGCCAGGACTTCTTCAGCCGCGCGACTGCCCGCCGCGTCGTGCGCTCCGACCCCGCGAAACCCATCGCGGTGATCTTCTCGTGCACCACGTCGGCCCGGACCCTGCCCTTGCTCCGCTCGACGAGCTCTTCGAGCTTGGGCAGGAACTCGTCGATCACCCCGGGCCGGGGCGCTGACGCGCCCGGCACGAGCCGTCCTTCCTCCCTCGCCCGAACGTAGCGGGCTACCGTGTGATGCGAGCAGCCAGCGAGCTCGCCCGCGTCGCGGAACGACCCCGTCAGGTCGTACGCCTCCAGGATGTTCATGATCTCCTCGGCACTCTTCACGCGTCCCCTTCCCGGGAAGCTGGTGTCAGTTGGCACTGACCAGCCAAACGGGAAAGGGACCCCCAGCCCGGCAACCGGGCGGGAATGATCAGTTCGTGTCGGGCAGAACCATGGCCGTCACCGGGCAGAACTCATGTCCGCCAGCGGGCCGTCATCTGGCCGTCTGCGGGCAGTCTCTCGTGGCCGCCGTCAGATCGCCGCAACCAGATCATTGAGTTCCCCGATGACCCGTTTCCAGGTCCTGTTCTGGGCGGGCAGCCAGCGGACGCGACGGCGCAGCCGGTCCAGCGGCAGCCCGCAGGCGTTGTGCAGCAGGATCGGCGCATCGGTGATTTCCCTGATGGAGTCGACCGCGCCCAACACCAGCCGTCCCAGCCCCTGGACGTGAGCACTTCCCGGCGCGGGCGGCAGCCGCTGCGCCAGCAGGGCGGAGTAGGCAGGAACACCCTCGTAGCTGAACACCGAGAGACCGATCACGTGCGGCGGGCGGCGGGAGATGGCGTCCAGCACGTGCCCCATAGCCAGGCCGGCCGCGGTGAGCTCCCCTGGGTTGAGATGCTCCACATCAAGCCGGCGCCCCCGGGCACGCTCCGCCTGGGCCAGGAAGGCCCGCGTCCCGGCGAAGATCGAGTCGCCGATCAGCAGCAGGCGCAGCGGGTCCCCGGACGGGGGTGCCGTGAGCGGCGCATGCAGGCTGGCCAGCAGGCTCCGGGTGACGTCTGGCGGCATGGCGCTGGCCGCCAAGGCTGCGACGGGCCCGGACTCGGCAGCCAACTGGCGGGCAAGCAAGCTGACCTGGCCGTCTGCGCCGAGGCCAGCGGGAAGATAACGGAGCCGCTCATCGAGGTACACCGCCTGATGCTCTGTCCCGCCCCGGAGAGCGCCGGCCAGCAGCCGGGCCAGGGGCCGCAGGTAACGCCGCCGGGAGAATTCCTCATCGCCGGCCTGGGCTGCCCCGCAGGTGGGCCCGTCGGCACCTAGCTGCCACCACAGCGCAGCGAGCTCATCCGCGCGCTCATCAAGGGATGCCGCCAGTAGTGCCGCTGCCGGACCGGCCAGGAACACGCCTGCGGAGGTGAGCTGTGGCCCGGTCACATCGTTCTCCCTCGCTCGCCGCGGTGCCGAGGTGAGCTTACACCTAAGCACCTAAAGTATTTAGGTTTATCGGGCTGGCGCCGGGGTGATGCCGGCCAGGGCAGCAGGGCTGAGCCGGAAGCTGGCGGCTCAGGAAGGGAAGCGGTGAGCCACGAAGGATGGCACGGCTTGTGAAGGGTGCTGTGCGGTGACGGCTGACATGACACCCGGCGGGCAGTGGTGCGCGCCGATGAGCGTCAGGGCCGGCCCGCTCAAGGCCAGGAAAGGGAAGGTGATGACGGCGGTTAGGGTGGCCGCGCCTGCGAGCGCACGGGCGCGGCTGAGGGGGGCGGGGGCGCCGAGCAGCCGCCTGATACGGGCCCCGGTGGCGGATCCGCCTGCGGCGAGGGCCATCGGGATCCCCGCGCCGCGCATGGCCGGAACGGGGGCACCTGCCCCGGGTGCACTGAGGGCCAGCAGTGCCTCGGCTACCTTCAGCCGGGGGAAGGCCCTGGCCGCTGCGTCATCAGCGAGCAGTTCGACCAGCCGCGTGATGTGTTCGTGCCCGAGCCGGAACGCGCTGATCCGGGGGAAGGCCGCGGCCAGAGCCCCGGCGATCAGTACCAGCAGGTGATGGCGGCCCCGCTGATGCGCCCGTTCGTGGGCGAGGACCGCGGCGAGCTGTGCCTCGTCGAGGACCTCGATCACCGCGGTGGTGAGCACGATGGGCTGGCGGGCACCAGGCAGGCAGTATGCGGCGGGCTCGCCGTAGTCCACCACCACGGCGCCCAGCTGCCGGTCTGCCCGGCCGACCGCGCGGAGGCGCTGGCAGTGCCGCTGCCCGGCCCGCCAGGCATGCGCCAGGGCCCGCGCCGTGCACCACGCGACCCGGCCAGCCACGGCGAGGGCGAGCGTGGCTCCCAGACCGGTCAGGGCCGCGCCGCCCGGATGGGAGTACCGCTCCCGGACGGACAGCACGCAGGCGGCGAGCAGGTCGGCCAGGTGGCAGCTCACCCGCCCGGCCGGCATCACGAGCGCCACCCCGCCCAGTGCCACTGAGCCGACGGCCGAGAGGTTGAGCACGAGCCACGCACCGATACCGAGCCGCGGGGCGCGTTCTGTCCAGCCGGCCCGGGCCAGCACGCCGGATCCTGCGGTCAGCAGCAGCCCGGCGTAAGCCAGCAGCAAGATCGCTGCGATCACGCGCGCTCCCCGGCCCGCCGCGCCCGGTCCAGGGCCTCGCGCAGCTGCTGCGCCTCTTCTGGGCCGATCTGCTCGGCAAACCGGCGCAAGGTGGCGGCCGGATCGGTGCTGGCGGCCAGCACCTCGCCCATCAGGCCGGCCGTGTAATCCTCCCGGCTGACCATCGCACGGTAACGGTAGGCGCGGCCGTCCTTGTGCCGCGCGAGCCAGCCCTTGCGGTACAGGATCTCCACCACCGTCAGCACCGTGTTGTACGCGCGTTCCGGGGTGAGCGTCTTCTGCACTTCACGCACCAGCAGCGGCTGGCCAGCGGACCATATCCGGTCCATGATGGCCGCCTCCAGCTCACCGAAACTCCGCACGCCGTCTCTCCCTGCCACGCGGGCATCGCCCGGGCCGGTACGCCGGGCCGCCTCCGGTGCCTCCGGTGCGTCCGGGCCTTCCCGGCCTTCCCGGCCTTCCCGGCCTTCCCGGAGCACGACGCGGGTCCCGCCCATTTATCACCTATGCACCATCGGTGAATCGATCCCAGTACCTAAGGACGATAGGTTAATGTGTCCCGTCAAGCCCCCGGCGGGGGAGGCACCGGATGGGAGACGTGAGCTGATGGCGGGAGTGACCCGGCGGGGGGTTCTGCGGGGCGCGGCTGCGGTGGCCGGTGCCGGGCTGCTGGCCGCATGCGATCGCCCGAGCGCGCCAGCCACGCAGGCGGGAGCCACGGCGGCCACGGCTGGGCCGGGCCTGGTGGGACCCCGCGACCGCGCCGTGCTGGCCGCCGAAGCTGCACGCCGGCGGCCTGGCGGGCAGACGCATGCCGTCCGGCTGAACGCGGCGCCCGGGCGGGTTGACCTGGGCGGGCGGACCGTGGACACCTGGAGTTACGGGGGCCAGGTGCCCGGCCCGGAGATCCGGGTCCGGCCCGGGGACACGCTGCACGCCGTTCTGGACAACCATCTTCCGCAGCCCACCACGGTCCACTGGCACGGGATGGAGCTGTACTACCCGATGGACGGCGTTCCCGTCCTGACCCAGCCGCAGGTCCCGCCGGGGAGCTCGTTCACCTATGACTACGCGGTGCCCGGCACGCCGGGCACCTACTGGTTCCACCCGCATGTGGGAGTGCAGCTCGACCGGGGCCTGTACGGGCCGCTGATCATCGAGGACCCCCATGAGCCGCTGGCTTATGACCACGACTGGACGATGGTGCTCGACGACTGGATCGACGGAGTCAGCATCGGCGGGGTCACCGCCACCCCGGACCAGGTCCTGGCCACCCTGAAACAGGGCATGGGCAGCATGCCCGGCATGGGAAACGCCTCGCCCAGCCCCTCGATGAGCATGAGCGGCATGTCCGCCGGGATGAGCGGCATGTCCGGGATGGGAAGCGCCTCGCCCAGCCCGTCGATGAGCATGGGCGGATCCACCGCGGGGATGAGCGGCATGCCGGGGATGGGCGGGTCCGCGTCACCCGCGGCGGGCCAGCTGCCAGGGGTGATGCTGACCGGGGCCACGAGCCGCCTGCTGGGCGGGGACGCCGGGGACGTGCGCTACCCGTTCTACGTGATCAACGGGCGGACACCGCGGGCCGCGGGCACCCGGCACGCCCGGCCCGGCCAGCGGGCCCGGATCCGGCTGATCAACGCCGGCGGGGACACCGCGTTCCGGGTCGCCCTCGGCGGCCACCGGCTGCAGATGGTCGCGGCCGACGGATACCCGGTGCAGCCGGCCGGCGCGGACGCGCTGCTGATCGGGATGGGGGAACGATACGACGTGATTGTCACCCTCGGCGACGGTGCGTTCCCGCTGGTGGCCGTAGCCGAGGGCAAGCACGGGATCGCCCGGGCCATCATCCGGACCAGCCCGTCGGCAGCGGCCCCGCCGCCCGGGGCCATCCCGCCGAACTCCGCGGCCCGCTCCTGCGCTACTCCCAGCTCAAGCCCGCCCCCGCCGTGCGGCTGGCCTCCCGCCGCCCCGGCCGGGTCATCACCATGGCGCTGGACGGCGGCATGGCCCGCTACAACTGGACCATCAACGGCGTTCCCTACCAGCCCGGCCAGATCGGCTACCACGTACGGGAGGGCGAGCGGGTCCGGCTCAGCTACACCAACAACACCCAGATGTGGCACCCCATGCACCTGCACGGCCACGCCTTCGCCCTGCGGGACGGCGCCGGCCCGCGTAAGGACACCGTCATCGTCTTGCCCCGTGAGACGGTGACCGTCCAGTTCGACGCCGCCAACCCGGGCCGCTGGATGACGCACTGCCACAACGTCTACCACGCCGAATCCGCCATGATGGCTGCCGTCGGCTACCTCCGCTGACCACCAGGCCGATGTCGCCATGCATGGTCGCGGGCAACTGCGCAGGGCTACTGCGGCCTCATTCTCACCTTGGCATCTTCTCGGTGGCTAAGTTCCCCGCCGCGGTGACCCGTCGGGCGTGTGGGGGCCCTTCTCGATCCGCGCCGCGCACGGCGCGCAGGTCATCTCTTCAACCGGCAGCTCCGCAGTGCATGGCGGGCTCCTCTTGCGGCAGCCGTGGGGTTACTGATGCTCGGGGCAGCGGCGCTGTGCTGGTTACGGTCACCCGGGACCCGCCGCCGGGGAGGGATCGGCCGCCTCGTGATGCCGTCGAGCCGCTCAAGTCGCTACTCCCACGACCCCGCGGATACGGAAGCATGGCATGTCATGGCGGAGGTGTCCCGTGACATGGCGGGGGTCAGTTTGCGGTCGTGGCGGCAGGGGAGCAATGCGTCGGTGACCGGCGATGGCGGCAAGTGCCAGCGAGGATGCGCCGGGCTGGGAGCTGGGGCTCTGCGGACGGCTGGTCTGGTCTCGTTCCGGAAGGAGGGCAGGGTGGTGTACTACCGGCTCAAGGATGGCTTCCCGGCACGGCTGCTGGATGAGACCGGGGTGATGCTGGGGCGGCTCGCGCCGTGGCACGGCGGGGTCGGGATGCGATGACCGGGTTTGCGGCCGCGCTGGCGCTGCTGGGGCTGGTGCTGCTCGTTCTCGCCGCGCTCTACACGGCGGCACATCTGCTGACGGTCGCCCGGCCGGCGTTGCTGGCCATGCCGTTCAGCGGGGGGCTCGCGCCGGCGGAGCATGCGGTGAGCCGCTACCACGTGCGCTGGTATGCGATCACGATGCTGTTTCTCGCCTTCGACATGGAGATGATCTTCATGTACCCATGGACGCTGGTCATCTCGGCCGTGGGACCCAGCGCGGTGATCGAGATGTTCGCGTTCCTGGGGGTACTGCTGGCCGGAGTGGTCTACGCGTGGCGGGAAGGCGCCCTGCGGTGGACCTGACCACGGCGATGCTGCGCGCCGGGGCTGCCCGGCCGCACGTGCTGACCGTCACGATGCCAGGCGGTACGGCCGTGAGGCTGGCGGCCGAGGAGGAGCTGCGGCGCCGCGGGTGGCCGGCCGCGCTGACACCCGCCGACGCGGACGTCCTGTTCGTCGCGGGTGACCCCGCGCCAGCGTTCACGAGCGTGCTGGAGGAGACCTGGCGGGCGATGCCGGCGCCACGCGCCCGGGCGCCCGCCGCCCGCCCCGGCGAGGTGGCGGCGGCCCTGGATGCGGCCCGGGCCCGGCTCGGCGACAGGCCCGGGCAGCAGGAGCTGGCCGCATCGGCCGCGGGCAGCGGTCACGGCCCGCTTCGTAGCGGTGGTGACGCCAGCCGCGGTCACGAGTCCGCCAGCTCCGAAGGCGGCCAGCACGGCCATGAGATGGCAGGCAGAGAACATGACGGGATGGGCGGAAAGGCTCCTGACGGCCATGACATGAGCGACATGGACATGGGTGGCATGGACATGCCGGGCGGGCTGCCGATGGCCGACCGGGGCGCTGACCGTGACGGGCTCAGGCTGGATCAGTTGCATGTGCCTCTCGGCCCGGTCCTGCCGGACTGGCCGGCTGGGCTCGTGGTCCGTGTCACGCTGCAAGGCGACGTCGTCCAGCACGCCGAGGCGCAGGCTCTGGGCGGGGGCGGGGGCGGGGGCGGATCGTTTTGGACTGAGCCGTGGCGCCGCGCGGCGGCCGGCGAGCAGGTCACGACTGGGGAGGCGGCGCGGCGGCGCGGCGCCGCGGACCTGGACAGCCTGGGCCGCTTGCTGGCCGTTGCGGGCTGGGACGACGCGGCGGCGGCAGCCCGGCGTCTCCGCGACGACGCCCTGGCCGGCGTCCCGGGTCTGAGCCTGCGGCCGGCTGCCTGCCGATTCGCCGGACGTGTCGCCCGCTCCCGCACGCTTGCCTGGCTGACTCGCGGCCTGGGCGTGCTCATGCCCGATGAGGCGGCGGCCTCCGGGGTGGGCGGGCCCGCGCTGCGCGCCGCCGGGGATGTCACCGCGCGCTACCGCCGCTGGTGTGCTGAGCTGGCCGAGGCCATCGGCGCGGTCGATGACGGCTCGTCTCTGAGCGCGGCCGGGCCAGAACCGCCGCGCGGGCCGCTGGATGACACCCAGAGTCCCTCGGCGGGGCTGCTCGCCGCCCTGCCTGGCCTGCTGGAGGGCACGGAACTCGGGGCGGCACGGCTGATCATCGCCAGCCTCGATCCGGATCTGGACGAGCTTCCCGCCACGGCGCAAGCAGGCCTGCCGTGATCACTAGTGCGCCGCTGTGGTCGGTGCTCGCCGTCCCGGCGCTGCTGGCCGCCTTCGCCGTCGCCGCGGTGGCGGCTGACGCGCTGCTGGCCGCCCGGGCCGCGGGCCGGCCCTTGCGCGGCGCGGTTGTGGCGGGACCGCTCGCCGAGGTGCCGCGGCTGCTGGCCGGGCAGCGCCGCACCACGCTGGCGCCTGACGCGCTGCTGTGGCGCCTGGGGGTGCTGACCGTTCCGGCTGCCGGGGTGCTCGCGGCGCTGGTCATCCCGTTCGGCAACCTGACGGCGAGCCGTATGGGCGTTGGCGTGGCGTGGTTCAACGCGATGGAGGTGCTTACCTGGGCTGGGCTGTGGATGGCTGGATGGGGGGCTGACTCCGCACTGAGCCTCGTCGGCGGCTACCGCTTCGTCGCCCAGGGGCTGGCTTACGAGCTTCCGCTCATGTTCGCGCTGATCGCGGTGGCGGCGGGAGCGCAGTCGCTGAACGTCGCCGACATCGCTGCCGCCCAGTCCCACCTGTGGTTCGCCATCTGGATGCCAGCCGCGTTCATCGTGTACCTGGCCAGTGTCTATGCGTTCAGCTTCCTCGGCCCGTTCGCCTACCCGGCGGGGCGTGACCTGGCCGGTGGCGTGCAGGGCGAGTTGTCCGGGGTGGACCGGCTGGCTATGGAGGCGGGCCGGTGGCTGCTGCTCACGGCCGGCGCGGCGATGGCGGTGCCGCTGTTCCTCGGCGGCGGTGCCGGGCCGGGGCTGCCCGCCTGGGCCTGGTCGGCGGTGAAGACCCTCGCCGTCCTCGGGCTGCTGGTCTGGGGCCGCCGCCGGCTGCCGGTCCTGCGGGCCGACCGGTATGCGGAGCTGGCCTGGGTGGTGCTCATCCCGCTGACCATCGTCCAGGCCTTCGTGCCGGCCCTCGTTGACCTCACCCGTTAGGAGATGTGATGACGACCGTGGTGTTCTGGGTGCTCGCCCCGCTCGCCGCCGTGAGCGGGTTCATGGTGTTCCGGTTCGCCTCGATGGCCCGGGCCACCATCGCGCTGCTGGTCTCGTTCCTGGCCGCCGGCGGCCTGCTGATCTTGCTCGGCCTCGGCTACCTCGGCGTCGTGGTGATCCTGATGATGGTCATGGAAATGATCATCATGGCGGTGTTCATGATCGCGTACATGATGAACCCGGCCGGGCTGATGCCGATGGCGATGTACCACAACAAGCGCGGGGCGCTGGCTATCAGCGTCACCTCCTTCCTGCTGCTGGCCGTCGGGATCTTCGCCGTTCGCTGGCCGCGGCGGGCCGGTGCCCGGCCCGCCAGCCCGGCGTTCCAGCTCGGCACGGCGCTGATGAGCACGCAGATGCTCACCATGATCACCCTCGGCTTTGCCTTGTTCGCGACGATGGTCGCCGCGGTGGTGCTCGCCACCTGCCGGGGCCGCTATGACCGCTTCGGTGATGACCTGAAACGGCGGCCGGCGTCCGACCCGCTACGGGGAGGGGTGGGCCGGTGAGCCTGCAGCTGTTCCTCCTGCTCGCCGCGGGCCTGTTCGCCATCGGCCTGTACGGGGCGCTGTCCCAGCAGTCCATCGTCATGATCATGATGGGGCTGGAGCTGATGCTGAACGGGGTGACCGTGGCGGCCGCCGCGTTCTGGCACTATGTGGCGCCCGACGCCGGGGATGGCCAGGTGATCGTGGTGGTGGCCGTCGTCGCGATGGCCGTGGAGATGGCGATGGGGTTTGCTGTCACGACGGCGATCTTCCGGGCTCGTGATGTGGACATGGCCGACATGGCCGCGGACCTGAAGCGATGAGCAGCCTGCCCTGGCTAGCCTGGCTGCTGCCCGCGGTGCCGCTGGCCGGCGGGGCGGGCCTGGCTGCCGCCGGCAGGCAGGTGAATGGGGTCGCGCCGTGGGCTGGCGCCACGGCAGGTGCCGTCACCCTCGTCCTGGCGTGCGCGGCCGCGGCGGTGCGGCCGTCGGCGTCCGCGCCGCTGTTCGCCGGGATCCCGGCCGGGCTGCGCGTAGACGGGATGTCCGCGGTCCTGGTCATCACGGTGGCAGCGGTCACGCTTGCCGTGCTGGTGTACGCCGCCGGTGAGTTCGGCCCGGGCGAGAACCGGGGCCGGTTTTTCGGGCTGATGCTGGTCTTCGCGGGCGCGATGCTCGTCACGGTGACGGCGACGACGCTGGCGCTGCTGCTGATGGGCTGGGAGATGATGGGCGCCACCAGTTACGCGCTGATCGGCTACTGGTGGCGGGAACCGCGGCGGGTCACCGCGGCCAATGTCGCGTTCCTGACCACGCGGGCGGCGGACCTCGGGCTGTACGTGGCGGCCGGCGCGGCCGTGGCGGGCGGGGTCAGCGGCCTCGCGCTGGCCGGCCTGCCCGCTGCGTCGCGGCCGTGGCTGGACGTGATTACCGCCGGGGTGGTGCTGGCCGCGCTCGGCAAGTCGGCGCAGCTGCCGTTGTCGTTCTGGCTGTCCCGGGCGATGGAGGGCCCGAGCCCGGTGTCGGCGCTGCTGCACTCGGCCACCATGGTCGCTGCTGGGGCGTACCTGCTGCTGCGCACCCAGGCGCTGCTGGCCGCCTCCGGGTGGGGAGCCCCGGCGGTCGCCTGGACCGGTGCAGCCACCGCGGTGATGCTCGGGCTGGTCGCCGTGGCGCAGACCGACCTGAAGCAGCTGCTGGCCGCCTCGACGTGCGCGCAGGTCGGGTTCATGGTGCTTGCCGCGGGCTCGGGCGGGGTCATCGGCGGGGTGATGCAGCTCGTCGCGCACGCGGCCACCAAGAGCCTGCTGTTCCTGGCCGCCGGGGCGTGGCTGACCGCGCTGGGCACCAGGCAGCTGGGCGCGCTGCGCGGCTCGGCACGGCAGTATCCGGTGGTGGGCGCGGCGTTTACCGCCGGTGCGCTGACCCTGGCCGGGCTGCCGCCGCTGTCGCTGTGGGTGACCAAGGATGAGGTGCTCGCCGCTGCGCTGCACCAGGGCGCCGCCCTGTACGCGACCGGGCTGGCCGCGGCGGTGATCTCCGCCGCCTACAGCATCAAGGCGCTGTGGTACGTGTGGCAGCCGGTGCCCGCTGGGGCGGCGTCCGGCTATGACACGGAACGCACCGGGACCCGCCGCGTCTCCCGGGTGAGCGCGCCGCCGCTGATCGTCCTGGCGGTGGCCGCCGCGACACTGGGGGTGCTGGCTGTCCCGGCGGTCGCCGGACCGCTCAGCCAGGCGCTCGGCGCGGCGGGGGAACCGTCGCCTGCGTGGTGGCAGCTGGCGCTCTCCGCACTGCTCGCTATCGCGGCCAGTGCCCTGGCGTGGTGGCGGGGTGCTGCCACGATACCGGCCCCGGCGGCGGCCAGGGGATGGCTGGCGCGATGGCTTGACCTGGAGCGGGCCGCAGCCGTGCTTATCGCCCGCCCTGTCCTCGCGCTCGCCGGGTTCCTCGCCAGATTCGATGACCAGGTCCTTGACCGCGCTGTTCACGGGCTGGCACACGGCGGCGCCGCCCTGGCGCGGTCCGCGGCGTGGCTCGACGACGAGGGCATTGAGGGGCTCGTCCGCGCGGTCGCGGCCGGGGCGAGGTCGCTCGGGCAGCTCGCCCGCCGGCCGCAGACCGGGCAGGTGTACGCCTACTACGCGCAGGCCGCCGTGGCCTTCGCGGTGCTCGCGCTCATCTTCATCCTCGTGAGGTAGCCGATGCTGTCCGCCATCGTGTTCCTGCCCGCCCTGGCTGCGGCGGTGCTGCTCGCCCTCCCACGGCAGGCGCCGCGCGGCGCGTTCCTGTGGACGTGGATCGGGGCCGGCGCCGCGGACCTGGCGCTCATCATCGTCGCGTGGGCCGGCTACCACCCGCGTGGCGGGTTCGCCTGGACCGAGAACCTCGCCTGGATCCCGAGCGCCGGGGTCAGCTACCACGCAGGCGTGGACGGGCTGTCCCTGCCGCTGCTCGCCCTGACCGCCGTGCTGTTCCTCGCTGTCGCCGTGTACTCGC
The DNA here is from genome assembly GCA_963782185.1 of uncultured Actinomycetes bacterium. Classification (GTDB taxonomy): domain Bacteria; phylum Actinomycetota; class Actinomycetes; order Streptosporangiales; family Streptosporangiaceae; genus RYN-230. The sequence goes on from CAWAJB010000041.1 coordinate 32,610, forward strand.
TGCGCGAAACGCGCCGGGTGAAGAGCTACGTCTGCCTGTTCCTGTTCCTGCAGGCCGTCAGCCTTGGCTTGTTCACGGCGCTGAACCTGATCCTGTTCTTCGTCTACTTCGACCTGTCCATCGTCGGGATGTTCTTCGTCATCGCCGGCTGGGGTCACGGGCAGCAGGCCCGCGCGGCCGCCACACAGTTTTTCCTCTACACCTTCACCGGATCACTCGCGCTGCTCCTCGGCTTCATCGGCCTTTACCTCGCTGTCCGCCCGCACACTTTCGACATGGTCACGCTGATCCGGGCCAACCCACTCGCCGGGCGCGGCGCCTACGCCGGGCTGGTGCTGCTCGCCGTCGCGGTCGGGCTGGCGATCAAGACCCCGGTTGCGCCGTTTCATACGTGGCTGCCGCCCGCGCACACCGAGGCCCCAGCCGCCGGATCGGCGATCCTGGCCGGGGTGCTGCTGAAGATGGGTACCTACGGGTTCGTCCGGATCGCGATGCCGATGCTGCCCGGCACCTGGCGCCGCTATGCGATCGTCTTCGTCGTCGCCGGTGTCGTCTCGGTGATCTACGGGGCGCTGGTCGCACTCGCCCAGGCCAGCTTCAAGCGGATGATCGCCTACACCAGCGTCAACCACATGGGTTACATCCTGCTCGCCGTCGGCGCCGCCGGGATCCTCGCCAGCGGCAGCGCCCAGGCCCGGTCGCTCGCGGTGACCGGCGCGGTCACGCAGATGGTCAGCCACGGGCTGCTCACCGGAGCGCTGTTCCTGCTCTCCGGCGTCCTGTACGAGCGGGGCGGCACGTACGACATGGCCGCCTACTCCGGGCTGGCCAGCCCGGCACCGATGTTTGCCGGCGTGACCGCAGTCGCCGCGTTCGGCAGTCTCGGCCTGCCCGGCCTGTCCGGGTTCATCGCCGAGTTCCAGATCTTCACCGGCAGCCTCTCGACCGCCGCCGTCGCCACCACGGTCGCCGTCACCGGCATCCTGATCACCGCCGCGCTGTTCCTGCGTGCACTGCAGCAGGTTTTCCTCGGCCCGTTGCGGGTTCCCGGGGGGCCGGGCAGCCCAGGGCCGCTGGGCGACCTGACTCCCGCCGAGACAGCCGGCATCGTGCCTCTGCTCGCGCTGGCGGTGGTGATCGGGATCGTGCCCCGGTTCCTCCTCGACCTCATCGAGCCGGCTGCCCGCACGCTCACCCACCTGGTGGGACGGTGAACCAGCAACTCGGCCCGCTCACCCCCGAGATCGCGCTGGCGGCCAGCGCCGTGGCCGGGCTGCTGGCCGGCTCCTGGCTGCCCCGCAACCGGCAATGGGCCATCCGCGTGCTGGCCATGGCCGCCTGCCTGGCCGGCCTGATCGCCGCGAGCCTGGCCACGACGCACGCAGCTACCACCGACTTCGGCACCAGTTACGCGATCGACGTCACCACAAGCACCGTCCGCGTCATCGTGCTCGCCGCCACCCTGCTCGTGGTCTGCATGTCTGCCGACCTTATCGGCGGGCATCCGCGGGAAACCGAGTTCTACGTGCTGCTGCAGCTCGCCGCGCTCGGCACCATCCTGCTGGCCGGCGCGAACGACCTGCTGCTGCTGTTCGCCGGCTACCTGCTCGCCTCCATTCCCGGCTACGCCCTCGCCGGCTACCGCAAGGACCCCGCGGGCACCGAGGCGGCCCTGAAGTATTACCTGATCGGGGCGCTGCTCGGCGTTTTCATGCTGACCGGCATCACTGTGCTCGACGGCGCGGGCCGCAGCACCAGCTACCCGCTCCTGTTCGCCGCACTTGCCCGCGCGCCGCACGGCGTCGTCGCAGCGGGGCTCGTCGCGGTGCTCGCCGGGCTGCTGTTCAAGGCCGGGGGCGTACCGGCCCACTTCTGGGTGCCCGACGTCACCGACGGCACCTCCGCGCCCGTCGCCGCGTTCGTCACCACCGTGCCGAAAATCGGTGCCCTCGCCGCGATGCTGCGGCTCCTGACCACCGCGATCCCCGGCTCCGCCGTGAACTGGCCGCTGCTGGCCGCGATCCTGGCCGCCGCCACCATGACCCTGGGAAATTTCGCCGCGTTCTTCCAGACCTCGGTCAAACGGCTACTCGCCTACTCGGCCATCAGCCAGATGGGCTACCTGCTGATGGCTATCGCTGTCGCCTCCCGCAGCGCCCTGGCCGCCCGGGCGCTGCTGTTCTACCTCGCCGCCTACGCGGCCACCAACCTCGGCGCGTTCGCCGTCGCCGCCGACCTGCCGCACGCAGCTACCCTCGCCAGCTACCGCGGGCTGGCGCGGCGGCACCCCGGCCTCGCCGCCGTCCTCGCCGTCTGCCTCCTCGGCCTGGTCGGCACCCCGCCCACCGGGGTGTTCATCGGAAAGCTCGAGATCTTCACCGCCACCATCGACGGCGGCTACGCCTGGCTCGCCGTCGTGGCCGTCGCCAACACCGTCGCGTCCCTGTTCTACTACCTACGCTGGCTCGCGCCCGCATTCCTGCGCCGCCCCGCCCACAGCCAGCCCGACACCTTGCGCACCGCAGGCGCCTGGACCGCCGCCAGCGCCTACATCGCCGCGACCATCTCGCTCGCCCTCGGGATCGCCGCCGGCGCGGTCTTGCCATTGCTGACCGGAACACTGCCGCACTAACCGCGCCGGCCCGGTCTCATCCGCCTCACCGTGCGTCCTGCCGTTGGTGCCTGGCTACCTGCCCTATCTGGCTGGGATGTGGCGCCTGCCCGGGTGAGCGGCGCGCGGGCCCTATCCCTGAGAATGGAACTGCCTGCGGGCCGCAGCAGGGGAATGGGCGATCTGACTGAAACCTAAGCGTCCTAGGCGACACTTTCCTTACTGTAAGGGACCATGCGCCGCCCGCGCCGGGCCAGCAACCCTGAAACCAGTATCGCTCCCAGGAAGCAGCGCCGGGATCCCCCGGCTGGCTCCAACCTGCGGCGCGCCTGCAGCAGCCCCAACCGGATACCTCCCCGTCGCTGACTGGCCGGCGAGAAGCCAATGCGTTGCAGTTGCACCTCCCGGCCTGAGGGGGCGCAGCCACTGCGGGGCGAAAGCGTCTCACAGTCGTGAGCTGCCCAGGCAGCCAGGGCTGCGCCAGATTCGTTTCAGGCCCGGCCACGAGGCCTCCGGCATTTTCACCTAAGCAGCATCGGTGAAGCGCCCTCCACGCCCGGTTTGGACGTGTACTGTCATGCCCGGCCGCCTCGCTCCGCAGTCCCCCATCAGGGTGACGGCGAGCGGTCACGCCGAATCTCCGGCTGGCCCCGCTGGCCAGCCCGGGGAGCCGGGGACCCAGCGGAGGTCCGTCTCAGGCCCTGCCTGGGAGGACGTCCAGGGGTGAATCGGCGAGGCCCTCACCGGGCCTGGCCGTAGGGCATCTTCCACAGCCCGAACCCGTCAGCTCACCTGGTAGGCGTAGTGGGAGAAGGAGCGGGTCACGCACGTGAGTACGCGTCCAGCCGTTAAGCCATCCCTTCTGCGCCGCGGCGCGGCCATCACCGGCGTGCTCGCCGCGGGCGCGCTGGTCACTTTCACGGGCCCGGCGGGTGCGGCCCCGAAGCCGACGGTCGCGCAGGTGCAGAAGACGGTAAACCGTCTCGCCTCGCAGATGGACCAGGCGGTGCAGCAATACGATCAGGCCGCGCAGCAGGTGGCCAGCGCCAGGCAGCGGCTCCGTACGGTCAACCACCGGCTGCAGATGGACCAGGCAAAATTCTTCTCAATGCGGGCACAGATCGCCGCGATCGCGACCACCGCGTACGAGAACGGCACGATGTCCTCGATGGGTGCCCTGCTGACATCGGACAACCCTCAGGGCGTGCTGTCGCAGGCGTCGGTCCTGCTGCAGATGTCCGCCGCCAGGTCCGCCCAAGTGGGGCAGTTCATCTCGGCGGCCCGCCAGCTGGAGGGCGCCCAGCAGATGGCGCGGCGCAGCGAGCTGGGGGTCGCCGCCCTGGAGAAGCAGCGGCTGGCGCGCAAGAACGCCCTCGGCAAGACCCTCGCGAAGCAGAAAGCAATGCTGGCCACGCTCACGGCGCAGCAGACCCCCACGGTCGGCAGCGGCGGCACCACATCCGCGGTCTATACCGGGCCCACCGCCACCCAGGCGCAGAAAGCAGTCGCGTTCGCCTACGCCCAGCTTGGCAAGCCCTACGTATGGGGCGCCACCGGCCCCGGCTCCTACGACTGCTCCGGCCTGATGATGGCCGCATGGGCCGCCGCAGGAGTCACCATTCCCCGCGATACCTACTCGCAGGTCGCCGGGCTCCCCTCCGTGCCGCTGTCCGCACTCCAGCCCGGCGACCTGGTCTTCTTCGACGGCGACGGGCACGTAGCCATGTACGTGGGCGGCGGAATGATCATCGACGCCCCGCGAACCGGCCTGACCGTTGAGAAAGTCAGCCTCTCCTCATCCTGGTACTCCACAGCCGTCAACAGCGCCGCCCGGCCATGAGGCGCCGCGCCCACCCTCACAGGCACCCCTTGAAAGATATGAAGGGTGCCAACCGGTGTGGGCTGCCAGGACCTAGGACTCTGACGACTCCGGGGCGGGAGCGTTGGACTGCTGGCATGCGAATGAAGCTGACAGGGGGAAGGACACTGGCGCTGGTGGCGGTCACAGCGAGTCTGGTGCTGGCTGGATGCAGTTCCAGCACCGGGTCAGGCCCGGGGATGATGGGCGGCGGATCGGTGCCTGCGGGCAGCGGGCCTGGCACCGGGACGATGGGCGGCGGATCGGGGTCTGGGTACCACTTCTCCAAGCTGACCTGCACGGCGCCGCCGGATCTGCCTGGGCGCGCGGTCATCGTGACGCTTGGCGACATGGGGATGACCCAGATGATGGGCGGTACAGCCCCGCTGGGAGCGCACATGATGCTGCGGGCAGTACCAGGCACCGTGCCGGCCGGGAAAGTGAGCCTGGTCGCGGAAAACATGGGATGGCGCACACACGAGCTCGTGATCCTGCCACTCACCGCGCGGGAACCGGCCGGCCAAAGGGCCCCTGGACCGGACGGCAAGGTCAAGGAGACAGCAAGCCTGGGTGAGGCTTCTGCCAGCTGCGGCGCTGGTGCCGGCGGCGGCATCCGGGCGGGAACCGTGAGCTGGACCACGCTGACCTTGGCCCCGGGACGCTACGAGCTGATCTGCAACCTGCCCCACCACTACGCCGACGGCATGCACCAGGAAATCCTGGTTACTTCCCCCTAGCGGCACCCAGCCCCCACATACACACGCAACCACCGGCAATCGTGCGCGATGGCTTCCGGCCGTCTGCGTCCTGGCGCCATATCCGGCAGGGACGTGTCACCCGGGCTCTCGGAACGAGCCATCATCCTCCGTCACGGAGCTTCGACAGGCTTGACGCACCCGAGCCGCCGTTCTGGTCGGCAATCTCGGTTCCCTGAGCGACCTTGCTCCTGGCACCGAGTGGCCATTCGGCGCGCAAGGCAGTGATGGTCTTGGACGTGGCGGCCCAGGTGGCGGGCCCCAGCGGCTGGTAACAGCGGGGCCGGCCAGGGGACTTTGGGCCCCTATGCCCGTCTTACCGATGCCAGCCACAGCATCGCGATCACCGGAATGTTCAACGCACACCACACACGAGCACGCCTGAGCTGTCATCAGGAACCAATCCATGCGGCTCAGTGCCAACTGCAGCTGCCCAGAACGACGGTCAGATCACGGTCAAAGGATCTTGAAATTATGCGGGATCACATGATCACAAGCCGTTCAGCTCCACGGACGTTATGTACAAGGTGGCAGTGATCTCGGGGTTGCGGTGCCCGGAGGCCGCCAGGTCGGCGATGCGCCGCTCAGCGGGCATGAGGGCGTTGTTGTCTCCCGGCGCGAGCCGTGCGCGGCCGCGAGCGCCTACCAGCGGGGGCGCCGAGGCCATGGAATGCGGGCTTCAGACGGTGATGGCGATCTTTCCTTGTGCGCGGCCGCCTTCCAGGTGGCGTATGGCCTCAGGCGCGTCGGGGAGCGGATATGTCTTGCCCACGATGGGTGTGAGGTGACCGGCCTCGATTTGCTGGCGCAGTGCTTCGAGGTCAGCTTGACGCTTGTTAGTGCTGGAGATGAACATGGTCAGCCGCTGGGGCACCACCGGCGAGAGCGCGAGCGCACGGAGCTGCCGCCCGACCCCGGTCCACTTGCTGCCTTCGTCGCCAGTGATGACGAGGGTGCCCTTGGGGGTGAGTGCCCGCCGCAGCCGTGACAGGCGGCTGTTCCCGCCGATGTCGAGGATCAGATCGTAGTGCTGGCGGCCGTCGGCGAAGTCCTCCCGCGTGTAGTCGATGACGTGGTCGGCGCCGATCGAGCGGACCAGATCGGACTTCGCGGTGCTGGCCACCCCGGTGACCGTGGCCCCGAAGGCCTTGGCCAGTTGCACGGCGTAGGTGCCCACGCCTCCCGAGGCGCCGATGATCAAGACTTTCTGCCCGGCGGCGATGCGCCCCGCGCGCAGGCCTTTGATGGCGGCCAGCCCGGAGACCGCGACGACGGCGGCCTGCTCGAAGCTCAGACTGGCGGGCTTGCGGACCAGTTTGTCCTCGCGCGCGGCGGCGTATTCGGCGAACGAGCCCCGGCTGATGCCAAACACCTCATCACCGGCCTGGAACCTGGTGATGCCGGCGCCGACCGCGGCGACCGTGCCCGCCACGTCCAGCCCGGGGACGCGGTTCTTCGGCCCACGGAACCCGAATCCCAGGATTCGCATCAGGTACGGCTCGCCCCGCATCAGATGACACGTGCCCCGGTCCACGCCCGCCGCCCGCACCAGCACCAGGACCTCGCCGGCTGCAATCACGGGCTTGTCGATCTCGGCCAGGCGCAGCCGATCAGCGGAACCGTAGACATCTTGAACGATCGCCCGCATCGCCTCCTGCCCCGCCGTTGCCACCGGGGCCGACCCTGCCTTAGCTGGTTGGGTTCGCATGACAACCTCCTCTTCGGCCATGGAACGAGCCACAGCCTTCCGGCTTTGTGCGACTCTTGGCACAGCGTCACCACCCTCTCAAGGGCCGAACGGCTCGGCAGGCAAGGGACCAAGGTCCCTGATGCACGTGACAACTAGACCGGGCACCCAGCCGCTCCGACACAGCGATTGAAGGGATCAGGAGAGGGGCGTATTTGGGGTCCAGGCGCTGGCCTGTTGCCCTGGTTTCTCCCGGAGGGGCTGAGGTCATGAGCTCACTTCTTCCGCGGCCTGGCTGGTGCTGTTCTCGAGGTCCTGGGCTGTGGCGGTTGTCTCCGCTGTCCCGACGGGCTCCAGGTGGTGTCTGGGCTTTCGGGCTCTTGGGCCGGTGCGGCCGGGGGCGATGCCGATCTGCTCCGCCCAGCGCCGGACGGACTCGGCGAAGAAGGCCTCACGGTCGCCGGGCTGGTCGCCGACGAAGGCGTGGAGCTGGCCGAACAGCTCGAACGACACGGTGCCGCCTAGCGCCGCCAAGGCCATGAGTCCCCGTTGCAGCACAGCGTCGGGCACCCCGGGCCCGGCGATGGAGCGGAGCGGCGCGAGCGCTTCCCGGCCGCCGGGGGGCACATTGTCTTCGGCTACCACCGGCGTGAGGTGCCCGGCAGCGTCGCTGAGGATGCCCAGGACCACGCTGGAGACGCGGGCAGCAGGCGCGATGGTGGTGGGCGGGGCGACGTAGCCGGGCACGGGCGTGCCGTAGATCAGGGCGTACTCGTTGGGATTGGCCAGGGCCCAGCCCCGCACCGCGCCGCAGACCGCCGACCAGCGGCCGGCCAGGTCGCCGCGGGCCACGGCCGCCTCCTGGGCCTCAGCGGCGGCGCCCAGCGCGTCGTAGGCGCCGACGATCAGCCTGGTCAGCAGTTCGTCGCGGCTGGCGATGTAGCGGTATACGGCCGAGGATGACGCGCCGAGCTCGCGGGCGATGGCACGCAGGCTCAGCCCTGATGCCCCTTCGGTTGCTAGGTGCCGCCGGGCGGTGTCGAGGATCTGGCGGGTGATCTCGGCGCGGGTCCGCTCGCGGGCGGCCCGCAGCGCCGAGGGCTGGTCCTGCCCGGCCTGGCTCATGATCACATCCTGCCCGGCAGCGCGATCGGCAGCAACCTTTGCGAGCACTGCTCTTGACAGCGACGGGTAAACCGTAGGCAAATGGTGCTCTCGGAAGCGTACGGACGTCGCCACGGGGGCCACGATGAACCAGACCAATGCGAGCGGCCAGGATGAGCTGTTCACGACCGAGACGGCGGGCCTGCCCGAGGTATCGCGCCCGGCCGTGACCCGGCTCCACGACGGGGACCGGCTGGACCTGCGCATCGGCCCGGCGCGCAAGCGCCTCGACGACGCCGAGCTGCGCATGCTCGCCTACAACGGATCGGTCCCCGGCCCGAACCTGCATGTCGACCAAGGGTCGCAGATCACCGTGCAGGTGCGGAACGACGGCGATGTCGAGGCGACCGTGCACTGGCACGGGCTACGGCTGGAGAACCGTTACGACGGGGTCCCGCACGAGACCCAGGCGCCGATCCCGGTCGGCGGCACCTTCACCTACCAGCTCCAGTTCCCCGACGCCGGGTTCTACTGGTACCACCCGCACATCCGCGAGGACTACGGCCTGGAGATGGGCCTGTACGGCACGATCGTGGTCGAGCCCGCCGACCCGCGATACTGGCCGTCCGCCGACCGGCAGCTGACCCTGACCCTGGATGACCTGCTGGTCGAGGACGGGCACATCGCGCCGTTCCGCAAATCCGGGCCGAACTATGTCGCGATGGGCCGGTTCGGCAACGTGATGCTGATCAACGGCGAGACCCAGTTCTCCGGCCAGGCAGCGGCGGGCGAGGTCGTGCGCCTGTATGTGGTCAACACCGCGAACACGCGGATCTTCAACTTCGCCATCCGCGGCGCCCGCGCCAAGCTGATCGGCGGTGACAGCGGCCGGTACGAGCGCGAGACGTTCACCGACGAGGTGCTGCTCGCGCCGTCGGAGCGTGCCGTCATCGACGTACTATTCGACCGCGCAGGGGAGGTGCAACTGGAGCACCGCACCCCCGGCCACACCTACCAGCTCGGCGGGTTCACGGTCACCGAAGGCGCAGCCGGCACTGCCGCCGGGTCGTTCGAAGTGCTGCGCACCGACCCCGAACTGGCCGCCGAGCACAACTCGCTCGCCCACGACCTGGAACGCCCCCCCGACAAGGTGCTCGCATTCTTCTCCTTGATGCCGCTGCTCTACGGGGCAGACGACAGCCCGGCGCCGTCCTACGCCTGCCCGATGCACCCCGAGGTCACCGCCACCGAGCCGGGGACCTGCCCCAAGTGCGGGATGAAACTGGTGGCCGTGGCGGCCGAGGCACCGCCGGGCTACGCCTGCCCGATGCACCCCGAGGTCACCGCCACCGAGCCGGGGACCTGCCCCAAGTGCGGGATGAAACTGGTGGCCGTGGCGGCCGAGGCACCGCCGGGCTACGCCTGCCCGATGCACCCCGAGGTCACCGCCACCGAGCCGGGGACCTGCCCCAAGTGCGGGATGAAACTGGTGCCCTCCGATGCCCCGCAGGTCCCCGCTTCGGAGCCGCACGAGGGCGCGGCGCACAGCCACGACCACGGTGACGGCCTGGAGTGGGAGGACCTGATGCCGGAGATCAACCAGGCGTCGGATTCGGGCAACATGATCTGGCAGCTCATCGACCGCCAGACCGGCGCGAAGAACGCGGACATCGACTGGGCTTTCACGGTGGGCGACCGGGTCAAGATCCGGCTGGTCAACGAGATGGACTCCGACCACCCGATGCACCACCCCTTCCACGTCCACGGCGCCGGCCGCTTCCTTATCCTGTCCCGCGACGGCGAGCCGGAGCCCAACCTGGCATGGAAGGACACCGTGCTGCTGCGCAGCGGTGAGACCGTGGACATCCTGCTGGATGTCTCCAACCCCGGGCTGTGGATGGCGCATTGCCACATCGCCGAGCACAACCAAAGCGGCATGATGTTCAGCTTCAACGTGGCCCGCGCCCCGGAGCCGGCCCAATGACCCCGGCGCCGGCAACACCCGCCCTGGACGTGCTGGTGATCGGCGGAGGCCAGGCTGGCCTGGCCATGGGCTACCACCTGGCGCAGCGCGGACTGCACTTCCAGATCGTGGATGCCGGCGCCGAGGTCGGCGCCGCCTGGCGCTCGCGGTGGGATTCGCTGCGGGCGTTCACCCCAGCCCAGTACGACAACCTGCCGGGACTGGCCTTCCCAGCCGCGCCCGACACCTACCCCGGCAAAGACGACGTCGCCGACTACCTGCAGGCCTACGCGGCACACTTCGAGCTGCCGGTGCGGCCCAACACCATGGTGACCTCACTGACCCGAAGCAACGGCGGCTACGTCGCCAGGACGAAAGCGGGGGCGTGGGAGGCCCGGCAGGTCGTGGTCGCCACCGGGCCCTTCCAGGTGCCGTTCATCCCGCCGATCGCCGGGGAGCTTGACCCCGGCGTGCGCCAGCTCCACAGCGTGGAGTACCGCAACCCGGCAACCATGCCCCCCGGAAGGGTCCTGGTCGTCGGCGCCGCGAACTCGGGCTGCCAGATCGCCGAGGAGCTGGCGGCCACCCACACGGTGGAACTGGCGGTCGGCCAGCGGATGCCCGCGATCCCCCAGCGGCCGCTGGGCCGCGACGTGTGGTGGTGGGCGAGCATGCTGGGGCTGGACCGGGTGACCGTCGGCTCGCGGCTGGGACGGCGGCTGGCCGGGCGGGACCAGGTGATCGGCGGCGGCCCGCGGCAGCTCGCCCGCCGCCACGGCGTCCGGATCCGGCCCCGCGCGACGGCCGCGGCCGGGCGGACAGTGAGGTTCGCCGATGGCGACGCTGCCGAATTTGACGCGGTGGTATGGGCGACCGGCTTCACGACCGACCACTCGTGGATCGACGTCCCCGGTGTGGCAGGCGAGCGAGGAGGCATCGTGGCCCAGCGTGGCGTCACCCCCTCGCCCGGGCTGTACCTGCTGGGCCTCACCTGGCAGCACGCCCGAACCTCGGCACTGCTGGGCTGGGTGCAAAACGACGCGGCCTTCCTCGCCGAGCGGATCGCGGCCCGCGCGCATGAAGGGGCAAATACAGGCCCGGCCGCCCGCACCTCCGCGGCATCGCCGGGCATGCAGGCAGCCGGCTGATGCGGGGCCTGTCCCGTGCCAGAGCAGGGCATGACGATGGCCGCGGGCACACCGGAACCCCGCTGACATGACCGCAACTGAGGTGACCGGCCAGGGTCGCGCCCTGCCGGGCCGCCTCGCCCGCAGCCTGCGCCTGGCAGGGCTGTCCGGTGCCGCCTTGGCGGGGGCTGGTGCCGCCGGGGCGCTGGTGTCGCTGCGGGCGGCCTACCCGCGGCCGCCACGCGCCGCCCCGCCGGAGGGCTGGCCGCCGCCGAGGCCAGTGCCGCAGGGGCGCCTGACTGTCGCGGTGGTGCTCGGCGCCAGCGGCTCGGTCATCACCGATGCGCTCGGGCCGTATGAGGTCTTCGCCCGCTCTCCCGGGTTCTTCGCGTACACGGTGTCCGCCCGCCCGGCCGCGATGCTCTCCGGCGGGCTGGCCGTGGTACCCGACTATTCCCTCGGCGACGTGGACGCGGGCACGGCACCCGAGCCCGACGTGGTCGTGATCCCCGCCGTACTCTCCCCGGCCGGCAGCAAAGAACACCCGCTGCGCGAGTGGCTGGCCCGCCGGGCCGGCCGGGGCGCGCACCTGCTCGGCGTCTGCGCCGGGTCACGGCTGCTGGCCGCCGCGGGCCTGCTCGACGGCCACCGGGCCACCTCCCACTGGTCCAGGCTCAAGGGCCTGCAGCGCAGCCGCCCGCAGGTGGACTGGGTGCGCGGCCAGCGCTACGTCCAGGACGGCAAGATCACCACCACCGCCGGGGTGACCTCGGGCGTGTTCGGCGCCCTGCGGCTGGTCCAGCAGCTCACCAGCGCCACCGAGGCGCAGCGTGTGGGCCATGAACTGGCCTACCCAGGCTGGTCGCTGGATGGCCCCACCGGCATCCCCGCGCAGCGGCCGGCGCCACATGACGTCACCAACCTCCTCGCCGCCCTCGTGCCATGGCGCCGGCCGGCGCTCGGCGTCGGGCTCGTCGAAGGCGCCAGCGAGATAGACATCGCCGCCCCGTTCGAGGTCTACGCCACCTCGTTCGCCGCCCGCACGATGCCGATTGCCGCCACGCCCGCCGTCACCACCCGCCACGGGCTGCGCCTGATCGCGGCACCCGCCGACGCCACCGCGCCCCGCGTCGACCGGCTGATCGTGCCCGGCGTCCGTAGCCTCGATGAGGTCGGCCCGCGGCTCGCCGCGTGGGCGGCCGGGCGCAGCCTCTGCGTCGAGCTCCTGCAGGCGGACGGCGCGTTCAGCTTCGACGCGATGCTGCGCGACCTCGCCGCCCACGCCGACCGCGCCACCGCCCGCGTCACCGCCAAATCCATCGAATACCCTGCCGGCCACCTCCACCTCGCCGGCCCGGCGTGGCCACGGCGGCCTGCCACCGTGTTCGCCCTCACCATCGCAGCCGCGGCCGGTGCCGCGGTCCTCCCAGCAGCCGTCAGGCGGCACCGGTGATGACACACACACCTGCGTCCACACCCATCCCGCGAGCGGGCCAGTCGATACGCGTACCGATTTTGTGGGGATTGGCATTTGGCGCCATCCAGGCCGCGTCGCCGCTCGCCTTCTGGTGGCTCGACCAGGCAACCGTCCAGGCTCTGCTGCTCGCCCTGATCGCAGCGGTCTACATCGGTTTCGCGGTGGCAGACGGAAGACCTAAGGTGATCGCCGTCGAGTGCACTATCGCTGGCGGCTTCGTCTTGCTTGCCGCCGCAGGCGTCACCGGGTCGGCCTGGCTCCTCGTCCTGGGCTACGCAGCCCATGGCCTCAAAGACTTCTGGCAGGAGCGCAGCCACTACGTCGCCGGCACGCGGTGGTGGCCGCCGTTCTGCGCCGCCGTCGACTGGCTCGTCGCCGCGGTTCTCGCCACCGAGATCCTCGCAGGAGCCGGATTCCATCACTAGCCAGGCGACGGGCCAGCGGCAGACCCGCGCAGATCCCGAAACCGGGATATGACCTCGACACTCTCGCCGGCGGTCCCGGCGACGCGCTTGACAGAGCCGTACCCGCACGTCGCCGGCCGCGAACACGCCCGCCAGGCTCGTCTCGAACGCCCGGGGTGGGCGGGGCAGCGGCCACGCGCCCGAGGGGAACGTCTGGCCGGTCAGGATGAATCCACGATCGTTCAGCTTGACGAGGTCGCGGAGCCATCGTGTCCGGCTCGGCGCCGATCATTACGAAGACGGCCATGGCCGGAACCTGTTCACGCTGGCCGGTCCGGACGTCCGCGAGCATCAGGCTTCCAGGCGGGCTTGGTCGTGGCCGTCGGCAACTCGGGTGCGGAGCCGGACGTCGATGTTGGGGTCGCCTTCAGCTAGGTGATGAGGTAGTCGGACATGCTGGCGGCCAGCGCCTCGCCCGGGCGAGCAGCGTGACCCGGGCGGCGAACTTTGGCCAGGTGCAGGGCGGCCTGACCGGCTGAGTTTGCCCCACCAACGACGCACACCTGCTCCCCGGCCATGGCCGGGGCTTCGGCGCCCGCCGCGCCGGGCCCGGTAGCCAGGGCAGGTCGTGCGGGCGTGTACGCCGTGCATGTCAGCGTGGACCCGGTGTGCTGCACAGATCACAGGGCCCCGGCTCAGCGGACTCGCTGGCTTGTGACTGCTGCGATAATTGCTCCCTGGCCGTCGCCTGAAAGCTGGTGAGACTACGAGTAGCGACCAGGACGCGAGAACGGGGGCAGGCGGCGCGACTCCGCGGCCGAGCGCAGTCGCGTTCGTGACCACCGAGCATTTCACCCTGCAGGGAGCACGGGCCGCGGCGATGACCGAATCGACCAGCCGGGCAACGATCTTCATCGGCTCGGTGTCCGCCGGGCTCGTTGCCTTGGGGCTGATCGCCACAGCCACCCGCATCGGCACCGCGTTCTACGCCTTCGGCCTGATACT
>CAWAJB010000042.1:0-48208 GCA_963782185.1 uncultured Actinomycetes bacterium
GTGGAAGGCACAATATTGTCCCGTGTGCCGGTAACGGCAGGATCGCCGCCCGTGGTGGCCGGGAAGTCACCGCCCTCCGGAGCCGGCTGGGTGACCGGACCAGGGGCATGGCGTCTTGGCCCGCGCACGGGGGACCGCGGTGACCCCTGTCATCGTGGCCGCCGGGGCCGCATCGATCTCGGCGACGGCGAACAACGTGGTCATCAGCCTCCCGCGCGGGCCCCGGAAAACGCACTGACCGGCCGTGCCCTGCGGCGGGTCAGGCGACCGCGTCAGATGGCGAGCATCTTCTGCACGGCCTGCCGTGAGACCCCCAGTTCCCGGGCGATATCGGCCTGGGAGACGCCTTCCTCGGTCAGGCCGCGGATCAGGTCGCGGCGCTCCCGGGCCAGGTCCTGGGCGATGCGGAAGTGCTCGAGGGCCTCGGCGCGGACCTCTTTGAGGCGGCGGATGGTCGCCTGCTGGGCAGCGGTGCGCCCGGATGTGTTCATGGCCCCAGCGTGACAACTGGGGGTTGTCGTTGTCAACCTACGGTTGTCATCCGCAGTTTTGCCTGGCGGCGGGATTCCGGCATACTCGTAATCGTCGTCACGACACCGCCCAGACCACTGCGGTCGTCCGTCACCTCGACGTTGGTCATCGCGCCCGGACCCCCGTCCACGGACCCGGATCCTGGCCCCCTCTGGCAGCAGTCGGCGAGGTCAGTTCCGTCACCGCTGGCAGGAGGCATCGTGTGTTCCGGACTGAGCTGGACCATGGCATCAGCGACCCGGCCCTGGGGCCCGGCGTCATCATCCCGGGCCCCAGGGCCCGTGGCCGGGTGATCCCGCCTCGCGATCCGCAACCACCGCGGCTCGGCGTCGACCCCCCGGTGTACGACGACGGGGTGTTGCGGATAACCCGGATCACCCGCCCCGGCCCCAGCCCCGGCGCCGGGGCTGGCCCCGGGCCCGCGGCCGGCCTGGGCAGCATCTACTCGCTGGCCGGCGAGATCGACGAGTCCACCCTCGGCGGCCTGGCCGGGAAGCTTGCGGAGATCGCCGGGGGCCTCGACGAGGTCCACCTGGACCTGGCCGCCCTGGACTACAGCGACCTGGCCGGGCTGCGGGTCATCGTCCAGCTGGCCATGCCCGGCCGGCGCGTGGTTCTCCACCGGGTCCCGGCGCATCTGCGCGCGATCCTGGGCATCGTCGGCTTGGGCAGAGCGCGCCGGGCTGGAGCTCGCCAGCCAGGCGCCGCCCAGCTAGGCGCCGCCCAGGAGGCGTAGCACCGCCGCCTCGGCCGCGCCCTGGGTGGCCAGTTCCCCAAACTCGCTCTGCTGGCCCAGCTGGCCCAGGGCCGGCGTGATCGTGTTGCCGTGCTCATAGAGCGAGATCACGCGCGGGTCGATGTAGGACGCCCGGGCGACCGCCGGGGTGTCGCCCAGGTAGCCGGCCACCTCCCGGACCACGCGGGCGATGGCCCGTTTGCGGGTGCTCTCGGACCCACGCCGGCCCGGACACGGCGAGGCCCACCGCGGCGAGAACGGTGGCATGCCAGGTCCGGAAATCCTTGGCGGTGAAGTTGTCCCCGGCCACCTCGCGCAGATAATCGTTGATATCGGCGGCGGTGATGTCGTGGCAGCGCGGGCCGCTCCGGTAGGCCAGCAGGCCATCCCCGCCGTCCCGGCGCCGTTTGGGCCCCGTCTGGCGGTCATGCTCGTCCCTCCGGCATGTGAGCAGCTCGCGACGGCGTCCACTACCCGTGAGGCCCCGGGGCAACCGCGGGCCGCCCGGCCCGCCCGGCCCGCGAACCCGGCCGGGGACTGGTTAGCCGGCGCTCGCCCGGGTAGCAGTGTACGGGCCGCGGAGGCTGGGGCGGGCCGCTCTCCGCAACCGGGGGAAGAAGGATGGCATGGCACGGAAAAGTTCAGCACTTAAAGGCACGGCCGCCAGCATCAGGCGTTCCGCGCAGGATCCGCTCGGCATCTACCTCAACGACCATCTGGCCGGCGCGACCGCCGGGGTGGAGCTGGCCCGCCGGGTGGCCGGTGCCCGGCAGGTCACGGCGGCCCAGCCGGATCTGCGGCAGCTCGCCAGCGAGGTGGCGGAGGACCGCGCCGCGCTGCTGGACATCATGGCCACGCTTGGCGTCCC
Source organism: uncultured Actinomycetes bacterium (assembly GCA_963782185.1). Lineage (GTDB taxonomy): Bacteria > Actinomycetota > Actinomycetes > Streptosporangiales > Streptosporangiaceae > RYN-230. Next base: position 2,136 of record CAWAJB010000042.1, read on the forward strand.
GGTCCGCAGCTACAAGATCTGGGCCGCCTGGGCCGGGGAGAAGGCTGGCCGGCTCAAGCCCAATGGTCACCTGACCACGCGCTCCCCGCTCAGCAACCTCGAGGAGCTGGAAATCCTGCGGCTGGGCGTGGAAGGCAAGGCGGCCGGGTGGCGCACGCTCCGGGCGCTCGCGGACACCGATGGCCGGCTGGACGCCGGCCGGCTCGATGAGCTCATCTCCCGGGCCCGCCGCCAGGCCGATTTCCTGGAGGAATCGCGGGTCAGCGCCGCGCGGCGGGTCATCGCCACGGCCCGGGAATCCCGTGGCTGACGAACGGCCCGGCCGCGGCGGGGTCATCTTCGACGTCGACGGCACCCAGGAGCGCGGGTTCCGGCCGCGCCACTCGCCGTTAGCGGCAGTCCCCGTGAACCCAGTGGTGATCGGCCCGGCGGCGCACCGGCTGCCCGGCGCTGATCTCGCGCCCGCACCGCGCGCACGGCCTGCCCGTGGCCTGCGCCTCGTGCCCGGCCCACGACTGGCCGGCCGGGGTGTCGCCGCGGTCTGGCCGGCCGGCGCCGGGCGACCCGGCCGGGAAGCCGAGGCCGCCGGGACAGTACTGGCTCAGGTGCACGGCCCGTACCCGCTCGCCGATCCGCACCCGGAATCTCCCCCTTTGCCACCTAGGCTACTGTCGGCGGCTCGATGGAGAGGATGAGCTCATGCGCGCAGTGATCGGGAGCCAGCACGGTGGTCCTGAGGTCCTCCAGATCGGGGAGGTCGCGGCGCCGGAACCGGGGCCGGGACAGTTGCTCGTTGACGTGGCCGCGGCCGGTGTCAACTACATGGACATCTACCAGCGGGAGGGGCGGCCCCCCTATGCGTCGGGGGCGCTGCCGTACGTGCCCGGGGCCGAAGGCGCCGGGACGGTGGCGGCCGTCGGGCCTGCCGTGCGCGACTTCGCCGTGGGTGACCGGGTGGCCTGGACCCAGGTCCCGGGCAGCTACGCCGAGCAGGCCGCGGTGCCGGCCGCCCTGGCGGTCCCGGTGCCGGAGACCATGGATCTGGGTGTGGCGGCGGCCGTCATGTTGCAGGGCATGACCGCGCACTACCTGTGCCACAGCACCTACCCGGTGGGCCAGGGTGATCACGTGGTGGTACATGCGGCCGCGGGCGGGGTGGGCCTGCTCCTCACCCAGATGGTGGCCATGCGCGGCGGGATCAGCGTCGCCACCACGTCCACCACCGCCAAGGCGGTGCTGGCCCAGCAGGCCGGGGCGAACTACGTCACGGACTACGAGAACTTTGCCGGGGTGGCCCGGGAGGTCACCGGCGGCGCGGGGGTCGCCGCGGTCTACGACGGGATCGGCCAGGCCACGTTCGAGGCCAGCCTCTCGGCGCTGCGGGTCCGCGGCTACATGGTGCTGTACGGCGCGGCGAGCGGGCCGGTGCCCCCCTTTGACCTGCAGCGCCTCAACCCGGCGGGCAGCCTGTTCGTGACCAGGCCGACGCTCGGCCACTACATGGCCACCCGGGAGGAACTGCTGTGGCGCGCCGGTGACCTGTTCCGCTGGATCGCCGAGGGCCGCCTGTCCGTCCGGGTCGGCGGCCGTTATCCCCTGGAGCAGGCCGCCCAGGCCCAGGCGGACCTGGCGTCCCGGGAAACGACCGGGAAACTGCTGCTGCTCCCCGGTGAGGCCGCGGCGTGACGGTCGTCGCGGCCTGCCAGCTCAGCCTGGCCGTCGGTGACCCGGACGCCAACCTGGCCGCCGCGGCCGGCGCGGTCGAGCTGGCCGCCGCCGCCGGGGCCCGCCTGGTGGTCCTCCCGGAACTGTGCGACAGCGGCTACGTGTTCACCGGCGCCGAGGAGGCCCGCGCCCTGGCCAGCCCGGCCGATGACTCCCCGGCGCTGCGGCAGTGGCAGGAGCTCGCCGCCCGGCATCACACCGTGATCGTCGGCGGCTTCTGCGAGCTCGCCCCGGATGGCCGGCTGTTCAACAGCGCCGCCCTGGTGGACGCGTCCGGGATCGGCGCGGTGTACCGGAAAGCACACCTGTGGGACGCGGAGAAGCTGGTCTTCACCCCCGGCGCCAGCGCCCCGCCGGTCGTGGACCTGCCCGCTGGCCGGGTCGGCGTGATGATCTGCTACGACCTGGAGTTCCCCGAGTGGGTCCGGCAGGTGGCGCTGGCGGGCGCCGATCTCATCGCCGCCCCGGTGAACTGGCCAGCGGCGCCCCGGCCGCCCGGCGAGCGGCCGTCCGAGGTCGTGAAGGTGCAGGCCGGCGCCGCGGTGAACGGCGTGTTCGTCGTGGTCGCGGACCGGTGCGGTCCCGAGCGCGGGGTCACCTGGGTGGGTGGCAGCCTCATCGCCGGCCCGACGGCTATCCGCTGGCCGGGCCGGCCACCGCCGGCCGGCCCGCGGTGCTGACCGCCGACTGCGACCTGCCCCGGGCCCGGGACAAGCGCATCAACTCGCGCAACGACCTGTTCGCCGACCGCCGCCCCGGGCTCTACACGGATCGCTGACACCTACGTAGCCGCTACCGATGACAGGGAGTCTGCGGTCCGCTTTACTTGCCGCTCACGTACCGGCGCGGGCAGGATGGGTGGGCGGACGTGGACATTGGCTCGCCGCAGCAGATCACGCCCCCGCCCGCACGCCGGCGCCGCCGCTGGCACCGGCGCCATCCTAGCCCGGGTAGCGGGCGCCGCGGACCGTGACCCGGATGGAGTAGACGGAACTGGTGGCGCACATGAAGATCTGGTTGCGCTGCGGCCCGCCGAAGGTCAGGTTGGCCACGATCTCCGGCACGTGCAGCTTGCCCAGCAGGGTGCCGTCCGGGCCGAAGCACTGCAGCCCGTCGCCCGCAGCCGCCCAGACCCGGCCCTCGCTGTCCAGCCGGATGCCGTCAAAGGTTCCTGCGTCACAGCGCGCGAAGACCTCCCCGCCGGTCAGCCCGCCGCCGTCGGTCACGGTGAACAGCCGGATATGCCGTTCCTCGCTGTCGCAGATGTACAGCTTCCGCTCGTCCGGGGTGAACGCCAGCCCGTTGGGCCGGTTGAAGTCGTCTGCCACGATGCGCAGCGCACCGGAGCCCGGATCGATCCGGTACACGTGGCAGGCCCCGATCTCGCTCTCCGCCTGGTGCCCTTCGTAGTCGCTGTCGATGCCGTAGGCGGGGTCGGTGAACCAGATCGAGCCGTCGGCCCGCTCCACGACATCGTTCGGGCTGTTGAGCCGCTGGCCCTGATAGCGGTCCGCGAGCACCGTGACCGACCCGTCCGGTTCCGTGCGGGTGACCTGCCGCCCGCCGTGCTCGCAGCTGACCAGGCGGCCGCGGCGGTCCACGGTGTGGCCGTTGGCGAAGCGGGCGGGCTGGCGGAAGACACCCACGGCACCGGTGGTCTCATCCCAGCGCAGCATCCGGTCGTTAGGGATGTCGCTGAACACGAGGTAGCAGCCGGCCGGGAAGTACGCGGGACCCTCGGTCCAGCGGCATCCGGTGTGCAGCACCTGGAGCTGCCGGTCGCCCCGGACGCGCCGGAACCGCTCGTCCAGGACCTCGAACTGGGCCGTGATTGTCTCGCGCACGAGGGCTCCTGTCTGGAATACTGTCTTGATATCAAGATGAAATGAGGGTCCGGCCGCCGGGTCCGGCCGCGGTGCCCGGCGCGGCCGGCGTGCCCGGTCGGCGGCGCGTGCCCGGGCCGGCGCGCACCGCGGCGGTCTGGAGGAGGTCTCCATGATCCATCATGTTCAGCTGGCCTGCCCGCCGGGAAGTGAAGCGGCGCTGCGTGCCTTCTACCACGGGGTGCTGGGCCTGGAGGAGATCCCAAAGCCTGCCGCGCTCGCCGCCCGGGGCGGCTGCTGGTTCCGCGGCCACGGCATCGAATTGCACCTCGGGGTGGAGGAAGACTTCCGCCCGGCCAGGAAGGCGCACCCCGGACTGCTCGTGCGGGATCTGGGCGCCTGGGCGGCCCGGCTGCGCGCCGCGGGGTATCCGGTGCGGCCGGACGGCGACTTCCCCGGCATGCGCCGGTTCTACAGCGAGGATCCGCTGGGCAACCGGCTGGAGTTCCTGGAGCCGGCCTCCGGCTGACCGCCGCCCTACTGCCGGTCGTCCGGCTCCGGGACCAGCACGCCCAGCAGCCAGCCGACCACGCCGACGATGATCGCGCCCCAGAACGCGGGCCAGAACCCGGTGATGTGGAACGGCAGCGTGAGCTGCCCAGCCACCCAGCTCGTCAGCCAGAGCAGCAGGCCGTTGACCACCAGCGCGATCAGCCCGAGGGTCAGTACATAGAACAGGCAGCCGACGGCCTTGACCACGGGCTTGATGATCGCGTTCACCAGCCCGAAGATCACCGCGACGGCCAGCAGGGTCAGCACCTTCGATGCGGTGCTCCCGTGGCCAAGCTGGATGCCGGGCAGCAACACCGCGGCCACGGCGAGCGCCGCCGCGGTCAGGACAGCCCGGATCAGGAGACGCATGCGCTAATCATCACACGATGCGAGGTATGTGCGGGCGGTCAGGCGCGGGCTGCTGACCCGGGGAGGCCCGGCGCGGCGCAGTCAGGCGTGACCCCGGCGTGACCCCCGGGCGGAAGGAGGATATAGGCGCAAAAATCTACTCAGCTAAGCAATTTAGTAATTTAATAATGGCGCCTCGATTTGCGCTTTCACTGGACATCCAAGACGGTTCATGCCACGATGACAAGCGCGCCGGCGGATGCGGGAGACTATGAGTTGTAGTCGCCTGCTTGTCTGCGTATGGGGGGGATGAGGGCCCCGATGCCTTCTTCCCGGGGAGTGAAAACGCGGGAATCCGGCCGGACGACGACGGCCTTGGCAATGGCCAGATTCCGGCCCGCGCACCGCGGCGAGGGGGAAGCAACTGTGGGCTGTGTCTGGCAATCGACGTATCCTCCCGATGGGCGGTTCGCCGACGCCCGGGTGCACCAGCGATTCGCTCCGCGGCACCGGAAGCCACCGCGATGGGTCAGGATGGTGCGCGCTACCGCCCCCGTCTCGGGCCGTCTGAAGGCACGCCTATTTCCACCGGAAATGCACGAAGACCCGGCCGAAGTTCTTTGAGTCCTTCTCGACCCGGCTGTACAGCCGCTTGATTTCTTTCTGCTCGAGGAACCTCAGGACGTGCTTTTTCAGCTGACCTGAGCCCTTGCCCGGAATGATCTCCACCACGGGCGCTTTCTTGGCCACGGCCTCGTCGATGACCGCCCGGAGGGCCTGGTCGATGTCCTGGCCCCGGTTGTAAATGTCGTGCAGGTCGAGTTTCAGCTTCATGGGCTCATCTTCTCCTGCGAAGGACTCAGCCGGAGGCGCCGGACGATCTCGTCCACGGCCTCATCCGGCGGGAGGGTGGCCTCCACCACCAGGACACGCTCGGCTGGCTGCGGGCTCTCCAGATCGGCGAGCTGGCTGTCCAGCAGGGCCGCGGGGAAGAAATGACCGTGCCGCGAGCGCAGCCGGGCTTCCAGCACCTCGCGGGTGACATGCAGGAACACCATCCGGGCCGAGGGGCGCCCGGCGAGCAGTTCCTCCCGGTAGGACCGTTTCAGTGCGGAGCAGGCGAGCACCGCGGATTCAGCCGCGCTGGCGTACCCGTCCATCCGTGCTGCCACCGCGGCCAGCCACGGCCGCCGGTCGGCATCGGACAGGGGTTGACCCGCCCGCATCTTGGCGATGTTCGCGGCCGGGTGCAGCGTGTCCGCATCCGTGAAGGGCCAGCCCATCCTGCCTGCGAGCAGGGAACCGACCGTCGACTTGCCGCTGCCGGACACGCCGGCCACGACCACGATCATGGCCGCGAGCTTACCGGCGCCCCGCCGGGCCTGCCCGCAGCGGACCCTGGCCGGTGCCCCTCGCGGCGGCCACCGCCCGCTGTTAGTGTCAGGTGGGCCACGGGACGGCGGTGGGGCTGTCCCGGCCGCCAGCAACCGGGAGATGGGATGCGAGTGCGCCGCCCCCTGTCCATTGCCGTGGGATCGGCTGCCATGGCCGCTGCGGTGGCGGGTAGTACCTCAGCCGCCGCGGGAGGTGCGGCAGCGGTGGCCGCGACCGCCACGGTGGCCATCAGCCCGGCTGCGGTCCACGTGCGGGACGCCACGGCGGCTCCCCCCACCACGGCCTACTGCGAGACACATTTCAAGATCGCCTGTTACGAGCCCGCCCAGGTCCGGCAGGCATACAACCTGGGCCCGCTGTTCAGCAAGGGCATCACCGGGAAGGGCGCGACGATCGTCATCGTCAACTCCTACGGGTCCCCCACGGTGCGTCACGACCTGGGGGTGTTCGACAAGAAGTTCGGCCTGCCCGATCCGCCGTCGCTCAAGGTGATCCAGCCGGCCGGCCGGGTGGCGAAGTACCGGCCGACCTCTAATCGCGAAGGCTGGGCCGGCGAGACCGAGCTGGACGTCGAGTGGTCGCACGTGATGGCCCCGGACGCGAACATCGTCGTGGTGGAGACCCCGACCTCGGAGAACGAGGGCACGACCGGCTTCCCGGCGATCGTCAAGGCCGAGACGTACGTGGTCGACCATCACCTCGGCGGGGTGATCAGCCAGAGCTTCAGCGCGACCGAGCAGACCTTCCCGTCCAGGCAGTCGCTGCTCAACCTGCGCGGTGCCTACCAGGACGCGGCGAGGAAAGGCGTGACGGTGCTGGCCGCCTCCGGTGACAGCGGCGCGGCGGACGTCAAGTTCAACGCGAGCACCTATTACCTGCACCCGGTGACGTCGTGGCCGGACAGCGACCCGCTGGTCACCGGGGTCGGCGGCACCCAGCTGCGCCAGTCGGCCAAGGGCGCGTGGCACTCCGCGGTGTGGAACGACACCTACAACGTGCCCACGCAGCAGTACATCTTCGGCAGCAAGGGCCCCAACCCGCTGGCGGGCGGCGGCGGGAAGTCCGTGATCTTCTCCCGGCCCAGGTACCAGAACAGCGTGGCGGGCGTGACCGGCGCCGCGCGCGGCGTGCCGGACATCTCGATGAGCGGCGCCTGCAACGGCGCGGTGGACATGTACCAGAGTTTCAAGGGGCAGCCGGCCGGCTGGTACCCGACCTGCGGCACCAGCGAGTCCACCCCGCTGTTCGCCGGCGTGGTCGCCCTCGCTGACCAGGTCGCGGGGCACCCGCTCGGCCTGATCAACCCGGCGCTGTACAAGATGTCCGCCCTCGGCGCGGCCGCGGGCATCGTGGACGTGACCCGGGGCAACAACACCGTCTCGTTCCCCCAGGGCGGCAAGCTGCACGCGGTGACCGGCTTCCGCGCCCGGCCCGGCTATGACCTCGCCTCCGGGGTCGGCACGGTCAACGCGGCCCGGTTCGTGCCGGAACTGGCCAAGCTGGCCGGCTAGCTGCTGGCGGGTGCCGCGCCTGGCCGCGGCACCCGCACCCGTCCCACCCCGGACCCATCCGGCCGGCCCGGCGCTCCGAATATGGGCTATGAGCACACAGGACGTGCCCGGATCCCGTCCGGGTCCGCGGCCCCTCCCCAGGCGTGCGGAAGACCTGGGCGAGCTGCTGGCCATGGTGGCCCGGGGTGACGAGGTGGCCTTCGAGGTGGCCTACGACCGGCTGGCCCGGCCTGTCTACGGGCTGATCCGCAAGGTGGTGCGGGACCCGGCCCAATCCGAGGAAGTCGCCCAGGAAGTCCTGCTGGAGGTGTGGCGGACCGCGCCGCGCTTCGACGCCCGCCGGGGCAGCGCGATGACCTGGGTGATGACGATCGCGCACCGCCGCGCCGTTCAACCGGGTCCGCTCGGCCAGCGCGCAGACCCAGCGGGAGCAGAAGGCCGGCGCTGTCGCCGACGTACCGCCGGACCTGGTCGCGGAGACCGTGGAGTCGCGGCTGGACGCGGAGCGGGTGCGCCGCTGCCTGGACTCGCTGACTGAGCTCCAGCGGCAGTCGATCACCCTGGCCTACTACGGCGGATACACGTATCCCGAGGTCGCGTCGCTGCTCAGCACGGCCCTCGGGACGGTCAAGACCCGGGTCCGGGACGGCCTGATCCGGATGCGCGACTGCATGGGGGTGAGCTGGTGAAACTGGGCCGCCCTGTGAAACTGGGCCGCCACGACCTGCACGGGCTGAGCGGCGCGTACGCACTCGACGCCCTGACCGGCCTCGAGCTGGACCAGTTCGAGCATCACCTGCGCCGCTGCCCGCCGTGCGAGAACGAGGTCCGGGGTTTCCGGGAGACCGCGACCAGGCTGGCGCTGGCCGTCGCGGCCAGCCCGACGCCCGCGCTGCGGGAGCGGGTGCTCACCGCAGCCGCTGTTACCCGGCAGCTTCCGCCCGAGGTGAGCCAGGCGCCCCCGGCCCGGCAGCGGCGGGGCCAGGTGCGGCCGGCCCGGCTGCGGCCGGCCCGCGGCCCCTGGCTGCCCCGGCTGGCGGCCGCCGTGACCGCAGCCGCCGTGGTGGCCGCGGTGGCGCTGGGGATCATCCAGTCCTCCACCCAGCATCGGCTGGACCAGGCCCAGGCCGCGAGCCGGGCCGTCGCCGCCGTGCTGGCCGCCCCGGACGCCCGGCTGACCATGCACCGCACGACGGCCGGCGGGGTGGCCACCGTGGTCGCCTCCCGGTCCCGGCATGCGCTGATCATCAGCACGGCCGGGCTGCCCGCGCTGCACGGGGGCAAGGTCTATGAGCTGTGGTTCCTGTCCGGCCAGACGGCCCGCCGGGCAGGTCTGCTCCCGGCACCGGCGGCCGGGCGCACCGCGCCGCTGCTGGCGTCCGGCCTCGCCGCGGGGGATGCGGTCGCCCTGACCGTAGAGCCAGCCGGCGGCACCAGCCGCCCCACGACCAAGCCAATCGTGGTCGTGCCCCTCTAAGTTGGCCCTACGGTTGTCGCATGAGCGTGTCGAGCGGTGCCGCCAGCGCCGGGCTGACCTCCGCCAAGGGCAGCCCGCGTGTCCTGGTGGTGGAGGACGACCCGGGCCTGGCGACCCAGCTGGTGCGCGGGCTGAGCCGGGGCGGGTACCGGGTGGACCACGTGATGACCGGCGAGGAGGCGCTGAAGGCCGGTGATCCGGATGTCGTGCTGCTCGATCTGGGCCTGCCTGACGCCGACGGGGTGGACGTGTGCCGCCAGTTGCGGGAACGCTCCGACGCCGGGATTATCATCGTCACCGCCCGGGGTGAGGAGCCGGAACGCGTGCTGGCGCTGGACGCGGGGGCCGACGACTACCTGGTCAAGCCGTTCGGGCTGGCTGAGCTGCTGGCCCGGATCAGGGCCGTGCTGCGCCGCGTCCGGCCGGGCGGTGAGGTGCTGCGGCACGGGCCGCTCACCGTGGACCTGCGCACGCGGAAGGTGACCGTGCACGGTCGCGAGGTGGCACTCACCCCGAAGGAGTTCGACATCCTGGAGTGCCTGGCCAGCGACCCGGGACGGGTGATGACCCGGCAGGAGATCCTGGAGAGCGCCTGGGACGCGCACTGGTACGGCCCGACCAAGGTGCTGGACGTGCACGTGGCCGCGCTGCGCCGGAAGCTGGACGTGCCGGGCCTGATCGAGACGGCCTACGGCAGGGGTTTCCGGCTCGGCGAAGTCTGATGGCCCGCCGCATCGTGCTCACCATGCTCGCCCTGATCGGGGCGCTGCTGGTGACCACCGTCGTGCCGCTGGGGCTCATCACCACCGGCCACGAGCGCAGTTCCTTCCACCAGGACACGATCTTGTCCGCGCGGGCCCTCGCCGGGCTGGCCGAGGACCGGCTGGCGGACCAGCTCCCGGCCGGGACCGCCACCATGGCCCGCGCCATGGCGCAGGCCCGGAAGGCCGGTGAGCAGGTCGGGGTGTACAGCGCCGGCCGCCGGCTCGTCAGCGGCACGGATGGCGGCGGCGTCGCGATCCCCGCCGCCACGCTGACCTCCGCGCTGCGCGGCCGGACGGTGGTGGACAGCCGGGTCGATGACCGGCTCCGGGTGGCAGTCCCGGTGCGGGGGGACAGCGGTGGCGTGGTGGTCGGCGCCGTGGTGCTGTCCCGGTCCTCCGCCGAACTCGAGGAGCGGGTCGACGTCCTGTGGACCTGGCTGGGTGCGGTGGCCCTGGCCGGCCTGGCCGCCGCGGCGGTCGCGGCGATCGCGCTGGCCCGGTGGGTCAGCCGCCCGCTGAGCGACCTGGACGCCGCCGCCCAGCGGCTCGGCGGCGGGGCGCTGGACACCCGGTCGGCGGCCGGGAACGGGCCGCCCGAGGTGCGGCGGCTCGCCCGCAACTTCAACAGCATGGCAGGCCGGCTGGAGTCCCTGGTGCACGGGAGCCGGGCTACGATCGCGGACGTTTCCCACCAGCTGCGCACGCCGCTGGCCGCGCTCCGGCTCCGCCTGGATGTGCTCACCCAGGACACCGACCCGGAGACGGCAGAGGAACTCGCCGGGGCGCAGGATGAGATCGCCCGGCTGTCCCACCTGGTGGACGGGCTGCTGGCGCTGGCCCGGGCAGAGAACGTGCTGGTCGAGCCGGTCAGCATCCGGGTGGATGAGGTGATCCGGGACCGGGCTGCGGCCTGGCGGCCGGTAGCCGAGGAGCGCGGGGTGCAGCTGCAGCCGTCGTGTCAGGGCCCGGTGCCGGCCATGGCCGGCGAGGGGCATCTGGAACAGGTCCTGGACAACCTGCTGGCCAACGCGCTCGACGCGGTCCCGGCAGGCGGCCACGTCCAGCTCAGCGCGGTCGCGGAAGGGGAGGGGGCCCGGGTGGTGGTGGCGGACGACGGGCCGGGGATGACCCCCCGGCAGCAGGAGATGGCGTTCCGCCGGTTCGTCAGCAGCACGCCGGGCGGGGCCGGGCTCGGGCTGGCCATCGTGCACCGCCTGGTGACCTCCAACGGTGGCTCCACGGCCCTGTCGGATACGCCGGGCGGCGGGCTCACCGTCACCGTGACCCTGCCGGCCCAGCGGCCGGACCGCGGCCGCCGGCCGGGCGCTGGGTCCGACTGAGGTCGGGCTTTTCCTTACCGGTTCTGAGCAGTTCCTGAACCAGTTCCGGGACGCCGAGCCTCCAGGCTTGAGATGCGGGATCAGGTGACCCGCACGTCCGCACGGCCGGACGGCGCCCCGGCGCCTCGGCCAGGCAGGCCAGCGAGCAGGGAGGAAGTGAGCGGATGACGGGCTACCGACCGGGACCCGAGGCCCGCAGTGACCCCGGTGCCCCGCGCGGCCCCCGCCGTTCGCTGGGCCCGTACGGCCCCCGCGGCGACCCCGGTTCACCGGATCCGCGCGGCCACTATGGTGCGCCGCCCGGCGGCCCGCGTTCCCCCGCGCGTCCCTGGGAACAGCCCGGCCCGGCCCGGCCGCCTGTTCCCAGGGACAGCACCGGCGGCGCTGAGGGCAACGAGCGGCTCACCGCGGTCACCGGCGCCGTGCTGCTGGTGCTGTTCGCGGCCGAGGGCCTCACCATCTTGTCCATCCACCAGCTGATCACCGTGCACTTCTTCGTCGGCATGCTGCTGATCGGCCCCGTCGCGCTCAAGATCGCCGCGGTGGCCTACCGCTTCACGCGCTACTACACGGGCGTCCCGGAGTACCGGCGCAAGGGGCCGCCCGCACCCCTGCTGCGCCTGCTGGGGCCGTTCGTCCTGATCACGTCGGTCGGCGTGATCGGCACCGGGGTGGCGCTGGCCTTCGCCGGGTCGGCCGCCGGGCCGTGGCTCTTCCTGCACAAGGCGTTCTTCGTGCTCTGGTTCGGCGTGATGACGATCCATGTCCTCGCCTACGTCTGGCGCCTGCCCCGGCTGATCGGGTCTGACCTGCGCGGCTCCGGCGGATTCAACCGGGCTCGCTCGGCCGCGGCCGGGCGCTCCACGCGGTGGCTGCTGCTGCTGGCCTCGATCGCGGGCGGCCTGCTCATCGCGGCGATGACGGTGCACCTGGCGGCCCCCTGGACCGGGTCCGGCGGTTGACCGGCCCAGCGTCTGACCGGCCCAGCGTCCGGGAGTGATCGGGCGCTGCCGACGGCCCGGGGCCATGCGTTCAGGCAGCCGTGCGCTCAGGCCTCATAGTCGAAGATCAGCGCCAGGGCGTCGTCCAGCTTGCGCATGGTCTCCTCGGCGAGCTGGCCGACCCGGTCGCCCGCCAGCCTGCTGCGGCGCACCCGCACCGCGGAGTACGACTCCAGGTGCCCAGAGACCGGGTCCTTGTGGCTGAGCGCCACGACGTAGGGCGTCTCGGTCAGGTCGGGCCGGTCGCTTACCTTGACCACCACGGGGTGGCCGGTGATCGCGTTGAACCCGTCGTTGCTGACAATGGCCACGTAGCCGGCCCGTGCTACACCCTTATACGCGAAAATGTCACCGCGGTTCACGCGGCGCCCTTGCCGGCGCTAGGCGGGAAGTCGCCTGCGTTAGCCTCCGTCCAGTCCGCCCAGTCGTGACCGGTGAGCCGGTCGGCCTCGGCGATCGCGCTCGCCGCATCGCGCTGGATCTTCTCCCGCGCGGCCCGGGTCATCCACGCCGACATGGACAGCCCCGCGCGGTCAGCCTCCGCGCGAGCCTGCCGGTAGGCACGCTCACCCATGCTGATACTGAAGGTCTTCACGGACATGTTCAGAACGCTAGCAACGAGATTCCTGTGAACGAGGCCGAATGACCGATCACGCCTGCGGCCCCAGCGCCGCGCAGGCTGGCCCATGAGCCCGCCCATGTGGCCGGGCCCAGGTCAGGGAGCTGCGGCGAGGGCCACCACGGCCTCGGACGTGTAGACGAGGAACGTGAACGTCTCCTGGAGGTACAACTCCACGCTGGCCGCATCGTGGCTCAGGTACCCGATCGAGAGGTCCTGGCCGAGCTGCAGGTCGAAATCACCGCCGCGGGTGGTGAGCACGAAGGCACCCTCGATGGCCGGGGCCCAGATGATCTCGCCGCTGATCAGCCTCTTGATGTGCTCGTGGATCGGGTAGCCGTGGTCACGCGTCTCGCTCACGGCCGTGTACGCATCGGCGCTGAGCACGACCGAGTACGGGCCGTTGACGCCTGCGATCCGCAGGTAACGCAGGGCCTCGGCCACCGCCTCGGGGTAGCCGCGGACGTCGGTGGGCAGGGTCATCGGCTGGTTGCTCGTCTCCTGCCTGACCCCGGCGATGTCCCCGGCCGGGTACCCCTCGAACACCGCCCGGTCCTCGGCAAACGCGATCTGCCGGGCGGCGTCCTTGACTGGCTGCCAGTCGGAATCCTGGGCGCCGCGCAGCACGTCGTCGACCGCGCTGCGGTCCACCCGGAACGGGACCCGGAACTCGAGGACCGGCTTGACCTCGCGCCGCCGGGCGCGCACGCCGTCGTGCGGGGCCTCGATGTCACGGAGGTGCCCGGTGCCGACGGCGGACAGCGTGTTTCCGCCGGGCCCTGACACGTCCACCACACGGCGGCCCGCCAGGTGCCGCCTGAGGGTCCGGGTGGCCTCTTCCTCGATCTGGGACCAGGCTGCGTCGGAGATCGGGGCCAGTTCCCGGTGCAGGTTATCCATGCTGCGTCACTCCTCGTAGGCTGCCGATGCCGAGCGATCCGGCGGGTTCGGTTGGTGCGGCCGGCCCGGCCGCCTGATCGTCATGTCCGCCGTCCCCGCCCGCGGCGCCCGCATCGGGCCCGGCCTCCGCCGTATCGCCGTCCCCGGGGTCGTCGGCCAGGCTTTCCAGCAGGGGCACCGACGGCACGAAGAACAGGCTGCCGGACACCGCCCGGCTGACGTCGAGCAGCCGGTCATAGTTACCGGGCGGGCGCCCGACGAACATGTTGGTGAGCATCAGCTCGATGGTCTGCGGCGACCGGGCGTAGCCGATGAAGTAGGTGCCGTACTCGCCTTCCGCGGCGTTGCCGAAGGGCATGTTGTCCCGGACGATGTCGATTTCCTCGCCGTCGGAATCGACGATGGTGGTCAGCGCGTTGTGCGCGAAGCTGGGCTTCACCGCGTCGCTCAGCTCGATGTCGTCGAGCTTCCTGCGGCCGATGATGTTCTCCTGCTCCTCGGTGGGCAGGGCATTCCATTTGGCCAGGTCGTGCAGGTACTTCTGGACGATCACGTAGCTGCCGCCGGCGTACGCCGGGTCCTCGGTACCAATCACCGTCGCCTGGACCGCGTCCTGGCCGGTCGGGTTCTCCGTGCCGTCCACGAAGCCGATCAGGTCCCGGTCGTCGAAGTACCGGAAGCCGTGCACCTCGTCGACGGTGTCCACGGCCTCCCCCAGCCGCGCCGTGATGTGCGTGGCCAGTTCGAAGCACAGGTCCATCCGGTCCGCGCGGATATGGAACAGGAGATCCGCCTGGGTGGCGACGGCATGCCGCTCGCCGGCCTGGATTTCGCGGAACGGGTGCAGCCCCGCGGGCCGCTCAGGGCCGGCCAGCCGGTCCCACAGCCCTGCCCCGAAACCCATGACACAGGTCAGGGCGGCGTCGAGGTCGCGGAAACCCACCGCGCGCAGCAGTCCGCCGAGATCACCGCACAGCGCGCGCACCGCGGCGTCGCTGGCCTGACCAGGCCGCGCAGTGGCGGTAAGGAAGATCGCCGCGGCCGACAGCGGTGCGGCGACCGGCTGCGTCACCGCTTGCGGCGAAGGGCCGCCCGCGGGCTGTGGGGCTCCATCCAGGGTCATCAGCAGTCCTGGTGCTCAGAGGTCCGGTCCGTCACGGACACCTGTGTCCCAAGGTACCGGCGGCTACAGATGAGGTCCGAGCAGGGTCAGGTCCGCGGGGGACAGCCGGTCACGGGCCGTCTTGGCCTGGTGCCAGTACGGGTAGAGCAGCGGCGGCGCGCTGACCTTGTCGAGCCGCTCCATCTCCGCGTCGCTGAGCGTCAGGCTGGCCGCGCCCAGGTTGTCGGCCAGCTGCTCCGAGGTCCGCGCGCCGATCACCAGCGATGTGACGGCGGGCTTGCGCAGCAGGTAGGCCAGGGCGACCTGGGCCGCCGACACCTCGTGCCCGGCACCGATCTCGACCAGCTCCTCGACGGTGTCGTACAGCTTCTCCTGGTCGTAGACCGGCGGCTCGTTCCAGTCGGTCAGATGCCGGGAGCCGGAACTGGGCCGCTGGTCGCGGCGGTACTTCCCGGAGAGCAGGCCCCCCGCCAGGGGGCTCCAGACCAGCACGCCCAGTCCCTGGTCCACGGCCGCCGGGATCAGCTCATACTCGGCGTCGCGCGCCTGCAGCGAGTAGTAGATCTGCTGGCTGACGAACCGAGGCAGGTCACGCAGGCTGGCGATGCCGAGGGCTTTCATCAGCTGCCAGCCGGCGTAGTTGGACACGCCGACGTAGCGCACCTTGCCCGAGCGGACCAGCAGGTCCAGCGCCTCCAGCGTCTCTTCCAGCGGCGTCACGCCGTCCCACTCGTGCACCTGGTAGAGGTCGATGTGGTCGGTGCGCAGGCGGCGCAGGCTGGCCTCGCAGCCCGAGACGACGTGGTGCAGGGAGAGGCCGGCGTCGTTGGGGCCGTCACCCATGGGCATCCGCACCTTGGTCGCGACGAGCACGTCGTCGCGGCGCCCGGCGAGGACCTCACCCACGATGTCCTCAGACAGCCCGGCGGAGTACACGTCCGCGGTGTCGATGAGGTTGACCCCTGCGTCCAGGCACATGTCCACCTGGCGCCGGGCCTCGTCCACGGCGGTCGAGCCGACGCTCGCGAAATCCCCGGCGCCGCCGAACGTCATCGTGCCCATGGTGAGCACGGAAACCCGGAGTCCTGATCTGCCCAGCGTTCGGTATTCCACGGGAAAACCCTATCCACCCGCTTTCCGTGGCTGCGGGGTGGCCCGGCTACGCCCCGGCCGGGACACCCAGCGCCTCACGGGCCGCCGGGACGACCTCCTCGGCCCAGATGCGCGACTGGCGTTCCCGGTCCCCGGACGGCCAGAACACGAACGCGTTCATCTGGTAGTCCGTGTACAAGCTGGCCAGCGTCTCGATCCAGCGGCCGGCCGGCCCGTGGAACAGGCCCCGGTCCTCCGCGGAGATCAGCCCCATGACGTTGTAGAGCCGGGTGATCCGCTCAGGATCACGGTTCGACTCCAGCGCGGCTCCGGTGATGATGTCGTTCAGCTCGGGCAGCCGTTCCGGGGGCACGTATGGCGCGGACACCGACCAGCCGTCGGCCTTCGCGCCGACCAGCGCCGCCGCGCGGGGTCCCAACACGCCGAGCCACAGCCCGATCGGATGCGCGGGCCGGGGGCCTGGCCGCACCCCGGGGGCCTGATAGCCGGTCCCCTCGAAGCTGAACGGCTCACCGGCCCAGCTGGCCCGGATGATGTCGATCGCCTCGCTGAGCGCCGCACGGGCCTGGCCCGGCGTGCGCCGCGGGCCGCCCATGCCGGCGATGCCCTCGGCCGAGGCGCCCGCGCCGAGCCCGAGCTCGAACCGGCCGCCGCTCAGCACGTCGATGCTCGCGGCCTGCTTGGCCAGCATCGCCGGCGGCCGCAGCGGCAGGTTGGCCACGTTGGGAAACAGGTGCACCCGGCTGGTCCGGGCGGCCAGCCAGGTGATCACCGTGAGCGTGTCGAGGAACTCCGGGTTGTAGGGGTGGTCCTGGACGCCCACGTATTCCAGGCCGGCCGAGTCGGCGATCGCGGCGATGCGCCCGGCGATGGCCAGGCCGCCGGCGTTGGGGTTGACGTTCAGGCCGAATGCGGCTGGCTGGGCCATGAGTCCTCCTGGACGGTCGGAGAGTTCCCGGAAACGGCTGGAGCGGGCCGAGCGGCGGGGGGACCGGGAGGTGTGCCCGGCTGGCCTTCGGCGACCCGGGTCAGGGCCCGGGCGAGCAGGTCCTGCTCGGCCGCGGTGAGCCGGTCGAGCAGCAGTTCGCTGATCGTCTGGGCGTGCACGGTGCTTCCCCGGCCGAGCACCTCGCGGCCCGCCGCGGTGAGGGTGACCATCACGCCGCGCCCGTCGCCGGGCGCCCCGGCCCGGTGCAGCCAGCCGTGCCGTTCCAGCCGGGCGACCGCCCGGCTGAGCGAGGGCTGGGTCAGCGGCACCGCAGAGCACAGTTCACCCAGCCGCACTCCCGGGTCCGCGGCCCGGTCCACCCGGAGCAGGATCTGGAACTCGTTGATGCTCAGCCCGCAGGCCGTGGTCAGCGCCGCGCTCAGCTGCTCGGTCACCAGGGCGTGCGCCGCGGTGAGGGCCGCCCAGGCCTGCGCGCACGCGTGCTCGTCATGCGGCGTGCCAGGGACCTGCGCGGCGGCCCGGCGCGCTGCCGCCCCGCCCGGTGCCGTCCTGTCCGCGGTGGTCATGTCCGGTGCCGTCATCGCCGCAGGCCCTACCAGCCGGGCCAGCGGGTCCAGGTGGCGAGCGTCCCGGAGATCTGCTCCTCCTCGTAGTGGAGGTGGGCCAGCAGGTCGTCGCTCAGCGTGCGCAGCGCGGTGACGAGACGCTCGCGGGCGGCAGGCTCACCCGCCTCGCCGAGGCTGTGCGACGCGGCCTCGACCTCGTCGAGCAGATCCGAGACGTGCGCGTGGTCGGCTTCCAGCTTGTCCACCACGGGGTTCAGGGCCGGGTTGGCCTCGCGCAGCGCCGGGAACAGCATCAGCGACTCGTGCGTGTGATGGGAGTGGACGAACCGGCAGTGCCGGAGGCAGCTGACCTTCAGCTGCCAGACCGCGCTGCCCGACGCCAGTGACTGGATCACGCCCCGGATCGCGCTGGCTGGCCGGCCAGCCTCCGTGTCCGCGGCCATCTGCCGGATCACGCCGAGGTCGCGGCGGATCATGTCATGTACCCACTTGAGCTCGGCCACCATGGCCTCACCCCGGGGATTCGGTCGTCCCTGCTCGGTCAGGGTCATCGTGTCACGTCCGCCGCCGGGCGCCCCGTTAGATACATACGCATGTATGTACCGTAGCAGGGCCCGGGGCCAGCGGGAGCAGGGCGGCCGGCCTGGTCACGGTCACTGGGCCGCCGGCATGGTCACCGGGCCGCCGGCATGGTCACGGTCACGGGGCCGCCGCGCGGGGAAGCGCATAACTGACCAGCTTGTCCGTGCTGGTGCGGCTCAGCCGCCCCTGGGCCACCAGGAGGTCCAGGTGTACCCCGGTCTCCAGCACCGCGAGCATCTGGTTGAACGGGTCGAGCTCGCTGAACCGGTGGCTCCGGCGGGTCCAGCCCAGCCCCTGAGCCGCCTCGTAGGCGGTGTGCGCCCCGGCCTCGATCCGTCCCAGGCACGCGCCCAGCCGCTCCTCATGGTGCGCCAGCAGGGCGTGCACCCGGGCGTGGGTCGTCTCGGTCACCGGCCCGTGCGCAGGCAGCAGCCGCATGTCCGGCAGGTCGAGGACCAGCCTGAGCGAACGAAGGTAGTCACCCAGCGGCAGTTCCGCATAGACCGCCTCGAAACCCACCGACGGGGTGATGTGCGGCAGCACATGATCACCGGCGAACAGCATGTCCGACCCGAGGTCGGCGAACACGGTGTGCCCCTGGGTGTGGCCCGGGGTGGCCACGGCCCGCAGCTCACGGCCGTCCAGCTGGATCGTGGCCTGGTCCTTGAGCCACTCGTCAGGCAGCTCCCACACGTCCTCGCGCTGTGGCCGCTCGTCCCTGTAGGCCGCGTGCAGCGCACGGAGAACCGGCTCCGCCCCGGCCCGTTCCAGCCGCAGCACGTGCTCGGCCATGTGCTCGCGCTCGGCGTCACCGGCCGCGGCCAGCGAGGGGCGGTCGCCGATGCCCAGCGCCACGCGGGTGCCGAAGCGGCGGCGCAGGATCACCGCCATCGTGTAGTGATCCCGGTGCACGTGCGTGACCAGGCAGCGGGTGATCTCCGCGGAGTTGCGGCCGATCCGGTCCAGGGCCGCGTCCAGCAGGCTGCCCGTCTCGGCCAGCGCCCAGCCCGCGTCGACCAGCACCAGGTCATCGCCGGACTCGATGGCGTAGACGTTCACCGCCCGCAGCCCGTCGTTGGGCAGCGGCAGCGGGATGCGGTGCACCCCCGGGGCGACGGTGAACAGCCCCGGCTCCGTCCAGTCCCCGGTGTTCCCGCCCGCCGAGTCCGCCATCAGCATCCCATCCCGGCCACGCCGCCACGTCCCGCCGCCCGGGATGTCCCGCCGGGCGGGCGGCCGCGCGCCAGATCACCTCACGGCCCGAACGGCCAGCAAGTCGGAGCGGGCATGTCGCCAGCCCCAGGTCATTATGCCCGCCGCCGCCCGCCGCCCGCCGCCCGCCGCCCGCCGCCCGCCGCCCGCCGCCCGCCGCGGGACCGGCCCCGCGGCCCACGGGGGGCGCGGGCCGGGGTACCCCCCAGCGGTGCAGGCGGGGTACGCGGCGCCGGGGTAACCCGCAGCGGCGCAGGGTACGCCGCGCCGGAGTAACCCGCAGCGGTGCAGGCGGGGTACGCGGGGTAGCGGCGGGCGTAAACGATGCTCGCCCAGCCATGCACCCCACCGCGGCGCGCGCAGCAAGCGCAGCCACAGGCAAACGCCTGCGAGCCCGCCGCTACCCCACGTACCCCGCCCCAAAGCTCAGCTGGACCGCAGCCCCAGCGCCGCAGCCGCCTGCTCCAGCGCACCCAGGTGATCACCAAGACTCGCCAGCCCCGCGCCCATCGTGTTGACGGCCAGATGCGTGGCACCGGCCTCCTGCCACCGCCCCGCCTGGTCGGCGAGCTTCCCCGCGTCACCGCGCCAGCTGATCCGCCCCTCCATGCCGAGCCGGGCCGGATCCCGGCCTGCCTCCCGGGCGGCGGCATAGACGACTTCCCTGGCGCCGTCGAGCTGCGGCCCCGGGCTGACCTGCGGGAACCAGCCATCGGCGAGACGGCCGGCCCGGCGGTAGGCGGGCTCGGACTGCGCCCCGAACCAGACCGGGATCGGCCGCTGCACCGGCAGCGGCGCCAGCCCGGCCCCGGTCACCCGGTCGAACTCGCCCTCATGGGTCACGGACCCCTCGGTCCACAGGCGTCGCATCAGCGTGACCTGCTCCCCGATGCGCCGGCCCCGGGTGCCGAAATCCTGTCCCAGCGCCTCGTACTCCACCTCGTTCCAGCCCAGGCCCACGCCGAGCCGGAAACGGCCGCCGGACAGCAGGTCCACCTCGGCAGCCTGCTTGGCCACCAGCGCGGTCTGCCGCTGCGGCAAGATGATGATGCCCGTCACCAGCTCCAGCGAGGTGAGGGCGGCCAGGTAACCGAACAGCACCATCGGCTCGTGGAACGTGGTGTGCACGTCGTAGGGGCCGTTCCAGCCCGGGTGCACGGCGGGGTCCGCCCCCAGCACGTGGTCGTAGGCCATCACATGCCGGAAGCCGAGTTCCTCCGCCCGCCGCCCGTAGGACCGCACCGCACCGGCGTCCGGGCCGATCTCGGTCTGCGGGAAGACGACACCGATCTGCATGCCTGCTCCTTATCCGCTTACCTGGCTGGCCCGCGCGCGGCTCAGGGCCCCGTGGTCAGGGGTTCTGCGCCGCCCAGGACATCCAGGACCTGCTGGCCGTACCGGGCCAGCTTGGCCTCCCCTACCCCGCTCACCGTGGACAAAGCCGTCAGGGACGACGGTGCCTGCGCGGCGATCTGCCGCAGCGTCGCGTCGTGGAAGATCACGTACGCGGGGACGCCCTGCTCCTTGGCCGCGGCGCCGCGCCAGGCGCGGAGCTTCTCGAACCGCGGCGCGGCTTCCGGGGGCATGTCGTCCGGGACGGCTGCGGTCTTCGCCGGCCGGGCGGACCGGGTCCGGGGCGGCCGCTCGGGCTCGCGGCGCAGCATGACCTGGCGCCGCCGGCCGAGCACGTCGTCACTGCCCCCGGTCAGCTCCAGGGTGCCGTAGTCACCCTGGACGGCGAGCAGGCCCTGGGCCAGCAGCTGGCGGGCGACGCCGCGCCACTGCGACTCGGTCAGCTCGGTGCCGATGCCGAACACGGTGAGCGAGTCGTGCCCGTTCTCGGCCACCTTGGCGGTGCCGCGCCCGAGCAGGATGTCGATCACCTGGCCGGCCCCGAACCGCTGGCCCCGCTCATGCCTGAGCCGGTACACCGCGGACAGGAACTTCTGGGCGGCGATGGTCCCGTCCCACGCTTCGGGCGGGGACTGGCACGTGTCGCAGTTGCCGCACGCCCCGGCGTCCTCGCTGAAGTAACCGAGCAACTGGGCCCGGCGGCATTCGATCGTCTCGCACAGGGCCAGCATCGCGTCCAGGTGCGCGGCCTGGCGGCGGCGGTGGGCCAGATCACCCGCGGAGGTCTCGATCAGCTTGCGCTGCTGGACCACATCCTGCAGGCCGTAGGCCAGCCACGCGGTGGAGGGCAGCCCGTCCCGCCCGGCCCGGCCGGTCTCCTGGTAGTAGCCCTCCACCGACCGGGGCAGGTCCAGGTGGGCCACGAAGCGCACGTCGGGCTTGTCGATGCCCATCCCGAACGCGATCGTGGCCACCATGACCAGGCCGTCCTCCCGCAGGAAGCGGGCCTGGTTCCGGCCCCGGGTGAAGGCGTCCAGTCCGGCGTGGTAGGGCAGCGCGGTGACCCCGCTCGCCGCCAGGAACCCCGCCGTCTTTTCCACCGAAGCCCGTGACAGGCAGTAGACGATGCCGGCGCCGCCGGGGTGTTCGTTGCGGATGAAGTTCAGCAACTGACGGCCCGGCTCAGCCTTGGGCACTATCCGGTAGGTGATGTTGGGGCGGTCGAAGCTCGCCACGAAATGACGCGCGTCCTGCAGGGCCAGCCGGTCCGCGATCTCGGCGCGGGTGGCCTGGGTGGCGGTGGCCGTCAGCGCGATGCGGGGCACCTCGGGCCAGCGCTCGTGCAGCCCGGACAGGGTGAGGTAGTCGGGGCGGAAGTCGTGCCCCCACTGGGACACGCAGTGCGCCTCGTCGATGGCGAACAGGGACACCGTGCCCCGGTCGAGCAACGCCACGGTGGACTCGGTGCGCAGCCGCTCCGGGGCCAGGTAGAGCAGGTCCAGGTCGCCGGCGACGAACGCGGACTCCATCTCGCGCCGCTGCGCGGGGTCCTGGGTGGAGTTCAGGAACCCGGCCCGGACGCCGAGCGCCCGCATGGCGTCCACCTGATCCTGCATCAGCGCGATGAGCGGGGAGATCACCACCCCGGTGCCGGGGCGGACGAGCGCGGGAATCTGGTAGCAGAGGGACTTGCCGCCGCCGGTCGGCATCAGCACCAGCGCGTCGCCGCCCGCGATGAGGTGCCCGATGATCTCCTGCTGGGGGCCCCGGAACGAGTCGTAGCCGAACACCCGGCGCAGCACGTCCAGCGCGCCGTCGGTCCCACCGCTCAGCGCGGGGGCCGATCCGGGAGGCAGCACGCGGCGATTCTATGAGCATTCCGTCGCGGCGGGAGGCAGCGACCGACCTTCGGCACCCCGCGCAGCGTGTTCCGCAGCGTGTTCCGCACCCGGCCCTGGCCGAAACGTGACCCGCCTGCCTCAACGGTCGCATCGTTACCACCCGTATCCGGCCCTGCATCGAAGTAATAGGACGTAGCTCGGGAGGCTGGCGTGATCATGGGTTTGGTGTTGCCCTGGGACCCTGTTGGCTTATTTGGTGACGCGCCGCGCTGGGCGGGTTCACGCGCGCTGAGCGTGGCTAGGTTCATGATCTTTGCGCGGCCGGCTTCCCCTTCCCCGTTCCTGGCCGCAGAATCGGGTCGTCATGTCGATGCAGCCAAAGCCGTGGCCTGAAGTGCCGGACGCTACCGCCCGGGTGGCCAGGAAGGCGTTCCGGAAGGGCAGCCTGGCGATGCGGGCCCGGGATGAGCTGGGCACCTGGTACCGGGATGCGGATTTCGCGGCGGCGTATGGGGTGCGGGGTGCGCCGGGGATGTCCCCGGCGCAGCTGGCGATGGTGACGGTGCTGCAGTTCACCGGGAACCTGACCGACCGGCAGGCCGCGGATGCGGTGCGGGGCCGGCTGGACTGGAAGTACGCCCTGGGCCTGCCGTTAGACGACGAGGGGTTCGATTTCAGCGTGCTGAGCGAGTTCCGCTCCCGGCTGGCGGCCGCGGGCCTGGAACGCATCCTGTTTGACCTGCTGCTGGAGCGGCTGGAAGAGCTCGGCGTGGTGAAAGCCGGGGGGACGCAGCGGACCGATTCCACGCAGGTGCTGGGCCGGATCCGGGACCTGAACCGGCTGGAACTGGCCGGGGAAACGGTCCGCGCGGCGCTGGAGACCCTGGCCGCCGCTGCGCCGGACTGGCTCGCCGGGCTGATCGACGCGTCGTGGCAGGAGATCTACGGGCAGCGGATCGACGGGATGCGGCTGCCCGCCAGCGAGGCGAAGCGCAAGGACCTGGCCAGCCAGTACGGCGCGGACGGCCTGCTGCTGCTGGAGGCGGTCCGCACGCCCGGCGCGCCGTCGTGGCTGCGGGAGCTGCCCGCCGTCGAGACGCTGCGGCAGATCTGGGTGCAGCAGTACTACCGCACCGGACGGGGGGCGGTGGTAATGCGGGAAGCCGGCGAGCAGGGCCTCCCGCCGGGCAGATCCCGGATCATCTCCCCCTATGACCTGGATGCCCGCTACAGCGAGAAACGCGGCAGGGGCTGGCTGGGCTACAAGATCCACCTCACCGAGACCTGCGCCGTGCCCGGGCCCGATGGCAGCCGCGATGCCCCGAACCTGATCACCAGCGTGATCACCACACCGGCCAGTACCGCCGACGTGGCGATGACCACCCCGGTGCACGACCGGCTGGACGCCGCCGGGCTGGCCCCTGCTGAGCACGCCGTCGATGCCGGGTATGCCTCCGCGGACGAACTCGTCACCGCCCGCGCCCGGGGCATCATCCTGACCGGCCCGCTGCGCACCACCGCCACCCGCCAGCGGCGCACCGGCGGCTACACCGCGGAGATGTTCGCCATCGACTGGGACCGCCAGCAGGTCACCTGCCCCCAGGGCGTCACCAGCGCTACCTGGTGCGAGCACACCCGCGGCGGAACCAGCCAGATCCTGGTCCGGTTCCCCAAGGCCGCCTGCCGCACCTGCCCGGTTCGCGCGCAATGCACCACCTCAGCGGCCGGCCGCCAGCTCGGCCTGCGCCCCCGGCCCATCCACGAGGCCGTCACCGCCGCCCGCGCGGAGCAAGACACCCCCGCCTGGAAACGCCGGTACGCCATCCGCGCCGGGGTCGAGGGAACCATGTGGCAAGCCACCCACGTCACCGGCATCCGCCACGCCCGCTACCTCGGCCTGCCCAAAACCGAACTCGGGCACCACGCCGCTGCCGCCGCGATCAACCTCATCCGCCTCGACGCCTGGCAGACCGGCCGGCCACCCGACCGCACCCGCACCAGCCACCTCCAGCAGCTCGACCTAGCACCCGCAGCCTGAACCCAATAAGCCAACAGGGTCCTATAGCAACACCAAACCCATGATCACAAACGCGCCGTCAGGGCGTGGGGACGCTGGCCAGGAACCCGGCGACGGCCGCGGCGAACTCGTCGGGGCGCTCCAGGTGGGGTGAGTGCCCGCAGCCGGGCAGCACCCGCTCGGTGTACCGGCCGCCGGCCGCCTGGTAGCGGCCGAGCATCGCGCGCATCTGGCCCACCATGGGCTGGGCCGGGAACACGTCCGGGCCGGGCCAGCCCGGGATCGCGCCGAGCGCACCGAGGTGGCCCAGGTCCACCAGGGAGGTGTCCGAGACGATCAGGTCGGCGTCGCCGCGGATCCACAGCACCTCCGGCCCCTCCCCGAGCGCCGCAAAACCGGACAGGTCGCAGTACTTCGGGGGAGATGGCGTTGTTGACGCCGCGCTCTCCCGGGGCGGCGCCCGGCCAGTTCGGGGAGGCGGCCGTGTCGCCCGGGTAGTTAGCGGGGCCGATGGCCATCTCCAGCATCGACTCGACCAGCGCGTCCTCTACCCCGCGCGGCACCGTCACCGGGTTGCCGTACAGGTGGGTGAGGACCTGCCGGGGTGAGGTCTGGTCCTCCGTGCCCCGGTCACCGGCCTCGATGCGGCGGACCATCTCGGGGCTGGCCGTGCCGCCGCCCGAGCCCGCGTAGTCCGGCCAGCACGGGATCCCGGGAACGGGGTCTTGGCGGGAAGTGCTTCAGGTCCTACCGTCCCGTGCTGGATCATGTCAACGACGAGGACGAGGAGCTCAGCGGCGGACTCGATGAGCGTGCCCGGGGGCGGCCTGGCCCGGTCGTCATCGGCCGGACCTGGCCCAGCGGCGGATCGTGTCGATGCGGTCCTGGATCTGCTCGGCGGTGGCCTGCGGCAGGGCCGGCCCCCGCACGCCCGGCGCAGGTCGGCGTGTACGACCGCGTGCGGCTGCCCGGTGCGGTGGTGCCAGGCACCGATCAGCCCGTTCAGCTCCTTGCGCAGGCCCGCGAGTACCTCCCGGCGGACCGGCGCCCCGGCCGCACTGCGGGCGGCTGCACCGCCGGCCCCCGGTTCATAATCCGCAACGGAAACCGCCCACGCGGGAACGCCGCGCGCCGGCCCAGGGGGCTGCGGGCCAGTGCCACCATCGGCGGCCCCCCGTGATCGCTGGCTGAGCTGCTCAGCCTGACGTTTGCGGAGCAGCACCGCGACCTGCTCGGGCTCCAGCAGCCCGGGCAGCCCCAGGAAATCCTCTTCCGCCGCCGTGGTGCCGAACTCGTTGCCGTCGTAGAGGACCCGGTCGAAGTGCGCTGACGCCTGGAGCGCCTCGAACGGCAGCTCGCCGTCGGCGTCCGGGGTGTCGCGGGCCCGCTGCGCCTCGGCCAGCTCGCGTTCCTCGGCGTCGTCCGCGCGGGCCGCCAGCACGTGGTCTCGGGCCGCTTCCAGTTCCCCCGCGTACCCGAGCAGGGTCGGGATGGAGGGCAGGAACACCGATGCGGTCTCGCCGCGCTGGCGGGCCCGGACGAACCGGCCCACGGCCTGCGCGAAGAACAGGGCCGTGCCCACGCTGGTCGCGTAGACGCCGACGGCCAGGCGGGGGATGTCCACGCCCTCGGACACCATCCGGACGGCCACCATCCAGCGGTCGGCGGAGTCCGCGAAAGCGGCGATCTTCCGGCTGGCGGTGGGGTCATCGGAGAGCACGACGACCGGCCTGGTCCCGCTGATCCGGCGGAGCAGGGCCGCGTAGGCCCGGGCGTCCGCGTGATCACCGGCGATGACCAGGCCGCCTGCGTCGGGCATGCCCCGGCGCACCTCGGCGAGCCGGCGGTCTGCGGCCTCCAGGACCCGCTGCACCCACTCGCCCTGCGGGTCCAGCGCGGTCCGCCAGGCGTGGGCGAGCTGATCGGGGAGCATGGGCGTGCCCAGGGTGCCGGTGATCTCGTCACCGGCGCGGGTCCGCCAGCGCATCTCGCCGGAGTAGGCGAGGAAGATGACCGGGCGGACCACGCCGTCGTCGAGCGCCGGCCCGTAGCCGTAGACGTAGTCGGACACGCTGCGCCGGCTGCCGTCGGTGTCCGGCGCGTAGGTCACGAACGGGATGGGGTTGGCGTCACTGCGGAACGGGGTACCCGTGAGCGCCAGCCGGCGCCGCGCGGGCTCGAACGCCTCACGGACCGCGTCACCCCAGGAGAGCGCGTCGCCCGCGTGGTGGATCTCGTCGAAGATCACCAGGGTGCGCCGGTTTCCGGTGCGCTGCCGGTGCAGGATCGGGTGTGCGGCGACCTGCGCGTAGGTCACCGCCACCCCGGTGAAGTCGGCGGAGGCCCGGCCCTGGGCGTTGCGGTAGGAGGAGTCCAGGGAGATGCCGAGGTAGTGCGCAGCCTGTGCCCACTGGTGCTTCAGGTGCTCGGTGGGGGTGACCACGGTGAGCGAGGCGATTTCCCGGCGGGCCAGCAGCTCCGCGGCGATCGTCAGGGCCCAGGCCGTTTTGCCTGCTCCCGGGGTCGCGACGAGCAGGAAGTCGCGCCGGGGCAGGCGGAAATACTCCCAGTACGCTTCCTTCTGCCAGCTCCGGAGGGACAGGAGCAGATCGGGCCGGACCGGAGCGTCCGGGCGGCTGCCATCCTCGTCGGGTGCGGTCGCGGGGGTGCTCACGAGGCCGACAGGCTACCAGCGGCGGCCCGGCCGCCTGGCCAGCCCGCGGCATGGCGCGCGGACGATGCGGCCGCCGGGCCGCTCCGTATGGTCCGCCTACTCGCCGGCCTGCTCGGCCCCGGAGGAGGCCGGCGGCGCCCCCGCCGGCGCATCCGGGCCGCATCGCCGGGGAGCCTGCCCGCCTCGGCCAGCGCCCGGCGGAGCAGGAACTCGATCTGGGCGTTGGTGCTGCGCAGCTCGTCGGCGGCCCACTTGGCCAGGGCGTCGTGCACGGCCGGATCGAGCCGGAGCAGCATGCCCTTGCGTTCACTCACCTGACCCGACACCACCGCGTCCCGAGAACCCGGTCACTGGTACAGCGAGCCCGTGTTGACCACCTGCTGGGTGGCCTGCTCACTGCACAGCACCACGAGCAGGTTGGACACCATGGCCGCCTTGCGCTCCTCGTCCAGTTCCACGACGTCCTGTTCCTCGAGCTGCTGCAGCGCCAGCCGGACCATGCCGACCGCCCCCTGGACGATCCTCGACCGCGCCGCGACCACGGCGCTCGCCGCCTGGCGGCGCAGCATCGCCTGGGCGATTTCGGCTGCGTAAGACAGCCGGGTGAGCCGTGACTCGATGATAGTGACACCGGCCGAGGCGACGCGGGCGGCGATCTCCGTCGACAGGCGCTCGGTGATCTCGTCCGCGTTGCCTCGCAGCGACAGCTGGGCGGCGTCGCTCGTGTCGTAGGGGTAACTGGTCGCGATGTGCCGGACCGCGGTTTCGGTCTGCGTCGCCACGAACTGGATGAACTCGTCCACCGCGTACAGAGCCAGGGCCGTGTCGCTGACCTGCCAGACGACCACGGCCGCGATCTCGATCGGGTTGCCGTCGGCGTCGTTGACCTTGGCCAGCGCCGTCTCGTGGTTACGGATCCTGGTCGACACCCGGCGCCGCTCCGTGAACGGGTTGACCCAGCGCAGGCCGGCTTCCCTGACCGTGCCGGAGTACCGGCCGAACAGCTGGACCACGCGGGCTTCACCGGGGATGACCTGGAAGAGGCCGCGCTGCGCCAGGATGCCCGCGAGGAGCAGGAGCACGCCGATGATGATCAGCGGCACGGTCCACGCGCCGCCGGCCGGCTTGGACAGGATCAGCAGCCCGACCGCGACCAGCTCGATGACGATGCTGAGCACGAGGACGGGCAGGCCCGGGAGGGGATGAGCGGGCCGTTCGGTCAGCTTCCCGGTAGGCGGCTGGCCGGGGTGCTGGGGGATGGGTGTTCCGGTGCTCTGCAGTTCCGGGCTGTTTGCCTTCGGGTTCGGCACCGGTGCGCTGTACGTGGCCATCTCGGCCTCCTCCACTCGGGGAGTTGATTACGTGAGTCTAGCACAGTGATATCTATTTTTGCGGCAAGGGCGGGGCGGGGCCGCCTTAAGGCAGCGGGGGCCGCGGGGGTGAGCGGGGGGCGGGGTGACGCGGACTGCCGGGGCTGGACCCGTCCAATCCCCGCGACCGGCCCAGCCCTGCCGACCTGTCCAGCCCTGCCGACCTGTCCAGCCCTGCCGACCTGTCCAGCCCTGCCGACCTGTCCAGCCCTGCCGACCTGTCCAGGGAGCAGGGGGCCTCGTCATCACACTGATAACACCAGTAATACAGGCCACAGGGGTACAAACTGGCGAGGATGCCGAGTCTGGTTCGTGGACGGAAATGGCTGTCAGGGCGACCATTTCCGTCCACGAATGCCCGGGTGAACGGCTGCCGTGTCCGTTCGTGGACCTAAAGGGCTATCCCGGCGGCCTTTCCGGCCATGGGGGAGTGGTGAGGGGCGCGGGGGGAGCAGTCTCGTCACGGGTGAGTGGGCGGCCAAGGAAAGCCGGCCGCCAGGGATGGGGCCGCCAGGGATGGGGGGGCCAGGGATGGGGGCCGCCAGGGATGGGGGGGCCAGGGATGGGGGCGCCAGGGATGGGGCCGCCAGGGATGGGGGGGCCAGGGATGGGGCCGCCAGGGATGCGGGGGCGCCAGAGACGAGCGGGCCGCCAGGGGTGAGCGGGGTCCGGGAGTACGAGGCACGGAGTGGGCGCGGGCACGATGGTTGCATTCCTATAGCTGCGGCCGCCGGCATGCTGCCCGGACCCCGGCGCTGGCATATCGTAGGTGTATGGGGAAACTTCTGCTCATCCTGCTCGCGGTGTTCGCCGCGTTCCTCGTCGTCTCGCTGGTGATCTCCGCGCTGCACTTCCTGTTCGTGGTGGCGCTGGTGGCGCTGGTCGTGGTCGGGGTACTGCGCCTGACCGGTAGTGTGCGGCGGCGGCGCGCACGCTGGTAACGTGCGCTGGCCTGGCGTCCGGCGGGAATGAATGGTCGCCGGGATCACGGGCCGTCTCCGGCAACCGGGTAGCCAGGCGGTCCGTTAGCGCGGCCGGGGGAACATGTCCGTGCCGCGTTGCCCAGGCCCGGAGGTCTCATGGAGCCATTCGCGTGTGACGCGCTGCCTGGCCGGGTGGTGTTCGGTGCAGGCGCGGCGCGTACCGAGCTGGCGGGTGAGGTCGCCCGGCTCGGCGTGTCCCGGCTGCTGCTGATCGCCGGGGGCGGCGGGGAGAGCGTCGCCCGGGACCTTGCCGCGCCGCTGGAGAACCGGATCGCGGGGACGTTCAGGGGGGTCCGGCCGCATGTGCCGGCGGAGGTCGCGGACGCCGCCCGCAAGCAGGCTGCCGCGGCCGGAGCGGACGCGGTGCTCAGCGTCGGCGGTGGGTCGGCCACAGGCACGGCCAAGGCGGTCGCGCTGACCACGGGGCTGCCGGTGATCGCGGTGCCAACCACCTACGCGGGCTCGGAAGTCACCCCGGTCTGGGGGCTGACCGAGGGAGAACGCAAGACCACCGGCGTGGACAAGAGGGTGCTGCCCCGGCTGGTGATCTACGACCCGGAGCTGACCCTTTCACTGCCCGGGCCGCTGTCGGCGGCCAGCGGCCTCAACGCGATGGCCCACTGCGTGGATGCCTTCTGGGCCCCAGGCCGTAACCCGGTCAGCGCCCTGGCCGCCGGGGAAGCCATCCGGGTCCTGGCCGCGGCGCTGCCCGCGGTCAGCGGGGACGGGATGGACGTCGGCGCCCGGGGAGATCTGCTGTACGGGGCCTACTTGGCCGGCACCGCGTTCGCGGTCACCGGATCCGGCCTGCATCACAAGATCTGCCACGTGCTCGGCGGCCGGTACGGCCTGCCGCACGCGCAGACCCACGCGATCATGCTGCCGTACGTGCTGGCCTTCAACGCGCCCGGAGCGCCTGAGGCGGTCCGACGGATCGGGCAGGCCCTGGGCAGCGAGGACCCGGCCGCTGCGCTGCAGGCGCTTTCCGCTCGGCTCGGCCTGCCTCGCGGGCTGCGCGAGATCGGGCTGCGCGAGGAGCAGCTCGCCGAGGCAGCTCAGCTGATCGAGCCGGCGGTACCGGCGGACAACCCGGTCCCGGCCGGCGCCGCGGCGCTCCATGCGCTATTGCGGCACGCCTGGGCCGGTGATCCGGCCGTCCTTCGTCCGGCAGGTTCTGTTCCGGAAGGCTCCGGCCCGCGTATCGCGCAGGCCCGCCGCGAGGACGCGGTGACCGCCGAGGTGCTGGCCAGTTTCGGCGGCGCGGACGCGCCCCGCTTCCGGGAGGTCATGCAGAGCCTGGTGCGGCACCTGCACGCGTTCGCACGCGAGGTGCGGCTCACCGAGGCCGAGTGGCAGCAGGGCATCGACTTCCTGACCCGGGCCGGGCACATCACCGACGACCGGCGTCAGGAGTTCATCCTGCTCTCGGACGTGCTCGGGCTCTCCATGATGACCGTGGCCATCAATGCCCCGGCGTCGGCGGGAGCCACCGAGTCGACCGTGGTCGGCCCGTTCTTCGTGACGGGCTCGCCGGAGATCCCGCTGGACGGCGACATCACCGGCGATGCCCGCGGCCGTCCCTGCTACACGTCCGGCACGGTCCGCGGCACCGGCGGTGAGCCGGTGCCCGGGGCCCGTATCGAGGTGTGGGAGTCCGACGAGGATGGCTTCTACGACGTTCAGTACCCCGACGGCCGGACCGGGGGACGCGGCTGGCTGCGCAGCGCCCCGGACGGAGGATACCGGTTCTGGTCGGTGCGGCCGGCCCCCTATCCGATCCCTGATGACGGGCCCGTGGGTGACCTGCTCACCGCCGCGGGCCGGGGTCCGATGCGGCCCGCCCACCTGCACTTCAAGGTTGACGCGCCCAGGTACCGCACGCTGATCACGCATATCTTCGTCGCCGGGGATCCGTACCTGGGCCAGGACGCGGTGTTCGGCGTCAAGGACAGTCTGATCACCGACTTCGCCGAGCATCCGCCGGGCCCGGGGCCCGCCGGGCGGCTTCTGGACGAGCCGTGGACTAGCGTCACATTCGACATCGTGCTCGCACGCCTGGCTCCCGCGTCGCCCCCTCCGGACGCTTAGTGCGTGTCTGCCGGGAAACCGGCGGATTATCGCCGCGACTCTGGGTACGGGGGCCAGCGGACGGCGGCGGGGCCAGGAGCGGCTCAGGGCGGCTGGTGATCAGGCGGGGAGGCTGGATGCCGGTACGGCACGCGATGCTGGTCATCACGCGGGCGGTGTTCGACATGGTGGAGATCCCGGGCCAGGAGCCCCTCGTGGTGGCCAAGGACAGCGGCGACGACGCTGCCCGCCGGTGGTGGGACGAGCGGGTGAAGGCGGCCGCCGTCGACGTGTTCGGCCGCGACGGCGAGGCCTGGGAACGCGAACTCGCGGACTGGCAGTCGGCCACGGAGGTCGCGGTGGGCAAGGAGCGCCTGCACGAGGGCGGGCCCCGGGTGGACGTGGCCCGGATCCGGTTTCCCGACGGCACCGAGACCGTGGTGGACCCCCAGAACGCGCGCGACTACGTGGCGGAGGAATTCCGGGCCCGGAAACCGCAGCCGACCGTCGCGGCGCAGTTCGCGGAGTGGCGGGAGACGGTCCAGATCGCCGAGCTGCACACCTGGGTCGGCTGGCTGTTCAACGGAGCCGAGAACGTGCCCGTGGACCTTGGCCTGCCGGCGTCCCAGTTCGGGTACCCGATCAGGGAAGTGCTCGCCTGCCTGGACCGGCTGTCCCTGGACGGCTGGCAGATCGTGCATGTCTCCGAGGACCGGGCCGGCCACCTGGATGGACGGGCCGCCTATCCGGAGGCCGAGACGGCCGAGCCGGGCATCGGCACCGCACGCTACCTGCTTAGCCGCCCGGGTTAACCCCGGCGAGGTTGGTCAGGCTCTCCCGCACGGCCATCGTCAGCGGATCTCCCGGCGGGAGGATCCGGTCACAGCGGGACACGGTGTCACGGAGCAGGCTCAGCGCGTCGGTCAGACGGCCCACCGAGTAGTAAGCGCTGGCCAGGTTGGCGCAGCGGGCCAGGGTGTCGGGATGGTCCGGGCCGAGGACCCGCCGGTAGCTGTCGCACGCCTGCTCGTACATCTGGACCGCCGCCGCCATCTTGCCCGCCGAGTGGTAGGCAGAGCCGAGGCCGCCGCGCGCCGCGATCGTGTCCAGGTGATCCCGGCCGAGGACCCGCTCCCGGTCCGCGAGCACCTTCTTGTAGTTCGAGATCGCTTCCTTGATCCGGCCGTCGGCCAGATAGGCGCCGGCCAGCTTCTGGCGGGTGGTCAGCGTGTCCGGATGCCGGGTGCCCTGGACCCGCTCCCGGTCGTTCAGCGCCCGGCGGTACAGCGGGATGGCGTCGGATACGCGGTCCGTCGCCCGGTACGCGGCTGCGAGCTCTTCCCGGGCGCTCATCGAGTCAGGATGGTCCGGGCCGAGAATCCGGTCGTAGTCGCTCACCGCGCCGTTCAGCACGGTGACGGCCTCGCCTGACAGGCCGGCGGCCATCAGCGCATGACCCAGGTCCCGCCGGGCGGCCACGGTGCCGGGATGGTCCGCACCCAGCGACGTGACCCGGTCAGCCAGCACCCGCTGGAACCAGGCCACGGCCTCGGCGGACTGGCCGGCCGCGAGGTACGCGTCGGCCAGCCGCTCGTCGATCAGCTTCGTATCCGGGTGACCGGGCCCGAGGACCGTCTCGCTGGCGGCGGCGAGCTCGCGCCAGTACGCGACGGCCGGCCCGGTCAGCCGGGCCTGGCCCAGGCTCTGCCCGGCGCGCATCAGCAGCGGGTGGCAGCCGCCGGTCAGCAGCAGGTTCCCGGCGTGCTGCTGCAGGGTGGCCGTGCACGACCGGAGCATCGCGCCGAGCCAGGGCGGCTCGTCGGCGGGCCACACCTCAGCCAGCGCATCGGCCGCGGCACGCACCCCCCGGTCCCGCATAGTGTCCGGCATGACCGCCCGGATGGCCGCCTGGATCACCGGGCTCATCCGCACCGCCGGCGGGGACGCGGATCGGTCGAGAGCCAGCAGCGCCGTCCGCTCCAGGATGGGCAGGGTGCTCCAGCCCAGCTCGCGCGCGGCCGCGGGCGGGGTACCGGCCGGGGCGAGGTACGCGCCGGCGGCGGGAGAGCTGAACACCGTGGCGGGCATCCCGTGGCCGTCCAGCAGGGCCGCCAGGGCCAGCACCGGCTGGGCCGCTCCTCCCTGGGCGAGGCGGTCGGCCTGCTCGACGGAGAACAGCCAGCTGACCGCGGCGGCGGGCGGCTTGCTCCCCGAGGTCGTGGCCAGCTCGTCCCGCCGGGCCGTGAAGTAGCCCTGGTAGTCCCGGCATGACAGTGAGGACGTGGCGATCACGCCGCTGGCCTGCGCGAGCGCCATGGGCTCGCAGCCGAGGTCCTCGACCAGGTCGATCGCCCCCAGCCGCTGGTCCGGGTCGGCGGTCAGGCGGCCCATGAGGTAGCTCAGTGCCTCGCGGGAGCTGAACGCCCCGACGGGGAGCGCCAGGGCCCGGTGCCCGGTGGGCAGGACGGCCGGGCTCGCGGCCGTGATCAGCACCTGGCCGGCCGGCCCGGCCGGCCACAGCCCGGCCAGGTCGGCTGCGCCGGCCAGGTCGTCCAGGACCACCAGCCAGCGCCGCCTGGTCTCCCCGAGCCAGCTCACGAAGCGCGTGGCTATGGCCCCGGCGTCGGCGCTGGGATCGACGCCCAGCGTGGCCTCCGCGGCCTCCGCGTACACGGCCTGCACCGCGGCCCGGCTGGTCGCGGCCACCCAGAGCAGCAGGTCCACCTCCTGGGACCGCCACAATGACTCGGCGAAAAACGCTGCGAGCTGGGTCTTGCCACACGACCCCAGCCAGTCCCGCGATCCTGTCCCGCCCCCGCGGCCCGGTACCAGCACGACCGCGGTGCCGGGGACCAGTGCGGCGCCCAGCCGGGGGGCGCTCTCCGGCCTCGTGCTGAACCCGTCGGCGAGCGGGGGCACCACGCCCGCCCGGACCGGCCACTGGGCCTGCCCGTCCGGCGAGTCCGCTGGCCCGCCTGCCGGTACCTGGCTGATCAACCCGCTACCCCTGCTCCGCGGCCATCCCGGCCGCTAGACGCGATCATCTGTGATATCACTGCTCCCCGCAACGCCTACACCAGGGGCGGGGCGGCAGCTGGCGGCCGGATCCCGTGGCTTTCGCCGGGCAAACTGGCCAGGATGTGCTCGACCAGGGTAACCAGGACGTTCTTGACCGATCCCATTTCACGGGCGTCGCAGAGGACCACCGGGACCCGGGGGCCGAGATCGAGGGCGGCACGGACCTCGGCGGGGTCGTAGCGGTCAGCGCCCTCGAAGCAGTTGATGGCCACAGCGAACGGCAGCCGCCGCTTCTCGAAATAGTCGACGGAGGCGAAGCAGTCGGCCAGCCGGCGGGTGTCAGCCAGCACCACGGCCCCGAGCGCGCCGTAGGACAAGTCGTCCCACATGAACCAGAAACGTTCCTGGCCGGGTGCGCCGAAGAGATAGAGCACCCGGTGGCCCCCGAGGGTGATCCGGCCGAAGTCCATGGCGACGGTGGTCGTGGTCTTGTTCTCCACGCCCTGCAGGTCATCATGGCTCGCGCTCACGCTGGTGAGGGCTTCCTCGGTGCGCAGCGGCCGGACCTCGCTGATCGCGCTGACGAGCGTGGTCTTCCCCGCGCCGAGACCACCCGCAATGAGGATCTTGAACGCCGACAGAGAGCCCGCGGTGCTGTCACAGGGCGCGGAGCCCATGGAGCACCTCCCTCAACAGCTGAGCGCTGGGCTGCTGGTTGGCCGGGTGGCCCGGCAGGACCCTGATCCGGCGCTGCTGAATGAGGTCGGCGAGCAGTACCCGGATCACCCCGACGGGCAGCCCGGTATCGGAGGCGACGTCGGCCACGGTGGCCGGCCGCTGGCACAGCTTCAGGATCTGCCGGTGCTCGGGACTGAGCGCGAGCTGGGCGGCGGGCTCAGCCAGCCGGCCGGTGTCCACGATGACCGCGATCAGGTCCAGCACCTCGCCGTCAGCCGGCTCAGTCCGCCCGCCGGTCAGCGCGTACGGGCGCACGACTGGGTCTGAGTCCCGGTCGACCCACTTGCCGCCCACACCCATCGAGGTCAGTCCACCGTGATCTGGCTGGCCGGGAACCGTGGCCGGGCGGCCAGGTGGGGTCCGGCCCTTTTCACCAGCATCGCCATCTCGTAGGCGACCAGGCCGGCGTCGGCGTCCGCGGGGCACAGCACCGCCAGGCAGCTACCGTGACCCGCGGCGGTGACGAACAGCAGGGCCTGTTCCAGCTCGATGATGGTCTGGCGTACCTCGCCGACCCCGAAGTGCTGGCCCGCACCACTGGCCAGGCTCTGCATCCCGGCGGCGAGCGCGGACAGCCGCTCCGCCTCATCCCGGCGCAGCCCCGTGGAGGACGCGATGGCCAGCCCGTCCCGGGACAGGATCACGGCCTTGCGGAAGTGCTCAACCCGGTTGGCCAGGTCGTCGAGGAGCCAGCTCAGGTCCTGGCCGGAAACCTCCTGCTCCCTCATCACGTCTCCTCGCTGTCCGGGGCGGGGGACCCCGTCCGCCTCGGCAGCGGCGGGGCAGCCGCGTCGGGGGACTCGGGCGGGTCGTCGTGGCGGCCGCGCCGCCAGCCGGTCTGCAACGAGGCCGCGAGGTCGCGCGCCTGTTCGGGGGTGCGGCCGTCGGACGGGGCCGCGGCGCTCCGCATCAGGCGGCCGGCCGGGAGGCTGTCGCGCAGATGCGGAGACAGGCTGGCCTGCCGGGTTCGGTGCGGCAGCCCGCGGCGGGGTGCGGCCGCCCCATTGCTTGCCGGTGCGCCGGCCGCGGGCGGCACGGCGCCGGCCAGCGGGACCGTGCTGCCCGGGACCGTGCTGCCCGGCGGGACGGTGCTAGGAGGCGGGACGATGCCCGGGTGTGCGGCGCTCACCGGCCGGGCCGTGCCGGCGGGCGGTGTGGCGTCAGCAGTCACCGCGGCGCCGACCGGCTGGCCTGTGGTTCCGGGCTGGCCTGTGGTTCCGGGCTGGGCCATGCCGCCCGGCTGAGCCGGGCCAGGCAGCGACGGCGGAATCGCGCGCCTGCCGGTCAGCGCGAGCGCCGCGCCGGAGCCCAGGTCCAGCGCGGCCGGCCGTCCGGTGACCCGGCGCGCCCTGGGCAGCGCGCTGGTATCCGGGGCCGCCGACGCGGACACCAGCACGATGATGCTGTTGGGCATCAGCACGATCGCGGTGGTGCCGCCGTACGGGGACTGGCGCAGGGACACCCGGACCCCGTGCCGGGCGGCCAGCTTCGCCCCGACGAACAGGCCGAGCCGGTCCGCGTTGGCGAGGTCGAAGTCCGGCGGCTGGGCGAGCTGCTGGTTGATCTCGGCGAGCTGGCCGGCCTCGATGCCGAGCCCACGGTCGTCGATCTCGACGGCGAAGCCATTGGCCACCCGGTCCGCCCGGACCTCGACCCGGGTTCCCGACGGGGAGAACATGGTCGCGTTCTCGATCAGCTCCGCCAGCAGGTGGATCATGTCCGCCACGGCCGGCGCGGTCACCGCGTCCTCGGAGGCGGTGAGGACCGTGACCCGGCGGTAGTCCTCGACCTCCGCCATCGCGGCGCGGATGACGTCGATGACCGGCACCGGCTCGGTCCAGGACCGGCCGGGCGCCGCCCCCGCCAGGATGGCCAGGCTCTCGGCGTGACGGCGCATCCGGGTGGTGAGGTGGTCCAGCGCGAACAGATCGGCCAGCGCCGTGGAGTCGGACGCCTTCTGCTCCAGCGCGTCTATCAGCCGGAGCTGCCGCTGCAGCAGGGACTGGTTGCGCCGGGCCAGGCTGACGAACACCTGGCGGAGGCCATTGCGCAGCCCCGCTTCGCCGGACGCCGCGCCGGCGGCGGTCTGCTCCAGGCTGGCCACGGCCGCGAGGGCCTGGGCGATCTCCACGTTCTTCCGCCGCGGCCGCGATGGTGCCGCGGCGGGCGGGATGGCCGGGGAGGCGGTATCCCCGCGACGCAGACGCTCCAGCAACTGGGGAAGCTGCTCATCCGCCGTGTGGCGGGCGGTGTCCGCCAGCCCCGCGATATCGCGCGACAGCCTGGCCGAGAAGCGGC
This sequence comes from uncultured Actinomycetes bacterium, assembly GCA_963782185.1. Lineage (GTDB taxonomy): Bacteria > Actinomycetota > Actinomycetes > Streptosporangiales > Streptosporangiaceae > RYN-230. Next base: position 39,495 of record CAWAJB010000042.1, read on the forward strand.
CCAGCAGAATGACGCATATTAGGGCAATCAGGAGCCCCGCGCCGACCAGGATCATTAATTCGACGACTTCGCGGTGGTCCGGCGACCAGAAGCGATGACCGTGCAGCGAGGTGCCCGCCACCACGCCGGCCGCCAGCGCCCAGAGCGTGATCATGCAGATGGCCGGGATGGCGACCGTGGCCGCGAACGTGAACCGGATCGTCCGCCGCGTGTCTGGCTGCTGGGGGGCCGCCGAGCTGGATATGCCCATCTGGTCACTCCTGGATCGATCCCGTCCCCCGGAATCCCGTCGCTGCCCAACCGGACGCTACCTAGGCGCCCTATCCTGTGCCATTAGGTACCAATTGTCATCGCGCTTCACAGAATTGCCGGCCCGTCAGCCGGACTGTTACGGCGCAGGGCCTCGTCCACCTGCCGGTTACCCCGGCTCGGTCCTGGGGCCGTCATCGAGCCGGGGCGCCAGGTCAAGGCCGGGGACGGTCGCGGTGACGAGCATCAGTACTTCCGGTCAGCGGTTGGCCACAGCCCGGGCGAGCCGGCTGATGATCTCGATCAGGACCGGCCGGGGGGTGGCGAAGTTTAGCCGCACATGCCCCGCGCCCGCCTCCCCGAACGCCGGGCCGTCGTTGACCAGTACCCAGGCCTTGTCCAGGAAGAACTCGCCGGGGTTGTCACCGAGGTCCAGGTCACGGCAGTCCAGCCAGGCCAGGTAGGTGCCCTCCGGGGGGTGGTACCGGATGTCGGGCAGGTACTCGGCGAGCAGGTTGCCGAGCATCACCCGGCTGCTGTCCAGGTAGTCCAGCACCCCGGCGAGCCAGGCCTGGCCCGCGGTGAACGCCGCGATGTTGGCGTGCACGCCAGGCGTGCTCGCACCGTGCTCTATCAGCCGGCCCGCCCGCGCCCAGAGTCCGGCGTCCGCGTCGTTGCTGAGGATCAGCTGGGCGCACTTGAGGCCGGGGAGGTTCCAGCCCTTGGATGCCGAGGTTGCGGTGAGGGTGTGCCCGGCCGTGGCCTCGCTGAGCGCGGCGTACGGCACGTGGGGGTGGCCCGGGTAGGTGAGTGGCGCGTGGATCTCGTCGGCGAACACGCGGCCGCCGTGCCGCTCGATCACCTCGCTGACCCCAGCCAGTTCCGCCCGCGTGTACACCCGGCCCACCGGGTTGCAGGGGTTGCACAGGATGAGCAGATGGCCCCCGGCGCGGAAGGCCGCGTCGATGCCGTCCAGGTCGAGGGCCGCCCGTCCCCCCGCCGTGGTCATCGGCACCTGGATGATCTCCCGGCCCAGCAGCGGCGGCACGCTCAGGAACGGCATGTAGGCCGGGGTCGGCAGGATCACCGGGCTGCCCGGGCGCGAAAACAGAGTGATCGCCGCTTCCAGGCCCTTGATGACGTCGGGCAGGGGGCGGATCCGGTCCGGGTCCACGGCCCAGCCGTGACGGGTAGCCAGCCACGCCGCGGCGGCCTCGGCCATCTGCCGCGCCGCGTGGGGGGTGAGATACCCGAAGTCCTGCCGCGCGATGACCTCGCGCAGCGCCATCTCGACCTCGGGGGCGGTGCCGAAATCCATTTCGGCGACGAACGCGCCGAGTATATCCGGGCCGGCGTAGGTCCATTTGAGGCCGCCCCGTCGGCGCAGTTCGGCGACGGTGATGCGGTCGAGCGACTCGGCCAGCGTGGTCATCGGGGCCCGGCCGGTGCCGCCAGCAGGCGCCGCGGTGCGGGACGATGCTCCGAGCGCGGCGCCACCACGAGTTCCACGTGGCGGCGGACCGACACGCCGGACCGCGGGTCGCCCCGGACGATGAGGTCCGCGCAGTTGCCTGTCCCCGCATCGGTGCCCGCGATGCTCTGCGCGCCACCCGAGTACAGTCCCATGATCACCTTTTCCAGCGCGTCCCCTCGGTGATGAAGCCGCCGGTGGACATCACCTTGACAAAGCCGGCCCATCTTGTGGTGCAGCCGCGCCATCCGGCGCAACTCGTCCGGGCCGTCACGCTCCCCGCCCATGAGCCAGCAGGCCGGCGTGCGGGACCAGCTCGCTGCCCGCGCCGGTGAGCAGCGCGCCCGTCTGGTAAGGGCGCATGGCCAACCCCTCTGGCTGCCAGCGGTGAGCGTGGCCGGAATTCGGCAGACGAAATGCTCAGCTGGCACCGACGCTAAGACGGAGGGCATCTCCGGTCAATGGGGGTTCCCGAGGCGGGACCCGCCGGTAATGCGCCTCCGTTATCTGGCGGTAACACCCGGGGCCGGCGGCCGCTCAGGAAAAGAAGCGATCAGCGAGCATTTGGTAGCATCACGACCTGCCTACCAGGGTGGCGTGGCTCCGTGTTCAGCCCGGCCGGAGCCGGCCAGCCCAGGGGAGTGATCGGCATGAGCACGCAGCCAGCCCCGGTCGCGGACGTGGCGGACCAGCGGGCCAGCCTGTTCACCCCCGGGCCCCGGCTGGGCTGGGTGTTCCGAGACCGCCGCCAGCTCGCCGAGCCGTTTCCCGAGCCCCGGCCCGACTTCGACGCCATGCGGGCCTCCGCGGGGCAGCAGGCCGAGTCGGCCGAGAAGGCGTACCGGAAGATCCGCAAGTTCCTCGGGATCCCGAGCACCCTGCTGTTCGTCGTGCTGCTGCTGGCCAACGGCTGCGCCGCCAACATCAGCGGCAGCGGGCCGCCGGTGGTCAGCGACCTGATCGTCCTGGTCATCTGCGGCCCGGGCATGACGCTCACGTTCCTGCGGTGGCGGAAGGCACGCCAGGCCGCCGCCGCGGTGACGCGCGTTCCTGACGAGCACCAGCGGGCGGCCGCGGCCTGGCAGCAGCGCGAGGAGGCCTGGCAGCGGGCCGAGCTGGGCCGGCTGGACCACGTGGACGAGTGGGGCAGCGCGGAGGTCTCCGCCGCAGCGCCGCGGGTCGACGTGTTCGGCGGGAGCCTGCGCGGCTGGCAGGCCCTGCTCACCACGCACGGGACCTCGCAGCTGGCCAGCCAGCCCGTGCTGGCCGTTGACCTGACCGGCGAGGTCGTCGGCCAGGAGCTCACCGACACCGCCCGCGCCGCGGGCGTGCCGGTCGCGGTGTGGCTGCTGCCCGCTCAGCTGGGCGCCTCCGGCGTTCTCGCCGGGCTGTCCGCGGCCCAGTTCGCCGACGCCCTGGCCGAGGCGGTGCACACCGATGGCACGGCCGGTGCGGCGCGCGCCGAGCGCGCCGTGGACACCCGGGTCCTGGAACAGCTGCACGGAGCCCTCGCCGGTAACGTGACGCCGGCCCGGCTGTCCGCGGCGGTCCGGGCCGCCCTCGGTCATGACGACCGTCCTGCCGTGCTCAGTCCCGGCGAGAAGGCGCTGATCTCCTCGGAGCTGTTCCCGGCGGAATACCGGCGTCAGATCGAGCCGAATTTAGTGCGGATCGAGGCCTTCCTGACCGCGCTCGCCCAGCACACGGAGCGGCCCGGCCAGCCTCCGGTCGCCCCCGAGCCGCCGGCCTACTACACCTGCCTTGCCCTGGAGCCCGCAGCCCGGAGCGCCCGCGCCGAGGTCCTGGCGGCACTGGCGGTCCAGTGGCTGACCGTCCAGGTGACCAGCAGCAACGACCCCGCCCCGGCCGTCATCATCGCCGGTGCCGACGAGATCAGCCGGCCGCATCTGGAGCGGCTGGCCGGTGCGTGCGAGCGGCGTGGCGTGCCGCTGACGCTGCTGTTCCGTCATCTGCGCGACACCGGGCTCAGCATGCTGGGCGGGGGGGCCGCCGCATTCATGCGGCTGGGTCACCACGGCGAGGCCGAGCAGGCCGCCGCGTACATCGGCAGGCAGCACCGCTTCGTGCTCTCCAATGTCACCGCCTCCCTGGGGGGCAGCGACACGCACACGATTACCGAGACCGAGGGCCAGACCGTCACCGACACCATCCACATCACCGGCCAGGAGGGCTGGAAGGCCCGCGTCCCGTGGCGGGGCCTGCGGGACCCGGGTCACGGTGAGTCCCGGCGTCCTTCCCGCAGCCGGTCCGTGGCCCGGAACTGGTCTACCGCCCGGTCGTGGGCCGAGAGCACCAACTGGAGCAACGCCGCGGCCAGCCAGCGGGTCTACGAGTACGCGGTCGAGCCCGCGGTATTGCAGAATCTGCCCGACCAGGCACTGCTGCTGGTCACCCGGGGTCCCGGCGGCCCGGTGCTGAGGTCCGTGGAATGCGACCCGGCTATCGTCACCTTGCCCCGGGTCAGTGTCAGGCCACTGCCCGACCCGGCCGACGTGCGGCCGGCCGCGCAGGGCACCGGGACGCGGCCCGAGCCGGGGCGGGCGCAGCTGCCCGGCCGGGGCGCCACCCTGGATCAGGCTGGCCCGGATTCACCCGACCTAGGAGTGAAATGGACCCGATCACGCTCATCGTGACCGCGCTGACGGCCGGAGCCAGGGCCACCCGCCAGAACAGGGCGCCGGCGCCTGGTCAGCCCCCAGCTGACCGGACCAGGCGGCGCCCGCTCCCCACGCGCCCGCGGGCGCCGCCCGGCTATCCCCTTCAGGCGGTGTGCCGGGTGAGGAACACGTCCGCCTGCTCTGCGGCCCAGTACAGGCGGCGCCGGTGGAGTCCGCCTGCAGAACCTGTGCAGGAGATGTGGAGCCCCGGGAGCCGCCGGCGGGACACCGATCACGGACAGGGTCAGGATGGGGAGCCGGGCGGGTGCCGCGACGGGCGCGAGCCCGCCGGCGAAGCCGCCGGGCCACCTCGATCACGCCGCTGACCGCCACGGTGATACCCAGGCCGACCAGCAGCCCGGCCCAGGGCCGTCCCTCGAAGGTCTGGCCGCCGAGCCGGCCGATAAAGAACGCGTAGCTCGCCCACAAGACACCGGCGAGGCCGGTACCCAGGATGAAACTGCGCCGCGGGTAGCCGATGAGCCCGCAGGTGAGCGTGACCGCGGTCCGGCCGCCCGGAATGAACCGGCAGCCGACGATGATCCGGATGCCGTACTTCTCCAGGGAGCGCTGGGCCCATGCGCGGCGGAGCGCGCCCCGCTCGCCCGCGAAGATCCGCCGGCTGACGGCCGGCCCGAACCGGCGGCCGAGCAGGTAAGCGGCGTTGTCGCCGAGGAACGCGCCCGCAGCGGCCAGCCCGACCAGCACCGCGATACGCGGGTCGGCGCTTCCCGCGGTCGCGACGCCCAGGGCGATCACCGCGGTCTCGCTGGGCAGGAGCGGGATCAGCGCGTCGAGTGCGGGGACGAGGACTGCGATCAGGTAGGAAGCCGGGGAGCCGACGTCCAGCTGGGCCAGGTCGATCACCAGCGTCCTCCGCGGCGCCGGGAACTCAGGACCCGGACCAGCACGACGGCCAGGGTCGCGGCGAACACGATCCACGGCGCGATCACGATCAGGTCACTGCCGGTCATTCCACCAGTGCAGCCGGCGGCGGTGCCGGGCAGGTGAAGCTGTTGTGGCGACGATGTGGAGACGGACGGAACCCGCGCGTTCGCGGGTGGCGTCCCGGGTACCACTTCGGTGCTGCGAGATCATGGGATCAGGGCGCGGTGCGCGGCTGGTAATCCGGCCGGTGGCCCGGCGGCGGGCGGAAGAGACGGGTGAGCAGCGATGACAGCGACGGTGCTGGTCGTGGAGGACGAGCGGAAGCTGCGCGAGCTGGTCCGCTCGTACCTGGAGCGGGCCGGGTTCACGGTGCTGAGCACCGACTCCGGCGCCGAGGCGCTCACGCTGGCCGGATCGGCCTCCCCGGACCTGGTGATCCTCGACCTCGGCCTGCCGGACGTGGCCGGCGAGACCGTCGCCCGCGAGCTGCGTGCCGCCGGGCCCACGCCGATCCTGATGCTGACCGCCAGGAGCACCGAAGAGGACCGGATCCACGGCCTGGAACTGGGCGCCGACGACTACGTGACCAAGCCGTTCAGCCCACGGGAACTGGTGCTGCGGGTCCAGGCTGTGCTGCGCCGCAGCGGCGCGGTCGCGGCGCAGGGCGCGGCCAGCTACGGCGGCGGAGAGCTGCTCATCGACGAACCGCAGCGCCAGGCCACGGTGCGGGGCGCCGTCCTCGGCCTGACCCCGACCGAGTGGGGTGTCCTGGTGGCGCTGGCCACCGTCCCAGGCCGCGTGTACTCCCGGTTCGAGCTGATCAACCGGGTGCGGGGGTATGAGTTCGAGGGCTATGAGCGCACCGTCGACTCGCACGTGAAGAACCTGCGCCGCAAGATCGAGGAGGACCCGGCCAGCCCGCGGATCGTCCAGACCGTGCTGGGTGGCGGTTACCGGCTGGGCCTGCCCCGGGATGGCTGACAATTCCATCCCGGCGTCCGGTGCCGCGGCCCCGGACAACCCGGCCAGCAGCGGTACCCCGGCCAGCAGCGGTACCCCGGCCCGCAGCGGCGCCATCGGCCTGCGCCTGGCGCTGGCGTTCCTGGGCGTGGCGCTGGTGGCGATCGCCCTGCTCGCCGGCCTGACCGCAGTCTTCTCTGCCGCGGACGTCTCGTCCCTCGCCGCGCGGGAACAGGCCCAGCTGGCCAGCGCGGTCGCGGTGGCCGCAGGCGCGGCCTGGGACCGGACGAACAGCTGGGCGGGGGCAGAAGTGGGGCCAGTACTGGATCTGGCCGCCCGGACCGGCGCGGACGCCCAGATCCGGAACGCGGCGGGCCTGCCCGTGGCCTCCTCGCGCGGTTTCGCGGGTCACCCCGGTACCCAGCTCAGCGCGCCGGTCGTGGTGCGGGGCCATCCGGTCGGCACAGCCGTGGTCAGGTTCAGCGGATCAGGCCTGGGCGGGGCGGAGCACACCCTGCGCACCGCGCTGCTGCGGGCTATCGCCGGGGCCGCCGGGCTGGCCGCGCTGCTGGCGCTGGTGGTGGGCCTGGCCGTGGCGAGGCGGATCACCCGCCCGGTGGAGCGGATGATCACCGTGACCCGGGCCATGGGCGGCGGGGACCGCGCGGCCCGGGTCGGACCGGTCACGGCCCCCGGGGAGCTGCGCGAACTGGCCACCGCGTTCGACCAGATGGCCGACACCCTGGACCGGCAGGAGCAGCTGCGCCGCGACCTGGTCGCCGACGTGGCCCACGAGCTGCGCACCCCGGTCGCGATCCTCCAGGCCGGCCACGAAGCCCTGCTGGACGGCGTGGTCGAGGCGACCCCGGACCAGCTGACCTCGCTGCGCGACGAGGTGCTCCGGCTGGCGCGCATGGTGGACGACCTGCAGACGCTCGCGGCGGCCGATGCGGCCACGCTGCGTCTGTCGCTGCGCCGCTGCGACCTGGCCGAGGTGGCCGCGGCCGCCGTGGACAGCCTGGCCGGGCGGTTCGAGGCGGGCGGCCTCACCGTCGAGCGGCAGCTCACTCCCGCCTGGGTCCTGGCCGATCCTCGCTGGCTGCACCAGGTGATCACGAACCTGCTCACGAACGCGCTGAAGTTCACCCTCCCGGGCGGCCGGGTCACGGTCCGGGCCGAGGCCAGTGGGGGGTCCGCGGTGCTCCGCGTGACCGACACCGGCGCTGGGATCCCCGCGGGCGAGCTGCCGCACATCTTCGAACGGTTCTGGCGGGGCCGGCAGGCGGCCCAGACCTCCGGCAGCGGTATCGGCCTGGCGGTGGCGGCCGAGCTGGCCCGGGCCCACGGCGGCCAGCTGGCCGCCGGCAGCCAGCCCGGGCGCGGCACCGAGATGACGCTCACGCTGCCCGCGGCCTGAGCAGCCGCCTGGACGTTTTCTTCACCCCGTCACCACACCAGCCGCACAACCTCTGCATCCGGCGCCCGTTAGCTGGGCTCGCCGCCCTGATCCGACGGCCCCCCGAGGCGCGGATCAGGGCGGCCCACCCGCTGCGGTGCTGGCGACCCGCGGCACCGGGAAGAGGAGAGGACATGACCGCCGCGACCGAGGACCTGCTCACCGCGACCGGCACAGGGCTGGCTGACCTGGTGCGGACCCACCGCATCTTCATCCGGGCGTCATCCCTGGAGATCTGGGATGCTCTAACCCGGCCGGGCTGGACCCAGCAGTACGGCTACCGGGCTCCCGCGCAGTACGAATTGCAGCCTGGCGGCGCGTACCGGGCCTTCGCCAGCGTGACCATGAAGATGCACGGCATCGACGGCGTGGTCTTCGACGGCGTGGTCCTTGAGGCGGAGCCGCCGCGGCGGCTCGTGCAGACCTGGCACGTGCTGTTCGACCCTGATGCCCGGTCCGAGGCCGACACCCAGCTGACCTGGGAGATAGAGGAGGGGTACGGCGGCGTGAGCACGCTGACGCTCACTCACGACCTGGCGGGCGCGCCGCATACGGCGGCGCTGGCCGACGGGCGGCATGCGGTCGCGGGCGGCGGCTGGGCCTGGATCCTCAGCGACCTGAAGACGCTGCTGGAGACCGGTCGCCCGCTGGCCGCCTGACCGGCCGGGCAGGACCGGTCCGTCATGGCGTGGTTCCTGATCGTGGCCGCCGGGCTGTTCGAGACGGGTTTCGCCGTGCTGCTCAAGCAGAGTGCGCACTTCACCCGCCTGTGGCCCACGGTGGGCTTCGCGGCCTGCGCACTGATCAGCTTCGGCCTGCTCAGCCTGGCTCTGCGCCGGCTGGAGGTGGGCCCCGCCTACGCGGTCTGGACCGGTATCGGGGCGGCCCGGCACGGCCGTGATAGGGATGATCGTCCTGGGTGACTCCGTGTCAACCGCCAAGCTGGTGTCGATCGGGCTGATCCTGGCCGGCGTGATCGGCCTCAATCTGTCCGGCGTCACCCCCTGACTTC
>CAWAJB010000043.1:0-17257 GCA_963782185.1 uncultured Actinomycetes bacterium
GGCCGACCTCAGGCCAAAGCGCTGCTCCTGCGGGCGGCACACCGTCACCTCCCGTTCTGGGTGTCCATCGCGGCCGGATGATTCGAACTCCCCTGCCTGTACTGAACCGCAGCGGACCACAATGGACAGTACACAGTTTCTTGTGCGGATCGTCTCCGGTGAGTTACGTTCTGGCCACCTGATCCAGGCCGGCCGGGAGGATCACCATGAGCGGTACCGAATCCCTTCCTTTCGGCGAGAGTTAGAGCCCGCCGGTTGGCGAGACCGGGCACGAGCACCGGCTGCACCGGGGCGCGCTCGGCATCATGGACATCTCGGCCGCCACGATGGCCAACATCGGCCCGGCGATGAGCTTCTACTTCGGGTTCGGGTTCCTGGCCATCACGGCCGGGGTCGCCTCGCCGCTGACCATCGTGGCGGCCGGCATCGCGATCGCCCTGCTCGGCAACACGCTGGCCCAGTTCTCCCGGGCCCAGCCGTCCACCGGGGGCCTTCATCACGTTCGTCGGCAAGACCTTCGGCGGGACCAGCGCGGTCACCACCGCCTTACTCTGCGGGGTCGGCTACATCATCGCGATGGCCTCGGTCATCGCGATCTCCGGCGGGTTCCTGTCCATCACGCTGCAGCGTTACGCGCACGTGGACATCCCGTGGGGCTACCTCACCGTGATACTGACCGCCTTCGCCGTGCTGATGATGATCCGCGGCGTGGGGCTGTCCACCAAGATCGCCGGGTTCTTCTTCGCGTTCGAGATGCTGGTGCTCGTCGTCGTCTCGGTCGCGTCCCTGATCAAGCACGGTGTGCTGCCGTTCCTCGGCGCGATCGCCATCATCGTGCCGCTGTACTACCTGGCCAAGCCGGGCCAGCCCACCCCGTACGACTGGTTCCCGTACGCGGCCCTCATCGTCGTCGCGGTGGCCGCCATCTACGCCTACATCCTCAATTCGCGCGATCCCGGCCTGGCCACCCGGGTGGGATCGATCGTGGCCGACGAATAGCGGCCGGGCGGCTGTCCTGACCGCCGGTTCTTTCTAGTATCGATGTGTGACCACCACCGGCCCCGAACCCCCCGCCCGGACCGCCTACGAAGCTCACCGTGCGGCCCACCCGCAGCCTCTTCCATCCTGGGAGGACATCCCGGAGCCCGACCGCCAGGCGTGGAGAGCCGCCATGTCCGCGGTCGCCGGCCAGGGCGGCGAGACGGTCGGCGAGGCGACTCCCGCTCAGTCTCTGGTCATCCAGGCCGCGGGCGAGCGCCTCGTGTTCTACGGCGACTTCGTGGCCGGGCGGCAGGGCCTGCTCGTCATCAGGGACGACTTCGCCTCCGGCCAGCACGCCCGCTTCAGCACGGCCCATGGCCTCTGGTACGTCGAAGACCTCGGATCGAAGAACGGGACCTGGCTCAACGGGCGCCAGATCCATGCCTCCCAGCGGCTGAAGAAGGGCGACAAGATCAAGATCGGCCGCACCGTCGTGACCGTGGTCTCCACGTAAGCCATTCACGCGGGTCACCACAGTTCCCGGGACCGTTTGAAAATGCGGCCCAGGTCCTCGCCGGTAACCGGCCGGGGGCAGGAGGCTGGCAGCCGGGCGGCGCCCCGCGGATCTCCCACGGCCGGCCCCGGTAGGCCAGATGGATTAACCGCAACGGCCTGGCCGGGATTAATGCTTGCCACCCCCCAGATGGGGTACGGAAAACCAGCCGAAGAAAGGAGCTACCTCGTATTCCCAGCCCATAACCTGCCAGAGCACGGGGCTGCCTGACCTGCGGGCGGCCCCAGGTGGGGGCTATGGGGGGTAACGATGACGCAGGTGATCAACGACGGCCTGACCCGGGGCAGCGAGACAGCGAGCGTACCGGGCATGCCGCTGGTGCTCATGTATCACTCGATCGAGCCGTACGAGGCTGACCCGTACCTGGTGACGGTGAGCCCGCCGCGGTTCGCGCAGCAGATGCACTGGCTGCACCGGCGCGGGCTGCGCGGGGTGTCCATCCGGGACCTGCTCGCCGCGCGCGCGGCGGGGGGCGGCAAAGGCCTGGTCGGGCTGACATTCGACGACGGGTACGCCGATTTCGCCCGGCACGCGCTGCCGGTGCTGCGCCAGCATGGCTTCGGCGCGACCGTGTTCGTCATCGCCGGCCGGCTCGGCGGCGACAACGGGTGGGACCCGGAAGGGCCGCGCAAGCGGCTGATGGACGCGCCCGAGGTGTGGGCGCTGGCCCAGGCCGGTATCGAGATCGGCTCGCACGGGCTGCGCCATGTCCGGCTGCCCGCCGCCGGGAACGCGCTGGCCGACGAGGTCGGCGGCAGCCGCCGCATCCTTCAGGAGATCACCGGCAAGCCGGTCGGCGGGTTCTGCTATCCCTACGGCGACCTCGACGCCGGCGCGGTGGCCCAGGTCCGGGACACCGGCTACGACTACGGCTGCGCCATCTGGCCGTCCGCCTGCACAGGCCGGCACGCGCTGCCGCGGACCTACATCGGCGAGGCGGACACCGCGCCGCGCCTGTGGGCCAAGACGACCCGGCACCGGCTGACCCGGCAGTCCCGGCTGGCGCCGGCGCTAGCCCGGGCAGCCCGCGCCGCCTGAATTTCCCTCACTCAGCGTAGTCTGCCTACCTCTCTTGGGTGACCCACAGGGGTTAGGCCGGTGCCAGAGTCGGAGCATCACACGGCGAATTACCCTGGGGGGACAGTGACCGAGCATCACCTTTCGCTCGCGGTCGATGGACGGGAGAGCCAGCTGCACACCAAGCTGGTGACCTTCGAATCGGCGCGATCCGCGATCACCACGGGATCGGTCGCCATTGTCGGCCTGGGGTACGTCGGGCTGCCGACGGCCGTGGAGTTGCACGGCAAGAGCCCGCGGATCATCGGGATCGACGTCAGCGAGCGGCGGCTGCGGGACATCGCCTCCCGGCAGGCCGATCTGACCGACGCGGACCAGGATCGCCTCGCCGCGGCCCTGGCCGACGGGATTCTCGAGCTCACCACCGACTCGGCCGCGGCCGCGGCCGCCGAGGCGGTCATCATCTGCGTGCCGACCCCGGTGGACGCCGCCATGGCCCCGGACCTGAGCGCGCTGAAGTCCGCCTGCGCCACCGTGGTCCGGCACGCGGTACCGGGGCAGATCATCATCCTGACCTCGACCAGCTACGCCGGCACCACCCGTGACCTGCTCACCGAGCCGCTGCGGCAGCGGGGGCTGGTGGCCGGCACCGATATCAACGTGGCGTTCAGCCCGGAGCGGATCGACCCGGGCAACCCGACGCACCTGCAGAGCGAGACCCCGCGGGTGGTCGGCGGGGCCACCGAGGATTGCACCATGCGGGCCGCGCAGATCATCGGCCGGCTCACCGACTCGGTGTACCTGGTCAGCTCGACCGACGCCGCCGAGGCCACCAAGCTCTACGAGAACATCTTCCGCGCCGTGTCCCTGGCCCTGGCCAACGAGTTCGCCGACGCGTGCGGCACGCTGGGCCTGGACCCGATCGAGGTCACGCTGGCCGCGGGCACCAAGCCGTACGGGTTCCTGGGCGTGTTCCCCGGGCCGGGCGTGGGGGGTCACTGCATTCCGTGCGACCCGCATTACCTGCTCTGGCAGCTGAACGCGCGCGACCACGCCTCGCCGCTGATCGAGCAGGCCATGAAGTCGATCGCGGCGCGCCCGGAACGGGTGGTCGAGCGGGCGGGCCAGGTGATCGCGGCCGGGGGCCGCCCGCTGCCCGGCGCGCGCGTCGTCGTGATCGGGGTCAGCTACAAGGCGGGCGTGCGGGACCTGCGCGAGTCCCCGGCCCTGCCCATCATCGAGGGGCTGATCCGGGAGGGCGCCGAGGTCTCCTACTACGACCCGCTGATCCCGGTGCTCGACCTGCCGGGTGGCGGCCAGCTGCGCAGCGTGGCGGCCCCGCAGGGGCCGGACTTCGACCTGGCCGTGGTGCACACGCTGCACCCCGGGCTGGATTACGCCTGGGCCCACGAAGTCCCGGTTGTCCTCGACGCCACCTACCAGTTCTCCGGCGCGGCGCACCGCGTGGTGGTGTGAGGACCACGCCATGATCACCGACCTGCGGGCGGCGGACTGGAGTACCCCGGCGGTGGTGCTCAAGTTCGACCAGAACATGCTGCACCACGGCAGCCTGGGCGTGATCCGCAGCCTGGGGCGGCTGGGCGTGCCGGTGTACGGCGTGCACGAGGGGCCCTGGGCTCCCGCCGCGAGTTCCCGCTACTTGTCCGGCCGCTTCTTCTGGCAGCCACGTCCAGATGATCCGCAACGGACCGTATCGGGGCTGCTCAGCCTGGCCAGCCGGATCGGCCGCCGGGCGGTGCTCTACGTGACGGACGACGCGGGCGCGATCTTCCTGGCCGAGCACGGGGACGCGCTGCGGGACGCGTTCGCGTTCCCGCGGCCCCCGGCGGACCTGCCCCGCAGGCTGGCCGGCAAGTACTCGATGTTCCAGCTCTGCCGCGACCTCGGGGTGCCCACCCCGCGGGCCATGCTGGCCTGGTCACCGGGGGAGGCCGCGGAGTTCGCCGGGCAGGCCGGGTTCCCGCTGGTCGCGAAGCTGACCACGCCGTGGCGGGGGGCGGCCCACGCGGGCCAGCAGCTGCGGAGCACCACGATCATCCAGACCCTGCCGCAACTGCGGGAGATATGTGCCCGTGCTGACGAGACAGGCACGGGGCTCATGCTCCAGGAGTACATCCCGCCGGCTCCCGGCCAGGACTGGTTCTTCCACGGCTACATCGACTCGGGCGGCCAGTGCGCCCCGGCGTTCACCGGGGTCAAGGACCGCTCCTACCCGGCCCACGCGGGGCTGACCACCCTGGGCCGGTCGGTGCCGAACAGCCGGGTGGCCGGACAGGTCACCGAGATGGCGGCCGCGATCGGCTTCCGCGGGATCGTCAACCTCGACCTGCGCTTCGACCCGCGGGACGCCCAGTACAAGGTGCTCGACTTCAACCCGCGGCTCGGCGCCCAGTTCCGCCTGTTCACCACGGGCCGCGGGGTCAACGTCGCCCGCGCCGCGTACCTCGACCTGACCGGCCAGCCGGCCGCGGCCGGGGAGATGACCCGGGACCGGCGGTTCCTGGTCGAGAACTACGACCCGCTCGGCGCGGCCGGCTACTGGCGCCGGGGCGAGCTCGGGCTGCGGTCCTGGGCGGCGTCGCTGCGCCGGGTGGACGAGGCCGCCTGGCTGGCCCGCGACGACCTCCGGCCGTTCGGCCTGATGTGCGCGCGGATGGCCTGGCGCGCGGTCAGCCGCGGCGCCGGCGGCAGGCAGACCCGGGGTCCGTCCGTGCTGCTGGGCGCCGCGGACGGGCCCCGTTACCGTCCCGGGCCGCGGGCCATGGGGGAGAGCCGCGAGTTCAGGAATCTCAACGCACCGGATTTCAGCACACCGGATTTCAACGCACCGGATTTCAACGCACCGGATTTCAACGCACTGGGGGAGACAGCATGAACGGCACCACCGATGTGGCCATCGTGGGGGCGGGCCCGTACGGGCTGTCGGTCGCGGCGCACCTGCGCCGGTCCGGGCTGAGCGTCCGCCACTTCGGCCTGCCGATGCACCTGTGGCGGGCGTGCATGCCCCGCGGCATGTTCCTGAAGTCCCAGGGGTTCGCGTCCAACCTGTCCGATCCGGCCGGCCAGTTCACGCTGGCCGCGTTCTGCCGGGCGACCGGGCGGCCCTACGCGGACTACGGCCTGCCGGTGCCGCTGGACACGTTCGTCGCCTACGGCGAGTGGTTCCAGTCGGCCGCCGACCTGGACGTCGAGGAAGTCCTGGTGACCGGGGTGTCACCGGCCGGGAACGGCTACCAGCTCACGCTCGGGGACGGGGAGACCCTCCGGGCCCGCCAGGTGGTCGTGGCCGTCGGGGTGGAGCACTTCGCGTACGTGCCGGGCGAACTGGCCGGGCTGCCCGCCACGGACTGCACGCACAGCTCGGCTCACACCGACCTGGCGGCCTTCGCCGGCCAGCGGGTCATCGTGGTCGGGGCCGGGCAGTCCGCGCTTGAGTCCGCGGCGCTGCTGCACGAGCAGGGGGCCCAGGTCCAGATCGTGATGCGCGAGCAGACTGTGGCCTGGAACGGCGCACCGCTGTCCCCGGACCGGCCGCTCCTGCAGCGGCTCCGCGAGCCCGAGGCTGGCCTGGGATCGGGCTGGGGCACCTGGTTCTACTCCACCCAGCCGGGCGCGTTCCGGCACCTGCCCGAGGCCAGCCGGGTGTACCGGGCCCGGACCAAGCTCGGGCCCGCCGGGGCCAGCTGGCTGCGCGGCCGGGTCGAGGGCGAGTTCGGTGTCCTCACCGGCCACGCGCTGGACTGGGCGGCGTCCGGGCCCGAGGGGGTCCGGCTCGGCCTGGTCCGCGACTCGGGTGGTCGCACGGAGGTGGCCGCCGGCCACGTCATCGCGGCCACCGGGTACCGGCCGGACCTGGGCCGCCTGACGTTCCTGGACGAGGGCCTGCGATCCCGGCTGCGGACCGTGGCCAGCACCCCTGTGGTGAATCGCGATTACCAGACCAGCGCCCCCGGGCTCTACGTGGTCGGCCCGGGAGTGGCCCCCACGTTCGGCCCGGTCATGCGCTTCGTGTACGGCGCGGGCCACGCGGCGCGGACCGTGGGCCGGCGGCTGGCCGGCTCGGCCACCCGCCGGGCCGCCGTGGCCGTGGGGTCAGCACGGTGAGTGTTACCGAACATGTGCCCCGGGTAGCGGGGCCGGGCCGCGTCCGGCCGGCCCTGTCACCCCCGGGGGAGGTGACCGCCGCGCGCCGGATCACCCCGGGGGGGATCGCGGCGGCCGTGGCCATGCCGCTGGCCGACCTCGCGGCCCTCGGGGCCGTCCTCGCCTGCGCGGCCATGACCACGGGATTCCCTGCGGCGGCCTGGGCCTACGCGGCGCTGGTCTTCGTGGCGCTGTCCGTCGGCGACCTGCACCGGCTGCGGATCTGCCTGCGGGTCGCGGACCAGGCCGGGCGCATCATAGCCGCGGCCGCCCTGCCAGCCGTGGCGCTGCTGCCCTGGCTGACCGCCGGGCAGGCCTTCCGGCTCGCGGTCACGGCCGGGACGCTGCTCATCGTGGCGCGGGTCGCGGTGTCGGCCGGGCTGCGCGCGGCGCACCGGCGTGGCCGCCTGGCCGAGCAGGCCCTGGTGACCGGCGACGGCCCGCAGGCCCTGGAGCTGGCCAGGCTCCTGGATGAGCACCCTGAGCTGGGATTGCGCGCCGTGGGCATCCCGGGCAGCCCGGCTGGGCCCGGTGCCCGGATAACCCGGGTGATCGTGTGCGCGCCAGAGGACTCCGGTGGCGGGTTGGCCCGCGTGCCCGGCGCCGACGTCTGCGTGGCGCCCCGGACGCCCGGGCTCACCGCCGCCCTGCCCGCTGGCCGCCTGGACGAGGTGTGGGGCGTCCCGCTGGTCCCGCTGCGCCGACCGGCGTGGGCGGCGCAGGCGCCGCTCGGCCGGGCCGTGAAGCGCTCGTTCGACCTGCTGGCCGCCGGCGTGCTGCTGATCGTGACGGCCCCGCTGGTGCTGGTGGCCGGCCTGGCCGTCCGGCTGACGCTGCGCCGCCCGGCGCTGTTCCGGCAGGTGCGCGTCGTCGGCCAGGGGGATCTCGCCGAGATCGTCAAGCTGCGCACGCTCGGGCGGCACGGCGACCCGGACACGTCCTGGTCGGTGCCCGCCGGGCAGTGCGGTGCGCTCGCGCGGTTCCTGCGGGTCACCCACATCGACGAGCTGCCGCAGCTGGTCAGCGTGCTGCGCGGGGACATGTCCCTGGTCGGGCCGCGGCCGGAGCGGCCGCACTTCGTCCGGCAGTTCAGCCAGGAGGTGCCCGGCTACACCGGGCGCCAGCGGATGCCCGCCGGCCTGACCGGCTGGGCCCAGGTGCACGGGCTGAACGGGGACACCTCGATCACCGACCGGGCCCGGTTCGACAACTACTACATCGAGCACTGGTCGTTCTGGCTCGACCTGGCCGTCCTGGCCCGCACCGTGACCAGCATCGCCACCGAAGCCGGACGTCGCTTGCCCGCAGGACGCCCAGGAGGGAAATGAGATGAAGGTTCTGCACGTGATCACCGGCCTGGGAGTCGGCGGCGCCGAACTCCAGCTCCGCTCGATCCTGCAGCACACCCGGCACGACAGCGAGGTCGTCACGCTCTACAACCCGGGGCCGGTCGCGGACATGATCCGCTCCGACGGCGGCCGGGTCCGCGACGTGGGGATGACCCGGAACACCGAGGTGTCCGCGCTGCTCCGGCTGCGCCAGCTGATCCGCCGCGGCGGCTACGACGTGGTGCACGCGCACCTGTACCGCTCGCAGGTGTACGGCCGGTCCGCGGCCTGGCTGGCCGGCACGCCGGTGGTGCTCAGCACCGAGCACTCGATCGGCGAGACGCACCTGGAGCGCCGCGAGATGACCCGGGGCGTCCGGGCCCTGTACCTGGCCACCGAGATGCTCTCGGACAAGACCATCGCGGTCTCCGGCACGGTCCGGGAGCGGCTGGAGAACTGGGGGGTGCGCCCGAAGCGGGTGACCGTCATCCCGAACGGCGTGGACCTGCAGCGGGTGGCGTTCGACGACACGGCCCGGCAGCGGATCCGCGCCGGGTTCGGGGTCGGCCCGGACGCCTACCTGATCGGCGTCCTGGGGCGGCTCGACCCGAACAAGCAGTTCGACCTGGTCATCGAGGCGGCCTCGGCGCTGCTGTCGGACCGGGTCAAGCTGCTGATCGTCGGCAAGGGCGACGAGCAGGAGCACCTGGAGCAGGTCGCCCGCGACAGCGGCGTGGCCGACCACGTGATCTTCGCGGGTGAGCGGCACGACGTGTCCGCGATGCTGTCCGCGATGGACCTGTTCGTGGCGTCCTCGAAGCAGGAGACGTTCGGCCTGTCCGTGCTGGAGGCGCTGGCCAACGGCGCCCCCGTGCTCTACACCACCTGCCCGGCGCTCGACGGCCTGGACGCCGGGCGGGCCCGGCAGGTCCCGTCGGCCGTGGCGGGCATGCGGGCGGCCATGGCGGACGAGGTGGCGGCGGGGCAGCGGCCCCGGACGGCCGAGCCCGCCGTGGAGAAGGAGTACAGCGTGGAGGCGGTCACCGCGCGGATCGATGACCTGTACGAGCAACTGGCCAGCCGCCGGCGGCTGAGGACGATCTGGCGGCCGAGGACGAGCACGGGGAGCACACGATGAGGGTTTTTGTCACAGGCGCGGCCGGGTTCATCGGCTCGCACCTGACTGGGGAACTGCTGGCCGCCGGCCATCAGGTGACCGGGCTGGACGACCTGAGCACCGGGCGGCTGGAGAACCTCCGGACGGCTACCGGCCATCCGTCGTTCCGCCTGGTCCAGGGGTCGATCCTGGACGCCGGGACGGTGTCGGGGCTGAGCGCCGGGGCGGACTGGGTGTTTCACCTGGCCGCCGCGGTCGGGGCGTTCGTGATCCGCGACCGCACGCTGGACAGCCTGCGCACCAACATCCGCGGCACCGAGAACGTGGTCGAAGCCGCGCACCGCAGCGGCTCCCGGCTGCTGGTCGCGTCCACCAGCGAGATCTACGGCAAGAACACCAAGATCGGGCTGCGCGAGGACGACGACCGGGTGGTCGGCTCGCCGCTGAAGTCGCGGTGGAGCTACTCCGAGGCCAAGGCGATCGACGAGAGCCTGGTCGAGGCCTACGTCCGTGAGCTCGGCCTGAGCGCGGTGATCGCGCGGTTCTTCAATACCGTGGGGCCGCGGCAGACCGGCCGGTACGGGATGGTCATCCCGCGCTTCGTCCGGCAGGGCCTGGCCGGCGAGCCGCTCACCGTGTTCGGCACGGGCCGGCAAGTGCGCTGCTTCTGCCACGTGCACGACGTGGTGCCCGCGCTGACCCGGCTGATCGCCTCGGACCGGGCCCGCGGCCGGGCGGTGAACCTGGGCAGCACCGAGCAGGTCACGATCGAGGGCCTGGCCGAGCGGGTGATCGCCGCGACCGGGTCCGGCGCCGGGATCGAGCGGACCTCTTACCTGGAGGCGTACGGCTCTGGTTACGAGGACATGCAGCGCCGCGTGCCGGACTGCACCCTGGCCGCCGACCTGGTCGGGTTCCGGGCCACCCGGAGCCTGGACGACATCATCGAGGCCGTGATCGGCGACCAGCTGGCCGGACGGGCCACGGCAGCCGCAGCGAGCTGAGAGCTGAGAGCTGAGAGCCTGGTGAGAACAAGGACGGCCCAGAACACGGGGGCGCAGACAACGACGGCGGCATCCAACGGCGGCCGGGCACCGGGGACCGCCCCGAAGCGGCCGCGGCACCGCTTCGCCGGTGCCCCCTGGCTGGTCGTTGTCCTGGCCGGGGCCGTCCTGGTGGGACTGACGATGGTGAATTTGCAGGGCAGCGCGCCGCGGCACACGCTGGTCGTGGCGTCCATGCCCTACTGGAACATCAGCCACGGCACCACGGTCGTGCTCGGCCACCGGGAGAACGTGACCGAGGTGTCGCCGTGGATGTACGGGCTGAGCAGCTCGGGGCAGATCGGCACGCAGTACCCACCCGGCCAGGCCGCGGCGGTGGCGGCGGAGATCACGCGGCTGCGGGCGGCGGGCAAGCTGATCGTGCCGAGCATCGCGAACATCACCGGCGGGAAGTGGTCCTACGCCCCCGTGGGCCGGATGCTGCACTCGCCGCGGCTGATGGCCGCCCAGGTGGCCAGCATCGTGGCGCTCACCGAGCGCGAGCACTATGCGGGGATCGACCTGGACTACGAGAACCTGCACGCCGGTGACCGGCAGGCGTTCACCACGTTCGTCACCCGGCTGGCCGGGGCCCTGCACGCCCGGGGCAAGGTGCTGTCGGTCGCGGTGTTCGCCAAGACCACCAACGCCGGCACCGACCCGCGCAACCTGGCCCAGAACTACGCGGCCATCGGCCGGGCCGCCGACCAGGTGCGGCTGATGGCCTACGACTACCACTGGGACAGCTCCCCGCCCGGGCCGGTGGCCCCGATCAGCTGGGTCCGCGCGGTGCTGCGCTACGCCAGGACGCAGATCCCGGCCAGCAAGATCATCCTCGGCGTGCCGCTCTACGGCTACGACTGGGTCGGTCATCACGGCAGCGGGATCAGCTGGCTCCAGGCGCTGCGCCTGTCCCGGCAGTACCACGCCACGGCGCACTACGACCAGGCGAGCCAGACCCCATGGTTCCGCTACCGGGACGCATCCGGCCGCGAGCACACCGTGTGGTTCGAGAACGCCGCGAGCTCCCGGGCCAAGTTCGACGCAGCGCAGGGTGCCCAGATCGGCGGCATATATCTGTGGATGTACGGATATGAGGACGCGGGCACCTGGTCCGCACTCGGCCATGTGCTGCCGACATCCGGTCCGCACGCGCTCAGCACGGCCAAGGCGGTGCCATGATGCCCTGGTGGGTGCTGGCGGTGTTCGTGCTGGGCGCCAACTTCGCCCTCTGGGGATCAGTGGGCCTGATCCGGCTGGGCGAGTCCGTGGCCGCCCGCCGGCGGCGCGGGCAGGCCAGGGCTACCGGCCTGGCCAGCACGAGCCTGCCTGCTACGGGCCTGCCGATCACCGGCCTGGCTAGCACCGGCCTGGCGGCCAGGGGACTGGCCGGCGCGGGCCCGGCCAACGGGGAGAACGGGGAAACGCTGATGGCCGTCACGGCCGATGGGGCGCAGCCCGGCCGCCCCCGTCCGCTGACCGCCGCGGACGTGGCCGTGCTCATCCCCGCCCACAACGAGGCCCTGGTCATCGAGGAGAGCCTGAGGTCGATCATGGCCCTGGTGCCCCCGGGCAACGTCCATGTGGTCTCGGACGGCTCCACCGACACCACGGTCGAGATCGCCCGGCGGGCCGGAGCCCGGGTGATCGAGACCGAGGAGAACGTGGGCAAGGCCGGGGCGCTCGAGGAGGCCATCGGCCGCTTCGGCCTGATCCGGCGGTTCCCGGTGGTGATGCTGCTCGACGCCGATACCCGGGTCGAGCCCGGCTACTTCACGGCCGCGCTGCCCATGTTCGACCACCCGCAGGTGGTCGCGGTGGCCGGCTGCGTGCGGACCGCCCGCGACCGGCGGATGACGTTCGGCGGCAAGGTGCTGGTCGGTCACCGCACCCGGATCTACGCGGTGGGCCAGCGGGTGCTGAAGTTCGGCCAGACCTGGCTGCGTTCCAACGCCACGCCGATCGTGCCCGGCTTCGCCAGCCTGTACCGGACCGACGTCCTGCCCCAGATGGAGATGAACCCGCCCGGCCTGGTCATCGAGGACTTCAACATGACGTTCGAGGTGTACCAGAAGGGGCTGGGCAAGGTGGGGTTCACGCTCCGGGCGGTAGCGGTCACCCAGGATCCGGACAACCTGCGTGACTACGTGCGGCAGACCAAGCGGTGGGCGGTCGGGCTGTGGCAGACCGTGCGCCGGCACCCGCCGCGAGCCAACCTGTTCACGGCCATGCTCACCCTGCTGCTGATCGAGCTCATCACCTCGAGCCTGCTGTTTTTCCTGCTGCCGCTGGCCCTGATCGTGCTGGCCGTGCCGGACCTGGCCGGTGATGCGCTGTCGTGGCCAGGCTTCGGCGAGCTGCACACGCTCGTCGCCGCGCACGTGACGCTGACCGCCGTGCTGTTCGGCGTGGTGCTGCCCGACTACCTGCTCACCTGCGCGGTCGCCATCCTCGAACGCCAGCCGCGGCTGCTGCTGCTGGGCGTGTTCTTCCCGTTCCTGCGGATGCTCGACGCCTGCATCGGCCTGTACGCGATCCCGGCCGCCTGGCTGTCCCGGTCCAGCGGCCGGTGGAAGAGCCCCGCCCGGCGCGCGGTCGTGCCGGCGGCCGGCCCCGGAAAGGCGGAGGCCGCGTCCCGGGGGCCCGATCCGGACACGGTGCCGGCGGACACAGTGCCGGCGGACACAGTGCCGGCGGACACGAGGCTGGCGGGCACGGTGCCCGCAAGCACACTGAACTCCCGGGCGCGGGTGGCGGAGGCGCATCATGTATCTCGGTGAGGAAAGGCCAGTCGCGACAGTGCACAGTGAGCTGATGGACCCAGTGCGGATACTGCTGGTAGACGACCATCTGATGGTTACCGAGGCGCTCGCCTCCCGGTTGTCTGCGGCCATGGACCTGTGGGTGGCCGGACGGTGCACCACCGCTGACCCCAACCTGCTCGAG
This sequence comes from uncultured Actinomycetes bacterium, assembly GCA_963782185.1. Classification (GTDB taxonomy): domain Bacteria; phylum Actinomycetota; class Actinomycetes; order Streptosporangiales; family Streptosporangiaceae; genus RYN-230. The sequence continues at coordinate 13,171 of CAWAJB010000043.1, forward strand.
ATCGTCCGAGGACTGCGGCCCGACGTGATCACGATCGAGGTCGAGCCGCTCGGCCCGGCGGTGGGAGGGGTGCTGGCGGGTCTGCTGGCGGCCCGGCCGGAGGCCAAGGTCGTGGTGCTGAGCGCGGACCACGACATCTCGCACGGCGTGGAGGCGGCCCGGGCCGGGGTCTCGGCCTGGGTGGCCAAGGAGCAGGGCGCCGCCGAACTGGAAACCGTGATCCGCGGCGTGTGCCAGGGCTTTTCCTGGTTCCCGCCGGACATGCTCGGCGCGATCCTCGCTGAGCTGCGCGCCGACATCGGCCGGGCCCGCGAGCACGAGGACGTGCTGGACATGCTCAGCCCGCGGGAGCGGGATGTCCTGCTCAGCATGATGGACGGCAAACGCGGCCGTCAGATCGCCCAGGACCTGCTGATTTCCACGGACACGGTGCGGACGCACACCCGGAACATCTTCGCCAAGCTCGACGTGCACAGCCGCCTGGAGGCAGTCCGGGTGGCCCGGGCCGCCGGCCTGCGGGCCCCGGAACGGACCGACGGATGAGCGTCCTGGTCCCCGAGCTGGCCGGGAAGCCCGCGCCGCCCGCGAAGCCCGTGAGGGCCAGGAAGGTGGCCACGATCATCACCCGGCTCGAGGGCGGCGCCGGGCAGCATGCGCTGCGCGGGGCGCTGGCCATGGACCCGGACCGCTTCGAGATGACGCTCATCACCGGGAGCGGGGACCCGGTCCTGCTGGAGCAGGCCGCCGCGGCCGGCCTGGAGGTCATCACCGAGCCCGCGCTGCGGGCCCCGATCGCGCCGCGCAGCGACCTGCGGGCCCTGGCGCGGCTGCGGGACCTGCTGGACCGCCGGCCTTTCGACATCGTGCACACCCACACCGCCAAGGCGGGGGTGCTCGGGCGCCTGGCCGCGCACCGCGCCGGGGTGCCGTGGCTGGTGCACACCTACCACGGCTTCCCGTTCCACGAGTTCCAGGCGGCCCCGCGGCGGCAGGCGTACGTGCAGATCGAGCGGAGCCTGGGCCGCATCACCGACCTGGCTCTCTGCGTTGGTACCGGGGTGGCGGTCGAGGCGGTCCGCCGCCGGCTGATCTCCCCCGAGCGGATCCGGACCATCGGGGTGGTCGCCGACGGTCCCGCCCCGGCCCCGGGTGCCGCAAACGGCGGTCCCGCAAACGGCGGTCCCGCAAACGGCGGTCCCGCAAACGGCAGTCCCGCAAACGGCAGTCCGGTGAACGGCAGTCCCGTGAACGACACTGCCGTGAACCTCACTGCCCGGGCCCGGGCCCGGGCAGCACTCGGCCTGCCCGGTGACGCGACCGTGGTCGGCGCGGTCGGGCGGCTGACTTACCAGAAGGCGCCCGAGGACTTCCTGGGCGCCCTACAGGCACTGGGCCGGCCGGACGTGACCGGGGTCTGGGTCGGTGACGGGGAGCTGGCCGGGCGGGTCGCCGCGCAGGCCCGAAAGACGCCCGGCGTCCGGGTGGTGCTGGCGGGCCAGCGTGGCAACGTCCCGGAACTGCTGCCTGCCTTCGACGTGTTTGCGCTGCCCAGCCGCTACGAGGGGCTGCCCACGGCCGTGGTCGAGGCCATGGTTTGCGGCATCCCGGTCGTGGCTACGGCGGTGAACGCGGTCGGCGACGTGGTCGTGCCGGGCGAGACCGGCCTGCTCGTCCCGCCGGGCCGCCCCGCCCTGATGGCGGACGCTGTCCGCTACCTCCTGGATTCGCCCGACGCCGCGGCACGGATGGCCGCGGCGGCCCGGGCCCGGCTCGGCCAGCGGTTCGGCGAGCAGGCGCTGCGCCAGGCGCTCACGGCGGCGTACTCCTCCGGGGGTGCCGCAGCCTAGCCACGGCATGGTTAACTGTCCGTAATGCCTCATCCGGTAACTAGCCCGTGCCGGACGGTGACGTGCAGGAGATGAGGGGACGCGGGTTTACGAACCTGGCTCTGCCACCCGGGGGGTGCGGGGAGCGCCGGGGGAAACTAAATAGTCGGGGGGAACAAGTGGATCCGTCGTTTGACCGGCGACGGGGCCGGGGGCGCAGGCGGTCAGACGTTGAGGAACCGCTGGCCGTGCGGGGCCTGATGCATGATCTTGGCCACCAGATGACCACGCTGTCATACCTGGTCGAGGCCGTGCGCGGGGATGTGGACCTGCCCGGGAACGCGGGCTCCCGGCTCGAGTTGCTTTCGCTGGAGATGTCCCGGCTGCTCGACATCATCGCCCAGGAGATCCCGGGCGGCGCCGGGGTGCCGGCCGTGGCCGAGGTCGAGTTGCGCTCACTGGCCGGCCAGGTGACCCAGCTGGCCCGGATCGCGCACGAGACCTCGGTGGTCCTGGAGCCCGGGCCAGAGGTGACCGTCGAGGCCAGCCCGGCCCTGCTGTGGCGGGTGCTGACCAACGTGGTGGACAACGCGGCCCGGGCCGCCGGGCCGTACGGCCGGGTCGGGGTGACGGTCTCGGCCGCGGGTGACCGGGCTGCGGTCGACGTGATCGACGACGGCCCGGGCTTCGGCCAGGGACCGCCCGGGGTGGCTTCACTGGGGCTCGGCGTCGTGACCACGCTGCTCGAGTCGTGCGGCGGCGAACTGGAGATCCGGGCGCCCGAACCGGGCGGCGCCCATGTCCGGGTCGTGGTGCCGGTGCTGCCCCCTCCGGCCGTCCGGGCTCCCGGCGGGAAGGGCCAGGCGGTCCCGTGACCGGGCTCGTGATCGGGGACGACCACAGTGTCTTCCTGGACGCGATGTCCGCCGTCTTGCTGCAGCGCGGCTACCGGGTCACCGCGGCCGGCAGCGTGACGGACACCATCGAGACCGTGCGCCGGACCCAGCCGGACGTGTGCCTGATCGACCGCCACTTCGCCGGCGACGACGGGATCATGGCCATCAGCGCGATACTCGCCGCGAGCAGCCGGACCAAGGTACTGGTGCTCAGCGCCGACCCGGACACCGAGGGCATCCGCCAGGCCCTGCACGCCGGCGCGTCCGGGTACCTGCACAAGACCCGCGGGGTGTCCGCGCTCATCCGGGCCATCGACCGGGTGCAGCGCGGCGAGGTGGTGGTCGACGTGCCGAAGCCTGGCCCGGCCCGGCTGCCGGGCATGCAGGACGATGCGCACCGGCTGGCCGCGTTCCTCACCGCCCGCGAGCGGGAATGCCTCGGGCTGCTGGTGGAGGGCCTGGACACGGCCGGGATCGCGACCAAGCTGGGGGTCTCGCAGGCCACGGTGCGCAGCCATGTCCAGTCGCTGATGACCAAGCTCGGCGTGCACTCCCGGCTGGAGGCAGCCTCCTACGCCGTCCGCTACCGCCTGCTCGACGATGAGGTGACCCGCTTCCGCCCAGCCGGTGCCGGTTTAGCGTGCCGCCAGCGGCGCCGGCCCACCCGCGCCGCGACGGCCAGGCCGGCCGCGGCGAGGATCGCGAGCAGGACCCAGTCCACGATCTGCCGGGTCAGGTCGGCCGGGGTCGCGGTGAAGCTGTAGGAATCAGTGGTCAGTGTGCCCCCGGAGAACAGAGTCAGGCCGAAGCTGAGCCCGCTGGCACCCGCCGGCACGGGCGGCGTCGGCCAGCGGGCCCGGGTCCAGCCTGGGCTGGCCGGGAAGTACGGGCTCGACGTCCAGTACACCCAGCGCCCCGACCAGGTCCGGTAGTAGACCGAGTACTGGACCCGGGCCGTCAACTGATACCAGCTCCCCAGGGTGTATGACCGGCCTGGCCGGACCGGCAGCGAGCACTGGCCCAGGTCGAACTGGGGCAGCAGCTTGGCGTCCCCGCTGTGGTAGCCGGTGACGGTCAGCCGGTCCGCCCAGCGGCCCCCGTGGCTGTCGTTAGTGCGCTGCCATCGGGCGGTGTTGCGCCCGTAGCCACCCTCCATCCAGCATCGCGGGGTACTGGCCGGGGCTGTGGACGTCGTCTCCAGGGAGGCGCTCACCGCACCGGAGGAGGCGACCGACTCCAGTGACGGGTTGACGATCCCGTGCGGCCTGGCCGGCGCGACGCGCGGCGTTGCGCGGGCCGGGGCGCCGGTCACCTGGCCCACGGTGCGGACCACGGTCCCGGCCCGCTGCCGCTGGGCCAGCCACC
>CAWAJB010000044.1:0-37158 GCA_963782185.1 uncultured Actinomycetes bacterium
AGGCCTGCGATGCCTCGAGGTGGCGGCCGACAGGACCGGGACCCACGTGCGGCTGCTGACCAGGCTGCGGGGCCCGGCGGGCCGGAGCCGGTCCCCAGGGTGAGAAGGAATCGCGGCGCACGGAAGGAGAGCATCCGGTGGACATCACTCAGCTGATCCTCGACGACCATCACGAGCAGCGCCGGCTCTTCGCGATGCTGGAGCAGGTCGACCGCTCCGACACCGAGACCCTGGGCGCGATCTGGGGCCGGCTGGCCGCTTTCCTCGATCTGCACGCCGAGGCGGAGGAGCAGATCTTCTACCCGGCGCTGCTGGGGGTGGGTGTGCAGGCGCGCCGCGCCGGGACCGCCGAAGATGAGACTCTCGACGCGATCGGGGACCACAACGACATCCGGGACGCCGCCCGAGCCGCGTCCGACCTTCCGGTCGGAAGCGACGAATGGTACGCGTCCGTCGCCGCGGCCAACGTGGCCAACGGTGATCACATGGCCGAGGAGGAGCGCGAGGGCCTGACCGACTTCCGCCGTCTGGCCAGCCTGCAGCTGCGCCACGACCTGGCCGTCAGGTTCGCCGCCTACGAGGCCAGGCACTACGCGGGGGTCCCGCCGGTGGACAAGGACCCGCAGGAGTACGTCCGCGAGGAAGAGGAACGTCAGGGCCTGCTGGACGAGCGCGTGCCCGACGGTGAGTCCGTGAACGGCGGCGGCAGCGTGGACGGGTCGCTCAGCATCGGCAGCCTCCGCACGCCCTGACCCGCCCGGCCATGCCCGAACCGTCCAAGGCTGAGCCGCCCGGGGCCGGCGTGCCCTTCCGGCAGTTGCTCGGGCGTGCCCGGGACCTGGCGGCCCGCCCGGGGCGGGCCATCCTGGGGATCACCGGGCCCCCGGCGGCCGGCAAGACCACCCTGGCCGTGAGGCTGCGTGACGAGCTGGGCGAAGCCGCCGCGTACGTGCCTCTGGACGGGTTCCACCTGGCCCACCAGCTGCTGGCCGAGCGGGGAATGGTGGAACGCAAAGGCGCCCCGGACACGTTCGATGCGGCCGGGTATGTGGCCTTGCTGCGGCGGTTGCGGGACCCGGGTGAGGGAGTCGTGTACGCCCCGCGTTTCGAGCGCTCCATCGAGGACTCCATCGCGAACGCGATCGCTGTCCCGCCGGACGTCCCCCTGGTCATCACCGAGGGCAACTACCTGCTGCTCCAGTCCGGCCCGTGGGTCCAGGTACCGGGCTTGCTCGACGAGGTCTGGTACATCGAGCTGGCCGAGGAAACCCGCCTGCGGCGGCTGGTCGGCCGCCACATGGAGTTCGGCCGGGACGCGGCGCAGGCCCGGGAGCGGGCTACCGGATCCGACCAGCGGAACGCGGTGCTGATCGAGGCCAGCCGCGACTACGCCAGCCTGGTCGTGTCACTGGGCGGCTGCTGAATTTCGTTGCGGAGAAGTAGCCGTACGGGCGCGGCGGGTCAGGTGTGCGCGGCGGGCCGCTGCTGCGCCGGCTGGCTGGCGATGAGCCCGGCGTACCAGCGGGCGCTGGCCTTGGGGATGCGGGCCTGCGTGCCGAAGTCGACCCAGACGAGGCCGAACCGGCGGCTGTACCCGTCGGCCCACTCGAAGTTGTCCAGCAGCGACCAGACGAAGTAGCCGCGCACGTCCACCCCGGCCTCGATCGCGGCCAGGGTCTCGGCGAAGTGATCAGCCAGGTACGCGACCCGTTCCACGTCATCCACGCCACCCTCGGGGTCGACGTAATCGTGGTAGGCCGCACCGTTCTCGGTGATGTAGAGGGGGAGCGGGGTGGCCTCGTGCACGCGGCGCAGGATCCGGCCCAGGCCGGCCGGCCGGGCGTCGATGCCGCCCGCGGTCAGCTGGGGAGCGCTCACATAATCCGCGGCCGGGATCACCCGGGCCTGGTGGTACGGCTCGCCGGTGTCCTGCGCCACCAGCTTGGTCTCGTAGTAGTTGATCCCCAGGAAGTCGGCCGGCGCGGCGATGACGTCCAGGTCGCCGTCGCGGATGAAGTCCAGCGGGACCTGCCGCTGGTACCAGTCGAGCATGTCGCCGGGGTAACTGCCGCGCAGCACCGGGTCGAGGAACCAGCGGTTCTCGTGGCCGTCCAGCCGCCGGGCCGCGGCCTGGTCGGCCTCGGAGTCCGAGGCTGCGTGGATGTCTGAGAGCAGGTGGGTGATGCCCGCCCGGGCCTGCGGGGCCCGGTCCCGGATCATGCCCATGGCCAGTCCGTGGGCGAGCAGCAGGTGATGGGAAGCGGCCAGCGCGGAGTGCAGGTCGGCCAGGCCGGGCGCGTGCCGGGCCTGCAGGTGGCCGATCATGCCCGAGCAGAACGGCTCGTTCATCGTCACCCAGACCGGGACGAGGTCGGCCAGGCTGTCCAGCACGAGCTGCACGTAGTCACAGAAGTGGGCGACGGTGTCGCGGTTCACCCAGCCGCCGGCGTCCTGCAGGGGCTGCGGGAGATCCCAGTGGTACAGCGTGGCCATGGGCTCGAGGCCCCGGGTGCGGAGCCCGTCCACCAGGCGCCGGTAGAAGTCGAGGCCCTTCTGGTTGACGGCGCCGGTGCCTTCCGGGACGATCCGCGGCCACCCGACCGAGAAGCGGTAGGCGTTCAGCCCCAGCCCGGCCGCGAGATCCAGGTCCGCGTCGGTCCGGTGGTAGTGATCGCAGGCGATCGTGCCGGTGTCGCCGTGGGTCACGGCTCCGGGGACGCCGCAGAAGGTGTCCCACATCGAGGGCCCGCGGCCATCTTCATCGGCGGCGCCCTCGATCTGGTACGCGGACGTGGCCACGCCGAACAGGAAGCCTGGCGGGAAGCACATGGACACTGCCGACTGCTCCTTCACTGCGCATCAGGGATGGCTAGCTGCGGCGCCGTCGGCACCGGGGATACCGATAAGTTTAGGCCTTATGCTAAGTCTTGAGTAAAGTCCGGTCAAGGTACCCCCGCGGTGCCAGAGGGGCTGCTGATGCGCGGTCCGGGGGGCTGATGTGCGGGTCGGCCGGTCGGCCGTTCAGCCGGTCGGCCGGTCAGCCGTTCAGCCGGTCGGCCGGTCAGCCGTTCAGCCGGTCGGCCGGTCAGCCGTTCAGCCGGTCGGCCGGTCGCCGGTCGGCCGGTCGGCCGGTCGGCCGGTCAGGCGGGGGAGACCACGGAGCGGACCCGGCGGGACTTCTCCGAGTGCCTGGGCGGGACCGCGCCCGCCGTGAGCAGGCGGGCGATCGGCAGCGTCGCGCCGCCGAGGGCGACCGCGTCCTGGCCCAGGTCCGCCGTGACGATCTCGACCCGGCTGAACGGCAGATGCAGCGCCCGGCGGGCCGCCGCGTCACGGATCCGCGGCAGCAGGTCGTCGCCCAGGGCCCGGCCGAGCCAGCCGCCGACGACCACCCGCTCCGGGTTGAACAGGTTGACCAGGTCCGCGATGCCGGCGCCGAGGTAGGTGATGGTCTCGTCGAGTACCTGGGCCGCGGCCCGGTCGCTGTCCCGCGCGGCGATGATCGCCGCGACCCGGCCTTCGAGCCCGGCGGGGCTGACCGCCGCGCGGCGCCGCTTCAGCTGCTCGTAGCGGGCCGCGATCGCCCCCGCGCCTACGTAAGCCTCGAGGCAGCCGTCTGCGCCGCACCGGCAGGTGCGGCCGCCCACGCACACCGTGGTGTGCCCCCACTCCCCGGCGCTGCTCGTCGCGCCCCGGTACACCTCGCCGTTGCTGATGATGCAGGTGCCGACGCCGATGCCGAGCAGCACGATGACCGCGTTGTCGGTGCCACGGGCCGCGCCGAACCAGCGCTCGGCCTGGCCCAGGGTCTTGGCCCCGTTGTCGACGAGGATCGGCAGGCCGGTCCGGTCGCGCAGCATGGCCTCGAGCGGGACCGCGTGCCAGCCGACGCTCTGGCCGTGCACGACCGCGTCCCCGCGGTGCTCGACCAGGCCGGGCACGGCCACGCCGACGCCGAGGATGCTGCCGGGATCCACGGCCGCCTCGGCGATCACGTGCTCGATGCCCTCGACGATGTGGCTGACCGCGTCCTCGGGATCGAGCACGGACATGTCGGTGACCGACGCGTGCCGGGCCCGCAGGTTGAGCCCGAAGTCGAACAGCTCGACCAGGAACGCGGTCTCCCCGACGTCCACCCCGATCACGTAGCCGTAGCCCGGGTTGACCTGGAGCAGCCCGCGCGGGCGGCCGCCGTTGGAGTCCTCGAGCCCGACCTCGACCACGACACCCTCGGAGACCAGGGCCGCGACCAGGTTGCTGACCGTGGCTGGGCTGAGCCCGGCCACGGTCCCGACCTCCTGGCGGGTCAGCGGACCGTTGAGGAATACCTGCCACAGTGCACGGGACCGGTTGCTCTTGCGAAGATCCCGCACGGTGGTTGTGCTGGGCCTGGGCATCGACCTGCCTCACCGAGGGAGGGGCCGCGACGATGCGGCTGCTGACCCAGCTATTTTACGGCCCGCAATAAGCCGGCGCGGACGCATGACCAGCGGCGAGTCGCGCCCTGGGGTACCCCTCATGATCAAGGTCGATTTCTGCCATATAGCGCCCCCTATGGACCGTGATCATGGGAGGCACCCGTCCGCGGGCCGGCTCCGCCCGGGAGGGTGACGGGTAGGTAACGAAACGGGAACGGAGACTGTCCCGACATTGACACTGCCTGTCCCGCTCCATAATTTACGGCTTATAGGAAGCCGTAAAAGATCCGGTCTGCCCCCTGCCCTGCAAGCCCCGCACGGCTCCGCAGGATCAACGCTCGATTCCTGGACGAGGCCCGGCGCGAGACCCGTGGTGTGCTCGCGGCGAATCCCCTGGAAGGACACCACATGAGACCGACGAAGCTGTCGACCCTGGCCTGCGCCGCCGGGATCCTGGGCCAGGTCCGGCACGTGACCCTGCCGCTGATCCGGCCGGTCAACCGGGTCCTGCTGCTGGTTCTGTTCCTGTGGACGTTCAACGACTTCTCGGTGCCGTTCACGCTGTTCGGCTCCGCCCCGCCGAGCCAGGCCGACATCATCTCCATTCACATCTACGAGAACTCGTTCGTCAGCTGGAACTTCGGCACCGGATCAGCCATGTCCGTGCTGCTCCTGCTGTTCCTGCTGCTGGTGACGCTGGTGTACCTGGCGCTCGGCAGACGGGAGGCCCGCCATGCATGAGCCAGCCTGGTTCCGGTGGGCCCGGGTGATCGTGCTGACGCTGCTCGGCCTGTTCGCGATCGCGCCGGTGTACGTCATGCTCACCGCGTCGCTGAAGCCGCTCCCGGACGTCGAGGGCGCGTTCCGGTGGATCCCCAGCCACCTGACCTTCTCGCCGTTCGTCGCCATGTGGCAGACCATCCCGCTGCTGACCTACCTGGAGAACAGCCTGATCGTGTGCTCGGTGGCGTCGGTGGCCTCGGTGATCGTCGCGCTGCTGGCCGCGTACGCGGTCAGCCGGTACCGCTTCGGTGGGCGGCAGGTCTTCTCCGTCACGATCCTGTCCACCCAGATGTTCCCCGGCATCCTGTTCCTGCTCCCGCTGTTCGTGATCTTCGTCAACCTCAGCCAGGACACTGGCATCAACCTGTACGGCAGCCGGACCGGCCTGATCATCACCTACATGACGTTCACGCTGCCGTTCGCGATCTGGATGCTGGTCGCGTACCTGGACACCATCCCGCGCGAGCTCGACGAGGCGGCCACCGTGGACGGCACCGGGCCGCTCGGGGCGTTCATCCGCGTGGTCATCCCGGCCGCGATCCCGGGCATCGTCGCGGTGGGCATCTACGCGTTCATGACCGCGTGGAGCGAGATGCTGTTCGCTTCCGTGCTCACCAACGACTCGACCCGGACCCTGGCCGTGGGACTGCAGGGTTACGCCACCCAGAATCAGGTGTACTGGAACCAGATCATGGCCGCGTCGCTCACCGTCAGCGTGCCGATCGTGGTCGGCTTCCTGCTGCTCCAGCGGTTCCTGGTGTCGGGCATGACGGCAGGCTCGGTCAAGTAGCCCGGCCGATTCCCGGGAAACCCCAACTTCTCCGCAACGAAAACCGTCCGCCGTACTCCCGCCCCGCAGGCCGGAGTACGGGCGTGGCGGCATGCCCCCCGCGGCGTCGCTGCCCTCAGCGTGGTGGCCCCACGGCGGGGTTGCCCATCGCGGCGCCCCCCGGGCCCTGGCCGCCCTCAGCGAGTGCCCACCGTCAGCGGGATGGCCGTCAGCGGGATGCCCGTCAGCGGGATGCCCGTCAGCGGGATGGCCGTCAGCGGGATGGCCGTCAGCGGGATGCCCGTCAGCGGGATGGCCGCCCACATTTCACGCCGACGGTGCACGGCATGCCCGATATCAACCGATTCGCGCGCACGTTCGGCGTGAAATGTGCCCACGCCGACGGCTCGGCGACCGCGAGTTGAGCGGGAGCGTGAACCGGCGGCGGGCGTGGTCCGTGTACGGGACGAGCACTTGACGATGGAGTCGGCGGTCCCCGCGGCGCGCAGCGCCCCGGAGGCGGCCGTATCGGCATTGGCGTTCCGCTATTCTTGATCCCGGCGTTATCCATGGGCGTTCGGCGCCTACGCAGCCTTTGGATGCCATTTCTTACGAAGTTATTACGGCCCTTAGCGATGCCTTGACAACTAACCTCGTTCAGTCGAACAAACTGGCTCTGAGCTGCGGGTGAGCGCTTCTGGCTGCGCCTTCCGAGGGCCATCAGCCAGGCAAATCTAAAAAATCTAGATTCTCTGGGACACGACACGACAGCAGGACTACTGTGATCGCCCGGGAGCAATACCCGATTAAAAGGGAACGGTGTCGTGTCGTACAGAAGTAGAGTCTTCAACCATGATCGCGAGTTTGAGCCGCGGTCACGAACCCGGCTTCTTGCGATAGTCGGGGCCGTGGCCGTGGTGGGCGGGGTCGGCGGGGCGTTGCTGATTCCGAACCTGGGCAGCGTGTTCGGCGCTAGTAACGCTGCCAACGTGGCCGGGACTTGCGTCACGCCGTCGGCGACCAGCACCGCGGCCGGGGCCACCGCGGCCGGGGCCACCGCGACCGGGACCGCCGCGGCCGCCGCACCGTCGGCCACTGCCGCCGCGACCGTCGCGCCCACCCCGAGCGGGACCGCGGCCGCGCCGGTCGCGACCGCTCCGGCCGCGACCACCGCGGCGACCGCGACTGCCGCGGCGACCACGGCAGCCACCACCCCAGCGACCGCTGGGGCGACGGCGTCGGCCGCGCCGACCATCTGCCCGACGGCCACCGGGACCGCGGCGGCCACCGCCGCGCCGACGGCCACTGCGCCCGCCGCGGCGGCAGCCAACGTGTCCTGCGACATCATCGTGCCGGCGAACCCGCTGTCCGCGCAGGGCCTGTCCACGCCGTATCAGCTGACCGGCACGAACGGGATGTCCGCGCAGGCCTCCGGCTGCACCATGGCCAACTTCGGCAACCTCGGGGCGTTCGTCCAGGCGACGATCCTCGACCCGGCCACCGGCAAGCTGTCGGTCTACGAGCCTCTGGTGATCACCCAGGGCACCACGCCCGCGGCCGCGCCGGTCGTGCCGACGCTGCCCGCGGGCGCCGTCGTCACCATCGACTTCGGCTTCAACGGCACCAACCTGACCCAGGTCGGGGCCACCGCCACCGCGCTGGCCCAGGGCCGCTGCGTGAACGGGCTGGGCGGGTCCATCTTCGGCCAGGTGTCGTTCTGCAACGGCACAGGCTTCTTCCGGGCCGCGCAGCGGGCCGAGGCGAGGGGTCGGCTGGTCATACCAGCGACCGGCACGTCTACCAAGGTGCCCGGGCTGGCTTGCCCGACCACCCGCAACTTCAACATGATCGACCAGGACCAGAGTGACAACGTCACCACGCAGTACCTGCTGAACGCGAACGGGCAGACGGCCCAGGACAACGCGGCGAACACGGCGGCGCTGGCCGGGGCCACGACGATCAACAACGGCAGTGACAACGCGCTGCTGAACGCGTTCCTGGATCCGACGCTGGGCTGCACCCCGTTCACCGCGCCGGACCTGACCAACGCCGGGACGCCGGGCACCTCGCAGGCCATGGACGAGTTGTCCGCCGCCAAGAACCAGCAGGCCCCGATCGCGCTGGTGCCGGAGAATGACGAGATGACCCTGGTCAACAACGCGTTCAGCGTGACCAAGACCAACCTCTACCGTTCCAACGTCGGCCAGTCGCCGGTCTCCGCGGCCAACGACGCGGCCGACAGCCCGGCGAACTACTGCCAGAACATGGTCAACGTGCAGACGGCGTTCCTGAACGCCAACCAGGCACTGCTGGCCACCGGCACCTCGCCGGTCCCGGGGGTCGGGAACAACCTGCTCACCTTCCTGGCCAACCGGATGAACATGTCCTTCACCAACCTCAACTGCCAGAACTTCGGGCTGACGGATCCGGTGACGGTCACCCTCGACGGGAACGGCGCTGCGACCGCCGCGACGTTCAACGTCACCCAGCAGACGGCGACGGCCGGGACCCCAGCGGGCACCGGAATGACCGGCACCACCATGCCGCCGCCCCGTCAGCGGATCGGCCGTAACCGCCGCCACCACCTGATGAACCCGGCCGGGATGTAACCCTCCCACCCTGATAGCCGGGTAGATCCCCGGGTGCGGTGGCCTCCAGAAGTCGTGGGGGCCACCGCACCTGTCTTAAGGAGAGCGTTCGCCGCGACTGACGGCCTGTCCGGCCCGGCGGCACCCGTCCTCGGTGATTCCCCGCCCGCCCGGGGAGAACGAAGTGTTCGTCCAGGACGACGGCGGCCCGGCGCGGACAACCAGGCGAACATCCTGCGCTCGGCCGCGCCGGGCCTGGTGCATGTCCGGTCGGGGCCGGGCACGCCGGCCGGCGAGGGGGTCATCCTTACCCCTCTGGGCTCGTGCTGACCAGCGCCCAGATGCTCCAGGGCGCGCGCCGGCTGACGGTGCGCGTGTGCTGTCCGGCCGGCCCTTTCCGGCCCGACTGGCGGGCACAGACCGCTCGCACGGCCTGAGCCTGCTCCAGATTGCGGGCGGCCCGAGGTCAGCGTGGCCGGGACGGGAAGCGGACTGCATCACACCTGTTTCGCGGTTCCCATTGACACGGCTCTCGCCGTGGCCCAGTGGATCCAGGCCGTGCATTCGCGCTGAGCCGCCCGCTGCTCGCAATTTCACGCGACAATGTAACGGTCTCGCCAGATTAGAAGGCCGTGAATTGCCGGCGGGAAATGGTTGCTCAGGGGGCGGGCCGGTGGGGGGAGGATCGGCGGGATGACCGGCAAGAAGACCCGGCGGCGGGTGCGGGGAACAGCTGAGAGAGACTGGCCCCTGGGGCTGGTCACCGCAACCACCCAGGTCCGGGCGATATGAGCGGCCGGGCAGGGATGGCGCGGGCCGGGATCCGGTGGCGGGCAAACGGCAGGGAACCGGTGCTTCCGGGACGACGCCAGCGTGTCGTGACCCGGGCCGGCGGCGAAGGCGGTGACCACAGCTTGCCCTTCCCTCACAGCAGGTAATTGTTACGGTACGTGTTGTCAATTTGTGATCTACCCCACATTGCTGGTTGCCCAGCCGTCACAACTTTTTCAGCGGAAGCGGTTGCACACCCCTCCCTCGCCTCTGGCAAGGTAGCGCCGATGGTTCAAGGTCTTCCGCCACGCACGTTCTTCGTGGCTTAGTTTTGCGGCTGGTATTGGCAGAAGAACTGGACCATGCGCTGCCCGCAGGCGCAGCGGTCTGCTTCAGGGTGTCTCGCCCCGGAGTTCGGCCCATGGAAGGACAGCCTTGTCAGAACACCGGAGGCGAAGCCCCGGAAAACGACGGGCGGCACGCCGTAATGGCGTTTTGTTGCCCGTCACCGCTACCGCGGTTACCGCGGTCACCGGAATCGCCATTGCTGGTTACCTGGTGGTTGTGCGGCCTGGCAATGTGCCTGATTCCGGGGCGGCCATCGCCGCCGCGGCCGTGTCCAGCAGCCAGGCCGTGGCCGTGCTCGAGCAGCAGCGCCAGCAGATGATCGTCCTGTCTGCTGCGTCGCACAGCATGCACCTCGTCGGCGCCCCCAAAGTGGCCGCACAGCCCCTGCAGGGGGCCGGGGGTACCTCGGGGGGCGCGGGCGGTGGCACCATGGCGGGGCCCGCCGCAGCGCCGCCTGACCCGGGTACCGCGCAGAGCATCGCGTACAACATGCTCTCGTCGTTCGGCTGGAGCCCCAGCACGTATTTCAGCTGCCTGAACAACATCTACACCCGGGAGAGCGGCTGGCGGTACAACGCCGAGAATGCCAGCGGCGCTTACGGCATTCCCCAGGCGCTGCCCGGGAGCAAGATGGCTACCGCGGGCGCGGACTGGATGACGAATCCGGCCACCCAGATCAAGTGGGGACTGGGATATATCCAGTCCCGCTATGGTGACCCCTGCAGCGCCTGGTCGTTCTGGCAAGCGCACGGTTACTACTAAGTAACTCAGGGTCAGCCCGTCTTTCTGCGCCCCTCGTGTTTCCGGATTGCGGGCCTTTACGTGGTGTGTATTAGACGCTACTTACAGTTTAATACTGCCCTTCGTTCCCGCTGAACTACTGCGGAGGGATGGCCGAAATCATCTACGTAATGTGGTTCTACATGTGCGGAACGTCATTGAGTGACATGGATCACAGAGTATAAGACTCTCGCTCAATGTCCTCATGTTTTGGCTGTTAGAAACAATAAACCGATCTCATATTCGACTTGCCGACGGGGCGGTGTGTCCTAGATCATAGCGTCGTTTTTGGAGTTTCGGGCAGAACTAATTGCCGATATTGGGCATCGTGGGTTACCGGAAGCACCCGGGCGTGCTTGATGGTTGCTTCCCCCGCACCCGCCGCCCTGACCCGCGGCACGTCCGCACGCCGCTGTGGCCCCGCAGCACCCCCTGCTGTGACCCGCAGTGCCCCCCGGGTGAAAGCCGAGCGCACAGCGTGCGCCCGATCGAAGGTCAACCTTGTCCATCCCCAGGACATTCACGTCTCGTCACTTCAACCGGAAACCCACACGTCCCACCCGGAAACCCGCACGCCGCACATTCGCGGTCGCAGGATCTACTGTCGCGGCAGCACTGGTCGCCGTGGGGGTCGCCACCGCCAATCCGGGCGGCCCGGGCGCACCCGTTGCGTTCGGGACGGACCTGACCGCGCACGACAGCACCAGCGCTCTCCCGATCGCCCCGCACCGTGCGGGTACCGCGCCGGCGGGCGAGGGTGGCCGTGCCTCCCTGCACCTGGCGGGTGGCCTCTCCGTCGTGACCGCCAGCGGCCGGGCCATCCTGGCCTCTGGCCAGCACTCCTCCGGCGCACGGACGGTGAACCACGCCCACCTGGACAGTTCCGCGAAGAAGGTGCACCGCGCCGCGCCCGCACACAAGGCCCGGCATACCGGGCCGTGCGCGTCCTCCACGCTGCACTGGTGGATCTGCTCCGCCGAGCACGCCCTGGAGCAGCACGGGGTATCCCGCGCGCGGCTCAGCACGAGCGCGGCCTACATCGTGGTGCAGCATGAGTCAGGCGCGAACCCGCACGCGTATAACGGCTGGGACTCCAACGCAGCGGCGGGCCACCCTTCCGAGGGCATCGCCCAGGTGATCGGGCCGACGTTCCAGGCCTACGCGCTGCCCGGGCACCACAACATCTGGAACCCGGTGGACAACATGATCGCCGCCTTCCGGTACGCGATCAGCCGGTACGGCTCCATGAACACCATCCCGGGGGTCATGGCGGTGCGGCAGGGAGGGTCCTACATGGGTTACTGACCCGCCTCGCCGGCGAGGCGGGGTGCGCCGCAGGCGTGTCCCGCCGAGCCGGTGAGCGTGGGGGTTCCGGGGGGTCGTCCCCCGGGCCCGGCACTGGCGGCCTACGCCCTTTGCGGGGAGTCCGCCCGGGTCATGGCCGGGGCCGGAACGTGCTCAGCGCCTTCCGGAACACGGGCTGGGTGGCCGCCCACGCGGCCTCGGGCGCCGATTCCCGTATGCGGTAGGCCTGGCGGCCAGCCGGGGTGGTGATCCGGAACGCGATGTCCAGCACCTCCACCCGACCTGCGTTCGCGGGCTGCCAGGTGAACTGCCAGGCCACCCCGCTCCCGCCCTGGAAGGTGAAGGGCCGCCCGCCGATGGGCTCGTAGCCGGGGAAGCGGCCCTGCCGCAGCAGCTGGGCCAGCTGCCGGCGCACCCGGCCGGGGGCCGTCGCGTTTCCCGCCGCCGTGGGGGTGACCAGGATCGACACGTCACCCGCCGGGCTGGCGAAGTCGGTACCGCCCCCCCGCGGCGTGGTCCGCCACCCGGCCGGGACCGTCATCCTGAAACCAGCCGCTGACCCGGCCTGGCTCGTCGTCCCGCCCGGCGTCCCGGGCGGGACGCCAGTGCCGCCGCCCCCGTGGGTGAGGATCAGCCCGGCCAGGATGCCCGCGCCCACGATGGCCAGCGCGCCGGCCGCGGCCAGCAGCCCGCGGTGGCCGCGCGGGAGCATCGCCGCCAGCCCGGCCGCCAGCGCCCGCGGCCTTCCCAGCCCGGGGGACCCAGGCTGCCCGGCGCCTGACCCGCCGCCCGGTGGGATGCCGTCCGGCGGCGCGCCGTCCGGCCATGGGGTTGCGGCCCGCTGACTGTCAGGCCACGGGGTTCCTGGCCACGGGCCGTCCGGCCAGGGCCCGCCGGGCCAGGCCACCTCACCGGGCGGCGCCTGGGTCTGCGGCCCGGCCATAGCCAGCTCCAGCGGGGCGGTCAGCAGCGGGGCGCCTGCCGCGGCGGGCTGCCGGCCGGCGTCCCTGCGGACGGGAGTGCCCATCCCGCCGGCGCCCCCGTCGGCCTGCCGGCCGGCGTCCGCGGCGATGGGGGCACCCGGCCCGCTGACGGCCCCGGAGGCGCGCCGGCTGGCGTCCCCGCAGCGATCGGCACCCGTCCCGCTGGCAGACCTGGCGGCGGCCAGCAGCCGGCCCACGACGGCGGCATCCGGGCGGGCCTGCGGATCGCGGTGCAGCAGGGCCTCGATCACGGGACGCAGCGGGCCCGCCGCCCGGGGGCGCGGTGCTTCGGAGTTGGCGATGGCCGCCAGGATCGCGATCGAGTTACCCCGATCGTCGAACGGCCCCCGCCCTTCCACCGCTGCATACAGGGTCGCGCCCAGCGACCACAGGTCAGAGGCTGGGCTGGCCGGATCGCCCCGGATCCGTTCCGGCGCCGTGAACCCCGGGGTTCCCATCACCATCCCGGCCTGGGTCAGCCCGCTGTCGCCTTCGAGGGTGGCGATGCCGAAATCGGTCAGCACGACCCGGCTGCCGGGCCCGAGCAGCACGTTGCTGGGCTTCACGTCGCGATGCAGGATGCCGGCCGCGTGAGCGCAGGCCAGCGCGCCGAGCACGCGGGCACCCAGGTCGGCGGCCTGATGCGGGCGCACCGGCCCGTCCTCGGTGAGGACCTGGTCCAGGGACCGTGCCTCGACCAGTTCCATCACGATCCACGGACTGCCGTCGGCCTCGACGACGTCGAAGATGGTCACCACCGCGGGATGGTTGAGCCGCGCCGCGGTACGGGCCTCGCGCAGGGTGCGCTGGTGGAGGATCCGGGTTTCCTCGGTCATCACCGAGACCGAGGGCACCGGGCCACGGAGCCGCACCTCTTTGACCGCAACGTCACGGTCCAGGACCGTGTCCCGGGCTCGCCAGACGGTCCCCATGGCCCCGCGGCCGATGGTGGTCTGCAGGAGGTAGCGTCCCGCGACCATCCGCCCCGTGCTGGCCGCAACGTGCATGACACGCGACGATACACGCGGGATCCGCCGGGTTTCCTGTGAAGCGCGTGAGAATAGCACGTGTGTCGCGCCGGGATTCCCTGGCCGTCACCGGGCCGCCACGCGCCGGTTCCTGGCCGTGCACCGGGCGAGCGGCCCGCGAACCGCGAACCGGGGGCGCTACCGGCTGCCGATGGTCAGCAGCGGCGGCTGCGGCTCCTCGGCGAAGAAGTCGTTCCCCTTGTCGTCCACGATGATGAACGCCGGGAAGTCGCGGACCTCGATGCGCCAGACCGCTTCCATGCCGAGTTCCGGGTATTCGAGCACCTCGACCTTGGTGATGCAGTCCTGGGCCAGCTTGGCCGCCGCCCCGCCGATCGAGCCCAGGTAGAACCCGCCGTGCTCGCGGCAGGCCGCGGTGACGGCCGGGGAACGGTTCCCCTTGGCCAGCATGACCAGCGAGCCGCCGGCCGCCTGGAACTCGTTGACATAGGAGTCCATCCGCCCGGCGGTGGTCGGGCCGAATGACCCCGAGGCGTAGCCCTCGGGGGTCTTGGCCGGGCCGGCGTAGTACACGGGATGGTCGGACAGGTACCGCGGCATGGGGTCACCAGCGGCCAGCCGCTCGGCGATCTTCGCGTGCGCGATGTCCCGCGCAACCACCAGGGGACCACTGAGCGAAAGCCGGGTCGCCACCGGGTACTTGGTCAGTTCCGCCCGTATCTCGCTCATCGGCCGGTTCAGGTCGATCCGCACCACATCGTCGCCGAGCTCATCCTCGGCGGCCTCGGGCAGGTACTGGGCCGGGTCGGTCTCCAGCTGCTCCAGGTACACGCCGTCCGGCGTGATCTTGGCCAGGGCCTGGCGGTCGGCGGAACAGGACACCGCGATGGCCACGGGGCAGGATGCGCCGTGCCGGGGCAGCCGGATCACCCGCACGTCATGGCAGAAGTACTTGCCGCCGAACTGCGCGCCGATACCGATCTTCCGGGTGATCTCGAGGACCTCTTCCTCCAGTTCCGGGTCGCGGAACCCGTGCCCGGCCGGGGATCCGGTCGTCGGCAGGGTGTCCAGGTACCGGGCCGAGGCGTACTTGGCCGTCTTCAGCGCGTACTCGGCGCTGGTGCCGCCGACCACGATGGCCAGGTGGTACGGCGGGCAGGCGGCGGTGCCCAGGGAGCGGATCTTCTCCTCCAGGAAGGTGTGCAGCCCGGCCGGGTTCAGCACCGCCTTGGTCTGCTGGTAGAGGAAGGACTTGTTGGCCGACCCGCCGCCCTTGGCCATGAGCAGGAACTTGTAGTCCCGGCCGGGGGCGGCGTAGATCTCGACCTGAGCCGGCAGGTTGGTGCCGGTGTTCCGTTCCTCGAACATCGACAGCGGGGCCAGCTGCGAGTAGCGCAGGTTCAGCTGGGTGTACGCCTCGTAGATGCCGCGGCTGAGGTGCTCTTCGTCCTGCCCGTCGGTAAGGACCTGGCCGCCCCGCTTCCCCATCACGATCGCGGTCCCGGTGTCCTGGCACATGGGCAGCACGCCGCCGGCCGCGATGCATGCGTTCTTCAGCAGGTCGCCAGCCACGAAATGATCGTTGCGGCTGGCTTCCGGATCGTCCAGGATGGCCCGCAGTTGGCGCAGGTGCCCCGGCCGCAGCAGATGGGCTATGTCCCGCATGCCCTCGCGGGCGACCAGCGTGAGCACCTCCGGGTCCACCTCGAGGAAGTCCCGGCCGAAAGCCTGGCGCACGGTGATCCCGTCCGCGGTCAGCAGGCGGTACTCGGTGGCGTCGGGGCTCAGGGGAAGCAGGTCGGTGTACGCGAACTCGGGCATTGTGAGCACGTCCTCGAAGAGGGTGTGGTGTCGATTTCATCGTAGATCCGGGTCGCGGCCGGTGCGGCGCCCGGCTAGGCCGCGACCTGGCCTGGCGAGTCCCGGCGGTCCAGTTGCATGGCCCCCTTCCCTCCGGGTAAGGATGTGCCATCCCGGCGGTGCTAGCCCGGGGGAGAAACCCGCGGACCCCCGGGATCTCCGGCTCGGCGGGACGCGCCTGCGGCGTATCCCGCTTCGCCAGAGATGGAGCGGGTCCGGGCCAGGAGGGAGAGGCCGTGAGCATTCCAGACGGCGGTGCCGAGGCTACGGGCGTCCCGCTCAGCGAGGAGCAGGCGATCGTCCTGGACGAGGCGTCCCGCCAGCTCGAGCTGGCCGTGCATGACGCCCAGGTGGCCTACGACTGCATCGCGCTGGGCAGCCTGGACCGGGCGCACACGAATGCGATCACCGCCCGTACGGCGGCCGACGCGGCCGAGACCCTGCTCCGGGCCGTGCTGGGCCGGACGGCCGAGCCGCACGAAGGCCCGGTGCCCGAGCCCCCGGACTGACCAGGGCCCGGGTTGCCTGGGCCGTGCCCGGGCACCCGGGCCTGGCCAGCGCCGCTCAGCGCAGGCCACCCTGATCCACTTCGGTGGCCCGCCGGACCAGAGAACCCAGCACGCTGAAGGACTCCTCATCCTCGGCTGTCCCGGCATGCGGCCGCCGGAAGCGGCTCACGTCCACGGCGATGTCGGCGATGTCCCAGCGGAGACGGTACAGATCCAGCAGCAGGGGCCGCGGGGTGACACCGGTCAGGCCGGCGTAGGCGTCCAGCATGGACCCATCGCCCGGGTCGAGGCTCCACAGGTCACGCTCGGGCGGGGCGGTCAGGGCGGTGTCCCAGTCGATGAGCACCCAGCCGCCGCCGGTCAGCATCGTGTTGCCGGGATGAGGTTCGCCGTGGGTGAGGACGGTCCGGGCGGGCTGGGTGCGGCCGGCCGTCACGAGATGGTCGTAGCGGGCGAGGAGCCGCCGGATGGGCGCGGCGTGCTCCTGGATCAGGCGTGCCACGGGGCGGGCGTAGGGTCCCACGTCCAAGGCGCCGGCCCCCGGCTGGCAGGCGGCCTCCAGCTGGTCCCGGTGCGGCACGGCGAAGTCGTCAGCCAGCGCACGCCGGCGGGCCGCGGGCGGGGCGGTGTGCGTGGCGGCCAGCAGGTTGAGCACGGTCAGCCGGTGCGCGGGGGAGGAGAACGCCGCCCACTCGAAGCTCTGGCCGTCAACGAACGGGTAGACCGCCAGGCCGAACCGGGTGCTGACCCGCGCGAGCAGCTCGCCGTCCCGGGCCGGAACCGGCGCCACCGCGAACGCGGCGCCGCACTCCCTCAGGTCGGCGGCGGCGCACAGAGCCGCGCGCAGCCGCCGGAAGCCGCCGGTCAGCGGCTCGGCCTGCGACATCCGTTTGTTCTCCAGGTCATCCGCGGTGACGAACCACCGTGACCCGGCCTCACCGGACACCTCCCAGTGATGACTGCCCCAGCCGACCGGGCGGTACTGCACGGACCGGGGACGGATGCCCCAGCCGTGCTCCAGCACGGGCCGCAGTGCGGCCTCGGGGAGGCCGGCGGGAGGAGTCAGCATCTGGCCACGGTAGGAGGCGGACCGCCGGAAAGGCCACCGGAATAAGCGCCCGGGCCACTGACGGTCATCTGGCCAGCCGCGGCGGCAGCGCGGAAGCCACGATCACGCCGGCGATAGCGGAGGCCACCAGCACGGTCACATCCAGAGCGAGGTTGGTCGGTACCCCGATGAGCAGCAGGAGCTGCGGGATGTGCATGGCGGACCGCCGGGCAGTCCGCCGCGCGGCGCTGATCGCGGCCAGCAACTCCGCTGCGTCCCCGGTTCCGTCCCGGAGGGGACCGTGGCCGATCGACAGCACGAACCCGGAGTTCGGGAACGTGGCCCAGCATGCCGGAGGCGGCTCCGCGCTGGCGGGCGGGCACGCTGTGCATGATCGCGGCCGCGGGGAAGAAGGTCAGCCTGAGGCGGGGGAACCGGCCTCCGCGGTGGCCGTAACCTCGCTCCGTGTCCCCCGGGTCCGGCCCGGCTCGAACCCGGCGGCCAGCGCGATGATGACCAGGGTCAGCACGAGGGGCGCCGCGTAGGCAGCGCGCCAGCCCGCGGAGCCGCCGACCCCGCCGGCGATCCCGCCGACCAGCGCCGCACCGAGCACGAAGCCGGCGTAGTTGAACACGTTGACCCGGGAGATGGCGATCCCCGACCCGGTGGGATCGAGTTTCGAGGTGGCCGAGAAGCACATCGGCGGGACCACGCAGAACCCGAGACCGGTCACGGCGAACGCGACGATGGCCAGGTAGGGGGACGGCGCCAGCACCACGCCCAGCAGGCCCAGCCCGGCGACCACGGCCCCGGCCCGCACCACCGCCGTCGGGCCGAACCGCCGCACCGTCTGGTCCCCGACGGCCCGCCCCGCCACCATCATCGTCTGGTAGGCCGCGAACGCCAGCGGCAGCACCGCCTTGCTGCCGTGCTGGACCTTCGACATGTAGACCGAGCTGTAGTTGGACACGGCCGCGTCACCGATGTACATGCAGCACATGGCCACGCCGATGAAGATGATCGGCCGCCACGGGATCTGGATGCCCGCCTTCTTCGCCGCGGCCTCGGAGGGCGGTGCGACGTCCGCCGCCTTGCCGAACAGGCGCGGCCCGGCGACCAGCGCGGCGGCCAGCCCGGCCAGCCCGGCGACCGTGAACGCCACGCCCAGGGACAGGCCGAGCTTGCCAGCGGCCGCGTTCCACAGCCCGCCCAGGATCCCGGCCGCGCTCCAGAAGCCGTAGAAGGCGTTGATGACGCTGTAGCCGTAGCGCTTCTCGGTGATCGCGCCCTGCATGTTCATGGTCGCGTCCACCGCGCCGAGGAACAGCCCGAACAGGCCCACCGTGACGTACAGCTCGGGCCGGGTGCTGGCGAACCCGATGGCCGGCAGGCTCAGGCAGACCAGCGGCTGGGCGACCCGCAGCACCGTGCCGCTGCCCAGCCGGGCCGCCAGCGGGCCGGAGACCACGCTGCCCACCCCGGCGATGACCGGCACGATGAGCAGGACCAGGGTGAGCTGGCCGTTAGAGAGGTGGAACTTGGTCTGCAGGACGGAGACGCGGGTAACCACGACCGCGAAGCACAGGCCCTGGACGAAGAACGCGGCGCTGGTCGCCATCCGGCCCTGGCGGTCACCGGCCTGCCGCGGATCCGTGCCGTCCAGCTTCATGCGCCGCTCCCAGGCTTGCGGGCCCGGGCGGTCAGGGCCCGGCCCGTCCGGTCAGGGTAGGGATCGTGCCGTCCGGGCGTCAAGGCGGCTATCGTCGGGGGTGTGAATCCCCGGCAGAGCCCGCGTGACCTGCGCGCCTCGGACGCTGACCGGGAGCGCGTGATAACCCTGCTCGCCGAGGCGGCCGGGGACGGGCGGCTCACGCTCGAGGAGCACGCGCACCGGGTGCAGCGGGCGTACACCGCGCGGACCCTCGGCGACCTGGCCGGGCTGACCGATGACCTGGCGCTGCCGGGGGCGCAGCCGCTGCGGCTGGACACCTCCCGGGCGGTCACGGCCTTCTTCGCGACCGAGCGGCGGGACGGCCGGTGGGTCGTCCCGGACCGGCTGGTGGTGACGGCCATCGGCGGGCAGGTCGTGCTGGACCTGAGGGAAGCGCTGCTGCAGGGGCAGCGCACCGTGATGTACGCCACCGCGATGGGCGGCCAGGTCAATCTGCTGGTCCCGGCGGGGATCACGGTCATCAACCGCAACCTGTCCGCGGCGCTGCCGGGGGCCCGGCCCGATCCGCGCCCGGAACCGCCGGTGCCCCCCGGCACCCCGGTCATCGAGTTGCACACGCTGACCGTGCTGGGCCGCATCCACGTCCGCACGCCGCGACCGCCGCGGGCCGGCCTGTTCACCCGCCGCCCGCGCTGACCGGCGCCCGGACCGCCCTGTCCTGGCCCGGAGGCGGCGCACGTACCGGTTCTGGCCGCCGGCGCAGATCGGTCAGGCTGGGCGGCCGGAGCTGGCCGGTAAGTTTGGGCTATCGAAGTTAATTGAGCTGTACGCGCGGAGCTTCCAGAGCTGGTGCTCGCTGTGGATGTTGCGGATGGTGCCGGACCGGGCCCGCATGACGAGCGAGTGGGTGGCGGCACCGCCGGCCCGGTACCGGACGCCGGCCATCAGCTCGCCGTCGGTGATCCCGGTGGCCGCGAAGAACGCGTCCTCCGACGTGACCAGGTCGTCGGTGGTCAGCACGTGGCTGAGGTCGTGCCCGGCCGCGAGGGCCTTGTCGCGCTCGGCCTCGTCCCGCGGCGCGAGCCGGGCCTGGATGACGCCGCCGAGACACTTGATGGCGCAGGCGGAGATGATGCCTTCCGGTGTGCCGCCCACCCCCAGCAGCAGGTCGACGCCGGTGCCGTCGCGTGCCGCCATGATCGCGCCGGCCACGTCGCCGTCGGTGATCAGCTTGATCCGGGCCCCGGCCTCCCGGACCTCGGCGATGAGCCGCTCGTGCCGGGGCCGGTCCAGGATGACCACGGTGACGTCCGAGGAGGAGCAGCCCTTGGCCCGCGCCACGGCGGCGACGTTGTGCGCGGCCGGGGCCTCGATGTCGACCACGTCCGCCGCGGCCGGGCCGGTGACCAGCTTGGACATGTAGAACACGGCGGAGGGGTCGTACATGGAGCCGCGCGCGCTGACCGCCAGCACCGAGATCGCGTTGGGCATGCCGTTGGCGGTCAGCCGGGTGCCGTCGATCGGGTCCACGGCCACGTCGCACGCCGGGCCGCTCCCGTCACCGACCTGCTCGCCGTTGAAGAGCATGGGCGCTTGGTCCTTCTCGCCCTCGCCGATGACCACCACGCCTTCCATGGACACCGTGCTGATCAGGGCCCGCATCGCGTGCACGGCCGCGCCGTCCGCGCCGTTCTTGTCGCCGCGGCCCACCCAGCGGGCCGCGGCCATCGCGCCCGCCTCGGTGACCCGGGCCAGCTCCAGGGCCAGGTTCCGGTCCGGCGCGTGCCGCTCGACCTGGGCGACCAGGTCGGCCGGGTCGGTGGTGCCCTGAGCCGCTGTCTCGTTCTCGGTCATCGCAGAGACCGCCTTCCCTGTGTGGCCGTGCTACCAGGATGGGCCGTAGTGCCCGGATGGGCTGCGCCGGCCGGGTGGGCTGCCGCGCCCGGGCGGGCTGAGCCCCGCCGGGGGGACGTGTTCCCAGAATGGACCCTGCTCCCCGATAGGGCCATGGCGTCATGCCCGGCACCTGACGGGCGGGCGTAGCCTTGGGCCCTAGGGCGGCACACCCTGGCGCCGGACATGGGGAGCCCAACCGTAGGGAGCACTGCGCAGGCGGTGACAGGCGAATGACAACAGATGCTCCGCAGCCTACCGTGCGGGCCGCCGACCGCGGCGCGGCCACCAGGGCCGCCTTGCTGGCCGCCGCCCGCGAGGTGTTCATCTCGGCGGGGTACGCGCAGGCCGGGGTCTCCGAGATAGTCGCCCGGGCCGGTGCCAGCGTCGGCAGCCTCTACCACCACTTCACCGGCAAGGCCGACCTGTACGTCACGCTGTTCGAGGAGTTCCACCAGAGCCAGGCCTGGCGGGCCCGCCAGGCGGCCCGCGGCGCACGCGAGGACCACGTGCACGAGCCGCGGCAGCTGTTCCTGGCCGCGGCCCGGGCCTACCTCGACGGCTGCCTGGCGGACCGGGAACTGTCCCGGCTGTTCGTTTCGGGGGACGCCCCGCCCGGGTTCGACCTGGTCATGCGGCAGCGGCTGGGCGAGTGGGCCACCCGGAACGCCGACTTCTTCGCCCGCCGCGCCGAGCCGATGGACGAGGCGGTGGCGGTCGTGATGACCGGGGCCCTCATGCTGGCCGTGGCCGAGGTGTCCCTGGACGACGACGCCGCCCACGCCCGGCGGCTGGCCGATGACGTTCTCGATGTGCTGTCGGGAGTCGGTCCCGGGGTTGCGGAGGTGACCAGCCGGCTACGTTGAGGCTGTGAGCGCGAAGGCGGAGCCGGCCAGCAGCGGCGCAGCGCAGCCGGCCGGAGACGACGGCCCGTCGGCTGCGCTCAGCTATGAGCAGGCTCGTGACCAGCTCACCGAGGTTGTCCGCCGCCTGGAGGGTGGCGGCCTGTCCCTGGAGCAGTCACTGGACCTGTGGGAACGCGGTGAGCGGCTGGCGGCCGTCTGCGAGCAGTGGCTGGAGGGCGCGCGCGCCCGCCTCGCCGCCGCGATGGCGGCGCGCGCACCGGAGTCCGCCGATCCGGACGCACCTTTTTAAAATCTCCGCAACGAAAACCGTCCCCCCGGCTCCCTGAGCCCCGGGTGAAACCCCCGGCCCCCCGGTGAAGCCCCCAGCCCCGGGTGCCCTCAGCCCCGGGTGAAGCACGGCGGACAGGGCCGCGCCGAGCCAGGCGAGGCCGGCCCGGAGGCGCCCGGACTGGCAGGTCTTCAGGATCACGATGAGGAGCAGCGGCCACACCAGGTAGAACTGCTCCTCGATGGCGAGCGACCACAGGTGCTGGAGCGGTGGGGGCGGCCCGAACTGGGCGAAATAAGAGTGGTGGGCCAGCGCCTGCCACCAGTTGCTGGAGTAGGTGACGGCGGCGAGCAGGGCTGAGCGCAGCGCGGCCAGCTGGGCCGGCTCGACGACGGCCGTGGCCGCGGTCACCGCCACCAGCAGGACGGCCAGGGCGGGCAGCAGCCGCCGTGCCCGCCGGGCCCAGAAATCGCCCAGGTCCAGGCGGCCGTGCCGGTCCCACCGGGCCACCAGCAGATCGGTGATCAGGTATCCGCTGAGCACGAAGAACACGTCCACCCCGAGGAACCCCCCGGAAAATGCGGACAACCGCTCATGGAAAGCGATAACGGCAATAACGGCCAGAGCGCGCAGGCCATCCAGCCCAGGCTGTCTTGTCGTGGCCTGATCGGATGCCGCGCCTTTCATGGCGTGGGTCGTCACGGTGCTGTTCCCCCCCGGCTCACAGCAATGTTCAGAGTTCTCGCCCGTTCAATGGGGGAGGAAACACCGGGGCAGGTAATAAGTCCGCGGACGCCATCCTCGCTGACTTCCTTAACCCCGCCAGGCGGCCCTGGGGGCCCGCGGTCAATGGGTCCGCGTCCCGGGGCCTGGGTGCGGTTACGTGTCGTCGGCGACCGCGGTGAGCTGATCGTCGGCGAACCGCAGCGTCAGCCGCTCCCCGGGCGGCACGTCCGCGGCCGCGCGCACCACGCTCCCGTCAGGACGCTGCACGATGGCGTAGCCCCGGCGCAGCGTGGTGGCGGGGGAGAGGGCCAGCAGCCGGGCCCGAACGTGGGACACGTCGTCCCCGGCGCGGTCCAGGGTGGCGGACAGCCGCCGCCGGGCCCGCTCGGTCAGCCCGGTGATCAGTTCCTGGCGCCGCTCGATCTCCCGGACCGGTGAGGCGAGCGCGGGCCGGGACCGCAGGCCGGCCAGCCACGCTGTCTCGCGTTCCATCCGGCCGGTGAGGCACCGGCGTGCCCGCCCGCGCAGCTGGGCGATGAGCGCCAGTTGCTCGCTCACGTCGGGGACGACCCGGCGCGCGGCGTCGGTGGGGGTGGACGCCCGCACGTCTGCGACCAGGTCGAGCAGCGGCGTGTCCTGCTCGTGACCGATCGCGCTGACCACGGGGGACTTCGCGGCCGCGACGGCCCGGATCAGCGTCTCGTCGGAGAACGGCAGCAGGTCCTCGATCGAGCCGCCGCCCCGGGCGATAACGATCACGTCCACCGCCGGATCGGCGTCCAGCCGGTGCAGCGCGTCGACGATCTCGCCTACCGCATAAGGCCCCTGGACGGCCACAGGCTCGACCCGGAATTGGACGGCAGGCCAGCGATGGGCGGAATTGCGCAGCACATCCTTTTCCGCGGCCGAGTCACGCCCGCAGATCAGCCCGATCTTGCCGGGGAGGAACGGCAGCGGCCGTTTGCGTGCTTCCGCGAACAGCCCTTCGGCGGCCAGGGCCCGGCGGAGCCGTTCCAGCCTGGCGAGCAGCTCACCGATGCCGACGGCGCGGATCTCGGTGGCGGACAGGGAGAAAGAGCCACGGTTGGTGTTGAAATCGGGTTTCGCCCAGACCAGCACGCGGGCTCCCTCCCCGGGCGGCGGGTCGGTGGCGTCCAGCACCGTGCGCGGGCAGATCACCCGCACGGAGACCGCCGCCACCGGGTCGCGCAGGGTCAGGAAGACTGTGTTGCCGCGCCGGGTGAGCTCGGCGATCTGCCCTTCGACCCAGACCCGGCCGAGGCGGCCGATCCATTCGCTGGTCAGCCTGAGGATGGTGCGGACCGGAACCGGTGCCTCGGGTGATGTGTCGAGCGCCATGGGGTGGCTGCGGTGGATTCTGGCTGCTGAGGCCGGTTGCGGCCGGTCTCAGCAGCCGTCGCTGAGCTTGGTGAGCCGGCGCTCGAACATGGTGATCACAGCTGGCCGGCCCTCGTGTGCCTTCTCGTAGTCGAGCAGGACGTGCACCTGGGCCGCATCGAGCACGCGCAACCGGGCCCGCAGCGAGGCCACCGACAGCTGGTCGTAGCTGGGGACGGGCAGGTCGTCCCCGGCAGGGGCGGCCGGCTGGGCGGACTCGGCCGGTGCTGGGGGGAGGACGGGTTCGGCCGGCGCGGGGGACAGGGCAGGCTCGGCGGGGGCCGCGGGGAGCGCGGGCTCGGCGGGGGCGGCCGGCACAGCCGGGACAATCTCCGTGGGCGTGTACTCGGCAGCAGGGGGGACAAGCTCTGCGGGTGCCGGGGTGACCTGCTCCGGAGCGGAAGGCTCGGAGACGACAGGTGCGGCCGGGGCCGCGGATGCGGACGGCTCCTGGAATGACGGTGCCGGGTCCGCGGTGCGTGCCGGGGCAGAGGCCGGCGGGAAGTCCTCCTCGTCCCCCTCCCCGTCCCCGTCGAGCAACCTGACGTTGCCCGTCGTGTCCAGAGACCGCCATCGCGCGGTCCCGGCGTCGTGGACGGGCTTCTTGGCGGCCTTCTGGGCGGGCTTCCTGGCGGGCTTCGCCGGGGGTGCCTGGGCCGGGGGCCGCTGCGCTGGCGGGGCCTTCTGTGCGGGCCGGGCCTGTTGCGCGGGCCGGCCCTGCTGCGGTGGCGTGGCGTCCGTGCCCTCGCCGCTGTCCGAGAGTTGCTCCGCAGCCCGCGCCCGGAGCCGGTCCGCGACCAGCAGGAGTTGGCCGACGGTCGCGAATAGCGTCCGCAACGCCTGCGCAGGGATCTCCTTGAGGCGGTCGTTGACCTGCGGCAAAGGCATTCTGATCGCTCTCCTCGGGTATGTCCCGGCCTACGAGGCTCCGCGGCCCGCGCGACCCCACGGCGCCTGCATGCCGGGCGTTCCGACCCTGGCGGCGCAGCGTGGGTCCGTGACAGGCCCAGTCGTATCAGATCGAGCATGACACTGTCACGGGCTGCCGCCCGGGCAATTGGTGCTTCCCGGCGGCGATCGGCGGGCCGGCGGTGATCGGCGGTCCCGGGTCGGGTGCGCAGCGGCGGTCCCGGGTCGGGTGCGCAGCGGCGGTCCCGGGTCGGGTGCGCAGCGGCGGTCCCGGGTCGGGTGCGCAGCGGCGGTCCCGGGTCCGGGGCGGGCGCCGCCCTGCATGGGGCACGCCGGGCTCAACTACCATAGGGGACATGCCCGCGACTACCCGACGCGTACTGCTCGCCAAGCCCCGCGGTTACTGTGCGGGGGTTGACCGGGCGGTTCAGGCCGTCGAGACGGCCCTCGAACGCTACGGCGCCCCGGTCTACGTGCGTAAGCAGATCGTGCACAACACCCACGTGGTCCGCGACCTCGAGACCCGCGGCGCGATCTTCGTGGACGAAGCCGACAGCGTGCCCGAGGGGGCCGTGGTGGTGTTCTCCGCCCACGGGATATCACCCGAGGTCCGCGAGGAGGCGAAGCGCCGCGGCCTGCGGACCATCGATGCGACCTGCCCGCTGGTCACCAAGGTGCATAACGAGGCTAAGCGTTTTGCCGCGCAGGACTACGACATCCTTCTCATCGGCCACGAGAACCACGAGGAAGTGGTCGGCACCACAGGCGAGGCGCCGGGCCGCATTCACCTGGTGGACGGGCCCGAAGGCGGCGCGGACGTCCAGGTCCGCGACCCGGCCAGGGTGGCCTGGCTGTCGCAGACCACCCTGTCCGTGGATGAGACGCTCCAGACGGTGGCCGCTCTGCGTGAGCGTTTCCCGATGCTGGCCGATCCGCCCAGCGATGACATCTGCTACGCGACCCAGAACCGCCAGTCCGCGGTGAAGGAGATCGCCACCGACTCGGACCTGGTGATCGTGGTGGGGTCCGCGAACTCGTCCAACTCGGTCCGCCTGGTCGAGGTGGCCCTGGACGCCGGAGCTCCCGCGGCCTATCTGGTCGAGGACGCCTCGGCGATCGAGCCGGCCTGGCTGGATGAGGTGGGCACCGTGGGGGTGACCAGCGGTGCCTCCGTTCCCGAGGCCCTCGTCAGCGGCGTGCTCGAGTACCTGGCTGGACGCGGTTTCGGTGCCGTCCAGGAAGTTGAGGCGGTCGAGGAGCGGCTCGTGTTCGCGCCGCCCCCGGAACTACGGCGCACCGCACCCCGCTGACGTCAGGCCCCGGACGCCCGGCCGGGCGCCCGGGGTCAGCGGTAGCGTCGCGAGCCGGGCAGGTAGGCTTCCCGGCCGGGCGTAGCCCGCGGGCTCCCCAGCCGCGACTGGGGGAGATCAGGCCGCAGATCCCGCCGCAGGCCGGCGACGGACTGGGGGAGGCCGCGGATCCAGGCCACGATGAGGTACGCGGCGACCCCCACGAACAGCCACGGTGCGACGTTGGCCAGGGTCAGCGCCGTTCCCTCCACCGTCGAGACGATCATGCTGCCCTTCGCGGTGAGGGCCTTCACGCAGATGAGCGCGCCGAAGAAGAGCAGCGGCGGGCTGACCACCGCCGTCAGCAGATCCCGTGGCTTGGTGTACCAGGCCGCGGCCACGCTGCCGATCACGAAGCCCGCCCCGGCCAGCACGCCCCACTGGAGCCAGCTCGCGACCAGCAGGCTGAGGAAGAACACCGCGAGCATCCCCGCGACCGCGCCGCGCCCGGTCAGGGCGACCGCGCGGCGCTCCCCGGCGCGGTCCCGCTCCTCTGCCGGGCTCCGCTCCGTGGCGTCCGGCGTCCAGTCCCCGCCGGCGTCCAGATCGGCGGGCGGCGTGCCCACTTTCCACGGCCTTCCGGCGTCAGAGACGGCGGGCGGTTCCGGCGACCAGGGATTGGCGGTACCGCGGGACGCGTTGGAGCGGTTTGGTCCTGGCCGTTCCCGGGGCCAGGAAGCGTCGGGCCGTGGCTGGGACACCTTGTGCTCCCTCCCGGCGCTGCCGTGCCGATGGACGGCGTCGCTGGCCACGGTACCCCGGCCTGACGCCCGATCTGGCCGATTGACACGCCCGTAGGCCGGGATGGACCACGGGTCCCCAGACGCCGGGTAATGCTTTAGTCACGCGTTTGACCCAGGAAGCACTTCGGCTGGTCACGCGGTGTTGATCATGCGTGCCCCGGTCCCCGGTCCAGATGCGTCAGCCGGCCGGGCCGGCGGTCTCCCCCTCCTCTTCCTGCTCCTGTGCCGGGCGGGCGAAACGGTCCAGCGCCAGCCCGAGCACCGCGATCAGGATCCAGAAGTAGGAGGCGAGCAGGGCGGAGGCCAAGGCAACGGGGATGGACAGCAGGAAAACCACCGGAATACGTGCGACCCGCAGGGCCATGTAGCGGCGCACCGCAGGGGATGTGCCGGGGACCAGGAGATCCCTGGCATAGCTGGCGTAGAGCCAGACCGCCAGCTCGGCGAGCCCGGCGCACGAGATGCACACCGAATAGAAGATCGTCGCGACGAGGTCCGGGCCGTTACCGCTGCCCAGCAGGGAGGTGGGGTACGGCAGGAACGCGACGAAGCCCAGGAAGACCAGGTTGACGGCGATCACGGGCCGGTCGAGCGTCGTGATGTAGCGGAAGATCGAATGGTGCCCCATCCAGAACAGTCCGATGACCACGAAACTGATGCCGAAGCTGAAGATGTTGTATTTGGCGGCACGGAGTTCGGCGCCGGAACTAGCGATCCCGGGAACCCGTATGTTGACGACGAGCAGGGTGATCGCGATGGCGAAAATGGCGTCGCTGAAGAACAGCACCCGGTCGTACTCCAGGTGACCGGACCGGGCCAGCAGGCTCAGCCTGGGCACGGCGGGCTTAGCTCGTGCCATTGCTGCACCGTACCGCTATCACGCCACCCGGTTCCCCGGGCGGCCCAGATCCGGGCAGGCTGGGTCCGGGAGGGCCGGGTCCGGGAGGGCCGGGTCCGGGAGGGCCGGGGCGGTGCAGGCCGGGTCCGGGCAGGCTGGGCCGGCCTGGCCGGGCCCGGGAGGACGAGGTTGCTGAGGAAGGGCCAGTTCCGGGGGCATCTGCTCCGGCGTGTCTGGTTCCGGCGTGGCTAGTTCGGGGGCGGCTAGTTCGGGGGCGGAGAGCGTCCTGATGGCCTCCTCGATCAGGGTGGGAGTCTCCAGGTCCCCCTCCACCACGCCGAGCTGGTTCAGCTTGCGGGCGCTGACCAGGACCCGGCCCTCCAGGGACCCAACGGCCTGGTTGTAGGTGGTGACCGCGGAGGTGAGGGCACGGCCCAGGCGGTCCACGTGCCGTCCCAGGCCGGAGATCCGCTCGTAGAGCTCACGGCCCAGGTCGAAAGCGGCCCGGGCGTTCTCGGCCAGCGCGTCCTGCTGCCAGGCATACTGGGCGGTCCGCAGCATCGTGACCAGCGTGGTGGGCGTGGCGATGTGGACTTTGCGCGTCATCGCGTGCTCCAGCAGCGCCGGGTCGTGCTCTAGCGCGGGGGCCAGGAAAGCCTCACCGGGAATGAACAGCACCACGAACTCGGGCGCCGGGCTGAGCGCGGCCCAGTACGACTTCGCCGCGAGCCGGTCCACATGCTCACGCAGGTGCCGGGCGTGGGCATCCAGGCGCGCCGCGCGGACCGCCTCGTCCGGAGTCTCCGCCGCCTCCAGATAGGCGGCGAGGGAGACCTTGGAGTTGACCACGATGTTCTTGCCACCGGCCAGCCGGACCACGAGATCAGGGCGGAACGCGCCCTCGGCGGACTGCACGGTGACCTGCTCATCGAAGTCGCATCGCGGGATCATCCCAGCCATTTCCACCACCCGGCGCAGCTGCATCTCCCCCCACCGGCCCCGGGCTTCCGGCCGCCGCAGGGCGGTCACGAGGGCCTGGGTCTGCGCACGCAGATCGTCCGAACTCTGCCGGGTGATCTTCATCTGCTCGGTCAGGGCCGCATGGGACAGGTGCCGCGCTTCCTCGGTCTCCTTCAGCTGAGCCTCGACCTTGGCCAGCGTGTCCCGCAGAGGCTGAACCAGGTGCTCGACCGCGGCACGGCGGTTCTCCAGTTCGCCGGCCGCCCGGGCGTTGGCCGCGCTGAGCCTGCCCTCGGCGATCTCCAGGAACATCGTCGCGCTGCGGTCGAGCGCCTGGGCGGACATGGCCTGGAAGCGCTCGGCCATCTGGCCGTCGATCAGCGCGGCCCGTTCCTGGGCGGCGCGCTCCAGGATGGCCGCCTGGTCCTGGGCGGCCCGCGCCCGTTCCTCGGCCGCCCTGGCCTGCCCGGTGAGGTCGGCGGTCATGCTGGCCAGCCGTCCCCGCGCGTACAGGTAACCGATAGCGGCGCCGGCTGCGGCCCCCAGCGCGAGTAGGGCGAACATCCAGAAGACGTCCATGGTCGGCCATCGTGGCAGCGGCCACTGACAGTTTCCTGTCCGACACGCTCAGCCCGGGTGGCCGGCCAGGACCCGGCCCGGCGGGTTCACCCCGCGACCCGCTCTAGACTCACGCAGGTGAGTCTCTCGATCGGCATCGTCGGCCTGCCCAACGTTGGCAAGTCCACCCTGTTCAACGCGATGACGAGGGCCAGCGCGCTGGCTTCCAACTATCCGTTCGCGACTATCGAGCCGAATGTGGGCATCGTCGGCATCCCCGATCCGCGGCTCGCGGTCCTCGCCGGGCTCTACGACTCGGCCCGGATCGTGCCCGCCACCGCTCGTTTCGTGGACATCGCCGGGCTGGTCCGGGGCGCGTCACAGGGTCAGGGGCTGGGTAACCAGTTCCTCGCGCACATCCGCGAGACCGACGCGATCTGCCAGGTCGTCCGCGTGTTCACCGATCCGGATGTGAGCCACGTCGATGGAGACGTGTCGCCGGCCCGCGACGTTGACACCGTGGCGACCGAACTGATGCTAGCTGATCTGCAGACGCTGGAGAAGGCGGTTCCCCGGCTGGCCAAGGAAGCGAAGTTCGCGAAGAACCCGGAACGACAGCGGGTGGCTGATGCCGCCGCGGCCGCGCAGGGCATGCTGGACGGCGGCACGACCCTGTCCGCCGGGGCGGCTGCCGCCGGTATCGACCTTGCTGACCTGAGGGATCTCCACCTGCTGACGGCGAAGCCATTCCTGTACGTGTTCAACATGGACGAGGCCGGCCTGGCGGACGCGGACCTGCGCGCCAAGCTGGCCGCGCAGGTCGCCCCGGCCGAAGTGATCTTCCTGGACGTGAAGACCGAGGCGGAACTGGCCGAGCTGCCCGAAGATGAGGCGGCGGAAATGGCGGCCGAACTCGGCATGGGGGAGCCAGGGCTGAACCGGCTCGCGCACGCGGGGTTCAGCGCCCTGGGCCTGATGACCTTCCTGACCGCCGGGCCCAAGGAGGTCCGGGCCTGGGAGATCCCGGCGGGTGCGACGGCGCCGGAGGCGGCGGGCGTCATCCACACCGACTTCCAGCGCGGCTTCATCAAGGCGGAAGTGGTGGCGTTCGACGACCTGGTGACTGCGGGATCGCTCACGCTGGCCCGGGCCGCCGGCAAAGTGCGTATCGAGGGCAAGGACTACGTGATGCGCGACGGTGACGTCGTCGAGTTCCGCTTCAATGTGTAGTCGTATTCCGCTCTGACATCAGGGCGCTGGCAGTTCTCCGCACGACTCAAGATGTGGCATCATTGAGAGCATCAGATGATGCTATTTTAGGTGCGGAGGCCTCGATGAGGACCACAGTGACCATCGATGACGAGCTCTTGGCGCGCGCGACTGAGTTGACGGGCATCACGGAGAGGTCCGCGCTCTTGCGCGACGGGCTGGAAACCTTGATCCGTGTGGAGAGCGCCAAGCGCCTGGCGGCCCTAGGTGGCTCGGACGGTGACGCAACCGCGGCGCCGCGTCGGCGGGACGGCGCCAGGTGATCCTGGTTGACACCTCGATCTGGATCGACCACTTCCATGCCTCCGAGCCGTCACTCGTTGCGCTCCTCCGTGGCAATCAGGTCGGATGTCATCGTGCTGTGATCGAGGAACTGGCGCTCGGGTCGATCAAGCAACGCGACCGGGTGCTGACCCTTCTTGAAAGCCTCAAGGGGTTCCCGGTCCTGACGCATCAGGAAGTGATGGCGCTGGTGGATGGGCGTCAGCTTTGGGGGCGTGGACTGAGTGCGGTGGATGTACACCTGCTCGGCTCCGTCATGCTGGTCGGCGGAGCACGGCTGTGGACGCGTGACAAGCGGTTGCTCGCGGCATGTCTGGACGGTGGAGCCGCCTATGTCGAAGAGCCTTGAGGAACGTCGGGTCCGGCGGCTCCGTACCTGTGTATCGGCGACGGAACGTCGTCGAGTTCCGCTTCAACGTCTGAATGCCGGACACGCCTTCTACGGTTCGAACCACCCAGAGGCTCAGTGCGTGCTGGGGGTGTCCGCCACGGCTACGTACTCTGGGAGGCGGGGTCAGGTGGCGAAGCACGCCCGGCACGATCAGCGATCAATGACACGACTGCTCGAAGCAAACGGCTGGATCGAGACCGCCGGGGGTAAGCATGTCGTGTAGATGAGCAAACCCGGCCACCGGCCGATCACGCTGCCCCACGACAAGGGTGGCGGAGGTTACCCGATCGGGTTATCGATGGCGATTATGCGGCAGGCAGGACTCAAGGGAGGCGACGAGTGATGGCCGGAGAGGTGTACACCGTCCGCGTCCACCATGAGGCGGGTGAAGAGCTCTGGGCCGAAGTCCTTGAGCTGCCCGGTTGAGTGGGACGCAGCCCTGCGGGGTGCCCATGCCGCTCTCCGGCCCGGCGGGCGCCTGGTCTTCGAGACCCGTGACCCGGCCGCGCAGGCGTGGCGGGAATGGAATCGCGCTGGCTCGCTGTCCCGGGCCGACGTTCCCGGGGCTGGCGCAGTCCAGTCGTGGGTCGAGGTGACCGGCATCCGCGGTGACCTGGTGTCCTTCCGGTCGATCTTCGTGTTCGAGGCGGACGGCGTGGCCCGGACCTCGGAGTTGACGCTGCGTTTCCGGCGGCGCGATGAGGTCGCCGATTCGCTGATGGCGGCCGGTTTCGTCGTGGATGATTTGCGTGACGCACCCGACCGGCCCGGCCGTGAGCTGGTCTTCGTTGCACTGCGTCCGGGCTGAGCCGCCATCTCCGCAGTGATTCCCAGAGCCGTCCGGCCGCTAATCTGGATGTACGGCAGTGGTCTTGTGGGTGAGCAGTGAGATTCGTGTCCTCTGGGGCTCGATAAGGCGGGTGATTTGCGGACGCTAAGGTCCGGAGAGTGGCGTATTAGCGAGCATGGAAGTCGCTCCGCCGGGCGGCAATCGGGCGGACCACTCCGGCAGGGACCCAGACGTCAACACGGGCCAGATGCCCGTGCGACACGGGCGCTGCGGTGCTCGCCCGGGCCTCCAGATACCGCTAAGATCCCTCGTAAGGCATCGGGTGCAACTATTTTGCTGTGGCTTGCGGGGCACGCTGGCCGCTGTCAACCGAGAGTTCCTAGCAAACCTGCGTATGGACATCGTCGCAGGTCAGAGAGCTGCGATGGCAATCGTGGTGCTCTCACACCGGTCAATGGGTGGTTTGTTCGCTCGCGCACCGGGCAGTGGGCCTCCCGAAAGGGGCTCCCGACCCGGCGGGTTATGGCGCAGAATAGGGCGATAGACGGCATAGGAAGGCACCGCAACTCTTCGCTGCGCGTGCGCAGGAACGGGCGGAGGTGCGATGGTTCGCCGGTCAACCGTTGATCGCAGTCCGGATTTGGCTGAGCACGGACTGGACTACGAAGCGGAGACCGGGTATTCCGGACGCGATCAGGCCAAGCGCTCGCGTTCGCGTCGAACCTGGGGCGGGGCGGGCGGCCGCTGGCTCGTCTGGGCCTTCCGCGGGATCGCCTGGGCCGTCTTGCTGCTCATCGGTTACCGCGGCGTGGTCGCGATCTTGTCGAACGAGTCCGGCTCAGGGCAGCCGGCCCCGGCTACATCTGCCCCGGCGGCCACCGGATTCCCGGTGACCCTCGCGGATGCCTACGCCCTGCAGTTCGGGCAGGTGTACCTGAACTACAGTCCTCACGACGCCGGGCAGCGCGCGGCCCAGCTGGGCGCCTTCCTGCCCAGCGGATCGGACCCGCAACTCGGCTGGAATGGCCAGGGCACCTCGCTCCTGCAGTCCGAGCAAGTGGCCACCACTGACGTGCAGGACGCTCACCACGCCGTGGTGACGCTCTTGGCCAGGGTGAACGGCCAGCTGATGCAGCTGGGGGTGCCGGTCTACGCGTCCTCGGACGGACTCGTCGTGTCCGGCGCGCCCGCCTGGCTCCCCGCGCCCGCGCGGGCCACCCTGCCTTCGCCCGCGAATGCTGCTACGGACTCCGCCACCGAGGCCGTGCTAGCGAACCAGCTTCCGGCGTTCTTCCAGGCGTACGCCAGCGGTAATCAGGTGACGCTGGGCCGTTTCCTGGCCCCCGGCACGACGCTGACCGGGCTTAAGGACGCGGTGGATTATCACTCCGTAGCTGCCATCAGCGTCCCGCCAGGCGGCACGACCCGCCATGTCATTGCGGCCGTCGTCTGGAGCGTGCCGGCCAGGACCTCAGCGGGTCAGATCACGAAGGGCGGGGCACCTGCCCAACTCGAGATGAGCTATGCGCTCACCGTCGTGCAGCAGAACGGAACCTGGTACGTCAGGGACATCAGCGCAGCAACCGAGGCGCCGGGGTCGCCGTGACCAGACTTCGAAGGCCGCACGCCTCCGCCCGGCCAGGCGTGATCCCCCCAAACCCGGAGTAGATCGATGTCGTTCCAATCGCTGATCATCGCGGCCCCGTCGTCGCTCAGCACCTCGGGGCTCGTGAACTACTTGCAGGGGCTGTTCGGGCCCCTGTTCCTAGGGATCGTCGGGATCGTGGCCCTGTTCTTCTTGTTCACTCGGGAAATCATCCGGTTTGTGCAGTTCCTCGTGCTCGCCGTCGCGATCGCGGTGATCTTCTACACCCCGAGCATCGTGCAGACGCTCGCGCAGGGCATCGCGAACGCGCTCGGCGTCCACTGATCTCCGCCCCGGCCGGAAGGAGAGCACCCGGTGGACCTGCCCACCTACACGAGCATCTGGCGCATCGAAAAACGGCTCTACAAGCTGTACGACTTCAGGCTGCCTATGCCGGTGCCGGTTGGCCAGATTGCCGTGTTCGCGGCGATCACGGTCCCGTATGTGATTCTCCTGACCATCCTCGGGCTCCCCTTCAACCACACCCTGTTCTGGCTGTATGTGCTGCCGCCAGGCGTGATCACCTGGCTGGCCACGCGGCCCGTGCTGGAAAGCAAGAGACTCCCTGAACTGATCATTTCGCAGGTGCGGTACCTGGGAGAGCCGGGTATCTGGTGCCGGATGGCTCCGCTGGCGGAAAAAGACGACGTCGTGGTCATCGGCAAAGTCTGGCACCGCGACGAGGAGCACCTCCGGTCGCCGGCCGCGGCCCCGGCCCTGGCGCCCGCCACCGCTCCGGCCGCCGCCGGGCGCCCCGCGCGCGTGCGCCCGGCGGCCGCACGCAACGCCGCCGCGCAAGCCGCCCCGGCCCAGCCGCCCGGCCGCGTGCCGCGTGGAGCTCCGGAACCGCGGCCGCGCACCGCGGGTGGGCGTCGCGGTCGTGCGGCCCAGTGGCCCGGCGTCGCGGCCGGCCCTGCGAGGCCGGCGCCGGTCATGGCGGCCGATGCGCTGGCCGAGATCGCCCACGACGAGCGGCGGCCTCCGGCCCGCCCCACGGCGGCGCCTGCGGGCCGCCACGCCGCCCGGCCAGCGTTCCCGAATGGCTCGCCAGGCCTCCCCGCCGCAGCCGGGGACAAGGTCACCAGGCCGCCTCATCCCGATGGCCTGGCGGCTCCGCCCCGTCCACCTGCGGCGTGGCCGGCCAAGGACCCGCACGCTCCGGCCTCGGCCGTGCCGTCGGCCGATCCAGCCTGGACCCCGCCGGTTCCGCCCGCCCCGGCCCCTCCGGTCTCCGGGGACTGGGCGATGACCCCCGGGCCCCTGGTCCCTGCGGCCGCGGACCCGCTCCCGGCCGCGGGGGATCCTGTCCCCCCGGTCCGGGGGGATCCAGACGCCGCAGAACCAGAGTCCCTGATGGGGAAAGCCGATGCTCTGGCCGGGCCGGACACGTCCGGGCCCGCCTCTCCGGCCGGGTCCTTTCCTGCCGGGCCCTCGGTGAGCGTG
Organism: uncultured Actinomycetes bacterium; assembly: GCA_963782185.1. Lineage (GTDB taxonomy): Bacteria > Actinomycetota > Actinomycetes > Streptosporangiales > Streptosporangiaceae > RYN-230. The sequence goes on from CAWAJB010000044.1 coordinate 35,152, forward strand.
CCAGCCCAGGCAGCATCGCCGGAGCTGCTGACCGGCTTGCCCACGGGACCGGCCGGATTCTTCATCGGCCCGCTCCAGCCCGAGACGGCGGACTCTGGGGACGCTGAGCCCCTGGCGGCACGGGACGGGACGGCTGAGACCGGTGCGGCTACCCGCGAGGCGGCCCCCCCGGAGGCCGTTGGGGACGGGATGGCGGAGGGTGGGGCGGAGGCTGAGCTAGCTGAGCTCACGGCTGCCGATGCCGGGGAAATTGAGGACGGGACGGCTGAGCCCGCGGTGGCCGAGCCTCCGCCGGCCGGGCCCCCGCCGGCCGGGGCTGAGGTGGCTGAGCTCGCGGCGGCCGAGCCCGGGGAGGCCAGGGACGAATCCGCCGAGCCCGCCGTGGCCGGGACTGCCCTGGCGGAGCCCTCGGCAGCCGGGCCCGAGGTGGACGTGCCCGACGCAGCCCCGGACGAGACAGCCGACGCCGTGATGGATCCCCCGGCGGCGCAGGCGTCGGCGCCAGAAGCGCTTCACGAAGACGCCGCACTCGTCCAGCCGGGCTTCCCCCCTGAGCCGGACGCCCTCGGCGGGGCCGGTGAGCAAGCCGGGACCGAACGGCCTGCGGCGCCGGACGGCCTGGCTGCGGTGGACGTTCGTGTCCCTCATGACCTGGATGCGGGGGATGATCTCGCACCAGACGACCTCGCGCCAGACGACCTCGCAGCAGACGACCTCGGCGTTCCGGACGGAGGCCGTCAGGACGCAGGCCTTCCCGGTGCAGACCGGCGGGATGAGGACGGGCAGGACGAGGACCCGCCGGCCGAGCCCGCAGCGCCGGCCGCCGGCCCACCTCCGGCGCCGGCCAACCCATTGACGCCGCCTGTCGTCGTGGTCCGGGGCGGGTCCAGTGCCCGGCCGACCCTGGTGGAGAGGGCGCTGAGCGGCCCGGGCCAGCACCGCGGGGGCAGCAACTGGCGGGAGCACGTCCGGGTGGTGCCGGGCGGTCACGGGCCCGGGCGGCCGGACATGGAACGACGTGACCGCGCACGCGTCCTGCTCTCGATCCAGGGCCCGCGGCTTATGGTGGTGCTCGGCTGCACGGTCGGCGCCTGCCAGACAGTGACGACGCTGATGCTCGCCGGCGTGCTGGCCAGCCTCCGCGGCGAGCCGGTCGCGGCCCTGGACCTCAACCCGGGCCAGACGTCCCTCACCGATATGGCCCGCACCTCCCCGGCGGGCACCGCACGCGGCCTGCTCTCCGGGGCCCCGCCCAACGCGGCGGGCCAGCGCGGGCGGGGCCGCCTGGATCTCATCGCGCACGACTCCGCTCCCGACGGCGGACCGGCACTCGCCGACGAGGAATACGCCCGGGTCCTCGAGGTGCTGACGTCCCGCTACCCGCTTACTCTGACCGATCCCGGCGCGTCAGCGGTGGCACGTGTCCTGTCCACGGCCGACCAGCTCATCCTGGTCGCCCCGGCCAGTTCCGACGCGGCCCGGGCGATCGCGATGACGATGGAGTGGCTGGACGGGCACGGTTACGGGGAACTGTGCAACGAGGCGATCACGGTCATCAACGGGGTGAGCAAGCGCAGCATGTCCCATGTCGAACAGGCTGAACTTGTCGTCCGCGGCCGATGCCGGGCCATCGTCCGGGTGCCCTGGGACGATCACCTGGGTGCCCCGTCCACCGAACAGGGGATCACCGACGCCGCCGCGGACCCGGAATCCCGGTTCGCCCAGCTCCGCCCGCCAGCCCAGCTTGCGTACACGGCCCTGGCGGGAGTGCTGGTCTCCGCGCTCGCGGTCGGGGTGAGCCGGTCCGCACCGCCGGGCGGTTCAATGCCCCCCGACGGCGCCCGCGACGATGGGCAGCCCGGTGAGCGCCGTCCGGTACCAGCAGCGACCCCGGGCCGTCAGGGCCGGGTGAGCGGCTGGTGGACGGGTTCTTTGCCGGATGGCGCGAACCTCCGGGAGGGCACCGTGAGCGCCGTCCGGTACCAGCTAGCGGCCCCGGGGAGGACG
>CAWAJB010000045.1:0-23003 GCA_963782185.1 uncultured Actinomycetes bacterium
CACACCGTATGCCCGGCCGGCTGGGTACTTCCCGGCGCGGTCGGCGACATGGTCACGGCATTGGATGAGACCGGTACCATCCTGCAAATGATCGCAGCCGCGGCCGCGATGGCTTGCACCGGGCGCTGCCACCCCTGGAGCAGCGCCCGAGCGGGCCGGGTTTGGCGATGGAAAGGGGGCTTCGTTGACTTCGCGACGTCAGGCCCGGGGCGTCGCCTTGAACGCGAAGGTCTGCACCGCGATCTTGCCGTGCTTCACGAAAAACGTATCGGTCCCGAGCTGGTACGTGTTATCGGGCGTCTCGGCGACCCACCAGATGTAGGCAACATCCCCTTCGATCACCCGCTGCTGCAAGTCGAACGTGGCGCCGGGCTTGGCGAACTCGGCAAGCAAGCTCTGGAAGAGTGGCGTTATCTCGCGTACACCGCGCAGCACGCCGGTCGGCACGATCATCACCGCGTCCGGGGCGTAGTCCGCTAGGACGCCCTGCAAGTCGAGGGCAGCAAAACGCTCCAGATGGTGGCTGACGACGGTTTGCGTCGTCGAGGTCGCTGAGGTGAGTGTCATGATGTGTCTCCTCCTGTGGTTGTCTTACGCGGCGGCCGGAGGGTGAGTGGGCACATGTGCCGCCTGTTTCATGCGGGCGCGGCCTACGGTCTGGGCTCGCCGGCGGGCTGGATGTTCTGGTTGATGTGGAAGGTGTTCTCCGGGTCGTACCGCTGCTTGATCTGGGTGAGCCGGTCGTAGTTGCCGCGGTAGGACGCCCTGATCCGGTCCTGGCCCTCGTTCATCATGAAGTTGATGTACGCGCCGCCGGCCGAGGTCGGGTGCAGTTCCTGCCAGTAGTCCTTGGCCCACTGCGAGATGGCGGCGGCGCTGGCCGGATCGGGATCGACGCCGACGATGACGCCGGCCCAGCCGCCGTCGCGGTAGGCGAACGCGGTCGCGTCGGCGGGCACCCGGCTGGCGGCGCCGTCGATGGGATACAGGTGCATGGTGGAGTGGCCGGTGGGCAGCATCGCGCCGTACTTGCGGTGCACCTCGATGGCGGCGTCGGAGATCTCGTTGAAGAAGTCCGCCCGCCAGTACCACTGCAGCCCGGCCGGGTACAGCGGGTCGAACGCGCTCTGCAGCGCGGTGAACGGCATCTCCGCCACGCCGGCCAGCAGCGGCGAGCCGAACGACCTGACCGGCTCCAGCACCTGTCCGGCCCGGTCGTGCGGCCCGGTGTAACACCAGATGATGCCGCACGCCTTGCGGCCCCACAGCGCCTCGGGGAACGGCGGGGCCGGGGGGATGGTGAGCAGGCCGATCCAGCCGCTCAGCTCCTCGGGCAGCGACGGCAGCAGTTCCCGGTACCAGCGCATCACCTCGGCGGCATCGCCGATGTCATAGAGCACCGGCCCGCCGATGATGGTGCCGTGCTCGCCGATGTCGTGGCAGCGGAACGTGAACGAGGTGACGATGCCGAAGTTCCCGCCGCCGCCGCGCAGCGCCCAGAACAGGTCGGGGCAGGAGTCCTCGCTCGCGGTCACGAACGTGCCGTCGGCGAGCACCACGTCGGCGGCCAGCAGGTTATCGACGGTCAGCCCGAAGCGGCGGGACAGGTAGCCGATCCCCCCGCCCAGGGTCAGCCCGGCCACCCCGGTGGAGGCCAGGAACCCGGACGGGGTCGCCATGCCGAACGCCACCGTGGCGTGGTCCACATCTCCCCAGGTGCACCCGGCGTCGGCGCGGACGGTGTGATCCCCGGGACTGACCGTGGTGCTGCGCAGCAGCGACAAGTCGACGACCAGCGCGCCGTCCGCCACCCCCAGCCCCGCCGCGTTGTGGCCGCCGCCCCGCACCGCGATCTCGGCGCCGTGCTCGCGGGCGAACCGCACGCAGGAGACGACGTCGGCGGCGTCACGGCACCGCGCGATCGCCGCCGGGTGCTTGTCGATCATGCCGTTGTAGACGGCGCGCGCCTCGTCATACCCGGGATCCCCCGGCTCGATCAGCTCACCGCGCAAGACGGCGGCCAGTTCGCGGAACGGCTTGGTGGCGATGTCGGCTGATGTGGTGGTCACTGGGTTCCCCTCGTATTCCTGCAGAGATAGCACGATCGTTCGCACTAAGTTGGACAGTACGATCGGTCGTGCTATCTTGTCAACACGATGAGCGGCACCCTGAATCAGCGCAGCCGTCCGCAACGACACCCGCGCGCCGACGGGGAACGCACCCGCGGCGCCATCCTGCGCGCTGCCGCCTCGCTGGCCACCGTCAACGGGCTGGAGGGCCTGTCGATCGGGCACCTGGCGGCGGCGACCGGGATGAGCAAGAGCGGCCTGTACGCGCACTTCGGCTCCAAACAGGAACTCCAGCTGGCCACCGTGCAGGAGGCGGACCGGATCTTCGCCGAAGAAGTCACGCAGCCCGCTCTCGCGGCCGCCCCGGGCCTGGCCCAACTGGTGGCAGTGTGCGAGGCATTCTTCGACTACCTGCAGCGGCGCACCTTCCCCGGAGGCTGCTTCTTCGCTGCCGCGGCACTGGAGATGGGCACCCGCCCCGGGCCGGTCAAGGAGCGGGTCGCCGACTTCCAGTCCGGCTTCGGGGCAATGGTCCGGGGATTTGCCGCCACCGCGCTCGAACAGCACGAGCTTCCCGCCCGCGAGGACCCCGACCGGCTCGCCTTCGAGCTGTACGGGATCATGCTGGCCGCCGACACCAGCTTCGTCCTGCATGACGATCCCGCAGTCCTGAACCTGGCCCGGCAGATCGTCCGCCAGCGGCTAGGACTCGGCAACGGCGGAAACGCCGGCGGAAGCTGAGGCCGTGGCCCTGGCGAACCTGTCGCCTTGCACGGCTATCGATTCCAGCGTCAGGTGGTGTCGGGGCCGCGCATGTCAGTCTCCTTCACCGGTCACCGTGCCCGCGGCGATCAGGCGGCGCGCGGACCGGACGCCGGGTCCGAGCCGGGCCAGGTGGGTGGTCAGGTCGTCGGCCGCAGCGTGCAGTGCCTCGTCGGTCACCGGGTCCAGCGCGTCGAGGATGAACAGCGCGGCAGTGGTCTCGGTGCGAAGCTGGGTGCGGCGGGCCTGGCGCCAGTTCCAGCGCCGGCAGATCACGCCCGCACGCATCGGAGGTCGTGGCGCCGTCGGCGGCCGGGCCGGCGGCTACGTTGACGAACCAGCCAGAGCTTGGGATGCCCACCTGCCCCGGGCCGTTGAAGTTGGGCGGCGCGGTGAGAACCGTCGTGCTCCTGGCTGTCCCATCTGGCCTGGCGGTGACATGGTTCAGCGTGAAGGCCGGGGGCGCGAACAGCTGGTTGAAGATGAGGCCGGTGGTCGCGGCTGGCGCTCCGCAGACGCCAGGCAGAATCTGGACGGCGTGAACGCTGCCGGGTGCCAGGCTGGAGAGCCGGATGCGAACCATAATGGCCGGGTCCGGGGAGGCTCCGGTGCCTGGTTCTTCGAGGGCCGCGCGCCCGCGCGCGGTGGAGCTTGCTGCCGGGTCGAGGGCAACTCGTGCCTTTTGTGGGGAACTGGTGCCGGTGCCGACGTGATAGGTGCGGGTGCCATCAGGACTGGTGATGGCAGGCGGGGAGTCATGCCGGGCCCGGGCCCCGGCTGCGAGGTCAGCGCGCAGAAGTACGTGAGCTGCCGGTCACCGACCTCGGCGCAGGTAGTCCAGGTCGCGGGCGGTGTCGGCGGTGGAGATGTGGGCCAGCAGCTCACCGTTCTGCTCACCGCAGCGCCTGGCCAGCTCGATCGTCTTAACCAGGTAACGCCGCTCGTCTTGGCGGGTGGTGGGCATCGGCAGGTCCTGCCAGAAGCCGGCCCGCTCGTCGGCGCTGGCAAAGCAGCGCACTGGGGCACTGGCGCCGGCACCGCCGCGGAGGTCCCAGCCGACGATGTCGAAGCGGCCGCCGGTCATCGCGTCCAGGGCCTGGCCGCGCTCGCCGACGTCTTTGCTGTCATGGGCTTCGCCACGCTCCTTCTGAGGTTATGCACAGTTCGTCCTGGTTCTCGTGCGGCGCGAGTTGCCGCCTCGCGGCCGCGAGGCGGCAACTCGCGCCCAACAGATAACAGCCGGGGACCAGCCCAGGCTCGGACAGAAGGAGTCGCGACGTGAGCACGATTCAGCAGCAGACCCCGCCGGTGAAGACGCCGTCCGGCCCGGACATGGGGGACATGGGCGCGGCCGTCGAGGCGCAGATGGGCAAGATCGTGAGCGAGCTGGGTGCGGCACTGGGCGTGCTGCTCACCTCTCTCGGCACCCGCAGCGGGCTGTGGGCAGCGCTCGCCGGAGCGGGCCCGCTGACGACCGCCGACGTGGCCGCCAAGGTCAGCGTGGAACCGTCGCTGGTGCGGGAATGGCTACGGGCACAAGCCGCCGGCGGGTACCTGGACTACGACGCGGAGAACGAGACATTCACGCTGAACGACGCGGTCGCCGCCGCCATCTGCTACGGCCCCGGCGGAGCACTCGTCGACGCCTGCGCCACCATGCTGTCCTCGATGGGCGAAGGCTTCGCCGCGTTCAGCGAGGCCTTCAGCACCGGGCGCGGGTTCGGCTGGCATCAGCGCACCGCCGACCACTGGCATGGGACGGACGCTTTCACCAGGGTCGCCCTGCCCGCTGAGCTGATCGAGGCCGCGATCGGTGCGATGGCCGGCGTGGCGACTGTTCTTGCCAGTGGCGGCTCGGTCGCAGACGTCGGCTGCGGGTACGGCACACCGACCCTGTCCATCGCCGCACTGTTCCCCCCGGCGCAGGTCCTCGGCATCGACTACCACGACGCCTCGATTGCCCATGCCCGCGCCGAGGCCGCCCGCAGTGGCGCCAGCAACGTCCGGTTCGAGGTCGCGGCCGCGACCGAGCTGCCCGGCACCGGGTATGACCTGATCACCTTCTTCGATTCCCTGCACGACATCGGCGACCCGCTCGGCGCGCTGACGCGGGCCCGGGCCGGCCTCTCACCGGCTGGAGCGGTGCTGCTGTTCGAGCCGTTGGGTAACGATGATGTCCAGGGCAATCTCAACCCGAACGGGCGCATGTTCTACGCCGTCTCCACCCTTGCCTGCACGCCGAACGCGGTGTCCCAGAAGACGGCCACATCCTCGGAGCCACTGGGCGCCCAGGCCGGTGAGAAGCGCCTGCGGGCCCTGGCCGCCGAAGCAGGCTTCAGCCGCGTCCGCAGGCTCGACGTCCCGGCCCCGATGAACCTGGTCTTGGACCTGCGACCCTGACCAGCCATGATGGAGCCATGAGTGCAGCCGACCGGCTCATCGGGCGGAGCCGGCCCTGGCGGCCGCAAGCTCAGTGCTCAGCGCCGCCCTCGGTGGCTCCGGGCAATTCCTGATGATCAGCGGCGAGGCCGGCATCGGCAAGTCGGCGATGCTGGCCGCGCTGATCAACCGGGCCGGGCCCGTTCCCCTTGTCCTGCGCGGGGCCTGCTGGGAGGGTGACGGGACGCCGCCGTACTGGCCATGGTCACAGGTCCTGCGGGCTAGCGGTCTGCCGATGGCCGAGCTGGGCGAGGCGGGCTGGCTGCTGCAATCCTCCTCCAGGCTGGCAGGCTCGATGAGCGCCGCCGCCGCAGCCGACGCACAGTTCCGCTTGTTCGAAGCGGTATCCCGGTCCCTGAGCAGCCTGACCGCTGACCGGCCCGTGCTCGTGGTGCTTGATGACCTGCAATGGGCGGACGAGCCATCGCTGCGGCTTCTGGGTTTCCTGGCCCGCGCCCTCGCGGCGAAGGCGGTGCTGCTGGTCGGCGCCTACCGGGACACCGAGGCATCCGCGGAGCTGCTCGAGCTCGCCGGCACGGCGCAGCAGCTCGCCCTGGCTGGCCTCACGCCAGCAGACGTCGAGACCATGGCCCGGGAGCTGGCCGAGGCGATGGCGGAGCTGAGGCCCTCATCCCAGGTCATCTCGCAGCTGTGGCAGCGCAGTGGCGGTAACCCGTTCTTCGTTCGCGAGCTGACCCGGTTGCTGATAGCGCAGGGCTCATGGCACGAGCAGACCCAGATCCCGGCCAGTGTCGCGGAGACATTGCGCCGCAGGCTGGCGCGGCTCTCCACGGGATGCGTACGGCTGCTGGAGTGGGCGGCCGTCGCGGGCCGTGACATCGACCTCTGCCTGCTGACACAGGCCGGAGTGGCTGACGATGAGGCTGCCGCTGCGGGCCTGCTGGGCGAGGCCCGCCGCGCCGGGGTCATCGCGGGCATCTCCGAACCGCGGTTCATTCATGACCTCTATCGCGAGACCCTCCTTGACGGCCTCGCCGCGCCGGCCAGAGCCGCAGTCAACCTGTCGGTCGGGAGGGCATTGCAGGCACGGTCGGGCCCCGCGGCGCGGATCGCGGCACATCTGCTTGCCGCAGGAGGCAAGGCACAGCAGGACGCCCTCGAGTACTCGCTCCTCGCGGCCCGAGAGGCCACCGCCCGCCTCGGGCATGAAGATGCCTGCGCGCATTACCTGCGTGGACTCCAGATCATCGAGGAACGCGGCGCCTCTGGCGGCATCAGCCGGCGCTCGCACCGAGATCCTGCTGCAGCTCGCCGCATCGCACGAGCGGTCCGGGCACTCCGACCTGGCCATGCGGCGTTTCCTCCAGGCAGCCGAAGCGAGTCGTGCAGCCGGCGATGCAGTTGGGCTTGCGGCGGCGGCGCTCGGCGTGCAAACGCTCGGGCACAGATCCGGCGCGCAGAACGCCGGGCTGCTCGGCCTTCTCCGCGAGGCCTCGGAGCAGCTGGAAGCGGCCCACGGCCCGTTGGCCACACAGTCCCGGGTGGTCGCGGCGCTGGCCCGCACGATGCGGCACGGATCGGACCGCCTGCCGGGTCCCGAGGTCATCCAGACAGCACACCGGGCCGTACGGCTGGCCGCCGCCGCAAACGATATGAGCGCCCTGGCGAGAGCAAAACTCGCCGTTCACGACGCGATGTGGATACCCGGCACTGCCGCGACGCGGCTGCCCGTCATTGCCGAGATGCTCGACGCCGCGCAGGCCAGTGGCGACGGCGATCTCGTCGCCGAGGCGCACCTCCTCCGGGCCGCGGCCCTGCTCGAGCTCGGAGAGCCAGCTGGGCGCGATGAGCTGCTCACCTATGTCACCTTGGCAGGCGAGCTGGGTCATGCCCGTGGCCGCTGGGGAGCCCTGACCCGGCAGGCCACGTTCGCCCAACTGGCCGGCCGGGCTGAGGAGTCAGCGCAGCTCAGCGAGCAGGCGCTCGAGCTCGGGCTGGCTATCGGCGAGCAGGACGCCATCGGCTGCTTCTGCACGTCCCGCTACGCGCTGGTGGCTCTCGGTGTCCGCGAGCCAGCGACAGGAATGGACGCCTCTGATCCGCTCTGGCCAATGTTTCCGCTGCTCAAGGCCTGGCCTCCGGCAGCTCGGGGAGAGGCTGCCGAGGCCGCGGCGGCGCTTGGCGACTTCAGCGTCCTGGACATCGCGACATGGACGGGCACCGAAGCGCTCGCTGCGGCCGCCGTCGTGTTCGCGCTGGTGGGCTCCGACCCTCAGCGGACGTGGGTCTACGAGCAGCTCCGCCCGTACGCCGGGACCCACGTGGTCGTGGGCGGCTGCGCGTCCTACCACGCCGCCGTGGACCACCACCTCGGCGCACTCGCGGCCTCGCTCGGGGACACGGCCACCGCCGAAGCGCACTTCCGCACGGCCCTGGCGATGCACCAGCGACTCGGGGCCCCCGGATGGGCCCGTCTGTCGGAGCAGGCGCTGGCGAAGCTCCTTACCCCGTCGGCGAGTCAGGGGCCGAATGAGCTCCGGCTGGTGAACGGCGTGCGGCTGATCACCTTCCAGGGCAAGCAGGTCCAGGTTCCGGATTCGAAGGGCCTGGGTGACCTCGCGGTCCTGATCGGCGCCCGCGGAGCCGACGTACACGTCCTCACCCTGGTCGGGCACAAGCTCGCACGCCTGGGCGCCGACCCGGTGCTGGACGAGCGAGCCAAGGCGGCGTTCAAGTCACGGCTGGCTCACCTTGCCCAGGAGATCGACGACGCCGACGCCGCGGGCCGCGCCGGGCGAGCCGAGACGCTACGCTCCGAACGCGATGCGCTCATCCGGGAGCTGGCCGCGGCCGCCGGACTGGGCCGCCGGGACCGAAGGCTCGGCGATGAGACGGAGCGGGCGCGAAAGACCGTCAGCGCACGAGTGCGTGATGCCCTGTCCAAGATCGAACGTGTGCATCCCGGACTGGCCGCACACCTGCGCAGCGCCTTGCGGATGGGAACCGTCTGTTCCTACGCACCAGCGGAACCCACCACGTGGAAGGTGAGCTAGCCATGCCTGGCCGCGGGTGGTCGCGGACTGCTTGGAGCGGGCCCGTGGCTCTCGTGGCGACGGGGTCACGCCCGGGCGATCAGGTACCGGAAGGCATTGTCCTGGCGGTAGCTGCCGCCGGGCTGGCGGCTGCCGGCGAACGCCGTGGCCAGCGCCTTGCGGGCGGATGGCTCACCGGCGTGCTCGATGGCCAGCCGGGCCGGCCCTGAGGACAGCTGAGTCCGTACTGCGGTGCCACCGCACCCGGCGTCGAGCATCACCATGCCGGGGCCGACCGCGATCGCCCGCCTTGCGCATCAAGCTCTCGACGTGCTTCTCGACGGTCCGGGGCGATCACACCACCCGGGTGGCTGCCGAACTCGGCGACGGCTGGATCCCCGCACTCGTGGCCCGCGACCGTCTCCCCAGCTGGGCTGCCCAGCTCGCCCGGCTGCGCCACGCCGCCGCACCGCACGCGCCGTCTCTCACCGTGGCTGCCGGGCCTCTCACCGTTGCCGACGAAGACCCGGCCACGGCCCGGAACATGGCGGCCGCCTGCACCGCCTGGTACCTGAGCGCCATGGGTGACGTCTACGCCCGGTCCCTGTCGGGCCAGGGCTACGCCGCCGAGGTCAGGGCCATCCTCGAGGCGAACCCACGGCCCAGCCCCCGGCGCGGGAGCGTGCCCGCCGACGCGGAGGTCGTCCTCGACCAGCTCGCCGCTTACGGAACCGGCGGCCAGGTCCGCGAGCAACTGCAGGCCTGGGATCACGCAGCCGACATCGCCGTGATCCTCCTGCCACCAGGCCTGCCCTGGCACAACATTGAAGCGACCCTCCTGGCTGCGGCACCAAGCGCCCGGCCCGCAAGACGAGTCCACGCCCGCGGTTGATGGCGTGGTCCCCTGGTGGCTGTGAAGATGGCCAGGTGGAGAGGACATCACGCTCATTTCCGGCCGGGCGGAGCCGGGGGGTCACGGTGGCGGTTGACGGGTTCTTCGCCTTCGTGTGGTTCGGGTGGGGTCAGGCAGCCGCGCCATCGTGGCTGGTGATACCCCTCGCCGTGGGGACCGTGCTAGGCGCGCTGCTCGCCGTGATCGGGGTGATGGTGGCCAAGAGGTCACCCGGCCCGTTGCCGGCCATGGCCGATCCGGCGGTCCGGCGCAGGTACAGCGTCATCGTTGGCCTGGAGTTTGGCCTGCTGGGCGCCGGTGCAGCCGTGCTGGGGGTCACCGGGCACTATCAGTGGGTGCCCGTGTGGATCTGCCTCGGCGTCGGGGTGCATTTCTTCCCGCTCGCCTCGACGCTGCAGAACCCGACCTTGCGCCCGCTCGGGGTGCTGCTTGCCGCTGTCGCGGCCTTGGCCCTGGTGGTCGGGTTGGCTTCGGCCACGGCACCGTCAACGGTCACCGGTCTTGGTGCCGGGCTGTGCCTTCTCGCCTTCGGGCTCGCCACCCTCCTGGCTGGCCGTCACAGGCCAGACGATCCCCGGCACCCGGAGAGGGAGGAATCATGATCACTCAGTGACTCTCTCCTCCCGGGTGCCGGGGAGCAGATGCGGTTCAGCCAGCAGGCTGATCAGATGTCGCCGAATTTGTTGTCGTACGGCAAGAGAATGGGGCCAACGCCCGGCATCGCCTGGGCTTCCGCGTCGGCGAGCAGGGAGTCGGCGGCTTCCTGGGCCGTTTTGCCGGTACGGGACTGCCGGGCGGCGATGAGCCCGGCGACCATCGGGGTGGAGAAAGACGTGCCACTCCAGGACGCCATGCCGAAGAATTCCCTCCGCTGGCCTGTGTAGGGGGGATCCATGCACTCATATGTGCCTGTCGCGTAGGCGTTGACGAGGTTTCTGCCGGGTGCGTAGACCCTGACCCAGTCGCCATAGTTACTGAAACTGGCCCGGCTGCGCCAGTCACCGGCCAGGGCGCCGACGGAGACCATTCCCGGGAAGGCGGCTGGCCAGAATTTCCCCTGCTTGCCGTCGTTACCGGCGGCGACCACGCACGCGACGCCCGGGTGCTGGTGCAGGAGCGTGAGCCATGCCTCGAAGCCCAGCAGCTTGAGATCTTTTCTGCTCGGCGTGGTGACCGACAGGTTGAAGATGTTGACCCCGTGGTTGAGCGCTTGAGCAAGATCCCTGACGAAATCCGATTCGAGCGCGCTGCCCGCGACCTTGAAGACGTTCGAGACGAAGACGTCCGCTTTCGGTGCCATGCAGCGCAGGACCCCCGCGACGAACGTCCCGTGCCCCGCGTAGGGCTTGATGAGTCTTCCTGGCCTGGGCTCGAGCGGATCCGGTTCGCCGCGCACTCCCCTCAGCCACCGATGGGACGTCGTGTCGGCCAGCAGTCCGGTGTCGGCTACATAGACCCGTACCCCGTCGCCATTACTGCCGTCGTCTTCCATGCGGACCCCGGGAAAGGGCTCGATCTCGAAATACACTTCCTCGGGTTCGGTGGCCGGGCAGGGACCGGCCTCCCCCGGAGCCACGGTCAGGATGTGGTCGGGGGCCGCGACTCCCTCGCCGAGTTGCTGCTCGATCTCCTCGAGCACGGCGGGCACCCCGGGCCGGGGCATGAAGGGGTCCCCCGGGCCGAGGCGCAGGAGCTGGATGCCCGGGATGACCACCTCGGGTTTCTCGGTTCTGACCGTTTTCTCGAGAACCCTCTGCACCTGCTGGATCCTGTCCTGCTGGACAAGGATCTGGTCGGAAGCGTAGATGAAGGCGGAGCCGGCGACGGTGGCGATTTCGACGGTTATCCCCCGCTTGCTAGCGAATTCAGCCGAGATGCGGCCGACCTGCTCCCTGACGATCTGTGCCATCAGGTCTTGCCGGCCATCTTCTCCGTTCACGATCCCCTCCGGAAGATTTTGGACATGGCCATTGCCGCTGCTCGGATCCGCGGTCGGCGCCTTGAGCCTTCGGCCTGGGGCGGGTACGGTTCACTGCCCGGGTACTTTATAAGAAGAGCGCCGCGGGCCCGATTTGATACATGCCCGCAGAACTGCCTGCAGACGCCCGGCCCTCTCCTTTAATCTTGTAGCTGTACCATTATAAAACGCACTTAGCACGGGTTTGCGATGTCCAGGGTCCGCAATGGGGGGAATTACCGTTGGTCCAGCTGAATACCGGGATCTAGCATGAGCGTCGTGGCGGCCGGTGGCCGCGTGGCCGCGCTGGGTGCACGCGACGTGGACAGCTTGCTCCCGCTGGCGCTTTCCCGTCCCCGTGAGGCCCTGGCCAGGGCGCGGGAGGTGCTCGCCGGGCATCCTGATGCCTATGACGCGTCGGTCGCCCATCAGGCCGCCGGGATCGTGTTGCGCGAGTTCGGGGACGTGCATGCGGCTGTCCGCGAGGTGCGTGAGGCGCTCCGCCTGAGCCGCCGGACCGGCTCGGCTGACCGTGAGGCTGACGTGCTCGCCACCCTGGGCGTGGCACTCGTGTACGCCGGCCGCACGGCGGACGGGCTCGCCGCCTTCGACCACGCCCTCCGGCTGTGCCGGGGAGTACACGCGGCACGGGTGCTGGAACGGCGGGGGATTGTGCTCACGGCCCTCGGCCGGTACCCGGCGGCCCTCCGCGACCTGAATCAAGCCGTCACGGTGCTGCGGCGCGCGGGTGATGAGCTCTGGACCGCCCGTTCGCTGAACGCCCGCGGGCTGGTTTACGTCGCACTGGGCTTCCCGGCTCGTGCCGATGACGATTTCCGCGCCGCTGAACGCTGGTTCGCCAAGACCAGCCAGGTGCTGGACGCCAGCTACACGGTGCTCAATCGCGGCGTGGTCGCCTTTTCGTCGGGAGATCTTCCGGGGGCGCTCTCCCTGCTCGATGAGGCTGCGGCGCGCGTCCGGCCCCTGGGCGTGCCGGTGATGGCCATCAGCATCGACCGGTGCGCCGTGCTGCTGGCGGCCGGGCTGGCCGACGATGCGCTGGCCGAGGCAGACGCCGCGGTCCGTGAAATGGAGCGGATCCGCGGACGGTCCACGAAGAAGGCTGAACTGCTGCTGATGGCGGCCAACTGCGCGCTGGCCGCAGGACAGCCGGAGGCGGCCCTCGACTGGGCGGATGCTGCCCACCGCCTGTCCCGGTCCCATCAGAGCGCCTGGTGGAAAGCCCACGCCGCGGTCGTGCTCGTCCAGGCGCGATATGCGGCGGGCCCGGCGTCGGCCCGGCTGCTTCGTGAGGCAGACCGGGCAGCCGCCGGCCTGGAGCTGGTCGGCTCTGCCGACATGGCCCGCGCGCACCTGCTGGCGGGGCGGGTGGCGTCGGATCTGGGCCGGCGTGATGACGCCAACCGTCATTTCCTCGCGGCGGCGCAGAGCCGGCGGCGCGGCCCCGCACTGTCGCGCGCCAGCGGCTGGCTGAGTGAGGCGCTGCGGGCCGAGGCCGCCGGGCAGACACGGCGGATGTTTTCCGCCTGCGGATACGGGCTGGCGGTCCTGGATGAACACCGGTTCACCCTCGGTGCGTCGGAACTGCGGGCTCAGGCCACGGCTCACGGCGCGGAGCTGGCCGCACTCGGCCAGCGCCACGCGGTACGGATGCACCGGCCGCGGCTCCTGCTCGCCTGGAGTGAGCGCTGGCGGGCCACCGCGCTGGCGGTCCCTCCGGTGCGGCCGCTTGCGGACGCGGCCCTCAATGCGGATCTGGCCGCACTGCGCGAGGTCATGAAGCGGCTGGACAGGACGCGGGGCCAGGATCACCCGACCGCATCTGTCCGCAGGGAGCAGTTCAGGCTGGAGCATGAGCGGAAACGGCTAGAGGGTGCCGTGCGCGGCCGTGTGCTCCGGGCCCATGGTGCCGCCCGCCCCAGCCAGACGGTGGCCAGGGTTCCGGAACTGCTCGACGAGCTTGGCCGCGGCCAGCTGGCCGAGATCATCGATGTCGATGGCACCCTGCATGTACTGCTGTGCGGGGCGGGGCGGGTACGGCAGTTCACCGCAGGGCGCGCGGCGGATGCTGCCCGGGCCGCCGACTTCTCCCGCTTCGCTCTGCGCCGGCTGGCCCGCAGCCGGCCACGGGACGACCCGGCGAGTGCGCTGGCCATCCTGACGGCGGCCGGGCCGAAGCTCCAGGCGGCGCTCCTCGGCCCGGCCGCCCGGCACCTCGGAGACCAGCCCGTTGTCATTGTCCCGCCCGGAAAACTGCAGACGATCCCGTGGGGGCTGCTTCCCGCGCTGCGCAACTGCGTCGTCACCGTCGCCCCGTCTGCGGCTGTCTGGATGCGGGCGCGGCGGGTCCGGCCGCCCGGCCGCCGCCGCGTCATCCTCGCCCGGGGCCCGGGGCTTGTCACCGACGGGGCGGAGGTGCCGGTGGTGGCGGGGTTCTACGACGATGTCACGATGCTGGCCGATGACCACGCCACCGCCGCGAAGGTGCTGCACGCTCTCGACGGGGCCTGGCTTGCGCACATCGCCGCGCACGGAAACTTCCGTGCCGACAGCCCCTTGTTCTCGTCGCTGAATATGCATGACGGGCCGCTGACCGTTTATGACTTCGAGCAGTTGCGCAGCGCCCCCTACCGCATGGTCCTGTCAAGCTGTGACTCCGCGGTCGGCGCGCCGGCCGGAGCCGACGAACTGCTGGGCTTGGTCAGCAGCTTGCTGCCGCTGGGCACGGCCGGGATCATTGCGGCCGTCGTGCCGCTGAACGACCATGCCGTCGTGCCCGTGATGGTCGGCTTGCACCGCCAGCTGAGGGCGGGGCGCACCCTCGCCGAGTCGCTGTCCCGCACCCGGCATGACCTCTCCGGCGACCCGATTCTGCAGGCCACCGCGGAGTCCCTGGTGATGCTGGGCGCGGCCTGATCCATCACAACGTGATCCAGCCCGTCCTCACGTCCGTGCCGAGTGCCGTGCGGCATCGCAACCGGAAGGGGCCGGATGGTATCGGTTCGATGGAGAAGCAGCCGATCTCGTCGACCGCGGCGGCTGTGGTCACGCCTTCCTGGGTCTGTGCCTCGATCGTTCCTTCTCCCGGCGGCATGACCTGGCCGAGCAGCGAGTCCCCGGTGACCTCAAGCTCGATAGATGTGTGCGCCGAGGTGAAGGTCAGGGCGCGGATCGAGGCGGTCTCGGACCGGACGGCCGCGCTCCGGTCCTCGTCGCGGCTGGAATCGTAGGTGAGCTGCGCCAGTTCGGCGTCAATGTTGTGCCACGCGTAGGCGCCCTTAGCCGCCTCGATCAATCCGGGCGGGACAGCCTCGCGGGCCCTCATCGCCTCGCGGAGCGCTCCCAGGAGCTGTTCGTCGTCCCAGCCGTCACGCACGTGGCTCACCTCCAGGGCATCCCACCGACGGGCCCGCGATCTCATCGTCCGTGAGCGCCCGGAGGGAGCTCGATCGGCGCAGCCGCTCCAGGCACCGCCCCCGCTGCGGGCCGATGCTGCCCACCGGCATCTGGAGGGTGACGCTGATCTCAGCGTAGGAATGGGACGTTTCACTCATGCACATGGCCAGCAGCTGCCGGCAATGCAGCGGGAGTTCCGCGAACGCTGCCCGCAGGGCTGCGTGCCGCTCGGCCGCGATGATCTCGTCCTCAATCATGGGATCGTCAGGCAGTTCGTCCGGCTCCGGGCTGAACCGGTCATACCGGCGGCCGGCCCGCAGCATCCGCAGGCACTCACGGGAGGTCGTGGTGGCCAGCCACCCCGGCAGTGCCGCGGGCTCACGCAGATTCCCAAGATGCTCGACCAGCCGCAGCCATACATTCTGGTGCACATCCTCGACGTCCTGGCTGCTAAGCCGGTAGCGGGTGCAGATCCCCCACACCAGCGGAGAGTAACGCTCGACCAGCTCGTTCCACGCGTCCTGATCCTGCCCGGCCGCCCGGGCCACCAGCGCCGGAACCACCTGGTCGTCAGGCATGACGTGGTTTGCGCGGTTTGCCCCGGTCCGGGAGCGTTGCGAGCCAGTTCCGCGTCACCCTCATCTGCACGCTCCTATCCGGGCCGGATGGGTTCGCTGGTCCTCATACCCGACAGAGCCGTGAGGCACCAGCCTGATACACCGTCCAGCACGAATCTGGCGCGGGACGGCAGCAGTGCGCGTCGTGAAGCGCTGCTGCCGTCCCTGAGATAAAAGAGTGACGGGCATCAGCGCTGGTACATCGCCACCCAATGTTTCCGGGTGTTGCCGGGGGGCCAGGCGTGGACGAGGTCCGGTCTGCCCAGCTCCCGGCATGACCAGCGCAGCCAGGGTCTGCGACCATTGGCTGGGCTGCAGGAGCGGGATGGTGACATGGCGTCCACCATGTACTACAGCGGGCTGAGGCTGGACCGGGCGGCCGCCGCTCGCGGCGACCCGGAATGGGTGGCCAGGGTCCCCGAACTCCGGGCCCGCGTAGCGGATCCTTCCCTCGGCGGTCCGTACCGGGTGGACTCCATCGGGAAGATCCTCATCGAGGACTGGCTGGCCAGCCACGCATAGTTACTGAAAAGGGATGGTCATGAGCCAGGGCCATCTTCGCCGGAAGGGGGGCACTACCCATGGAGAACGCCGTGAACGCATCCACCGACGGGAACAGGGGCCAGATCGTGTTCGCCGGCGCGGGCTACGCCGGGTTGCACGCTGCCCAGCGCCTGGCGGCCAAGCTGCGCAACAATCCCATGCCGGAGCTCACCCTGGTCAACCGGCACGACTACCACCTGGTGCTGACCGAGCTGCCCCGGGTCGCCGGCGGCACCCGCGCCGCCGACGCGGTACGCATCCCGCTCGAGGATGTGCTGGCCAAGCGGGTCCGCTTCGTCCAGACCGAGATCAGTGGTTTCGACCTGGCCGGCCGGCAGCTGCTGACCGCGGCCGGGCCGATTGGCTGGACACGGCTGGTGCTGGCGCTCGGCAGCCGGCCCAACGACTTCGCCATCCCCGGCCTGGAACAACGGGCGCTGTCCCTGTACTCGGCCAGCGACGCCGAGAAAGTCTGGGACGCGGTTACCGGCGCGCTCACGGCCGCCGCGGCCGCCGCCGACCCCGGGCGGCAGCGCCGCCTGGCGACCGTGGTGGTCGGCGGCGGCGGCGCCACCGGGGTCGAGCTGGCGGGCGAGCTGGCCGAGATGCTGCCCGGGGTGGCCAGCCGCCACGGCCTGGCGCCTGACCGGCCCGCCGTGCTGCTCGTCGAAGCGGGCCCCACCATCCTGGCTGGCTCCTCACCCCAGCTGATCGGCAAGGCGACCAGGATCCTCACCGACCTGGGGGTTCAGGTCCGCACCAACGCGGCCATCGCCGCCGCGACCGGGGAGGGCTTCCGGCTCACGGACGGCCAGCTGATTCAGGGCGGCGTGTTCGTCTGGGCAGGTGGGCTGAAAGCCCCCGGGCTGGTGGCCGATTCGGGGTTGCCGACTGGCCATAACGGCCGTGTCAAGGTGGACCAGTACCTGCGCGTGCTGGATCACCCGGAGATCTACGTCGCCGGCGACCTTGCCTCGGTGACCGATCCGCGTACCGGGCACGTGCTGCCCTCGCTGGCGCAGGTGGCACTGGAGGAGGGTGAGACGGTGGCCCGCAACCTGGAGGCGGAGCTGACCGGGCATCCGCTGGAGGCGTTCACGTTCCACGACAAGGGGTTCGTCGTCTCGGTCGGCCCGCGCCGCGGGGTGGCCGACATCGCCGGCATCACCAGCGGCGGGCACGTAGCCCACCTGCTCAAAGACGCCATCGAGTGGGAATACCGCCAGTCCGTCAAGCACCTGCGCGGCTGGGATCCGGTCGCCCGGTGACCTCTGCCAGCCAGCGGCGGCTACACGGCGGTGGCCTGGCTGAACCGCCGGCCCCAGTGCCGGACCCGGTCCAGGAGTTCGGGTGGGGAAACGACCCGGAAATCCGCCCCGGCCATGCCCAGCGCCATGACCGCCCAGTCGAGTGAGTCGGCAGTCATCCTGACCCGGCACCGGGTGGCGCCGCTGTCCTCGACCGTGGACCACCGGCCGATCCGCTCGCGCACGGCTGCGGCCGGGGCCTCGACCAGGGCCTCCACGTCGTAGCTGGCCGTCACGTTGCCCACGCCCGCCCGGACGAAAGCCGCGGCGTCGGCGGAGGGCAGCGGCCGGGGCCGGAACCGTGCCCCGGTGCCCTGCGGTGCGGCGAGCCGGTCGAGGCGGAAGCTGCGCCAGTCGTGGCGGTCGAGATCGTAGGCCACCAGATACCAGCGGCGGCCGAGCAGGACGAGCCGGTGCGGTTCCACGTGCCGGTCGGTGCGCGGGCCGGCCGCCGCGGTGTAGGAGAAGCGGATCCGCTCGCTGTCCCGGCAGGCCAGTGCGGCGGTGGTCAGGATGCCCGGATCCACGGTGGCCTGGGCCGCGCCACCCCAGCTGGCCGGGACCGTCATCGCGCTCAGCGCCTCGACCCGGCGCCGGAGCCGGGCTGGCATGACCTGGACGACTTTGGCCAGGGCCCGCACCGAGGATTCCTCGATACCCCCGACCGCGCCTTGCGCGGCCGCCTGCAGGCCTACGGCCAGGGCCACGGCCTCGTCCTCATCGACCAGCAAGGGTGGCAGCGCCGCGCCCGCGGCCAGCTGGTACCCGCCCTCCACGCCGCGCTGGGCCTGGATCGGGTAACCCAGCTCACGCAGCCGGTCCACGTCGCGGCGCAGCGTGCGCGGCGACACCTGCAGCTGGCCGGCCAGCTCACCGCCCGGCCAGTACCGGCGGCCCTGCAGCAGCGACAGGAGCCGCAGCGAGCGGGAACTCGTATTCGCCATGTCCCCATCATCGCCATATTGCGGTCAGGAAGTGACCGCAATACGCCCTAGCGTGGTCTTGGACGGGGAGAAAGCCCCGGCGTCCCGACCGCGAAAGGCGCAGACATGACGAGCACCCCGATCACCGGCGACCTGACGGCCAGCGGCCCGGGCGGCGCCCCCGCCGTCGGCGGCGAGCGTGCCGACCTCCTGGCGATGCTGGCCAAGCAGCGGCACTTCCTGCGCTTCACCACCCGTGACCTGACCGATGACCAGGCCGGGCAGCGCACCACCGTGAGCGAGCTGTGCCTGGGCGGCCTGATCAAGCACGTCACGGCCGTGGAGAAGGGCTGGGCGGACTTCATCCTGCAGGGCCCGTCGGCGATGGGTGATTTCGCCAGCATGACCGAGGACGACTTTGCGGAGCGGGCGGCCGATTTCCAGCTGCTGCCCGGCGAGACGCTGCCCGGCGTGCTGGCCCGCTACGCCGAGGTGGCCCGGCGGACCGACGAACTGGCCGCCGGCCTGCCCGACCTGAACGCCGCGCAGCCGCTGCCGGAGGCCCCCTGGTTCGAGCCCGGCGGGCGCTGGTCGGCCCGCCGCGTGTTCCTGCACATCATCGCGGAAACCGCCCAGCACGCCGGGCACGCCGACATCATCCGCGAATCCCTGGACGGCGCCAAGTCCATGGGCTGACTCCCAGGAGGCCGGGCGGCGGGAGACGCCCCGGGTGGCGGCGTATCCCTAGGATCGCGCAGCCGGGATCGCGGCCTGGCGGCGGAACGAGGCGAGCTGGCGCAGCCGCGGCCATTCGAGCGGGGGCTTGGGCGGCGGGACGCCGGGCCGCTGCCTGGGCACGATCACCCGCAGCGCCCCCGGCCGGATTGCGCAGCGGACGGGCGTGGGCATCATGACCGTCTCACCGTCGATGCCGACCGGGATCTCCGGCTCGTCGGCGTGCACGACGACCTCATCGGCGGTCAGGCTGGTCAGGCCCTGCCCGTGGCCCCGGCGGATGAGCCCGATCGCCTGCCGGGCGCTGTCCACCCGGACGGCGACCATGCCGAGCGTGCCAGGCGTCGAGACGGGCCCGCCTGCCCAGGCCGGCGAGATCGGCCATCTCGTAGGGGTCGTTGCTGACCAGCACGGCCTGCGGCCCCTCGATCGTGACGCCGCCGGCCTGGGCGGACAGGCGGGCCCCCTGGTGGCCCTGGAGCAGGTCGGGCAGCGTGCGCAAGGTGGTACCGCGTTTGTCATCGCGGTACTCGGGGCTGCGCACGACCTCCGCGTAGGCTCCGAACGACGCGTTGTTCACGAACGTGCGGTCCCCGATGAGGCCGAGGTCGATCCGCAGTTCCTCTCCATCGGCGAGAGCGGCGAGGCAGGTCGCGGGGTCGTCGCGGTCCAGGCCCAGGTCGAGCGCGAAGTGGTTGCGGGTTCCCGCGCTGACCACCAGGAACGGCAGGTCATGCTCGGCGGCGATGCCGGCGACCAGGGCCTGGGTGCCGTCCCCCCCGGCCACCCCGAGCAAGTCAGCCCCCTCGGCCACCGCCTTGCGGGCCAGCGCGGCCACGTCCACGATCCCCGGGCCGTCGAGCAGCGCGACCTCGGCCCCCTGGGCCTCGGCCTTCTCCTTCAGCCCGAACCGTCCCACCTTCCCGCCCCCCGACCTCGGGTTCATGATCAGGAACGCATGCCCGGGCCGGGCCGCGGGAACGGCGGGGCCGCCGCCCTGGACCGCCCCTGAGCCCAGCGCGGCCCGGGCGGCCCCCGCGGCCAGCAGCATCAGCGCCACGGCCACGATCGCCACCCAGAGCAGGTGGTGCAGCGCGAACGAGACCAGGATGACCACCGGCGCTGCGATGACCAGCAGGGCCGCCAGCCACCGGCGCACGCCCCGGTTGGCCAGGAACCAGTACCCGCCCGCCACCACGGCGCATCCACCGGCCGCGGCGAAGATGACCAGCGTCAGGCTGCGCCACCCGGCCACGGCGATCAGCAGGGCCACGGCGGCGAGGGTCAGGGCGAACGAGGCGCGGGCGAGCCAGCGCCGGGCCGTCACAGTCATCAGCTGCCCCCCTCCGGCTTCACGATCCCATTACCCGCGCACATTCCGCTAGGGGTACTTGTGCCGTCCCGCCCGCGCGCCTCAGGGCACGCAAAGCATCAGCTTGCCGGTGTTCTCGCCCGTTCATGCCTCGCTCCTGAGCCTCAGGGGCGCCCGATGGGCGGCTCGACATCGTCGTAGACGCGGGCGGCGGCCAGCAGCCCGTCCGGGCCGCGCTCGTAGACGGCGATCCCCGCCTGGGCCGGCAGGTCGTGGCGGCCCCAGCGCAGGCAGTTGTATTCGAGGGCGCAGCGCACGCCATCGTCGGTCACGACGCAGTGCTCCAGGCCGATGCCGCCGCCCGCGCTGAAGCACCTGGTGAAGAACGAGCGGAGTTCGGGGGTGCCCTGGTGGGCGTAGTGCGGGCCGATGGGCTCGCGGTAGTACCCGTCGGCGGCGAAGGTGGCGACGATCGCGCCGGGGTCCCCCGCGCCGAGCGCGGCCTGGTAGCGGCCGACGACGTCGCCGGGATGGGAGGAGCCGGGCCCGAGGATGGGCGGCCGGACGTGGCGCCGCCCGTCCACCGGCCACTGGCTGCAGTAGGTGCGGAACACCACCGACAGGTCGTCGGGTGATTCGGCGACGACCGCGATCGGCCAGGCCACGGCCTGCCCGTCCTGGTCCAGGTGGGCCAGCAGCTCGACCACGGCCCGCCCGCCCGCCACGGTGGAGGCCACCGTCTCGGTGCGGGCGTGCAGCCCGTGCAGCCAGGACTTGTTGCGGCTGACGAACTCCCGCAGATGCCGGTGGCCGCGGACCTCCCCGGCGCGGGGGTCGTGGACCACGACCTCTCCAGGCCATGCCGTCTCCAGGATGTGGGCGTCACCCTCGTTCAGGGCGGTGAAGTACTGCCCGACCGGATCAGCCCGGCCCGCGGCGCGGGTCTCCCGGCGAGCCAGTTCCACCGCACTGCTGAAGTCCGGAAACCACGGCATCTCAACTCCCGAGCTCCCTGCGGGGCGGACAGTTTTCTCCAACGGTCGTGCCGTCCTCGATCCTCCAGCAGCGTACTCATCCCCGCTGCCGGGCCCGTGAAAGCCCCGCGGCGCAAGGCGCCGCCCGCGGCCCAGCTGCCCCGGGCCGCTCTCGCCGGTCAGCTGCCCCGGGCCCGCATGGCCGCCCGCCGGGCCTGGCGCTGGCTGGCCAGGTGCCCATGCTCGTTCAGCCTGGCCGTCAGGTGCGCCCCGGCGGCAGCGGTCAGGTGGGGATCGTCACCCGCCGGTGATCTCCGTCCCCGCCGGGCTGAGATACCGGAAGCCGCCGCCGGCCCGCGCACGGCTGATCCCGGGGCGGTGCGGGTCGCTGCGCACCAGCCCGGGCACCGCGGCCGCCGGCGACGGCCCCTCGAAGCTCATGACCACCGAGCGTATGCGCCGCTCCGCCCCGGGCGGATCATCGGGTCTGCTCACCGGGCGTCCCCCCGGGCCCGGGCCGGCCCGGACAGCGGCCGGCAGAGCACTCAACTTTCCGGCCCGCCGCGGCACCCTGTGCTCGGGCTGGAAAGCGCTCAGCGTGCACGCCGGCCCGGTCTGGTTCATCTACGCCCGGCCCCGGGGCACCGCGTCGTCCGGTCACCGGCTGAGCGTCGGGAAGGTGGCTGGCTCCGCCATGGTCATCGCCGTCGAGAACGGCCACACGGCGGTGGTGTCGGCCGCCCCGCAGGCCCGCGGGCGGTTCCGGTTCCTGGCCGGCTTCAACCCCGACGGGAAGCCTTACACCCTGGCCGGGGGCGCTCCGGGCCTGACGCTGGCCAGCTGCCCGCCGGTCCCGGCCGGGACCGGGATCCCGGAGGCCTACGCACCCGGGCTGACCATGTTCTGGGAGGGCTACGTCACCGCCCTGCGCGGCTGCATTCCCCTGGAGGTTCGTTCCCCGGCCGCCAGCACGCCCACCCGGGTGACCGTGGCCGTGCCCGCGGCGGCTGCGTCTCATGGCTGCTGAGCCGCATCGGATTGCCGTGCCGCCTCCGGTCCGGTAGGAACGTCGCATGCTGCGCGGGGAAGTGGCCGGGCTGCGGGCCCGGGAAGACAGTGACGTGGCGATCCTGCATGCGGAGCTGCACGACGACGTGACGACCAGGGTCCGGGCGGATACGCGGCCCTGGCGGCCGATCCCGGCCACCGCGGCCCAGTCCCCGTACCGGGTGGCGGGCCGGGAAGAGGACAGTGCCACGTTCTCCGTGGTGCACCTGGCCAGCGGCGAGCTGGCCGGTGAGGCGCTGCTGTGGGGCATCGACGTGCACAACCGCTCGGCCCATGTGGGCATCTCCCTGCGGCCGGGGTTCCGCGGCCGCGGGCTGGGCACCGACACCGTCCGGGTGCTGTGCGGATACGGCTTCGCCATCCTCGGGCTGAACCGGCTCCAGGCGGAGACGTTGGCTGACAACGCCGCGATGATCGCGGCGGCCACCCGGGCGGGTTTTGTGCAGGAAGGCAGCCTGCGCCGCTCGGCGTGGGTCAACGGCCGTTTCGCCGACGAGGCCATCCTCGGGATGCTCGCCGCCGACTGGCATCCGGTCCAGGGGCCGGCGGGCCGCGCGGGCTAACAGCCGGGCGGGCCAGCAGCCGGGCAGGCTAGACCCTGGTGGCTGACTCGCCCAGCGCCGCGGCGACATCGCGCCCTAGTTCGGACCGGCGGCGGGCGGCGTAGCCCGGGCGGTTGGTGATGAGGACGTCGATCCGCTGGTCCATGAGGAACCGGTCGATCAGCACGTCATGGTCGACGGTCCACACCATGATGCCGATGCCGTTGCGGTGCGAGCGGCACTGCCTGGCCTAACCCGGGGAACTTCGGCCTAACGCGGCACCGGCGTGCCGCGGGTCCCAGGCCGAGCAGTCCAGCTGCCCGTCGGCCCGGCCGGTGATGAACACCCGGCCGGTGACCGCGGCGAAGACGCAGCGACCGGGCAGGCCCGGCACACTCCGGCCCTGGTGAGCCGGGCGCGAGTCCCCGCATG
>CAWAJB010000046.1:0-13699 GCA_963782185.1 uncultured Actinomycetes bacterium
CCCCGGCCGGGTCGGCTAGTGCGGTGTCCACCAAGGTTCACCGGGTCAGCGATGGTCCGACACCCAGGTCGGCGCCCGCCAGAAACCCGGCGAAGGTATGTGGACATCGCACTAGCCGGGTCGGCTAGTAGGCGCCTGAGCCCTGGAGCACCGCTGATCCCGTCTTCCACAGGATCTGGAGATCCAGGGCGAGGGACCAGTTCTCGACGTAGCGCAGGTCGAGCCGGACCGCTTCCTCCCAGGGCGGGTCGGACCGCCCGCTCACCTGCCACAAGCCGGTCAGGCCCGGCTTGACCGCCAGACGGCGCCGCATGATGTCACCGTACTGGGCGGTCTCGTCCGGAAGCGCCGGCCTGGGCCCGACCAGCGACATCTCCCCGCGCATGACGTTGATCAACTGGGGGAGCTCATCGAGCGACCAGCGTCGCAGCCATCCGCCGATGGGCGTGATCCGCGGATCCCGGCGGATCTTGAACAAGGCCCCGTCAACCTCGTTGCGGCAGCCCGGCCACCGCTCGGATGGTCGTGCGCGGGCCGGCCACGTCCAGCAGGGCCGGTGCGACGCACAGGTCAGTGCCCGTCTTTTCCAGCTCCCAGGCCAGTTCACGCAGCCGCCTCCCGTCCATCTCCGGGCAGCTGAGGACCGCGACGGTGTCGGCGCCGAACCGCCGCACGGCCAGCGGCACGTGACTGAGCTCGCCCGGGGAACAGCTCTTGACTGCGCCCAGGTCGCTATCTTTGACCAGATGCTTCCACGGAAATGAAGCGCCACGCCGATGCGGGCAACCGCTTCACCAGCAATTTTTGGTAACTTGCAGCCGTCTAGCCTTAAAGTGATCGTCTAGGCAGGCCGCACGGGAATAACTCTCACGATATCTAATGGCGCCGTCATGGCCAGCCACACATTTAATCCTCTAGATGTGCCCTGCCCTGGCCCCGGCTCTGGGGCCAGGGCACCGGCCCGGCTGCTTTCGTCCCGGTGCCACCTGGAGGGTCATCCTCCCCAGTGCCGCAAGGCGATCCTGGCGCGCCACTGCTGGGTCCCGTTCTCCGTGTGTGCCACGGTGCCCAGCGCCCCAGCGAGGTCGCGCAGCGCCGCCCGTGCAGCCTCCAGGTCCCCCATCGGCTCGTCTCCGGACGCGGCCACCGTCAGCGTCAGCTCGATCCGCTGAGGTTCCCCGCGCACGGCGAGGTGGGCGCGCACCGGGCAGCACTCGGGTGCCGCCGCGACCAGCATCAGTTCCGCCACGTCCACCACGGCGGGCACGTCACCGGGCACCATGTCCGCACAGCCCGGGTCGATGTCGATGGCCAGCGGCTCAGTGAGCAGCCACGCGCAGCGCTGCCGCAGAGCACCGGCCAGCTGAACCTCCGGCTGCATGAACGGCCATTCGCCATCGACCAGCCAGCGCAACGCCCGCGCCGCCGCTTCGATCTGCCGCAGTACGGCGTCAACCCGGGACGCTGGCCCGGCTGGAGCCGACCTGCGCAGCATTTCCGCTTCCAGGGTGCCCGCAGTGAGCTCCTGAATCGGCCCGTCGTGCAGGAAACCGACCAGGTCACGGCGCTCCCGGGTGCGCAGCCGGCGGGTGACCGCCAGCAGGCGCCTGATCTGGGCCGGGCTGGGTGACGGACTGTCCCAGGATGGCCCGGACGACGATCCCGGTCCCGCCCCCGGCTCCGGCCCCGCCCCCGGCTCCGGCCCCGGCTCCGGTTCCGGCAGCCCTGGTTCCGGCAGCCCTGGTTCCGGTAGCCCTGGTTCCGGCAGCGGTGGTTGGGGCTGGGACTGATCCGGCTGGGGCGGGGCCTCCTGCTGCAGGGCACGAACGGCGTCGAGCAGGTCAGCGGCCCGGAACGGCTTGGTCAGGACGGCCAGGCCAGCGGGACCCGCGTCAGCCGTGCCCCCGGTGATCACCAGGCACCGGCTGACCGCCGCCGGATCCGCCGATCGCAGCTCTTCGATCAGATCCGTGCCCTGCTCGGTCCCCAGATGGGCGTCCACCAGGACCGCGGAGTATCCCGCCGGATCCAGGCCCCGTGCTTCCGCGAGGGTGGCCGCGACATCGACCTGATACCCGTTGACGCTGAGTATCCGCCAGATCAGGGCGCGCATCTCGGCCACGTCATCGACTACCAGGACACGTTTGGTCACCTTGATTCCCGTCACTGGGTCAGGTTGCTGGCAGCCTGCTGGGACGACGCCCTGAGCTTGAGCACTAAGAGTAGCATTATAGTAACGTAAGGTGATAATCAGTTACAGCGCGCGACGCGCGGACTCACGCTCCCGCGATGCCCTGGCTCTGGCCGCATCAGCAGGAGGCACCGGAGGGAAGGCGCGGATGAACGACACCAGCCAGCAGCAGGACGGCACACAGGAGCAGCAGATCACGGTATTCCTCCTGGACGACCACGAGGTGGTCCGGCGGGGCCTACGGGATCTGCTGGCTGAGGAACCGGACATCACGGTGGTCGGGGAGGCCGGCACGGCGGCTTCGGCATTGGCGCGGGTCCTGGCTGTACGCCCGAGGGTGGCGGTGCTCGACGTCCGGCTGCCCGACGGAGACGGTGTGTCGGTATGCCGGGAGATCCGCTCGACCCTCCCCGGGACCGCCTGCCTGATGCTCACCTCTTATGGCGATGACCAGGCACTCTTCGGGGCGATCATGGCAGGGGCGGCGGGTTATGTGCTGAAGGAGACCGCCGGGTCTGATCTGGTCAGCGCGGTCCGCACCGTGGCCTCGGGCGGGTCCACGCTGGACGCGAGCATGGTGCGGCGAGTGATCGGGAGGTTGCGCGAGCAGCCCGCCCCTGACCCGTTGTCGGCCCTGTCCGACCAGGAGAAGAGAGTCCTGGAACTCGTCGGAGAAGGGCTCACCAACCGCGAGATCGCGGAACGCATGTTCCTCGCCGAGAAGACCGTGAAGAACTATGTGTCATCGCTTCTCACCAAGCTGGGCATGCACCGGCGCACGCAGGCCGCCGCGTTTGTTGCCCGGCTGGGCACGGATCAGGGTGAATTAAGGGCAGCAGCCTCGGCGTCCGTGCGGTAAAGAAGCTTACGCCCGGCATTGTCGGGTTATTTTCCTATGTGGCCAGTCATGCGCCTGATCCAGCGCGGCCTGCCGCTCATGGCCAGCTCATGGCCGGAAAACCAGCCGATACTGCTTTCGTAAATTCTGACATGTGGCCGCCGCCGAATTGGCTACTATAACCGCCGCGGACACTCCCGCATTGATACTTCTAGACATCAGGGATATGGTCCGCCGGGCGTCCCGTCAATTCGCGGAGGACATCCGTGCCCCGCCGGTACGACAAACTCCGCCGGCCCCCGCACACTCGCGCCGGCATCCCGACGTGATCAGCGCGCACGGCCCGCTGCCTGGATGCGTGCTGGATACAGCCAGCCGCCTGGGTGTTCCCTACACGGAAACCCTGCACGGCATGCACGACCTGTTCGGGGCGGATTGGCAGGCCGAGGCGGCGCGGGCGGCGAAGATGTCCGCCATCGTCTCCGTCAGCGAACTTGTCCGGCTGCAGTATCTGGCCGGCAACCCCGGGTTCCCCGCCGCCCGGATCGTCACCATCCCGAACGGGGTCGACGCGGAGCGCCGCCGCATCGGGGACCGCGCCGGGGCGCGGGAGCGGCTGGGGCTGCGCGGGGGGTACCTGTTCGTGTCACTTGCCCGGGTGGATACGCACTATTACAGCCCGTCTCTGGCGGACGGGCCGTCCGGGGGCGGGGGGGTGGTCGCCGTCGGCGGGGATTCCCGGCGTGACTACGCCACGCTGATAGCCGCGGCCCGGATGTCGGGCATACCGCTCACCCTGGTCTGCTTTCCCAGGAACATCGCCGGCCTGGACCTGCCAGCAGCGGTAACACTCCGCTCCAACATCCCGCACGGGGAATACCGGAGCCTGCTGCATACCGCGGATCTCGTGGTCACGCCGACGGTGGCACCCGCTTACCCCAGCGGGCAGAGCGTCGTACTCGAGGCGATGTCGATGGGCCGGGCCACCCTGACCACCGACTCTGCCGCCATGCGGGAGTACGTGACGGATGGCGTCGACGGGGTCCTGGTGCCCGCCAGTGACCCGGCGGAAATGGCCCGGTTGCCTCGGGCACGCCGCCCACCCGGCTGCCCAGTACCGGGATCCCATTGGCACATGCCTCCAGGATCACCCGGGAAAACGCCTCCGGGAGCTGGCTCGGCACCAGCAGCAGGGACGTCGAGCGGTACAGGCCCGCCAGCGCCCGTCCGTCCGTCAGCCGACACGGAGATCACGCTGGGATACACTCTCACCGGCCAGCGCCGGGAGGTGGGCTTCGACCGGGTGCTGCATCCGGAGATCACGCTGATGCCCGCTGACTGACCGACGCGAGGACCCTATGCTCCGCGATCTTTCCCTGCCCGAGCTGCGCCAGTACCGGCCCGCGGTGGAGGAGCCCCCGGACTTCGACGAGTTCTGGGCCAGCGAGCTGGCCGCCGCGGCCGCCCACCAGGCCGAGCCGGTATTCACCGGCGTCCCGACCCAGATCCGGCACGCCGATGTGGCCGACGTGACGTTCCCGGGCTACGGCGGCGACCCCGTCAAGGGCTGGCTGCTGCTGCCGCACGCCAGCCCGCCGGACCGCGCGTTCGTGGTCGAGTACATCGGCTACGGCGGCGGCCGCGGCGACCCGTTCGACTGGCTGACCTGGAGTTGCGCCGGCCACCCGCACCTGATCATGGACACCCGCGGCCAGGGGGGCGGATGGCAGACCGCCGACACCCCCGATCCCAGCGACCCGGGCGCCCCCAGTACCCCGGGATTCCTCACCCGCGGCGTCGCCGACCCGCGCACGCACTACTACACCCGCCTGTTCATCGACGCGGCGCAGGCGGTGGCCGCCGCCCGGCGCCATCCGGCCAGCACCGGACGGTCCGTTGTGACGACGGGGGGTAGCCAGGGCGGCGCCCTGGCCATCGTGGCGGCTCATCTGGCCGGGGCGGCAGGCGGGGCCGTGGCCGCGACGCTGCCCGAGGTCCCGTTCCTCGCTCACTTCCAGCGGGCCGTGGAGGTGACCGAGAGCCGTCCCTACCTGGAACTCATCGAGTACCTGAGCGTGCACCGGGGCGAGGTGGACCAGGTGTTCAGCACCCTGTCCTACCTGGACGTGGTCAATCATGCGAAACGGGCCACGGCGCCGGCCCTGTTCTCGGTGGGTCTGGTGGACGACATCACCCCGGCGTCCACGGTCTTCGCCGCGTTCAACCACTACGCCGGGCCGAAGCAGATCGAGGTCTACCCGTTCAACGGCCACGACGGCGGCGGTACCCAGCACTTCCTGGCCCAGCTCGCGTTCCTGGCCTCCCTCGGCGAACCGGCCTGATCTGGCCTGAGCCGGACCGGCGAGCCGGCCTGAGCCGGGTCCGGCGAGCCGGCGGGGCCGGGTCAGCTTACGGGAGGCGGCGTCCCGGCGGCGGTGGCGGCCAGCGACGGATCCCAGGAGCAGGCCACGCACGCGTGCTGGAACGCGGAACGGGCGAACTCCACCGCCGTCGCGTGCGGATCCCTGGCGGCCCGGACGTCGTCCCAGTCCAGCACGTACTCACCCAGCGCGCCGTCCCAGCGGGCAGCCGAAGGGGACACCGGCAGGCCGGCGAAACCCTCTGGCGCCGGGTGAGCGTAGGCATAGAACGCCGCCTTACCGTAGCGGCCGTCCCCGGGCCACCAGCCGACCGCGACCTCCTGGGCGTCCATCGCGTTGCGCATGATGAAATCCGCGGACGGCGGCTCGGCGGGCTGGCCGGAGAACAGGCTCACCGCGAGGTCGAACGAGCCCCACCAGGCGTTGACCGGCGTGGACCGGCCGCGGTACGGCGCGCGGTAGTCGGCCAGCACCAGGGCCGCCTGGGTGGCCGCGGCGAAGTAGTCGCGAACCTGCGCCGGATCGTAGCTCGCGTGCTCGTGGTCCTCGTCGAGCGGCGCGCTCCAGGCGACCTCCTGTGGCGTCGGGTCGATCTCGACCGGCCCGCCCAGCCGGCGCACCGCGGCCAGCAGCTCACGGGTCACATCCCCGACGGGACGGTCCGGGGTCAGCGCGACCCGGGCCGCCTGCCCCCCGCTGTGCTCGACCACGGCCTCATGCGTCCGGAGGTCGAGCGCGGCGACCAGCGCCCCGGAGCCGTCCGGCGCGGGCAGCGGGGCGGTCTCCCACCCGCGCGCCGTCAGTCGCAGCGCCGCGTGCTGGAGCTGCGGCTCCGGCGGGGCGAGCCGGACCGCCAGCTTGCCGAGCACCTGGGTGTGCGCGTGCAGCGTGTCGCAGGTCGCGCGCCAGTCCTCGTAGGAGCAGGCCGGCCAGTTACTGGTCACTCTCGTCACCCTAGTACGCGGCGCCAGCACCGGGCGGGCAGCTCTCCCCCAGCCATCCCCGGGTGACAGCACCGGCCCCGCTCAGACGTCGTAGACCTGGATTTCGGAGAGGCCGACGTTCTGGGTGGTGGCGCTGACCGCGCTGATGTTGAGCTGTTCGTCCCGTCGCTGACCACCAGCTGGAACCCCGGGGACACCCTGTACTGGCGCTGCAACCATGCGGCGTAATCGCCGCCGGCGCAGCTGGACTTGCTGTGGCATACCTGCGAATCGTCCTGAGCGTAGGCGTAGAAGGCATTTTGCTTGGTCGTGAGATCCGCGCCGGAGACGTTCGCCTTATAGCTGCTCGTGCCGTATCCTATAGCCGCTGACGGCGTGCGAAGTAGCGTACTGGAGAGCTGCCGCCTGGGTCAGATAGGCCGTCGTGTGATGGTCACTGTGGTCACATCCCCACCCCAACTAGTCCCCCCCTGGCGAGCGTGGCGATAAGCGAGTTCTGCGTATAGCTGGATGAGCCGTCTACCGCATTGATCACGCTGATCGTGCCTGCCATAGCTGCTGCAGGCTCTCGTTGCCGGTGCTGGGGAAGCCGCTCCCTTGCAGGTTCCCGTCCGGCAGCCTCATGTAGGCCAGGGAAATGTTCGGGCTCCCGGACAGGGTGTAGAGCGGTATCGGGTGCCCGGGCACCCCGGCGTCGGACTTGGTCCACGAATTGGCTTTCCCGGCCATCAGCGCGTAGGCCGCCATGGGACCTCGTTCGCGGGTCATCCAGTAACTGGCCGGCATGCCATCGTCGCCCGCCGTGACATAGACGGTCCGTACCGTGGCGCCTGCCTTGATTGCGTGCAGCAGGTCGGTATGGCCTGGTCCGGCTGGTCGCCGGGCAGCCACCGGAGGGCCTCGGCCAGGAAGGGATCGGCTGCGGCCGAGACGGCCTCCGGGCCGGCGGCGGCCAGGTTCTCGTCCGGGAGGTGCCCGTGGCCGAACGGAAGCCGGACGGTGACGGTGGTCCCGGCCCCTTCGGTGCTTTCGGCGGTGATGCTGCCCCCGTGCAGCCCGACCAGCTCACGCACCAGCGCCAGGCCGATGCCGCTGCCCTCGTTGGACCGGGAGCGGGCGGTGGGGATGCGGTGGAAGCGCTCGAACAGGCGCGGCATCTCGGCTGCGGCGATCCCGCTCCCGGTGTCGCTGACCCGGAGCACCGCGCGGGACTCCTCAGCCCGCAGGGACACGCCGATGGTGCCGTCGAAGGTGAACTTCAGCGCGTTGCTCAGCAGGTTGAGGACGACCTTCTCCCACATCTCCCGGTCGATGTAGACCGGCTCAGGAAGCGCGCCGCAGTCCACCTGGTAGGCCAGGCCGGCCCGGCCGATCGCCGAGCGGAAGACGCTGGCCAGGTCGGCGGTGAAGCTGGCCAGGTCGACCGGCTCGTAGCGGGCCTCCATGCGGCCGGCCTCGATCCGGGAGAAATCCAGCAGCGTGTTGACGAGCTTGCCTAGGCGCAGCCCGTTGCGGTGGATGACCTCGAGTTCCTCCCGCGCGGCCGGGTCCGCCGCGGCGGCCCCGGCCCGGAGCTCCTCCACCAGGCCCATGATCAGCGTGAGCGGGGTGCGGAACTCGTGGCTGATGTTGGAGAAGAACGTGGTCTTGGCCCGGTCCAGCTCGGCCAGCTCCTCGGCGCGCCGCTGCTGGACCTGGTAGGCGATCGCGCCGTTGACCAGGGCGGCGGTCTGCTGGGCGACCAGGCTGAGGAACGACTCATAGGCTTCATCCAGCGCGTGCCCGGCGCTGGCCGCGAGCACGATGACGCCGGTGGCCTGGCCGCCGGCCTCCCCCACCAGCGGGAGCACCCGGGCCTGGGCGGGCGGGGCCGGCCACCCCCCGGCGGGCAGTTCGCCGAACCGGGCCGGCGACGTCACTCACGGTCACCGGCTCGCCGCTGCGCAGCACCTCCGCGACCGGCCAGCCGCCCGGCCCGGCCGGAAGCGGGACGGGAACGGCCTCATGCGGGGCACTGGTCAGCAGGACCGGCTCATCGCCGCCGGGCCTGCGCAGGTAGATGGCGGCGAACGGGACATCCTGCCGGGCACGTTCCAGGGCCTTCACCACGAGCTGGCACGCCTCGGCCACGCTGCGGGCGCTGCCCGCCTGCGCACCCAGGTCCTGCAGGGCGGCGAGCCGCCGCTCGCCGATGACCCGCTCGGTGGTGTCGCTGACCGCGGTGAACACCCCGCGCACCACGCCGTCGTCGTCGTGCAGCGGGCTGTAGGAATAGGTCCAGTACGTCTCTTCCCAGTAGTCGTGCCGGTTCATCGGCAGGAGCAGGTCCTCAGACCAGGTCGCCTGCCCGCTGCTCATCACCGAGTCCAGCATCGGGCCCACGACGTCCCAGATCTCCGGCCACACCGTCTCGCCCGGCTTGCCGAGGGCCGGGTGCTTGGTGCCGAGAAGCGGGAGGTACGCGTCGTTGTAGAGGAACCAGAGGTCCTTGCCCCACCACACGATCATCGGGAACCGGGAGGTAAGGCAGATCCGCCAGGCGGTGCGCAGGCCCGCCGGCCAGCCGCGGGGATCCCCCATCGCCGAGTCGGCCCAGGGATATGCGCGCGCACGCCGCGCCATCTCGCCGTCTCCCGGGAAGATCACGTCCGCGGGTTCGGCGGGCTCCCTACTGCTCACGGTGCCCCTCCTGGCCGCCGCCGGTGAAGGCCGACAAATCTCCCGGAAGAGTACCTGCTCCGGCCCATGGTCTGGGGATACTGGCGGTCCCGGGGTACAGCGCCGCACGCTACGATCGGGAGGCGAGCGCTAGCCCGGTGCCGGGAACGCGGGGAGGTTCCATGACCGGGCAGGAACTGCAGGTCAGCTGGTCCGGCCGCCATGCCATCGTGACCATGCCCGAAGAGATCGACCTGGGCAATTCGGCGGAGGTCGGCGAGCAGCTGAAAACCGTGGCCGGGCAGTCCCCGGAGCTGGTCACGGCCGACCTGACCGGCACCGTCTTCTGCGACTCGGCCGGGGTTTACGTCCTCACCCGCGCGCACGAACTCGTGACCGCGGACGGCGGCGAGCTCCGTCTGGCCCTGGGCGACTCGCCCGTCGCCCGGATATTCCAGCTCACCGGCCTGGACAAGATCATGCCGGTCTACCGTGACGTGCAGCAGTCGCGGGATACCCCGCGGGCTGGGCCTGCCCCGGAAGCGGGTGGCTGAGGCTCCGGCTCAGGGTCACCGTCGTCCCTTCCGGGCCCGGGGCGATATCCAGTTCGTCGGCGGCCTGCCTGATGACCAGCAGCCCCTGCCCGCCCGGCCACCTCCGGCCGGTGTCCGGGGGTTGCGGCGCCCGCCACCGCCCGCGGTCGCTCACCTGGATCACCGCCCGGCCGGTATCGTCCAGCGCAGCGCGCACCGTGATCACGGCGGGTCCCGTCGCGGGCCGGCCGTGCACGACCGCGTTCACGGCGGCCTCCCAGACGGCCAGCTCGACGTCGGTGCGGTCCGACGCCGAGGCCCCGAGCTCGCGCAGCCAGCCGCGGAGCCGGGTCCGCAGCCCGCGCAGCGCCAGCGGGTCGGCGGGCAGGTCCATGGACCAGCCGCCGGCCGGGGCCTGGGGCCGGTAGGCGGCGAGCACGGTCGCTGGCCCGCCACCCTGGCCGGGGGTGAGCGCGGCCAGCACCTCCGGGCCCACCCGGTCGGCCAGCTCAGCGGCGCCCCCGGGGGCCGGGGCGGCCAGCAGGGACGAGGCCGTGGCAGCCGCCCGCGCGGCGGTTTCCGGGGAGGCGTCCCCGCCGCGGGGGCCGTCCCCGCCCGGGGAAACCTCACCGGCCGGGAATGCGGCCGGCCCGTAGTACAGCAGCAGCACCGCATCGGAGGGCAGCACGGCGGTCCCGGCCTCGCGCTGCCCGGCACCGGGACCGGGGGAACCGGGAGCAGGGGAACCGGGTGACCCGGGGCCGGGCGACCCGCGGGCGGGCGTGGCCAGGTGCCCGTTGGTCCCGGCGGCCGTGCACACCACCGGCCGTGGCTGGCCCATGGCGGCGTACCGCAGGTCCCCCGTCTCCGGGGTCAGCAGCGCGACACAGGCTGTGGCCCGGTGGACGGCCCGCGACCCGGCCGTGGCGGCAGCCAGCCAGTCCAGCGCCTCCGCCGGGGCCGCACCGCCACGCAGCAGTTCCCGGAGACTGGCCCGCAACCGCAGCGCGGCCGGCCCGATCAGCCCGCCCGGCCCGATCAGCCCGCCCGGCCCGACAGCGCGGGCGAGAACCAGCGCGCTCACGCCGCCCGGCAGTGCCAGCACGTCGAGCCAGTCACCTTCCGTCCCCGGTCCCCCGGCGGCGGGCAGGCGGCAGGCTGACACCCGAAGCCGCGGCAGTACCGGCAGCGCGCGCGGGAACAGCGGGTCGGGAAAGCGTGCTTCCGGCGACCGGGCAGCGGGATCCGGCGGCAAGGGTTCCCCGCCGGAGTCCTCTGGCATGCCTGCGCTCCCCGAGCGTCGCTCTTGAGCTTCCTGGCCGGTGGCTACCCCGAATCAGGGGCCCGAATCACGGGCCTTTCCCGGGCCCGCCCGCACCGCCGGCCCGGCGCAGGCCGCGGGCCGGCTGAACTGGCCGCCGGTCCCGCCCGTCATAAGGGGTAAAGCCGGGCTTTCCGGGGATCCGGACCGGCCCCCGCCACCCGGCGCCGCGAACGCGGTGGCGACCCCACCCGGGTGGCTCCCCTCTGCGGACGATAGGACACTGCCGATGTCGCTTGCTGCCCTGTTTTCCTGGCTGATCACCGCCGGCGGCGGACTCTACCTGCTGACGATCTGGCTCATCGAGTACGACCACGAGTTCCAGTCCGGCGCGGCCACCCGGCTCCCGGTGCCGGTCATCAGCGCGCACGCGCTGCTGGCCATCACCGGCCTCGGCCTGTGGGGCTACTTCCTGCTCAGCGACTCCACGCGGCTCGCCTGGGCCGCGGTAGCGCTCCTCGCCGTCGTCGCCACCCTGGGGCTGATCATGGCGTCCCGCTGGATCGTGGTGCACCGGACCCACCGCACCCCGCGGCTGGCCGTCGCCGCCACCGGCGCGCATAGTGCACCTGGCGGCCTCTTCAACACCTCCGCAACGGACCCGGCCGGTGCTGGCCGGGACGCCCGGGCGGGCGGCCACATCACGCTCGCCTGAGCACGGTGCCGCGGCCCGGCACCGTGCTCATGAGCCGTCCGGCGATCAGGTCATGCCGTAGCGCAGGTCCGGGGTGGTGGCGGCGATCTCGATCAGGCGGTTGTACTTGGCGGTCCGCTCGCCCCGGGCCGGCGCACCGGACTTGAGGCGACCGGAGCCGGTCCCGACGGCCAGGTCGGCGATGAAGGAATCCTCGGTCTCCCCGGAGCGGTGCGACACGAACTGCCGGTACCCCCCGCGGCGGCACACCGCCATAGCCTCCAGCGTCTCGGTGACCGTGCCGATCTGGTTGAGCTTGATCAAAGCCGAGTTCGCGATGCCGCGCTCGATGGCGCTGGCGATGATGGCCGGGTTGGTGCAGAAGTTATCGTCGCCGACCAGTTCCACGGTGTCGCCGAGCCGGGCGGTGAGCGCGATCCACCCCTCGTCGTCGTCCTCGCCGAGGCCGTCCTCGATCGAGGACACCGGGAACGCGTCGGTGATGGCGGCCAGCCGGTCGATGAGATCGCCCGTGCTCAGCGGGACCCCGGACACCAGGTAGGTGCCGTCGGCCTGGCGGAACTCCGACGCGGCCAGGTCCAGGGCGATGCTGACCCCACCCCGGCCGGCCTGGTACCCGGCGCGGCCGATGGCCCCGGCCAGCAGCCGCAGCACCTCTTCCGGCTCGCGGATCTCCGGGGCGAACCCGCCCTCATCCCCGAGTCCGGTGGACAGTTTGCGCTCGGTGAGCTCGCGGCGCAGGGCCGCGTACACCTCGGCGCCGGCCCGGACCGCCTCGGCCATGGACGGGGCGCCCAGCGGCGCGACCATGAACTCCTGGAAGTCGAGCTCGTTGGGCGCGTGGACCCCGCCGTTGAGCACGTTGAAGTGCGGCACCGGCAGGGACGGGGAGACCCCGTCCGGCTTCAGCCAGTGCCACAGCGGGACGCCCGCCGAGGCGGCCAGCGCCCGGGCCAGCGCCATCGACACGCCGACCAGCGCGTTGGCGCCGAGCCTGCTCTTGTCCGGGGTCCCGTCGAGATCGATCATGGCCTGGTCCGCCTCGGCCAGCCCGGCCCACGTCCGGCCCTGCAGCAGGCTGGCCAGGTCGGTGTTCACCGCGCTGACCGCGCCGAGCACTCCCTTGCCCTCGTAACGGGCCGGGTCACCGTCGCGGCGTTCCATGGCCTCCCCCGACCCGGTCGAGGCGCCCGACGGCACCCCCGCCCGGGCGATCGTCCCGTCCCCCAGCCGCACCGTCACGGCCACCGTGGGCCGCCCGCGCGAGTCCAGGATCTCCAGCGCAGACAGCTCTGCGACGTCAAAACCCGCCATCGTCTTCTCCTACGTGCCGATCGGGTGTGGTCCCGCGGCCTGACCCGGCCGCAGCCGCGCCGCGGCCGGGGATATCCGCTGTCTCCACTCTCGCCACCCGCACCACCCGGCATCAGGGCCAAAGGCCCCGGATCGGGGGGCCGATACCAGCCGCGGGCCCTCTTTTTTCCGCTGGGCGCGACACCCCGCCTTTCCGCTGGGCGCGACACCCCGCCTTTCCGCTGGGCGCGACACCCCGCGGCCTGGGGGGTGCGTGGCGGGGGACGGTTTTCGTTGCGGCGACTGAAGCGGGAGGTGCTGCCGCCGCGGCCGGGCGGCGGCGGGACCCTCGCGGGGCGCATCCGTCCCTGCTTAACTCAGGACATACGTCTCACAGCGGACGCGGTGGGCCCCGACCCCGAGGAGACTCATGAGCGACGACATCCGGTCCCTGGTGGCCACCGCGTCACGGATCCTGGCCGCGGCCGGTCAGGGCGACCTGATCTGGGGTCACGCATCGGCCCGCGATCCGGACGGCCACGGCGTGTGGCTGAAGTCCGCCCAATGGGGGCTGGAGGAGACAACCCCGGACCGGGTGCACCTGGTCAGCGAGGACGGGCAGGTCCTGGAGGGCGACGGGCAGCGGCACAGCGAATACCCCATCCACACCGAGGTCATGATCGCGCGGCCCGACGTCGGCGGCGTGGTGCACACCCATCCCCCGCACGCGGTCGCGCTGGCTGCGACGGGCCAGGCGCTCCGGCCGGTCAGCCACGCCGCGAACTTCTTCGTGCCGCCGGAGGTGCCGCGCTTCACCGGGACCGGCGACCTGATCCTGAGCCGGGACCTCGGCCGGGAGGTCGCGGCCGCACTAGGGTCCGCGCC
>CAWAJB010000047.1:0-20478 GCA_963782185.1 uncultured Actinomycetes bacterium
CCAGCAGACCAAGGCGGTGCTGAACCCGGCCGGGCTGCACACCTTCCTGGAGGAGAAGATCCGCTCCCTGGGCACCGCCGCCTGCCCGCCGTACCACCTGGCCATCGTGGTCGGCGGCACCAGCGCCGAGTACGCGCTGAAGACGGCCAAGTACGCCTCGGCCCGGTACCTGGACACCCTGCCGACGACCGGATCCCCGGCCGGGCACGGGTTCCGCGACCCGGAACTGGAGGAAGAGGTCCTCGAGATCACCCGGAAGATCGGTATCGGCGCGCAGTTCGGCGGCAAGTACTTCTGCCATGACGTGCGGGTGATCCGGCTGCCCCGGCACGGCGCATCCTGCCCCGTGGCCATCGCGGTGTCCTGTTCCGCCGACCGCCAGGCCCTGGCCAAGATCACGCCGGACGGCGTGTACCTGGAGCAGCTGGAGACCGACCCGGCCCAGTACCTGCCCGAGGCCGCCGAGGATGAGCTCGGCGACGATGTGGTGCGGATCGACCTGAACCGGCCGATGAGCGAGATACGGGCGGAACTGACCAAGTACCCGGTGGCGACCCGGCTTTCGCTCAGTGGTCCCCTGGTGGTTGCGCGGGACATCGCGCACGCGAAGATCGCCGAGCGGCTGGCCGCTGGTGACCCCATGCCGCGGTACCTGTCCGACCATCCCGTGTACTACGCCGGCCCGGCCAAGACCCCCGAGGGCTACGCCTCGGGGTCATTCGGCCCGACCACCGCCGGGCGGATGGACTCCTATGTCGACGAGTTCCAGGCGGCCGGCGGCTCGCTGGTCATGCTGGCCAAGGGGAACCGTTCCCCGGCCGTCACCGCGGCCTGCCGCGAGCACGGCGGGTTCTACCTGGGCTCGATCGGCGGGGCGGCGGCCAAGCTGGCCCAGGACTGCATCACCAAGGTCGAGGTGCTCGAATACCCGGAACTCGGCATGGAAGCGGTCTGGCGCATCGAGGTCCGCGACTTCCCGGCGTTCATCATCGTGGACGACAAGGGGAACGACTTCTTCGCCGAGGAGCCGCAGCCGCCGCTGCTGACCATCGGCAGCCGGTAGCGCCCCGGTTCGCGGTTCGCGGTTCGCGGGCCGCTCGCCCGGTGCACGGCCAGGAACCGGCGCGTGGCGGCCCGGTGACGGCCAGGGAATCCCGGCGCGACACACGTGCTATTCTCACGCGCTTCACAGGAAACCCGGCGGATCCCGCGTGTATCGTCGCGTGTCATGCACGTTGCGGCCAGCACGGGGCGGATGGTCGCGGGACGCTACCTCCTGCAGACCACCATCGGCCGCGGGGCCATGGGGACCGTCTGGCGAGCCCGGGACACGGTCCTGGACCGTGACGTTGCGGTCAAAGAGGTGCGGCTCCGT
The DNA here is from genome assembly GCA_963782185.1 of uncultured Actinomycetes bacterium. Taxonomy (GTDB): domain Bacteria; phylum Actinomycetota; class Actinomycetes; order Streptosporangiales; family Streptosporangiaceae; genus RYN-230. Next base: position 1,376 of record CAWAJB010000047.1, read on the forward strand.
GGCCCGGTGCCCTCGGTCTCGGTGATGACCGAGGAAACCCGGATCCTCCACCAGCGCACCCTGCGCGAGGCCCGTACCGCGGCGCGGCTCAACCATCCCGCGGTGGTGACCATCTTCGACGTCGTCGAGGCCGACGGCAGTCCGTGGATCGTGATGGAACTGGTCGAGGCACGGTCCCTGGACCAGGTCCTCACCGAGGACGGGCCGGTGCGCCCGCATCAGGCCGCCGACCTGGGTGCCCGCGTGCTCGGCGCGCTGGCCTGCGCTCACGCGGCCGGCATCCTGCATCGCGACGTGAAGCCCAGCAACGTGCTGCTCGGGCCCGGCAGCCGGGTCGTGCTGACCGATTTCGGCATCGCCACCCTCGAAGGCGACAGCGGGCTGACCCAGGCCGGGATGGTGATGGGAACCCCGGGGTTCACGGCGCCGGAACGGATCCGGGGCGATCCGGCCAGCCCAGCCTCTGACCTGTGGTCGCTGGGCGCGACCCTGTATGCAGCGGTGGAAGGGCGGGGGCCGTTCGACGATCGGGGTAACTCGATCGCGATCCTGGCGGCCATCGCCAACTCCGAAGCACCGCGCCCCCGGGCGGCGGGCCCGCTGCGTCCCGTGATCGAGGCCCTGCTGCACCGCGATCCGCAGGCCCGCCCGGATGCCGCCGTCGTGGGCCGGCTGCTGGCCGCCGCCAGGTCTGCCAGCGGGACGGGTGCCGATCGCTGCGGGGACGCCAGCCGGCGCGCCTCCGGGGCCGTCAGCGGGCCGGGTGCCCCCATCGCCGCGGACGCCGGCCGGCAGGCCGACGGGGGCGCCGGCGGGATGGGCACTCCCGTCCGCAGGGACGCCGGCCGGCAGCCCGCCGCGGCAGGCGCCCCGCTGCTGACCGCCCCGCTGGAGCTGGCTATGGCCGGGCCGCAGACCCAGGCGCCGCCCGGTGAGGTGGCCTGGCCCGGCGGGCCCTGGCCGGACGGCCCGTGGCCAGGAACCCCGTGGCCTGACAGTCAGCGGGCCGCAACCCCATGGCCGGACGGCGCGCCGCCGGACGGCATCCCACCGGGCGGCGGGTCAGGCGCCGGGCAGCCTGGGTCCCCCGGGCTGGGAAGGCCGCGGGCGCTGGCGGCCGGGCTGGCGGCGATGCTCCCGCGCGGCCACCGCGGGCTGCTGGCCGCGGCCGGCGCGCTGGCCATCGTGGGCGCGGGCATCCTGGCCGGGCTGATCCTCACCCACGGGGGCGGCGGCACTGGCGTCCCGCCCGGGACGCCGGGCGGGACGACGAGCCAGGCCGGGTCAGCGGCTGGTTTCAGGATGACGGTCCCGGCCGGGTGGCGGACCACGCCGCGGGGGGGCGGTACCGACTTCGCCAGCCCGGCGGGTGACGTGTCGATCCTGGTCACCCCCACGGCGGCGGGAAACGCGACGGCCCCCGGCCGGGTGCGCCGGCAGCTGGCCCAGCTGCTGCGGCAGGGCCGCTTCCCCGGCTACGAGCCCATCGGCGGGCGGCCCTTCACCTTCCAGGGCGGGAGCGGGGTGGCCTGGCAGTTCACCTGGCAGCCCGCGAACGCAGGTCGGGTGGAGGTGCTGGACATCGCGTTCCGGATCACCACCCCGGCTGGCCGCCAGGCCTACCGCATACGGGAATCGGCGCCCGAGGCCGCGTGGGCGGCCACCCAGCCCGTGTTCCGGAAGGCGCTGAGCACGTTCCGGCCCCGGCCATGACCCGGGCGGACTCCCCGCAAAGGGCGTAGGCCGCCAGTGCCGGGCCCGGGGGACGACCCCCCGGAACCCCCACGCTCACCGGCTCGGCGGGACACGCCTGCGGCGCACCCCGCCTCGCCGGCGAGGCGGGTCAGTAACCCATGTAGGACCCTCCCTGCCGCACCGCCATGACCCCCGGGATGGTGTTCATGGAGCCGTACCGGCTGATCGCGTACCGGAAGGCGGCGATCATGTTGTCCACCGGGTTCCAGATGTTGTGGTGCCCGGGCAGCGCGTAGGCCTGGAACGTCGGCCCGATCACCTGGGCGATGCCCTCGGAAGGGTGGCCCGCCGCTGCGTTGGAGTCCCAGCCGTTATACGCGTGCGGGTTCGCGCCTGACTCATGCTGCACCACGATGTAGGCCGCGCTCGTGCTGAGCCGCGCGCGGGATACCCCGTGCTGCTCCAGGGCGTGCTCGGCGGAGCAGATCCACCAGTGCAGCGTGGAGGACGCGCACGGCCCGGTATGCCGGGCCTTGTGTGCGGGCGCGGCGCGGTGCACCTTCTTCGCGGAACTGTCCAGGTGGGCGTGGTTCACCGTCCGTGCGCCGGAGGAGTGCTGGCCAGAGGCCAGGATGGCCCGGCCGCTGGCGGTCACGACGGAGAGGCCACCCGCCAGGTGCAGGGAGGCACGGCCACCCTCGCCCGCCGGCGCGGTACCCGCACGGTGCGGGGCGATCGGGAGAGCGCTGGTGCTGTCGTGCGCGGTCAGGTCCGTCCCGAACGCAACGGGTGCGCCCGGGCCGCCCGGATTGGCGGTGGCGACCCCCACGGCGACCAGTGCTGCCGCGACAGTAGATCCTGCGACCGCGAATGTGCGGCGTGCGGGTTTCCGGGTGGGACGTGTGGGTTTCCGGTTGAAGTGACGAGACGTGAATGTCCTGGGGATGGACAAGGTTGACCTTCGATCGGGCGCACGCTGTGCGCTCGGCTTTCACCCGGGGGGCACTGCGGGTCACAGCAGGGGGTGCTGCGGGGCCACAGCGGCGTGCGGACGTGCCGCGGGTCAGGGCGGCGGGTGCGGGGGAAGCAACCATCAAGCACGCCCGGGTGCTTCCGGTAACCCACGATGCCCAATATCGGCAATTAGTTCTGCCCGAAACTCCAAAAACGACGCTATGATCTAGGACACACCGCCCCGTCGGCAAGTCGAATATGAGATCGGTTTATTGTTTCTAACAGCCAAAACATGAGGACATTGAGCGAGAGTCTTATACTCTGTGATCCATGTCACTCAATGACGTTCCGCACATGTAGAACCACATTACGTAGATGATTTCGGCCATCCCTCCGCAGTAGTTCAGCGGGAACGAAGGGCAGTATTAAACTGTAAGTAGCGTCTAATACACACCACGTAAAGGCCCGCAATCCGGAAACACGAGGGGCGCAGAAAGACGGGCTGACCCTGAGTTACTTAGTAGTAACCGTGCGCTTGCCAGAACGACCAGGCGCTGCAGGGGTCACCATAGCGGGACTGGATATATCCCAGTCCCCACTTGATCTGGGTGGCCGGATTCGTCATCCAGTCCGCGCCCGCGGTAGCCATCTTGCTCCCGGGCAGCGCCTGGGGAATGCCGTAAGCGCCGCTGGCATTCTCGGCGTTGTACCGCCAGCCGCTCTCCCGGGTGTAGATGTTGTTCAGGCAGCTGAAATACGTGCTGGGGCTCCAGCCGAACGACGAGAGCATGTTGTACGCGATGCTCTGCGCGGTACCCGGGTCAGGCGGCGCTGCGGCGGGCCCCGCCATGGTGCCACCGCCCGCGCCCCCCGAGGTACCCCCGGCCCCCTGCAGGGGCTGTGCGGCCACTTTGGGGGCGCCGACGAGGTGCATGCTGTGCGACGCAGCAGACAGGACGATCATCTGCTGGCGCTGCTGCTCGAGCACGGCCACGGCCTGGCTGCTGGACACGGCCGCGGCGGCGATGGCCGCCCCGGAATCAGGCACATTGCCAGGCCGCACAACCACCAGGTAACCAGCAATGGCGATTCCGGTGACCGCGGTAACCGCGGTAGCGGTGACGGGCAACAAAACGCCATTACGGCGTGCCGCCCGTCGTTTTCCGGGGCTTCGCCTCCGGTGTTCTGACAAGGCTGTCCTTCCATGGGCCGAACTCCGGGGCGAGACACCCTGAAGCAGACCGCTGCGCCTGCGGGCAGCGCATGGTCCAGTTCTTCTGCCAATACCAGCCGCAAAACTAAGCCACGAAGAACGTGCGTGGCGGAAGACCTTGAACCATCGGCGCTACCTTGCCAGAGGCGAGGGAGGGGTGTGCAACCGCTTCCGCTGAAAAAGTTGTGACGGCTGGGCAACCAGCAATGTGGGGTAGATCACAAATTGACAACACGTACCGTAACAATTACCTGCTGTGAGGGAAGGGCAAGCTGTGGTCACCGCCTTCGCCGCCGGCCCGGGTCACGACACGCTGGCGTCGTCCCGGAAGCACCGGTTCCCTGCCGTTTGCCCGCCACCGGATCCCGGCCCGCGCCATCCCTGCCCGGCCGCTCATATCGCCCGGACCTGGGTGGTTGCGGTGACCAGCCCCAGGGGCCAGTCTCTCTCAGCTGTTCCCCGCACCCGCCGCCGGGTCTTCTTGCCGGTCATCCCGCCGATCCTCCCCCCACCGGCCCGCCCCCTGAGCAACCATTTCCCGCCGGCAATTCACGGCCTTCTAACCTGGCGAGACCGTTACATTGTCGCGTGAAATTGCGAGCAGCGGGCGGCTCAGCGCGAATGCACGGCCTGGATCCACTGGGCCACGGCGAGAGCCGTGTCAATGGGAACCGCGAAACAGGTGTGATGCAGTCCGCTTCCCGTCCCGGCCACGCTGACCTCGGGCCGCCCGCAATCTGGAGCAGGCTCAGGCCGTGCGAGCGGTCTGTGCCCGCCAGTCGGGCCGGAAAAGGCAGGCCGGACAGCACACGCGCACCGTCAGCCGGCGCGCGCCCTGGAGCATCTGGGCGCTGGTCAGCACGAGCCCAGAGGGGTAAGGATGACCCCCTCGCCGGCCGGCGTGCCCGGCCCCGACCGGACATGCACCAGGCCCGGCGCGGCCGAGCGCAGGATGTTCGCCTGGTTGTCCGCGCCGGGCCGCCGTCGTCCTGGACGAACACTTCGTTCTCCCCGGGCGGGCGGGGAATCACCGAGGACGGGTGCCGCCGGGCCGGACAGGCCGTCAGTCGCGGCGAACGCTCTCCTTAAGACAGGTGCGGTGGCCCCCACGACTTCTGGAGGCCACCGCACCCGGGGATCTACCCGGCTATCAGGGTGGGAGGGTTACATCCCGGCCGGGTTCATCAGGTGGTGGCGGCGGTTACGGCCGATCCGCTGACGGGGCGGCGGCATGGTGGTGCCGGTCATTCCGGTGCCCGCTGGGGTCCCGGCCGTCGCCGTCTGCTGGGTGACGTTGAACGTCGCGGCGGTCGCAGCGCCGTTCCCGTCGAGGGTGACCGTCACCGGATCCGTCAGCCCGAAGTTCTGGCAGTTGAGGTTGGTGAAGGACATGTTCATCCGGTTGGCCAGGAAGGTGAGCAGGTTGTTCCCGACCCCCGGGACCGGCGAGGTGCCGGTGGCCAGCAGTGCCTGGTTGGCGTTCAGGAACGCCGTCTGCACGTTGACCATGTTCTGGCAGTAGTTCGCCGGGCTGTCGGCCGCGTCGTTGGCCGCGGAGACCGGCGACTGGCCGACGTTGGAACGGTAGAGGTTGGTCTTGGTCACGCTGAACGCGTTGTTGACCAGGGTCATCTCGTCATTCTCCGGCACCAGCGCGATCGGGGCCTGCTGGTTCTTGGCGGCGGACAACTCGTCCATGGCCTGCGAGGTGCCCGGCGTCCCGGCGTTGGTCAGGTCCGGCGCGGTGAACGGGGTGCAGCCCAGCGTCGGATCCAGGAACGCGTTCAGCAGCGCGTTGTCACTGCCGTTGTTGATCGTCGTGGCCCCGGCCAGCGCCGCCGTGTTCGCCGCGTTGTCCTGGGCCGTCTGCCCGTTCGCGTTCAGCAGGTACTGCGTGGTGACGTTGTCACTCTGGTCCTGGTCGATCATGTTGAAGTTGCGGGTGGTCGGGCAGGCCAGCCCGGGCACCTTGGTAGACGTGCCGGTCGCTGGTATGACCAGCCGACCCCTCGCCTCGGCCCGCTGCGCGGCCCGGAAGAAGCCTGTGCCGTTGCAGAACGACACCTGGCCGAAGATGGACCCGCCCAGCCCGTTCACGCAGCGGCCCTGGGCCAGCGCGGTGGCGGTGGCCCCGACCTGGGTCAGGTTGGTGCCGTTGAAGCCGAAGTCGATGGTGACGACGGCGCCCGCGGGCAGCGTCGGCACGACCGGCGCGGCCGCGGGCGTGGTGCCCTGGGTGATCACCAGAGGCTCGTAGACCGACAGCTTGCCGGTGGCCGGGTCGAGGATCGTCGCCTGGACGAACGCCCCGAGGTTGCCGAAGTTGGCCATGGTGCAGCCGGAGGCCTGCGCGGACATCCCGTTCGTGCCGGTCAGCTGATACGGCGTGGACAGGCCCTGCGCGGACAGCGGGTTCGCCGGCACGATGATGTCGCAGGACACGTTGGCTGCCGCCGCGGCGGGCGCAGTGGCCGTCGGCGCGGCGGTGGCCGCCGCGGTCCCGGTGGCCGTCGGGCAGATGGTCGGCGCGGCCGACGCCGTCGCCCCAGCGGTCGCTGGGGTGGTGGCTGCCGTGGTCGCCGCGGCAGTCGCGGTCGCCGCGGTGGTCGCGGCCGGAGCGGTCGCGACCGGCGCGGCCGCGGTCCCGCTCGGGGTGGGCGCGACGGTCGCGGCGGCAGTGGCCGACGGTGCGGCGGCCGCGGCGGTCCCGGCCGCGGTGGCCCCGGCCGCGGTGGCCCCGGCCGCGGTGCTGGTCGCCGACGGCGTGACGCAAGTCCCGGCCACGTTGGCAGCGTTACTAGCGCCGAACACGCTGCCCAGGTTCGGAATCAGCAACGCCCCGCCGACCCCGCCCACCACGGCCACGGCCCCGACTATCGCAAGAAGCCGGGTTCGTGACCGCGGCTCAAACTCGCGATCATGGTTGAAGACTCTACTTCTGTACGACACGACACCGTTCCCTTTTAATCGGGTATTGCTCCCGGGCGATCACAGTAGTCCTGCTGTCGTGTCGTGTCCCAGAGAATCTAGATTTTTTAGATTTGCCTGGCTGATGGCCCTCGGAAGGCGCAGCCAGAAGCGCTCACCCGCAGCTCAGAGCCAGTTTGTTCGACTGAACGAGGTTAGTTGTCAAGGCATCGCTAAGGGCCGTAATAACTTCGTAAGAAATGGCATCCAAAGGCTGCGTAGGCGCCGAACGCCCATGGATAACGCCGGGATCAAGAATAGCGGAACGCCAATGCCGATACGGCCGCCTCCGGGGCGCTGCGCGCCGCGGGGACCGCCGACTCCATCGTCAAGTGCTCGTCCCGTACACGGACCACGCCCGCCGCCGGTTCACGCTCCCGCTCAACTCGCGGTCGCCGAGCCGTCGGCGTGGGCACATTTCACGCCGAACGTGCGCGCGAATCGGTTGATATCGGGCATGCCGTGCACCGTCGGCGTGAAATGTGGGCGGCCATCCCGCTGACGGGCATCCCGCTGACGGCCATCCCGCTGACGGGCCATCCCGCTGACGGGCATCCCGCTGACGGGCATCCCGCTGACGGCCATCCCGCTGACGGTGGGCACTCGCTGAGGGCGGCCAGGGCCCGGGGGGCGCGGCGATGGGCAACCCCGCCGTGGGGCCACCACGCTGAGGGCAGCGACGCCGCGGGGGGCATGCCGCCACGCCCGTACTCCGGCCTGCGGGGCGGGAGTACGGCGGACGGTTTTCGTTGCGGAGAAGTTGGGGTTTCCCGGGAATCGGCCGGGCTACTTGACCGAGCCTGCCGTCATGCCCGACACCAGGAACCGCTGGAGCAGCAGGAAGCCGACCACGATCGGCACGCTGACGGTGAGCGACGCGGCCATGATCTGGTTCCAGTACACCTGATTCTGGGTGGCGTAACCCTGCAGTCCCACGGCCAGGGTCCGGGTCGAGTCGTTGGTGAGCACGGAAGCGAACAGCATCTCGCTCCACGCGGTCATGAACGCGTAGATGCCCACCGCGACGATGCCCGGGATCGCGGCCGGGATGACCACGCGGATGAACGCCCCGAGCGGCCCGGTGCCGTCCACGGTGGCCGCCTCGTCGAGCTCGCGCGGGATGGTGTCCAGGTACGCGACCAGCATCCAGATCGCGAACGGCAGCGTGAACGTCATGTAGGTGATGATCAGGCCGGTCCGGCTGCCGTACAGGTTGATGCCAGTGTCCTGGCTGAGGTTGACGAAGATCACGAACAGCGGGAGCAGGAACAGGATGCCGGGGAACATCTGGGTGGACAGGATCGTGACGGAGAAGACCTGCCGCCCACCGAAGCGGTACCGGCTGACCGCGTACGCGGCCAGCAGCGCGACGATCACCGAGGCCACCGACGCCACCGAGCACACGATCAGGCTGTTCTCCAGGTAGGTCAGCAGCGGGATGGTCTGCCACATGGCGACGAACGGCGAGAAGGTCAGGTGGCTGGGGATCCACCGGAACGCGCCCTCGACGTCCGGGAGCGGCTTCAGCGACGCGGTGAGCATGACGTACACCGGCGCGATCGCGAACAGGCCGAGCAGCGTCAGCACGATCACCCGGGCCCACCGGAACCAGGCTGGCTCATGCATGGCGGGCCTCCCGTCTGCCGAGCGCCAGGTACACCAGCGTCACCAGCAGCAGGAACAGCAGGAGCAGCACGGACATGGCTGATCCGGTGCCGAAGTTCCAGCTGACGAACGAGTTCTCGTAGATGTGAATGGAGATGATGTCGGCCTGGCTCGGCGGGGCGGAGCCGAACAGCGTGAACGGCACCGAGAAGTCGTTGAACGTCCACAGGAACAGAACCAGCAGCAGGACCCGGTTGACCGGCCGGATCAGCGGCAGGGTCACGTGCCGGACCTGGCCCAGGATCCCGGCGGCGCAGGCCAGGGTCAACAGCTTCGTCGGTCTCATGTGGTGTCCTTCCAGGGGATTCGCCGCGAGCACACCACGGGTCTCGCGCCGGGCCTCGTCCAGGAATCGAGCGTTGATCCTGCGGAGCCGTGCGGGGCTTGCAGGGCAGGGGGCAGACCGGATCTTTTACGGCTTCCTATAAGCCGTAAATTATGGAGCGGGACAGGCAGTGTCAATGTCGGGACAGTCTCCGTTCCCGTTTCGTTACCTACCCGTCACCCTCCCGGGCGGAGCCGGCCCGCGGACGGGTGCCTCCCATGATCACGGTCCATAGGGGGCGCTATATGGCAGAAATCGACCTTGATCATGAGGGGTACCCCAGGGCGCGACTCGCCGCTGGTCATGCGTCCGCGCCGGCTTATTGCGGGCCGTAAAATAGCTGGGTCAGCAGCCGCATCGTCGCGGCCCCTCCCTCGGTGAGGCAGGTCGATGCCCAGGCCCAGCACAACCACCGTGCGGGATCTTCGCAAGAGCAACCGGTCCCGTGCACTGTGGCAGGTATTCCTCAACGGTCCGCTGACCCGCCAGGAGGTCGGGACCGTGGCCGGGCTCAGCCCAGCCACGGTCAGCAACCTGGTCACGGCCCTGGTCTCCGAGGGTGTCGTGGTCGAGGTCGGGCTCGAGGACTCCAACGGCGGCCGCCCGCGCGGGCTGCTCCAGGTCAACCCGGGCTACGGCTACGTGATCGGGGTGGACGTCGGGGAGACCGCGTTCCTGGTCGAGCTGTTCGACTTCGGGCTCAACCTGCGGGCCCGGCACGCGTCGGTCACCGACATGTCCGTGCTCGATCCCGAGGACGCGGTCAGCCACATCGTCGAGGGCATCGAGCACGTGATCGCCGAGGCGGCCGTGGATCCCGGCAGCATCCTCGGCGTCGGCGTGGCCGTGCCCGGCCTGGTCGAGCACCGCGGGGACGCGGTCGTGCACGGCCAGAGCGTCGGCTGGCACGCGGTCCCGCTCGAGGCCATGCTGCGCGACCGGACCGGCCTGCCGATCCTCGTCAACAACGGGGCCAAGACCCTGGGCCAGGCCGAGCGCTGGTTCGGCGCGGCCCGTGGCACCGACAACGCGGTCATCGTGCTGCTCGGCATCGGCGTCGGCACCTGCATCATCAGCAACGGCGAGGTGTACCGGGGCGCGACGAGCAGCGCCGGGGAGTGGGGGCACACCACGGTGTGCGTGGGCGGCCGCACCTGCCGGTGCGGCGCAGACGGCTGCCTCGAGGCTTACGTAGGCGCGGGGGCGATCGCGGCCCGCTACGAGCAGCTGAAGCGGCGCCGCGCGGCGGTCAGCCCCGCCGGGCTCGAAGGCCGGGTCGCGGCGATCATCGCCGCGCGGGACAGCGACCGGGCCGCGGCCCAGGTACTCGACGAGACCATCACCTACCTCGGCGCCGGCATCGCGGACCTGGTCAACCTGTTCAACCCGGAGCGGGTGGTCGTCGGCGGCTGGCTCGGCCGGGCCCTGGGCGACGACCTGCTGCCGCGGATCCGTGACGCGGCGGCCCGCCGGGCGCTGCATCTGCCGTTCAGCCGGGTCGAGATCGTCACGGCGGACCTGGGCCAGGACGCGGTCGCCCTCGGCGGCGCGACGCTGCCGATCGCCCGCCTGCTCACGGCGGGCGCGGTCCCGCCCAGGCACTCGGAGAAGTCCCGCCGGGTCCGCTCCGTGGTCTCCCCCGCCTGACCGGCCGACCGGCCGACCGGCCGACCGGCTGACGGCTGACCGGCCGACCGGCTGAACGGCTGACCGGCCGACCGGCTGAACGGCTGACCGGCCGACCGGCTGAACGGCTGACCGGCCGACCGGCTGAACGGCCGACCGGCCGACCCGCACATCAGCCCCCCGGACCGCGCATCAGCAGCCCCTCTGGCACCGCGGGGGTACCTTGACCGGACTTTACTCAAGACTTAGCATAAGGCCTAAACTTATCGGTATCCCCGGTGCCGACGGCGCCGCAGCTAGCCATCCCTGATGCGCAGTGAAGGAGCAGTCGGCAGTGTCCATGTGCTTCCCGCCAGGCTTCCTGTTCGGCGTGGCCACGTCCGCGTACCAGATCGAGGGCGCCGCCGATGAAGATGGCCGCGGGCCCTCGATGTGGGACACCTTCTGCGGCGTCCCCGGAGCCGTGACCCACGGCGACACCGGCACGATCGCCTGCGATCACTACCACCGGACCGACGCGGACCTGGATCTCGCGGCCGGGCTGGGGCTGAACGCCTACCGCTTCTCGGTCGGGTGGCCGCGGATCGTCCCGGAAGGCACCGGCGCCGTCAACCAGAAGGGCCTCGACTTCTACCGGCGCCTGGTGGACGGGCTCCGCACCCGGGGCCTCGAGCCCATGGCCACGCTGTACCACTGGGATCTCCCGCAGCCCCTGCAGGACGCCGGCGGCTGGGTGAACCGCGACACCGTCGCCCACTTCTGTGACTACGTGCAGCTCGTGCTGGACAGCCTGGCCGACCTCGTCCCGGTCTGGGTGACGATGAACGAGCCGTTCTGCTCGGGCATGATCGGCCACCTGCAGGCCCGGCACGCGCCCGGCCTGGCCGACCTGCACTCCGCGCTGGCCGCTTCCCATCACCTGCTGCTCGCCCACGGACTGGCCATGGGCATGATCCGGGACCGGGCCCCGCAGGCCCGGGCGGGCATCACCCACCTGCTCTCAGACATCCACGCAGCCTCGGACTCCGAGGCCGACCAGGCCGCGGCCCGGCGGCTGGACGGCCACGAGAACCGCTGGTTCCTCGACCCGGTGCTGCGCGGCAGTTACCCCGGCGACATGCTCGACTGGTACCAGCGGCAGGTCCCGCTGGACTTCATCCGCGACGGCGACCTGGACGTCATCGCCGCGCCGGCCGACTTCCTGGGGATCAACTACTACGAGACCAAGCTGGTGGCGCAGGACACCGGCGAGCCGTACCACCAGGCCCGGGTGATCCCGGCCGCGGATTATGTGAGCGCTCCCCAGCTGACCGCGGGCGGCATCGACGCCCGGCCGGCCGGCCTGGGCCGGATCCTGCGCCGCGTGCACGAGGCCACCCCGCTCCCCCTCTACATCACCGAGAACGGTGCGGCCTACCACGATTACGTCGACCCCGAGGGTGGCGTGGATGACGTGGAACGGGTCGCGTACCTGGCTGATCACTTCGCCGAGACCCTGGCCGCGATCGAGGCCGGGGTGGACGTGCGCGGCTACTTCGTCTGGTCGCTGCTGGACAACTTCGAGTGGGCCGACGGGTACAGCCGCCGGTTCGGCCTCGTCTGGGTCGACTTCGGCACGCAGGCCCGCATCCCCAAGGCCAGCGCCCGCTGGTACGCCGGGCTCATCGCCAGCCAGCCGGCGCAGCAGCGGCCCGCCGCGCACACCTGACCCGCCGCGCCCGTACGGCTACTTCTCCGCAACGAAATTCAGCAGCCGCCCAGTGACACGACCAGGCTGGCGTAGTCGCGGCTGGCCTCGATCAGCACCGCGTTCCGCTGGTCGGATCCGGTAGCCCGCTCCCGGGCCTGCGCCGCGTCCCGGCCGAACTCCATGTGGCGGCCGACCAGCCGCCGCAGGCGGGTTTCCTCGGCCAGCTCGATGTACCAGACCTCGTCGAGCAAGCCCGGTACCTGGACCCACGGGCCGGACTGGAGCAGCAGGTAGTTGCCCTCGGTGATGACCAGGGGGACGTCCGGCGGGACAGCGATCGCGTTCGCGATGGAGTCCTCGATGGAGCGCTCGAAACGCGGGGCGTACACGACTCCCTCACCCGGGTCCCGCAACCGCCGCAGCAAGGCCACATACCCGGCCGCATCGAACGTGTCCGGGGCGCCTTTGCGTTCCACCATTCCCCGCTCGGCCAGCAGCTGGTGGGCCAGGTGGAACCCGTCCAGAGGCACGTACGCGGCGGCTTCGCCCAGCTCGTCACGCAGCCTCACGGCCAGGGTGGTCTTGCCGGCCGCCGGGGGCCCGGTGATCCCCAGGATGGCCCGCCCCGGGCGGGCCGCCAGGTCCCGGGCACGCCCGAGCAACTGCCGGAAGGGCACGCCGGCCCCGGGCGGCTCAGCCTTGGACGGTTCGGGCATGGCCGGGCGGGTCAGGGCGTGCGGAGGCTGCCGATGCTGAGCGACCCGTCCACGCTGCCGCCGCCGTTCACGGACTCACCGTCGGGCACGCGCTCGTCCAGCAGGCCCTGACGTTCCTCTTCCTCGCGGACGTACTCCTGCGGGTCCTTGTCCACCGGCGGGACCCCCGCGTAGTGCCTGGCCTCGTAGGCGGCGAACCTGACGGCCAGGTCGTGGCGCAGCTGCAGGCTGGCCAGACGGCGGAAGTCGGTCAGGCCCTCGCGCTCCTCCTCGGCCATGTGATCACCGTTGGCCACGTTGGCCGCGGCGACGGACGCGTACCATTCGTCGCTTCCGACCGGAAGGTCGGACGCGGCTCGGGCGGCGTCCCGGATGTCGTTGTGGTCCCCGATCGCGTCGAGAGTCTCATCTTCGGCGGTCCCGGCGCGGCGCGCCTGCACACCCACCCCCAGCAGCGCCGGGTAGAAGATCTGCTCCTCCGCCTCGGCGTGCAGATCGAGGAACGCGGCCAGCCGGCCCCAGATCGCGCCCAGGGTCTCGGTGTCGGAGCGGTCAACCTGCTCCAGCATCGCGAAGAGCCGGCGCTGCTCGTGATGGTCGTCGAGGATCAGCTGAGTGATGTCCACCGGATGCTCTCCTTCCGTGCGCCGCGATTCCTTCTCACCCTAGGGCACGGGCTCCGGCCCGCCGGGCCCCGGCAGCCTGGTCAGCAGGCGTACGTGCGTCCCGGTCCTGTCCGTCGCCACCTCGAGGCAGTCGCAGGCCTGGCGGGTGAGCCACAGCCCGTGACCGTGGGCCGCGTGCCGGGCCGGGGCGGCGATGCCGACCTCGCCCAGCATCCGCGAGACCGGGCGTTCCCAACGGATGAGCTGGTTCAGTGACCTGGGTGGCCAGGGGTCGCTGCCCATCTCGCCGGTGATACGCAGGCCCGGAAATCCCGCCGCGAGCGACTGGCTGAGCGCCGCCCGGAATGTGGCGACCAGCCGGGCCAGGTCGAGGGTGGCCGGGTCGCCGTAGATCTCGCCGAAGCTGTGCACCAGCAGCTGGCCACCGCTCAGCGGCCGCCCGGTCTCGATCCCACCGGCTTCGAGCAGGGCCAGGGCCCCCTCCGGCGGCCCGGGGGCCACGTACCTCACCCGGTCCCCCGCCGCCAGCCCTCCGCGGACCACCGCCGCGGTCACCTCGCGACGCTCGTCCTGATCCTGGTACAGCGCGCACAGGTGCTGACCGGACGCCAGCGTGCCGGGATCGCCCGGCGGGCGCCCGAACCGGGGCCATGCGGCCCCGTCATCGCCGTTGATCAGCCGATCCTCTCCAGTCATGGCGCCGAGCTGCGCGGGGCCCGGCCTGGGCAGGACTGGCCCTGCGGGGCTGGGCCGGCGCATGACCGGCCCCGACCTATGTCATCACCCTAGGCGCACCGACGCCAAGCCCAGCCCTGCCCCGGCAGGCAGGGGGCCCAGGTGGGCAGGGTGGGCCGACTTGCGCCGGGTGCGCCGGGTGCGCCGGGTGCGCCGGGTGCGCCGGGTGCGCCGGGTGCGCCGGGTGCGCCGGGTGCGCCGGGTGCGCCGGTGCCGCGCCCGGTCCGGAGATTCATCCCAAACCGCCGGGGTACCGTTAGGGTGACCCGCCGCCCCGGTGGACCCCATCCCCGACGCAGGTTCCACCCTGGACCCTGATCAGGCCGCCGGTGCCCGATAGCTAACGGGAATGGCCCAGTGCCCAGCGAATCTGGCTCCACCGCCCTGCTCGCGCACCGTCATGTCGTGCAGTTCTACGACCGTGATGAGGAGCTGGCCGCCAGCGCCGGAGACTACCTCGCTGACGCCTTCGCCGAGGGGGGCGCCGCGGTCATCGTGGCCACGCCCGCGCACTGCGCCACGTTCGAGGCCCGCCTGGCGGCGAGGGGCGTGGATGTCGCAGCAGCCCGCCGCAATGGCTCCCTGATCTGCCTGGACGCCGGCCGGCTGGCGCGGCTGCTGACCGGCGCGGGCCGGATTGACCGGGCGGGAGTTGACGCCCAGATCCGCCCCGCGATCCTGGCCGCGGGTGAGGCGGCAGGGCCGGTCCGCGTGTACGGCGAGGTCGTCGCCCTGCTCTGGGCGGCTGGTCATGTCAACGCGGCACTGGAGCTGGAAGGCTTCTGGAACGAGCTGGGCCGGGAGATCCCGTTCTCGCTGTACTGCGGCTACCCGCGGCAGCCGGTGGAGAGCAGCCAGCATCATGACGCGGTCGGCGAGGTCTGCCGCCTGCACAGCGAGGTGGTCGGCGCCCCGCCGCCAGCCGCGGACCGCTGGACCCCCGGGGTTCCTGTGATGGCGGACGGCTCCCCGGCCCGCGCCAACTGGACCGACGCCACCCGCACGTTCGGCGGGACCCGGCACGACCCCCGGATGGCCCGCGCGTTCGTGCTGGAGATGCTCAGCCCGTGGCGTGATGAGCAGCTGGCCTCGGACGCCGCGCTCGCGGTCACCGAGCTGGCCACGAACGCGGTGCTGCACGCCGCGTCGGCCTTCAGCGTCAGCCTCCTCCTGTCTGAGGGCGTGATCCGGATCAGCGTCGAGGACACCGTCCCCCTCGGGCAGCACGGCGGGGCTCGCTGGCTGCCAGCAGCACCGGGCCACGGCCTGGGTGTGGTCGCGGCGATGGCGGTCCGCTGGGGCGTCGAGACGGAGGCCGCCGGGAAGGCCATCTGGGCCGAGCTGCCGCTCCCCGGCTAGCCTGCCTGGCCAGCACCTGCCTGGCCAGCACCGGCCTTACGCCGAGCGCATCGACACCGCGCGAGAAATGCACGGTCCAGGCGGACCGGAACCCGTCGGCCTCGGCCGCCACCACGTCACCCACGATGTCCTGCGGGCGCACCGGCGTGCCGAGCACCTCACTCCCGGCTCCCATCGCGATCCGCAGGCCCGCAGCATCCCGCCGGGCGGCCCGGCCGGCCTACGTCCCGCCAGGGCGAGCCGCCATCCCCGGCTCGTCTGCGGATGGTGAGTGTGTGGAGCCTCGCGATGATCAGCAGTGCCCACTTGCCGCGCTCTGATCGACCATGATGCTGCTGACAAGTGGTAGCTGAAGGGTGTGCTCCATGGCTGTGGCCTACTGGATCGTCGCCGCGCTGCTGGCGTTGCTCTACCTGTACTCGGGCGGGCTCAAGGTGCTGCGGTCCCGGATCAGCTGCGGCCGATGATGGGCTGGATCGACGCCATGCCGCTGAGGCTCGTGCGACCATCGGGGTGCTGGAGGTACTCGGGGCGCTCGGGCTGATCCTGCCCCCGGTGACCGGCATCGCACCGGCCCTTGCGCTTGCGGCAGCTGTCGGGCTGGTCCTCATCCAGGTTGGCGGGATTGCGCTTCACCTCAGCCGGGGTGAGGTCAAGGTGATCTGGCTGAACGCCGCCCTGCTCGTCCTCGCCGGCGCCGAGATCTGGCTCGCGACCGTCTGGCTGTAGAACGCCGCCCGCCTAACCCCGGACATCACCTTGCTGACGACCCGGCACGGATGCTGATTTCGAGCCGTTCGGATCCGGTCCGGGAAGGACGGCACCGGCGTCCGGGGCGGCCGGGTCGGCAACCTCGACGCGGTTTCTGCCTTGCCGCTTGGCGAGGTAGAGCGCAGCGTCGGCGAGCCACTCAAGCCGGTCCAGAGTGGTGGCGTGATCCGGGAAGCCGACACGCCGATGGAGGCCGTGACGGACACGTCGCTGCGATCTGCTTGAACTTGTCGAGGTCGAGGAGAAGCAGCCCGAGTGGCGACGCCGTCATCGAGGCCTGCGCGAACATGCGCTTCATCGCGTCGGTGACCGCGCGCTTGTTGGGCAGCCCGGTGAGGCCGTCGGTCGCGGCGCGGATCTCCGCGACGGCCAGGTTGCGGAGGTTGGCCAGGACGGGAGCCGCCTGGCCGACGGATTCCCGAATTCGCTGTTCCTCCGCCTCCCCGTAGGGGGCCGGGCGGTTGAGCAAGACAGAGCCGATCACCTCGCCTCCGACCGTGAGCGGAAAACACGCTGAACCGCCCGGGCACGGGGCGCAGACCGGGCACGCGAGCAGGGCCTCCCGCCCTGCGTCCTGGCGGTGCGTCCGGCCTGACCGGACCGCCAGGCAGGACCGGGGCTTCGCCCCACGCAGGGTTTCCGCGAACGGCGAGCCACCGGGCAGCGGCGTGACGGCCTCCAGCCGGTCCGCGCTGTTGTTGCGGTTGAGCACCACGGCGGTGGTCGCCGCGAGCGTGCGTTCGAGGTGGCGCTGGAGCAGTTGCTGCGCCTCATCCTCGTCGCTTGCGATCTGCAGGGTGTCAGCGAACTCGGCCTGATCCTGGCCCGGCTCCAGGTTCCGTCGGATGCGGCGGATTCCGGACAGCAGAAGGACGATGCCGATCACGATGCCGAGCATGGCCACACCGAAGATGAGACCGTAGGCCCGCGCCCCGCTCGCGGACGCCTGCATGCGGTCTGCGTGCCCGTCGCGCCGCTCGATGAGGAGCAGGCGGTCAAGGTGGGCGCTCACCGGCTGGTAGGCGGCTGGCCAGCCGCGAGGCGAGCGCGGCGGCCGGATGGGCCGCCACGCTCGCCGGGCTGAGGAGATCGCGGACGGCGACCCACTGGAGGGCCAACCGCTCGATTCCGGTTCGCTCAGCCGGAGAATCGTCGGCGTGGAGCCGCACGAGGACGGCGAGCTGGGCGTCAGCCGCCGGAAGAAGTCTGGTGTACAGCGAGCCGAGGAGCCGTGACCGTTCCGCAGGCCTGGATGCGAGGAATGCGACCTGGCCGGTGGCGTACGCGGTACCCATGTCCCGGGCGAGCTGGCCCGTGGCCGTCGAGGTGGTCAGCTCGTCGCTCGCGATTTCATTCCCGACCCTCGTCGTGGAGTGGATTTCCAGCACGCCGATGACGGTCATGCAGACCACGGCGAACGCCAGCCCGGCACAGAGAGCCACGAGCGAACTGGCCGCAGCTTTGGCAAGCGTCCGCATCATCCATAGCTACCCAGCGCGTTTATATAAATGCTTTTCCAGGTTCATCAAGCCGGAAAAGGGAGGGTATCGCCAGGTTTGCGAACACAAGTCAACAGTAATCTCCTGATAAAACGTTGGGAACAGACCCGGCCGCCCGGTGCACGGGGACTCGGCGAGTTGCTTGTCGCGGACGGCCTCGGCGAGGACGGCGCTGTTGACCAGGTGGCGCAGCCAATTCTGCTGGCGGACCCGCCCCAGCACCTTGCCGAACTGGCGCGGCGAGAAGCCCGCCTGCTCGCATGCGAGCCTGCCGCACCATTGAAAGATTGTATACGAGTCGTGCACGTAACCAATCTTTAAACCCGCCGGAAGATCTATTCTGGCGACGTCTGGCGCGTTCCCCGGCGCGACGGGATCCTTTGCTGGCAGGTACCCGCCCCAGCCGCAAGTCCGCCACCCCTGGCGGCGCCCCGTCTCTTCGACCGTTCCCAGCATCGGCGCAGAGGCGGGCGCTCGAATAATCCGTTTCATGGCGAGTCATGTTATCGATTTCTGCCAGATAATCGCAGACCATGAGTATTCCTGCTTCAATTCCATTTGAGGGATATATTGAGCGGTGACTCCGATGCATTCAGCAATCTTCCGCACTTCGGCCGATCTCTCACTCAGCTCCTTACATAGCAGCCGCTTTTGTTTCAGCATTCTTGCCGCAGCGTCCTGCAGGGTGAGAGCAGGATTATATCTATCCAGCCACTCTATCTTGGCTACGTTAAATCTACCTATCTTGATAGTGTTGGCCTGAGTGCACGCCTCGGCAACAGCATCGATTGACGACTTATAAGCGCGGCTAGCGTAGTGAAGTGCTTCGTTGTGTTGCCGCTGTAGGTGGTGAAGCGACGCTAGCGCCACCTCCGCTGTGGTACGAGCGGTGAGATCAGGTCCGGCGGCACCAACTGCATCGATGTCTGCGCAGTCGAAGTGCAGGCAAGCGACAAGCCGCGGCTGTAGGTCGCTGCGATTTCAGCGATTCTCATCAGTTCCCGACGGATCGCCCGGTGTCATTAGGAACCTTCGGCGTGTCCATCAAGGAGTTGGCCGAGTACCTCGGCCATAGCGATCCGGCTTGCACCTGCGGGCCTACGCGCACATGTTGCCGTGCTCACACGACCGGGCTCGTGCCGTGATCAGCCAACGCTTCAACCGTGGGACCGGGATTGACGTTTAAGGAATCGTACTCAGCCCGCCCGGATATCCCTTGGATGATCATGATTCGCAGTCAGTCGCTGCAGGTCATGGGATTA
>CAWAJB010000048.1:0-13154 GCA_963782185.1 uncultured Actinomycetes bacterium
CACCCACCCCATCTGTCGCCAGCCGGCACTGGAGACCCTACGAGGCCGGGTGGTCAGGGCCTGGACTGGTCTCCTCGCCGCCGCCGTAGCCATTGAGCATGCCGAGGAGATGAGATGCCGCTGACGCCCGAGGATGTGCGGACATGGAAGTTCGGTATGACCAGGTTCCGGCGCGGGTACGACCGGCGAGACGTAGACGCCTTCCTGGAACTGGTCGAGGAAGAACTGGTTGACCGGGACATCCAGACTGAGCAAGTGCGGGTAACTCGGTGGTTCGATTCCAGCCGCGAGCTGCCTGCGGAACCCTTACGGCAGACCGGTAGCGGACAGGTGAGCGGGCCGTCGGCTGCTGAATGCACAATGGCCGCCGCAGTCTTTCAGCTGCAGATGGCGGCGGAGTCATCAGCCAGCACTATCGCCGAGGCACGCCAGGAAGCTGACCGGATCCTGAGCCGGGCCCGGGGCGAGGCGAGCATCCTCCTGCGCACGGCACGGCGGCAGGCTGAACAGGTCACCACCGAGGTCGTCGGAGCTGACCCTGGGCACAGGACGGCGTGGCACCACCAGCCGGCATTCATGCTGACTTTCGGCGTGGTGGCCATCATGCTCACGATCAGTTCCGTCGGGTACCGGCTCGTGCAAGAGCCCCAAACCGGGCCTGGGAGAGCCGCCGTGACGGCGGACAGCCACGCCAGCCCGGTGCACATCGCTGGCGAGCACGCGGGGGGTCCGGACGCCGAGCGGGCGGCGGCTGGCTCAGACCCGTCCGCTCCGGCACCGGCGCCCGCACCCGTGCGGCCACCCGACCCAGGTGAAAGGCAGGGCCGTGCGCACTCCATCGCCCCGGTGAGCGCCGTTGCGTTCGGCCCGCACGGCCGGGGCCAGGGAGACAATCCGCACGGCGCCTGGCTCGCGATCGACGGCCTACGCCGCACCGCCTGGCATACCCGCCGCTACACGACCGCCCGGTTCGGCAGCCTGGACCCAGGTACGGGCCTGCTGCTCGACATGGGCAATACAGTCACGATCACGGCGGTCCGGGTCACGCTCGGCGCGGCTACGGGAGCCAGCTTCCAGATCCGCATCGGCGACCAGCCAATGCTGGCGGACCTGCGGCCCGCCGCGAGCTCGGCCGGACCGGGAGGAGTCGTGAGGATGACGCTGGGCCGCCCGGTGCGTGGGCGGTACGTGGCAGTCTGGTTCACCAGACTGCCGCCGGGCCCGGCCGGGACCTACCAGGCTGCCGTTTGTGGGATCGGCGTGAAAGCCCGGGGTCTGATGGGACCTGCCGCGGGAGGGTAGTCCTCGCCGGGCGCCGCCGCGAGCACCGGAAGCCACTCGCGCATCGGGGCAGGCTCATCGTCGGTTTCATTCACGTTGCTGCGTCAGGGACGAACTCATTGGTCGTGGCACCGCGCCAGGCATCAGCGCTGGCCAGGACGTCGTTGTCAGCGAGCCACCTGGCATAGCCGGCCATCAGGTCGCCTTCCCGCTGGACTCCCCACTGGCCGTCGCGGAACCAGCTGGTCGCGACCAGTTCCAGCGAGCGGGCGAGCCGCCAACTCGGCTGGTAAGGAATCACGCGCTCGAGCAGCGCCAGAGTCGCTGCCTGGTCATCCGCCGCGGTGTGGAAGCCACGGGACGTCGCGGCCACGAAGCCCCGTACCAGCGAAGGGTTACTGTTGACCGTCCACTGCTGGGTGCCGAGCAGGTAACTGTGATACGCCGGGGCGCCGATGTCGGATACCCGCCAGGTGACGAGGTCACCCTCCGGAACCCCCCGGGACAGCACATCCCAGCACCAGTAGCCGCCGAAGATCGCGTCGACGTCGCTGGAGACGAGATAATCGGGCGTCAGCTCGTGTTCCGCTGAGTTGACGGTGACGATCTGCGACGGATCGCCTCCGTCTGTGGCTATCAGCTGCCTGACCATCGCCTTCCCCCTGGGTGTGGGCGCGTAGCCGATGCGGTGGCCGGCAAGATCCCGCGGGCGGGAGATACCCGCGCTGCGGAGCGCCTGGATGGTTTCCAGGCCGGTCTGGTTAACCGCCGCGATCCCGACGAGAGGCTCGCCCTTCTCCCGGCGGACGAGCAGGCGGTTCGAGGGGAACACGGCGAAGTCCACCTCGAAGCGGCTCAGGTGCGCGAGCGTGTCGCCGCGGCCGTAGTCGTGCGTAGTCAGCTCTACCTCGAGCCCGGCCTCCCGATACCAGCCCCGGTCGCGAGCCATGTAGAAACCGGCTGCGTTCGGCCAGGGGTGGACATAGTCGAGCATCACGCGAACGGACGTCATGACGCACCTTCCTGAAGGTCCTGGGGGAGCTGCCCGGTACCGGGAACAATGAGGCCGAAGGATGAGCGTGGGCGGACCACGTCGAAATACGCTCGCTCTGCAGCCAGCCAGTCCGTGTCCCACTCCTCGGGCGTCACCCGGGCGTGCAGCCGCCGCAGCCGTTCCGGCTCGGGCGTATCGACGAAAACGGATCGGTCCACCAGGTCGGCAAGCTCAGGCGAGGCTGAGAAAACGCCCTCCAGCACGATCAGGTCGCTCGGCTCGACCGTGACCGGGGGGCCAAGCCCAACGCCGCGCGCCCAGTCGAACCGGCGGAACCCGGCAGCACGGCGCGCGCGCAGCGGCACCAGGGCTTCGGCCCGGATCCGGCGCCAGTCGTAGTACCGAGTCAATGCCTGCCCATCGTCCGGCGGGCCAGCGGCCCGGCTGGACGGCCAGTGGAAGAAATCGTCTGTGTGGACGAGGGCGGCACCGGTCGCCTGGGCAACGCCAGCCGCGATGGTGGACTTACCTCCGGCGCCGTGACCGTCAACGGCGATCACGAGGATTCCGGGCTGCGCGGCTTGCCAGCGGCGGACCGCCCTGATCACTCGCCGGGCTGACTCACCGACGCCGTCTTGCCGTGTCGATGTCATTGCGATCACCCCTTAACCGCCCTCCTGGAGCGGGCCGGGAAGCGTGGGCAGTCCGTGCCGCCCAGGTAGCCTCAGGCCCGTGAACACCGCCCCGCTGGACGCCGCACTGCCCGAATCGCTGGTGTCGCCGTCGTGGCTGGCTGCGCACCTCGGCCCGCCAGTTGTCGTGCTCGACGCGACCGTGACCCTGCGGGCGCCTGCCCATGACGGTGACTACCGCGTGCGGAGCGGGCGGGAACGCTTTGCTGACGGGCACATCCCCACGGCCCGTTATGCGGACCTGCTCGGAGACCTCTCTGACCACGATGCGCCGTACCATTTCGCCAGACCGTCGGCTGACCGGCTGGCGGCGGCGCTGGAACGGCTGGGCGTCACCAGTCGCTCCGTCGTGGTCACCTATGACTCGGCGGGCGGCGTATGCGCTGCCCGGCTGTGGTGGATGCTGCGCTGGATCAGTATTCGGGGCGCGGTGCTCGACGGAGGCTGGCGCGCCTGGGTGGCCAGCGGGGGCGCTGTCGAGTCGGGTCCGCCAATAGCCGCTGACCTGGCCGGCCTCGCCGGGGGCCCGCCAGCCGGGCCGGGCGCAGGCGCGCCGGGCGTCATCGCGCGCGAGCATCCTGGGATGTGGGCCGGACAAGAGGATGTGGCCGAAGTCGTCAGGGGCGCACGCTCCGCGTCCCTGGTCTGCGCGCTGTCCGCCGAGCTGTTCGCCGGGACCACGCCAACCCGGTACACCAGGCGAGGTCACATACCGTCCAGCGTCAGCGTCCCGGCCCGCGCCCTGATGACCGCGGACGGCTGCATGCTCCCGTGCGCGCAGCTCATGGAAGCGGCCGGGGTGATCCCGGAGGGTGGCCCGGTGATCGTCTACTGTGGTGGCGGCGTCTCGGCCGCTGTCGTCGCGCAGTCGCTGACGATCATCGGGCGCGAGGACGTGGCGATCTATGACGGCTCCCTGGAAGAGTGGTCGGCCGATCCCGATCTTCCGGTCGAGCTGGGACCGTGAGGGGATAACCTACCATAACAGTAGTTTTACTAGCTAATGGCCCCGCTGGAACTGCCCGAGAGGCAGGCTGCTTCGGTAAGTTAAGCATGGTCAGGGGCACCCCGGTAGGCTCCGACGGCGCTTGCGCGGGGCTCTGCCAGTCTCCAGCGGCGGGGCTCCTGCGGCTGACCGCGGGCGCATCGCGGATGTGGGTAAGCGCCGGGTAAATGATCACTGCGGAACCGTCGGGGTGCTCACCCAGCATGGGGCGGCCGGTCCAGAACAATGACGGCAGCAGCATCAGCCCGGTGCCGCCTGGATACAGATCCAGCTCCTCCGGGGCCTCGATCTGCAGCACTGTCCCGTTCCAGCTGACCAGGGGATGCAGCGTGGTCAGTGCCTCTTGCAGGCCGAGTTCAGCCAGCAGCCTGCCCCGCCAGGCCACCTCCGACCTGAATCCGCTGAGCACCTGTGGCCAGTCGTCCTCGAGCAGATGGCGAAAGGCCAGGAGCAGCGCCCGGACCAGGTCCCGCCAGGTTTCACGGTCCCGTTCGGCCAGCATGCGGGCCAGAGGCGTGGGGGACCTGGCCGAGTAGACGCGCCGCATTTCCTCAGCCGCGAAGGACGCCGGCGTCTGCTCCACCAGCGCCAGGCCCTCGGCCAGATCAGTGGTGATCGGATCGAGGAAAAGAGGACCGGTCGCCGACGCTGGCACCAACTCCAGCAGGGCACGGAGCGGTACCGGGAACCCAGTAACCGCCGCGCGGCGCCAGCGGCCGAAACCCGGATCGCGGCGGTGCAGTGCGGCCAGCGCGAGCCCAACCTCAATGAGCGGTGCAGGCTGGCTGGCGAACTTGGTGCGGAGCAGGTCCTCAGCCGTCAGGTGGACACGCAGCATGTCTGGCATCCCGTCGTCACGGACGTTTGAGGGCATAACGGACGTTTCAGCCCTGGCTTAAATGATCGCATGCGGCGCGGGGCGCCAGCAGGATCGTGGCAACTTCTATCAAGGAGGTCTGTGGGTGAGACTTCGCCACCTCGCGTCCGCCCCGGTCGCGGTCCTGGCCGCCGTGCTCAGTGCGCAGGCTGCCAGCGCCGCTAACGCCAGCCCCGTCCCTTGGCAGTCCTACCGGACCGCGCCGCGGACCGACGCGCCGGGCCGGGTGTGCACGTTCGGGGTCGCCACCACGATCGTTGCCGACCAGGAGCAGTACCGGACGCTGGCCAGTTACCCGGACGGCAGCCCGAAGGTCCAGGAGTTCCGCGGTCCGCTGGTCGTCCGCTACACCAATACGAGCACGAACGAGTCCGTGGTGCGTGACCTGTCAGGCTACGGCTGGTTCCACTACGGGGAAGACGGGGGAAACCACGCGTTCATCGCCAGCCACATCGGAGTCACGGTACCCGTGGGTAATACCGGGTTCCCGCCAGGTGAGTGGGTCATCACCGGTCAGTCAGAAGTCAGCATCAGCAGCTCCGGCGCGATCAATGTCCAGCTGCTGCACGCCACCGCGGAGAACCTGTGCCGCACGTTGTCTTAGCCGGGACCGGCAACGCTTACGGCCGTGCTGATGGCTCGGGAAACGACCAGGCGTTCCGCGGGGTCTTCGAAGACCGGCGACGGCACCGTTGTCCTGGTCCTGACGGTTCCCCCGGAGTGAGACGGGCAGGCAGCCAGGGCGCGGGGGCGCCTGGCTTGCCACCCGGCGGCTCCGGGGGAACCGGCGGCGACCCTCGACGTGCGGCGGAGGGTGATCAGGTGGGTGCTCACGCTGGTCCTCCCGCTGCGGCGCCCGGCCGGACGGCCCGGACGGCGCTCATGATCAGCTGGGTGACTTCCTCCGGATGGGTGATCAGCGAGAGGTGGCCGGCGTCCACCCGTCCCTGCACCGCGTAGAGCACCCGCCCCAGGCCCGGCTCCACGCCATTGGCGAAGTCGTTCAGGAACGCGTCCTCGGCCAGCGCGCCGAACCCGTCGGCGTAGACCAGGCCGGCGCTGGCCGGCGCGGCCGGGAACCGCCCGGCCAGCGCCGCGTAGTCCTCACCCGCATCGGGTGCCCGGGCGGCGACGTAGACCAGGGCGGCCACCGCCGGGTGAGTTCCGGCTTGCGTGATCACGGTTCCGGCGAACGAGTGACCCGCCAGGATCACCGGCCCTGGCTGCTGGGCCAGGATCCGGCGGGTGTGCGCGACATCGTCGGCCAGCGAGATCAGCGGGTTCTGCACCGCCGCGGCGGTGATTCCCGCCCCGTGCAGAAGCCTGATCACCTCAGACCAGGACGAGCCGTCGGCGTAGGCGCCATGGACCAGCACCACACTCGGGTCCGCGTTCTCCATCGAGGTCATGGGATGCCTCCAGGCTTTACACGGCTATGGCAGCGGCACGATCCCCTGCGCACCGCGCGGGAACTTCGCGAGGGTCTCCTCGGGAATGTTCAGATGCGCGGAAACGAGCTTGGGAGGCAGGTGGCTGAGCCAGTTGGCCAGCGAGACCTCTTCGTAGTGGTCGCTGCGGAACGTTTCGATGTAGATCAGGGCGTCGTTGCCCGTGTTCTCGACGTAGTGGCCGTAATTGCGCCGGACCAGGCCGACATCACCGGCACGGAAGTCGGTGGTGTTGGCGTGCGGGCCGGTGTTGAACACCGTCATCCGCGCTGAACCTTGCGGTAGCCCAGCCGGGCCAGCCACAGCGCATACTGGCCCGGGCCGCCACCGATGTCGGCCACGATCGCGGGTGCTGCTGGCAGATGCCGGAGAATGATCTTTTTGGTGCGCTCGAATTCAACTTCCCCGGATCCCGTGGTCAGCCGCCCGAGCTCGTCGCTGCGCTCATAGTAAGCCCGCGCCGCCTCGAGGGGCTGGTCAGAAAGCATGCCCCATCATCGCCGGGCTGCCAGGGGCAGTGCATCAGGTTATTGCGCGTAGGGGGACACGGCCACCACTGCATCGCGTGGCCGTGCCGCTGGCTGGTCGCCCGCCCGGCGGCGCCCAGGTTCGGGTCGTAGGCCCCCGGGCTGCTGCTCTGTGCGTGGCCAGGATTGCATTACTGCAACGTCCATTGTCTCCGACAAAATACTCAGTATGCTACTCGGCATGATATCGAGCATGAGCGCCTCATGTACGGACGGCATGCGGTGCCTGCGCCACTGAGCGGGGGGCCGCACAGTACGGGCCACGGTGCCTGATGCCTGACGTCCCGCTCGAGCCGCGCGCCGGGGCGTCGCTCGAACGGCCGGCCGGGGCATCGCCCGAGCGGCCGGCCGGGGCATCGCCCGAGCGGCCGGCCGGGCCGTCGCTCGAGCGGCCGGACGCCCGCCGCGCCGCGCGCCGCTCCCTCTCCCGCTGGGCGGTCCATCTCGCTCTGCTGTGCTCGGCGGCGGCCGCACTCGGCACACTGGACCTTCTGCACGTGCGGATCGCCATCCACACCGACGTCGGCCTGGTCTTCGTCGGGCTGGTGGTCGTGCATCTGGCGCAGCGCCGCCGGACCCTCGTTCGCATGGCCACCCAGATCGTCCGGGCCCGGACGTTCGCCGGACGGGCGATCCGCCTCACCGTTTCGGACTTTCTGCTCTTCTTCATCACCCTGAACGTGCTCGTGTCAGGCGTCCTGGACTGGGGCCGGGGCATGCCGATAACGCTGCCGTTCCCCAGGCCCTTCGACCGGTGGCACCTCGACTCCGGGCTCGTCCTTGTCGTGTACCTGGCGGTGCACATCTGGCGTCGGCGCAAACGCCTCCGGCGGTCGACGATCCGATAGCGGGTGCGCCAAGAAGTGGCTGGTCAGGATGCGGGGCGGGTTAGCGGGGCAGGAAGTCGAGGAGCAGGGCGTTCACCTGCTCGGGGGCGTCCAGTTGCATCCAGTGGCCGGGACCGTCCAGCCGCTCGTAGCGCCATGGGCCCGCCACGTTGGCGGCGGAGTCGGTCATCTGTACCTCGGAGAGGGCGAAATCCCCCGTGCTCCACACACCCATCGTCGGTGCCTGCACCGGTGGGAGCTGCACCGGCGGTCCCACCCAGGACTCGGGCGAGACGTTGGCCCGGTACCAGTTGAGGCCCGGAGTGAGCGAACCGTTTGCTTCCAGCTCCGCGATCACCTGGCTGGTGTCGGGGTGTCCTCCCCAGCTTCGGAAATTGGCCCAGTCGTCCTCGGTCAGCCACCGTTCGGCAATCCCGGGGAACTGGAACAGGAGCATGTACCACGACTTCTGACGCTGCTCCAACGTGCGCAAGAAGGTGACGGGGTTGCCGACCGACAAGGCGACCAGATGGTTGACGTTGCCGGGCGACAGGGCAGCCAGCCCCCACGCCAGGGCAGCGCCCCAGTCATGGCCCACCACGTGAGCCTGGCCGATCTCAAGCTCGCTAAGGATCGCCAGGACATCCCCGGCCAGCAACGGAAGCGAGTACGCATCAACGGGCTCGGGCTTGTCAGAGCGTCCGTAGCCGCGCAAGTCAGGGATGATCACCTGGAACCCGGCCCTGGCCAGCGCCGGTACCTGATACCGCCATAGACGGCCAGAGTCAGGGAAGCCGTGTAGCAGCAGGACCGGACGCCCGGCCCCGACCACCTCGTACTCGATACCGACCCCGCCGACCTCCACCCGCCCCATCGGTCCTCCTCACCGGCCGGCCTTGCACCCCAGTTCTCCGGACACGCTACGGCTGGCTCAGGAGACCTGTTGACTGCCCGACCTCAATCAGGTGCCCGTCAGGATCGCGGGTCGCGGCGCAGCGGGTGATCGGCGGGTACTTCGACGAGAACGATCCGGACGCCATCGGGGTCCTCGATCCACATCTCGGTCAATCCCCAGGGCTCGGTGGCCGGTTCACGCAGGATATGAACGCCAGCCGCGGCGAGCCGGTCGTGCTCGGCGTGAACGTCCCGTACCTGGAGCCAGATCATCACCGGGCCCCCCGCAGCGCCCGCCGAGTGCCCGGAGACTTCCAGGAAGCCTGGGCCGAGGAAGAACACCACCGCGGGATCAGCGGGCGAGCCGAACTCCCGGTAGATGGCCAACCCCAGCACGTCCCGGTAGAAACGGCGGCTTCGATCCAGGTCGGCGGGGCGCAGCAGGATCCGGCTACTCAATACCTCCATACTTTCATCCTGGCAGCCCCAGCCGTCGGTGACCGGAAAGCCCGGCTGCGCCCGCGACCTGAACGCTGCGGTTGCCCGGCGGGATTCGGGTGGCAGGTCGGCGCGGTTAGAATCGCCGTGACCGTCTGAGATCGGGGGCCCGACTCTGGAACCGGTTCTGCTGCTGGCCGATGACTCGCGAACGCATGAGGGCGTCGAGGCGGAGTTGCGCAAGCGCTACGGGGCTGACTACCAGGTCATCGCGGCCAGGTCCGTCAAGGAGGCGCTTGAGGTCCTCGGCGGGCTCCGCGATACCGGGCGGCAGGTCAGCCGCCACAGAGGCCAAGGCCATGAGGGACCGCGAGGTCTTCGTCGTGGGTGCCGCCAACTCCGCAGGCCAGGCCGCCGTCCACCTCGCCAGGTACGCCGCGAAGGTGACCGTGCTCGTCCGGGGACAATCACTGGCCGACAGCATGTCCGAATACCTCACCCGGGAGATCGAATCGGGCCGCAACATCGACGTGCGCTACCGGGTCGCGGTCACCGGCGGCGCTGGACGGGACCGCCTGGAGAGCCTGACCCTCACCGACCTGGAATCCGGCACCCCCGAAACCGTGCCAGCGGCGGCCCTGTTCGTCCTGATCGGGGCCGAGCCGCGCACCCAGTGGCTGCCGGGCGCCGTCCGGCTCGACCAGTGGGGGTTCGTCGTTACCGGCACCGATCTTCTCCAGGACGGGCAGCCGCATCAGGAGTGGCCGCTCAGTCGCATGCCGATGTTCCTGGAATCCAGCCTGCCCGGGGTCTTCGCGGTCGGCGACGTCCGGCACGGGTCGGTGAAGCGCGTCGCCGCGGCTGTCGGTGACGGCTCGACCGCGATCCGCCTTGTCCACGACCACCTGCGCGCCGAATGACCCAGGCCCGCCTGGCGCGTCACCCGCTGGAACCGGCGTTGCCCCCGCCCTGGATCGATGATCCTGGTCAGGGGGCACTACGTTGATCTCATGGGACTGCCCACCTACAGCGTCCGGCCTCTCGATGAGTCGACGTGGCCGGCGTTCGCAGCGCTGGTGGAGCGCAACAACGGCATCTTCGGTGGCTGCTGGTGCATGGGATTCCATCCCGAGGGCGTGGGAAAGGACACCACGGCGGAGCGCAACCGTGACCGCAAGCTGGCCCGCGTGCGTGCGGGGACGGCCCAAGCGGCCCTCGTCTTCGACGGTGGCGACTGCCTGGGGTGGTGCCAGTTCGGCACGCCCGGGGAACTGCCGCGGATCAAGAGCCGCGCCGCCTATGAGAAAAGCCAGACGGCCCCGCCGGACTGGCGGATCGCGTGCTGCTACGTCGGCAAGGGACACCGGCGTCAGGGCGTGGCTGCCGCCGCGCTCGGCGGCGCGCTGGACCTGATCGCCGCCCTCGGCGGGGGAATCGTGGAGGGATATCCCGAGAACGCCGACTCCGTTCCTGCCGGGTTCCTGTACAACGGGGCGCTATCGACTTACGAGAAGCTGGGGTTCACCCGGAACCGGAAGATCGGCAAGCATCGCTGGGTCGTGACCAGAGTCGTCAAGCCCGGCCCCGCCTAGAACCCGAATTTCCCAACGTGCACCCTCCACGTCCTGCAGGTGCGCCGTGTCCAACGTATTGCGGGTGCCTGGCGGCGCCGCGGCAGCGGCGCCGCCAGGATTGCAGGTGTCCGTGGCGGTCGATAGCGGTACCGCAGCCTGATCACCGCTGGGAAGATCAGCACGTAGGTGATCGTCACCATGGAGATCACCAGTCCCAGGGCGGCGCTGAAGTACTTCGCCGAATTACCGCTGGTCAGCGTGAGCGCGAGGATAAGGATGCCGGTTGACACGACGCCGGAGAGCAGGTTCACGGCGATGGGCGTCCCGAGCCGCTTCGAGAAGTGCCCCATCCATCTCGGCGCCGCACCGTCGAACCCGGCAACCGCCTGGGTGCGGTCGGAACCGATGAGCCACACCACGCCCGAGGAGAGCAGGCCGAAGATCACCCCGATCGCGGCGATATCGGCCAGGACCTTGCCCGCCCCGGTCAGCACGGCGCCCGAGCTGGCCGTGTGGCCCCCATAGACGACGAAGACGGTCTCCAACGCGTCCAGGAAGCCGCTGACGTTGGACAGTTTCGCGGCTGAACGTGGCCATAGCGGTGATCGCCAACGTCCCGGCCAGCCAGATGGGGTTGTCCACCCAGTACATGACGGAAACCACAGCCGCCGCGGCCCGGCCAAAGGCGAGCTTTACCCAGACGTACGGGCCGCCCTCCTCCGGGAAGGTGCTGCCAAGCTCCGCTGTGAGCAGGCCGTAGGGGAGCAGAAAGAAAATCACCATGACGATGAGCCAGGTGAAGGTCTGGGCACCGTAGCTCGACACCGCGCCGAGCGTGTCCAGAACAATGATGGCGGCGAGCATGAGGAACGCGGTGTCCAGCCGCCCCACGCTGCGCCGGAGCTTCTTCCGTTCCTCGCTGGCCGCGGCCGTGTCGACGCCGTGAACCGATAAGGTCAGGTCCAGTCCGGGGGCTTCCTGCGCCATCGGATCCTCCGTCAGATCAAGATGACCACCGCTCCGCCGGTCCGTTATCCTCCGGAATGCTGGCCCTAGCCAGGTGGATGGCGAGGAATGGGTGCGTCGTTGAGCTGCTGGTCAATGTCGACGAGAATGGCGTCGTCTTCGACCTTGCATGCGTAAACAGGGATGGGGCCGCAGGCGAACACGCCAACGGCCTCGCCGGTGGTCAGGTCGTAGCGTGACGCGTGGGAGGCGCACACCAGCGTGTCATCGTCCTGCAGGGAGCCCTCGTGCAGGGGTTGCTGCTGGTGGGTGCAGGTGTTGTGGATCGCCCTGACGTCCTCATCATCGAGGCGGATGAGGCAGATCGGTTCGCGCAGTTCCTCCACCAGCAGGGTGTCGCCGACCTCCAGATCGTCGAGGTTCGCAACGACTACGAACGTCATGGCTGTTTCCTTCCATTTGCGGGCCGCCGGGGTGCCGGCAGGCTGCCGCGCACCTCTATCCAGCCGTTGCGGATCCGGGTCGGTAGCACGGGTTGCGGCTGGCTAGCCGGGCCGCGTCCGACGCAGCCGTCGGACAGCGCGAAGCGGGCCCCGTGGAGCGGGCATGTCACAGTCAGATCCGCGACAGTGCCGCGGCTGAGCAGGCCACCGGCGTGGCTGCAGACGTTGTCGAGGGCGTAGAGGGTGCCGCGGTGGCGGTACAGCAGGATCTGCCGGCCCTCGGCCTCGACGGCGGTCGGCGAGTCGTCAGCCAGGTCGGTCTCCTGGAGCGCGCGGGTCCACCGCCGCGGCCCGATGGCCCAGGCCACCCGGTTGACCATCACGCCCCTGGTGAATACGAGATGACCGCCCAGGTAACCGGCCCCGGCCGTGACGGTGAAGCTGGCCGCGGCCAGAGCGCGGGCCGTGCTGCGGTGGCCCGCCATCCGGCTGCCCAGGGAGACACCTTGCAGCCCGAGGGCCACCGTGTTGAGCAGGCCGTGGAAGAGCCCGATCCGGCGGTCCTCATCGTTACTGACGGTCCAGTCGCTGAGCCCGGTCACGGCGGTAGCGACCGAGGCCACGATGCCGGCCGCGCTGAGCACGCCTGCGGCGTCGAGTCCGCGCCCTGGAGCCGGGTCACGGCCGGCAACGTCCAGCACCATGACGCCCGTCCACAGCCCGATGGGCAGGTCGCTGAGGGCTGGATGTATCGGGTGGCCAGCCCATCGGCCGCCATGCAGCAGCTCGAGAACCAGATTGTCCTGATGCCGCTCGCGGACCGGGTCCAGCGCGCCGGTCAGCCACTCGCTCAGCGACCGGAGCCAGCCAAGCCGGTCGAGCGAAGCCACGAGATCGCCGTGCCAGGTCACCAGCCGGGTGGCAGCGAAGGGGGACCCGATATCCAGCCCGGCCTGCTGGCCGGCCGCTGGCGGATCACCGGCCTGGTCGCTGCCTGTTCGCATGAGGTTCCTCCACGATGGCGTGAGCGTGCGGCTCATTCCTGAAGAAAATCTTCTAGGCCTTCGCTCATTCTGCTCGTCTCACCTTGCTGCACCAGCTCCGCCCGCTCGTGGCCGGGTGCGACGTCCCCCGCCGCAGGGGCGCGGATCAGTCCCGCGGGTACTCCCGTGGGCCGGCACGTGTGG